>NZ_JBBUKU010000001.1:0-1649114 GCF_038066655.1 Pigmentiphaga sp. YJ18 | reverse complement strand
GCGACGCTGCGGGCTGCTTTCAAGAGCGGGCGACTTGCTCTTGGCGTGGCTGGATTCGCGCGGCTTGCGCACGAGTTGGCTGATAGTTGGCATAAGCCCTCTTCCGTAACCTTTTGGGGTCTTTTGGTTAGGTCTGCGGCCTACGTCACAAGGCCCAGACGTCTACAACAAGCCATCCGGCAGCGCGGCCCCGAGCAGGAAGCCGCAACCGGGGCGAACCGGAAGAGGAACATGCACGGGCCGCACGATCGTGCGGCATGAAAACCTGCTGGGGGAGGAACGCCGCGACGCGGCTCTTGAGAAAGGCAGTGTTTGCGGGACATCCGAGCGATTGTGCCTGCCGGATATTGCAATTCTGCACATCAAAGAACGCGCGGCCCGGGCGAGCCGACTCCAGAGAGCTTGCCATAATAGCGTGCCCCGCGCGAGACTGTCAACGAAAGATGTGCTCGGGCGTACCGCGGCGGGCACAAGGGGGCCCGGACTAACTAGAATGGCGCGTCGCCACACTCGCCGCCGGCCCGATCCATGCCCAGAACGAAAAAAGACGCCCCGGCTCCGCGCGGCGCCGGCCGGCCCATCGACAGCCAGTCGGTAGGCCGGGATCGTATCATCGACTGCACCGTGGGCCTGCTCAAGCGCCGCACCCCGGAAGAACTCACCATCCTCGAGATCGCCGCCGAAGCGGGGGTGAACCGGTCGCTGGTGCGCTATTACTTCGGCGATCTGCGGGGTTTGCTGCACGAGGTGACCGAATTCCTCATGCGCCAGCTGCAGGACCGCATGGAACAGGCGCTGCGGCAGCCGGGGCCCCTGCGCGAGCAGCTCAAGGCACGCCTGGCGCTGCGCCTCGAGTTCATGCGGCAGCATCCCCATTTCGAGCGGCTGGCGCTGGCCGAGATCTACCATGCCCCCAGGAGCGAGGACGACGCGGACGCGCCGACGCCCATCCAGCGCGTCACCGCGCGCGGGTTGGAGATCACCGCCATGCTTTTTCCCGAGGGCGCGCCCCCGGCCGTCGATCCGCGTTTCGTACACCTGATATTGATAGGCGTGCCCGCCTTCGTCTCGACGGCCCAGCCGCTCATCGAGACCCTGTTCGGAACCGGCCCCCGGGCCGAGACGATGATGGATGCCTACGTCGACTTCGTCGCGCGCATGCTGGAAGACCAGATCCGGCCGGAAGGCGGCAAGCAGCCCCCCTCGCCCGGCACCTAGGGATTCCCCCGACGTTGACGCCCGGTTCCAGCCGCCTTATCCTGATTTTAATTACCACTTATGGTAATTATTGACCGGCCGAATGCGGGCGGATTCGGGGGATGGCCTTGGAATATCTGCGCAATGCCTGGTATGCAGCCGCGGCGGAAGCCGAGGTCACGCGCGCCCCCCTGCGCCGGGTGCTCCTGGATACGCCGGTGGTATTGTTCCGCGGCCTGGACGGCGGCCCCGTCGCCCTGCAGGATCGCTGCGCGCACCGCTTCGCGCCGCTGTCCCGGGGCACCGTGCATGGCGACGAAATCCAGTGCGGCTACCATGGGCTGCGCTACGACCGCACCGGCCGGTGCGTGCACAACCCGCACGGCCCGCAGATCCCCGCCCACGCCGGCATCCGCGCCTATCCGCTGGTGGCGCGCTACGGCTTCATCTGGCTGTGGGCGGGCGATCCGGCGCGCGCCGACGCCGCGCTGCTGCCCGACCTGTCTCCGTTCGACGCACGGCCGGGATACCGGACGCAATGGGGCTACCTGCGCATCGAGGCGCACTACCAGCTCGTCATCGACAACCTGCTCGACCTCAGCCACGTCGAATACCTGCATCCCGCCTTTGCCACCGGCGGCGCCATCGGCAATACCCGCCATGAAGTCCTCGAGGCGGATGGCGTGGTCCATGCGAACCGCTGGAAGCCGGGCTGTACCGTCAGCCCGCTGCTGGGCCGGTGCTGGGGCAGGCCCGGCGCCACCGGCGACGCGCGGTCATGCATCCGCTGGCATCCCCCCAGTACCCTGTTCCTGGACGTCGGCGCCACCGAGGCCGGCGCCGACCCCCGCGACGGGGTCACCCTGTCGTTCCTGCACCTGCCGACGCCGGAAAGCGGCACCCGCACGCATTACTTCTGGGCGGCAACGCGCAGCCAGTCCCCGGCCGACGACGAACTGACCGACTGGATACAAGCGACCACCGAACGCGCCTTCATGCTGGAAGACGAACCGATGATCGAAGCGCAGCAGGACAACCTCGGACCGGGCGCCGACATGGCGTCGCTGCATCCGGTCTACCTCGCTCCCGACCTGGCGCCGGTCAAGGCGCGCCGGATGCTCGCCCGCCTGATCGAAGCCGAACGCAACGCCCAATCTCCCGGCACCCGCTAGCCCCCCGCCCTGCCCCCGCCATTCACGTGAAGGAGTATCCGCCATGCTGCCTCCCCGCTCATCGATACTGCGCGCCGCCGGGTCGCTGGCCTGTTGCTGGGCGCTGGCCGGGACCGGCGTCCAGGCCGCGGCTGCGCCGGAAGAGATCACGGTCCTGACCCCCGCCCCGCCCACGCTGCCCGGGTTCGCGCCGTGGATACTGGCGCAGGCCCGCGGCTACTACCAGGCCCAGGGCCTGAAGGTGAATCTGATGGCGGCCAATGGCGGCGGGGTCCAGGTGGCCAAGCAGGTGGGCGCCGGCACCGCCCTGGCGGGCAGCTCGGTGGGCGACGCCCCGCTGTTCCTGCGGCCCAACGGCATCCCCATCAAGGTTGTCGCCGTGCTGGGCGGCCACTCCCTGATGCGCGTCGTGGTCCACGAGGACGACACCCGCATCAAGACACCGGCGGACCTGCGCGGCAAGACGGTCACGGTCGGCTCGTACACCGATTCGATCTATTACAGCTTCCTGGGAATGCTCAAGCACTACGGCGTGGACAAGAAGGCCGTGAACGTCCAGGCCGCCGGCCCGACCGGCGTCTGGAAACTGTTCGCCACCCGCGAAGCCGACGCCATGGTCGCCACGCCCGACTGGGCCCTGGCGGCGATCAACGCGGGCGCCAAGGTACGCGTGTTCCATGGCGACCAGGTATTTCCCGGCCTGCCCCAGGCCATCGTGGCCTCGGACGAAACGATACGCACCCGGCCCGAGCTGGTCCAGAAAGTGGTCGGCGCCACCCTGCGGGCCATGCGCGAGATCATGCAGGACCCGGACGCCGCCGTCGACGACTTCATCGCCGCCGTTCCCGCCTACCAGGACAAGCGCGACTACGTCGCGCAGATCATCGGCGCGTACGCCCGCGACATCTATCCCGGGCAGGCCGTACCCGGCAAGATGGACCCGGCCCTGCTGGGACGGCTGCAGGACTTCTATGTCAAGGAAGGCTTGCTGGCCAGGCGCGCGCCGCTGGAAGACTTCTATACCGACCGCTTCGTCGGCAAGGCGCCGTAGCGCCCCATCGTCCGGAGACATCATGCTGATCCGCCCCCTTACGCCGGCCATAGGTTCGGAAGTGCTGGACATCGACCTTGCCGACGCGGCCGAGGTCACCCGCCACGCCGACCGGCTGCGCGCCCTCCTGGCCGAGCGCCAGGTCATCTTCTTCCGCGAGCAGCGGCTCTCGCCCGATGCCCAGGTGTTCTTCTCGCAAGTGTTCGGCAACGTCGAACCGGTGTCCTCGACCTTCCCGTCGCACCCGGCCAACCCCTACGTGGAAATGCTCGTGACCCGCGGCAAGGAGACCGGCACCGACATCTGGCACGCCGACCTGACCTGGCAGCCCCGCCCGCCGGTGGCCGCCTGCCTGTACGCGGTCGAGGTGCCCGAGGTAGGCGGGGACACCATGTGGGCAAGCATGACGGCGGCGCACGACTCGCTGGACGAAGGACTGCGCCGCTACCTGGCGGGCATGACCGCCGTTCACCATTGGGAAGCCCCCGCGCTCGTGAACAACCTCAAGGGCAAACCCGACGGCGACGAGCAGTACCACGCCATGCGCCGCCGCTATCCTCCGGTGGACCAGCCGGTCTTCCTGGCCCATCCCGCCACCGGCAGGCGCGTGGTCTTCGTCAACAGCCTGTACACCACGCGCATCAACCAGATGGGGCACGACGACGGCGCCCACATGCTGTCCTTCCTGGCGGGCCTTGCGCGCGTGCCGGAATGGCAGGTGCGGTTCAACTGGCGCAAGGGCTCGGTGGCCGTCTGGGACAACCTGGCCACCCAGCACTATGCGGTCAACGACTACTACCCCTCGCCGCGGACCATGCACCGCGTGTCGATCCGCTAGGGCCGGCACGCGCGGGTCAGCTCCGGCCGCGTACTTCCGGCGGCTCCTGCACCTGGGGCGTGGCCGCCGCCAGGATCTCCGACCGGTTCCCACTGCGTGGCGGATAGATGCGCTCGCGGTTGATGGTCCGCTTGGTCGCCTTGGCCGCTTCGCGCGTCGAGATGATCCGGCGGTCCCAGCCGCCGGTATAGACGGCGCCCCACTCGCCCAGGTCCAGCACGGTCACGTACCAGTCGATGTACAGGGGCAGCATGGGTTCGCCGATCAGGTCCGCCGCGACGTTGTAGCCGGCGTAGCGGCCCATGGGCCGGCCATGCTGGCAGGACATGACCGAGGCATGTTCGCCATCGAGTACCGCGCGGGCGGCGTCCCCGGCGGCGAACACGTGGGGCATTCCCCGCACGCGCATGAACTCGTCCACTTCCAGGCGGCCGAGCCCGTCCCTTGCCGCGGGGAAGGCATCGCCCAGGCCGTTGGCCCGCATGCCGGCGCACCAGACGACGGTCGCCGCCTCGATCCGCTCCCCGCCGGCCAGCGTCGCGCCGCGTGCGTCCAGCGCAGCGATGGACACGCCCGTGCGCATTTCCACGCCCTGGGCAGCCAGCGCCTCGACGATGACGGGCCGCGCCTCGTCGCCCATGTCCGGACCGATGAAGGGGCTGGCATCGGCCAGGACGACCCGGGGTGCCGGCCGGTCGTGCGCCTGGGCCGACAGCTTCGCAAGCCTGGCTGGCAGCTCGCACGCCAGCTCGATCCCGGTCAGGCCCGCCCCTACGACCAGCACGCGCAGCCGGCCCGGGTCCCGGCCGCCACGCGCCAGCGCGTGCAGGTGCGCATCGAGCCGCTTGGCGCCGTGATAGGTATCGATGTCGAAGGAATGCTCGGCCAGGCCGGGAATGGATGGCCGCTGCACCCGACTGCCCAGCGCGTAGACGAGGCGGTCATAGCGGACGGGCACCACGCCCGCGTCCGTGCGCACCTCGACCATGCGGCGCTCGGCATCGACGCCGGTGACCACGCCGCGGAGCCGCTCCACGCCTATCGGATCCAGCACCTGCGAAAACGGTACGATGGTCGCGTCGAGGTCCTCTTCGTAATTGCGGACGCGGATGCTGTGGAAATCGTTCTGATCGACCAGGGTCACGCGCACGGCATCCGGGCCGATGCCGTGTTCCTCCAGCTTCCTGGCGGCGCCTACCGCGCTCCACAATCCGGCGAAGCCGCCGCCCAATACCACGATGCGTTTCATCTAGACAGCTCCTTTGCTTCAAACATAACAGGCCGGCACGCTACATGCCGATGTAGTCGCGCACCAGCTCGGGTCGGTCCCGCAGCGCTTGCGAGGAGCCCCGCCACACGACGGCGCCCTTCTCGAGGATGTAGTGGCGATCGGCCACCCGCATCAGCGGTCCCAGGTTCTTGTCGATCACCAGCAGCGCGAGTCCGCGCCGCTTGAGCAGTTCGATGCAGCGCCAGATGTCGCCCCGGACCAGCGGTGCCAGCCCTTCGGTGGCCTCGTCCAGGATCAGCAGCTCCGGCGCCGTCATCAACGCGCGGCCGATGGCGAGCATCTGCTGTTCGCCGCCGGACAGATGGCACCCCAGGTTCCGCTCGCGCTCGCGCAGCCGCGGAAACATGCCGTAGATGTCGTCCAGGGACCAGCCGGCCGTCCGGCTTGGCGACACGCGCGCCGTGGCGATCAGGTTCTCGCGTACCGTCAGGTTCGGAAAGACCCGCCGGCCCTCGGGCACCAGCCCCAGGCCGGCCCGCGCGATCTGGTGCGCGCCCAGTGGCCGCAGGCTGCGGCCCCGCCATTCGACGTCGCCTCCCCGCAGCCGCAACAGCCCCATGATGGACTTGACGGTGGTGGACTTGCCCATGCCGTTGCGGCCCAGCAAGGCGACACATTCGCCTGCGTGGATCTCCAGGTCGACGCCGAACAGCGCCTGGCTGGTTCCATACGCCGCCTCGACGCCGCTCAGGCTGAGCAGCGGCGCCGGCGTCCTCTCGTTCGACCGGACCCGTTCAATCATTTCCATCTCCCAGGTAGGCGGTGCGCACCTCGTCGTTGCCGCGGATCTCTTCCGGCGTGCCGCAAGCGATGACGCGGCCGTAGGACAACACGCTGATACGGTCGGCCAGGGCAAAGACCGCGTCCATGTCGTGCTCGACCAGCACGATGCTGTAGGCACGCTTGAGCTCGCGCAGCAAGTCCACCAGGCCGGCGGTTTCCCGCCGGCTCATGCCCGCCATGGGCTCGTCCAGCAACAGCACTTCGGGCCGCATGGCCAGCGCCATGGCGATCTCCAGTTGCCGCATCTCGCCGTGGGCCAGCGTTCCCGTACGCCGCCGGGCGGCCGACGCCAGCCTGACGCGCTCGAGCGCGTCGCGCGCCGGGCGTGCCAGGCTCTCGTCGCCACGGGCCCGCCGCCAGAACCGGAAACTGTGCCCCTGCCCCGCCTGCACCGCCAGCATCACGTTCTCGAGCACGGTGAACTCCCGGAACACCGACGTGATCTGATAGGAGCGCCCCAGGCCCGACAGGGCGCGCCGGTAGACCGGCATGCGCGTGATGTCCCGCCCCCGGAGCGTGATGCGGCCGCTGTCGGGGGCGATCTCTCCGGCCAGTTGATGGATGAGCGTGGTCTTGCCCGCGCCGTTGGGGCCGATGACGGCATGAAGCTCGCCCTTCTTCAGCTCGAGGCTCAGGTCGTCGGTCACCTTCAGGGCGCCGTAGCGCTTGGCCAGCCCGCTCGCGCACAGGATGTCAGTCATCGGCGTCTCCACCCGTCGCCACGGCGCCATAAAGCCCGCGCCTCGCGAACAGGACGACCCCCACGACGAAAACGCCGAAGAAACCCAGCCAATGGGTACGCACCAGGTCCGCCAGCACGGGAGGCAGTTCGAGCGGCATGCTGGACAGGAACTCCTCCAGCAGCACGAAGGCCGCCGCCCCCACGATCGGCCCCAGCAACGTCGCCATGCCGCCCAGCACGCACATCAGCACCAGATCCCCCGACAGGGTCCAGCTCATGTACGAAGGCGATGCGAAACGAGCCAGGTTGGCCAGCAGCACCCCCGCCACCACCACGATCATCGCCGACAGCACGTAGGCGGCCAGGCGGTAGCGCAGGATGGGAAAGCCCAGGGCCTGCATGCGGCGCGGATTCTGGCGGCTGCCGCGCAGCGCCATGCCGAAACGCGAGCCGACCAGCCGGTGGCACAGGAAACAGACCGCAGCCAGCAAGGCCAGCACCAGCAGGTAGAACTGGTAGGGGTCGCCCAGCGACAGGCCCGGCACGCGGCTGTGCTGCGCGATGGTCAGCCCGTCGTCGCCGCCGTACTGCTTCAGGCTGATCGCCAGGAAATAGAACATCTGCGCGAAGGCCAGCGTGATCATGATGAACGCCATGCCGCTGGTCTTCAGGCAGATGAGCCCCACGACCAGCGCCACGGCCGCGCCGACGGCCAGCGCCACCGACATGTGGACCAGCCCCGAATCCACGCCGTGGGCCGACAGGATTCCCACCGAATAGGCGCCCACGCCCAAGTACATCGCATGGCCCAGGCTGACCATGCCGCCGTATCCCAGCACCAGGTTCAGGCCCACGGCCGCCAGCCCGAGGATCATGATGCGCGCGACCAGGCCGAGCCAGAACGGCTGGCCCAGCAGATGGGCGGCCACCGGCACCAGGCACAGCGCCAGGAAGACCGCGGCGGCGGGAGCAGCGCGGCGAACGGCCATTGCGACGGCCGCCGCGCCCGTGCCGCGCGGCAGTGCCTCCTTGGCATACGGGGTCGAGCTCATGCGTGCCTCACCGGAAAGAGTCCGTGCGGGCGCATGGCCAGCACCAGGGCCATCAGCAGGTAGATGAGCATGGACGCGACCGCCGGACCCGCGGCCTGGGCAAAGGCCTTGCTTGCCAGCGCATCGAACACCGCCGGCAGGAAGGCACGCCCCAGCGTATCGATCAGGCCGACCAGCAGCGCGCCGTAGAAAGCCCCCCGTATGGAGCCGATGCCGCCGGTCACGATGACGACCAGGGTCAGCACCAGCACGGGCTCGCCCATGCCGGGCTGCACCGACAGGATGGGACCGGCCATCACGCCCGCCAACCCGGCAAGGCCGGCTCCCAGCCCGAAGATCAGGGCATTGAGCAGGCGGATGTTGACGCCCATCGCGCCCACCATTTCCGCATCGGCCGCGCCGGCGCGTATCAGCATGCCCACGCGCGTCCGGTTGATCAGGGCATAGAGCGCGAGGCCCGCCGCCAGCCCGACCGCGATGATGGCGAACCGGTACGCGGGATACGGGAAGCCGAACAGGTCCACCGTTCCGGACAGCACCTGCGGCACATTGATGTAGACCGGCGCCGGCCCCCAGGCGAAGCGCACGATCTCGTTGAAGACCAGGATCAGGCCGAACGTGGCCAGCACCTGGTCCAGATGGTCGCGCGAGTACAGGCCGGCCAGCACCAGGCGATCGACCGCCAGGCCAATCAGTATGGTGGCGGGCACGGCCAGCAGCAGCGCCAGCAGGAAGGAGTCGAAGGCCCCCAGCATGGCCGCCGCCAGATAGGCGCCCATCATGTAGAGCGATCCGTGCGCGAGATTGACGAAGTTCATGATCCCGAACACCAGCGTGAGGCCGGCCGACATCAGGAACAACAGGATGCCGAGCTGCAGGCCGTTCAGCACCTGGGTGGCGATGAGTTGAGCGTTCATGGCGCGGGCGTCATTCCATCGGGCATTCGGCGTGATAGGCATCGCGGTGGTCCTTCAGCGGAGTCGCGATGGTCTTGAGCGTCACGCGGCCGCGCGCATCCTTCATCACTTCGAACACGTGCATGTCCTGGACGGGGAAGTTGTTGTTGCCGAACCTGAACGCGCCGCGCACCGACGGAAAGTCCGCCTGCCTGAGCGCCGCCATGAACACGCTCTTGTCCTCGACGCGGCCGCCCACCTTCTTCAGCGCCGAATCCAGCAGCTGCGCGCCGTCATAGCTCTGCGCCGCGTAGTGGGAAGGAATGCGTCCGTACTTCTTCTCGAACCCGGCCACGAAGGCGCGGTTGGCCTCGTTGTCCAGGTCCGGCCCCCAGGCGGTGCCGGTGATCACCCCCAGGGCGCTTTCACGCTGGGCGGGAAGGTTGATGGCGTCGGTCGTGGACGCGGACAGCACCGGTATCCGGCCCAGCAGTCCCGCCTGCTGGTACTGGCGCAGGAAGTTCACGCCCAGCCCGCCGGGATAGAAGACGAACACGGCATCGGGCTTGCTGGCCGCGATCCGCGTCAGCTCGGCGGAAAAGTCCTGCTGGCTGAGCGGGGTATAGATTTCATCCAGCAGTGGCGCCTTGTAGTAGCGCTTGAACCCGGTCACGAAATCGAAGCCCGACTGATAGTTGGGCACCATGGTGATGACCCGCTTGTAGCCCTTGGACGCGGCGTAGTGGCCCACAACCTCGGCCTGCTGGTCGTTCTGCCACGAGGTGCTGAAGAAATAGGGCGAGCAGGCCTTGCCGGCCAGCTGGCTGGGCCCGGCGTTGGTGCCGATCAGGAAGACCTTCTTCTGCGTGACGCGCGGATGCACGGCCAGCATGACGTTCGAGAACGTCACTCCGACGATGATGGGCACGTCGTCGCGGCCCGTCAGGCTCTCGACCAGTTGCACGCCCACCTCCGGCTTGAGCTGGCTGTCCGCCTTGACCACGCTGATCTCCCGGCCGCCCAGCTTGCCGCCGTTGCGGTCCAGATAAAGCATGAAGCCGTCGTACATGTCCTGGCCCAGCGCGGCCTGCGGCCCCGACAGTTCGGCCATGAAACCGATCTTCAGTTTCTCCTGCCCGGCCGCGTGCGCGGCGGCCAGGGTCGCCAGGGCCATGCAGGCCCCGATGCAGACGCCCATCAGGCGATGGTGCTTTTTCATGTCGTCTCCTTCCGCCCGCCTTGTCGCGAACGTTGTCGTTACCGGTCCGCATCTCGTCGTTCCCGGCCATAATCTGGATATTTAATAACCAGATTTAGAAGCGGATTCTGGTCTCGTTCACGACGCTAGTCAATCACAATCTGGATGTGTATAGTCCGGATTATCCATTACGAGGCATGAGCCATGAGGATGAGTGAAGGCGTGGAATGGGGCCTGCATTGCTGCGTGGCCCTGGGTTGGATAGGGCAGGACGAGGTGGTGTCCACCGCCAGGCTGGCGGCCAAGTTCGGGCTGCCCGCCGCCTATCTGAACAAGTCGCTGCAGGCGCTCGCGCGGGCCGGCATCCTGGCCTCGTCCGCCGGCCCCAAGGGCGGCTTCCGGCTGGCGCGCCCGCCGGCGCGGATCACCCTGCTCGAAGTGGTCGATGCCATCGAGGGCCAGGAAGCGGCGTTCCGCTGCTCCGAGATCCGCCGCAACGGCGAAGGCGCCGCGCCCCCGGCCGAATGCCGCCGCCCCTGTGCCATTGCTTCGGCCATGCGCGGCGCCGAAGCCGCCTGGCGCAAGGAGCTGTCGCGCCAGACGATCGCCATGGTCATGGACAAGGCGCCCCGCAGCGCGGCCGAACGCACGGTACGCTGGCACGCCTTTGCCTGAACGGCCGCGCCCGCTCCGTTACTTTTTGATACACAAGGCTGAGCACGCTTTGTGCGTTCCGTCTCGGCTTCTTGGCTAGGATGGGCCAGCGTAGGGCAAAGACGACAGCGTCTTTGGACCCGATCCTCAACCTCGCTTTCAGGAGTCCGACGATGAGCGACAAGACCTCCCTTCCCGGCCACAGCACCACCAGCGCCGGTGCCCCTGCCCCCAGCGACCGCAACTCGCTGACGGTGGGCAGCGACGGACCGCTGGTCCTGCACGACGTGCATTTCCTCGAACAGATGGCGCACTTCAACCGTGAAAAGGTCCCCGAGCGCCAGCCCCACGCCAAGGGCTCGGGCGCGTTCGGCGTGTTCGAGACCACCGAGGACGTCTCCCGCTACACCAAGGCCGCCCTGTTCCAGAAAGGCTGTAAGACGGAAATGCTGGCCCGGTTCTCGACGGTGGCCGGCGAGTCCGGCAGCCCGGACACGTGGCGCGACGTGCGCGGCTTCTCGCTGAAGTTCTATACGAGCGCAGGCAACTATGACCTGGTCGGCAACAACACGCCCGTCTTCTTCGTGCGCGATCCGATGAAGTTCCCCCACTTCATCCGCAGCCAGAAGCGCCTGCCCGACTCCGGCCTGCGCGACGCCCACATGCAATGGGATTTCTGGACGCACAATCCGGAAACCGCGCACCAGGTCACCTACCTGATGGGCGACCGCGGCATTCCCCAGTCCTGGCGCCACATGAACGGCTTCGGGTCGCACACCTACATGTGGGTCAACGCGGCGGGCGAGAAATTCTGGGTCAAGTACCACTTCCACAACCAGCAGGGCGAGAAGAACCTGACCAACGAGGAAGCCGCCCGCATCGCCGGCCAGGACGCGGACTACCACCGGCGCGACCTGTTCGAGGCGATCGCGCGCGGGGAACATCCCAAGTGGGTGATGTCGGTGCAGGTCATGCCCTATGCCGATGCCAAGACCTACCGCTTCAATCCCTTCGACCTGACCAAGGTGTGGCCGCACAAGGACTACCCGTTGATCAAGGTCGGCGTGATGACGCTGAACCGCAACCCGGTGAACTTCTTCGCCGAGATCGAGCAGGCCGCCTTCTCGCCAGGCAACACCGTGCCCGGCATCGGCCTGTCCCCGGACAAGATGCTGCTGGGCCGCGCCTTCGCCTACAACGACGCGCACCGCGCCCGCATCGGCACCAATTTCCACCAACTGCCCGTGAACCGTCCGAAGGTGCCGGTCAACACCTACATGTTCGACGGCCACATGGCCTATGAACATGCCGGCAATGCCGCCACCTACGCGCCCAACAGCGAAGGACGCGCCTGGGCCGACGGCGGCGCCGCGCCGGAGGAAAGCTGGGAGGTCGATACCAGCCTGGTGCGCGAAGCCTACAAGCTGCGCAAGGACGACGACGACTTCGGCCAGGCCGGCGCGCTGGTGCGCGACGTGTTCGACGATGCGCAGCGCCAGCGACTGGTCGATACCGTGGTGGGCGCGCTGAAGTCCGGCGTGCGCTCGCCGGTGCTCGAACGGGTGTTCGACTACTGGAAGCAGGTCGACGCCGACATCGGCCGCCGCATCGAGGCCCAGTACAAGGCGTAGGTCCCGGCCGGGAGCTCCGGCTCCCGGCCTTCCCATCTGGTCCGGAACTTGCAAGCACACCGGTTGATGACCGGCCGGCGCACTCATCCGGGGCACGCGTTCCTCACCATTAGGTGATTCCCCCAATGAGCGGCCGGCCAAATACTCAGTACAGTGACTATATTGTTCAGCCTACTGAGTAATTTGGTGCATCAAGGCACACATCCAGTGCGCCTCCTCGATCCGATCAACCCGACCCTGCGAGCTCCCCCATGCTGACCAAGATGCCCGTCCAACTGCTGTGCTCCCTGGCCTGCGCCGCCGCCCTCCTGCCCGCGGCGCGGGCCGAGGTCAAGGCCGCCCCCACCTTCCCCGTCAAGACGGTCGAGATCACCGTGCCCTATGCCGTGGGCGGCGGGGTCGACATGCTGGCCCGGCTCATCGGCGACCAGCTCGGCAAGCTGGGGCAGGCCGTCATCGTCGACAACAAGGCCGGCGCCGGCAGCACCGTGGGCACCCGCATCGTCGCGGGCAAGCCCAAGGACGGCCACTCCCTGCTGATGATGAACGACGCCTATTCCCTGGCGCCCGCCATCTACAAGAACCTGGGCTACGACCCCAAGAAGGACCTGGCGGCCGTGATCAATGTCGCCTACGCTCCCATGCTGGTGGTCGTACCGGCATCCTCGCGCTTCAAGACCCTGGCCGACGTGGTGGCGGCGGGCCGCCAGCCGGGTTCCAAGCTGTCCTACGGCTCCTGCGGCGCCGGCACCGATCCGCACCTGGCGGGCGAGATGATGAACATCGAATTCAAGATGAGCAACGTGCACGTCCCGTACAAGGGCTGTGGTCCCGCCCTGGTCGACGTCCTGGGCGGGCAGGTGGACCTGGCGGTGGTCACCATCTCCGGCGCGCTGACCTACGTGTCCTCGGGCAAGCTGCGCGCGCTGGCCATCACCTCCGGCGAACGCTCGAAGGCCGTGCCCGACGTGCCCACCGTGGCCGAGAGCGGCGCGCCCGGCTTCAACCTCAGCCAGTGGCAGGGCCTGGCGGTTCCCGGCGGCACGCCGGAAAACATCAAGATGGACATCTACAAGACGGTGTCGGCCATCATGAAGACCGACGCCATGCGCAAGCGCCTGGAAGACCTGGGTTACACCACCGCGGACGAAGGCCCGGCCGCGTTCCAGAAGATCGTCAACGACGACATCGACCGTTTTGCCGCGCTGGCCCGCAAGATCGGCCTGAGCGCGGACTGAGATTCCCCGCATCCACGAAAGGAAAACCGATGAACAAGCTGAACATCAGTCTCTCCGTAGGCAACTACGACCGCACCCAGGCCCTGTTCGACGGCCGTGTCGCCATCGAGGGCTGCAACGTGCGCGCCGTGCCGCTGGAGCCGGAAGAGGCCTTCCACCGCGCCTTCCGCTACGAGGAGTTCGACGTGACGGAAATCTCCATGAGCAGCCACATGATGACCACGGCGCGCGGCGACAACAAGTACGTCGCGGTGCCCGCCTTCCTGTCGCGGGTCTTTCGCCAATCGGGCATCTACGTGCGCACCGACCGCGGCATCGAGCGTCCGCAGGACCTCAAGGGCAAGACCATAGGCGTGCCCGAATACCAGATCACCGCGAACGTCTGGATCCGCGGCATCCTGGAAGACGAATACGGCGTCAAGCCGGCCGACATCAAGTGGCGGCGCGGCGGCGTCGAGGAACCCGGCCGGGGCGAACGCGCGCCCATCGAGCTGGATCCATCCATCGACCTGAAGCAGATCCCCGACGACAAGACCCTGTCGGGCATGCTGGAGTCCGGCGAGATCGACGGCTACATCGGCGCCCGCGCGCCGTCCTGCTTCCTGCGCGGCGCGCCCAACGTCGGCCGCCTGTTCGGCGACTACATCGACGCCGAGAAGGACTACTTCCGCCGCACGCGCATCTTCCCCATCATGCACATGGTGGGCATACGCAAGTCGCTGGTGGAAGAGAATCCCTGGCTGCCGGTCAGCGTCTACAAGGCCTTCCTGAAAGCCAAGGCCCTGGCCGTCAAGGAACTGGACGAGATCTGCCACCTGGCCGTCACCCTGCCCTGGATGGTCCACCACCACAACGAGGCCAAGGCGCTGATGGGCGAGGACTACTGGCCCTACGGCCTGCCCGACAACCACCACGTGATCGAGACCTTCGCGCGCTATCACCACGAGCAGGGCCTGTCGCGCCGCCGGGTCGCGCCCGAGGAGCTGTTCGCCGCCTCGTCCCTCGACCTGTCGAAGATCTGAAGGCGCCATGAAAGCTCCCGCCGTCGACTACGTGGCGCCGCACAGCCTGGACGAGGCGCTGCAATGCCTGGCCGGCACCGACAACGCGCGGGTGCTGGCGGGCGGCCAGTCGCTGATGGCCATGCTGAACATGCGGTTCGCGTTCCCGGACTGCCTGGTGGACATCAACCGCATCCCGGAACTGGCCTACCTGCGCGACGAGGGCGACACGATCCGGATCGGCGCCATGACCCGCCAGCGCGACGTCGAGTTCTCGGACCTGGTCCGCGACCGGCTGCCCATCCTGCGCGAGGCGATCCTGAACGTCGGCCACCGGCAGACGCGCAACCGCGGCACGGTGGGCGGCAGCCTGTGCCAGCTCGACCCCTCGGCCGAGATCCCCACCATTGCCATGGCCCTGGACGCCCGGGTCCACGTGGCCAGCGCCGCCGGCACGCGCAGCCTGGCGATGGCGGATTTCCCCGCCGGCTACATGACGCCGGCGCTGGAGGCCGACGAGATGCTGGTGGGCGTGTCGATGCAGCCCTGGGAGCCGGGGCACGGCTGGAGCTTCCTGGAGTTCTCGCGGCGGCACGGCGACTTCGCCATCGCGTCGGCCGCCGTGCTGCTGCGCTTCGGCCCCGATGCCCGGGTGGACCGCTGCTCCATCACCCTGGGCGGCGTGTCGACGGCGCCCGTGCGCATGGGCCAGGCCGAACAGGCACTGCTGGGCACCAAGGCCGAGGCGGCCGACATCGAGCGGGCCGCCGCGCTGTGCGGCGCGGTGGAGGCCAGCTCCGACGCCTACGTGCCCGGCTGGTACCGCCAGCGGCTGGCGCTCGTCCTGTCCGGCCGCGCGATCACCCGCGCGCTCGAGCGCGCAACGAGATGAGATTCCCCATGGCAACGACGCAAGATCCCCGCCCCGTGCACCTGTCCGTCAACGGCAAGCCCTGCCAGGGCATGGCCGCGCCCCGCCTGCACCTGGCCGATTTCCTGCGCGGCGAACTGAAGCTGACCGGTACCCACGTCGGCTGCGAGCACGGTGTCTGCGGCGCCTGTACGGTGCTGGTGGACGGCGTCTCGGCGCGCAGCTGCCTGATGCTGGCGGTCCAGGGCGAAGGCTGCGCCATCACCACCGTGGAAGGCCTGGCCGCCGACGAACACGACACCCATCCGCTGCAGCAGGCCTTCCATGAACTGCACGCGCTGCAATGCGGCTTCTGCACGCCCGGCATCCTGATGTCGCTGTCCGAGCTGCTGGCCGCCAATCCCGACCCCGACGAGGGCACCGTGCGCGACGTGCTGTCGGGCCACCTGTGCCGTTGCACGGGCTACCAGAACATCGTGGCGGCGGCGCTGCGGGCCGCGCAGCTCCTGCGCGAACGAGGCGGCCATGCACGCTGAGCGCCAACTGACCGCCATCCCCGGCATGGGCGCGAGCCCCGGCCGCGTCGAGGACGATGCGCTGCTGCGGGGCAAGGCCTGCTTCCTGGACGACGTGCCCGTCCCCGACGCGCTGCACGCCTGCTTCGTGCGCAGCCCGCATGCCCACGCGCGGCTGCGCGGGGTGGACGCGAGCCGGGCGCGCACCATGCCCGGCGTCGTCGCGGTCTATGCCCGTCAGGACCTGTTCGGGCACGTCACCTCGTGGCGCATGCCGCTGGGCTTTCCGCTGGCGGCCCTGCCCGAGGACACGACGCCCTTCGCGCTGGCCGGCGACGAGGTCGCCTTCGTGGGCGAAGCCTACGCCGTGGTGGTGGCCCGGACCCGGCACGAGGCCGAGGACGCCGCGGCCGCCGTGCAGGCGGAGTTCGAGGTCCTGCCCGCCATCGCGGACTGCCGCCAGGCCGTGCGCGACGATGCCCCGCGGGTGCGCACCGAGCTGGCCAGCAACGTGCTGCAGGACTACACCCTGGCCTACGGCGACTGCGACGCGGCCTTCGACCGCGCCGACATCGTGCTGGACGACGAATTCCGGGTCCATCGCGGCTGCGGCCATCCCATGGAAGGGCGCGGCGTGGTGGCCATGCTCGACCCCGCCACCGGCATGCTGACCGTCTGGTCCTCGACCCAGATGGCGCACGAGCTGCACTACACCATCGCCCACATGCTGGACCAGCCCGAGGACCGGTTGCGGGTGATCACGCCCGACGTGGGCGGCGGCTTCGGCGCCAAGTTCATGATCTACCCCGAGGAAATCGTGGTGCCGGCCGTCGCCCGCGCGCTGGGCCGGCCGGTCAAGTGGGTGGAGGACCGCCGCGAGAACTTCCTGACCACCATCCAGGAACGCGACCAGTTCTGGCGCATCTCGGTGGCCGCCGACCGCGACGGCCGCGTGCTGGGCGTGCGCGGCGGCTTCGTCCACGACCACGGCGCCTATACGCCCCAGGGCACCAACGTCCCGTACAACGCCGCCTCGTCCATGACCGGGCCCTACGTCGTGCCGGCCTTTTCGCTGCACGTGCAGGTGGCCTATACCAACAAGGTGCCGGTCGCGACCATACGCGGGGCCGGCTATCCGCAGGCGGCCTTCGTCATGGAACGCATGATGGACAGGCTGGCGGCCGCCGCGGGCATCGACCGGCTCGAATGCCGCCGGCGCAACCTGATTCCCCCGGAGAAGATTCCCTACACCAAGCCGCTCAAGTCGCGCGCCGGCGTGCCGCTGGTCATCGACAGCGGCGACTTTCCCGCGCTCCAGGCCACCGCCGCCCGGGCCATCGACTACGACGGCTTCGCGCAGCGGCGGGAAGCCTCGGCCCGCGCCGGCCTGCTGCGCGGCATCGCGCTGGCCAACAGCGTCAAGCCTACCGGACGCGGCCCCTACGAAACCGCGCGCGTCCGCGTGCATCCGTCCGGCCGCATCGTGGTCCACACCGGCGCCCTGGCCATGGGCCAGGGCATCAAGACCACGCTGGCGCAACTGTGCGCGGCGCATCTGGGCGTGGAACCGCAGGCGGTGGAGGTCTCGGCGGGCGATACCGGCCTGGCCGGCTACGGCATGGGCGGCTTCGCCAGCCGCCAGGCCATGATGGCCGGCTCGGCCGTCTCCGAGGCCGCCGCCAGGGTCCGGGACAAGGCGCTGGCCACGGCCGCCGCCGTGCTGGGCGTGGACGCCGGCGAACTGACGCTGAGCCAGGGCGAGGTGCATACCCCGGACTTCGCCAAACGCGTCCCGCTGGCCCGGCTGGCCATGCTGCTCAAGGGCGTGCCCGGCTACGCGCTGCCCGTCCCCGGCGATCCGGGCCTGGACGCGACCGTACATTTCCACTGCGACGCCCAGGCCTACGCCGGCTCCTCGCACGCCTGCGAAGTCGAGGTCGATCCGCTGACGGGCGCCGTCCACGTGCGGCGCTACGTGGCCGTGCAGGACAGCGGCAACCTGATCAACCCGCAGATCGCGCACGGCCAGGTCCATGGCGGCGTGGTGCACGGCATCGGCAACGCGCTGTTCGAATGGATGGGCTACGACGACAACGCCCAGCCCCTGACCACGACCTTCGCGGAATACCTGCTGCCCACCGCGCCGGAGGTGCCTCCCATCGAGGTCATCTTCCAGCCCTCGCCCACCCGGCTGAACCCGCTGGGCGTCAAGGGCATAGGCGAATGCGCGACGCTGGCGGTGGCCGCCGCGGTGATAGGCGCCGTCGAACACGCGCTGGACGGCCACGGCGTGCGCATCACCGAATTCCCGCTGACCCCGGTGCGCCTGGCCGAGCTGCTCGACCCGCCGGCCCAGGACACCACGGCGCCCAGCGCCAACCCTTGACTCCGATCGCAGACGCCATGGAATTCACCAATCGCTTTCACGTCCCGCTGCCGCTGGAAGAAACCTGGAAACTGATGCTGGACGTTCCCCGCATCCTGCCCTGCCTGCCCGGAGCCCGGCTCAAGGAAGCGCTGGGCGACGACAAGTACCTGGGCTCGGTGTCGGTCAAACTGGGCCCGATCAAGCTGGCCTTCGACGGCCAGGCCGAACTGGTACGCAAGGACGATGCGCAGCACATCGCCTGGCTGCGCGGCTCCGGTCTCGACCCCAAGGGCCGTGGGTCGGCCCAGTCGGAATTCAGCTTCGCGCTGGTCCCCGCCGCCGGCGGCGGCACCGACGTCACCGTCACCACCCAGTTGCAGCTGTCGGGCGCGGTGGCGCAGTATGGGCGCGGCAGCGGCATGATCGCCGAAGTCGCGGGCCACATCCTCAAGCAGTTCGAGCACAACCTGGCCGCGTCCCTGCAGGACGACGCCGATGCCGCCGAACCGGCCGTGCCCGGGGCGCCCGCGCGGCCCGCCGCCACGATGCAGGACGAGGCGGCCGCGCCCCGGCCGGCCACGGGTTCGGGCAGCGCGCCCGCATCGCCCGAAGCCCAGGCCCTGCTGCTGCAGGCGCAGGCCGTGCTGGCCCAGGCGCAAGCGGTGCTGGCGGCCACGCAGCAGGCCCTGAACCAGAACCGGCGCGGCGCGAGCCGAACCACGCCGCCGCCCCAGGAACTGAACATGCTCAGCATAGGCATGAAGGCGTTCTGGTCCCAATTCAAGCAAGGCGTGGGCGGGCTGTTCGGCCGCCGCTAGCCCACGCCGGCCCCGTGCTTGGGGCCGCACCACGAAATTCAGCATACTGATAAACGGAAGCATCATGAACTGGACACGAATCGCCGCGGTGGACGAAGTCGAAGACGACGCCGGCATGCCGTTCAAGCTGGACGGCCGCGACCTCGCCCTGTTCCGCAGCGGCGGCGAGTTCTTCGCCGCCGACAACGTCTGCACCCATCAATATGCGCTGCTGACCGACGGCTATGTCGAGGACGGCTGCGTGGAGTGCCCGCTGCACCAGGCGCAGTTCGACCTGCGCACCGGCGAGCCGCGCTGCGCGCCGGCCACGCAGCCCATCCGGATCTATCCGGTCAAGGTCGAGGACGAGGCCGTCTATGTCGCCGTCGAATGACACCGCCGCGCCCCTGGTCATCGTCGGCGCGGGACAGGCCGGCGCCATGGCGGCGCGCGCCCTGCGCGAACTCGGCCATGCCGGCGAACTGGTCCTGATCGGCGACGAGCCCCATGCGCCCTACGAACGCCCGCCCCTTTCCAAGGCCGTGCTGGCCGACGAACAGTTGCCGGACATCGGCCTGCTGCCCGAGCCTTTCCAGGTCCAGGCCGGCGTCGCGCTGAAAGCGGGCCGGCGCGTCGTCCGGCTCGATCCCGCTCGGCGCGAACTGCACCTGGACGACGGCACGGTCCAGCCCTATCGCGCCTGCCTGCTCGCCACCGGCGGCGACGCCCGCGTCCTGCCGGCCCTGCCGCCCGGCACGCCGGGCGTGCACTACCTGCGCACGCTGGACGACGCGCAGGGCCTGCGCGCGGCCCTGCGCGCCTCGGGCAGCATGCTGGTGATCGGCGGCGGCTTCCTGGGGCTGGAGATCGCCTCCACCGCCCGCGCGCTGGGCCTGGACGTGACCGTGGTCGAACTGGGGCCGGCGCTGCTGAGCCGCGCGATGCCGGCCGAGGTCTCGCGCTGGCTGGCCGCGCGCGCCCGGGCCCATGGCGTGCGCCTGCACCTGGACGCGAAGCTGGCGCACCTGGCCCCCGTCGCCGGCGGAATCGCCGCCACGCTGGCGGACGCGGGTGAGCTGCGCGCGGAACTGGCCGTGGTGGCCGTGGGCCAGGTGCCCAGCGTGGCGCTGGCGCGCGAAGCCGGATTGCTGATCGATGCCGGCAACGGCGGCATTCGGGTGGACGCGCGCTGCCGCACCAGCGCCGAAGGCGTCTACGCCGCGGGCGATTGCGTCAGCGGCTTCGATGCCGCCACCGGCATGCACCGCCGCCTCGAATCCTGGCAGAACGCCAACGAACAGGCGCGCATCGCCGCGGCTGCCATGCTGGGCCAGGATGCCGAACCGTCGCCGCCGCCCTGGTTCTGGACCGATCAGTTCGGCTGCAACATCCAGATGCTGGGCCATGGCGCGCCCGGCCTGTCCTACCGGCTGCGCGGCCAGTTGCCGGAAGGCCGGGAGCCGGGCAAGGCCATGCTTTTCGGCATCGACGGCGATCGTCTGGTCCACGCCGTCGCCATCAACGCCGGCGGCGACCTGCGCGCCTTCCGCGGCGTGCTGGGCCGCCGCCTGGCCTGCCCGCCCGAAACACTGGCCGACCCCGCCATCCCCGCCAAACAGCTTGCGCGCCTGGCCCTGGGCCCGGCGTCCGCCTAGCCCCGGAACGAAAGGAAGCACGATGTACAAGAACCAGGAAATCCTCGACTACACGGTCGGCGCCAAGAACGGTCCCGCCGACGACTATGCCTGGCCGGCGGACGACCACCTGATTCCCGACTGGGTCTACACCAGCCAATCGGTGTACGAGCGCGAGATGGAGCGCGTCTTCAAGGGCCGCGCGTGGAACTTCGTCGCGCTGGAGGCCGAGATCCCCAATCCGGGCGACTACAAGCGTTCCTACGTCGGCCCCGTGCCCGTCGTGGTCTCGCGCGCCGACGACGGCAGCATCCACGTCTTCGAGAACCGCTGCGCGCACCGGGGCGCGGAATTCTGCCGCAGCAGCCGGGGCCACGCGAAGGAATTCGTCTGCCCCTACCACCAGTGGTCCTACGACCTGAAGGGCAACCTGCAGGGCATCCCCTTCAAGCGCGGCGTGAACAAGCAGGGCGGCATGCCGCGCGAGTTCCGCAATGAAGAACACGGCCTGCTCAAGCTGCACGTCACGACCCGGCACGGCGTGGTCTTCGCGTCGTACTCGCCCGACGTGGAGCCGCTGGAGGAATACCTGACGCCCGAGATCCTGAAGGACTTCGACGTCGTCTTTCCCGGCAAGCCGCTCAAGATCCTGGGCTATTACAAGAACGAATTGCCCTGCAACTGGAAGATGTATCACGAGAACCTGAAGGATCCGTACCACGCCACGCTGCTGCACTCGTTCCTGGTGGTGTTCGGCCTGCTGGTCGCGGGCAACGATTCGGCCATGATCGCCGACCCGGTGCACCACCGGCACGGCACCATGGCCTCGGCCAAGAAGGAAGACAAGTACGCCGCCGTCAGCGAGGAGAACAAGAAGGAGATGCGCTCCTTCCACGACGGCATGCGGCTGCAGGACGACCGCTTCCTGGAGTTCGTGAAGGAATTCGACTCTCCCTGGTCGGTCACCATGCAGACCATCTGGCCCAACCTGGTCGTGCAGCGCGAGATGAACACGCTGGGCGTGCGCCAGATCGTGCCCAACGGCCCCCACAGCATGCTGATGATCTGGACCATGTTCGGCTACGAGGACGACACGCCCGAGATGACCCGGCACCGTCTGCGCCAGGGCAACCTGATGGGGCCCGCGGGCTTTCTGGGCCTGGAGGACAACGAGGCCATGAAATTCGTGCAGGAGGGCGTGCGCCGCAGCAGCCTGGACATGAACGTCGTGAAGCTGGACGCGGGCAACGTCGGCACGGCCACGTCGCTGATCTCGGAAGCCGCCATACGCGGCATGTACCAGTACTACAGAGAAGTCATGGGATGGAAAAAAGCATGATGACATTGCAGCTTTCAGGCTATGCGCCCTCGCGCGTGGACGCACGGCGGGCGGCGGAGCTGCGGCCGCTGGTCGAGCATTTCAACATCGAGTACTGCGCGGTGCTGGACAGCGGCCACATCGAGGAATGGCCGCGCTTCTTCACCGAGGACTGCATCTACCGGATCACCGCACGAGAAAACGCCGAGCTGGACATGCCGGTGGGGCTGGTCTATGCCGAGGGACGCCCCATGCTGCACGACCGGGCGGTGGCGATCTCGCGCACGCAGATGTTCGCGCCCCGCACCATGACTCATCTCCTGTCCGCCCCCCGCATCGTCGGCGAGGAAGGACAGGAAATCTGGGTCCAATGCAATTACGTGCTGTTCCAGACCCTGGTCGAAGGCCCCACCACGCTGCACCTGGCCGGCACCTACCACGACCGGTTCATCCGCGACGGCGACGAACTGCTGCTGCGCGAACGGCAGGTTGTCCACGAATCGTCGGTAATCGCCAACGACCTGGTCTACCCCGTCTAGGAGGAATGGAATTGACTACCCTACGCAAGATCGCGCTGGAAGAACACTTCATGATGCCGGGCTTCGAGACCTACTCGAAAGCCTTCCTGAACTTCATCGACCCGGCCACCATGAAGGAGCTGGGCCAGCGGCTGGCCGACTTCGACACGCTGCGGCTCGATGAAATGGACCGCGCGGGCATCGAGCTCGTCGTGCTGTCCCAGTCCGGCCCGGGCGTGCAGGCCGAACCCGACACCGCGCTCGCGCTGCGCCGGGCGCGCGAGAACAACGACTTCCTGGCCGAGCGGATCGCGCGGCGGCCCGACCGCTACGCCGGCTTCGCCATGCTGCCCATGCACGATCCGCACGAGGCCGCGCGCGAACTGGAGCGCAGCGTGAAGCAGTTGGGATTCAAGGGCTCGCTGGTCAACGGCCACACGCTGGGACGCTACTACGAAGGCCGCGAATACGATCCGTTCTGGGAACGGATGCAGGAGCTGGACGTGCCCATGTACCTGCACCCCATCGACCCGTGGAAGCCGCTGCACGCGCTGGACGGCGCGCCGGTGCTGGCCGGCGCCAGCTGGGGCTGGGGCGTCGAGACCGCCAGCCACGCGCTGCGCATGGTGTTCGGCGGCGTGTTCGACCGTTTCCCCCGGCTCAAGGTCATCCTGGGCCACATGGGCGAGGGCCTGCCCTTCCAGCGCTGGCGCTTCGACAGCCGCTTCGCCGCCTACCCCTACGGCATCAGCCTGAAACGGCGGCCGTCCGAATACATCGGCTCCAACCTGCTCATCACCACCTCGGGCGTGTGCTCGCATCCCACGCTGGTAGGCGCGGTGGGCGAGATGGGCGTCGATGCCGTGATGTTCTCGGTCGACTACCCGTACGAATCGACCGAGGCCGCCGCCCGCTTCATCGACAGCGCTCCCTTGGAACCCGCCCAGCTCGAAGCCATCTGCCATGGCAACGCGGCCCGTATCCTGGGCCTGTGACCCACAACCGACGGCGATCCCGGCCATGCCGGCCGGCGCCTGTTCATTGATACGGCGGCCTCTTCCTTACAGCGAGCCCTTCATGTCGAACAGCCAACTCCTCTACGGCGCCAACGTGCGCGCCAATGGCATCCGCCAGCACTACCTGCGCTACGGCGGCGCCGACGGCGAACGCGCCTCGCGCGATCCCGTCATCGTCGTCCCCGGCATCACCAGCCCCGCCATCACCTGGGGCTTCGTGGGCGAACGCCTGGGCCGGCATTTCGATACCTATGTCCTCGACGTGCGCGGCCGCGGCCTGTCCGCCGCCGCCCCCGGCCTCGATTACAGCCTGGACGCCCAGGCCGAGGACCTGATCGCGCTGGCCGAGGCGCTGGGCCTGGCGCGCGCCAGCGTGGTGGGCCACTCCATGGGCGCCCGCATCGGCCTGCGCGCCGCGCGCATCGGCATGCCCGCCATGGCCCGCCTGGTGGCGGTCGACCCGCCGGTTTCCGGCCCCGGACGCCGCCCCTACCCCGCCAAGCTGCCCTGGTACGTCGACTCGATGAAGGCCGCGCGCGCCGGCATGGACTGGACCGCCATGCGCGAGTTCTGCCCCACCTGGACCGAGGAACAGCTGCGGCTGCGCGCCGAATGGCTGCACACCTGCGACGAGGAAGCAGTGCTGGCCAGCTTCGAGGGCTTCCACACCGACGACATCCATGCCGACCTTCCTGCGATCAGCCAGCCCGTGCTGCTGATGACCGCCGAGCGGGGCGGCGTGGTCGAGGACGCCGACGTCGCGGAGTTCGCAAGCCTGCTGGCCTCGATGCAGACCGTGCGCGTGCCCGGCGCCGGCCACATGATTCCGTGGGACAACGAGGAAGGCTTCTACGAGGCCTTCGGCACGTTCCTCGGCGTTTCGATCTGATATCCCTCCCACCTCCAGACCACAGGCAAGACCATGGCCATCAGCGACTATCCGTTCATCGAAGCCTGGCGCCAGGTGCTGACGCTGTCCCGCCTGGAGGCGGGGCAGACCGTGACCATCCTGACCAGCGCGTCCACCCATCCGCAGACCCTGTCGTGCGCCACCATCGCCGCGCAGTCCATGGGAGCCATCGTCAACCGGCTGGACCTGCCGCCGGTCAACGGCGAGAAGGCCCTGAGCCGGGACGCGCTGGCCTACCTCGGCACGACGCCCCTGACCGGCAACCACGCCGCCATCGCCGCCCTGAAGGCCAGCGACCTCGTCCTGGACCTCATGACCCTGCTCTTCTCGCCCGAACAGCACGAGATCCTGCAGACCGGCACCAGGATCCTGCTGGCGGTCGAACCGCCCGAGGTGCTGATGCGCATGGTCCCCACCCAGCAGGACAAGACCCGCGTCACCGCCGCCGCCGCGCGCATCCAGGCCGCCCGCGAAATGCGCGTGCGCTCGGCCGCCGGCACCGACCTGCGCTGCGCCCTGGGCGAATTCCCCGCCATCAGCGAATACGGCTTCGTCGACGAGCCCGGGCGCTGGGACCACTGGCCCAGCGGTTTCGCGCTGACCTGGCCGAACGAGGGCGGCGCCAGCGGCCGCATCGTCATCGACCGCGGCGACATCCTGCTGCCGCAGAAATGCTACGTGGACGATCCCATCGCGCTCACGGTGGAGAACGGCTACGCCGTACGCATCGAAGGCGGCCTGTCCGCCGACCTGCTCAACGACTACATGGCGTCCTTCGACGATCCCGAGGCCTACGCGATCTCGCACATAGGCTGGGGATTGCAGCCGCGCGCCCGCTGGTCCACACTTGGGCTCTACGACCGCGAGGCCACGATAGGCATGGATGCGCGCGCATTCGAAGGCAACTTCCTGTTCTCGCTCGGACCCAACAACGAGGCCGGCGGCAGCCGCACCACCGCCTGCCACATCGACATCCCGCTGCGCCGCTGCACCGTCAGCCTGGACGGGCGGGACATGGTCGTGGACGGCAAGGTCCTCGACTAGACACGGAGCCATCATGCACAAGGAAATCTCGACCTACCAGCGCCAGGGATTCGGCGCCGACCTCGAACTGCGGGGCCCGGCCGCGCTGCTTATCGTCGACTTCGTCAACGGCTTCGCCGATCCGGCCATGTTCGGCGGCGGCAACATCCGCGACGCCATCGAGCGGACCACGGTCCTGCTGGCCGAGGCCCGCAGGCTGGGATGGCCCGTGGCCCACACGCGCATCGTGTTCGCCGACGACGACGCCGATGGCAACGTCTTCACGGAAAAGGTGCCCGGCCTGCTGAAACTGAAGGAACACGACCCCGCCAGCGCCATCGTTCCCGAACTGGCTCCGGCGCCTGGCGAACTCGTGGTGCGCAAGACGCTGCCTTCGGCCTTCTTCGGCACCACCCTGGCCGCATGGCTCACCCAGCGCGGCGTGCGCACGCTGATCGTGGCCGGCGCGGTCACCAGCGGCTGCGTACGCGCCAGCGTCGTCGACGCCATGTGCCACGGCCTGCGTCCCATCGTCGCCTCGGACTGCGTGGGCGACCGCGCGCTCGGCCCGCACGAGGCCAACCTGTTCGACATGCAGCAGAAATATGCCGCCGTCATGCCGCGCGACGAAGTGCTCCAGGCACTGGGAGCGGCCGCCAGCCGTTGATTCCTGGGTCTGGCGGATGGTCCGCAGTATACTGACTAAAAATGCGCCGGCCCCACCGGCCCCGGTATACCTGCGAAGCATCCACAATGACCCAGCCCCCCCCCTCGCATCCCTTCGATCCCGCAGAACAGGTGCTCTGGTCGCGCGCGGGATACCTGGTCCGCCGCCTGAACCAGATCCACTACGCGATGTTCTTCGAGGAATGCAGTAACGAGATCACCCCGGTCCAGTACGGCATCCTGACCGCCCTGTCATTGCAGCCCGGCAGCGACCAGAAGACGATCGGCCACGAACTCGGCCTGGACCGCACCACCACCGCCGACGTCGTCAAGCGGCTCGAACGCAAGGGCTACCTGACCCGGCGCGTCGATCCCGACGACCGCCGCTCGCGCCAGTCCTTCATCACCGAGGAAGGACTGCGCGTCATGGGCCTGCTGCAGGACGGCATGACGCGGGCTCAGCAGCGGCTGATCTCGCCGCTCAGCAAGAAGGATCAGGACACCTTCATGCGCCTGCTCTCCAAGCTGGTGCAGGCCAACAACCACTACGGCCGCGCGGCCGCCGACCTCTGATCCTTTGTCCCCGATTCGTCGCGGCACACCCGGCGGATCGCCTCGATCAGCAACTGCGCGCCCGGCGACGAATGCTCCTGCGTGCGGCGCAGGATGCCCATGGAGCGCTCGGTACCCGCCAGCACCACCGGCAACTCCACCAGGATGCCCGCCCGCAGTTCATGAGGGAACAACTGGCGCGAGGCCGCCGACAGCATGTCGGTCTCCAGCAGCAGCCCCCGGATCAGGGAAATGTCCGACGATTCCACCGCCACCTGCGGTTCCGGCAACCCATGCTGCGCCAGGCACGCGCCCAAGGCCTCGCGCGTGGGCGTACCCTGCCGGGGCAGTACCCATGCGGCCTCCATCAGGTCGGCCAGATCCAGGGCGGCAGCCGCGGCCAGCGGATGATCGCGGCGCGCCAGCACCACCATGGGCTCGCGCATCAACTGCTCGACCACCAGCGCGCTTTCCAGCGGCTCCACCGGCAGCGCGCCCACCAGGAAATCCACGTCGCCCAGCCGCAGGCCCGCCACCAGCGTGTCCATGGGCGCCTCCAGCGTGCGCACCTGCAGGCGCGGATGCTGCGCCAGCACGCGCCCGACCGCCACCGGCAGCACATAGGGCCGGCTGAACGGCAGCGCCCCCACCACCACCTGCCCCTCGATCACGCCCTTCAGGGCCGAGATCTCGGTGCCGGCCAGCCGCAGTTGCGCCAGCGCTCGCTTCACGTGCGCCAGCAATAGCTCGCCGCTCTCGTTCAGCGCGACGCCGGCATGCGCGCGGTCGAACAGGGGCACACCCACGCTGGCCTCCAGGTCGTACAGCGCCATGCTGGCGGCAGGCTGCGACACTCCCACCGCCGCCGCGGCCGTGCTGATGTGCTTGCGCTCGGTGAAGGCGAACAGCAGTTCCAGGCGCCGCTCGTGCACGGCCAACGAAAAGAACGGCGCGGTGCGCAGCCGCGGTGCCGACTCGGGATAGCGCTCGCACAACGTGTCGCAGGCTTGCTGCAGTTCGGCGAACGCCAGCCCGGTCCGCCGGTGCAGCGCCTGGCCGAAATCGGTCAACAGCCACTGGCGCGCGCTGCGCTCGAACAGGGAGACGCCGAACCAGCCTTCCAGCTCCTGCACCGAACGCGACACGGCCGACTGGGCGCGGCGTAGTTCCTCGCTCGCGCGAGCCAGGTTGCCGTGGCGCACGACGGCCAGGAAGGGGCGAAGGTGCTTGGTGTGGAGCATCAACGTGCCGGCAAGGCGTCGGCCGGGGCGTGCCTGCCGAACAATAGCCGCAACTCGGCCGAGGTCGTGACCTCGCCGAAGTTCACCCTGACCGTCGACAACGTGCCTTCGTGCCCCACCGGATTACCGCTGCCCACGCAATCCTCGGCCACGACGATGTGATAACCCAGGAAGAACCCGTGCCTGAGGGTCGAATCGACGCAGACGTTGGTGGCCACGCCCGTCATTATCAGTGTCTTGATGCCGCGTGCCTGCAACTGCGCGTGCAACCCGGTCTCGTGAAAACCGCTGAACGTATGCTTGTCCACGACGACGTCCCCTTGCCGGGGCTGGATGCGGAAGAAATCGGCTCCCCAGGTCCCTTCCATGCAGCAACCTTCGCCGTCCCGCATGGCGACGTGGGCATCCGCCAGGTACTTGAAATCGTAGACCGAGCGCAGCCACGCGACCGAGGCCCCCGATCGCCGTGCCTCGTCCGCCAGTACGCCGATCCGGTCGGCGATGGCGGCATTCTCGTCCACCCGGATGGGATTGCGTCCGCTTTCGGCCCGGGTACGCTGCAGGTAGCCGCCCTGGGCACAGAAATCGTTCTGCATGTCCACGATTACCAGCGCCGTATGTCGCGGCTGCACTTTCTCCGCCAGCGTGCGTAGGATATCGCTCATGGCTGCCCCCGCTCAGCGATCCGGCATGATGGCGCCGCACTTCTTGCAGGTGCGGAAATCGAGCGAGCCCCAGAAATTGTCGTAGGCCCGCGATACCGGATCGGCACCGTAGTCGCTGACGATGAAACTCTCCTCGTGCAGCAGATTGTCGCAAGCAGGACAGAACCAATGGAAGCGGTCCACTTCACCGGGATGGCGCTTGCGCTCGACCACCAGTTGGAACGCATCGGGCGGAAACCTGGGCGAATGCGGCACCATGGGCGGCTGGTAAAGACAATGCCCTTCGGGAACCACCGCCACCTTCTCCACCCCCTCGGGCGTGCGATAGTGCAGGTGCAGGTCACCCTTCAGCGAATACTGCATCTCGTGGCTGGGATTCAGATGGAACTCGCTGCGGTATTCACGGCCGCGCGCGATGAAACACAGGCAGTCGTCCTCCTGCCATAGCGGATAGGTCCGCCGTTCCTCGTTGTGCCGCAGATGCTCCATGATTTCCTGCAGGTCGATCTGGGGCATGTGCAGTTGCAGGCTGGGAAATAGTTTCATCGCTATGTCCTGGTAGTGAATCCCCCTATTCTCGGCCCCCTGCCGGGCTGGCGCCAGCCGGCAATGCTTCTGCCGGCGGCGAAAAAACTTATGCCCGCCCGCCGGCCATCAAAATGCTTCTGCCTGTCCCGAAAGCGCTTATGCCCCGCCTCAACCGGTCCCGGCGGTGGCACAGTGGCAAGGCGTCCCCCTGCGACGGCTTGCTCAACCTTCGGGAATCCGGATCATGAAAACACCAACAATCCATTCCGTGCTCGCGGCGCTCACGCTGGTTCTGAGCGGCATATCCACGGCGCACGCCCAGGACTACCCCGCCAAACCCGTGCGGATCGTCTCCACCTTCCCCGTAGGCAGCGGCCCCGACGTCGCGCTGCGGCTGGTGGCCGACCGGCTGTCGCAGAAATGGGGGCAGCCCGTCATGGTCGAGAACAAGCCCGGAGGCAACGGCTTCATCGCCATCGATGCCGCCAAGCGCAGTCCCGCCGACGGCTACACCCTGCTCCAGATGGACAATGCGCAGACCAGCGCCCATCCCTACCTGTTCAAGAAACTGCCCTACGACCTGATGCGCGACTTCGAGCCCATCACGCCCATGCTGCGCAACTACTTCTTCGTGGTGGTGCCGGCGGACAGTCCCTTCCGCAGCACCGGCGACCTGCTCCAGGCGGCGCGCGCCAAGCCCGGCTCGGTCACCTACGGTTCGTGGTTCGTCGGCAGCCCCGGCCACATCGGCGGTGCCATGCTGGAACAGGGAGCGGGCGTGGAAATGATGCACGTCCCGTACAAGGACATGGGACAACTCTACGCCGCGGTGGCCAACAAGGAACTGGCCTGGGCCTTCGGCAGCGGCGGCAGCGCCGGCCCCCTGCAGCGCGCCGGCAAGGTCCGCTACCTGGCTGTCTCGGCGCCCCGGCGGTTGGCGGGCTTCCCGGACGTCCCCACCATCTCGGAATCCGGCGGACCAGCCGGATTCGACCTGGCGGGGTCGGTCGCACTGCTGGCGCCCAAGGGCACGCCCGCGGCGGTCGCCGACAAGATCCAGCGCGACGTGGCGCAGGTGCTGCGCGACCCGGAGGTCCTCAAGCGCTACGACGCGATGTTCTACGAGCCCTACGTGCTGGAACGCGCCGAGTATGTGAAGGAGCTGGCCGACGAGACCCGGCGTTTCGGACTGGTGCTCAAGCGGCTGAACATCGCGCTGGATTGATCGGCCCGGCCTGACTCCGCTGCGCAACCGCCGCTTTAATCGATCCGAATGTTCGCGTCTCGAATCACCTTGCCATAGACGTCGAAGTCGGTACGCATGACCTTGGCGAACTCCGCCGGTGAACTGCCGGCGGGCGTGATGCCCATGCTTTCTATCTTCGCCGACACCTCCGGGCTCGTGATGATCCGCACCAGTTCGCTGGACAGCTTGTCGGCGACGGCTTGAGGCGTCGCGGCGGGCACCAGCACACCAAGCCACCCGTCTTGTTCGAAAGAGCGATACCCCAGCTCGCGGAACGTGGGAAGACTCGGCAAGCCCGGCAATCTTTGCGTTCCCGTCACGGCAAGAAAGTTCAGCCGTTCCGCGAACTGCCGCGCGGTGACGCTATCGATCAGCCCACCGCTGATCTGCCCTCCCAAGAGGTTCGTCGCGAGCTGAGAGCTGCCTTGGAAAGGAACCAGCGGCAGGTCCATGCCTGCTTGCTGATTGAGCATGATGCTCAGGAGTTGAGAAGGCGTGCCCACGCCGTAGTTGCCGATGTTGGTGCCGCCCGGGTTGGCTTTCCCATGGGCAACGAACTCCTGGAGAGTCTTCGCCGCTCCGGACTTGGGAACCGCCAGCAACAAGGGCAGACGGGCGATCAAGGTGATTGGCGAAAAATCCTTGAAGGGATCGTAGGTCGCCTTCTTCACCAGTTGCGGCTGCAGGACGAGACCCGACACCCCCAGAAGCACGGTGTAACCGTCAGCGGGAGCACGCGCCACCAGCCCCGCACCGATCAGCCCACCCGCCCCGGCACGGTTCTCGACCACCACGCTCTGGTGCCATTCCGCCTGCAACCGTTGCGCCAGCAGCCGCGCCGTAGAATCCGCCACCCCTCCGGGCGCATAGGGTACGACGATCGTGACGGGTTTGGAGGGATAGGATCCGGCGGCCGTCTCAGCCTGCGCGGCTGCGCCGCCGACAAGCATCGCCAGCATGAAACAACGTCCGATCAACGAAGAAAGGTGCATGGTGTCTCCTTGATTTCATTGTTTGATGGATATGTCAGAGCGCGGCGATCTGCTCGCCGTTGAGCCAGACCGCATGCACGCCGAACGGCACGCGTTGCGGGAGTTGCAAGCGGCAGACTTCGGTCATGGATGCTGCATCCAGAACCAGCACTTCGGCCAGGTTCTCGCCCATGAGCAGGTCCAGCAGATACCCGTCGTCTTCGGCAACCGCGTTTTTTCTCGGAACGAAGAGCGGTTCGCCGCCGTAGAGTTGGCCGTAGTCCACGTACCGGATCTCGCGTTCTTCCCGATAGTCGTACTTGAGGGTGCCTTTGCCCATGTAGCCCTCGCGCTGCTCATCAAGGAGATAGCAATAGCGATTTTTCTTGCCACGGTAGCCGACGTGGAAAGAACAGCGCTCATAGCCCCATTCGATCAGGACCCGGTCTTCGAGCACCTTGCCCGCGTCGGGGTCGAGGACCCATTTCGACAGGTGGGCGTGGGATTCCTCCGGCGTATGGATGGGCACGGTATCCGGATATTCGGAAAACCTCGGCGCGAACATCACGATGTTCGTTTTCCCGTCAGGCCCTTTCTCCTCCCATGCATTGACCAGATGCCAGATCGCACCGGGCTTGCCGGTCGTGGCCCAGCGAATGGGCGTGTCCTGATCGAATTTCCGGGGAAGGATTCCGAAACGCATCTCGTATTTCGGATCCCAGTAGTACATGCTGCCGCCTTCCTTCTGGAGACCTTGTTTGTCGACCCGCATCGAGATGTCCGGGAAGACGATGTAGTTCTCGGTAATGCAGCACTCATGAATCCACGCCATGTGATTAAGCGGCTGCTGGTAGGTAAGCGACCGTACAACCTCGTTGTTCGAAACCTGGACGATCGTGATGCTGCCGTCATAGCGGTTCGTCGCGACGCTGTACATGTCGCCCGTGTCCGGATCGATAGCAGGATGGGCGGAAAAGGGGCCCGTCAGTTTCCCTCCCCAGGTCACGTGCTCGCCGGACCCGTCGATGACCAGCTTTCCCTCTTCCCTGCGCACATCCAGGGCGAAGGGATATCCGGCTTCGTTGAAGGCGTACAGCCTGCCCCGATGGAACTGGATCGCGGTCCCATTCCCGGTACCGCTGAACCTCAACTCCGGTAGCGCGCCTTCCTGGTACTGCTTGCTCAGCCAAGCCATTTTCTCGGCGGCAGCCTTCCCGCCCGTCAACAACTCGCCCATGGTGAGATACACCTCGCGACCCAGCATTTTCTCGATCTGGTAGCGCCGGGTGCGTACATAGGAATTGGTGTAGGTCGCCTTCCCCCCATGGATATGGACCTGGTGCAGCATTCCCGGTCCATCGAACATCTGCCATCTCACTCCCATCGGAGTGAACTGGGGATTCGTGCCATTGCGGATGTAGACGCCTTCGAGGTCGGGCGGGAGCGTACCCACCACCGTGACGGGAGCGTCCCTCAGTTCGGTGTGAACGGCGCGAAAACCCCAATGCCTGTAGGCGCTCTTACGGTTATGGATATCGGCTTCCAGTGCCGCGTCCAGGCGGACCAAGTCGGCCTTCTGGGCATGAGTCAATTGCAGCGACATGATTTCCTCTTGCATGTTCCAATGGTGACAAGTGCATGGTCTATCCTATATTGGTCTGACCAATACATATTGATAGGATAGATTTAACAATGCTTGCGCGCAAGAAACTTAATTAGGGACGGAGCGATGCCCAGAGGCTTTGGGGGTCTTTGGTATGATCAACAAAGGTCTAAACTCAGTCCCTTTGCCAAGCTTGAGCCCCGCGCATCAAGACAGGAGTGTCATGGAAGAGTCGGGTGCCGCCGCATCACCTCTGTTCGAACCGATACAGTCCCGCCGGGCCTTCGAGGTGGTCTGCGAGCAGATTCGCCAACTGGTTGCCACCGGCAAGCTCAAGCAAGGCGACAAGCTGCCGCCCGAGCGCCAATTGGCCGAACAGTTGGCGGTCAGCCGGCTGACGATACGTGAAGCCTTGAGAAGCCTCGAAAACGCGGGGCTCGTCGTCCTTGTACGCGGCCCGAAGGGCGGCGCCTTCATTCAGAATGGCAATGATGACAAGATGACCGAGGTGATGCAGGACATGCTCGACCTCGGCACCATCTCGCTGACAGATCTGACCGAAGCCAGGATCTTCATTCTCGATTCGGTGGTCCGGCTTGCCTGCCTAAGGGCCACGGAAGAAGACCTGGAACTGATTGCCGAAAACGTTCGGTCCAACGAGATCGCGCTGGCTTCCGGTAGCCGGGAGGTCCGGCTGGAGCACGCGACCGAGTTCTATACCCGTTTGGCCGCGGCAACGAAAAACAAGGTCATGATGCTCGTGGTGCGTTCATTGACCGATACGATCAGGGCCATTCTCCAGCGCATCGAAATCTATCCCGCGCAGGATCTTGCCGTGTCGAGAAGACAATTCCTGCAGGCACTGCGCGCGCGGGATCCGGAGCAGGCGGCAAAAGAAATGCATGTGCACCTGCAGAAGCTTCATGAGCATGTCGTCAAGCATGCCGCGGCGCAGAAAAAATCACTGGACCTGATCCCCCAGGTCCGGCATCGCTAAGGCCGAGCGTCGACAGGCGCCTGATCTCCGAAGTGCGCCAGGATGTCCGCCGTGTCCAGCACATCCGCATACTTCGCATGCATGTCCAGCAGGCTCATCGCATGGCTGGATTGCAGGCGGTCGAAGCAGGCGTCGGCGGCCACGGCAATGCGGTAGTTGGCGCTGAAGCCATCCACCACGGTGGCGCGCACGCAGCCCGAGGTGCTGCCGCCCGTCACGACCAGCGAATCCGCGCCCAGCAGGGTCAGGTAGGACTGCAACGGCGTCGAGAAGAACGCCGAGGGCTTCTGCTTGCCGATGACGAGGTCGCTGGGCTGCGGCGCGATTTCATCGACGATCTCGTCATGGTGCCGGTCGGACTGGGGCCGCGGCGCTTCCTGCGGCCGCGACAGCGCATGCTTCCACAGCCACGAACCCATGTCCCATTTGTCGTCGCGGTACGCGCCCCGTGTGTAGATGACGGGCCGCTGCTGCGCGCGAAAGGCGGCCAGCAGTTCGCGGATACGGTCGATGGCGTCCCAGCTTGCCTCGCCGCAGGAGTTGGGCCAGCGGCGGACGGAGTCGGCGATGGGTTCGCGCCGGTCGCCGCAGAAACCATAGGTGGCGTCCACGATCACCAGGGCCGGCCGCGCGCCGAACCCCATGCGGGCGCCATAGCCGGACAGCTCGATAATCTCGCGGTCGCGCGGCGTCAGGTACGAATACAGCGATTCGAGCGTGGCCATGTCCAGGGTCTCCTTAGGCGAAGAGCGCGGCGTCGCCGCGCGCCTTTTCCTGCCACGCGAGCTTGCGGACGAAGTAGTTCCAGGAATGCTCGACGTGGACGGGCGTCATGATCTGTTCGCGCCGGCGCTGGCGCACGGGCGGCACCGGGAAGCTCGCTTCGGTGCGCATCTGCGAGCCCAGCACGTGGATGCGCGCGGCGCGTTCCAGGAAAACGCCCACGCAGACGGCATGGGCGATGGACGTGCCGCAGAAGGTCACGCCGTGGTTGGCCATCAGCACGGCGAAGTGCGGCCCCAGGGTACGCGCCAGCGCAGCGCCCTCTTCCTCGGTCTTGAGCAAGGCGGCTTCGTCCCGGTGGCACGGCAGTTCGTCGAAATAATCGGCGTCCAGCGTGAAGGGCGCCAGCGCGGTGCCGAACGACGACAGGATGCTGGCGTGGAAGGGGTGGGTATGAGCGACGACGTTGACGTCGGGCCGCGCCTTCAGGATCTCGGAATGGATGGGCCATTCCGAGTGGCGGCCTCCTTCGCCTTCCAGCTTGGCACCGTCATGGCCGACCAGCACGAAATCGGCGGCGGACAGGATCTCGCCCAGGCCACGGGCGTTGCGTTTGAGCCAGAAGCCGCGTCCCTGCGGATCGCGCAGCGACAGGTGGCCCAGGGTCATGTCGCCATGGCCTTCCATTTCCAGGACGCGGCAGGCCGTCGCCAGTTGGTCCAGTTGTTCTTCGAGTGACATCGTGGGAGCCTCAATGGGAAGGACGGGAGTTCCGGGCGGCGCCATCGGGCTCCCAGAAGATGATCCTGCCGCGCAGCGCGACGAGCAGGCGGTCGAGGGTGAAGCCGATCAGCGCCACGGCGATCACGCCGGCATAGGACTCGGCATACATGAAAGAGGCCGACGCGTAGGCGATGTAGTAGCCCAGCCCGGTGCTGTCGCCGATCATCTCGGTAATGATCACGACCACCATGGACAGGGGCAGCGCGACCCGGATGCCCGACATGATGGCGGGCAGCGCCGCCGGCAGCAGCACGCGCAGGAAGATGCGCACGGGCCCCGCGCCCATGTTGCGGGCGCTCCAGACCAGGCGCGGCGCCACGGCGCGGATGCCGAAGTAGGTGTTGACGGCGATCGGAAAGGTGCATTCCAGGGCGATCAGCGCGATCTTCGACGGCGAGCCGAATCCCAGCAGCAGGATGAAGACGGGATACAGCGCGATCTTCGGGACCGGATAGCCGAACGAGAAGATGGGTTCGACCATCCATTCGAACCAGCGGCTGCGGGCCATGAACACGCCCAGCAGCACGCCGATGACGATGGCCAGGCCAAAGCCGCTCAGGGCGCGCGAGAACGAGATGGACGCGTGATAGACCAGGTCGCCGTTGGCCAGTCCCTCCACGAAGGCCCGCCCCACCTTCACGACGGAAGGCATCAGCCGCGGCGATACCCAACCCGACCGGGACAGCAGTTCCCAGACCACGGCCAGGACCGCCAGCGGGTACAGCGGCGCCATGGCTTGTCGGGCGAATGCGCGCAGGCGCTCAACCATGGCGGGCCTCCCCGGGATACTTGTCCGCCAGCAGGCGGCGCCGGATGGCCAGCAGGACGCGGTCGCTGACGAAGCCCATCAGGCCGATGGCCAGGATGGCGGTGTACATCCAGTCGTAGCGCATGGCTTCCTCGGCGCGCACGACCATGTCGCCCAGGCCGTCGTGCGATCCCACCATCTCGGCGGCGAACAGCACGATGAACGAGAGCGCCAGGCCCGAGCGCAGGCCGGTGAAGATCTGCGGCAGCGCGGCCGGGAAGATGACGCGCCGGAAGATGTAGGCAGGCCCCGCGCCCATGTTGCGCGCGGCCCAGATCAGGGACAGGGGCGTGGCGCGGGCGCCGTACAAGGTGTTGATGAAGGTGGGGAAGAACACGGCCAGCGTGATGAGGGCGATCTTCGAGACGTCGCCGAAGCCCAGCCAGGTAATGATGACGGGCAGCAATGCGACCTTGGGTACGGGGTACAGCGTGGAGACGAGCGGATCGAAGAAAGCGCGCGCCTGCCGCCACACCGCGCTCAGGAGACCGATGGCCACGCCCAGCGCGGCGCCCATGAAGAAGCCGCTGTAGGAGCGCACGCCGGATGCCATCGCGTCGCGGATGAGTTCGCCGCTGGCCAGCAGTTCCCAGGTCGTCGCGGCGATGTCGGTCGGCGCCACCACGTAGCGGGGCGCGCCCGGCTGGCCGGCCGCCAGCTGCATGGCGACCAGCAGCGCCACGGGCAAGGTCCAGCCCGCGATCCAGCGCAGCGGACGCTGCCAGGCGCCCGCCGCGGCGGCGCGAACGCCGCTCATGAGCCTTCCCGCGCGCGCAGGACCTCGTCGCGCAGCATGTCCCAGATCCGGGCGTGGTAGTCCATGAACTCGGGCGACTTGCGAACGGCCGCGCCGCGCGGACGGGGCAGGTCCACGCGCAGGTCGGCCTTGATGCGGCCCGGACGCGCCGTGAAGACGATGATCCGGTCGCTCAGGTAGATGGCCTCTTCGATGTCGTGCGTGACGAACAGCACCGTTCGGCGGTCCTGCTGCCAGATGTCGGTCAGCTCTTCCTGCATGAGTTCGCGCGTCTGCGCGTCCAGCGCGCCGAACGGCTCGTCCATCAGCAGCATCTTGGGCTCGTAGGCCAGCGTGCGCGCCAGCGCCACGCGCTGCCGCATGCCGCCCGACAGTTCGCCTGGGTAGGCGTTCTCGAACCTGGCCAGCCCGACCATGGTGATGTATTTGCGCGCGACCTCCAGGCGCCGCGCCTTGGGCAGCCCCTGCACTTCCAGCGACCAGGCCACATTGCCCAGCACCGTGCGCCAGGGAAAGAGCGCGTAGTCCTGGAACAGCATGCCCCGGTCGGGACCCGGCTCCGAGACCGGGCGCCCGGCCAGGCTGATCGTGCCGCTGGTGCGCGGCTCGAACCCGCCCACCATGTGCAGGAAGGTGCTCTTGCCGCAGCCCGAGGGGCCGACGATGCTGACGAACTCGCCTTCGGCGATGGACAGATCGAAATCCTCCAGCGCGGTCACGGCCTGGCCGTTGCGCAGGAAGCGTTTGCCGACGCCCTGCGCCTTCAGGTAGTCGGGGGTGCTGGCGTTGGCGTTCATTTCGGCAGGTAGCTCATGTCCACGACCTTGGCGGGATCCAGGCTGTCCAGATAGCCGAAGTCCTTCAGTTCGGCCACCATCCTGCGCATGGAATCCATGTCGACCTTGCCGTCCATCGGATGCAGGTACTTGCGCATGCCCAACGACACATCCAGCGGGATGTTGACGAACTTCGCGTCGATCAACTGCTGGTGGCTTTCACGCGGATGGTTGACGTAGAAATCGGTGGCCTTGACCAGGTCGGCCAGGAAGGAGCGCAGCGCGGCGGGGTGCTTGGCGGCGAACTCTTCCTTGACCAGCAGCAGCATCAGGTCTTCCTGCTGCCCAATTCCTTCGGTCGACGTGAAGACCGTGCGCATGCCGCCACGCTTCTCCTCGAAGGCGGCGAAAGGCTGCGGGAAGGCGCCGATGTCCAGCTTGCCGGCGCGCACCGCCTCGCCCTGGCTGGGGAAGGGAACGGCCACCCATTTGACGTCGCGCTGCGGATTCAGCCCGTGCTTCTTGATCGCCAGCCGGGCCCAGATTTCCGCCGACGAGCGCGCCCCATTGATCCCCACAGTCTTGCCCTTCAGGTCGGCAATGCTTTTGATCGGCGAGCTGTCGAGCACCATGTACTGCGTGGCGAAGCCCTTGGGACCGCCTTCGCGCGACAGCGACGCGACGATCTTGAACTTGATGCCCTGGGCCGCGGCCATCATGACGCTGTGCGCGGAACCGGTGGCGATATCCAGTTCGCCGGCTTCAAATGCTTGAAAACGCTTATCGGTTCCCCGAAAAAGGGTGTACTCGAGCTTGTAGTCGCGATTCTGTCCCGGGGTGACGGCGGGCGACGCCTTCATCGTCCACAACGGTTCCTCGGCGGACGAGCCATGGCCCACCCGGATGGGAACGACCTGGGCTTGGCTGGCTGGAGAAGCCAGAAAAAACAAGGATAAGGCGGCACAGCAGAGCGTCTTCATCGCGGCTTTCATATTGCGGTCTCCCCTGGGGTTGTCACGACTGCGTCAAGCGCGATTGTAGGTTCTTGCCCCCGGGGAAACGACCAAGTTATTCTTGCTGAGCCAGCAATTTTTCTTATCGGACGTTTTTTAATGCAAGAACGTAACCACATGCGGCACCTGCGGGCGCTGATCGCCGTGGTGGAGGAAGGCAGCATCGCGCATGCGGCCGAACGCCTGCTGCGGACCCCTTCGGCGGTGGCCAGCTCCATCCGCCAGCTCGAAGCCAGCTTCGAGGCGCCGCTGTTCGAACGCCAGTCGTCGGGCATGACGCCCACGTCTTTCGGCGATGCGGCCTACCGCCGCGCGCTGCGCATCGATGCCGAGCTGCGCCAGGCCTGTGCCGAGCTGACGCCCTACCGGGTGTCGCCCGGCGCGCCGCTATTCGCCATGCTGGTGGGGGAACGCCAGTTGACGGCGCTGGTCCGCCTGCGCGAGATGGGACACATGCCCAGCGTGGCGGCGGTAATGGGCCTGACCCAGCCCGCCGTCAGCGCCCTGCTCAGGCAGGCGGAGGCGTCCCTGGAACTGCGCCTGTTCCGCCGCACCGCCAAGGGCATGGCCGTGACCGAGGCGGGCGAGCTGCTGCTGTTCCGCGTCAGGCGGGTGCTGGCCGAACTGCGCCACCTCGAGGCCGACATCGCGCAGCAGCGCGGCGAAATCACCGGCCGGGTCATGTTCGCGGCGCTGCCTTCCATGCGAACGCGGGTGTTGCCACAGGCCATCGCGGCATTGGTCGGCAAGCATCCCAATGTCCAGGTCTCCATGGTGGACGCGCCGTTCGAGATCCTGTTCGCGGGCGTGCACTCCGGCGAGATCGATTTCATCCTGACCGGCCTCAACGCCAACTACTCGCATCGGGATTTCCGGATACGCGTGATCGGCCGCGACAACCTGGTCGTGGTCACGCGCGCCGGGCATCCGCTATGCGCCCAGGAGCGCGTCGAAATTGCCGATCTGGTGCGCTATCCCTGGGTGCTGCGGGATCGCGGGGCACCGACGCGCGAGTTGCTGAACGACTTGTTCCATCAGTTGGGGATCGATGCCCCGCACGTGGCGGTGCAAGCAGGAGACCTCGGCTTGTTGCGCGGTCTCCTGCAGCATAGCGACGTGGTGTCGGCGGTATCGCCCGAGTACCTGAGCTACGAGATTGCCTCGGGCGCCGTCAAGGTGCTGGAAGTCGAACTCCCCCACACCGGACGCGAGATCGGCTTCATCCTGCGGCGCGATGCGCAGCCTTCGCCGCTGTGCGAGAAGCTGATGCAGCACATCGAAGCGGCCACCGCGGGCACTCTTGCGCCCACGATCGCCACCCAGCCTGGGGTCAGGCTGGGTGTCACCCCAGATTGACGCCGCTGCGCTTGACGACTTCTCCCCAATAACGGTATTCGCTGCGCACGTAGTCGTTGGCTTCCTGCGGGCTCTGGCTGCTGCGCGGCAGGGCGCCTATGGTGCGCAGGCGGTCCTTGAAATCCTGGGTCTGCGCGATCTGGCTCAGGGCCCCGAAATTGCGGTCGACCAGATTCTTCGGCACGCCGGCGGGATACATCAGCATCAACCAGGTCACCGCGGTGAACTTGGGAATGCCCTGCTCCATCAGCGTAGGCGCGGCCAGCACGCCATCCAGCCGCTGCGCGCTGCCTGCGCCCAGCACGCGCAGCTTGCCGGACTCGACCAATGGCTTGGTGGCCGCCGCGGTCTCCAGCGCGATCGACACCGTTCCGGCCATGACGTCGGTCAGTCCGCGCGAGCTGCCTTGGTACGGCACGTGAACGATATCCACGCCGGCATAACGCTTGAACTCCTCCATCGCCAGGTGCGACACGGTGCCGTTACCCGACGACGCATTGGTCAGCTTGCCCGGGTTCGCCTTCGCATAGGCGATAAGCTCGGAGACATTCTTGGCGGGCACGGCGGGATTCGCCACCAGGACGAACGGCAGGTCGCCGACCAGGCCGATGGCCTCGAAGTCCTTGGTCGAATCGTAGGCGACGCTCTTGTACATGTGCGGATTGGTCGCCACCGCGGACATGTGGGCCAGCATCATGACGCTGCCGTCATTGGGAGCCTTGGCGAGGTAGCCCAGGCCCAGGCTTCCCCCCTGGCCCGGCTTGTTCTCCACGATGTAGTTGTCGCCCGTCGCGGCCGCGAGCTTCTCGGCCAGCATGCGCGCCACGATATCGGTGGCCTGGCCCGGCGGGAATCCCACCAGTATTCTCACCGTCCTACCGGTGGACGGCGCCTGCGCGTAGGCGTCGCCCAGAAGCACCGATGCCGCGCTGGCCAGCAGAAACCTGCGGCGTCCTTGCGTAGTCTCCATGGATGTTCCCCGTTCTTGTTTCGACTATGAGATGACCGTTACTCCGGCCAGCGTTGCCGCCACGCCAAGGGCGAAGGCCACGATCAGCCACCAGCCCGGCACGCGCGTCGCTGCGTCGGTCCCGGCCCGCGGCGGCACCGGCACCGGCGGCACCGCATCGGCCGGATTGGCCGGCCCGCCGCCGATGGCGCGGGCGGCCGGGGTGCGCTTCTCGGGAGCACCGTCTCCAGCCAGTGCCGCCTCCTCCGGCGCGAACTGCTTGCGAAAGGCTTTGAAAAAATCGTCGGAGATCTTCCTGGCGACGCTGTCGATCAGCCGGGCGCCGACCTGTGCCAGCTTTCCGCCGACTTGCGCCTGCGCCGCATAGGCCAGCTCCGTGCCAGCGCCGGCCTCCTTCAGGTCGACCGACGCCGATCCCTTGCCGAACCCCATCGCTCCGCCCTGTCCCTCGAACACCATGACGCAGGACGCGGGGGGCACGGCTTCGGTCAGGCGCAGCGAGCCGTTGAAGCGAGGTCGAAGCGGGCCGATGGCGGCGGTGATGACGATGTGAAATTCATCGGGGCCCGCCTGCTCGACCGACTCGCATCCCGGAAGGCAGCGCTTGAGCGTGGCGGGATCGTTCAAGGCCTTCCAGACGTCGGCGCGGGGCGCTGCAATGACTTGGGTACCGGTGATTTCCATGACCCCCTCGACCTCAGCCGTGCTGGCGCTTCATGGCCGCCGCCGTATTGACCATGGAATGGAGAGTCCGCGCGTAGTCGATGGCGCCGAGCTCGTCCATGCGGGGCGCGACATGCAGATACTCCTTCAGCCCCAGGATGGCCGGGCGGGGCCGGCTCGTCAGCAGTTCGCAAAAGCGGGCGAGCTCGGCATCGAGCTTGTTCGCGGCCACGACGGTACTGACTAGGCCGTAGGCCATGGCGCGCTGGGCGTCGATGAAGTCGGTGGAATAGGCCATCCACAGGATGGCGTTGCGATTGACGCGGTCGTACAGCGCCGACATGACCATGGTCGGCATCACGTTGTGCGCGATCTCGGGAATATTGAACGTAGCGGTATCGCTGGCGAACGACACGTCGCAAAGCGCGGCGATGGCGGTGCCGAATCCCATGGCGCGGCCCTCGATGGCGGCGATGACCGGCACTTGCGCGTTCCGTATGGCCTTGTAGCTGTTGAAGATCGCGTCGTACTCCGGACGGCGCGCGTAGGCCTCGGGAGACGGCGCGGGCGAACCCGGATCGCGGGCGCGTCCGGTGCAAAAATCCGGCCCGACGCTGCGCAGCACGACGGCATCCGAGGTGTGGTGCGCGTTGAGGATGGCCTCGGCAAATGCCACGGCCATCGCGTCCGTCACGCCGTTGTCCTGCGGACGATTGAAGGTAATGCGAAGAATACGGCCGTCCTGCTCTATCGAGAGTTGCTCGCTCATGTACTGCCTCCTGAGGTGGAAAGAAAATTCGTCGACCGATGAACGGGCTCAAGGGCCAGTGCGGACGCGATCGAAATGGCGCAACAGTGCGCCATGGAATGCCGCGGGTTGATCGATGTTGGGCAGATGGCCGGCGTCGGGAATCACCTCGAGTTCGGCCCCCCTGATCAGCGACTGCAAATGCCTCATCGCGTCCGGCAAGGGTCCGTCGTTGGCCCCCACCAGCAGCGTGGTCGGTACCGTGATGCCGCCGACATCGGCCAGATAGTCCAGACCCTGGATCGCCTGCGCACAGCCGATGAACCCTGCGTCCGAGGTAGCGGCCGCCTGCTGCCGGAAACGCCGTGCGACATCGGGATGCGCGTCCTCGAAGGGCCGGCCGAACCAGCGCTCGATGGTGGCATCCGCCAGCCCGGCCGTGCCCTGCTCGCGCGCAATGGCGATCCGCTCGGCCCAGGCCGGCTGGAGTTCCGGCGGCGTATCGGCACGGGCATCGCACAGGCAGAGGCTCGACAGCCGGCGGGCATGCCGGATGCCCAAGCCGAATCCGCTCATGCCGCCCAGCGATAGCCCCACATAGTGGACACGCTCGATGCCCAGCGCATCGAGCACCGCGATCGTATCGGCCGCCAACGCGTCCATGGTGCAGGGTCCGGCAGGCGGCTGCGATTCCCCGTGTCCGCGTGCATCGGCCCGGATGACGCGGTATCCTCGCGCCGCCAGCAAAGCGGCCTCGTCGTCCCACATCATGCTGGACGACAGGATGGAGTGGGTCATGAACACGGACGCTCCCGCCGGGTCGCCCTGGACCAGAACGGCGATCTCGCCCGCCGGACCGGCCACCCGCAGCGTTTTCTGCCGCGCCTCTGCAGCGTTGTCCGTCGTCGCCATCACACCCGCTCCATCTCGGTAACATCGGATTGCGCGGGCGATACCCGCTGCGCGCCCGAAGCACGCCGCAACGCGTTCCAGACCGCCTGCGGCGTCATGGGCAGGGCGTCGATGCTGGCCCCCACCGGGGCCAACGCGTCGTTGATCGCGCCGGCAATCGCCGCCGGGCTGCCCAGATACCCCGCTTCCCCCGATCCCTTCTGGCCGAACTCCGTCAGCGGCGACGGCGTGCAATGGTCGACGATGGTGACGGCGGGAACTTCCAGCGCACTAGGCAGCAGGTAATCCATGAAGGTGCCGGCAAGCAGCTGGCCCTCCTCGGAAAAGGCGAACTTCTCCATCATCGCTGCGCCCAACCCGTGCGCGATCCCGCCATAGGTCATCCCGTGGACGACGTCGGGGCTGATCATCACGCCGCAATCGTGGCCGCACACGTAGCGATGGAAGGTCGTCTTGCCGGTATCGGGGTCGATGCTGACCAGCACGACGTGCGACTCGAACGAATGGCAGGGATACATCTGCACCCGACCGTCTTCGGTCGGCATCTTTCCGCCGGTGGGCACTTCCCAAACGAACTTTTCCTGCAACCCAGGCTCGCTGCCTTCGGGCAGCTTGTGGAACATGCGATGCGCGATCTCGACCAGGCTGTCCCAGGAAATGCGCCGTTGGGGATCGGACTTCGATACGACGTCGCCGCCGTCGTACACCAGTTGCTCTTCCGCCAGCCCGAGGTTGTGCGCGGCGATGCGCAGCAATTTCCCGCGCAATTTCTTGGCCGCGCCGGCCGCCGCCCCGCCCAGCATGATGGCCATGCGGCTGCCGACCGGGCTGTTCGAGGGCAAGGCGTTGAGCGAGTCGGCGTGCAGGACGCGAATGCCGTCCGGCTCACGCTGCAGGATCTCGCCCACCACGGTCGATACCAGCGTCTCATGCGCCTGGCCCGAGGTCGAGGTTCCCATCAACGCCGTCACGGAACCGGAGAGGTCGATGCGCACGAGGCAGGAATCCATCCAGGTAGTCGTCGTGTTCTTGGGATTGAACAGCGGTTCGAAGGCGGAATTGCCTCCCGAGGGTTCGAGGCAGGTCGAGATACCGATACCAGCCAGCAATCCGCGCTTGCGCAATTCGTCGCGCTGGCGCTGGATCTGATCGAGCGAGGCCGCGTCCAGCGCCTTGCCGAGGACGGTCGCGTAGTCGCCCGAATCGTAGGTGGTGCCGCTAGGGATCAGATAGGGGAACTCGTCCTTGCCGATGAGGTTGCGGCGACGCAACTCGATGCGGTCCAGCCCCAGGAAGCGCGCCACCTTGTCCATGCCGGTTTCGATGGCGTAGTTGGTCGGGGATTGGCCGAACCCGCGCACCGCTTCCTGCGGGGTCTTGTTGGTCATCACCGACACGGCGTCGTATTCCACGCTGGCGATCCGGTACGGGCCGACGATCGCGCCCACCGGCTTGCCCAGCTGCAGCGGCGCCCGCCCCGAATAGGCGCCGATATCGTCCACCGCGCGCATCCGCATGGATTTGACGATGCCGTCGCCGTCGAACGCCAGCGTCACGTCGAAGACGCGGTCCGGCCCCTGCATGTCACCGCCCCGCATGTTCTCCAGCCGGTCTTCGATGAACCGGACGGGGCGGCCCAGCTTTCTCGCCAGGTAGCCCACCAGCACCGAATGCTTGATGCCTCGCTTGACCCCGTAGCTGCCGCCGACATCCACGTCGTAATGCACCCGGACCGCGTTGCCCGGCAGGCGCAGCGCCCGGGCCAGCAGATCGGGATACTTCGGCATCTGGATGGACGCCCAGACGTCCAGGATGCCGGTCGCATCGTTCCACCAGGCACTGACCGCGAACGTCTCGATGGGCACGGTCGCGCTGCGCGCCCAGTGCACGCGATACGACAGCTTGTGGGGCGCCTGGGCGAAATGCTCGTCAACCTCGCCCCAATTGAAGACGCGGCGGAAGATCACGTTGGACCCATGCAGCGGATGCACCTGGGGCGCGGCTGGCTCCATCGCCGCCAGCGGATCGACGACATGGTCGATGGGTTCGTACTCGACGGCCACCGCCTCGGCCGCATCTTCGGCCAGCGCACGGGTATCGGCCACGACCGCGGCCACCCACTCGCCGGCGTAGCGGGCCACGCCGTGGGCAAGCGGGAAGCGCTTCACCTGCGGAGCATCGACGCCGGGCAGCATGGGGTCGATCTGCGCGCAAAGCTCCTCGCCGGTCAGGACGGCATGTACACCGGGCATGGCCAGCGCCGCGGAGGCGTCGATGGACCGTATCCTGGCATGCGCATGCGGACTCGCGACGATGGCAACGTGCAGCACGTCGGGCAGTTGTATGTCGGCGGCGTAGCGCCCCTGTCCCGTCACGAAACGGCGGTGCTCCACGGCGCGGCGGTGCTTGCCGATGTAGCGGAATTTCCCGGGTTCAGTCATGCGACGACTCCTGCGCCGTCGCCTGCTGGACGGCGTCCACGATCTGTTGATAACCGGTGCACCGGCAAAGGTTGCCGCTGATGGCCTCGCGGATCTGCGCCTCGTCGGGACGAGGGTGGCGCGCCACGAGCGCGTGGCAGGCGATCAGCATGCCCGGCGTGCAGTAGCCGCACTGCAATGCATGCTTTTCGCAGAACGCGTCCTGGATGGCGGACAGCCGGCCTCGTTCCGGCGCCAGTCCCTCCACGGTGGTTACCGAGAGGCCGTCGGCCTGGACCGCGAACATGCAGCAGGACCTGACGGGTTCTCCATCGAGCAGGACCGAGCATGCGCCGCAGACGCCGTGTTCGCAGCCGATGTGCGTGCCGGTCAGCTTCAGCGTGTCGCGCAGGAAATCCACCAGGGTGGTGCGCGGCTCGGCCTGGGCCTGCCGCACGACGCCGTTCACATTGATGGCGATATTCATGAGTCGGGGAAATGTCATGGCTACATGCTCCGTACCGTAGACGCCGCCGATTGCGCGGCCTGGCGCAGGACGCGCGCCGCCAGTACGGCCGCCAGGTGGCGCCGGTACTCGGCGGTCGCGTGCAGATCGCTGCCGGGTTCGCATGCCGCCGCCGCGTCCTCGGCCACGCCACGCAGCAGATCGTCGTCCAGCCTCTGCCCTTCCAGGCGCTGCGCCAGCTCGGGAAACCTGCGGGGAACGCCATCGACGCCGCCCAGGCCGAAAGCGGCGCGCCGGCAGACCCCCGACGCATCGACACGAACCTGCGCGGCGGCCGACGCCATAGCGAAGTCCCCGTGCCGTATCGCGATCTCGTCGAATGCACAGCCGGTACCGCGCGCGTCCCACACGGGCCACTCGATGGCAGTCAGGCACTCCGTGTCGCGCGTATCGGTGAACATGGGCCCCAGGAAAAAATCTCCGGCGGCGACACTGCGCTCACCCTCGTCCAGGCTTGTCAATTGCAATCTCGCGTCGAGCACGAGGGCGGTCAGCGGCAGCTCCGCGGACGGGTCGGCATGCACCAGGCTTCCGCCCACGGTGCCGCGGTTACGCGTCTGGCCGTGTCCCACCCAACGCAGCGCGGCGGCAACCAGGGGGATCCGCGCATGCAGCGAGGCCTCGTCTTCCAGGGTTCGCTGGCGCACCACTGCGCCGGTCACCACGGCAGTATCCGAGGCGTCCAGCGCCTGCAGCGCGGATACCCGGTGGATGTCCACCAGCAGCGCGGGGCGCGCCAGGCGCATGGCCATCATCGGCACCAGGCTCTGGCCGCCGGCCAGCAGCTTGGCCTCGTAGCCGTGCTGGTGCAGGAGTTCGAGGGCATGGTCCAGGCCCTCGGCACGCACATAGTCGAAAGGAGCGGCTTTCACGATAGTATGTATGGATGGCCGAGCGAGAGAAAACCTGAGGGCCCGGCGGGGTGGGCGCAGGCCGGATCCACCGGCGTGCAGGATTCGTTTTGCATGGGCTGCAGTGTGAAGGTGGGCCGCTCTGGCGGCAAAGTAATAATCTTCACGTGGCGTGAGTTATAGTCACGCCGGCCAGAGCAGCAACAGGAGACTTCATGAGAAAGCTGCCCCCGCTCAACGCCGTGCGGGCGTTCGAGGTGGCCGCGCGCCATGTAAGCTTTACCAAGGCCGCGGCGGAACTGAACGTCACGCACGGCGCAGTCAGCCGCCAGGTCGCCCTGCTCGAGGAGTGGCTGGGCGTCGCGCTCTTTCACCGCGCGCCTTCGCAACTGACGCTCACCGAGGCCGGCCGAGGCTATCTGAACGAGGTCTCGGCGGTGTTCGAACGCCTGGCCACGGCGTCGATGTATGTCATGCAACAGGCGGCGCCCATCGTGCTGCGCGTCAATGCCCCGCCCACGTTCACCATGCGCTGGCTGATCGCGCGCATGTCGGTGTTCCAGCGCAAGCGTCCCGACGTGGAAGTCCGTCTGACCACTTCGCTGGCGCCGCCGAATTTCCAGGAGAACACCTACGACATCGCCATCCGCGGACAGCATGGGCCGCTGGACGACTGCCGATCCATCCCCTTCATGACGGAGATCATCGCCCCCGTCTGCCACGTCGACCTGCAGGAGAGCCTGGCGCTTTCCCATCCGCGCGACCTGGAGGCGCATACCCTCATCAGCTATGCCACGGAGCCCTACGCGTGGAGCGAATGGCTGGAAGCCGCCGGCGTTGCCGGCCTGAAACCCGCCAATACGCTGGGCTTCGAACAGATGTACTTCGCCCTGCAGGCGGCGTCCGAGGGACTCGGGCTGGCCATGGTCCCGCTGTTCCTGGCCATCGACGAGATCCTCGCCGGCCGCCTGTGCGTACCCTTCGGCCCCTTGGGCGTGAAGCGGCGCACGTATTACGCCAACAGCGCCGCGACGCTCAAGGCGCAGACGTTGACCAGCGATTTCTGCGATTGGCTGCAGCAGGAAGGCCGCGATACCGAGCAGTCGATCACGGCCTGGGCGGCGAGCCAGGGATGGACGCTGTGAAAACCGGCGGCGTTGCGGACTACTGCGGCGTAATGCCGGCGTCCTTGACGATCTGCCCATAGCGCCGGGTTTCCTGGCGCACGAATTCCGCGAATGCCTGGGGCGAACGGCCGTCCGGTTCGAAGCCTCCCTTTTCCAGCATGTTCGCGACTTCGGGCGCCTTGAGCGCCTTGGCGACCTCGGCGGCAAGCCTGTTCACCACCGCGGGTGGCGTGCCGGCCGGCGCGAACCAGCCCGCCCAGGTGCCCATGACAACGAAGTCGTCGATACCCGCTTCCTTCATGGTCGGTACCTCGGGAAATTCCTTGGACCGTTTTTCGCCGGTGAACGCGATGGGGCGGATCTTGCCCGACTGGACGTATGGAATCACCGTGGGCGGGGACAGCATCATGACGTCCACCTGCCCCGCGGCGATGGCATTGAGCGAGCTGGCGCTGCCCTTGAACGGAATGTGCAGCATGTCGACGTGCGCCTTCTTGGCGAATCCCGCCGCCGCCAGATGCAGGGCATTGCCGATGCCCGGCGACCCATACGTGAGCTCCTTCTTGCGCGCAAGCTCGACCAGCCCGGCAACGTCATGGACCGGCAGCCCTTGCCGCACGACCAGCAGATAGCCGGTTCCGACGGCCAGATTGGTAACGGGCACGAATGTGCTGGACAGGTCGTAGGGGGTCTTCTTGTGGATGAATGTGTTGATGACGATCGACGGCGACGTATGCAGGATGGTGTAGCCATCGGGCGCGGCCTTGGCCGCATCGGCGGTGCCGATCAAGGCATTGGCACCCGCCTTGTTGTCGACCACGATGCCCCATTCGGACTGCTTGTCGATCTGGGCGGCAACCACGCGGCCCAGCGTATCGATGGTGCCTCCCGCCTCGAAAGGCACCACCAGGCGAATGGGCCGGGCCGGAAACTCGGCCGCGGCGGCCGGACCGGCCAGGACCGCCAGGGTGCCCGCCATCATGAGCATGCGCATCGCGTGCATTGTCGTCGTCTCCGTTATGCCGCCGCATGCCGGGCGGCATGCAGGCCTGGACGGAAATATAGACACGCGCACCGTGCGGCGCCCTACCCGCTAGTGCGGAAACCTACCCCAGCGTCGGTTTATTTATCGGCCCGGCCATGCGCGGGGATCAGGCGATCCGCGCGACGCCCCGCCGGTACTGGCTGGGAGGAATGCCGAGATTGCGGCGGAAGAAGCGCGTGAAATGATGCGGTTCGGAAAACCCCAGGTCGTCGGCCAGCACGTTCACCGAGGTCGAGCATTCGGTCAGCGTCTTGAACGCGCTCTCCATGCGCAGCGTGTTCGTGTACAGGATGGGGGACATGTTCGTGTACTGGCGAAAGAGCGAGAAGAAATGCTGGCGCGACAAGCTGTGCAGGCCGGCGAGCTCTTCGCAGGTGATGGTCTGGTCCAGGTGGTCGCCGATGTACTGGATTGCCCGTGCGATGCGCGCGTCGGGACGGTGGCGCATCTTCAGCCTGTAGGTGTCGATCCAGTTGCGCCGCACCGCGAAGAGGTGCGTGATCGCGAGCATGAAGTCCGACAGCGCCGCCTCGACCGCCCGGTTGGGCAGGCCGGATGGAGAAGAACCAAGTACTTCGAGCACCAGCCGATCCACCAGCTTGCGGATGGACAGCGGCACGCGCACCTGGGCGGAGGTGAAGAAGTCCGGCATGCCGCTGCCCGAGAGCAGCGGATCGTGCTCCGCCAGCCAGGCCGGGTCCATGCAGAGGATCAGGACAGTGGTGCGCTCTCCCTCCCGCGGCTGCAGCTTGGAATGCGGTTCCCATGCATTGACCAGAACCAGCGAGTCCTCGGATAGCCGGACGGTTTCGCCTCGCACCGTGTAGAAGGCATCGGCGCCCGCTACCTTGACCAGCACGTGGCATTGCGGATGGGCATGGGTGACCAGGTCATGGTCGGAATCGAGCATGGACGCACGCCCGAAAGCGCCTTGATAGAGCCTGACGGCCTTGGTCATTCCTGCCTCCGCTGTCCGAGTCGCGTTTCCCGGCGTGTTCTTGCCCGCATGGCAGCGCCCCACCGGCGCTGCGCTCCGTGGTCGGGGTCTTGAGAATATCCAGAAAGAAAGCGTCGATCCAGCCATGCGCCGGGCAATGGGAAGGGCGTGTCAGTTTTTTTCACGAGACACGCCTGTACGGTGATTTTTCCTGTCGCGGCCGGGGGCAAGATCCGACTGGAGGGTATGGCTCCTTTCGAGGGCGCTTCCTATCATCCCGCCACGAGATCAGCCCCATGCCCCGGAGGTGGCGTCCAAGCCATGCAGCACACTCTCACCGACGACACACGCACCACCGCCGGCTTCCTGCTGGAAGGCCTGACGGAGATCGGCGTCGATTACCTGTTTTGCAATATGGGAACCGATCATGCTCCCATCATCGAGGAACTGGCGCGCCTGCGCGAGCGGGGCGAGAAGGCGCCGCAGGTGATCCGCTGCCCGCACGAGAATACGGCCGCGCATATGGCCGCGGGCTATGCCCTGGTGACAGGCAGGGGCCAGGGCGTGCTGGTCCACGTCGACGTCGGCACGGCCAATGCCTCGATGGCCATGCACAACCTGTTCCGCAGCCGCCTGCCCGTTCTCCTGATGGCCGGCAAGGCGCCCTTTACCGCGGCGGGGGAACTGCCGGGTACGCGCGACAACTACGTGCACTACATCCAGGAGCCGTTCGACCAGGGCAGCCTGGTCCGCCCCTTCGTCAAGTGGGAATGGACCTTGCCCTCCGGCATCGTGGTGAAAGAGGCGTTGCGCCGTGCCCAGGCGCTCATGCATAGCGAGCCCCGGGGTCCCGTCTACCTGATGCTGCCGCGCGAAACGCTGGCCGAATCCTGGCCGATGGACCGCATCAAGTCCTATCCGGAAGCGCAATTCGGCGCCCTTGCTCCGGCCGGCGCCGACCCGCACCAGCTCGAAGCCGTGGCCGATCGCCTCCTGGCGGCCGAGCGGCCCATTCTGATCACCTCGTTCGGCGGCCGCAATCGCCGTACCTCGGCGGCCATCGAACGCCTGGCGAACCTGGCCGGCATACGCGTCTTCGAATCGAACCCGGTCAACAACATATCACACGAAGGCCCCAATTTCTGTGGCTTCCAGCCGGGCGACGCGATCCCGGACGCCGACGTCGGCCTCATGGTGGATACCGACGTGCCGTGGTTCTCGCGCGATATCCGGCCGCATGCCCGCACCTTCTGGGCGCAGATCGATCTCGACACGCTGAAGACGGCTTCGCCGATGTGGAGCTTTCCCGCGAACGCGCGGATCCAGGGTGACAGCGCCCGCATCCTCGAACAATTGGCCCAGGCGCTCGAAGCGAAATCCACGCCGGCATTCGCCAGCGCGGTCGAGGCCCGCAACGCGCGCATCGCCGCCGAGAACAGACAGCGCCGGCGCACGGCACGGGACAAGGCAGCCGATCCGGGCACACCGGGTCGGATCAACCCGCACTTCCTCTTCGCCGAACTCGACAAGCGCCTGCGGCCCCAAGACATCGTCTTCAACGAAGCGATCCGCAATTCCCCCGCTCTTACGCAGCAGCTCACCCGCCCGCTGCCCGGCACCCTGGCGCGCGTCGGCGGCGGCGGGCTGGGCGCCTCCGGTGCCATGGCCCTGGGCGCACGGCTTGCCGATCCGGACTTGATGGCGGTACAGGTGGTGGGAGACGGCAGCCTCTACTTCAACGTCCCGAGCTCCGTCCTGGCCGTCTCGGGCTTCTATGGACTGCCCATTCTGATCGTCGTCGTCGACAACGCCGGATGGTCGGCGGTCAAGGAATCGACCCTGCGCGTCTATCCGGACGGCAGCGCAAGACGGCAGGACGCGTACGAGGCGGAGCTACCGGGCAATGCAGACTTCGCCAAGCTGGGGGAAGCGTTCGGCGCCCATGGCGAACGCGTCGACGATCCGGCGCAAATCGGTGCGGCACTCGATCGATGTGTCCAGGCGGTCAAGGGAGGGCGCACCGCCGTCCTTCATGCCAAGGTCGTACGGATCTGACTTCAAGGAGATCGTCATGAATCACCCAACACGGCGGACGACGGTTGCATTGTTCGCGATGGCGGTGCTGTCCATCTGCCTGCCCGGTCCGAAAGCCAGCGAGCGCTACCCATCGAAACCCATCCAGATCGTCGTGCCCTATGCGCCCGGCGGCTCGACCGACTTCGCCGCGCGCAATCTCGCGCTGGGGCTGGAACGCAGGCTGGGACAGACAGTGGTGGTCGTCAACAAGCCTGGCGCCAGCGGCACGATAGGCGTCATGTCGGTCGCGCGCGCGGCGCCAGATGGCTACACGCTGCTGCTGGGGCTGAATACCGAGATGGTCATCATCCCGCAGGTACGCAAGGTGTCGTACCAGCCCGAAGACTTCGAGCCGATTGCGATCGTCGGTTCGACGCCGCTGGTGCTCATCGGCAGGAAAAGCTTCAAGGCCGGCAACTTCCAGGACTTGCGCGAAGAGATCGCCCGCCAGCCGGGCAACTACAACTTCGGCGGCGCGGTCGGCAGTCCGGCCCATCTCGCGGGCGAATGGCTCAAGCGATCCACGGCGCTCGACATCAAGCACGTGCCCTACAAAGGCGGTGCGCAGGCGGCCAACGACGTGGCGGGCGGGCACCTGGACCTGTATTTCTCGGGGATCCTGCCGTCCAAGGCCCTGATCGACGCCGACGAGATCAAGGCCTATGCGGTAACCAGCGCAACCCGCTCGCCCACGCTGCCCAACGTCCCGACCTTGAAGGAAGCCGGACTGGACGACTTCGTCCTCGCCAACTGGAGCGGCCTGTTCGCCCCGCGCGGCACGCCGGCGCCGATACTGTCCCTGTTGAGCGGCAAGGTTCGCGAAGTCCTGGCGGATCCCGGGTTCCAGGCCGCGATGGCCAAGGAGGGCATCGATATTCCGGACGCGGGCTCGCCCCGGGAATTTCTTGAGGAAGAACACGGAAAATTCGGCAGGCTCATCAAGGCGCTGAACTTGCCACTCTAGAAAAATCCGACTTCCGGGTAGGTCGCAAGACTGGACGGTAGGGTCTTGGCGGGCTCATCTCCCTATCATTTTCTGCATCGTTTTCCACCGGCAGATGCAGGCGTGCTGACCCTTCCCCATCTACTGAAGAACACCGTCCAGGCCTACGGCCGGCGCAGGGCGATCATCGATCCGTCGGGCGACCTGAGCTGGAGCGACTATCTCGAGCGCGTCGCGCATACCGCGGGCATGCTCCGCGAGCTGGGCCTGAACCCCGGAGATCGCTTCGCCACGCTGTGCCGCAATTCGGTGGATCATGCCCAATTGATCCTGGCGGGCTTCTGGTCGGGCATCGTGCCGGCGCCGCTGAATTTCCGCCTGGCTCCGGCTGAGATCGCCGCCATGCTGGAGGATGCGCAGTGCAAGGCCGTCATGCTGGACGACGACTTCATGCCGCTCTTCGAACAGCCGCCGCTGGCCGCGTGGCGCTCCCGGGTCATTCGCGTCCGGCCGCACGACGGGCCGGCGGACCTTGCGACCATGGCGGACCTCATCCAAGCCAGTCCACGCGCCTGCGCCCATGGCTGCGGGGAGAACGACGAAGCGCTGCTGCTCTATACCGGCGGCACCACCGGCCGTGGCAAGGGCGTCAGGCTCACGCATCGCAACATCGTTGCCAACGCGCTGCAGCTGGCCCGCGTGATGGCGCCTTGCGCGGACGACGTCTATCTGCACGTCTCGCCGATGTTCCACTCCACCGATCTGAAAGCAACCGTCGTGACGATGTTCGGCGGCGGCCATACCTACCTGAGCGAGTTCTCGCCCCAGGGCGTGCTGGACGCCATCGCGCAGCGAGGCGTCACGATCGCCAGCCTGGTGCCCACCATGATCATCGGCATTCTCAAGGAGGCCGGCATGGACCGCCATGATCTGTCCCGGCTACGGCTGATCAGCTACGGCACCGCGCCCATGGACGAGCAATCGCTGCGCAAGGCCATGGACCGCTTTGCCCACGTCGGCTTCCACCAATGCTATGGCCTGACGGAGACATCCCCTTATCTGGCGATCCTCGACGAGGCGGCCCACCGGTTCGCGCTGCGCGCACGGCCCGAACTCCTGAAGTGCGCGGGACGGCTGCTGCCCGCCACCGCCATCCGGTTTCTCGACGACGACGGCAACGAGGCCGCGCCCGGCCTGCCAGGCGAAATCGCCGTGTCCGGGCCACAGGTGGCGGCCGGCTATCACAACCGACCGCAGGAAGACGCCGCGACCTTCCGGGACGGCTGGCTCCACACGGGCGACATCGGCCGCCTGGACGAGGACGGCTACCTGCACATTCTCGACCGCAAGAAAGACATGGTGATCACCGGTGGCGAGAACGTCTATACGCGGGAAGTGGAGTCCGTGCTCGCCCTGCATCCGGACGTGGCCGATGCCGCGGTCGTCGGCATACCGGACGCCAGGTATGGCGAGGCGCTGCTGGCGGTCGTCGTGCCCGCGGCCGCGCGTCCGGCGCCGGCGGAGATCATCGAGTTCTGCCGACGCCACCTTGGCGGATACAAGATCCCGCGGCAATTCATGTTCGTCGATGCGCTGCCCCGCTCGTCGCTCGGCAAGGTCCGCAAGGACGAGCTGCGCCGCGCCTATCTCGAGACCAGGGAAACCTGCTGACACGCCGGCCGACCGCTGGTACCGGCACCCATGCCATCCGAAGAAAACGATAACGAGGAGACTTTCATGTATCGATTCCGTCAACGCACGTGGTGGGCCGGCATCCTGCTGGCACTGCTCGTTCCGGCGTCCTCCCACGCCGCCGAACCGGCCTGGCCGCAAAGGCCGATCCGGCTGCTGGTTCCCTACGCAGCCGGCGGTTCGACCGACATCGCCAGCCGTCTCATCGCGCAGAAGCTGTCGCAAACCCTGGGCCAGCCGGTGGTGGTCGAGAACCGGGGCGGTGCCGCGGGTTCCGTCGGCGCGGCCTATTTCGCCAAATCGTCGCCCGACGATCATTTCTTCATGATGATCACGCCGTCGCAGTTGTCGATCAATCCTTATCTGTACAAGACGGACCTCGGCTACGACGCCGAAAAGGATTTCGTTTCGATCGGACTCGCGACCCAGACGCCGAACGCGATCGTGGTCTCGCCGTCGCTGAAGGTGAATTCGCTCAGCCAGCTCATCGAACATGCCAGGGCCCATCCTGGCAAGGTGGCGTACTCCAGCGCCGGCATAGGCAGCACGGGGCATCTGCTGAACGAATCGATCAAGACGCTGGCCAGGATCGAGATCCTGCACGTTCCCTATCGCGGCAACGGTCCGGCCATGCAGGCCCTGTTGGCCGGCGAGGTCCAGTTCAACACCGACAACCTTCCGCAGCTGCTGCCGCAGATCCAGGCCGGCAAGGTCCGCCCCATTGCCGTGACCTCCAGGCAGCGCTGGTTCCAGCTTCCCGACGTTCCCACGGTTACCGAGGCGGGCTATCCGAATCTCACCACCAGTGTCTGGTTCGGCATGGTGGGACAGGCCAGCCTGCCCAGACACGTCGTCGTCCGCATGAACCGAGCGCTGAACACCGTCCTGACCGATCCGGCTTTCGTGGAGAAGCTCAAGGAAGTCAGCCTGGAATCCACCCCGAGCACACCAGAGGAAATGGCGGCGCACGTACGTGCCGAGGCCCGGCGCTGGTCAAAGGTCATCAAGGAGTCTGGCGCGACCGCCGACTGACCCGCCCCCCATCCATCCGCATCCGGAGCATCCGATGTTGCAAGTCCCTTCCCTGCGAACCGGCGGCCAGATCCTCGTCGACGCGCTCAAGATACACGGCGTCGACCACGCCTTCTGCGTACCCGGCGAGAGCTTCCTCCCGGCCCTGGACGCGTTGCATGCTTCCCGCGACGTCATCAGGACGATCGTCTGCCGGCAGGAAGGCGCGGCGGCGCACATGGCGGAGGCCTACGGAAAACTGACCGGCAAGCCCGGCGTCTGCCTGGTCACCCGCGGACCGGGCGCGACCAATGCCAGCATCGGCGTACACACCGCCAGCCAGGATTCGACGCCCATGATCCTGCTCGTCGGACAGGTCGGCACCAATTTGCTGGAACGCCAGGCCTGGCAGGAGATCGACCTGCGCAGCGTATTCGGCTCGCTGGCGAAATGGGTCACGCAGGTCGACCAGCTGGAGCGCCTGCCCGAGATGATGAACCGCGCGTTCCAGGCCGCGGTCTCGGGCCGTCCGGGCCCCGTCGTCGTCGGCTTGCCCGAGGACGTGCTCTACCGGCATCTGGACCTGCCCGACGCCCTGCCGTTCTTGCCGGTACAGCCGCAGCCCGGCGTTGCCGACATGGCGCGCCTGCGCGAGCTGATCGAACAGGCGCAGCGCCCGCTGCTGATACTGGGCGGCGGCGGCTGGAGCGCCGAGGCCTGCGCCGGCATCCAGGCTTTCGCGCAAGCCTTCCAATTGCCGGTCGGCACGGCCTTTCGCCGGCAGGACCTGTTCGACAATGCGCATCCCAACTATGCCGGCGACATCGGGGTCGGGATCGCCGAATCGCTGGCGCAGCGGGTACGCCAGGCCGACCTGATCCTCGCGGTAGGCGCGCGCCTGGGCGAGACCACGACCGCCGGATACACCCTGCTGGGCGTCCCCTCGATGGAGGCCCGGTTCGTCCATGTCCATCCCGACGTCGGCGAACTGGGCAAAGTCTATCGACCCGATCTGGCCATCAATGCAAGCATGGCCGGGTTCGCGCTTGCCGCGGCGGGGCTCGAGCCGCCACGGCATCCGGCATGGTCCGACTGGACCCGATCGGCCAATGCGGACTACTGCGCGACGCTCGTCCCCCGCGCCATGCCGGGGGCCTTGAATCTGGCCGAAGTCGTCCGGCACGTGCGCGACCGGCTGCCCGCCAACGCGATCGTCACCAACGGCGCCGGGAACTATACCGGTTGGGTCCACCGCTTCTTCCAGTACCGCGGCTTTCGCACCCAGCTCGCGCCGGCCAGCGGCGTGATGGGCTACGGGATTCCCGCCGCCTGCGCCGCGGCGGCCATCCATCCGGACCGGCGGGTGGTCTGCTTCGCCGGCGACGGCTGCTTCCTGATGAACAGCCAGGAGTTGGCGACCGCGAAGCAGCAGGGCGTGCGCGTGGTCTTCATCGTCGTCAACAACGGCATGTACGGCAGCATACGCATGCACCAGGAAATCCATTATCCCGGCCACGTCTTCGGCACGACGCTGGAGAACCCGGACTTCGCCGCGCTGGCGGCCGCCTATGGCATCGACGGCTACACGGTGGAAAAGACGGAGGACTTCGCGGCGAGCTTCGACCGTGCACTCGCCGCCCCGCACGGAGCCTTGATCGAATTGCGCATCGACCCCGAGGCCATCACCCCTCGAACGACACTGAGCGAACTGCGCGCCCGAAGCGAGCGACACCGCTGAGGTCCGGCCTCGCGTCCGGGCACCTCTCGGTCCCATCCATTGCATGAACGGAGCTTGACATGATCGAACACATTCCCCTGAACGAACGCCAGCCACGGGTCGACGCGTCGAAGTTGCCGCGAGACGCGACCTCGCAATTCCTTCAAGCCATCCAGGCATGGGAGGCTCGTCCGGCGCCAGCGACGCTGGATGAGGACTCGTCCCTGGTCCGATCCGTGTGCCGCCAGGGACGGCAGTTGCTGGCCCGCCTTCCGCTCAAATCGGCCCGCGACGCCACGCAGAAAGACGTGGCGCACGTGATCTTTCATCTGATGGCCGACGCGGCCTGGCGCTTTTTTCGGCACCACGCGCACCCCCTGTATCGAGACCTGACGAGCAACGGGACACGGCCGCTTCGGGTGGACGAACTGGCCTGGCAGGCCGCGGCGCGCCTGCCAGGCATCCTGCCCAGCGAGGACGAGCTGCGGGCGGAAAGCGAACTGCTGCAAAAGGACAAGGATGGGCTGGAAATCAACCAGGGGCTTTTCTTCAGCCACCTGTTCACGGACCGGGCCATCGGTTCGCACCTGATACGAACCATGCTCAGGCCCTTGCCCCAGTCGTTCGAGTACCTGGACGAATTCCGCAAGACCGGACGCGTCCAGCTGGACAAGGCGCTGGTCGAGGCCAGGGCCCAGGCCGGATTCCTGACGTTCCAGAACCTGCGCTACCTGAACGCCGAAGACGACACCACCATGGTCCCCTTCGAGGTGGCGACCGACCTCATCCTCATGCATCCCGACCTGCGGCTGGGCGTCATGCGCGGAGGCGTGGTCAACCACCCGAAGTATGCCGGCCGGCGCGTGTTCTCGGCCGGCATCAACCTGACCCACATCTATCGCGGCAAGAAATCGTACCTGGGCTTCCTGACCAAGAACATGGGCTTCTTCAACAAGGTCCACCGCGGCATCCTGCCTCCCGGGCCGGATAGCCTGGACGTACCGCTGGACGAACCCGAATCGACCGTCGAGAAGCCCTGGGTGGCGGTCATCGAAACGTTCGCCATAGGCGGCGGGTGCCAGTTGCTGCTCGTGGCCGATTACGTCGTCGCGGAATCCGGTTCGTTCTTCAGCCTGCCGGCGCGCAAGGAAGGGATCATCCCCGGCCTGGCCAATCTGCGGCTGCCGCGCTTCACGGGAGAGGCGCTGGCACGCCAGGCCATCATGTTCGACAAGCTGTTCAAGGTGGAGACTCCCGAGGGCCGCGCGCTGGTCAGCGAAGTGGTGCCGCCCGAAGAAATCGAGCAGGCGGTCGAACGCTGCGCGGCCAACGCGCTGGGCGCCGGCATGGTCAGCATCAGCGCGAACCGCAAGGCGCTTCGCGCCCAGGCCGAGCCCATGGAGGCCCTGCGGCAATACCTCGTCACCTACGCGCGGGAGCAGGCTTTCTGCCACCTGAGCGAAGACCTCATCAACAACCTCGAGAAGAACTGGAACGCCAAGGAGCGCAAGCTCTGAAGGCTTTCCGGACCGCGTCCCTCAGAGAGGCATGCATGCCCACCGAACATCCGGATTTGAAACTCTACATCGACGGCCAATGGATAAGCGGCCAGGGCCGCGACACCATTCCTGTCGTCGACCCGGCCACCGGGCAGCCCATGGGAGCGCTGCCTTCGGCCACGCCAGCGGACCTGGACCACGCGCTGCAGTCGGCCGCCGCCGCCTGGCCGGGCTGGAGCACGACACCGGCCGTGGAACGCGGCCGCATCCTGCGGCGCGCCGCCGAACTGATGCGCGGCCGCCGGGATCGCGTCGCACGTCTCCTGACTCGCGAGGAAGGCAAGCCGCTTGCCGAGGCCCTTACCGAGGTCGACGGCGCCGCCGCGCACATCGAATGGATGGCCGAGGAAGGAAGGCGCGGCTACGGGCGCATCGTTGGCGGTCCCGCCGGCATCCGGCAAAACGTACTGAAGCGCCCGATAGGCGTGGCCGCCGCCTTCTCGCCCTGGAACTTCCCGGCGACCACCCCGGCCCGCAAACTGGGCGCCTCCCTGGCGGCGGGATGCTGCTGCATACTCAAGGCCCCCGAAGAGGCGCCGGCCACGGCGATCGAGATGGTGCGCGCATTCGCCGAAGCCGGCGTGCCCCGCGGCGTGATCAACCTGGTCTGCGGCGTGCCGGCCGAGATCTCCAGGCACCTCATCGCATCGCCGGTCGTCCGCAAGGTGTCCTTCACCGGCTCGACCGCGGTGGGGCGCCAATTGGCGGGACTGGCCGCCACGGCGATCAAGCCCATCACCATGGAGCTGGGCGGTCATGCCCCGGTCCTGGTTTTCGACGATGTCGACGTGGACGCGGTCGTGCGCCTGTGCATCGCCAGCAAGTACCGCAATGCCGGCCAGGTGTGCGTCTCGCCGACTCGCTTCTATGTGCACGAGCGCATCTATGAACGTTTCGCCGGCGCTTTCGCCCAGGCAGCCTCGGCGCTGAAGATCGGCCCCGGCCTGGACGAGGGAACGCAGATGGGACCGCTGGCTAACACGCGCCGGCTGGCGGCAATCGAGAATGCGGTGGCCGACCTGAAATACGCCGGCGCCCGGCTGATGGCGGGCGGCGAGCGTCTGGACCGGGCCGGAAACTTCTTCGCCCCCACCGTGTTCTCGGACGTGCCGGGCCAGGCCCGCGCCATGCGCGAAGAACCCTTCGGCCCGATCGCCTTGCTGCTGCCTTTCCGCGACGAAGAAGCCGTCATCGAACAGGCGAACACTCTTCCCTACGGTTTGGCCGCGTACGCGTTCACGCGGGACAGCAGCCGGCAGTTGCGGCTTTCCGAGAGGATGGACACGGGCATGCTGGGCCTGAACACGTTCTTCATCAATGGCCCGGAAACGCCGTGGGGCGGCGTCAAGGAAAGCGGCTACGGCAGCGAGGGAGCCACCGAAGGCCTCGAAGCCTACCAGACCACCCGTCTCGTCGTGCAAACCTCCAGTTTCTAATTCCTCTTCTTTCGTCCCTCAGGAGCGCTCCATGGCAGACGCCGCACACAACGGATCACGCAACGGCTTCCCACCCGTCACGACGCTGCGCGAATGGCTGGATCGCCTGGCCACCAACGACAGGCTCGCGCTCATCCAGGCAGGCATGTCCCTGCGGTTTGACATCGCCGCCATCGCCTCGAAGCTGGACGGCCGCCAGGCCACGCTCTTTCCGTCCCCGCAGGGTCATCGCATTCCCGTACTGTCAGGCATCGTGTCGCGCCGCGAGTGGATCGCCGACGCGATGGGCGTGGCGCCCGCCGATCTGCTCAAGCGCTACCAGCACGCGGTGGGCAACCCGCTGCCCTGCGAAGAAGTGGACACGGCACCGGTACAGGAGATCATCCATCGAGGCGACGTCGACATCGGCCGGCTGCTCCCCGCCCCGATACACAACGAGCACGACGGCGGCGCCTACCTGACCGCGGGCCTGCTGATCAGCAGCAACCCCAATACCGGCCGGCAGAACGTATCGATCAATCGCTGCCACCTGAAGGGGGGCAATCGCATGGGTGTCTCGGTGTCGTCGCGCGACACCGGCACCTTCCTGAATCTGTGCGAGAAAGCCGGCAAACCGCTGCCCATCGCGATTGCCATCGGCGTGGATCCGCTCACGCTCATGGCGTCGCAGGCCATCGTTGCCATGGACCAGGACGAACTCGAAGTCGCCGGTGCGCTGCGGGGCGAGCCGGTGCGCGTCGTCAAGTGCCTGACCAATGATCTGCGCGTTCCGGCCGAGGCCGAGATCGTTCTCGAAGGCCGGATCCTACCGAACGTGCGCGAGCCCGAAGGTCCGTTCGGGGAATTCACCCAATACTACGGGCCGCGGGGCGACCGCTTCGTCATCGAGATCGATGCCATCACCCACCGGCGGTCGCCGATATTCCACACCATCATCGGCGGCGGCACGGAACACATTCTGCTGGGCGCCGTCGCGCGGGAAGCCAGTTTTCTCACGACCATGCAGCGCATATTCCCCAACGTGACCAACGTGCACCTGGCTCCCGGCGGAGTCGGCCGCTACCACCTGTACGTGCAGATGAAGAAGCTGCACGAAGGCAGCGCCAAGAACGTCATCTTCAGCGCCCTTGCCATGCATCACGACGTCAAGCAGGTCATCGTGGTGGACGAGGACATAGACATCTATGATCCGCAGGAAGTCGAATGGGCGGTCGCCACGCGCTTCCAGGCGGACCGGGACCTGGTCGTCGTAGACAACTGCCGGGCCTCCAGGCTGGACCCCACCTCGCGGGGCGGGATCGGGTCCAAGCTGGGAATGGACGCCACCAAGCCGGTCGACGCCCCACGGGAACAGTTCCTGCGCATCGGCGTACCGGGAAGAGATGCGGTCGATATCGAAGCGGTAAGATCGGACATTGCCTCCGGGTCATGGCGAAAGGCATGCCCGGACTGACATGGAATCCCCGGGGGGAGTGTTGAACATCCACGTGACGGGAGTCCGCGCTTGCTGACGCTTCCCGACCTGTTGCAGAGCACGGCCCAGGCGCATGGGCACCGGGTGGCGATCCATTCGCCGTCCGGCAGCCTCAGCTGGAGGCAGCTTATCGAGCGCGTCGCGCGCAGCGCCGGCATGCTCCGGTCGCTGGGCCTGCACCCGGGCGAGCGGTTCGCCACGCTTTGCCGGAACTCCGTCTCGCACGCCCAGTTGCTGCTGGGCGGGTACTGGTCCGGCATCGTACCGATTCCCATGAACTTCCGGCTCACTGGCGGCGACATCGCCTGGATGCTCGAGCAATCCGGCTGCCGGATGCTGCTGGTGGACGAGGAGCTCGCCTATCTGCTGGACCAGGCGCAGCTTGTCCCATGGCGCGGGCGAGCCGTCTGCGTCGGCGCCGCTCCCGGCATCTTCGGCATTCCCGGCACGGACACCCTGCTGGCCGATGCGCGGCCCACGGCACCGCATGCGGTGGCGGAAGGCGATCTTGCGTTGTGTCTCTATACCGGCGGCACCACCGGCCGAGGCAAGGGAGTCCGGCTCACCCATCGCAACGTCGTGGCCAACGCGCTGCAGCTCGCCCGCGTGATGGCCCCCGCACCGGAGGACATCTATCTCCATGTCTCGCCCATGTATCACTCGACGGATCTCAAGGCGACCGTGGTCAGCATGTTTGGGGGCTCGCACGTCTACCTGAAGGATGCCTCCCCCGAGGACGTGCTCGATGCCATCGAGCGCCATCGGGTCACCATCGCGAGCCTGCTGCCTGACATGATCGCCCGCATCCTCAAGGAAGCCTCGGTCAGTCGCTACGATCTGCACAGCCTGCGCCTGATCAGCTATGGCACCTCGCCGCTGGACGAGTCCACCCTGCGCGCCGCGATGGCCGCCTTCCCGCACACCGGATTCCACCAGTGCTACGGCCTGACCGAAACCTCGCCCTACCTTGCCATCCTGGACGAAGAGGCACACCGCCGGGCCGTGACGGATCGCCCCGAACGACTCAAGGCGGCCGGCCGGGTCCTGCCCGGCACGCGGCTCGCGCTGCTCGACGACGCCGGCAACGAAGTACCGGCCGGGGGGACCGGCGAAATCGTCGTGTCCGGGCCGCAGGTTGCCGATGGCTATCTCGGCCTTCCCGAGGAGGAGGCCCGGGTCTTTCGCCAGGGAGCATTCCATACCGGCGATATCGGCCGCATCGACGACGACGGCTTTCTCTACATCCTGGACCGCAAGGTGGAAGTGGTCGCGGCGCGCGGCGCGAACGTCTATACGAAGACGGTCGAGGACATCCTGCGCCAATGCCCCGGTATTGCCGAAGCCGCGGTGGTAGGCGTACCCGACCCGGTCTCCGGAGAAGCGCTGCTCGCAGTGCTTGTCTCCGACGGCCCTGCGCCGTCCCTGCCCGCCATCGTCGAGTTCTGCCGTGGCCGCCTGTTGGCCGGCCAGATCCCGAGTCAGTTCATGTTCGTGGACGGCCTGCCCCGCACGCCGCTGGGGAAGGTAAAAAAGCAGGAGCTTCAGGAAGCCTACCGCTCGCAGCTGGAAGCCCATGGCGCGGACGCGCCGGCCCGGCGCCGCGTGCGCCCGGGAAGAGCCTGACCGCTGCTCCGGTCAGGCTGTCCAGCCTCGCGACCGCATCCATGCGGCCAGCGATTGCTCGGTATCGGCTCCCTCGCTGGCCAGCCAGTCGCAAAAGGTACGCACCGCCCGGCTCTCCGCGGGAGGGTGGGGATGGCTGGCGTAGTAGGTCCGGCGCCTGACCGGCGGCGTATCGAGCGGCACCGCCAGCCTGCCCGTGATGATGTCGTCGATGACGAGAAATAGCGGCACCAGCATGACGCCCAGGCCTTCCATGGTCGCCTGCAGCGAGAAATACATCTGCTCGAAACTCAGGATGCTCGCGGGCCGGATGTGGTCGCACCCCACTCCATGGAGCCATTCCGACCAGGAATACGACTCCGTGGCATAGCTCAGCAGGGTATGCCGCGCCAGGTCTTCCGGACGCTCCAGCCCCGGCCATTCCAGCAGATCGACGTGGCAGACGGGCACGACCATCTCGCTCACCACGGGGATCGAATTGCAATTGGGCAGCGGCGCATGGGCGCTGCGTATGGCAAGATCGTAGCCGTGCTCCTGGAAATTGACCGGCGCGATCGAGGTGGTCAGGCGCACGTCGATTTCCGGCCGCCGCCGCTGAAAGCGCGAGAGCCTGGGGATCAGCCAGCGCATCATGAAGGTAGGCGGCGCATTGATGCGCAAGCCGGCCCTGGCCGACCGCTGCTGGGCCTGCATCGACGCCACGGCGATCAGGTCCAGCCCCATCGTCACCTGCTCGAGGTAGTCCCGGCCGGCCTCGGTCAATGCCAGTTGGGACGCCGATCGCAGGAAAAGCGGCACGCCCAGCCAGGCCTCGAGCAGCGCCACCTGCCGGCTGACCGCGCCGTGCGTGACGTGCAACTCTTCGGCCGCCTTGGTGAAATTGACATGCCGCGCGGCAACCTCGAACACCCTGACGGCATTCATCGGAGGCAATTTTCTCATGGTCGCCGGATATTGCCATGAGCGGCCGCCGCAGCCAATCCGCGTCATCGCCTATCCCGGCGCCTCAATTCCCGATCCGCAAGTTCAGGTCATTGATCACCTTGGTCCAGCGCTCCAGCTCGTCGCGCTGGAACGCGGCGAACTCGGCCGGCGGCATGAGCGGGCTCATTTCGTAGCCGACCGCCACGCAGCCTTCCTTGAACTTCTCCGAGGCCAGCACCTTGGAGACGGCGCGATACAGCTTGTCGGCAACCGCGGAAGGCGTTCCGGCGGGAGCGTAGAGACCGATCCACGAAGCGCTTTCGAAATCCACGCCTTGCTCGATCACCGTCGGAACGTCCTTGACGAAACCGCTGCGCTCCTTGCCCGTCACCGCCAACGGGCGCAGCTTGCCGGCCCGGATCTGCGGCAACGCATCCGACACCGAAGACACCAGGACCTGGACTTCGCCCGAGACCGCGGCCAGGATGGCCGGGCCGGAACCCTTGTAGGGCACCTGCTGGATGTCGATTCCCGTCTTCTGCTTGAACGCCTCGAACGCCACCTGGTGCGGCGACGACGGCGACGCGTAGAACAGGCGGCCCGGCCTGGACTTGGCGAGCTTGACCAGGTCGGCCAGGGAATGGACGGGCAGGCCCAGGGGTACCGAGAACAGCAACTGGCTGTACCCGATCATCGTGATCGGCACGAAGTCCTTCGCCGGGTCGTAGGTCAGTGCCGGTTTCAGGCCCGGGTTGTAGGCCATCATGCCGCTCGAACCGCTCAGTAGCGTGTAGCCGTCGGCAACCGATTTGGCCACGAACTGCGCCGCAATGGCGCCGTCGGCACCCGCCTTGTTTTCGACCACCATGGGCTGGCCCAGTTCGGCCCGCAGGTGCTCGGCTAGCAGTCTGCCCATGACGTCGTTGCCGCCTCCGGGCGCGAAACCTATCACGAGCGTCACGGGCTTGCTCGGGTAGTCCTGTCCGGCGGCCCAAACCGCCGTCGTCACGCAAAGCGCCAGCACCCCACAAGCGCCTGTCCATCGCCGGTTCCCATTCATGATCGTCTCCAACGGTGTAGTTATGCGTCCGGCCCCGGTCGTCGTCCGGGTTCGCGCCGGCCGTGGCCGGATCAACTCATCGCGCCTCCGCCATCGACGGGCAGCGCCACACCGGTTATGTACGAACTCTCGGGCGCCACTAGAAACAGTGCCGCCCGCGCCATTTCCTCGGGGTTCCCGAGCCGCTTGACCGGCCGCACCTGCCGGTTCATCTCGGCATACGAATCAGCGACGATGTCGGGGTTGCGCGCCAGCACGCCCTGCCAGAGAGGAGTGCTGGCTATCGGACCGGGACAAATCGCGTTCACCCGGATGCCATCCCGGGCATGCTCGACAGCCAGCGCCCGCGCCAGCATCAGCAGGCCCGCCTTCGACGCCGAGTACGCCGGAGATTGCCGGGACGGCCGCAGCCCCAGCCCGGACGCGGTGAAGAGAATGGACCCGCCTCCCGCGCGCCGCAGGTGCGGCAGCGCGTACTTGGCACCGAAGAACCCGGCCTTCAGGTGAATGTCCATGACCTGGTCATATTGCGCTTCGGTCGTATGCTCGAGCAGGCCAGGTCCGGCCACGCCGGCATTGTGGAAGAATACGTCCAGGCGGCCATAGCGGCGGACTGTCTCGTCCACGGTGTCGGCGATCCGCCCGGTCCGGCGCAGGTCGCATTCCATGAAGAATGCCTGGCCGCCCTCCTTTTCTATGTCCTCCACAGTGCGTTGGGCATCGGACCGATTGATGTCGGCAATGGCGATCCGGGCTCCCTCGCGCGCGAAAAGCAATGCGCTGGCCCGCCCGATGCCGGTGGCGGCACCCGTGATAAGGGCGACCTTCGAATGCAGCAGCATGAGTGGCTCCATTCCATCATGAAACGGGCTCGCGCAGCGCGTCAGCCAGCGCTGGCTAGATCTCGAAAGGCGGGCCGGCCATCCCGCGTCATCCACATCTGGCCGCCGGCGCAGTCCATCACCGTTCCGTTGACGAAGGCGGCGGCATCCGAGGCCAGGTAAAGCGCCATGTCGGCCACCTCGTCGGTGGTACCCATGCGCGCCAGCGGCACGTTGGACAACAACTGATCCAGCTGCTCGGGTCGCCGGTTCAACGACGTGCGGGGCGTTTCTATCAATCCCGGGGCCAGCGCGTTGACCCGTACGTGGGGCGCCAGTTCCATGGCGAGCGACCGGGTCAGGCTGATGACGGCAGCCTTGGCCGCCGAGTACGCCGGCATCCCGGGGAACGGAAACTGCCCCGTCAGCGACGCCATGTTGACGATGCAGCCATGCCGCTGTTCGAGCATCAGCGGTGCCACCGAGCGCGTACACAGGAAGACGCTCTTCACGTTGGCCGCGAACGTGTCGTCCCAGTCCCGTTCGCTCAGCTTGCAGACGCGTCCTATCCTGAACGCCGGTCCGCTTGCGCCACCGGCGTTGTTGACCAGCACGTCGATACGACCGAAGGCATCGCGCGCGGCCAGCGCCATGCGCTCGACCGCCTCGGCGCGCGTGACGTCGGCCTGGACGGCCACCGCCTCTCCCCCGAAAGCGTGGATCTCGGCGCCGACCGACTCCGCGCGGTCCAGGTCCATGTCCGCGACGCAGACCCTGCCGCCCAGCCGGGCCAGGCCCAGGGCGACCGCCTGGCCTATGCCGCCGCCCCCGCCCGTCACGACGGCCGTCCTGCCGCGGAATGACAGTTCCGACAATCTCATCTGCGTCTCCTTCGCCTTTCCGCCGTCAGGCGGCGTCGCCGCGCGGACGGATGTAGATGCCCTCGTCGACGAAGCGCTGGATGGGCTGCGCGCGCGAGCGGTCCGCCTGGTCGGTCGGAAGCCGGTCCGCATACATGTTGGCCGGATACAGCGGCTTGTCGTACATGTGGCGAAAAGCCTCGCTGCGCACCTGCGTCAGCCAGTTGTGGCGCGGGTCCATGCGCCGGCGGCGCAGCGCCTCGAGGCTGATCTGCGCGGCGGTCACGGTCTCGCCCGGGTAGTTCACGTGCTGCACGATCGCGCCGTGGTAATCGATCACCATCGACCCGCCGGGATAGGAATTGGCCGGATTGCCGCGCACGATCAGGTTGCCCGGCGCGCAGGCCGCCACATACATGGTGTTGAACGCGGCGTGGGCGCGATTGGTGACTTCCCAGAGGTCCTGCGGCGGCGAGCCGTCGGGCTCGGCCATGCCGCTCGACCTGATCATGACCTCGCAGCCCTGCAGGGCCATCGCGCGCGAGTGCTCCGGGTAGAACGCCTCGTTGCAGATCAGGTAGCCCAGCTTGCCGATGTCGGTCTCGACGACAGGAAACATGCAGCTCAGCACGTCCCCTTTCCTGCGGCCGTACTTGCCGTCCATGGCCTCGATGTAGCGGTCCCACACGTCGTGCGGGCTGACGTCGTCGCGCCCGCTGTAGGGCAGGTAGGGGCAGTATTTGTGGCGCTTGTAGATCACCTCGCCGCTGGGGTCGATGATGAACGCGGCGTTGAACGCGAACTCCGTGCTGATCTCCGGGATCACCTCGTGCGCGCTGCCGGCGATGTAGGTCTTGTACTTGCGCGCCTGCTCGGCCAGGAGTTCGATCTCGTCGCCGGGAATCCGTATCGCCATGTCCTTGGCGACCTTGGTGAACAGGTTCGCGTAGGGCTCCGGATTGTTGTTCCAGCCCTGCATGAAGACCTCCGGCAGCACCACCAGCTTGAGCGGCGCGTATTCGCGGAATGCCAGCCGCGTCGGCCCATAACCGAAGATCTCGATGATGCGGTCGAGGTTGGCCTTGCGGATATCGCGCCTATGGTCGATGCCCAAGCGGTTGGTCTGCATCAGGACGATGGAATACAGGTCGGTCACTGTCGCTCCTTTGGATGCCCCGGGAGCCAGGTTCACGCCGGCTCCGCGGTTTCTCTTCTGTAGGCGCAGTGTGCATGGCCGGCCTGGGGCCGGCCAATCGAGATATTTTTAGGGACCTTCAGGAAAACTCACAGCGCATCCATCGACATCGGCCAGTGCGTCGACCAAGAAAAAAGGCCTGGGTCCGGTACATACCGGACCCAGGCCTTCAACACTTCGACCGGGCGAGGCCCCGAAGGCCCCCGCCGCGATACCGCTTACTCCTGGCTGCCGCCTTCGGCCGGCTCGTCGCCCGAAGGCTCCGAGGTCGTCACGCTTTCGGCCGGCGTATTGAAGATCTCGCTCTCGTCGAAGGTGTTGCCCACGTCGGCGAATACCACTTCGCGCTCGGCGGCCTCCTGGGCTTCCTTCTCCTTGCGGGCGCCATGGTAGGCCATGCCGGTACCCGCAGGGATCAGGCGACCCACGATGACGTTTTCCTTCAAGCCGCGCAGGTCGTCGCGCTTGCCCATGATGGCGGCTTCGGTCAGGACACGCGTGGTTTCCTGGAACGAAGCGGCCGAGATGAACGAGTCGGTCGACAGCGAAGCCTTCGTGATACCCAGCAGCACGTTCTCGTACGAGGCGGGGCGCTGGTTGTCGGCGTTGACGCGATCGTTCTCGTTCAGCATCTCGGCGCGTTCGACCTGCTCGCCCGGGATGAACGAGGTGTCGCCCGGATCGACGATGTTCACGCGGCGCAGCATCTGGCGCACGATCACTTCGATGTGCTTGTCGTTGATCTTCACGCCTTGCAAACGGTAGACGTCCTGCACTTCGTCGACGATGTAGATCGCCAGCTTCTCGATGCCTTGCAGGCGCAGGATGTCGTGGGGATCGGCCGGGCCGTCCACGATCATTTCGCCCTTGTTCACCACCTGGCCGTCGTGCACCAGCACCTGCTTTTCCTTCGGAATCAGGAACTCGTGGCTGACGCCGTCCAGGTCGGTGATGACCAGGCGCTGCTTGCCCTTGGTGTCCTTGCCGAACGAGACCGTGCCGGTGACGTCGGCAAGCATGCCGGCATCCTTGGGCGAACGGGCTTCGAACAGCTCGGCCACGCGCGGCAGACCCCCGGTGATGTCGCGGGTCTTCTGCGATTCCTGCGGAATACGCGCCAGCACCTCGCCCACGCCGACCTGCTGGCCGTCGCGAACGGTGATCAGCGCGCCCACCGGGAAGGAGATGCTGACCGAGTGATCGGTACCGGCGATCTTGACTTCCTCGTTGGCGCCGTCGAGCAGCTTGACCTGCGGACGCACGGTCTGCTTGGCGCTGCCACGCGTCTTGGGCGTGATCGCGACCAGGGTCGACAGGCCGGTGACTTCGTCGAGCTGACGGGCCACCGTGACGCCTTCTTCCACGTTCTCGAACTTGATCGTGCCACCGTACTCGGTGATGATCGGACGGGTCAGCGGATCCCAGCTGGCCAGCTGCGCACCGGCCTTGACCGTCGCGCCGTCGCCATGCAGCAGGATCGCGCCGTACGGCACCTTGTGGCGCTCGCGCTCGCGGCCATTGTCGTCGACGATCAGGATTTCGCCCGAACGCGAGATGGCAACCTGCTCGCCCTTGCCGTTGGTCACGTAGCGCATGGCGCTGGTGAAGCGTACCGTGCCGTTGGACTTGGTTTCCACGCCCGAGGCCAGCGCCGCGCGCGAGGCCGCGCCACCGATGTGGAACGTACGCATCGTCAGCTGCGTGCCGGGTTCGCCGATGGACTGGGCGGCGATCACGCCGACCGCCTCGCCGACGTTGACCGGCGAGCCGCGGCCCAGGTCGCGGCCGTAGCACGCGGCGCACAGGCCATGGCGGGTTTCGCAGGTCAGGGCCGAGCGCACCTTCACTTCGTCGATGCCCAGGCGCTCGATGGTGTCGACCGCGTCTTCGTCCAGCAGCGTGCCGGCTTCGAACACGGTCTCCTGGGTGTCGGGGTTGACCACGTCGGCGACCACGGTGCGGCCGAGGATACGGTCGCGCAGCGGCTCGATGACTTCACCGCCTTCGACCAGCGCCTTCATGGCGAAGCCGAAGGTCGTGCCGCAATCGTCCTCGGTGATGACCAGGTCCTGCGTCACGTCCACCAGACGGCGGGTCAGGTAACCCGAGTTCGCCGTCTTCAGCGCCGTATCGGCCAGGCCTTTACGCGCGCCGTGGGTCGAGATGAAGTACTGCAGTACGTTCAGGCCCTCGCGGAAGTTCGCGGTGATGGGCGTCTCGATGATGGAGCCGTCGGGCTTGGCCATCAGGCCCCGCATGCCGGCCAGCTGGCGGATCTGGGCCGCGGAACCGCGGGCGCCGGAGTCGGCCATCATGTAGATCGAGTTGAACGACTCCTGGCGGGTGGCGGTACCGTGGCGGTCGACGACGGGCTCGGTCGAGAGCTGTTCCATCATCGCCTTGCCCACGCGGTCGCCGGCCTTGCCCCAGATGTCCACCACGTTGTTGTAGCGTTCCTGGGAGGTGACCAGACCCGACGAGTACTGCTTGTCGATTTCCTTGACCTCCTTGCTGGCCTCGGCAAGGATGCCTTCCTTGGCGGACGGGATCAGCATGTCGTCCATGCAGATCGAGATACCGCCGCGCGTGGCCAGGCGGAAGCCCGACTGCATCAGCTGGTCGGCGAAGATCACCGTGTCGCGCAGGCCGCAGCGGCGGAACGACTGGTTGATCAGGCGCGAGATTTCCTTCTTCTTCAGGGGCTTGTTCAGCACCGAGAAGGGCAGCCCCTTGGGCAGGATCTCCGACAGGATGGCGCGGCCGACGGTGGTCTCGAAGCGGCGCAGCACCGGCTGGTACTCGCCGTTCTCGTCACGCTCGTACTCGTTCAGGCGCACGGTGATGCGCGACTGCAGCTCGACCGCCTTGTTCTCGTAGGCGCGCATGACTTCGGACACGTCCACGAAGTGCAGGCCTTCGCCGGCACCATTCACGCGCTCGCGGGTGGCGTAGTACAGGCCCAGCACGATGTCCTGCGAAGGAACGATCGAGGGTTCGCCGTTGGCCGGGAACAGCACGTTGTTGGAGGCCAGCATCAGCGTGCGGGCTTCCAGCTGGGCTTCCAGCGACAGCGGAACGTGGACGGCCATCTGGTCGCCGTCGAAGTCGGCGTTGAACGCCGCGCAGACCAGCGGGTGCAGCTGGATGGCCTTGCCTTCGATCAGGACCGGCTCGAACGCCTGGATGCCCAGGCGGTGCAGCGTCGGCGCGCGGTTCAGCATGATCGGGTGTTCGCGGATCACCTCTTCGAGGATGTCCCACACCACCGGTTCCTGCGTTTCCACCAGCTTCTTGGCCGCCTTGATGGTCGTGGCCAGCCCCATCATTTCCAGGCGGTTGAAGATGAAGGGCTTGAACAGTTCCAGCGCCATCAGCTTGGGCAGGCCGCACTGGTGCAGCTTGAGCTGCGGGCCCACCACGATGACCGAACGGCCCGAGTAGTCGACGCGCTTGCCCAGCAGGTTCTGGCGGAAGCGGCCGCTCTTGCCCTTGATCATGTCGGCCAGCGACTTGAGCGGACGCTTGTTGGCGCCGGTCATGGCCTTGCCGCGGCGGCCGTTGTCCAGCAGCGAGTCGACGGCTTCCTGCAGCATGCGCTTTTCGTTGCGCACGATGATTTCAGGAGCCTTCAGTTCGAGCAGGCGCTTCAGGCGGTTGTTGCGGTTGATGACCCGGCGATACAGGTCGTTCAGGTCGGACGTGGCGAAGCGGCCACCGTCCAGCGGCACCAGCGGGCGCAGCTCGGGCGGCAGCACGGGCAGCACTTCCAGGATCATCCAGTCGGGCTTGATGCCGGACTTCTGGAAGCCTTCCAGCACCTTCAGGCGCTTGGAGATCTTCTTGATCTTGGCATCCGAGCTGGTGGCCTGGAGGTCGGCGCGCAGCGTCTCTATCTCGCGGTTGATGTCGATCGTGCGCAGCAGTTCGCGCACGGCCTCGGCACCCATCACCGCACGGAAATCGTCACCGTACTCTTCGGTCTTGGCCAGGAAGTCGTCTTCCGACATGATCTGGGCGCGCTTGAGCGGCGTCATGCCCGGATCGATGACGCAGTAGGCTTCGAAGTACAGCACGCGTTCGATGTCGCGCAGCGTCATGTCCAGGACCATGCCCAGACGCGACGGCAGCGACTTCAGGAACCAGATGTGAGCGACCGGGCTGGCCAGCTCGATATGGCCCATGCGCTCGCGGCGAACCTTGGCCAGCGTGACTTCCACGCCGCACTTCTCGCAGATCACGCCGCGGTGCTTCAGGCGCTTGTACTTGCCGCACAGGCACTCGTAGTCCTTGATCGGCCCGAAGATCTTGGCGCAGAACAGCCCGTCGCGTTCGGGCTTGAACGTGCGATAGTTGATCGTCTCCGGCTTCTTGACTTCGCCGAACGACCACGACCGGATCTTCTCCGGCGACGCGATGCCAATGCGAATGGCGTCGAACTGTTCTTCCTGCGTAACCTGCTTGAACAGATCCAATAGCGCTTTCATGGCGACTCCTATCAGTTACGCTCGAGATCCATGTCGATCCCGAGCGACCGGATTTCCTTGACCAGCACGTTGAACGACTCGGGCATGCCGGCGTCGATCACGTGGTCGCCCTTGACGATGTTCTCGTACACCTTGGTACGGCCGTTCACGTCGTCGGACTTCACGGTCAGCATTTCTTGCAGCACGTACGAAGCGCCGTAGGCTTCCAGCGCCCACACTTCCATTTCCCCGAAGCGCTGGCCGCCGAACTGCGCCTTGCCGCCCAGCGGCTGCTGGGTCACCAGCGAGTACGGGCCGGTCGAGCGGGCGTGCATCTTGTCGTCGACCAGGTGGTGCAGCTTCAGCATGTGCATGTAGCCGACCGTGACCGGACGCTCGAACATCTCGCCGGTGCGGCCGTCGTACAGGTAGGCCTGGGTCTTGGAGTTGGTCAGCTTGAGGCTCTCGGCCAGTTCGTCCGGATAGGCCAGGTCGAGCATCGCGCGGATGTCGTTTTCCGAAGCGCCGTCGAACACCGGCGTCGCGAACGGCACGCCGTTGCGCAGGTTCTGCGCCAGCTCGATCACCGCGTCGTCGTCCAGTTCTTCCAGGCGGGCTGCCGTGCCGGTGGTGTTGTAGACCTTGCCGACGAACTCGCGCACCTTGGCCACTTCGACCTTGCGCGCTTCGGCCAGCATTTCGTTGAAGCGCTGGCCCAGGCCCTTGGCGGCCCAGCCCAGGTGCACTTCCAGAACCTGGCCCACGTTCATCCGCGAGGGCACGCCCAGCGGGTTCAGCACGATGTCGACGGGAGTGCCGTCGGCCATGTGCGGCATGTCTTCCACCGGGGTGATCTTCGAAACCACGCCCTTGTTGCCGTGACGGCCGGCCATCTTGTCGCCGGGCTGCAGGCGGCGCTTGACGGCCAGGTAGACCTTGACCATCTTGAGCACGCCCGGGGGCAGCTCGTCGCCCTGGGTCAGCTTCTTGCGCTTCTCTTCGAAGGCGAGATCGAACTGGTGGCGCTTCTGCTCGATCGATTCCTTGGCCTGCTCGAGCGCGGTGGCCGCACCTTCGTCGGCCAGGCGGATGTCGAACCACTGCCAGCGGTCCAGCTCGGCCAGGTAGGACTTGGCGATCGCCGCGCCCTTGGCCAGCTTGCGCGGGCCGCCGTTGACGACCTTGCCGACCAGCGACTTCTCGATACGGTCGAAGGTATCGTTTTCCACGATACGCAGCTGGTCGTTCAGGTCCTGGCGATAGCGCTTGAGTTCATCATCGATGATGGACTGGGCGCGCTTGTCGCGCACGATGCCTTCGCGCGTGAACACCTGCACGTCGATGACGGTGCCGACCATGCCCGAGGGCACGCGCAGCGAGGTGTCCTTCACGTCGGAGGCTTTTTCGCCGAAGATCGCGCGCAGCAGCTTCTCTTCCGGGGTCAGCTGGGTCTCGCCCTTGGGCGTGACCTTGCCGACCAGCACGTCGCCGGCCTCGACTTCGGCGCCGATGTAGACGATGCCGGATTCGTCCAGGCGGTTCAGCTGGCCTTCGGACAGGTTGCTGATGTCGCGCGTGATTTCTTCCGAGCCCAGCTTGGTGTCGCGGGCGACGACCGTCAGTTCCTCGATGTGGATGGAGGTGTAGCGGTCATTGGCCACCACGCGCTCCGACATCAGGATCGAGTCCTCGAAGTTGTAGCCGTTCCAGGGCATGAACGCGACCAGCATGTTCTGGCCCAGGGCGAGTTCGCCCAGGTCGCTGGAGGCGCCATCGGCCAGCACGTCGCCCCGGGCGATCATGTCGCCGCGGCGCACGATCGGGCGCTGGTTGATGTTGGTGTTCTGGTTGGAACGGGTGTACTTGATCAGGTTGTAGATGTCGACGCCGACTTCACCGGCGGCGTTTTCATCGTCGTTGACCCGGATCACGACGCGTTCGGCGTCGACGTAGTCGACCAGGCCGCCGCGCAGCGCCTGCACGGTGGTGCCGGAGTCGACCGCCACCGTGCGTTCGATGCCGGTGCCGACCACGGGCTTCTCGGGACGCAGGCAGGGCACGGCCTGGCGCTGCATGTTCGAGCCCATCAGCGCGCGGTTCGCGTCGTCATGCTCCAGGAACGGGATCAGCGAAGCGGCCACGGACACGATCTGCGACGGCGCCACGTCCATGTAGTGGACGTTCTCGGCGGCGGTCAGCATCGTTTCACCGGCCTGGCGGCAGGCCACCAGGTCGTCCACGAAATGGCCTTCGGCGTCGAGCGTGGCGTTCGCCTGCGCGATCACGTAGCGGCTTTCCTCGATGGCCGACAGGTACTCGATCTGGTCGCTGACCTTGCTGTCCACGACCTTGCGGTACGGCGTCTCCAGGAAGCCGTACTCGTTCAGGCGGGCATACAGGGCCATCGAGTTGATCAGGCCGATGTTCGGACCTTCGGGCGTCTCGATCGGGCAGACGCGGCCGTAGTGGGTCGGGTGCACGTCGCGCACCTCGAAGCCGGCGCGCTCGCGGGTCAGGCCGCCAGGGCCGAGGGCCGAGACGCGGCGCTTGTGCGTGATCTCGGACAGCGGGTTGGTCTGGTCCATGAACTGCGACAGCTGGCTCGAACCGAAGAACTCCTTGATGGCGGCCGAGATCGGCTTGGAGTTGATCAGGTCGTGCGGCATCAGGTTCTCGGACTCGGCCTGGCCCAGGCGCTCCTTGACGGCGCGCTCGACGCGCACCAGTCCGGCGCGGAACTGGTTCTCCGCCAGTTCGCCCACGCAGCGCACGCGGCGATTGCCCAGGTGATCGATGTCGTCGATCTCGCCGCGGCCATTGCGCAGCTCGACCAGCACCTTGATCGTATCGAGGATGTCCTCGTTATTGAGGGTCATCGCGCCGGTGATGTCATTGCCGCGGCCCAGCCGGCTGTTGACCTTCATGCGGCCCACGCGCGACAGATCGTAGGTATCCTCGCTGAAGAACAGGCGCTGGAACAGCGCTTCGACGGCTTCCTCGGTGGGCGGCTCGCCGGGGCGCATCATGCGGTAGATCGCCACGCGCGCGGCGGTCTGGTCGGTGGTCTCGTCCACGCGCAGCGTTTGCGAGATGTACGGGCCCTGGTCCAGGTCGTTCGTGTAGAGCGTCTGGATCTCGCGCACGTTGTTCTCGCGCAGCTTGTTCAACAGCGACTCGGTCAGCTCTTCGTTGGCGTGCGCCACGATCTCGCCGGTTTCCGGATCGACCACGTTGCGGGCCAGCGCGCGGCCCAGCAGGAAGTCTTCGGGCACCGAGATACGCTTGGTCTCCGCGGCCACCAGGTCGCGGATGTGCTTGGCGTTGATGCGCTTGTCCTTGGCGACGATGACGTTGCCGGACTTGTCGTTGATGTCGAAGCGCGCGACCTCGCCCTTCCAGCGCTCGGGCACGAATTCCATCAGGCCACCCTCGCTCGCCAGCTCGAAGCTGTCGAACGCGAAGAAGTGCGCCAGGATGCTCTCGGGCGTCATGCCGATGGCCTTGAGCAGGATGGTCACGGGCATCTTGCGGCGGCGGTCGACACGGAAGAACAGGATGTCCTTGGGGTCGAACTCGAAGTCCAGCCACGAGCCGCGGTAGGGAATCACGCGAGCCGAGAACAGCAGCTTGCCGGAGCTGTGGGTCTTGCCGCGGTCGTGCTCGAAGAACACGCCGGGCGAACGGTGCAGCTGCGAGACGATGACCCGCTCGGTACCGTTGATGACGAACGATCCGGTGGAAGTCATGAGCGGAATCTCGCCCATGTAGACTTCCTGTTCCTTCACTTCCTTGACGGTGGGTTTGCTCGCCTCGCGATCGAGCAGGACCAGGCGCACCTTGGCGCGCAGGGGCGACGCGAAGGTCAGCCCACGCTGCTGGCATTCGCGCACGTCGAAGGCGGGTTCGCCCAGCACGTAGCTGACGAATTCCAGCCTGGCCATCTGGTTATGGCTGACGATGGGAAAAATCGAGGAGAATGCGGCTTGCAGCCCTTCTTCCTTACGCTGCAGGGGTGCGGTATCCGACTGCAGGAAGGTACGATAGGACTCGAGCTGGGTTGCCAGCAGGAAAGGAACGGTTTGCACGTCCTCGCGCTTGGCGAAGCTCTTGCGGATGCGCTTCTTTTCGGTGAACGAGTAGGGCATGAGCACTCCGACTCAGGTTGCACGAACCACGGGTAATGGTCCTAAAATACGACTTCGAAATCTCAATGGGGCTACCCGCCGGCTGGGCCGGTGCCCCTCTTCCGGGCTCGCCCGGCACGGGTTTCGGGTCCGAAGGCGGCATCATCCCCACCTGCGCACCGGAAATCCGTCGGCCGATCCGTGCGCGCAAAGCCACGCGAACCAGCGGTACTGCCACGGAAAACAGGCTTTAAAAGCCCTTTTCCAAAAACGCAAAAACCCGGAGGCCGTTTTTTAGCGGCCACCGGGTACCGGCAAGGATCGAATTACTTGACTTCGACCTTGGCACCGGCTTCTTCAAGCTTCTTCTTGGCGGCTTCGGCATCAGCCTTGGCAACGCCTTCCTTCACGGGCTTCGGAGCGCCGTCGACCAGGTCCTTGGCTTCCTTCAGGCCCAGGCCGGTCAGCTCGCGCACGGCCTTGATGACGTTGACCTTGTTGGCGCCGACTTCGGCCAGGATCACGTTGAACTCGGTCTGCTCTTCAGCAGCGGCGGCAGCGCCACCCGCAGCGGCGGGAGCGGCGACAGCCACAGCGGCGGCAGCAGCCGACACGCCGAACTTGTCTTCCAGGTCCTTGATCAGTTCCGACAGTTCCAGGACGGTCAGGCCGGCGATGGCGTCGATGATTTCAGCTTTGCTAAGTGCCATTTTGTTTAAAACTCCAATGAATTTGATACCAGGTATTGGGTGTCGCTTCGTGTCACGAGATTCCGAGGGGAAACATCCCCCGGCCGCTTAGGCGGCCTGCTTGTCCCGCACGGCCGCGAGGCCACGCACGAACTTGGTCGGAACTTCGTTGAGCGTACGCACAAACTGTGCAACGGGTGCCTGCATGGTGCCCAGCAACTTCGCCAGCAACTCTTCGCGCGAGGGCAGCGAGGCCAGAGCCTTGACGCCTTCGACGGACATGACACCGTTCGGCAGGGCACCGCCCTTCAGAACGAGCTTGTCGTTGGTTTTGGCAAAATTGGACAGGACCTTGGCTGCCGCGACCGGATCAGCGCTGATGGCGTACATCAGCGGACCGGTCAGTTGCGACGACAGACCCTCGAAGGGGGTGCCGTTCACAGCGCGGCGGGCCAGCGTGTTCTTCAGAACACGCAGGTAAACGCCCGATTCACGTGCTTGCTTGCGCAGTACGGTGACGGAAGCGACGTCCAGACCACGATATTCGGCGATAACGATCGATTGAGCCTTGGCGACTTGAGCCGAGATCTCTTCGACGACCACCGTTTTCTCTTGACGATTGAGACTCACGGTTTGAACACTCCATCATAAGACGCTCGGGATACCACCCCTTGCGTCAACCGAATGCGGCGAACCTGGTCGACTTCTTTGGATAAAGAATTCTTCCTGGGAGCGCCGTCTGCGCTGGATCCGTGCTTGGGCGGACAGCATTCCATGCCTGCCCGCGAGTCGCGGTTTTAAGATCCTCCGGGCACCTGGCGGGCCAGGGACTCCGGTTTCACTCCAGCGGTCTTTGACAGCAGCACCGCGCGTCCGGCTTTCGCCCGCGCCCGGTGCAGCCCAAAGTCTGTTGCCCTGCGATTACTGCTGGCTGGCCGTCAGAGAGGCCTGGTCCACGCGGACACCGCCACCCATGGTGGACGACACCGCCAGCTTGCGCAGGTAAATACCCTTGGCCGTCGTCGGACGGGCCTTGTTCAGCGCGTCGACCAGGGCCAGCAGGTTGCTCTGCAGCTGTTCGACGTTGAACGAGGCACGGCCGATGGTGGCGTGAATGATCCCGGCCTTGTCGGTACGGTACTGGACCTGACCAGCCTTGGCGTTCTTGACGGCGGTGGCGACGTCGGGCGTCACGGTGCCGACCTTGGGGTTCGGCATCAGGCCACGCGGACCCAGGATCTGGCCCAGCGCGCCGACGACACGCATCGTGTCGGGCGAGGCGATCACCACGTCGAAGTCGATCTGGCCAGCCTTGATGCGCTCGGCCAGGTCTTCCATGCCGACGATGTCGGCGCCGGCGGCCTTGGCGGCCTCGGCCTTCTCGCCCTGGGCGAACACGGCCACGCGCACCGACTTGCCGGTACCGGCGGGCAGCACCACCGAGCCACGGACCAGTTGGTCGGACTTCTTGGCGTCGATGCCCAGCTGCACGGCCAGGTCGATGGATTCATCGAACTTGGCGGTCGCGGTTTCCTTCACCAGCGCCAGCGCTTCGGCGACGGGATACAGCTTGCTGCGGTCGATCTTGGCGCGCAGCGCGGCTACACGTTTGGTCATGCGTGCCATGATTACAGGCCCTCCACCGTGATGCCCATGCTACGGGCGCTGCCAGCGATCGTGCGGACCGCGGCGTCCATGTCGGCAGCCGTCAGATCGGCTTGCTTGGTCTTGACGATTTCTTCGACCTGGGCGCGAGTCAGCGTGCCAACCTTGTCGGTATGGGGCTTGGGCGAACCCTTCTGGATGCCGGCAGCCTTCTTGATGAGGATGGTCGCCGGGGGCGACTTCATCACGAAGGTGAAGCTCTTGTCGGCAAAGGCGGTGATCACCACGGGAATCGGCAGACCGGGCTCCAGGCCCTGGGTCTTGGCGTTGAACGCCTTGCAGAATTCCATGATGTTCAGGCCGCGCTGACCCAGCGCCGGACCGATCGGGGGAGAGGGATTGGCTTTACCAGCTGGCACTTGCAGCTTGATGAAGCCGACGATTTTCTTCGCCATGCTTGACTCCTTGCGGGTACGTACGCAGGCCGATCAGGCCTGCTCCCCGGGGTTGACGGTCGGGTTGGTTCGCGGCGCGGACGCCGCGAGCCGGATGGCGCTGACCGTAGCGCCCCATCCGGCCGTATGTTTGGTCAGGACTTCTCGACCTGACTGAAATCGAGTTCCACCGGGGTCGATCGGCCGAAAATCGTGACCGACACGCGCAGCTTGCTCTTTTCGTAGTTCACGTCTTCCACGTTGCCGTTGAAGTCGGTGAACGGGCCTTCCTTGATGCGGACCATTTCGCCCACTTCGAAGAGGATCTTGGGACGCGGCTTCTCCACGCCCTCTTCCATCTGCGACAGGATGTCGTCGACCTCGCGCTGGGGGATGGGCGTGGGGCGGTTGCCCGATCCACCCACGAACCCCGTCACCTTGTTGGTGTTCTTCACCAGGTGCCAGGTCTCGTCGGTCAGGTCCATCTCGACCAGCACGTAGCCGGGAAAGAAGCGGCGCTCGGTGATGGACTTCTGGCCACCCTTGACCTCGATGACCTCTTCCGTGGGCACCAGGATGCGACCGAAGGAGGTCTGCAGCGCGGCCCGCTCGATGCGTTCCGTCAGCGCCTTCTGGACGCTTTTTTCCATGCCGGAATAGACATGGACAACGTACCAACGTTTGCTCATCGTCTTGTTTCCGCCGTGTTATTTCCAACCAAGAATGAGGTCGTACAACACCCATTCAATGGTTTTGTCTGTAACCCACAGGAACAGCGCCATGACCACCACGAAAGCGAACACCGCGACGGTGGTCTGGATGGTTTCCTTGCGGGAAGGCCACACGACCTTGCGCGTTTCCTGGGCCGAATCCTGGCCGAATGCGACCAGGCGCCTCCCGGGCTCGCTGAACCAGCCGATCACCAGGGCAAGGACCACACCGGCCACGATGACGCCCACCCGGGCGATCGTGGGGCTGTCCGCCAAGGCGTAGAACCCCACCAGCCCAGCGACGAACGCCGCGATGGCCAGGCCCAGCTTGATGCGGTCGGCAGTGCTAGTTACGGTTTCTACGTTTGGATTCGACATCTTTTCGTCCGGGCAGCGCCAGACATTGCTGGCGGCGACGGTGCTTGCAAAACACCCGGGGCAGAAGCCGCGCCGGGCTTTTTGTCGGAAGCCGCGGCTAGACCCCGCGGGCTCCGGGAGAGGTGGCAGGGGAAGAGGGAATCGAACCCACAACCTTCGGTTTTGGAGACCGACGCTCTGCCAATTGAGCTATTCCCCTATGGATGAAGCCCCCCCGGATTCTTTAGGGAGGGCCTTCAAACTTTTACTACCAACTACCACTACTTCGGCACCACGACTTATCCCGCGCAAGCGCGGGATAAGTGTCTTACTTGATGACTTTGGCGACCACGCCGGCGCCGACGGTACGACCGCCTTCACGGATGGCGAAGCGCAGGCCTTCTTCCATGGCGATGGGAGCCAGCAGCTTGACCGTGATCGACACGTTGTCGCCCGGCAGCACCATTTCCTTGTCCTTGGGCAGCTCGATCGTGCCCGTCACGTCCGTCGTGCGGAAGTAGAACTGGGGACGATAGCCGTTGAAGAACGGCGTGTGACGGCCGCCTTCTTCCTTCGACAGCACGTACACCTCGGCCGAGAACTCCGTGTGCGGCGTGATCGAACCGGGCTTGGCCAGAACCTGGCCCCGCTCGACGTCTTCACGCTTGGTGCCGCGCAGCAGAATACCGACGTTGTCGCCCGCCTGGCCCTGATCCAGCAGCTTGCGGAACATTTCCACGCCCGTGCACGTCGTCTTGACCGTGTCCTTGATACCGACGATTTCGATTTCCTCGCCGACCTTGACGATGCCCCGCTCGATACGACCCGTCACCACCGTGCCGCGACCCGAGATCGAGAACACGTCTTCCACCGGCATCAGGAACGCGCCATCGACCGCCCGCTCGGGCGTCGGAATGTACGAGTCCAGCGCTGCCGCCAGTTGCAGAATGGCCGGCTCGCCCAGTTCGCCCTTGTCGCCTTCCAGCGCCAGACGGGCCGAACCCTTCACGATCGGCGTATCGTCGCCCGGGAAGTCGTACTTCGAGAGCAGCTCGCGAACTTCCATTTCCACCAGTTCCAGCAGCTCGGCGTCGTCAACCAGGTCCGCCTTGTTCAGGAACACGATGATGTACGGCACGCCAACCTGGCGCGACAGCAGGATGTGCTCGCGCGTCTGCGGCATCGGGCCGTCAGCGGCCGACACCACCAGGATCGCGCCGTCCATCTGCGCCGCACCCGTGATCATGTTCTTCACGTAGTCCGCGTGGCCCGGGCAATCAACGTGCGCGTAGTGCCGCGTCTGCGTCTCGTATTCCACGTGCGCCGTGTTGATCGTGATACCACGCGCCTTCTCTTCCGGCGCCGCGTCGATCTGGTCGTACGCCTTCGCCTCGCCGCCGAACTGCTTCGACAGCACCGTCGTGATCGCCGCCGTCAGCGTCGTCTTGCCGTGGTCAACGTGACCGATCGTGCCCACGTTCACGTGCGGCTTGGTACGCTCAAACTTGCCTTTTGCCATGGCTGACTCCCGCCTCTGGATGCCTGCTATAACGGATGGAACCGCAAAAATCTGGTGCCCATGACGCGGATCGAACGCGTGACCTCTCCCTTACCAAGGGAGTGCTCTACCACTGAGCCACATGGGCGAATTCTGTACTGCAACCACCGGGCCATCCGGCAACCCACCGGAAACCCGGTCGCCTGCGACGACCTCGTTGGAGCGGGTGAAGGGAATCGAACCCTCGTCGTAAGCTTGGAAGGCTTCTGCTCTACCATTGAGCTACACCCGCCTACCTGGTACTGCTACTAGCGCGGACCCCACCGCCGCCAAACCTTCCGGCCAAAATTTTGACCAGCCGCTTGAGTTACAGCACGCTTCAAGCCACTGGCCACGAACTTCCATCGGAAAGCAAAGCCGTTTGGTGGAGGGGATTGGATTCGAACCAATGTAGGCGCAAGGCCAACAGATTTACAGTCTGCCCCCTTTAACCACTCGGGCACCCCTCCGCCGGGGAACGAAAGATTATGAAGGAGCCAAAAAGGAAAGTCAACTTAGCGCGCCTTGCGCACTTCAGTCCGCCGATCGGATACGGGTTTTCACCAGGATCCTATCTGTTTTAAAAGCCTAAAAGTCCATATATAGTCTTTTAGAACTTTTAAAACGAGGAGACTACCGTGAGGATACGCCATGGCTTGTTCGCGGGCATTGCCGCCATCTTCGCGTGTGCCGGCGCCACGGCACACGCTGCTGATTTCCCCCAGCGCCAGATCCGCATCGTGGTGCCCTTCCCGCCCGGCAGCGGCACAGACGGCTCGGCCCGCGTGCTGGCGCAGGAGATCACCAAGAGCACCGGGCAGACCGTGGTCGTGGAAAACAAGGCGGGCGCCAACGGCTTCATCGCCACCGAGGAAGTCATGCGCGCCCCGGCCGACGGCTACACCCTGCTGCTGACCAGTAATACCCACGTTGCCAACAAATTCCTGTTCAAGCGCACGCCCTACGACCCCATCCAGGACTTCAAGGGCATTACCTTGCTCAAGGAGGGCCCGCTGGTGCTGCTGGTACGGGCCGATTCCCCGATCCGCAATGCCGCCGACCTGGCCCGGACGGCGCGCGCGGCCAAGACGCCGCTGGCCTTCGGCAGCGGCAACTCCTCCTCGCGGGTGGCCGCCGAACTCTATAAGCAGCTCGAGCACGTCGACATGCTGTACGTGCCCTACAAGGGCAACCCGCTGGCCATCGGCGACCTGATCGGCGGACGGATCGACCTGATCTTCGCCGACTCGACCTCGGCCACCCCCCTGATCCGCGGCGGCAAGGTGCGGGCGATCGCCACCACCGGGCGGGCCCGCACGCCCAACCTGCAGGACGTGCCCACCTTGATAGAAAGCGGGATGGCCGATTTCAACCTGGGCTCGTGGCTGGTCGTGCTGGCGCCGCGCGACACCCCCGACGCCGTGGTCGACCGCCTTAACCAGCTCTTCCGCGATGCGCTGCAGACCGAGACCGTCAAGCGCAACTTCCTGGAATCGGACGCCGTGCCGATGGGCACCAGCCGCCAGGAACTGGCCGACTTCATGGCTTCGGAGAACCGCCGCTGGGGTTCCATCATCCAGAAAGCCGGCATTCAACCCGAGTAACCCCGGAGCATCCATGTCCATCGACACCCAGAAGACCGACCGCGGGGTCGGCATCATCACCATCAATCGCCCCGAGAAGCTCAACGCCATGGACGCGGAGCACTATCGCGGCCTGTCCGACGCCTGGGCGCAAATGCGCGACGACACCGCCGTGCGCGCCATCGTCATCACCGGCGCCGGAGAAAAATCCTTCAGCACGGGCGCGGACCTCAAGACCTTCATCGGCAATCCGCCGCAGTTGTCGGAGTTCTGGCTGACCCAGCAGGGCATGCTGCTCAATCGCGGGCTGGAGATGTGGAAGCCGGTGATCGCCGCGGTCAACGGCTATTGCCTGGGCGGCGGGATGACCTTGCTGCTGGCGACCGACATCCGCCTGGCCGTGCCGCATGCGACCTTCGGCCTGTCCGAGGTCAAGCGCGGCGTGATCGCCGCCAACGGCGGCACGCAGCGCGTGATCGAACAGCTGCCCCGCGCCATCGCGATGGAGTTCCTGCTGACCGGCGACGCCTTCGACGCCGCCACCGCCGAACGCTGGGGCCTGGTCAACCGCCAGGTCGAGCCCGCGCAATTGATGCCGGAAGCCATGAAGATCGCCGAGTGCATCGCCGCCAACGCGCCGCTGGCCGTGCAGGCCGCCAAGGAGCTGGCGCTGCGCGCCGGCAGCATGGACCTGAACGTGGGACTGCGCATGGAGCAGTTGTACAACCGCATGCTCTCGGCCACCGAGGACGCCGCCGAAGGCCGCCTGGCCTTCAAGGAAAAGCGTCCGGCCCGGTTCAACGCACGCTGACGCCACAGGAAGCCCCATGAGAGGAAAGTACGTCATCGCCGGGATCGGGCACACCCGTTACGGCAAGCTGCCCGGCCGCTCGACCGTCAGCCTGAACGTCGAGGCCTGCCGCAACGCGCTGGCCGACGCCAACGTCGGCAAGGATGTCATCGACGCCCTGTTCGTCAAGGTGCCGACCTCGGCGCGCGAGTTCATGTACGGCCAGAAACTGGCCGAGGCCATGGGCCTGCGCCCGAAGCTGGGCGGCGCCTGGGACCAGGGCGGCGCGGCCAACGTCGCACTGATCTCGCAGGCCGCCATGGCGATCGAGGCGGGCCAGTGCGAAGCCGCCCTGGTCTGCTACGCGGACAACCCGCGCACCGGCAATCGCGCCGTCTACGCCCGGCCGCGCGGCGACGACGCCGTCTATGGATGGTTCTCCACCGCCGCCGGCTACGCGATGATCCAGCGCCGGCACATGATCGAACACGGCACCCGCCCCGAGGACCTTGGCGCCATCGCCAAGGCCTGCCGGCGCCACGGCGCGGCCAATCCCGACGCGCAATTGCGCGCGGCCATTTCGCTGGACGACTACATGGCCTCGCCCATGCAGATCGATCCGCTGCGCCGCGACGATTGCTGCCTGGTTTCCGACGGCGGCGCGGCGGTGGTCGTGATGAGCGCGGCGCGCGCCCGCGCGCTGGGCGTGCCCAACGCCGTCCCCATCCTGGGCTTCGGCCAGGGCCAGACCTCGTGGGAAGTGGCGCAGCGGCCCACGCTGACCTCGACCGAAGCGGTCGTCTCCGGCCGCACCGCCTTCGCCATGGCGGGGCTCGCGCCCAAGGATATCGATGTCGCGCAGATCTACGACTGCTTCACCATCACCGCGCTGATGACGCTCGAGGACTACGGTTTCTGCAGGAAGGGCGAGGGCGGCCGGTTCGTGGCCGACGGCCGCATCGAGATCGGCGGCGATCTGCCGCTCAACACCAGCGGCGGCCTGCTGTCCGAGACAGGCATGCCCGGCATGCAGCTGGTCATCGAGGGCGTGCGGCAGATTCGCGGACAGGCCACGCTGCAGGTGCCCGGCGCCGACACCTGCCTCGTCAGCAACCAGGGCGGCACCATGCATACCCACAGCACGCTCATTCTAGGCAGCCAGCCATGACCGAATTCCCCCTGCCCGACATCACCGAGACCAATCGCCCGTTCTGGGATGGCCTGAAGGCCGGCACGCTGCTGTTCCAGCAATGCGGGCAAGGCCACCGCTGGCTGCCGGCGCGCGACCACTGCCCGCACTGCCTGGGCGACGACGTGCGCTTCGTGCCCGCGGCCGGCGGCGCCCGCCTCGTCAGCTGGGTGATCTATCGCAGCGCCCACCATCCCGCCTTCGAATCGCGCGTGCCCTACAACGTGGCGATCGTGGAGCTGGACGAAGGGCCGCGCATGATCTCCAACGTCCTCTGCGACGAATCGGCCCTGCGCGCCGACATGCCGCTGCGTTTGCGGATCGAGGCCCAGGACGACTACGCGGTGGCGCGCTTCGAACCCGCGGGGCGGGAGGACCGGCATGAACAATGATGGCGGCATGCCCCAGCCCCTGGCCGGCATCACGGTGCTGGACCTGACCCAGATCTACAACGGCCCCTACGCCACCTTCCTGATGGCGCGGGCCGGCGCGGACATCGTCAAGATCGAGCCGCCCGGCGGCGAGCACCTGCGCAAGCGCGAAACGCTGCCCGACGACGTGGTGACGGTGCCGTTCGCCATGTTCAACGCCAACAAGCGTTCGCTTTGCCTGGACCTGAAGACCGAGGCCGGCCGCGCGGTACTGCGGCGCCTGGCCGCCCGCGCCGACGTGCTGGTCGAGAACTTCACGCCCAGCGCCATGGAGCGGCTGGGCCTGGGCGCCGATTCGCTGATGGCGGCCAATCCCCGGCTCATCTACGCATCGAGTTCCGGCTACGGCAGCAGCGGCCCCTACCGCGACTACCCCGCGATGGACCTCGCGGTACAGGCCATGTCGGGCGTCCTGAGCAGCACCGGCCAGCCGGACGGCGACCCGGTCAAGGCCGGCCCGGCCGTCTGCGACTTCATGGCCGGCATTCACCTGTACGGCGCCATCGTCACGGCCTTGCTGCGGCGCGAACGCACCGGCGCGGGCGGGCGCGTGGAGGTATCGATGATGGAGGCGGTCTATCCGTCGCTGGCCTCCAACCTGGGCGGCCTGCGCCGCGGCAGCCGCAAGCCGCAGCGCACCGGCAACCGGCACGGCGGCATGGGCCTCGCGCCCTACAACGTCTATCCGTCGGCCGACGGCCACGTCGCCATCATCACCACCAACGAGAAGCACTGGCGCGCGCTGGTGGCCGCGCTGGACCTGGACGAACTGGCCGCCGATCCCCGCTACGCCACTCGCGACCTGCGCGCGCGCCATATGGACGAACTGGACGAGGCGCTGGGCGCCGTTACCCGGCGCCTGGACAATGCCGAGCTGCTGTCCCGGCTGCGCGCGCGGACCGTGCCCTGCGCGCCGGTACAGGAGCTGCTGGACGTGGTGGACGACCCGCACCTGCACGCGCGCGGCGCCCTGCGCCACATCGACCATCCCGTCTACGGCCGCATTCTCGTACCCGAGACGCCGCTGCGGTTCCTCGACCAGGCACCACCGCCCTACCAGCCCAGTCCCGCACTGGGCTCGCAGGCGCGCGAGATCCTGGCCGACCTGCTGCAATGCGGGGACGACGAACTTGATAGACTGCAAGCCGAGCTGTCCCTCTGATCCCCCCTACGAGAATCCCATCATGCAGCAAGACGCGATCATCATTTCGCGGGCCGGAGGGCCCGAGGTCCTGGTTCCCGCCCGGTGCGACATCCCCCAGCCGGCCGCCGACGAGGTGGTGGTCAAGGTTGCATGGGCCGGCGTCAACCGCCACGACTGCGGCCAACGCTCGCGCGGCCCCAACGACCACGAGTCCGACATTCCCGGCCTGGAGGTATCCGGCACGGTGCACGCCGTGGGATCGCTGGTGCGCGGGCTCGAGGTCGGCATGCAGGTGTGCGCGCTGGTCAACGGCGGCGGCTATGCCGAATACGTCGCCACCCACTGGCAGCAGGTGCTGCCGGTCCCCGCCGGCCTGACGCTGCAGCAGGCCGCCTGCCTGCCCGAAGCGGCCTTCACCACCTGGTACAACTTCTTTTCGCTGGCGGCGCTGCAAGTGGGCGAATCGGTGCTCATCCACGGCGCGACCAGCGGCGTGGGCGTGTTCGCCGTCCAGTTGCTGTCGGCGCTGGGCCATCCGGTCTACGCCACCAGCGGCAGCGCCGAAAAATGCGCCCTGGCGCTGAGCCTGGGCGCCCGCCGCGCCTTCAACTACAAGACCGAACCCTTCGCCCAACTGTTGCAGGAAGCCGGCACGCCGGTGGACGTGATCCTCGACATGTCGGGCGGACGGCACATGGAGCAGAACCTGGCCGCGCTGGCCTATGGCGGCCGCATCCTGCACCTGTCCTCGGGTACCGCGCCGGTGTCCTTGTCGCTGCGCGCGGTCATGCAGAAGGAAGCGCGCGTGACCGGCGCCATGATGCGTCCCCTGCCGGCCGCCAGGAAGGCGCTGGTGGCGCAGGCGTTGAAGAAGGTCGTCTGGCCGCTGGTGGGCGATCGCATCCAGACCCGGGTGCACCAGACCTACCCGTTGGCCCAGGCCAGCCAGGCCCACCGCGACATGGAACAGGGCGACCACAGCGGCAAGCTGCTGCTGCAGGTAGGCGCCGCCTGAACCGCGGCTAGCCGGGCGCCAGCACCGCGGCCGGCCGGTGGGCGACCAGCACGTCCTTGGGAATGACGATGTCCATCAGGAACACGTCGCCCGGGTAGTAGGAAATACCGGCCGTCAGCACCCGCGAATCCGTGGTCATCAGCTTGCGGACCAGCTTGGCCACCGGAGCGCCGTAGGGACAGTCGAGCTTCCTGGCCAGCACCATGTCGGCCGTCTCGATGCTGATGGTCTGGTAGGAATGATCGATGTCTTCCTCGGCGTGCTGCAGGGCAAGCTGCAGCAGCAGCTCGGAGGCCGCGGCCCCGCCGGGGAAGCGCTCGTACAAGTGGCGGGCCACGAACATGTTGTAGACACCGATGGGCTTGCCTTCCCGCACGTGCGTCTTGATCACTTCCACATAGGAATCGTAGAAGTTGCCGCTGGCGACCAGCTCCGGCGGCAGGACGGCATCGTGCACCACCTCGTGCACGACGATGGAAAAGCCGCCGGCGCGCGGCGACAGGCCCGCGATGGGCGTGCGCAAATGCCCGGGCGCGGCGCCCGGAACCTCGCACACGAACGTGCCGCGCCCGCGGTTCGAGACCAGCACGTTTTCCTGGACCAGCACATTCACCGCCTGGCGGACGGTGATCCGCGCGACCTGGTATTGCTCGGCCAGCACCTCGTAACGGGGAAGCTGGTAGCCGACCGGCCACTCGCCAGCGGTGATCTTGGTGCGCAGGGCATCCGCCAACTGCACATATAGCGAAATCCGGCTCTTGGGGTCGAGCTTGAACTGGTTGCCCTCGGTACTCATGCTTTCATCCTATCGTACTTTTCAGCGCGGATTCGCCGGACCGATGGCTTGCGGCACGTCCTTGATCTTCTTGAGCGCAAAGCTGGAGCGCATATCCACGACCGCGGGATGTTTCATCAGGGTATCCATGGAAAAACGCGAGAAATGCGCCAGATCGACGACCTGCACGCGCAGCAGGTAATCCATGTCACCCGTCATCGCGTAGCAGGCCACGACCTCGGGCCAGCCCAGGACGTCGCGGGCGAATTGCTCGATGGGCGCGTGGCCGCCGTCCATGTGCTTCTGAAGCCGCACGCTGATGTAAGCCAGCAGGCCCAGGCCCACTTTCTCGGCATCGACGATGGCGACGTACTGGCGGATCACGCCGCTGGCCTCCAGGCGCCGGACGCGCCTCAGGCAAGGGCTGGGCGACAGCGCCACGCGTTCGGCCAGCTCCTGGTTGGTCAGCCGGCCGTCACGCTGCAATTCCTCCAGGATTCGCCGATCCGTGCGGTCCAATTCGACTTCAGGCATGATTAACCAATCATAAAACGCTTTAAGCAATTTTATTTCAAAACCAACCGCTCCATGAGCAATCTTTGGAATCATTCGCCTCGCGATCGTTCCTACAATTCCGTCTGAGATTCCTTTCGATCAGAGGCGCGCGGCGCCACAGCGGAGACAGCCATGACCACCCCCTTCCAGCCCTGGGACAACCCCATGGGCACCGCCGGATTCGAATTCGTCGAATACGCCGCCCCCGACCCCGTGGCCCTGGGCAAGGTGTTCGAGGGCCTGGGCTTCAAGGCCATCGCCCGCCACCGCCACAAGAACGTGCTGCTCTACCGCCAGGGCGGCATCAATTTCATCGTCAACGCCGAGCCCGATTCGTTCGCGCAGCGATTCGCCCGCCAGCACGGCCCCTCGATCTGTGCGATCGCCTTCCGCGTGAACGACGCGGCGGCGGCCTACAAGCGCGCGCTGGAGCTGGGCGCCTGGGGCTTCGACGGGCACAGCGGCCCCATGGAGCTGAACATCCCGGCCATCAAGGGCATCGGCGATTCGCTGATCTATTTCGTGGACAGGTGGCGCGGCAAGAACGGCCGCGACGGCGGAATCGGCGACATCGACATCTATGACGTCGACTTCGAGCCGCTGGAGCCGGCCCGGGCCAGCCAGGACGCCAGCCACCGCGGCGCCGGCCTGACCCTGATCGACCACCTGACGCACAACGTGCACCGGGGCCGCATGAGCGAATGGGCCGACTTCTACGAACGGCTGTTCAATTTCCGCGAGATCCGCTACTTCGACATCGAAGGCAAGGTCACCGGAGTCAAGTCCAGGGCCATGACCTCGCCCTGCGGACGCATCCGCATTCCCATCAACGAAGAAGGCAACGACGAGAAGGGCCAGATCCAGGAATACCTGGACCTCTATCACGGCGAGGGCATCCAGCACATCGCGCTGGGCACGGACGACATCTACGCCACCGTCGAGGCGCTGCGCGCCTCGGGCGTGGCCTTCCTGGACACCCCCGATACGTACTACGAACTGCTGGACAAGCGCCTGCCGGGCCACGGCGAGGACGTCGCGCGGCTGGCGAAGAACCGCATCCTGCTGGACGGCGCCCCCGGCGGCGGCCTGCTGCTGCAGATCTTCACGCAGACCGTGATCGGCCCGATCTTCTTCGAGATCATCCAGCGCAAGGGCGACGAAGGCTTCGGCGAAGGCAACTTCAAGGCCCTGTTCGAATCGATCGAGCTGGATCAGATGCGGCGCGGGGTGTTGTAACCCCCCCTACGCGCTGACGCGCGCCCCCCAGGGGGCGATGCGGGTGGACCGGCGGAGCCGGATCCACCGCATCCTGGGTCTAGTGCCGCTGTCTTGGGGCGTAGCATCGTTGCTCGCTGGCTGCCAACTGTGCGGCATGCCGAGAGGCGGGGCGGAAACTTGCGTTTTGCCCTCGGGCCGTCTCACGGCCGGGCGGAGCCTACCGTCCGGATGCCGTCCACGGGGGGGAGCTTGGTGGCCTGGACTTCGACGCGCTGGCCGCCCTGGTCCAGCACCACGCCACCGCCCAGGACCTCAGCCAGGGTCACGCCTTCGGCCAGTTGGGTGCCGACCGCATAGGCGCGGGCGGGGCGGCCATCTATGGCAAGGACCGCGGAGCCGCGAGGCCCGGCGGCGATAAGGCCCGCCACCACCACCTGGATCTTCGCCCCGGCCCCCGTGCCGAACCAGCCGGCCACCGGGCCGGTGTCGGTCTGCAGGGCGCCATCGATCACCGCGGTGGGTGGAGCGGGCGGGGGGGACGGCGCGAGCAGGATGGCTCCCCACACGCCTATGCCCGCCGCGAGCGCGAGCAGCGCGACGAAGGTGCTCAATCGGGGGAGGCTGGGGATTACCCGCATCACTGACTCCGGCAGGGGCCGCCTTGGCGCGGCCGGTCAAAACGGTCCATTTTGCGGGATGAATGTGACAGGGATACCCGCATCATGAATTGTCATCTAAAGCAGCGATAATAGGTGCCGCAAATTACGACACGGAGTTTACGCTGTGACACGGTCACGCTCTATCCGCGCCCGGCGCCAGGCCGGCTTTACCCTGATCGAGATCATGGTCGTCGTGGTCATCCTGGGCATTCTGGCGGCACTGGTCGTGCCCCGGGTGCTTGATCGGCCCGACCAGGCCCGGGCCGTTGCCGCCCGGCAGGACATTTCCGGCATCATGCAGGCGCTGAAGCTATACCGCCTGGACAATGGCCGCTACCCCACGATCGAGCAAGGCCTGCGCGCCCTGGTCGAGCGGCCCGCGACCGGACAGGTGCCTCCCAACTGGAAGCAGTACCTGGACCGCCTCCCCGCCGACCCCTGGGGCAATCCGTACCAATACCTGAACCCGGGCGTACACGGCGCCGACGTCGACGTGTTTTCGCTGGGTGCCGACGGCCAGCCCGGCGGCGAAAGCGCCAATGCCGACGTCGGTTCCTGGGACCTCTGATCCCCGGCGCGCCCGGGGGTTCACGCTGATCGAACTGATGGTCGTGGTCGTGATCGTCGGCATCGCCGCAGCGGCCGTGACCATCCGGGCCTTCCCCGACCGCCGCAAGCTGCTCAGGGACGATGCCGTGCGCCTGGCCCAGCTGTTCTCGGTGGCCCAGGGCGAAGTCCGGGCCGACGGCCGCCGCATCACCTGGCAGGCGGACGAACAGGGCTATCGCTTCGTCCGCCGCGCGCGCGCGCTGACCCCAGGCGCGGTCATGGCCGCCGGTACCTCCTCCACCACGCTGGACACCTTCGGCCGCGACGAACTGCTGCGCCCGCGGCGCTGGGCCGACGGCCCGGTCACCGTGCAGGTGGAGCCGCCCGGTCCGCCCGTGTTCACGTCGGAATGGATCCCCGGTCCGCTCATCGTCCGGCTGCGCAACGCCGATGCGATCGTGACCATCCTGCGCGACGAGGCGGGACGCTATGCGGTCCAATGACGCCGGCTTCACCCTGGTCGAAGTGCTGGTCGCCCTTGCCATCGTGGGTGTGGCGCTGGCGGCTTCGGTGCGGGCGGTCGGCCTGATCGCGCAGAACAATGCCGCGCTGCGCGCCAAGTCGCTGGCGCTGGTCGAGGCCGAGAACCAGTTGGCCGAACTGCGCCTGGCCCGGCTCATGCCAAGCCCCGGCCGCCAGTTGGTCGCCTGCCCCCAGGGCGGCCAGGCCATGCAGTGCGAACAGGTCTTCACCAATTCCGACAACACCAACATCCGTCAGGTGATGATCCGCGTCCATCCCGAGGGCGATCCCGGCCACGTGCTGGCGCAGGTCAACGGTTTCCTGAGCGCCCTGCCATGACCCGACGCGCGCAGGCCGGCTTCACGCTTATCGAGGTGCTGGTCGCCATCTCCCTGATGGCGGTGGTGGCCATCATCTCGTGGCGCGGACTGGAAAACGTCAGTGCCCTGCAGCGCCGGCTGGCGGGCGACGCCGACGAGGTCGAGAACGTCACGCGCATGCTGGGCCAGATGGAACGCGACCTGGCCATGCGCGCCCCGGACGCGCTGCTGGACACCGGCACCGCCACGGCCACCGGCGCGCGCCTGCCGCAAAGCCTGCGCATCACGATCAAGGAAACGCCCGACGCCTCCGCCACGCTGGAGATCATCCGCGCCGACGCCGCCGATCCGGCCGGCTGGCAGCGCGTCGTCTGGTTCCTGGACGGCACGGTGCTGCGCCGCGCGGCCGGCGCCTCGGCCCGCCTTTATCCCCTGCCCGCGGCGGGCGGCGGCGCGGCCATCCTGGGGGGCGTGACGCGCTTCGCCCTACGCGCCTGGGTGCCCGGCCAGGGTTGGATCAGCACCCCGTTCCCCGCCACCGGCACCCCGTTCACCGGCCTGGAGCTGTCGGCCGAACGCCGGACCGGCGAACGCGTGGAACGCTATCGCCGCGTGGTGGTGCTCGAATGAAGCGGTGCCCGTATCCTCGCGCCCCGCGCCGGCAGCGCGGCATGGCGGTGATCAGCGCCCTGCTGATCGTGGCCGCCGTGGCCGTGCTCGTGACCGGCCTGTTCCAGCGCCAGGCGGCGTCGGTGCGGGCGGTCGAGAACGAACAGGCCCGCATCCAGGCCCGCTGGCTGCTGCAGGGCGGCCTGGACTGGGCGCGGCTGGTCCTGCGCGAGGACGCCCGCCGCAACAGCACGACGCGCCTGGGCGAGCTGTGGGCCACGCCCGTGGCCGATACCCGCATCACCCGGCCCGGGGACGACAGGGTGGCCCTGTTCTCCGGCCGCATCGAGGACGAGCAGGGCAAGTACAACCTGCGCAACCTGGCCAAGGCCGGCGTGCCGCAGCCCCTCGAGATCGCGGCCATGGACCGGCTGTGCGCGATGCTGGGCCTGCCTGGCGGCCTGGCACCGAGAATCGCCATCCGGATCGCCAGCGCCCAGGCCGTGCCCGGCGGCTCGGGGGAAACCGGTACGGGAACGAGCGCCGGCACCGGCACCGGGACCGGCACGGGAACCGGCCAGAACGGCGAGGCCACGCAAAGCCGCGGGCCCTCGGCCCCGATGATACGGACGGTGGACGACCTGGAAGGCATCACCGACGTGGACGAGAAGACCATCGAGGCCCTGCGCCCCTACGTCACGGTATTGCCCGAAACCACCGCGGTCAACGCCAACACGGCGCCCGCCGAGGTACTGTCGGCGGTGGTGCCGGGACTGTCCCTGGCGCAGGCGCGCGCGCTGACCGAACAGCGCAACGCCGGCACCTGGTTCAACGACCGCGCCGATTTCGGCAACCGCCTGGCCAATCCTGACATTACTATCAGCGACTCGCAGATCGTCACCGCCAGCAAGTGGTTCATGGTTTCCGGTACCGTGACGCTGGAGCGCGCTGCCGTCACAATGCAGGCGCTCGTCTCGCGGGCCAATGCCAATTCACCCACCGTGGTCTGGAAGAGGGAGACCAATTGAAGACAACGTTGCGGCTAGAGCTGCCCGCCCTATCCATGCTGCATGCCGACTCGCGGGTGGCGTTCGCGCTGCTGGACCGGCAGCATGCCGTCCAGCGGACGGGCGAACTGCCGCTGGCCGAGCTGGCCGCGGCCGTGCCGCCCAGCCGCGTCGAGGCCATCCTGCACCCGTCCGACAGCGTCCTGACCACCGTCACCGTGCCGCCGCTGCCCACGCACCGGCTGCAGGCGGCCGTCGCGGGGGCGGTCGAGCCCATGTTGCTGGGCGACATCGAAAGCCTGGCCGTCGCCCACGGCGCCCGTGCCGGCGACGGCTCCGTCTCCGTGGCATGGGCGGCCCGCGAACCGGTGGCGCGCGCCCTGCGGCTGCTGGCCGACAGCGGCCTGCCCGCCGACGCCCTGGTGCCGGCCCCGCTGGCGCTGCCGCTGACCGACGCGGGATGGACCGTGCTGGTGCGCGACGACCACGTGGTGGTGCGCACCGGCCCCCAGACCGGCCAGGTCTGGGCCATCGACCCCTTCGCCACGACCGATGCCGATCCGGCGGTGGCGGCGCTGCTGCCCGCGCTCGAACAGGATGCGCCCGGCGCCGTCGGCTGGATCGACCCGCAGCCGGCGGGCTGGCCCGAGCTGTCGGGTACCGAGCGGCGCGTACTGCCCGCCGCGGCGCGCTGGCAGGGCATGCATCCGGGCTGGTCGCTGGCCCTGGGCGACCTGCAACCCCATCGGTCCGGCCGTTCGCCGTGGCGCCAGCCGGCCGCCTGGGCGGCGGGCGCGGCCGCCGTCTGGCTGGTGGGCCTGAACATCCACGCCTGGCAACTGGGCCGCGAGGAAGTCGCGCTGCGCCAGCGCATGACCACCCAGGTCAAGACGGCATTCCCGGACATTCCCGTCGTACTGGATCCGCTGCGCCAGGCCGAACAGCGGCGCGACGCGCTGCGGGCGGCGGGCGGCGAATTCGGTTCGTCCGACTTCCTGCCGCTGGCGCTGGCGACCACGCAGTTGCTGCCGGCCGCCACGAACAACGTCGTCGCGCTGCGCTACACCCTGGGCGAACTGAAGCTGGAACTGGTGGATGACGGCATAGGCATGGTCGCCAAGGCCGGCGCCGCGCCGGCACCGGCGCCGCAGCAACAGGCGACGCACGGCCTGCGGCGCTTCACTTCGCGCCGGGAACAGGCTCCCGCGCCCGCCCCCGCGCCGGCGGTCAACCGGATGGAAATCGATCCGGCCATCATGCAGCGCGCCGAGGGCCTGAGCCTGCACGTCACCCACGACGACGGGGTCTGGACCATCCGCTCCGCCGCCAGCGCGGGTCAGGACGGGGGCTCGCGCCCGGCGTCCCAAGGCGGCGTGCGCATTCAACAGGACAACCCGCGACGATGAATCTCCCCGCTTTCAAGCTTTCCATGCCGCCGGCGCTCACCCGGCTGGGCGACGACGCCGGGCGGCGCTGGGCCCGGCTCGCGCCACGCGAGCGCCGCCTGCTGGGCATCGCCGGCGCGGTGGCCGGCATTGCCCTGGTATTCCTGCTGTTCGTCGAACCCGCCTGGACCCGCGCCAGCCGCCTGGAAACGCAATTGCCGCTGCTGCGCACGCAGGCGGCCCGCGTCGACGCGCTGACGGCCGAGGCGCGCAGCCTGCAACGCGTGACCAGCGGCCGGATGACGGCCGACGAAACCCGCCAGGCCCTGGCGCAAAGCCTGGAGCGCGCCGGCATCGCCGCCGAGGTCGCCCCCGCCGACGCCCCCGCGGGCACCACCGGCGAGGCCTGGCAGGTCAGCGTCGATCAGGTGCAGGCCGCCGGCCTGATGCAGTGGCTGGCCTCGGTGCCCGGCCGCACGCGCCTGCAACTGGCGCAAGCCGATCTCGAACGCCCCACGGACGACAACGGCCGCCTGCTGACGGGCAAGGCCTCGGGCGTCCTGGTCTTCACGCCGGCCGCGACCGGACAGGGCCGCTGATGCGTACCTGGCTCAAGTTCCTCCTGTGCGCCCTGGTGGCCCTGGCCGCCGCCCTGGCGGTACTGCCGGCCCGTTGGCTGATCGCGATCCTGCCGGGTCAGTGGCCGGTGGCCGTGGTCGATGCCTCCGGCACCCTCTGGCGGGGCAACGCGCTGCTCGCCCTTGGCTTCCCCGAAGCGCGCAGTACCCTGCCCACGCCCATCGAATGGCAAACCAAGTGGGACGGCGGCCCGCTGGTCGAAATCCGCCATCCCTGGCTGGACGGCCCGCTGGGCCTGCGCTTGCAGACCAACGGCTTCCTGCTGTCGGGCCGGACCCTGAAGCTGCCCGCCTCGACGCTGGCGCAACTGGGCGCGCCCTTCAACACCCTGCGCCCCGCCGGCGACCTGCGGCTCAAGTGGCCGTCCCTGCGGCTCAACGGCGGCATTCCGCCCGGCGAGCTCCTGGACGCCGAATGGAGCGACGCCAGCACCGCGCTGTCGCTGCTGCGGCCCATCGGCCACTACCGCGCGCGCCTGACCGGCGAAGCCGGCGGCGCCGTCGCGCTCGCGCTGTCCACGCTGTCCGGCCCCCTGACCATGGAAGGGACCGGCCGCTGGACCGCGCGCACCGGCTTCAGTTTCAAAGGGGTCGCCCGCCCCGCCCCCAATGCCTCGCCCGAGACCCGCGCCGCGCTGCAAAGCACGCTATCGGCGCTGGGTCGCCGCTCGGGCGACGACTCCATCCTGCAAATCGGCCGCTAACATCATGCCCATGCTCAACCAAGCTCCTTTCCGCAACCGACCGGCCCCGGCGCCCTTCGCCCGGACGCTGGCCGTGGCGGTCTCCTCGGCCCTGCTGGCGCTGGCCGTACCGCCGGCCGCGGCAGCCGCCGCCGCTGGCGCCGCCAATCCTTCGGCGGCCGACGGCGTGGTGCTCAACTTCGTCAATACCGAACTCGAAGCGGTGGTGCGCGCGCTGGGGCAGTTCACCGGCAAGACCTTCCTGGTCGACCCCCGCGTGAAGGGCCAGTTGACGCTGGTTTCCGAGAACCCCGTCAACCGCGACACGGCCTATCGCATGCTGCTGGGCGCGCTGCGCATGCAGGGCTTCGCGGTGGTGGAAGTGGACGGCGTCAGCAAGGTGGTGCCCGAGGCCGACGCCAAGCTGCAAGGCAGCCCGGTCACCAGCGGCGCCGGCGCCAACAGCGGCCAGCTCGTCACCCAGGTGTTCAAGCTCAACTACGAAAGCGCGACCAACCTGGTGCCCGTGCTACGGCCCATGATCGCGCCGAACAACCCGATCAACGCCTACCCGGGCAACAACACGCTGGTCATCACCGACTACGCCGACAACCTCAAGCGCATCGCCAACGTCATCGCCAGCGTCGATACGCCCTCGGCCATCGCCACCGACCTGATCGAGATCAAGAACGGCATCGCCACCGACGTGGCCGCGCTGGTCACCAAGCTGCTCGACCCGGGGACCGGCGGCGATGCCACGCAGCGGATCACCGCGGTGGCCGATCCCCGCACCAACAGCGTCCTGTTGCGCGCCAGCAGCCCGGCGCGCAACAAGCTCGCCCGCGACCTGATCGCCAGGCTCGACAACCCCGCGGCCCGCGCCACCAACATGCACGTGGTCTACCTGCGCAACGCCGAGGCGGTCAAGCTGGCCGAGGTGCTGCGCGGCGTGCTGACCGGACAGTCGGGCACCGGCACGATGGGCGGCACCGGCAGCCTGGGCGGCGGGATGAGCGGCGGACTCGGCTCCAGCATGAGCGGCTCGACGGGCCTGTCGGGCAACAGCACCTCGTCGCTGAGCAACAACTCCAACACCTCCAGCACCTCCGGCGCCCTCGGCGGCGCGACGGGGCTGGGCGGTTCCGGCGGGCTGGGCACCGGCACCACGCAGGCCGGCTCGACCGTGTTCACCGGCGGCGGCGCGACGGTACAGGCCGACGCCACCACCAACACGCTGATCATCACCGCGCCCGAGCCGCTCTACCGCAGCCTGCGCGAGATCGTCGACCAGCTCGACGTGCGCCGCGCGCAGATCTTCGTCGAAAGCCTGATCGTCGAGGTCTCGGCCGAGACCGCCGCCGAGTTCGGCATCCAGTGGCTGACCGGGCTGGGCAACCTGAACGCGGGCAACGGCACCGCCGTCGTGGGCGGCACCAGCTTCGGCGGCACGGGCTCGAACATCATCGGCGCGGCGCAGAACATCGGCTCCATCGGCAAGGGCCTGAGCATCGGTATCGCCAAGGGCTCGGTCAACATCCCGGGCATCGGCCAGGTCACCAACCTGGGATTCCTGGCCCGCGCCCTGGAAACCCAGGCCGGCGGCAACATCCTGTCCACGCCAAACCTGCTGACCCTGGACAACGAACAGGCCAGCATCATCATCGGCCAGAACGTGCCCTTCATCACCGGCCAGTACGCGCAGACCGGCAGCACCTCCACCGTCAGTCCGTTCCAGACCATCGAGCGCAAGGACGTGGGCCTGACGCTCAAGGTCAAGCCCCAGGTATCCGAGGGCGGCACGGTCAAGATGACCATCTACCAGGAAGTCAGCAGCGTCGACGAAAGCAAGTCCAACAGCGCGGGCATCATCACCAACAAACGCGCCATCGAATCCAACGTGCTGGTGGACGACGGCCAGATCATCGTCATCGGCGGGCTGATCCAGGACCAGGTCACCGGCAGCGTGGAAAAAGTGCCGGGCCTGGGCGACATTCCCGTGCTGGGCAACCTCTTCCGCTACGACAACCGCAAGCGCACCAAGACCAATCTCATGGTGTTCCTGCGCCCCTACGTGGTGCGCGAGGGCGGCTCGCAAAGCAGCCTGATGATCGACCGCTACGAATACATGCGCGCCCAGCAGGCCCAGGCGCAGCCCGGCTCGCACTGGCTGCTGCCCGACATGCAGGCGCCGCAGCTGCCGCCGCGCGTGCCCGGCGTGGGCGACCCCGTGCAGAGCGGCCGCGCCGGCGCCGGCAACGTCCCTCCCACGACCATCCCGCGCGACGTCTCCGCGCTGCAATCGACCGACCCGATCATCGTGCTCCAGGTGTTCGGCGCGCCGTCCGAAAGCGAAGCCCAGCTTGCGGCACGCCGGATCGCCGACTCCGGCATGAGCGCCTACGTGGTCCACGACGATGCGCAGCGCTGGGACGTGCGCATGCGCGTGGCGCGCGACCGCGTCACGGTGGACACCACCCTGGCGGCCCTGCGTGACCTGGGCTACGCCGCCGAGATCGTGACGCGGCCATGAACCCGCTGCCTTATTCGTGGGCCCGCGCCCAGCGGGCGCTGCTCAGCATGCGGCCCGACGGCAACCTGCTGACCGTCAGCCCCCGCACGCCGGCCTGGGCCATCGCCGAGGTCCAGCGCCGCCACGGTGCGGTGCGCATCGCGCGGATCTCCGACGCCGAACTCGAGACCCGCCTGACCGCGGCCTACGCCGACACCGGCGATGCCGCCGCGGTGGTGGGCGCGGCCGAGAACGAGATCGACCTGGCACGCCTGATGCAGGACATTCCCGAAGTGGAAGACCTGCTCGAAACCCAGGACGACGCGCCCGTCATCCGGATGATCAACGCGCTGTTCACCCAGGCCGCGCGCGACGGGGCGAGCGACATCCACATCGAGCCCTTCGAGACCCACTCGGTGGTGCGTTACCGCGTGGACGGGACGCTGCGCGACGTGGTCAGCCCGCGCAAGGCGCTGCACGCGGCGCTGATCTCGCGCATCAAGATCATGGCCAACCTCGACATCTCGGAAAAACGCCTGCCGCAGGACGGCCGCATCGCGCTGCGCGTGGGCGGCCGCCCCATCGACGTGCGGGTGTCCACGCTGCCCACCGGCCATGGCGAACGGGCCGTGCTGCGCCTGCTGGACAAGGAGGCGGGCCGGCTCGAACTGTCCCGCCTGGGCATGGACGCCGGGCTGCTCAAGCAACTGGACCGGCTCATCCACCAGCCCCACGGCATCGTCCTGGTCACCGGCCCCACCGGCAGCGGCAAGACCACCACGCTGTACGCCGCGCTGGGCCGGCTCGATGCCACCACCACCAACATCCTCACGGTTGAAGACCCGATCGAATACGACCTGCCCGGCATCAGCCAGACCCAGGTCAACGCCAAGATCAGCATGAGTTTCGCGCTGGCGCTGCGCGCCATCCTGCGCCAGGATCCGGACGTGATCATGATCGGCGAGATCCGCGACCTGGAAACCGCGCAGATCGCGGTGCAGGCCTCGCTGACCGGCCACCTGGTGCTGGCCACGCTGCACACCAACGACTCCGTGTCCGCGGTGACCCGCCTGACCGACATGGGCGTGGAACCCTTCCTGCTGTCGTCCTCGCTGCTGGGGGTGCTGGCGCAGCGTCTCGTCCGGCGCCTGTGCCCCGACTGCAAGGAAGCGCACACCGAGCCGGACGGCCGCACCGTGTACCGGCCGGTGGGCTGCGCCACGTGCAGCCACACCGGCTATCTCGGCCGCACCGGCATCCACGAGTTGTACACCGTGGACGACGCGCAGCGGCAGCTGATCCATGAAGGCGCGGGCGAGCAGGAATTGCGCAACGCCGCGCAGGCGGCGGGCATGCGCACCATGCGGCAGGACGGCGACCGCTGGATCGATTCGGGCACGACCTCGCCAGAAGAAGTGGTGCGGGTAACACGGGATGTGTAGGAGGAAAGGCTGACATGCCTTCGTATCGCTTCGAAGCCGCCGACGCACTGGGCAAGCTCGATCGCGGACTGATCGACGCGGACAGCCCGCGCGCGGCGCGCGCCCAGCTTAGGGCGCGGGGGCTGACGCCGCTCGCGGTCGAGGAAGCCGGCACCCAGCGCAGCGGCGGTGGATCGCGCGCCTGGTTCGGCGCGCGCATGTCCGACTCGGAACTGGCCTGGGCCACGCGCCAGCTGGCCAGCCTGCTGCAGGCCCGCCTGCCGCTGGACGCGGCGCTGACGGCAACGGCCGAGCAGTCCGAGAAGAAGCACGTCGCCGAGGTCCTGTCCGCCGTGCGCGCCGACGTACGGGCCGGCCACCGGCTGGCCGACGCGCTGGCGACGCGGCCGCGCGACTTTCCCGAGATCTATCGCGCGCTGGTGGCCGCGGGCGAGGAATCCGGCGACCTGGCGCACGTCATGGAAAAGCTGGCCGACTACATCGAGGAACGCAACGCCCTGCGGATCAAGGTCCTGACGGCCTTCATCTATCCCGCGGTGGTCGCCCTGGTATCGATCGGCATCGTCATCTTCCTGCTGGGCTACGTCGTGCCGCAGGTGGTCAGCGCCTTCTCGCAGGCCCGCCAGGAACTGCCCATGCTGACCCGCGTCATGCTGAGCCTGAGCGACTTCGTCCGCAGCTGGGGATGGCTGGCCGCCCTGGCCTTCGCCGCCGCGATCACCGGCTGGCGCATGATGCTGCGCACGCCGGCAACGCGACTGGCCTGGCATGCCCGATTGCTGAAAATGCCGCTGGCCGGCCGCTTCATCCTGGGCCTGGACGCCGCCCGCTTCGCCTCTACGCTGGCCATCCTGACCGGCAGCGGCGTGCCGCTGCTGCGGGCGCTGGACGCCTCGCGCCAGACCCTGGGCAACGACCGCCTGCGGGTCAGCGTGGACGACGCCACCTCGCGCGTCCGCGAAGGCGTCTCGCTGGCCTCGGCCTTGCAGGTACAAAAGACCTTTCCACCCCTGCTTGTGCACCTGACCGCCAGCGGCGAGAAGACCGGTACCCTGCCCGAACTGCTCGAACGCGCGGCCCAGACGCTGTCGCGCGAGGTCGAACGGCGCGCCATGGCGTTGACGGCACTGCTTGAACCGCTGATGATCCTGCTGATGGGCGGCTTCGTGCTGCTGATCGTGCTGGCGGTGCTGATGCCCATCATCGAAATCAACCAGCTCGTGCGCTAGGGCACGGAAACGGCGCGCCGCCCCGCCCGGGCGCGCGCCCGCCACTCAGCCAGGGACACGCCATGACGACCATCCACGATTTTTCCGCCACGGACATCGAAGGCCGCGACGTACCGCTCGACCGCTTCCGTGGCAAGGTGCTGCTGGTGGTGAACGTGGCCTCCCAATGCGGGTTCACGCCCCAGTACGCGGGCCTGGAAGCCCTGTATCGCGCCTACCGCGAGCGCGGCCTGGAAATCCTGGGCTTCCCCTGCGACCAGTTCGGCCACCAGGAGCCCGGCAGCAACGAAAGCATCCGGGACTTCTGCAAGCTCAACTACGACGTGACCTTCCCGATGTTCGCCAAGATCGACGTCAACGGCGACGGGGCCCATCCGCTGTACCGCTGGCTGAAAAGCGCCAAGCCCGGCCTGCTGGGCACCGGCGCCATCAAGTGGAACTTCACCAAATTCCTGATCGACCGCGCAGGCGCGCCCATCGCCCGCTACGCGCCTACGGACAAGCCTGAATCGATCGGGCCGGATATCGAGGCCGCGTTGGGCTCAGGACCTGCCTGAAATCTCCACCCCGGGAATCCCGGCCAGGATGTCCGACAGGATGTCGAGGAACCCGTGCACCGGCGCCGACAGCGCCTTGTGGCGCGGCCAGGCCACGACCACCTTGCGCCGGATGGCCGGCTCGACCAGGGCCACGCTGCGCAGGGCGCCGCCGAACAACTCCGACGACAAGGCCATGGGGGGAATGATGGACAGCCACCCCGGCCTGAGCGTGACGTGCAGCAGGCTCTGCAAGGAGTCGATTTCCAGTTGCGGCCGCAAGACCAGCCCTTGCAGTCCGAACTGGGCATCGATCAGGTTGCGCATGGATTTGTAGCGCGACGGCAGCACGAGCTGGAACCCGGCCAGTTCATTCCCACGCATCAGGTCCCGGTCCGCCAGGGTATCCCGGTGGCCGACCACCACCAGGGCTTCGGTGGAGAGGTCCCGGGTCTGCATGTTGAGCAGGTCCTGCGTCGTGCTCAGCAGCGCGCACTCCAGGTCGCCCGAGATCAGCCAACTGACCAGGTCGCTGCGGTATCCGTCCCGGGACAGGAACTCCACCTCGGGATGGCGCTCGCGGAACGCCTCCAGCGCCCGCGCCATCACGAACTGGTGGAACGACGCCTGCGCACCGATCCGTATCTTGCCGCTGAACCGGTCCGCGCCGCTCGCCAGTACCGCCCCGGCGCGTTCGAGCTCGGTCAGCACGCGGATGCAATGCCGGTAGAACTCGTGTGCCAGGGGGGTGGGCGTCACGCCATGCGGATCGCGGCTGAACAGCTGCACGTCGTGATGTGCTTCCAGCCGCTTGATCTGCTGGCTGATCGCGGGCTGGACGACATGCAGCCGGCGGGCCGCGCGCGTGATGCTGCCTTCTTCATAAAGCGCGACGAAGCAGCGTATCTGGCGTATGTCCATGCTGGGCCCCGGAACAGGGAGTGATGCGCGCCTGGCGCCGGGGCATCGCGTTCAGCGGCTGGGAACGACGCCCGGCGGCAGGCCCGCGACGTGCTCGGCGATCGCTCCAGGTGTCGTCAGCCAGACCCGGTGGCGCTGCGAGGCGATATGGGACAGGATCCGTCGCAACTGCCTGATGCGATGGGGCTGTCCGGTCAGGAACGTATGCAGCGACAGGCAATATACCATCGGGTATTGCGACGATTCCTCGAGCTGTTCGTCGAACGCATCGATGGCCATGCGCGTGAATTCCTCGTCGCTGGCGCCACGGTTCACATAGGCGGGCAGATCGTTGAGTTCCATCGACGGATAGGGCACGGCAAGGATAGGTCCATGCTTGGTGCGGAACCACATCGGCTGGTCGTCGAACCACCAGTCCAGCATGTATTTCCACCCCAGTTCCTTGAGCAGTTCCGGCGTGTTCGGGCTCTGCGAGATGAACGGTCCCAGCCACCCGGCCGGCGCCTTGCCCTCATGCCGCTCGAACAGCGACTTGACCTCGCCCAGCATGGTCCGCTCGGCGTCCGGCGGCATGTCGGCCTGGCGCTCGGAGTTCGTGCGTCCGTGCCCGACCATCTCGTCGCCGCGCTGGCGGCACGCCTCCAGGACTTCCGGGCAGACGTCGTAGACCGAGCCATTGGCCAGCACGGCCAACGGAAATCCGAACGACTCGAATTCCCGCAGGATGCGCCACACGCCCACGCGATTGCCGTAGTCGCGATAGGCATAGCCCCGATGGTAGGGGGCCGAAGGCATGGAGGTGAAATCGTTGCCGGGGTTGCGCCCGAACTCGAAACCCTCGATGTTGAGGGCGAAATAGACCGCCAGCCGCCGCCCTTCGGGCCAGTCGTAGACAGGCCGGTTGACGATGGCGCTGTAGTCGTAGCGATCATTGCCGTGCTCGAACGTCTTCACTTCGCTTCCTCCTGTGCTGCCGCCGGCGACAAGGCCTCGAGCGCCGCCAGCAATGTCCTGGTATCCATCACGTCCGCGTACTTCTCCGCCATGTCGTACAGATTGACGGCATGCGAAGCCTGGTTCCGGTCATAGACCGCGTCCGAAGGCACGGCCACCCGGTAGTTGTACGAAAACGCGTCCACCACGCTGCTGCGCACGCAGCCCGACGTCGCGCATCCCGTCACCACCAGCGTATCGGCGCCGGTATTGACCAGATAGCTGGCCAGCGGGGTGCCGAAGAATGCGCTGGGATGCTTCTTGGGCAACAGCACGTCGCCCGGACGCGGCGCGATGGACTCCACGAATTCGTAGCCCTTGGCCGGCACCTGCATCATGGTCGGCACCTTCTCCGTCAACCGCCCCTGGTCGAAGGCGAACTTGGGCGCGACGTGGGGATACAGCACCGGCCAGTTCTTCGCGCGGAACAGCGCCAGCAGGCCGGCGATGTGCTCGATGGCCCGCCAGGCGGTATCGCCGCAGGACGTGGCGAACTCCTGCACGGCCTGCTCGAACGGCATGGGCCTCGTCCCGGCCGTGCGGTATTGCACGTCGATGATCAACAGCGCCGGGCGGCGGCCCAGCCCCGACGGCCGGCCAAAGCCGGCCAGGCGGGAAGCGGCCCGGTCTCGCTCGGGAATGAACGGATCCCATATTTCCGACATGTCGTCTTCCTCTTCAATGCGCGCCGCGCGCGATATCGACGATCCGGGCCGCGTCGCGGGCCTCGGCACCCCGCCACGCCACGTGGCCATCGGGACGCACCAGCACCAGCGGCGCGCCATACGCCTCGGCCGCCTGCCCGGAATCGATCCGGTGCACCGCCAGCGGCATCCCTCTGCGATCCGCCTCGCGCACGAACCTTGCCGCCTCGGCCATGGCCTCGGCGCCGAATGCCAGCAGCGCGAATCCCTTGCCGAACAGATCGAGCGTCGACCGTCCCGGCTCGAGCCAGACGTGCGGCGCGCGCGCCCCCGGTCGCGCGGTCTGCACATAGCGCGAATATTCGTCGGGAACCGGCGGCGTGCCGTCCGCCACGCACAGCGGCGATTCGTCGTAGCCGTATCCCATCTGCAACCCCCACGACTGCCATTCGTACTGCGTGGCGCGCTTCATCTGCGCGCCGATCTCGCGGCGCGCCGCTTCCGCCCGCGCCGTGTCCTCCAGCAGGTACTCGCAGCGCGGCGGCGACACCCAGGTCTTGTAGTTGTGGGTCGAATAGGCGGCATTCCTTACCGCCACCGGCTTGCGCTCCCGCGTGTAGGCCGGCAGCAGGGCCGGTCCGCCCCATCCCTCGATCATCGCCTGCAGCTTCCACCCCAGGTCGACCACGTCGCCCAGGCCGGTGTTCATGCCCATGCCTCCCGTGGGCGACATCGTGTGCACGGCATCGCCGGCCAGCAATACCCGCCCGCGCCCGTAGCTCTCGGCCACCAGTTCCGCCCGCTTCCACGGCAGGATGGACACCACCTCGAACGCGATCCGGTCCGTGCCCAGCGCGCGCAGCACCCAGGCCCTGGCGTCGAAGGCATCCATGTCGAACTTCGACGCCGTGCCATACACGGTCAGCCGCCACACGTCGCGCCCGTCTATCACCGTGACGTTGCCCCACGTTCCCTCCGGCCCGATCAGCAGGAACCGCTCGGCGGCCTGCTTGCCGCACTGCTCCAGCAGCCCAGGGCAGGAGAACAGCACGCTCATCGAATAGTTCAGATGGCCCCTGCCCTCCATGTCGATGCCCAGACCGGTCCGGACCGTGCTGCCCCCGCCATCGCATCCGACCAGGTAGTCGGCCCGGATCGTCAGCGGCGCATCCCGGCGCAGGTCCGTGGCGCGGACCAGGACGCCTTCCTCGTCCTGTTCGAAGCCATCGACCCGCGTCTCGACCCGGATCGTGCCGCGGCCGCTGTCCCGCAGCGCCGTCTTCAGGACCGGATCGAGCCAGTGCTGCGGGCAGCGCTGCTTCTTCTCCGGCGACCACTCGGGCAGCGGCATGGCCGCCAGCGCGGGATACTCGTCCCTGGCCAGCGTATGGCCGGCCAGGCTGGTGCAGAACTCGATGGAAAGCGCGAAATCGTCGGGAAACCCGCTTTGCCGGACCGCTTGCGCGATCCCCCAGCGCCGGAAGAACTCCATGGTCCGCACGGAAACGAACCCGGCCCGCGGATGGGTCACATGCCCGTCTTCCTTTTCCAGCACCACCGCGTCGATACCCCGCCACGCGAGATCCAGCGCCAGGGACAAGCCCACCGGACCGGCGCCCACGATCGCGACCGGGGTGGACAACACTTCTTCAGTCATACCTTCACTCCACCAAAACCTTGGCATCCGTCACTACCTGCTTCCACTTCCTGCCTTCGGCCACCACCGCCGCCGAAAACTGCTCCGGCGTCTCGTCCACGGGCATGTAGCCGAGCTTGGCGATTTCCGCCCGCACCGACGGATGCTGGCTGGCGTGGCGGAATGCGCTGTTCAGCCTGGCCAGCACGTCGGCGGGAATGCCCTTGGGAGCCACCAGCCCGAACCATTCGAGCGACTCGAACCCGGCATAGCCGCTTTCGGCCAGGGTCGGCAGATCGGGGACCAGCGGATTGCGCTCCAGGCTGGAAATGGCGATCGGGCGCAAGCCGCCGTCGTGCATGTGAGGCAGCATGTGGCCCAGGGCGATGAACGCCATGTCCAGGTGATCGCCGGTCAGATCCGTCAGCACCTGCGCGTTGCCCTTGTAGGGGACATGGATCAGGTCGATGCCGGCACGCGCCTTGAACAGCTCGCCGGTCAGGTGGATGATCGATCCCACGCCCGCGGAGCCGAAGCTCAGCCTGCCGGGCCTGGCCTTGGCCAAGGCCACGAGGTCCGCGACCGTGCGCACGGGCAGCTTGCTGTTGACCGCCAGCACCAGCGGTCCGCGCACGGCCCGGCTGACCGGCTGGAACGACGCCAGCGGGTCGTAGGGCAGCGAGGCATACAGCGCTGGCGCGACCGCCAGCGTGCTGGTGCCGCCCCACAGCAGCGTGTAGCCGTCGGCCGCCGCACGCGCCGCCTGCCCGCCCCCCAGGGTGCCGCCGGCGCCGGGCCGGTTGTCCACCACGACGGTCTGGCCCAGCTCCGGGGCGATGGCCCGCGCGAAGATGCGGGCGGTGACATCGGTGGGCCCCCCCGCCGCGAACGGCACGATCAGCGTGACCGGACGGCTGGGATAGTCCGCCGCCCAGGCCGCGGACAACGCGGCCACGGACAGGGTCCAGGCCAGCAGGATTCGGGCGTGACGATGCCACGCTTGTCTGGAAGCGTTCATGCGATTCTCCTGAAGTTGCGCGGTCGCCGCCGCGCCGGGAAAACTAGACGGGAATGCGGGCGGCCCACCCGCCGTAGAGCGGCTCGCCCACGCGCTCGGGGGGCAGGTAGGCCGCGCCGCCGGCCTCCCTTACCATGGCCCAGGCCAGGCACAGATTGGAAGACAGGACAGGCTTGCCGGTCATGGACGAGACTTCGACCAGGGCCCTGAGCGTGGGCATGCCGGTTCCGGTGAACATGATGGCGTCGGCGTCCTGCCAGCGCAGCCGGCTGAACGAAGACATCACCAGGGGAGTCGTGATGCCGTAGATGTCGCGCGTGTCGCTGGTATCCAGCGACACCGAGGCGCAGTCGGCGATGTCGAGGCCCACGGCTTCCCAATAGCGCTTGCTGGCCTCGACCAGGAACGGCGGATAAGGCGCGAAAAGAGCGACCCGCCTCGCGCCCAGGTGGTCCAGGGCCCGGCGCAGCGCCTGCGCCGAGGAAATGATGGGGTAGCCGAAGCGCGCCGACGCGGCGTCCAGCGCGCGCCGCTCTTCATCCGCGCCCACCAGGTACGAGCTGCCGGTGCAGGCATAGCCCAGCACGTCCAGTTTGGCGCTGTCGTAGGTATCGAGGCTGGCCGGCAGATTGGCCAGGTAATCGATCAGCCGCTGGCGCGAATCCGTGCGGCTGCCCTGCAGGCGGGTGACGAGCATCGAGAATCCGGCAGGCAGCAACGCCGCCAGCTCGGGCTCGACCACGGGGTTCGCCTGCGGAACCGCCACGCCCATCACTGCACCGTTGCCATACTCGCGTACCACGTCGCTCATGACCTTCCTTCGTTCCAGAGTCGAAGAAATTATCTGCAGGCGGCGCCACCGCGACAATTAACTTTGGTTGATGGGGGGTATCACGCGGCGGGTTTGTCGGAAAAGGTCTCGAAAATGACCGTCCGCAACCACTTGTTGGCCGAATCGCGATGAAGTTTCGCGTGCCAGAACACGTTGATATCGATTTCCGGCAGATCCAGGGGATGGTCCACGTAGGCCATGCCGAACGGTTCGACGCACTGGCGGGCATAGCTCTCGGGCACCGTTGCGATCAGGTCGTGTCCCTGCGAAAGAATATGCCCCACCGGCACGTAGTGCGGCACAACCAGCCGTACGGTGCGCCGATAGCCTCGCCGCTCGATCGACTCGTTGACCTGCGCATGTCCGGATGAAGGCGGCATGATGAGCAAGTGTTCGGCCGCGCAGAACTCATCCAGCGAGATCGCTCCCTTGTCCAGGACATGCCCGCGGCGGAACATGCAGACGTAGCGTTGCTTGAACAGGCGGCGCTGAAAATACCCGGCCTTCAATTGCGGCAGCAGCCCCATCGCCACGTCGACCTCGCCGCTCTCCATGGCCTCCTGCAGACTTCCGACGGGACTGCGCAGCGTGCTGATCGAGACGCCCGGGGCCAGCCGCCGGAAAACATGCATCAGTTGGGGCAGAAAATTGATCTCGCCGATGTCGTTGAGCCAGATCGTGAACCGGCGGCTGCTGCGCGCGGGGTCGAACTTTTCCTGCTCGCTCAACGTCTGCTGGATGGTGCTGAGCGAATAGGCGATGGGCTCCGCGATATGCAATGCGAAGGCGGTCGGCTCCATCCCTTTCGCGGTACGCACGAACAACTCGTCGTTCAGCAGCTTGCGCAACCGGTTCAGGGAACCACTGACCGTGGGTTGCGTGAGCCCCAGCTTCCTGGCCACCGCGGACACCCGCTTCTCGACCAACAGGTGATTGAACACCACCAGCAGATTGAGATCGATTTCCTCGAGATTCATAGAAGCAATATAGGTTTCGTCGATATCGGGAATCAACGGGATGCTATATCCAGTCCACATCCCCCATTTCTATACTTTGCCCGCAGCATCGCAGTCGGGCAAGCTTTTCAGGAGCGGCACGGCCATCCTGCCGGCCCGGCTTTCCATGAAGGCCATACCGCTTTGGCCGCACCGCCTCCAAGGAGCTTCTCCGTGTCCATAGAAACCCGCCTGCAAGAACTTGGCCTCACGCTGCCGCCCATCGGCAAGACCATCGGCACCTTCGTCCACGCCAAGCGACACGGCAACCTGATGTTCATGTCCGGCAAGGGCCCGCTCTACGACGGCGTACGGCCCCGAGGCAAGCTGGGCGCCGACATGACCCAGGAAGAAGGCTACCAGCACGCCCGCCACGTCGGCCTGCTGCTGATCGCCGCCATGAAAGATACGCTGGGCGACCTAGACCGCGTCGACGACATCATCAAAGTCTTCGGCTTGGTCAATGCGACGGCGGACTATGTCGATCACTTCAAGGTCGTCGACGGCTGCTCCGACCTGTTCATCGAAGTGTTCGGCGAACGCGGCACCCACGCGCGCACGGCCGCGGGCGCCAACTCGCTGCCCAACGGCATCCCCTGCGAGATCGAGGCGGTGGTTGCCGTCCGCTAGCCCCCCAGCGGCCCCGCAAAGCGGGGGCCGCTGGGGCCGGCCCTCAACCAGGCCCCTGGCGGCTTTCCTGGATCATCCTCCAGATCCGTACGGGCGTCAGCGGCAGTGAATCAGGCCGCACACCGAGTCCTCGCAACGCACTGGCCACCGCGTTGGCCACCACGGCGCCCACCGGAACGATGCCCCCTTCGCCGCAGCCCTTGGCACCCAGCGGATTGTGCGGCGTCGGTGAGTTCTCCAGTTCGATGGCGCGGATCACCGGAAAATCGGTGGCTGTCGGCGTCATGTAGTCAGCGAACGTTCCAGCCTGGAACTGGCAGGTCTCGTCATAGGCCAGATGTTCCAGGAACACGCCTCCCAGCCCCTGGGCGATACCGCCTATCGCCTGCCCCTTGGCGGTCAGCGGATTGATGATGCGGCCGATGTCCTCGACACCGAAGTAATCCAGCAGCGTCACCTTGCCCGTGTCCGGATCGACGGTCACGTAGGCCCCTGCCGCGCCGTACGCATAGGTGTGATCATGGCTGGCGAACTCGGAGTCCACCTTGATCTCCATCTTTCCGAGTTCCTCGGGGCCAATCTTGGCACCGGCCGCGACCACCTCGAGCCCGGGGCCGATCCGGATCTGGTCGGATGGACATCCGAACCGGTCCGCACACCGGTCGATGATCGCCTGGCGCAGCTTGCGTGCACCCAGCAGCACCGCCGAGCCACCCAGTGCCGTCGACCGGGAGTGGAACGACCCGAAGCCCTGGGGCAGGTAGATCGTCGATCCATGCAGGACGCGAATGCGATGCATGGGCATCTCGAGTTCGTCGGCCGCGATCTGTGTCAGGATCGTCAGGAGGCCTTGCCCCAGGTTGGTCGAACCGACGTAGATCGTCACCGACGCGTCGGCCTCGAGTTCGAGCCTGGCGCATTCGCGTATGCCGCCTCCGCCTCCTTCGATGAAGCACGTCACGGCGGCGCCGTGGTACACGCCGTCGATCAGGCACCCCTGTTTGCTCCGCTTTTCCTCCCAGCCGAAGTCCTTGAGGCAACGTTCCAGCGCGATGGCATAGTCGCCGCTGTCCAGGTTCTCCGGCTTGCACGGTTTGTCCAGCGTCGCCAGGGGATAGGGCATCTGGTTGGATCGCACCAGGTTCATACGGCGGAACTCGACCTGGTCGATCCCCATCTCCTCGGCGGCGATGTCCATGAGCCGCTCTCGAAAGTAGTCCGCCTCGAACCGGCCCGGCCCCCGGTAGGTGCCAACCGGCCCCTTGTTGGTCAGGCAGGCCGAGGACTCTATATGGACATGCGGAATGTCATAGGGGCCCGACAGGAACTGCGCGACGTTGCGCGGCGGCACCGCGCCGCTCGAACGCATATAGGCGCCGGAGTCGGTCAGGATCGTGCCCCGCAGTGCCAGGATCCGCCCATCGCGCTCGCAGACGATCTCGAGCTCGCATTCCATCTGCCGCGAATGGTTGGAACCGAGGAGGTTTTCCAGGCGGTCCTCTATCCATTTGACCGGCCTGCCCAGCCGCATGGAGGCGAACGGAACCAGGAAATCCTCGGGATAAAACTCCCCGCGCACGCCGAATCCCCCGCCGACATCGACCTCTATCATGTCCACCGACTCGGCCGGCAGCCCCAGCGTCGAGGCCAGCGTGCGCCGCGTCGCGAACGGCACCTTGGCCGCGCCGTAGACGGTCATGTGGCGCCGCTCGCCATCCCAGGAGGCGACCAGCCCGCGCGCCTCCATGGTCACGGCGCTGTGGCGCTGAGTGGAGAACCGCGCACGCCGCACATAGGCGCCCGTCGCCGATCGGGCATCGCCTTTCTGCGCGGTGTAGGTCACCGGCACGTTCGATCCCTCGGACTCGAACAGCAAGACATCCCCGCGTATCGATGCCGCGCAGTCGGGCACCACGGGTAGTTCTTCTATGTCGGCCACGATCCGTTCCGCGGCATCCTCGGCCAGCGCGGCGCTGTCGGCCACGACGATGGCCAGGGGCTCGCCCACGTAGCGAATCTTGTCCCAGGCAACCACCCTCTGTTCGAACGGTTCGTGCTCGGGTATCGGCGACAGCCGCAGCGGCATCTTCGGTACGCCCCCGCCTTCCAGCGCCGCCTGGACGTCCACATGCGTATAGACCGCGTGCACCCCCGGCATGGCCGACGCCTCGGCGGTATCGACGGATTTCAGCCGGCCATGCGCAACGGGGCTTCGCAGGATCGCGGCATGGAGCATGCCCGGCAGATGCACGTCGTCGACGAAACAGCCGGTCCCCGACAACAGCCTGTAGTCCTCGACGCGGGGAATGTAGGACCCCACCAGCTTTCCCGATTCCATGCTCGTCATGTCCCAGTCCTCCCTCATCGGTTTTCCTGATACGCGCGGCGCGCGTCGTAGACCGCCTCGACGATGCTCACGTAGCCCGTGCAGCGGCAAAGGTTGCCCGACAGCACTTCGCGGATCCGGTCGCGGCTGGCCTCGGGCTCCGCGCTCAGCAGCGCATGGGCCGTCGTCAGGAACCCCGGCGTACAGAACCCGCACTGCAGGGCATGGTGGCGGTGAAACGACTCCTGCAAGGCGGACAGGCCGGTTACCGGCGTCATGCCCTCGACCGTGGTGACCTGGCAGCCGTCCGCCTGGACGGCCAGCATCAGGCACGACCGCACGGCGTCGCCGTCGACGATCACGGTGCAGGCACCGCAGACGCCGTGCTCGCACGCGACGTGCGTGCCGGTCTTGCGCAGATCGTGGCGCAGGCAGTCCGACAACGAAGTCCGTGCCGGCACCTCGACCGCCGTGAGCTGGCCATTCAGCGTGAATTCGATGTTCATGTGGTGATGCTCCTCGTTCAGACGACGGTCACGCGGGCACAGCACGCCGTGCCGCGTCGTGCAGTGCCCGTAACGTCAGCGTGCCCAGCAGCGCCCGCCGGTAGCCGGCATCGGCGTGCAGGTCATCCGGAGGCTCTACTTCCAACGCCGCCAGGCGCGCCGCCTCCTGGAAGACTCGGGCACCCGGCTCTCGCCCATCCAGACAGGCTTCCACGCCTGGCAATCGCATGGGCTGCGCGCAGGCCCCGATGACTCCGATCCTGGGTGCATGCATCACCCCCTCTTCCATCCGGTAGCACAGCATCACGCCGGCAGGCGCGAAATCCCCGTCGCGCAGGGAGAACTCCCTGAAGGCCCATCGTGCGTCCGGCTGCCACGGCGGAAAGCGGATGGCAAGTATCAGTTCGTCATCGGCCAGCACCGTGCTGAGCGGCCCGACATGGAACGCCCCGGCAGGAATCTCCCTGCTGCCGGCCTCGCCCCTCACCTCGATCGTCGCCCCGCAGCAAACCGCCACGCCGGGAAACTCAGACGCCGGATCGCCATGCGCAAGGCTGCCGCCCACCGTGCCCCGGTTGCGGATCTGGTAATGGGCCACATGGCGAACGGCCTCCTGCAGCAGCGGATGCGCCGCCGCCAGGCGACCATCGGCCTCGATGTCGCGCCACCGCGTCAACGCGCCCAGGCGCACGCCCTCGGGGCCGACCGTTATCCCGCGCAACGAGTCCAGATGCCGGAGATCCACCAGCATCGAGGGACGGGCCAATCGATAGGCCATGGTAGGCAGCAGGCTCTGGCCGCCGGCGATGAGCTTGGCCTCGCCCGGATTCGCGGCCAGCAAGCCGATGGCCTCTTCCACGCTGCCAGGCGACACGTATTCGAAATCGCAGAATTTCATGAGATCAGGCCCCCCTATCGTTTGAGGTCAGCTGTTGCTCGAAGCGCGCAAAGAACTCGGCCGCCATCTTTGCCGCGACCCCCTCCACCAACCTCGCGCCCACCTGCGCGATACGGCCTCCGACCTGGGCATGGGCGCGATATCCCAGCACCGTGCAATCGGCCGCGGGTTCTTCCAGCCTGACGTCGACGCTCCCCTTGCCGAACCCCATCACGCCGCCCGACCCCTCGAACAACAAGGTATAGGACTCCGGCGCCTGGACGTTCAGCAGCGACAACGTTCCCGAGAAACGGGCCTTGACCGGCCCGACCGCCACCTTCATCGCCAGGCGGTAGGCGCCGTCTTCGCCCAGTTCGATCTGTTCGCACCCCGGGATCGAGGCTCTCAGCACGCCCGGATCGTTCAGCGCCCCCCAGACCTCGTCACGCGAGCGGGCAAGGGTATGTCGTTCTTCCAGTTTCATGTTCATCCATGGAAAAAATTCCCCCGGCCCGCGCGTCCTTTGCCAGGACGACGCAGGCCGCGGGGAAGGTTGGCTACCGGGAAATCAATCCATGCTCACGTTGGCCGCCTTGACGGCCTGTGCCCATCGCTTGATCTCGGAATCGACGTAGCGGCGCAGCTCGTCCGGCGTGCTGCCGACCGGCGTCGCGTCGAGCGAGGCGAAGCGGGTCTGCACGTCCTTGGCATGCACGGCCTTGGCCAGCGCCTGGCTGAGTTTGTCGACGATGGGACGCGGCGTTCCCTTGGGCGCGAAGATCGCGTACCAGGCCGTCACCTCGAATCCGGGCAGGCCGACTTCCGCGAAGGTCGGAACATCGATCGTGGGCAGGCGCTTGGCGGCGGCAACGGCGATGGGTCGCATCTTGCCGGCCTTGATGTACTGCGACGCGGCGGTGACCTCGACCGACATGAAGGCCGTTTCTCCCGACATCACCGCCGTCATGGCGGGAGCCGATCCCTTGTAGGGAATATGCTGGAGATTGAGATGCAATTGGGATTTCAGCATCTCGCCGGCGAGATGATGGGGAGAACCGATACCCGCGGAACCGAAGGGTAGCGTTTTCTCCTTGGCCAGCTTGACGAAATCGCCGAACGTATGCACGGGCAGGCCGGGATTGACCACGAGCAGGTGCGGAATGGTCGCGACCAGCGAAACCGGTTCGAAATCGGCCACCGCGTCATATTGCAACGACTTGTAGAGACTGGGGTTGATGCCGTGCGTCGTCGTCGCGCCAAGCAGGATGGTGTAGCCGTCCGGCGCCGATCGGGCCACCTGGGTCGTGCCGATGATCCCGGCAGCCCCCGAGCGGTTGTCGACCACCACGGTCTGGCCCCATTGCTCCTGCAGCTTCTGGGCCAATGCCCGCGCAATCAGGTCGAGCGCGCCGCCGGGCGGGAACGGCGCGACCAAGGTGATGGGCCGGCTGGGATAGTCGTCGGCACAGGCCGCTCCACCGGCTGCGAACAGAGCAAAAAAGGCTGCTGCGAACTTCAGAATGAAACGTCGAATCATCTTCGTACTCCCTGAGAAAGAGGAACGGCAGCGGTGCGACGGCAACCACGGCCGGACGAAATGGGCGAACCGACGCATCGGCGATGCGCTGCGGCTGCCGGAACTGCTTTCTGGGTGTCTCACTCCTGCTGGGGGATGACGGCTGTCGCCTATCCCGTCTTGACGTAAACCGTCCCTGCGTCCACCTTGGTTTCGTAGACGCTCAGGCCGGCGCACTCCGGGCCTGAGACCCGTGCACCGGTGTCGATCCGAAAGCGGGCCTGGTGCAGCGGGCACTCGATGCATCCGTCCTCGACCAGTCCGTCGGAAAGCATGGCGAACTCATGGGTACAGACGTCGTCGACGGCGCATATCCGGCCGTCGATGGTGATCAGCGCGATCGCCCGGCCGCCGGCCTCGACCGGCAAGGCCTCGTCGGGACCGATGTCGGCCGCCCTGGCAACGGGATGCCATGTCATGGCTAGCCCCTTTCAGAAGGGAATGACGATCAGCGCGTCGATCCGGCCGGAGTCGGTGACCACCCGTTTCTCCCGAAACCGCAACGTTCCTTCGTCTTCCACGATCCAATCCTCGTAAGCGCCCGTACTGAACAGATCCATCCCGCCGTCATGCATGACTCGCGCCAGCATGTAGCTGGTGCGGGCTCGCCAGCCGCCCGCCTCCGCCGGCCTTACCGAGGTCCGTCCGAGCACGTGGCGATACGTGTGCGGTTCATAGATGTTCGCGTTCTTCATGGAGGCGATTCGGTCGCGCAGCATGCGCCGGTTCTCGCACCAGAGAAAACCGAAGGGCAGCCCGCGCCGCGCGTTGTCGCGCGAGATGATGGTGTACAGGCACTCTTCCAGGAAGAAGCCCGGCCAGTCGGCATAGCGCTCGTCGTCGATACAGTCCACATAGTCGGCCTGCAGCCGCTCCACGCGGTTCACCAGTTCCGGATTGACCAATGCTTGGTTCATCGCCTCGTTCCTCAAATATCCATGCGGGCCCGATAGGCCTGCCAGAATCCGCGAACCCCCGCCTCGCTCACACGCGACTGCTGGTCCTCGACCTCCTTGCCTCCCATCTCCAATATCGCGCTCCGGCCCTGTTCGCGATGCACGCTGCGCTGGATGAAGTTGCCGATGATCCCGTCCTCCATGGACACCAGCCCCGCCGGCCCGATCAGGTTGCTTTGCCGCAAACGCATGTCGTACTGCTCCGGCGTATCGTCCGCATAGCCGAAGACGATCCAGAACAACTCCGACTCGTCGACCGAACGCGGCACCAGCAGCCGGACCGCCAACGAGTTCTGTATCTGTTGCAGCACGAAGCAGGGGAAGATGGACTGGATCGAATGTGTGATTCCGTCGTCGTACTCCAGCCACGACTTGATCAGGGTCGGATCGGCAAGCGTGAAATCATCGAGCTGGGCGCGCAGCTCGCCCGCCTTTTCGTACTCGGTCCCCGCCGCCGTATCGGTTCCCCGGCGCGACCAGCTCAGGTGATGCGCGCCGCCGCCGTCGACCAGGACACCACCCTGCATCGACAACCGGTTCAGCTTGAACGTCGAGAAAAAAGTGTGCAGCAGGCTGGCATGGTAGGAATCCTTCACGTTCTCCATGTACAGCTTCCAGTTGCTGTGCAAGGTTTGCGAATAGGTTCCCAGAATGCGGATCGGCCGGTTCAGGACACGCGCGATATGCGAGGCCATGCGCTCGCCCAGGTACTCGCGCAGCGGGGGGGTCTCGTCCGAGAAGGTCGCGAAGACGAGACCATGGAAGACCTCGACCCGGGCCCGTCTCAGGTTGTGGCGGGCCAGGTCGAAATCGGGCGGCATGCCGCCCACCTGGCGCACGCCATGCTGGAACGCGACGCTCTGGAGATTGCCGGCAAGATCGTAGCGCCAGTTGTGATAGACACAGGTCAGGTCCTGGGTATTGCCGCTACCGTCGAACTTGAGTGCCGAGCCGCGATGCGCACAGCGGTTGACCATGCAATGGACCGTGCCATCCTGGTCGCGGGTCACGAGTACCGGCGTATCGCCGACGAACGAGGTCTTGTAGTCGCCCGGATCCGGGATTTCGATATCAAGGGCGACAAAATTCCAGGTCGGCCCGCGAAACAGCACCTGCTGCTCGCGTGCGTAGAGCTCGGGGTCGGTAAAGACCTCGAACGGAACGCGGGTCGCGTCGGCGGTGGGCCACTCGATGGCGGCCGGGATGAGGGAATGGTCCTGCATGGCTGCTTTTCCTTATTGAAGACTCAACAAAGACCCGGGTCGGCGCGTGAGCGCCTGCCGCCTCAGGTGCCGGCGGTATAGAAAGCGTCCGCGTGTATGTGTTCGGGGTCGGCCCCCAGCCGGCGGGCCAGGAAGGTCCCCGCTTCCACCATGGGCGGCGCCCCGCACAGATAGACGCGCCAACCGCCGAGCCCGCTCCAGTCGGCAGCCACGGCATGGGTCACCAGCCCGCTGCGATGTCCGGCGTCCGCCGATCCCGCGGCCACGACCAGGTGGACGCGCAACCCGTCGTGGCGGTCCGCCAGTTCGTCCAGCCAGGCAAGTCCATAGGCATCGGCACGCGTGCGCACGCCGAAATACAGGTGGATGGGATTGCGCATGCCGGCCTGCAAGGCGCCACGGACGACAGACAGGACAGGCGCCAGTCCGGTCCCTCCCGCCACGCACAACATGGGTCCTTCGTGGCGGGTGCGCAGGTACGCGGTGCCCATGGGTCCCGAGACGCGGACTTCGTCGCCGGCCTTCAGGCTGCCGCCGACGTGTTCGCTGGCCCGGCCTCCCGGAACGAGGCGAATATGGAACTCGATCAACTCGTCGCCACACAGCCCGGCCATCGAGTAGGGCCGGATGAGGTCAGGCGCGAATTGCAGCATGGCGTACTGGCCGGGGCTATGGCTCCAGGCCCTGTTGGCCTTGAGCCTCAGCCGCACGACATCCTGGGTGAGACGTTCGACGTTCGCGACCCTGGCCTTGAACACCCGTGCCGGATGCACCACGACCTCGTCCGGCTCGGGAATCTCGATGGTGCAATCGCCGATCATCGTGCTGCGGCACGCCAGCACGTAGGCGCTTTCCAGCGGATTGGTCAGCTTGATCTCTCGGCCCGCTTCGTGGACCTCGCCGTCGAGGACACGGCATCGGCAGGTTCCGCAGCGTCCCGCCATGCAGCTGTACGATACGGGCACCTCATGCTCGCGCAGCACATTCAGAAGATTGGCTCCGGCGGACACCTGCAGCATTCGGCCGTGTGGCTGGACAAGCAATTCCATCGCTGGGCCCTGAAGTCATTGGACTGAGCGCAGTATAGGAATGCGGTTCGGCACTGAATATAGAAACTGGTCAATTACCGATATCGTCCAGAACTATATTGCGAGACCAAGGCCGGACTCGATTGTGCCGCGGCGATCTTCATGGGAGCATCTGCGCTTTCCGTCAGACAGCGAGCAACAGCATGAAAGAAGTCATCGACGTCGGCCTGCCCGATGTGGGCCAGCCTTTTTCCTGGGCGGTGCGCAGCGGCGGGATCCTGTTCACCTCGCAAGGACCGGTGCGCAAGGACGGCAGCATCGACACCGGTCCGATCGAGGAGCAGGCCCGCCTGACCTTCCGCAACCTGCAATCGGCGGTGGAAGCCGCCGGCGGCACGCTGGACGACGTTACGCAGGTGCTGATCTACATGACAGACGTCAACGACATGAAGGCCATCGACGCCGTCTACCGCGAGTTCTTCACCGCGCCCTACCCCAGCCGCTCCAGCGCGGCCGTCGCCGCCCTGGTCGTGCCGGGCATGAAGGTGGAGATCGTGGCGTTCGGAGTGGTCAACAAGTAGCGGGACTCATTCCCGGTCCAGCACCTCGAAGGGCGAGGCCGAGCGCTTGATGTAGCCCAGCACGATGTTGGATTCGATGTCGCGCACGCCGGGCGCGCGATACAGGCGATTGACGATGAAGTCGGAGTAGTGGCTGACGTCCCGCGCCCGCACCACCAGCATGTAGTTGGCCCCGCCCGTGACGATGCGGGCGGACAGCACCTCCGGCCAGTCCTTGATGGCGGCCACGAAGGCCTCGTGCCATCCCTCCACCTCGTGGCGCATGGACACGTGCACCACGGCCTCGACCTCCAGGCCCAGCTTGGCGTAGTCCAGCACGCAGCTGTAGCCCTGGATGATGCCGGCCTCTTCCAGCAGTTTGACCCGCCGCAGGCAGGCCGACGGCGACAGCGAGACCTGGGCCGCCAGATCCTGGTTGCTGATGCGGCCGTCGCGCTGCAGGCACTCGACGATGCGCATGTCGAGGCGGTCGAGCTTTATTCGCATGGAATTTCGCCAAATTCTTTGATTTTCGAATTTTATTCGAATTCAACCACCACGAACCATCGAAAATGCCAGCACATTCGATGGCCGCTTCGATAAGATTTCACCTGATCCTATCCCGCCACGCCATGTCCCCGATCGACATCAGCCCCCCGCTTTCCCCCGCCACTCCGGTCTGGCCGGGCGACACACCCTTCCAGCAGGCCGAGGTCTGGCGCATGGAAGGCGCCTGTCCGGTCAACGTGGGCCGCGTCACGCTGTCGCCGCACACCGGCGCCCATGCCGATGCGCCGCTGCACTACGCGCGCGATGGCATGCCCATCGGCGCCGTCCCGCTCGACATCTATCTCGGCCCGGCCCGCGTCATCCACTGCCTGGATGCCGGTCCGCTGGTGGAACCGCGCCATATCGAACACGCCCTGGCGGACGTGCCGCCGCGTGTCCTGCTGCGCACCTACGCGCGCAATCCGGTCGAGCGCTGGGACAGCGCCTTCTGCGCGATCGCGCCCGCCGCCATCGCGCTGCTGGCGCGGCACGGCGTGCGGCTGGTGGGCATCGACACGCCTTCCATCGATCCCCAGGAATCCAAGACCATGGACGCGCACCGCGCGGTGCACGCCGCGGGCATGGCCATTCTCGAAGGCCTGGTGCTGGACCAGGCCCCCGAAGGCGACTACGAACTGATTGCCCTGCCGCTGCGCTTCGCGACGCTGGACGCGAGTCCCGTGCGCGCGGTGCTGCGGCCGCTGCGCTGACCACTCCCTCCGTTTCAACGACCCATCGTCCAGGACGTTCTTCCATGACTGCCTCCCGGCAAGACAGCGACGCATCCCCCTCCGCGTGGCACAACGCGCAGATGGATTTCTCCAAATCCATGAGCTATGGCGACTACCTCGGCCTAGACCAGTTGCTGGGCGCCCAGCATCCGCTGTCGCCCGACCACAACGAGATGCTGTTCATCATCCAGCACCAGACCAGCGAGCTGTGGATGAAGCTGATGCTGCACGAGTTGTTCGCGGCCCGCGCCTGCATCCAGCGCAGCGAGGTGGAGCCGGCCCTGAAGATGCTGGCGCGCGTCTCGCGCATCATGGAGCAGCTGGTCCATGCCTGGACGGTGCTGTCGACCATGACGCCTTCGGAATACACCAAGTTCCGTCCCTACCTGGGCAGTTCGTCGGGCTTCCAGTCCTTCCAGTACCGGCAGATCGAGTTCGTGCTGGGCAACAAGAACGCCGCGATGGTCGCGCCACATGCCCATCACCCCGAGCGCAAGGCGCTGGTGGAAGCCGCGCTGGCGGCGCCTTCGCTGTACGACGAAAGCCTGATGCTGATGGCCCGGCGCGGCTTCGCCATCGCGCCGGAGCGCCTCGCGCGGGACTGGACCCAGCCCACGCAATACGACGCCTCGGTCGAGGCCGCCTGGCTGAAGGTGTACGCCGACCCGGATGCCTGCTGGGACCTGTACGCGCTGGCGGAAAAGCTCGTGGACCTGGAGGACGCCTTCCGCCAATGGCGCTTTCGCCACGTGACGACGGTGGAACGCGTGATCGGCTTCAAGCGCGGAACCGGCGGCACGGCCGGCGTCAGCTACCTGCGCAAGATGCTGGAGGTCGTGCTCTTTCCCGAGCTCTGGCAGATGAGAACGAATTTGTAACCCCCCCTACGCGCTGACGCGCGCCCCCCAGGGGGCGGCACTGGCGGACCGGCGGAGCCGGATCCGCTGTGCCCTGGGTAGAGCGGCGCTTGAAAAGCGCCGCTCTATAATCGATCGATAGTTCCAAGGAAAATCGTTCCCATGTTCGAGCACGTTCCCCGCTATGCCGGCGACCCCATCCTGTCGCTGGTGCAGACCTTCCTGAAAGACCCGCGCGAGCACAAGGTCAACCTCAGCATCGGCTTCTACTATGACGGCGCCGGCAATGTGCCGGTGCTCGGCAGCGTGAGCCAGGCCCGCGACCGCATCGACACCTCGGTGCCCGCGGTCTACCTGCCGATGGAAGGCGATGCCCAGTACCGCAAGGCAATCCAGGAAACCGTGCTGGGCGCCGGACACCGCGCCGTGGCCGAGGGCCGGGTGGCGACCATCCATACCCTGGGCGGTTCGGGCGCGCTCAAGGTGGGCGCCGATTTCCTGAAGGCGCATTTCCCCGGCAGCGAGATCTGGATCAGCGATCCCACCTGGGAGAACCACTACAACATCCTGGGCGGCGCGGGTTTCCCCATGCATGCCTTCCCGTATTACGACGCGGCCACCAACGGCATCCGCTTCGACGAGATGCTGGCCACGTTCGAGACGCTGCCCGAGCGCAGCATCGTGCTGCTCCAGCCCTGCTGCCACAACCCGACGGGCATCGACCCGTCGCGCGAGCAGTGGCTCAAGATCATCGACGTGCTGGTCGCCCGCAACGCCATCCCGTTCTTCGACATGGCCTACCAGGGCTTCGGCGACGGCCTGGAAGAGGACGCCTGGGTCGTGCGCGAGACGGCCGACCGCGGCATCGCCATGCTGGTGGGCAATTCGTTCTCGAAGAACATGTCGCTGTACGGCGAACGCGTGGGCGGGCTGTCGGTGGTCTGCCCGACCGCCGACGAGGCCGGCCGCGTGCTGGGCCAGCTCCAGGCCACGGTCCGCAAGAACTACTCCAGCCCGGCGCTGTTCGGCAGCCGCGTGGTCAGCGCCCTGCTGAACGACCCCGCACTGCGCGAGGAATGGAAAGGGGAAGTGGCGCAGATGCGCACGCGCATCCATGCCATGCGCAAGGGCCTGCGAGACCGCCTGCACGCCCTGCGCCCGGACCTGGACGTGGACTACTTCGTCAACCAGCGGGGCATGTTCAGCTACACCGGCCTGAACCCGGCGCAGGTCGACCGGCTGCGCGACGAGTTCGGCGTCTACCTCATCCAGTCCGGCCGCATGTGCGTGGCCGGACTGTTCGAGGCCAACCTGGACTACGTGGCCGCGTCCATGGCCAAGGTCCTGGCCTGATCCGGGCTGGCGCGGCTCAATCGAGCCGGATGTTCGCCTTGTCGATGACCTGGCGATACAGGCCGCGCTCTTCCTCGACCCGCCGGGCCAGCATCGCGGCATCGACGACGGGCACGTCGAAGCCGCGCTCGTTCAACTGCCTGACGAAGGCCGGATCGCGCAGGATGTGGTCCAGATGCGCGTCCAGCCTGGTCCTTGTCCGGGCGTCCATGCCCGCGGGCGCGAGCAGGCCGATCCAGCTGTCCACGGCCGCCAGGGCCGGATAGCCGCTTTCGGCAAAGGTGGGCGTGTCGGGCAGCAGCGGACTGCGCTGGCGGCCGGTAACGGCCAGCGCGCGCAGCTTGCCCGCCTGCACCTGGGGCGCCACATTGGTGACGGTGTCGAAGGTGGCCGTGATGTTGCCGCCTAGCAGGCTGCTCATGGCCGGTGCCGCGCCCTGGTAGGGAACGTGCAGCATGGCGATGCCCGCCGACTGGTTGAGCAGCTCCCCCAACAGGTGGGTGATGTTGCCATTGCCGAACGAACCGTATGAAACGCTCTTGGGCGTCCCGCGCGCCTTGCCCACCAGCGCCGCCAGGTCGTTCAGGCCGCTGCCGCTGCTCGTGGAAAACACCATCTGGTTGGTCCCCACCAGCGCCACCGCTTCCAGGCTCTTCACGTCGAACGGCAGCTTGGCGTAGAGCTGGGGAATGATGGTCAGCGTGGAATTGGGCGCCAGCATCAGCGTGTAGCCATCCGGCGCGGCCCCGGCCAGGGCGGTGGCGGCAATGATCGTGGCGGCCCCGGGCTTGTTCTCGACCACCATGGGCTGGCCCGTGCGCTCGGAGAAGTCCTTGGCCAGGATGCGCCCCACCAGGTCCATGGCGCCGCCGGGCGGATAGGGCACCAGCAGCTTGACCGGCCGCTCCGGATACCGGGCCTGCGCATGCGCCGCCGTGGGCGCGACGGCCGCCAGCCACAAGGTGGCCAAGGCGGCGAGCAATGACGACATGCCAGCGAAAAGCGGTCTTGCGATGAACATGGGAAGGCTCCAGGTCCGGGAGTGGGACGGCGGGTTCAGGCGGATGGTGCGCGCTCGGCCACGGCATCCAGGAATGCGCGCAGGCGGGCGTTGAAGGCCGGGGCCTGCTCGATGTTCAGGAAATGGCCGCAGTCCTCGAAGATGTCCAGCTCGCTGCCGGCGATGGCGCGGGCGATGGCCTGCATCTGCTCGACCGGCGCGAGCTGGTCCTGCCGCCCGCCCAGCACCAGCGTGGGCACGCGGATGTCGGCAAGCGCCAGGTAAGGCGGCAGCTGCGTGCGCACCGGCACGATCTGGCGGTACTGGTCCAGCCGCAGGCGCAGCAGGCTGTCGCGCAGCCGGGCCACGACGTCGGGCGCGGTGGCGGGCCCCATCAGCTTGGGCAGCAGGCTGTCGGCCAGCGCCTGCTGGGGCCGCTCGGACTCCAGCGGCGCCAGGCGGTCGCGGGCGAACTGTTCGCCATGGGCCACCGGGGCATCGGCCGGCCGGCAGGCCGCGAGCACCAGGGCGCTGACCCGCTCGGGGGCGCGCGCATAGACGGACTGGATCACCAGCCCCCCCATGGACAGCCCCACCAGCGGCGCGCGCGCCAGTCCCAGCGTGTCCATGACCGCCAGCACGTCGGCGGCGAAATCGTGGAAATCCAGGGCGCCGGGAATGTCGTCGCTATGGCCGTAGCCGCGCAGGTCCAGCGCCACGGCGCGGTGATCGCGGCCGAAGTGCTCCAGCTGGTCGCGCCAGTTGTCCAGGTTGCCGCCCACGCCGTGCACGAACACGACGGGCGCGCCCTGGCCGTGCGATTCGTAGGCGATGCGGGGTGAGCCGGAGGTGAGCTGATATCCTTGATGCATGGGTGTCGCCGCCCTCGAAAAAATGAGAAACCTCGGTAGAAGCCCATTCTATGCATGCCTGGGAGCGGCCTGCTAGATGGCTTTGGGCTACCTCACTCATAACCAATGGATATGGGCCGTTCATGGATACCAAGCTGCGGCATTTTCTCGCGGTGTACGAACACCGGTCGCTGGGCAAGGCCGGCCGGGCGCTCGGCATGTCACAGCCCGCCCTGAGCAAGAGCCTGCGCCAGCTCGAACAGTCGCTGGGCATGGCGCTGTTCACCCGCCATGCCTGGGGCGTGGCGCCCACGGTCTATGCGCATACGCTGCTGCCCTACGTGCGGGCGATCGACATGCAGTTCACCGCGGCGCAGGAAGAACTGGACGCGCTCAAGAGCGCGCACATCGGCGTCGTGCGCGTGGGCTGCGGCGCCGGGGCGTCGGCCTCGCTGCTGCCGCGCACGCTGCTCAGGCTGTACGGCGAGCGCCCGGGCATGCAGGTCTTCGTGGAAGAAGGGCTGTACCACCCGCTGGTCATGGGCGTGCGCGAGGGGCGCCTGGACATGGCGGTAACCATGCTCACCAACCTGGAGCTGCCGGCAGCGCTGGCCCATTGCCGGCTGATGGCCGATCCTTTCCATGTCGCCCTGGCGCACGACCATCCCCTGTTGGACCTGCCGGGGCGGTCAAGCCTGCCGCGCCTGCGGGACTATCCCTGGGTGCTGCCGCCGCAGAACGGCGTGCTCCGGCCGCATCTGGTCGCCCTGTTCAAGCAGCTGGAGCAGCCGGCGCCCACGGCCACGGTGCAGGGGGTCTCGATTCCGTGCACCGCGGAACTGCTGCGCAAGGGCCGCTTCCTGACGCTGCTGCCGGAATCCGTGTTGCGCCACTATCCGGATCTCGCGGTGCTGCCCCTGCCGGAACTGTGCCTGCAGCGCGACCTGGTCGCCGTCTGGAATCAGGAGATCCCGGCAACGCCGGCGGCGGAGTATTTCCTGGCCCTGCTGCGCGACGAGGCGGTGCGGCTGCCCGCCGGCACCGCCTAGCGTGCCTTAGCGCCAATGCCGCGCGATGGCGGCGGCCGCCTCAGCGCCGCTGCGGCAGGCGCCGTTCACCAGCGATTGCGACAGGTAGTCGCCGCAGTAATAGACGCTGCGGCGCTGCGCCGACTGCCATGCCAGGAAGCTCGCCACCTTGCGGCCATAGCCTGGGTAGAAGACCGGCAGCTTGCAGGCGATCCACTGATTGAAGCGGTAGACCAGGCGCCGGTCGAAGCCCGGCAGGCGCGCGCGTATCTCGTCGCGCAGCAGGCGGTCCACGTCGTCGGTGCATCCCAGCCGCTCGGCTTCCGCCACGGCCTCCGGGGTGAGCTGGCAGTAAAGAATGGCGTCGGCCTCGCCGGCATCGGGCGGCGCGGCCATCTGCTGCCAGGTGGCGATGCGCGTGGGCCGGCTGCGCAGCGAAAACTCCAGCGCCGGCGGCAACGGGCCGCGCAGCGCGTAGTGGACGATACCCAGGCTGTTGTAGCGCACCGCGTCCAGCAGCAGGCGCTCGGCGCCCGACTGCCCGGCCACCAGCGGCCGCGCGTAGGTTCCCTGCGTCGCGCAGACGACGATGTCGGCGGTGGCCTCGCCCTGCACGCCGTCCTTGCTGTATCGCACCGTGCAGGGGCCGTCGTCCGCCCGGACGATGGCCGTCGCCACGGTTCCGCACTCGATGCCGAGCCGGTCCGCCAGCGCGGCGGTCAGCGTGCCCATCCCGCCCCGGGGGACGTACACGGTGTCGTGGCCCAGCAGTCCCGGCGTGGTGCTGAGGTAGAACGACGCCGAGATATCCTCGGGATTCCAGCTGCGCGTGCCTCGGAAGACAGGCTCGACCAGCCGCTCCAGCACGCGGCTGCCGGCGGTGCGCCGGATGTAGCCGGCCAGCGTCTCGTCGTCGTAGGCCAGCGCCGAAACGGCATGGTCCGGGTCCGCGCGGCCGCGCAGCCAGGCCAGGTGCAGTCCGGCTCGCAGCAGCCCCAGCTTGTCGCGCCAACCCAGGCCCGGCGTATTCATCGCGGCGAAGCCGGGCATCAGGTCCACGCGGTAGGTGCCGTCCGCGGTCCTGCAGTCCGCACCCAGGTTCTTCAGGGGCACCAGGCCCTCGCGCAGGCCCAGCTCATCGATCAGGGCCTGCAGTTCCCGGCCGAAGGGATACAGCAGACGGGCGCCTGTGTTGTACGGGATCGGGCCCTCCCGTCCCTGCGCGACGCGCCCGCCCGGCTGGCCGGCGGCCTCCAGCACCCGCACGCGAAAGCCCTGTTCCCGCAGGCGGTACGCGGCGGTCAGCCCGGCGATGCCGGCCCCGACCACGATCACGGACCGGCAGTCCTCCATACCTTGTGCGCTCACTGGACTATCCTCCTGTCGCTGCGCGACATCCTCCCCGAGGAAGGTCGCGCGCCCTTCGGGCGGCCGGGCGGGCGCGCTCATGCCGGCTTGCCCACGGACGCCGGCAGGACGAGCTCGATCAGCGCCGGCCCGGTTGCCGCGCGGGCCCGTTCCAGCGCGGGCAGGAAACCGTCGGTCGTCTCGACCCGCTCGGCATGGGCGCCGAAGGCCCGCGCATAGTCGGCGAAGGAGGGATTGCGCAGGTCGGTCCCGACGGCACGGCCGAACAGCCGCATCTGGCTGCCCCGTATGGCGCCGTAGCCCGCGTTGTTCACGACCACGACCAGGATCTTCAGTCCTTCCTGGACGGCGGTCGCCAGTTCCTCGGCATGCATCAGGAAGCAGCCGTCGCCGGCCACGGCCACCACCGGGCGCGAAGGATCGGCCAGCGCCACGCCCACCGCCGCGGGCAGTCCATAGCCCATGGCGCCGCTCTTGGGTCCCAGCAGCACGTCGCCGCGCCGCAGCGCGAAATAGCGGTGCAGCCAGACGGCGTAGGCGCCGGCGCCCACGGTCACGGCGGCGCGTGCCGGCAGGTGCGCGCGCAGTTGCTCGAAGACCTTGCGCAGGTCCAGCGGGCCCTCGCAGGCGCCGGTTCCCACGTAGCGTTCCCGAGCGGCGCGCAGCCCGGTCAACCACGCTCCATCGGCAAGCGGCGGCACCGGCAGGCCATTCAGTGCCGCGGCGAATTCCCGGGGCCCCGCCTGGATGGCCAGGTCGGCCTGGAAGACGCGATTCAGTTCGCCGGCTTCGGCGTGCACATGCACCAGCGTCTGGCTGGGCAGCGGCGCCTCCAGCAGCTTGAAACCGCCGAAGCCGCCCGCCCCGAAGGTATTGATCTCGCCCAGACGGACGTTCACCGCCAGGATCAGGTCGGCCTGCGCGACTCCTTCGGCCAACGCCGGCGCGATGCCTATGCCGGTCTCGCCCACGAAGCGCGGGTCGGCATGGTCGATCAGATCCGCGCGGCGATAGGCAGACGCCACCGGCCAGCCGGCGCGCGCGGTGAAGGCCGCCACGCGGTCGAGCGATGCCTCGTCCCAGCCGGTGCCGCCCAGCAGCAGCACGGGCCGGCGCGCGGCCGCGCACAGCGCCCGCAGTTGCTCCATGTCATGCGCCGCGGGCGCGGGATGGACGGGGGCCGGCGGCGGCAGGTCCGGAACGCGGGCTTCCTGGTGCATGACGTCCTCGGGCACGATCACCACCACCGGCCCCCTGCGCCCCGACATCGCATCGCGCCAGGCGCGCGCCAGCACCTCGGGCAGGCGCTCGGCCTGGCCGGCGTACAGCACGGACTTGGCCACCGGCCGGAACACCTCGCCCAGGTCCTGCCCCCCCAGCGGATCGCGGCCGGCCTGGCGGGCATCCGCCTGGCCCACGATCAGCAGCATGGGAGCGGCGTCGGTCTCGGCCGTGTGCACGGCCAGCAGGGTATTCAGGGCCCCCGGGGCCCGGGCGGCCAGGCAGACGCCCGGCATGTCGGCCACCCGGCCCAGCGCCTGCGCGGCATAGGCCATGCCGGCCTCGTGGCGGAAGGACGTCAGGCGCACGTCGGCGTGGCGATCGGCCAGCGCATCGACGATCTCGAGGATGCCTTCGCCGGGAATGTGCAGCACATGGCGCACGCCGAATCCATGGAGAGTGTCGGCCAGGATGGCGGCGCCGGTGCGTGCGGAAGGTAGAGGAATCATGGAATCAAGGCGTCCGCCCGCAAGCGGGCGGATCGTGCCGAAACGAATCAGAACAGATGGAAGATACCCGCAAGCAGCATGGTCTGGCCGCGCGAACTGGACGCGCCGCCGGTGCTGCCATACAGGATGTACGCGTTCTGCGCATCGCCCGCGGCACGCTGGTGGATGGCCGCCAGTTGCAGGATGGTGCGCTTGGACAGGAAGTAGTTGGTCATCAGGTTGAACTGATGGTACTTGGGCTTGAAGCCGGTGGCATCCACCTTGCCGAAGGTATAGGTATATCCCGCGCCGAGCTGCCAGCTGGCGTTGACGGAATAGGCCACGTTCAGGTCCAGGTTGCTGTACTTCGCGTCGCTGACGGGCAGGCCCGCCACCGTGCCGCCCACCTTGTCGTAGCGGACCTGGGTGTAGGCGGCGGCGTACTTGAAGCTGCCCGCCTGGTAGTCCGCCGCGACGCCGACGGTCGTCATCGCCTGCGGGCTGACCGTGTAGGCGTTGCGCTGCGAGGTGGAGGTGAACGCCGGCAGCAGGATGGTATTCCAGTTGCCCTCGGGCACCGCGGTGGCCGGGTTGTTCACCCGCATGTAGGCGGCCGCGACCGAGAAGTCGCCCGACTTGTACTTCAGCCCCATGCTGTGGGCGCTGTTCTGCTTGCTGGACCCGGCCACCTCGCCGAAGCTGTACACCGCGCCGGCCTGGAAGCCGTTGATGACGGGCGTGACGTACTTCACCGAATTGTTCAGCCGGAACTGGAAGTTCAGGTTGTCGACGTCGCCGGGGTGCGCCATGTAGCCGTTCCACTTGCCGGCGGGCACATAGGGAGCGAGGAACGAAGCCACCATGTCGTACTGCCTGCCGAACGTGACCGTGCCCAGTCCGTTGTCGTTCAGGCCCACGTAAGCCTGGCGGCCGAACAGCCGTCCGCCCTGGCGCGAGCTGCCCGATCCCATGTCGAAACCGCTTTCCAGGGTGAACAACGCGGAACGGCCGTTGCCCAGGTCCTCGTTGCCACGCATGCCCCAGCGCGAGGGCCCGGTGGCCAGGCCCGTCACGCTGTGGCCTCCACTGTTGTTCACATAGCGCAAGCCGCTATACAGAAAGCCGTACAGCGTCACGTTGGACTGCGCATGCGCGGCCCCCGCGCATGCGGCCGCCGCGGCCGCTCCGATCAACCATCTTTTCATGCCTTTCTCCCGCGCCAGGCGGCCCCGTGTTCTCGATGAAGGTCACGGTTCTTTCGAACCGGCGAAAGGCGAACCGATTCGCCTCCCTGCCGCGCAGACTAGGCAGCCCGGACCGCCCCTACAAGGGCGCATCCCCACACGGTGCGGATTTCCTAGCAATCCGGAATGGATCGCCACAATTTCGCTCGCCGGGCCGCCGCGCGCCGTGCGCAGCCAGGCTGGGCGCGCCTCATCTAGGAAATAGGCAAGAACATCTAGGCGATCGGGACTCGTCCGTTCGAGGGTGGGGGCGGCCGGTGGTTCGGTGCTAAAAATTCGGCATTCGAAGCCCTCCAGCGAGTCCAACGTCATGCTTGCGTTTCGCCTGTCTTTCCCGCGTGCCCTCGTCCTTCACGCGGCGGCAGCCGCCCTTCTCGGCTACGCCGGCGCGGCCACCTCGGAAACCGTGATCGGCATCGCCAACCTCGGCCCCCACCCTTCCATCGCACAGACCATAGAGGGCTTCAAGGAAGAAATGGCCCGGCGCGGCTACGTGGACGGCAAGAACACCACCTACGTCTACAGCGACGCGAACTTCACCCAGGCCCTGATGCCGCAGATGTTCACGCAGATCTCGTCCAAGTCGCCCGAGCTGATCCTGACGATCACCACCTCGGTCTCGCAGACGGCGCTGTCGGCGGTCTCCAATCGCAAGACGCCCATGGTGTTCGCCATGGTCACGGACCCGGTCAAGGCCGGCCTGGTGCCCAACTGGCAGCAAGGCGGCGCGCGCTTCACCGGCGCATCGGACATGCAGGATTTCGACGCCGCGCTGGCCTTCGGCAAGAAGCTGTTCCCCCATGCGACGTCCTTCGGTTCGCTGTACAACCCCGGCGAAGTCAACGACGTGGTGACCACCCAGAAGCTGGAGGAAGCCGCCAAGCGGGCCGGCCTGAAATTCGTGCCGGTCAGCGTCGATGCCGTGGGCGACATTCCACAGCGCGCGCAGTTGCTTCGAGGCATAGGCTTTGCCTACATCACGGGCTCCAATCTGGTGCAGTCGGCCATTCCGGCGGTCGCGGCCGCGGCCAAGCAATTGAAGTTCCCCATTCTCAGTTCCGAGACCGAATTCGTGAAAAGCGGCATGGCCGCCGCCAACTACGCGGTCTCGCTGAAATCCATAGGCACCAATGCCGCGGTCCTGGCCGACCGCATCCTCAAGGGCACGCCCACCTCCCAGCTCGCACCCGCGCGCCCGGGCCCGGACGACTACATCACCACCATCAACAAGACCAAGTTCAAGGAGCTGGGCCTCGCCATTCCCGCTTCGTTCGACGACTGCGCCTGCTTCGTCGAGTAGCCCGTTTCCGCATCAAGGCTCACCTCATGCTAGACGTCCAACAACTGCAGAAAATCTTCCACGCCGGCTCGCCGGACGAACGCATCGCCATCGACGAGGTATCCCTCGGCTTGCAGCGCGGCGACTTCGCCGTCGTCGTCGGCGGCAACGGCGCCGGCAAATCGACGCTGCTCAACATGCTGGCCGGCGAGGTCCTGCCCGACGACGGCCATATCCGCATCGACGGCAACGACATCACGCGGCTGCCTACGCACAAGCGTGCGAAATACATCTCGCGCGTGTTCCAGGATCCCTCGGTGGGCACGGCGGCCGCGCTCAGCATCGAGGAGAACCTGGCCGTGGCCGCCCGGCGCGGCGCCCGCCGCACCTTCGGCCGCGGCCTGACCAGCGCGATGATGGTCGAGTTCCGCGCCCGCCTGGAGACCTTCGGACTGGGCCTGGAGAACCGCATGAAGGCCCAGGCCGGCCTGCTGTCCGGCGGCCAGCGCCAGGCGCTGTCGCTGCTGATGGCGGTGCTGCGCGAGCCGCAGTTGCTGCTGCTGGACGAACACACCGCGGCGCTCGACCCCAAGACCGCCGAGAAGGTCATGCAGGTGACCTCGCGCGTGGTGTCCGAGACCGGCCTGACCACGCTGATGGTGACCCACAACATGAGCCATGCCATCACCTACGGCAACCGGCTGATCATGATGCAGCAGGGACGCATCATCGCGGACCTGTCCGGCGAGCAGAAGCGCGGCATGACCGTCGAGCGACTGGTCGCCGCCTTCGACGACGAATCCCATCTCCTAGCAGCGGCGTGAACCCATGAACTTCCTGTCCACCTTCCTGAACCTGGTCCCCATGGGGATGATGCAGGGCCTGATCTACGCCTTGATCGCCATCGCCGTGATGATTCCCTTCCGCATCCTCAGCTTCGCCGACATGACCGGCGAAGGCACGCTGGCCTTCGGCGCCTGCGTCACCGCGAAGTGCCTGGTGATCGGGCTCGAGCCCGTGTCGGCGCTGCTGATCGGCGCCCTGGCCGGCTTCCTGGGCGGCACCGCCACGGCCTACATCCATGAAAGGGTCAAGATCAACACGCTGCTGTGCGGCATCCTGGTGCTGTCCATGCTTTATTCCATCGACATCCGCGTCATGGGACAGCCGAACACGGCCCTGTTCAACTTCCCCAACCTGTTCTCCTACCTGCCCGGCGACGACGGCAGCCTGACCAACCGCATCGTGTTCCTGGCTGTGATCGACGTCGTGCTGATCGGCCTGATCTTCTGGTTCCTGGGCACGCAGCACGGCATGGCCATGCGCGCGCTGGGTTCGAGCCAGGCCATGGCCCGCGCCCAGGGCATCAACGTCAAGGCCTACACGCTGGTCGGGCTGGGGCTGGCCAACCTGATCGCCGCGCTGGGCGGGGGCCTGCTGGCGCAGAACCAGGGTTTCGCCGACGTGAACATGGGCTTCGGCACCCTGATCAACGGCCTGGCCTCGCTGCTGCTGGGCGAAGCCATCATCGGCAACCGCACCATCTTCCGCCAGGTGGCCGCCCCCGTGCTGGGATCGGTGGTCTATTTCCAGCTGATCTCGCTGGTGCTGGCCTTCGGCTTCCAACCCTCGGACCTGAAGATGGTCACCGCGCTGTTCGTGCTCGTGACGCTGATCAGCCTGGTACGCCGCAAGCCCGGCCGCAGCCCCTCGCGGGCCATCCGGGCCAGCGCCGCCTGAGCCCCGGCGCCGGCTCCTGCCGGCGCCCTTGCCAGGGCCGATAAAAAAACAGGGATACGTCGCCGTATCCCTGTTTGCTTTCTGGCGGGCGGACCCCGCGGTCCGCGCCGGTACTAGAGTTGCTGCCCGGCCGCCAGATAATCGGCCAGCACCATGTCCGCGTCATCCCCCGGGATGCGCTTGCGTTCGAACTCGGCCTCGCGCCCCCACGGCTTGGTGGCGTCCAGCCCCAGCCGCCCCCAGTGGTCCTTGTGGGGATCGCGATAGAAGCCTGGCACATCCTTGACGACCATGGTGCGGGTATCGGCCCGGCCGCGCGTCAGGAAGGCCCATATCACCTCTTCCATGTCGTAGATGTTCACATCCTCGTCCACCACCACGCACAGCTTGTTGTAGTCGAGGTGCGACCCCATGGCGGCCAGCAGGACGTGCTGGGCGTGCCCTTCGTACTGCTTGCGGATCTTCACGATGGTGTTCATGACCGTGGGCCGGCACGTCACGTCCAGCACGCCCGCGACCTGGCCCTTCAGGTGCTTGTAGATGCGCGCCGCCGTGGCCGCCTCCAGCGGCCGCAGGTCCTCGTGCGACCCGCAGACCAGCCCGTGGTAGACCGCGCCCTGGCGCCAAGAGACGTGGGTGACCTCGAACACGTGGTTGTCGCCCACCTCGACGTAGTAGCCCATGAATTCGCCGAAGGGCCCCTCGGGGCGGCGCTCGTGCGGCAGGATGCGGCCCTCGATCACGATCTCGGCCTCGGCCGGTACCGCCAGGCCGATGGTCTTGCATGGACGCATGGGCAGGGGTTCGCCCCGCATGGCCGACGCCAGCGCCAGCTCGTTGCCCTCGGGCGGCAGCGACACGCAGGCCGCCATGAACACCTCGGGCGGCGCGCCGATCACGATGGCGGCCTCCAGCGGCTGGTCCCGTTCCTCGGCGGCCTGCTGGTAGCGATACAGGTCATGCGAACTGCCCAGGCGGATGCGCAGTTCCTGGTCCGACACGTAAAGGGAACGATGGAACGACAGGTTGGGCACACCCGTCTGCGGATCCTTGGCGACGAAAATGCCCGACGTGATGTAGGCGCCGCCATCCCGCCCATGGTGCGTCAGCAGCGGCAGGTCGCTCAGCTTGCCCTCGCGCCATTCCTGCGGCCCGGCATCGCGCTGCCACGCGGCATTGCCGGCGGCCTCCTGGATCTGTTCGTCCAGCCGCTCGCAGAAATTCTTGTCCCCGCAGCGGATGATCTCGCACAGGCGGTCGTGATTGCTGTAGACGTTGATCGCCACCGGCATGTCGCTGCCACGGACCTTGTTGAACAGCACCGCCTTGCCGGACTTGCTCTGCAACTGCACCGCCACGGCCGCCAGTTCGTGGACGGGATCGACCTCGCGGTCGATGACGATCAGGTCGCCGCGGGCCTGCAGCCTGGCCAGGTAGTCTCTCATGATGGTTTCCAGCGGACCGCGCGGCTATTTCAGGCCGGGCAGCCACATGACGATTTGGGGAAAAGCGACGATCAGGCCGGTGAAGACCACCATCGCGAAGAAGAACGGCAATGCCGAACGCGCCACCTGCATGGCGGACACCTTGGTCAGCCCCTGGATCACGAACAGGTTGAAGCCCACGGGGGGTGTCACCTGCGCCATCTCCACGGTGATGACGAGGAAGATGCCGAACCACACCGGGTCGTAACCCGCCGCCGTCACCAGCGGCAGCACGATGGGCAGGGTCATCACGATGGCCGATATGCCGTCCAGGAAACAGCCCAGCACCAGGTAGACGAGCAGCAGCAGAACGACCAGCCCCACCGGCCCGAGGTGCAGCGGCGCGATCATTTCCGCCACGGCCTGCGGCACGCCCAGGTAGCCCATGGCGGTGGAAAGAAACCCCGCGCCCATGACGATCAGGCCGATCATGGACGACGTGAAAACGGTGCCCATCAAGGCCTGCCGCAAGGCCGCCAGGCTGAGGTCGCGCGTGGCGGCGGCGATGGCCAGCGCTCCCACCACGCCTACCGCCGCCGCCTCGTTGGGCGTGGCGATGCCGGCCATCATCGAACCGATGATGGCGCCGATCAGCAGCATGACGGGCAACAGGTTCCTGAGCGCCGACAGCCGCTGGCTCCAGGTATAGCGTTCGCGCCCTTCCGGCACGAGGCCCGGCCGCGCCAGCGCCAGCAGCATGATGGTGGCACTGAACATGGCCGCCAGCACGAGTCCGGGCACGATGCCCGCCAGGAACAGGTCCAGCAGCGATATCTGCGCCAGCACGCTGTAGACGATCATCACGATCGAAGGAGGAATGAGGAAGCCGATGGTGCCGGCGCCAGCCAGCGACCCCATGGCCAGCGAACCGGCATAGCCGCGGCGGGTCAGTTCCGGCAGGGTGATCCGGCCGATGGTCGCGGCGGTGGCGGCCGACGACCCCGACACGGCCGCGAAGACCGTGCACGCCGCCACGTTCACATGGGCCAGACGCCCGGGCAGCCACGTCGTCCAGGGTGCGAGCGCATCGAAGATCGCGGCCGCGATGCGGGTGCGGAACAGGATTTCCGCCATCAGCACGAACAGCGGCAGGGCCGACAGCTCGGCCACCGTGGCCGAGTTCCAGGACAACTGGCCCAGCAGCACTTCCACCGGCGTCGAGCGGAACAGCATCAGGCCGATCCCGCCGGTGGCCATCAACCCCAGCCCCACCCACACGCCGGCTCCCAGCAGGAGAATGAGCAGGCCCGCGACGACGAGAGCGATTTCTATCATGGCGGACTCTATTCCGTGGAAACGAGCGGCGCGTCGCCCGTGCCTTGCTCGGTCGGTTCGCCCAGCGCGATGCGCGCCAGGCGCGCGGCGAACTGCAGCGCCAGGACGACGGCCCCCAGGGCGAACAGCGCCTGGAACGGCCAGAGCAGGGAATTGCTGGGCAGGAAGGAACGTGTCTGGTCCAGGTAGGACATGTATGCCAGCCGCAGCAGCGCATAGGCGAAGAAACCCGACACCAGGGCCGTGAATGCCGTGGCCACGCCATCGAGCAGGCGGGCACGGCGCGGTCCCAATGCGTTCAGCGCCAGCTGCACCCGGACGTGGAATCCCGCCCGCAGGACATGGCCGCTGCCGGCCAGGAAGGAAATGGCCAGCAGGTAGCTGGCATATTCCCAGGCGAATTCCAGGCTGATGCCCAGCAACTTGCGCGAGGCAACCTCGGCCACGATCAGCGCCAGCATCGCGACGATCAGCCAGCACGCGGCACGCGCGCCCCAGAGCGACAGGCGATCGATGCCGTCCAGCCATGCCCTCATCGGGCCTGCCCCGCGCGCTCGCGGTACTGCCTGAGCAATTCGGGCACGGAAGGCGTGCGCCGCGCATAGTCCTCCACCATGCCGGCGGCGGCCTGCTTCAGGTCCGCGGTGACCGGCGCGGGCAAGGGTTCGACCTGCATGCCGTGCTCGCGCAGGACCGCCAGCGACTTGGCATCGTCCTCCTGGCTGGCCTTCCAGAAGGCCGGCTCGAGATCGCGCGCCACTTTCTCGATCGCGTCGCGCTGCGCGGCCGTCAGCTTCTTCCATGCGGCCAGGTTGATCGTCGCCACGTTCGACGACCAGACGTGATTCGTCTTGTAGGCGTGCTTCAGGAACTCCCAGAAGCGCGAGTCCACCGCGGTAGAGGCCGAGGTCGTCACGCCATCCAGGCCGCCCGAGGCCAGGGCCGGCATCATGTCGGCGAAGGTCATCTGCACCGGCGACATGCCGACATGCTTGATCAGCTCGGACGTCACCCGGTCCGTGACCCGCACCTTCATGCCCTTGACGTCGGGGGTGGAGGCGACCGGCTTGCGGGTGAAGAGATACTGGTCCGGCCACGGCGTCATGTACAGCCGCTTCTGTCCGAAGCGGGCCAGCACCTTGTCGTATTCGGGCAGCATGATGTCGTGCAGCACGCGCAGCTGCCGGTAGTCGCCCACGAGGTAGGGCTGTGTCTCGAGCGCGAACAGCGGCGCATCGCCGACCTGCTGCGGCGCGTTGAACTCGGCCATCGGCACGATGCCGTCGCGCACCGCGCGCAGCGCTTCCGGCCCCTTCAAGCCCAGCACGCCGCCCGCGTGCACGGTGATCTTCACCTGTCCGCCGGTGGCCTTGTCCACGGCCTCGGCGAAGGCCATCGCGTTCTTCGTATGGAAGTTGCCCGGTGGCCAGGCGATCGCCATGTCGAGCCGGGTCTGCGCCAGGGCGGAACCGCCGAGCGCCATTGCCGCGATGCCCAGCAGCGCGCGGATGCGAAGGGAAATGGACTGTGGTTGCATGCTCGGACTTCCTTCGTGTGCGGGCGATCAGTCGATCGCGCCGGAATGAAAACGCCGGGCGGCCCCGGACGAGAAATAGCCCAGCCTCGCGTCGCGCCGGACCGCCTCGGGCGCGCGGCGCGACGGGTCGCCATAGCCCGCGCCGCCCGGCACGTCGATGCGCAGGACCTCGCCGGCGGGGACGGTTTGCAGCCCCATGGACCGCATGGCCGATCCCGAAGCGGTGCCCACCCACCCCGGCGCCCCGTCGGCCCCGCCCTCGCGTCCGCGGGCGGGATTCAACACGCGGTCGAAGATGCCGAACACCTGGAACGGCGTCCCGTCGCGGGTGGCGACCTCCACCCGCTGGCCCAGGCCGCCCCGGTACTGGCCGGCTCCACCGCTGTCGGGCAGCAGTTCCTTGCGCCAGATGACGATGGGCGCCGCCGTCTCGCAGATTTCGACCGGGATCGACCGGATGCCGCTGGGGAAGGCGGTGGCCGATAGCCCGTCGCCTTCGGGGCGGGCGCCCGAACCGCCGGCGTTGAAGAACAGGATCTCGAAAGGCGCCCCGCCCTCGATGCCGCCGCGCAGCTGCAGCCCCCAGTTGCAGGCGGCGCCCTCGGCCGGGATGCGGCCGGGCAGAGCCCCGGCCAGTGCGCCCAGCGCCACCTCGGGCAGGAACTGGCCGATGATGTGGCGGGCACAGACCGGCGCCGGGTGGCGCACGTTCAGGATGGAGCCCTCGGGCGCATCCACTTCCACCAGCGACAGCGAGCCCGCGTTGTTGGGCACGTTGGGCGCGACCGCTGCGCGCACGCCGAACGCCGCATAGGCGCGGGTGTAGTTCAGCACCAGGTTGATGCCCTTGGCGCTGGCCGGCGACGTGCCGTCGAACGACACCCGTATGCGCTCCCCGTCGATGCCCACCGCGCAATGGATGTCGACCGGACGGTCGTAGCCGTCGAGCCGCATGTGCGAGCGGTACGTACCCTGTGGCAGCTTGGCGATGGCGGCACGCATGCCGGCCGCCGAGCGTTCCAGCAGGAACGCGGCGATGTCCGCCAGCCCGTCCTGGCCGAATTCGTCCAGCGTGGACGCCAGGCGGCGGGCGCTGACCTCGTTGGCCGTGACGTAGGACAGGATGTCCCCCACCACCGGTTCGGGTTGGCGCACGTTGGCGCGCACGATGTCGAGCAGGTCCTCGTTCAGGCGGCCCGCGCGCGCCAGGCGCAGGATGGGGATGTACAGGCCTTCTTCGTACACCGACCGGCCGTCCGGCCCCTGGCCCAGGCCGCCGATGTCCACCTGGTGGCAGGTACAGGCGAAGAAACCGATCACCCTGCCGTCCTGGAAAGCAGGCGACAGCACGGTGACGTCGTGCAGATGGCCGGACGTCAGCCACGGGTCGTTGGTGATGAAGTGGTCGCCCTCGGCCATGGAGGCCGGCGAGTGCTTGTCCAGGAAGTGGCGGGCGCAGGCGGCCATGGAGTTCACGTGGCCGGGCGTGCCCGTGACCGCCTGGGCGATGAGCCGGCCTTCCAGGTCGAACAGGCCGGCCGACAGATCGCCCGCTTCGCGGACCGTGGGAGAGAAGGCCGTGCGCATCAGGGTGCGTGCCTGCTCCTCGACCACCGCGATCAGGCGGCTCCACAGGACCTGGGCCTTGATCTCCTCCGGCATGTCCCTGCCGGCCGCGGCGGCCGGGGAAGCCGCCGCGCCATCCAGCACGATGTCGCCCGCGGACGTGCACGCGACCGCCAGGCCCGACGGCACCACGATGGTGGTTTCGTCCTCCACCAGCAGGGCGGGCCCGGCCAGCGGCGCGCCCGGCGCCACGGCGCGGGCGGGCAGCACCCGGCCGGACACGAAGTCGCGCAAGGTCTGGTCGTAGAACCGGCGCTCGCCGGCCTCGCGGGCCACGGCTATGCCGGCCGCGGCGGGCGCGACGGCCGGCACCGGCGCCTCCACCCTGACGGTCCAGCCCAGCACCTCGATCTGCGCGCCGGCGATCACGCGGCCGTAGAGCGCGCGGTAGGCGGCCTCGAACGCCGCGGCCAGCATGTGCGCGGCGCCTTCGCCGAAGGAGCCGTCGGGCAGGATCACCCGTATCTCGTGCCCTTGTCCCTGGTAGCGCATCCAGGCGGTCCGCTGTTCGCGGACCTCGGCGCCGGGCGCCGCCCGGCGGACCACGCGATGCATCTCGGCGGCCAGCTCCGCGACGATGGCGTTGGCCTGGGCGGCATCGAAGGACGACAGCCTGGCCTGCACGCTGCGCGTGGTCTCGAATGCCACGGGCGCGCGCAGGAAGCCCAGCGCCGATCCCACGCCCGCGCCCTCGGGAATGACCACGCGGTCCAGCCCGAGCTTGGCGGCCAGCCGCGCGGCATGCAACGGCGCCATGCCGCCGATGGCGATCAGCGTGCGTCCGTCCACCCCCTTGCCGACCTCGACCGCATGTTCATGGACGGCATTGGCCATGCTCTCGTCGACGATCTCGCAGATGCTCCAGGCCGTGTCCTCGACCGACAGGTCCAGCGCTCCGCCCAGTCCCTCCAGCGCCTGGCGCGCGGCGTCCAGGCCCAGCGTCATCCGGCCGCCGGCGAAATGCTCCGCGTCGAGCCGGCCCAGCGCCAGGTGCGCATCGGTAACGGTGGGCTGTGTGCCGCCCCGCATGTAGCAGGCCGGTCCCGGCACCGAACCGGCGCTTTCCGGTCCCACCTGCAGCCGCCCCAGCGCATCGAGATGCGCGATGGAGCCGCCCCCGGCGCCGATCTCGGCCAGCTCGACCACGGGAAAGCGCAGCGGGATGCCGCTGCCCGCCTTGAACCGGGCCAGCCGCGCCACTTCCATCGACCGCGCGGTCTGCGGCGCGCCTTCGTCGATGAAGCACAGCTTGGCGGTGGTGCCGCCTATGTCCAGCAGCAGCGCGCGGTCTATGCCCATGCGCCGCGCCACGTCCGCGGCCAGGATGGCGCCTCCGGCCGGACCGGACTCCAGCAGCCGGACGGGAAAGCGACGAGCGACCTCGACCTCGCACAGGCCGCCGTTGGACAGCATCAGCAGCAGCGGCGCGCGTACGCCGCGCGCCGCCAGCGCCTCTTCCAGGCGCCGCAGATAGCCGGCCATCACCGGCTGCACGTAGGCATTCACGCAGGCCGTCGCGAAACGCTCGAACTCGCGGATCTCCGGCGCGACCTCGGACGACAGCGAAACATCCAGCTGCGGCCGCAGCCGGGCCAGCACGGCCGCGGCCTGCCGCTCGTGCGCGGGATTCCGGTAGCTGTGCAGGAACCCGATGGCGACGGCCTCGACCCCCGCCTCGTCCAGGGACGGCAACAGAGCCTCGATGGCGGCGTCGTCCAGCGGACGCAGCACCTGGCCGTCCACCGACATTCGTTCGTCCACCGTCAGGCGCAGGTCGCGCGGCACCAGCGGTTCCGGCTTGTCGACGTAGAGATCGTAATGGTCATGGCGGCTTTCCGTACCCATCTCCAGGGTGTCGCGAAAACCTTCGGTGGTGATGAACGCGATCCGCGCACCGCGACGTTCGATGACGGCATTGGTGGCCAGCGTGGTGCCATGCACCACCGTATCCAGGTCGGCGGGCGCGAATCCGGCATCGGCAAGAATGCGGTCCAGTCCTTCGAGCACCGCGCGCTCCGGCGACTCCGGAGTCGTCAGCACCTTCAGGAACCAGCGCCGGGCCGCGCCGCCATCGCTGGCCTCGAGCGCGAAATCGGTGAAGGTTCCCCCTATGTCGATACCCAACCGTAGCAAGAACGTATCTCCTATCAGGCCCTGGGCGCGGGAATCAGCGCCAGGATCGATTCGCGCGCCTGCAGCATCAGGTCGCGCATGGTTTTCTCGGCCGCCCGGGCATCGCGGCGGCCCAGCGCCTCGACCAGCGCCCGGTGGTGCCGGACCACGATCTCGCGATTGGATTTCTTCTCCAGCGTGGCCCGCCGCAGGGTCTGGATCTGGCTGTCGTGGCGGCTGGCGGCTTCGCCCAGCCGCTTGTTGCCGGCCAGCCGCACCAGCGCGACGCGAAAGTCATGGTTGGCCATGACGAATTTCTGCAGGGACGGCCGGGGCAGCGCATCGACCTCGCGCTGCACGACCGCCTCGAGCTCGGCCAGTCCCTCGGGCGTGACCGACCGGGCGGCGCGGGCCGCCAGATAAGGCTCGATCAGCAGCCGCAGCTCCATGATTTCCTCCAGATCCAGGCGGGACAGCGAGGCCACCGAGGTTCCCCGGCCCGCAGTCAGCAGCCCTTCATGGCGCAGGCGCGTCAGCGCCTCGCGCAGCGGCGTGCGGGACACGCCCAGCATCGCGGCGAGCTGGGTCTCGGTCATGCGCACGGACGGGTCGATCTCGCCGCTGGCGATCTTCTCGTGGATCCGGCGGTAGATGCGCTCGGGCAGCAGGTCCGCGCGGGCAAGCGGTTCGAGGGGTGGAGGCGCGGGCGTTTTCATGGTCTGGCGACTATGATCGGCCAGGCCAGGCAAAAAAACAATTGTTTTTTGCATACCGGCAGCGATGCCGGCGCCCGCCGCTACGCGGCGGGCCACTGCGAGCCCAGGTACTCCGCCAGGTCCACCGTGTCTTCGCCCGGGATCCGCTTGCGCGCAAACTCCGCCTCCCGACCCCACGGGCGCGTCGCATCCAGCGCCAGGCGTCCCCAATGGTCCTTGTGCGGATCGCGATAGAAGCCCGGCACGTTGGGCACCACCATGCTGCGGGTGTCGGCGCGGCCGCGCGTCACGAACGCCCAGACCACCTCGTCCATGTCGTAGATGTCGACGTCCTCGTCCACCACCACGCAGAACTTGTTGTAGTCCAGGTGCGATCCCATCGCCGCCAGCAGCGCGTGGCCGCCGTGGCCTTCGTACTGCTTGCGGATCTTGATGATGGTGTTCATGACCGTGGGCTGGCACGAGACGTCCAGCACGCCCGGCACCTGGGCCTTGAGCGCCTGGTAGATGCGCGCGGCCGTGGCCGCCTCCAGCGGCCGCAGGTCCTCCCTGGAGCCGCAGATCAGGCCGTGGAAGACGGCGCCCTTGCGCCATCCGACGTGGGTGACCTCGAACACGTGGTTGTCGCCCACCTCGACGTAGTAGCCCATGAACTCGCCGAAGGGGCCCTCCGGGCGGCGCTCGTTGGGCAGGATGCGGCCCTCGATCACGATGTCGGCCGCGGCCGGCACCGACAGGTCGATGGTCCTGCACCGCCTCATGCGCAGCGGCCCGCCGCGTATGGCCGCGGCCAGCGCCAGTTCGCTGGCATCCGGCGGCAGCGACACGCAGGCCGCCATGAACAGTTCGGGCGCGGCGCTGACCAGGATCGCCGCCTCGAGCGGCTTGCCGTCGCGCTCGGCCGCCTGCTGGAAGCGCGCCAGGTCGTGCGTGCTGCCCAGGCGTACGCGCAATTCGCCGTCGGAGACCTTCATCGACCGGTGGAACGACAGGTTGGGCACGCCGCTGTCGGGATGCTTCGCCAGGAAGATGCCCGAGGTGATGTAGGCACCGCCGTCGCGCTCGTGATAGGTCAGGATGGGCAGGTCGGACAGCGTGCCCGAGCACCAGTCGTCGCCGGGATCGGTATCTTCCATCCAGGCGCCCTGCCCCAGCGTGGCCGCCAGCGCGATCTCCTCGCCCAGGCGTTCGCAGAAGGTCTTGCGCCCGCAGCGGATGATTTCGCGCAGGCGCTGGTGTTCGCTGTAGACGTTCATGACCACGGGCAGCGCGCTGCCCCGGACATGGGAGAACAGCACCGCCTGCCTGGACTCGGACTGAAGCCTGCGGGCGATCGCGGCGGCCTCGAAGCGCGGATCCACTTCCTTGTGGACGACGACCAGCTCGCCCCGGGACTGGAGCTTGTCGAGGTAGTGTCTCATCGATGTGAAGGTCTTGCGTGGGATGGAGGTCCGACGATAGCAACGGCCGGGGCCGCGCTTCTTTGCCGGATGTGGCGAAAACCTAGGATTACGGAACAACTTGATGTCGCGGGCGACGCCATACGCGTGTTAGCCCGGATTGCCCGGTCGACCGCGCCACCGTACCGTATGCCACCGCCGAATGTCCGACCGCAGGGAGTGCCGATGAATACCTTCCCCTTTCGTCCCGACCAGAGCGACGATGGATTGTTCAGGACCCGGCTGGCGGGCCGGCATGCCCGCACCACCGAAGCCTTCCACAGCTTGCGCGCAACGGCCGAGCACGCCGTTCCCCAGGCCAAGGGCCCCGGCATCTACGGGCAGCGCGTGGCCGTTTCCCAGGATCCGTCCGAGGGCTATTGGGAACTGATCAGCCTGCGGGACGAGATCTTCCTGGTCATCACCAGTTGCCGCTACACGAAGGAACGCACCGAAAGCGTGCTGCCAGAAGGCTTCGTCGAATTCCACTTCGTGCTCAAGGGCCCGGCGCGCGTCGAGTTCTCGGAATCGGGCGAAGTGCAGATCGGCTCGCCCAACCTGACGGTGGTGCAGCAGGGCGACGACATGCTCTACCAGGTGCATTGCGGCCCCGGATCCTGGCGCATGGTCAGCATGTACGTCACGCAGGCCTATTTCGACGCCTTCGTCCGCGCCTCGCTGGGCGCCGGCAACGCCTTCCAGAAGAAGCTGGACGCCGTGGGCAACGAACAGGTCTTCTGCCACCAGATGCCGGTGGGCGTGGAAGTGCTGCACGCCATCGAGAAACTGCTGGCCAACCCCTACCAGGGCTATCGCCGCCTGCTGCTGGCCGAGGCCAAGGCCAGCGAGATCCTGTGCGCCTCGCTGGACCTGTGGCAGAACCACATAGAAAGCGAAAACGCCCCGGGCGTGTTCTCCACCCGCGACCTGCGCCTGATCGAGAAGGCGCGCGACATCATGCTGTCGGACATGACGCGCGTGCCCACCATCCCGGAACTGGCGCGCGCGGTGGGCACCAACACGTCCAAGCTCAAGCGCGGCTTCAAGTTCCTGTACGGCATGACGGTGTTCGAGTTCGGCCACAGCCACCGCATGAACCGCGCGCTGAACCTGCTCATCCAGGACCGCCTGTCCGTCAACGAGGTGGCCTGCGCCGTGGGCTACCAGCACCAGACCAGCTTCACCGCCTCGTTCCGCGAGCACTTCGGCTTCGCGCCCAAGGACGCCCGCCGCATGGGCAGCGCCGAGGAAGTCCTGGCCCGCCACGCCGGCGACCCGCTGCATCCGCCGGGTACGCATTGATCGCATCCGGCCCGCTTTCGGGAAACAGATGACTTTTCTAGGAAATCGGCAGTGATGCGCATCCCGGGCTGATTGCCGCCCCATGCTTCGCATAGGATCGTCCCATCCCCGATGGGAACAACTAGCGAGGCACACAATGGCAGTCATGGAAGTACGGAATCCACGCAGCGGCGAACGGGATTACCGGTTCGAATCCACCAGCCCGGCGGACATCGCCGCCAAGGCCAAAGCGGCGCGCGAGGCGCAGCGCGCCTGGTTCTCGGGCGGCCTGGAGCGCCGCGTCGCCATCCTGAAGAAATGGGCCGAGGCCCTGGGCCGGCATGCCACCGAGATCGCCGCGGCGCTCAGCGTCGACACCGGCCGCACGCGCATCTCCCACGAAGAACTCGGCGCCGTCGAGCACTTCATCCACGGCTACTGCGAGGCGGCGCCCCAGGTGCTGGCCCAGCCCTTCCGCAAGTTCTCGCACAACGACGAGATCATCTTCAAGACCACCCTGGTGCCCTACCCGCTGGTGGGCGTCATCAGCCCCTGGAATTTTCCGCTGGTGCTGTCCTTCATCGACGCGATCCCGGCGCTGGTCGCCGGCGCGGCCGTGATGGTCAAGCCCAGCGAGGTCACGCCGCGCTTCGTGGAACCGCTGCAGCGCTCGATCGACGACGTGCCCGAGCTGGCGCACATCATCACGCTGGTGCGCGGCGGGGCCGAGACCGGGCAGGCCGTGGTGGCCAACAGCGATGCCATCGTCTTCACGGGCAGCATCAAGACCGGCCGCAGGATCGCGCTTGCCGCGGCCGAAGCCTTCATCCCTGCCTTCCTGGAACTGGGCGGCAAGGACCCGGCGGTGGTGCTGGCGGGCTCGGATCTCGCCCGCGCCGCCACCAGCATCCTGCGCAGCGCCATCTACAACACGGGGCAGGTCTGCTATGCGATCGAACGCGTGTACGTGGATGCCTCGGTTCATGACGAGTTCGTCGCCGAACTGCTGCGGCAGGCCGCCACGCTGCGGCGCAGCCACGCGGCGGGAGACGGCGGCCACTACGGCCCGTTCATCTTCGAGGCCCAGGGCGCCATCGTCGAAGCCCAGCTCCAGGACGCGGTGGCGCGCGGCGCCCGCATCCTGTCGGGCGGCAAGGTCGAAAACGTGGGCGGCGCGATCTGGCTGGATCCCACCATCGTCACCGGGGTGGATCACAGCATGGCGGTCATGACCGAAGAGACCTTCGGCCCCGTCGTGCCGGTCATGAAATTCAGCACCGTCGAGGAAGCCGCCCATCTGGTCAACGACACGGTCTTCGGCCTGTCGGGCGCCGTGTTCGGTCCCGACACCCACACCGCGGGCGATTTCGCGACGCTGATGGAGGCGGGCGGTGTCAGCATCAACGACACCGAGCTGCAGCGCGGCATGATGTTCGACGGCGAGAAAACCGCCTTCAAGATGTCCGGCATGGGCGGCTCGCGCTATGGCGCGACCAGCATCCTGCGCTACGTCCGCAAGCGCGCGCTGATCGCCAACGAAGGCGGCATCAAGCCCCTGACCGAACTTTCGGAACTCGAGGCCTGACACTCGCGCCCGCGCGCCGGCCAAGCGGCGCGCGGGCGTTTCCCGTTCTTGGCAGGAGAAAAACCGTGCTGGGCAAACTTCTCGGACGGCTGGTGGCCGGAACGGCCCTCGTGGCCAGTTGCGCGGCGGGCGCGCAGGAACCCATGGTCGTGGGCATCGCCAACTTCGGTCCGCATCCGGCCCTGGACCAGAGCGTGTCGGGCTTCAAGCAAGAACTGGCCAGGCTGGGCTACGTGGACGGGAAGAACGTGCGCTTCGTCTACAGCGACGCCAACTTCACGCCGGCCATGATCCCGCAGATCCTGAACCAGATCGAGGCCAACAAGCCCTCGGTCATCCTGACCGTGACCACACCGGTGTCGCAGGCCGCCATCACCAGCGTCAGCGACAAGCGCATCCCGCTGGTGTTCGTGCTGATCAGCGACCCGGTTGCCGCCGGGCTGGTGCCGAACTGGAACCAGGGCGGGCCCCGCTTCGTGGGTTCGGCCAGCGCGATGGACTACGACGCGGTGCTGGAGTTCGCCCGCCAGATCTTTCCCGACGCGAAGAAGTTCGGCGTCCTGTACGCCCCCGGGGAAGCCAACGACGTGGTCGCCATGAAATCCATCGAAGGCGCCGCCAAGCGGGCCGGCCTGGCGTTGCAGGCGGTCAGCGTGGATGCGGCCATCGACGTGCAGCAGCGCACCCAGATGCTGTCGGGCGTCGACTTCGTCTATGCCATCGGCTCCAGCCTGGTGCAGTCCTCGATGCCGGCGCTGGCCTCGGTTACCGACCGCTACCGCATCCCCATCCTCAGCGCGGAAACCGAGCTGATCAAGAAGGGGGTGGTTGCCGTGTCCTACGCCGCGTCCTACCAGGTGCAGGGCGCGCACGCCGCCCAGCTGGCGGCCGAACTGCTCAAGGGCCGCAAGACCACCGAGCTCGCCCCCATCAAGCCTGGCCGCAAGGACTACGCCGCGCTGATCAGCCGCAAGAAATTCGCCCAGCTGGGCAAGCCCGTCCCGGCGGCCTTCGAGCACTGCAACTGCTTCGTGGACTGAGCCGCATGGCCCGCGCCCGTACCCTGCACGGCGTCTCCATCGGCATCCTGCTGCTGGACACGGGCTTCCAGCGCGTCCCGGGCGACATCGGCCACGCGGCCACCTGGCCTTTCCCGGTGCAGTATGCGGTGGTCCAGGGCGCGACCGGCGCCCGCGTCGCCGGCCCCGAGGCCGGCGGCACGCTGGACCTGTTCGCACGGGCGGCCGCCGGGCTGGCGGCCATGGGGGTGGACGGCATCGTGACCAGCTGCGGTTTCCTGGCGGTGCTGCAACGCGAGCTGGCCGCGTGCTGCCCGGTGCCCGTCGCCACCTCCAGCCTGCTGCAGATTCCCATGGCGCAGGCGCTGCTGCCGCCCGGCAGGACCGTAGGCGTGCTGACGCCCGTGGCCGAGGCCCTGACGCCCGCCCACTTCCACGGCGTGGGCGTAGCCGGCACGCCGCCGGTCGAGGGCTTGCCGCCCGGTTCGCTGTTCAAGCGCGACCTGCTGGAGAACCGGACGACGTTCGACCTCGCGGCGCACGAGCGGGAGGTCGTCGCGGCGGCCCGCCGGCTGGTCGCCCGGCACCCCGAGGTCGGTGCCATCGTCAGCGAATGCGCGAACTTCCCGGTCCATTCGGCGGCGGTCGAAGCCGAGCTGGGGCTGCCGGTGTTCGATACCTATACCCTGGTGTCCTGGTTCCACGCGGGCCTGCGGCCCCGCGCCTTCACCGCCGGGCCTTCCAGGGCACCCTGACCTCGGCCAGCGCGCCGAAGGCCGTCTCGGCCTGGACCTCCAGCTCGCGCAGCCGGGCGGCAATCCATCCCAGCGCGAACCAGGCCTGGGAATGCGCGTCGGCCAGCGAGGCATAGTGCGTGCGCGCCACGACCAGGTCGTTGATCTCGCCCAGGATGTCCTGCAGCGCCGAAAGCTGCCTGCGATAGGCCCGCACGCGCGCCGCCCGGTACAGGGGCGCCGACAGGGCCAGCCCGTAGCGCAGGCGCTTGGCCAGCTTGCGCAGGGCGTGGCGGCGCTCGTCTTCCAGACGCACGAAATGGCGTCCCTCGCGGACCAGCCGGCGGTGCCACTTGTCCAGGCGCGGCGTGACCGCGCGCGCAAGGCGGACGGGACGCGCCGGCGCGGGCGCCGCCGGTTCGGCCGCCGGCAGCCCGCCGGCCATGGGCAGGCTGGGAGCCGGCTCGCGTATGCCCACGTTCCAGGCCAGGAGGCCCAGCAGCCACGACTGGAAGTCCACGGACGATGCCAGGGTGGCCGCATCGGGCCCGGCCTCCGGCTGCCACGCCAGGGGCGGCATGCCGGCATCGACCAGCGTGGACAGGACCTCGCCGCCCATGACGTCCTGGTCGCGGACCCGGCCGAAGTCGGCGAAGTGCCGGCGCGCCCCCTCCTGCAACGCCGCCGGGGGCAATTCGGCATTGCCGTCCAGCAGCTTCCATGCCGAGCGCAGCCGGCGCATGCCGACACGCAACTGGTGCACGTGTTCGGCGCCCCCCAGCCGTACCCCGGGAGGCGCGTCGGCTGCCGCCAGCGGCGCCGCGTTGCGAGCGATCTGCTCGAAGCATTCAGCGGTCATCGCGGCCAGCGCCTGATCGGGCGTCTCGTCCTGGCCCAGCCCGATCCCGGTGGCAAAGCGCGGCGCCCAGAACGCGGCGATCTCCGCTTCCCTGACCTGGGGCCGTTCGTCCAGCGGCGCGGCGGCGATGCGGGCTGCGGCATTGGCCAGCCCGTCGCCGCGCTCGGCTTTGCTGCGCAGGTCCAGCACCAGGCCGTGCCGGGCCAGCCAGCGGCCGGCCACGATGAACAGCGCCTGGGGCCGCCCGGACATCAGCTCGAACTCCAGCTCGCACACCGGCAGCTCCAGTCCCTGCGCCCGGATCGTGCCCACATCGTAGGCCACCTCCACCGAACCCGCGCGGGTGCGCACCGCGGCCGTCTTGCGCCAGACGTCGGTCTCGTAGCGCACACCCAACCCGGCGCCCAGCACCGCCAGCACCGCTTCGGCCGGCGTGCCGGCGTAGACGGACAGGTCCAGGGCCCGGCCGGGACTGGGATGGTTCAGTTCGACGCGGGACATGGCGTCGGCACCGGCCATCTTGAAGGTCTGCACCCACTTGCGGCCTTCCTGGCGCAGCCGGATCGCCGCGCGTTGGCGGGCCAGTTGCCTGTCGGGGGTGTCGAAGTACATCGCGCGCAGATGCGTGCGGGGCGCGGATGACAGGGAAACGACCTGGCCGGCGACAGCCTTGCGCGCGGCCCAGGGGACGGAAAACTTGAGTTCTTGTTCTAGCATGAGGGCGGAAAGCGAGCGATGACGGGAAATTCCCGACATGGTAGAGCTCGCCGCCCCCGAAAATGATGACAGGTCATCTGACCGTCACAATTCTCGACCGCGGCAGCCCGTGCCGCCACGACGAAATCAGAAGCGGGTATTCCGGGTGACCGACCAGCGCGCCGACAGCGCCCCCAGCAGGGCCACCCCGACCACGAACGCCGCCAGCCATTCCCACTGCGGCAGGCGCAGCGCGAATTCGGTCCCGTAGGTGCGGGCCAGGTCCGCCAGGGCGGCATTGAGCGGATCCAGCACCACGGCCACCAGCCCGATCGCGGCCAACGCCGCCACGCCGCAACTGATCGCCCCCAGGTACAGGAAAGGCCGCCGCACGAAGGACTCGGTGGCGCCCACCAGCCGCGCGACGCCGATTTCCTCGCGCTGGGACAGGGCCTGCATGCGCACGGTGTTGAACACTGCCGCCAGCACGGCCACCGCCACCACCAGGGCCAGGAACAGCAGGCTCGCGCGGGCGAAGCGCAAGATGGCCTCCAGCCGCTGCACCCAGGCGCTGTCCACCTGCACCATGTCGACCTTGGCCCAGGTCTTCCACAGGGCGGCGAGCTTGGCCGACCGCTGGGCCAGGTCCTCGCCTTCCAGCGTTACCACGATGGCGTCGGGCAGAGGGTTGTCGGGCAGCACCGCCAGGGCCTGGGCGTAGGCCGGGTTGGCCTTGAGCTCGGACAGGGCCCGGTCGCGGCTGATCACACGCAGGGCCTGAATCTCGCTGGCGTGGTCGCGCCGGATCCGGTCGGCCACGGCGCCGGTCTCGGCCGGCGTGGCGCTGACCTCCATGAAGACGGTCATCTCGGGATCGGCCGTCAGGTGGCTGGCCACCGGCCGCAGCGACATCAGCGCCGCCGCGCCCAAGAGGGGAATGGCCAGCGCCAGCGTGATGACGAGGATGTTGGCGACGGACGAGAACGGCTGCGACAGCAGCCGGCGCAGGGTCACGCCCAGCGCGTAGCGATGTTGGCGGATCAGGGGGCTCATGCCAGGACCTCCCCGCCCAGCCGCGGCGTGCGCTTGCCGCCGTCGGTGACCCGGCCTTCCTTGACCAGCAGCACGCGCGTGGCGTAGTCGGTGATCAGGCTTTCGTCGTGCGTGGCCAGGATCGTGGTCACCCCCACGCGGTTGAAGTCGCGGAAGACCTCGACGATGCGGCGGGCGCTCTCGCGATCCAGGTTGGCGGTGGGTTCGTCGGCGATCAACAGGCCGGGACGGTTGACGATGGCCCGCGCGATGGCCAGCCGCTGCTGGTCGCCGCCGGACAGCTCCTGCGGCCGCAGCCTGTCCTTGCCCGACAGGCCGACCCGCTCGATGGCGGCGTGCGCGCGCTTGGCGGCGGCCGCGCGCGAATGGCCGGTCACGGTAAGAGGCAGCATCACGTTCTCGAAGGCGCTGCGGTCGCTCAGCAGGTGCACGTCCTGCAGGATGGTGCCGATGGCGCGCCGCAGGTAGGGGCGGAACCGGCCCGGCAGCTTGCCGACGTTCTTCCCGTTGACCAGGACCGTGCCCCGGTTGGGGACGTCCAGCCCCGCGATGAGTTTCAACAGGGTCGACTTGCCGGCCCCGGACGGCCCGGAGACGAAGACGAATTCGCCCTGGGCGATGCCGAAGGTCACATCGGCCAGCGTGTCGATGCCCCGGCCATAGGATTTGTAGACTTGCTGGAATTCGATCATGAGGTCGAAATAGTAACCTGGGCCGTCCGGAGGCGACAGGCCCCGAGGTTTTCATCATACCGAACACATGCTACGGTACGTTTCCCCAAGGAGGCCGTGGCCGGCGATGCTTTATAGTCCAGGGCCGTCCGCGCAAGGAGCCCGCCATGAAAGCATTGAAAACCTTCCTCGCCGCCGCCCTGATGCTGGGCGCCGCGCATGCCGCCCACGCCGGCCCCACGCTGGACGCCGTCAAGAAGAAGGGCTTCGTGCAGTGCGGCGTCTCGACCGGCGTGGCCGGTTTCAGCAACCCCGACAGCAAGGGCAACTGGACCGGCATCGACGTGGACCTGTGCAAGGCCGTCGCGGCCGCGCTGTTCGGCGACGCCACCAAGTTCAAGCTGACCCCGCTCAATACCCAGCAGCGCTTCACCGCGCTGCAGTCGGGCGAGGTCGACGTCCTGCCCCGCAACACCTCCATCACGCTGCAGCGGGACGCGGCGCTGGGCCTGACCGGCGTGGGCGTGAACTTCTATGATGGCCAGGGGATCCTGGTATCGAAGAAGCTGGGCGTCAAGAGCGCGAAGGAACTCAACCAGGCGGCCATCTGCCTGCAACCGGGCACCACCACCGAACTGAACCTGGCCGACTGGTTCCGCGCCAACAAGATGACGTTCAAGCCCGTCGTCATCGACAAGTTCGACGAACTGGTCCGCGCCTTCGCCGCGGGCCGCTGCGACGCCTACACCACCGACATCTCGGCGCTGAACGTGATCCGCACCACCAAGCTGTCCAACCCGGACGACTATGTCGTGCTGCCCGAGCTGATCTCGAAGGAACCGCTGGGACCCATGGTGCGCCGGGGCGACGAACAGTGGGCGGCCATCGTCCGGTGGACGCTGAACGCGATGATCGAGGCCGAGGAATACGGCATCACGTCCAAGAACGTCGATGAAATGGCCAAGAGCACCAATCCCAACGTGCAGCGCATCCTGGGCGTGACGCCCGGCGCCGGCAAGAACCTGGGCGTGGACGAGAAGTGGGCCTACAACATCGTCAAGCAGGTCGGCAACTACGGCGAGAGCTTCGAGCGCAACCTCGGCCAGGGCAGCCCCTTGAAAATGCAGCGCGGCGCCAACGCCCTCTGGACCAAGGGCGGCCTGATGTACGCATTGCCCATCCGCTGACGCGCGCATGTCCCGGTTGAGCTGGAGCAATCCCTCCGTCCGGTCGACGGTGTACCAGGCCCTGGCCCTGGCCGCCGTCGCCGGGCTGGCCTGGTTCCTGGTGTCGAACACGCTGGCCAATCTGGCGGCCCGCAACATCTCGTCGGGCTTCGGCTTCCTGGGGCGCGAGGCGGGCTTCGCCATCGGCGAGGCCCCCATCCGCTACGACCCGCAGGACACCTACGCGCGGGCCATCCTGGTGGGCCTGCTGAACACGCTGCGCGTGGCGGCGGCCGGCATCGTGCTGGCCACGATCCTGGGCACGGTGGTGGGCATCGCCCGCCTGTCGCGCAACTGGCTGGTGGCACGGCTGGCGTCGGTGTACGTCGAGCTGATGCGCAACACGCCGCTGCTGTTGCAGCTCTTCCTCTGGTATGCGCTGGTCACCGAGACCCTGCCCCCGGCCCGCCAGGCGCTGGAGCTCCTGCCCGGCGTGTTCCTGTCCAATCGCGGCATCAAGCTGCCGCTGCCCGCCGACCACCTGGGCTTCGACCTGGCCGCGGCGGGCTTCGGCCTGGCGGTCGCGCTGTCGCTGGCGCTGGCCCACTGGATGCGGCGGCGCCAGCAGCACAGCGGAGACGTGCGTCCCATCGCCCACTGGGTCGTCGCGCTGCTGGTCGGACTGCCCCTGGCGGGCTGGCTGGCGGGCGGCGCGCCCATGCAGTTCGACGTGCCCCACCTGCAAGGATTCGGCTTCACGGGCGGCGCCACGCTCACCCCCGAGTTCACGGCCCTGCTGTTCGGGCTCGTGATCTATACGGCGGCCTTCATCGCCGAAGTCGTGCGCGCCGGCATCCAGTCCGTGAACCGCGGCCAGTGGGAAGCCGCCGAGTCGCTGGGCCTGCGGCGCAGCAAGGTCCTGCGGCTGGTCGTGCTGCCCCAGGCGCTGCGGGTCATCATCCCGCCGGTCACCAGCCAGTACCTGAACCTGACCAAGAACAGCTCGCTGGCCGTCGCCATCGGCTATCCGGACATCGTCTCGATCGCCAACACGACGTTGAACCAGACCGGCCAGGCGATCGAGGGCGTGCTGATCATCATGGCCGTGTACCTGGCGGTCAGCTTGACGATATCGGTGCTGATGAACCTGTATAACCGCCGCATGGCATTGGTAGAACGCTAATGGAGGCGGCGTCCTTCATCGACGATGACTCTGCTCCAGGGCGCCGCGGATCCGGCTCCGCCGGTCCGCCAGCGCCGCCCCCTGGGGGGCGCGCGAAGCGCGTAGGGGGGGGCCTCTTCTCGTCTCCGTTGAACGTCGTACTGACGCTGCTGGTGGCTTGGCTGCTGCTGATGATCGTGCCGGCGCTGGTGGAATGGGGGCTGGTACGCGCGACCTTCGTCGCCTCGTCGGCGCAGGAATGCCGCGAGGCCGGCGGCGCGTGCTGGGCCTTCATCGCCGAGAAGCACCGGCTGATCCTGTTCGGCCTGTATCCCTACGACGAACAATGGCGCCCGCTGCTGGCCAGCGCGCTGCTGATCGGCGCCGTCGTGGCCAGTTGCCTGCGCCGCTTCTGGAACCGCTGGCTGGCGCTGATCTGGATCGTCGCGCTGACGGCCACCGGCATCCTGATGTGGGGTGGCGTGCTGGGCCTGCAATACGTCGAAAACACGCTGTGGGGCGGCCTGCCGCTGACGCTGATCCTGGCGACCTTCGGCATGGGCCTGGCCTTTCCGCTGGGCGTGCTGCTGGCGCTGGGGCGCCGCTCGCGCCTGCCCGCCATCAAGGCCCTGTGCGTGGTCTACATCGAACTGATACGCGGCGTGCCGCTGATCAGCCTGTTGTTCATGTCCTCGGTCATGCTGCCGCTGTTCCTGCCGGAAGGCATGAGCATAGACAAGCTGCTGCGCGCGCAGATCGCCATCATCCTGTTCGCCGCCGCCTACCTGGCCGAACTGGTGCGCGGCGGCCTGCAGGCCATCCCCAGGGGCCAGTACGAGGGCGCCGACTCGATCGGCCTGGGCTACTGGCAGCAAATGCGCCTGATCATCCTGCCGCAGGCGCTCAAGACCATCATCGCGCCGCTGGTCAGCATGTTCATCCTGGTGTTCAAGGACACCTCGCTGGTGGTGATCATCGGCATCTTCGACCTCACCCAGTCGGCCAAGGCCTCGCTGGCCGATGCTGCCTGGCCGGGTTTCTCGGTCGAGGCCTATCTGTTCATCGCCGCCATCTACTTCGTGTTCTGCTTCGCGATGTCGCGCTACAGCCGATCGCTGGAGAAGCGCCTGCGCACGGACCGGGAACGATGATCTCCGACAGGAAACCCGCCATGTCCTCATCCACGCAGCCGATCATACAAATGGAAGGCGTCAGCAAATGGTTCGGCAAGTACCAGGTGCTGCGCGACATCGACCTTGCCGTGGAGCGCGGCGAACGCATCGTCATCTGCGGGCCTTCCGGCTCCGGCAAATCGACGCTGATCCGCTGCATCAACCGCCTGGAGGAACACCAGCAGGGCCGCATCGCCGTGGGCGGCATCGAGCTGACCAGCGACCTGAAGGACATCGAGGCGATCCGGCGGGAAGTGGGCATGGTGTTCCAGCACTTCAACCTGTTTCCCCACCTGACCGTCCTGCAGAACCTGACGCTGGGCCCGATCTGGGTGCTCAAGCAGCCCAAGGCCCAGGCCGAGGCCGCCGCCATGCAGTACCTGGAGCGCGTGCGCATTCCGGAGCAGGCGCACAAGTACCCGGGACAGCTCTCGGGCGGGCAGCAGCAGCGGGTGGCCATCGCGCGATCACTGTGCATGTCGCCCAAGATCATCCTGTTCGACGAGCCGACCTCGGCGCTCGATCCGGAGATGGTCAAGGAAGTGCTGGACGTGATGACCTCGCTTGCCGAGACCGGCATCACCATGCTGTGCGTGACGCACGAGATGGGTTTCGCCCGGCAGGTGGCGGACCGCGTGATCTTCATGGACCAGGGCCAGATCGTCGAACAGAACACGCCCGAGGCCTTTTTCTCGAACCCGCGCAACGACCGCACCCGCCTGTTCCTGAGCCAGATCCTGCACTGATCCGACCCGGCGGCGGCGCCATGAACCCGAAACGCCCAATTATTACGATTGAGCAAGCCTGTCGGGGATGAGCATCCCGAGGCATTAAAATCCGGAACTCATGGACCTCAAACTTTTCGAAGACCTCATCGCGCTCGCCCGGACGCAGAGCTTCGTGCGCGCCGCCGAAATGCGGCACGTCACCCACCCCGCCTTCGGCCGCCGCATCCGCGCGCTGGAAGTCTGGGCCGGCTCGCCGCTGGTGGAACGCAATCGCACGCCGGTCCAGCTCACCCCCGAGGGCGAGGTCATGCTCAAGACCGCCGAACGCACGGTCGAAAGCGTCGCCAACGCCCGCTCGCAAATCCAGCGCCACGGCACCAACCAGGGCATGAGCCTGCGCATAGGCACGGGCCGCACGCTGGCCCGCACCCTGGTGGCCGACTGGCTGGCCCGCATCACGCACATGCCGCGCAGCCCGCTGCGCGGCAAGGCGCAGATCGACATCATCACCGGCGCGACCTCCGACCTTGCCGGCATGCTGGAGCAAAGCAAGGTCGACATGCTGTGCTGCTACGAACACCGTGCGCTGTCGGTGCCGCTGAACGGCCACCGCTATCGCCACCTGACGCTGTCCACGGAAAAACTGGTGCCGGTCAGCGTGGCCGATGCGCAGGGCAAGCCCCGCTACAGCCTGATCGGGGCCAGCCAGGCAACGCCGCTGATCGCCTACGGCATCGGCCTGTCCATGGAGCGGCTGCTGAGCGAGCATTTCGAGCGCAATCCGCTGGCGGGCATGAACGTGTTCCTGCGCTGCGACTCGGCCGACGCCGTCTACGAATTCGTCAAGAAGGGCCTGGGCGTCGCATGGCTGCCCTGGTCCATGGTGGCGGCCGATTGCCAGCGCCGCAACATGGTGGTCCTGGGCGGCCGCAGCGACGAAGTCCCGTTCGAAGTCCGGCTGTACCGGCCCCGCGCCCGCCAGGCCGACGTGGTCGAAGCCGTCTGGGCGGCAACGGAATTCGCGCGCTGACCGACGCGGCGGAATGCCGTCCCGGGTGCCCCGCACCAAGCCGGGGCATCAAGCGTTTCGTATATTCCCCGCTTGCCGCACCGGCCTGGGGCAAACCCTGACAGCGGGCCGAATTCGCACGCACATGTGCCTGATCCGCACCTTTGCGGCCATGCCGTGCGCAAGGATGGCGGCACGATAACTGCTCTGTACGGGGCCCCTCCATGAACCAGCCTACCCTTACGCGCCGCGCGCTCATGCTGGCGCTCGCCGCCTGTGCCGCCGGCGCCGCCGTCCCTGCCCACGCGCAGGACGACTATCCCGCCCGCCCCATCACCCTGGTGGTGGGCTACCCGGCCGGCGGCAGCACCGACCTGACCGCCCGTCTGTTCGGCGACGCGCTGTCCAAGCGCATCGGCGAACGCGTCATCGTCGAGAACGTGGGTGGCGCCGGCGGCGCGATCGGCGCCCAGCGCGTGGCCAAGGCCCGCCCCGACGGCTATACGCTGCTGCTGGGGGCCTCCAACGAGATGGCCATCGCCAGCCTCATCAACAAGGCGGTCAAGTACGACGGCCTGAAGGACTTCACCCCCATCGGCATGATCAGCACGCAGCCCATGGTGCTGGTGGCGTCGGCCAATTCGCCCATCAAGAACATCTCCGACTTCCTGGCCCAGGCCCGCGCCCATCCCGGCAAGTTCAGCTTCGGCACCTCGGGCGTCGGCACCGCGCTGCACCTGTCGGCCGAAAGCGTGAAGGAAGCGGGCGGCCTGCAGCTCGTGCACGTACCCTACCGCGGCGTCGCGCCGCTGGCCAGCGACATCATGGGCGGCCAGTTGCAGTTCGGCGTGTTCGTGCTGTCGAGCGCGCTGGCCAACATCCGCGCCGGCAAGCTGGTGCCCATCGGCCTGATGCAGGCCTCGCGCGCGCCGCTCGCGCCCGAGATCCCCACCTTCGCCGAAGCCGGCCTGAAGGACGTCAACATGGACATCTGGTTCGGCCTGTACGGCCCCGCCAACGTACCCGCGCCCGTGGTCGCGAAGCTGCGCGCCGCGCTGGACGACGTCCTGAAGATGCCGGAGTTCCGCAGCAAGATGCAGGAATCGGGATCCACCGTGGCCGCCTCGGGTGTCGACCTGGCCCAGTTCCAGCGCAAGGAAACCGAGAAGTACAAGCGCATCGTCGAGTTCGCCAAGATCGAGGAATGAAGATGGCGACTCACGATTTCCTGCTGCCCGTGCCCGACCTGTCCGCCGTCCGTGCCGGCAACACCGGCGTCGAAGGCGTCTGGCACTTCGACTCGGGCACGCCCGGCCGCCATGTGCTGGTCACTTCGCTGGTGCACGGCAACGAGCTGTGCGGCGCCTGGGCGGTCAAGACCGCGCTCGAGGCCGGCCTGCGGCCCCGGCGCGGCAAGCTGACGCTGGCGTTCTGCAACCTGGCCGCGTTCGACACCTTCGACGTCGCCCGCCATGATGCCTCGCGCTATCTGGACGAGGACCTGAACCGGGTCTGGAGCGACGACAAGCTCGCCGCCCCCACCACCCGCGAGCGCACGCGCGCCGCCGCGCTGCTGCCCTGGGTGCGGCAGGCCGACTGGCTGCTGGACCTGCACTCCATGCACGAACCCTGCGCGCCGCTGCTGCTGACGGGCATGCAGCCGCGCAACCTGGAGCTGGCCCGCGAACTGGGCGCGCCGCGCCACGTCATCGTCGACGCCGGCCACAAGGACGGCGTGCGCATGCGCGACTACGGCCGCTTCGGCCAGATAGCCGACAACGGCACGCGTTCGCTGCTGATCGAATGCGGCTACCACGGCGCGATCGAGAGCCGGACCGTGGCGCTGGACCAGGTGGCGCGCTTCCTGCGCGCCTCGGGCATCGTCGACGAGAACGACCTTCCCGCCGAATGGATCGCGCCCGCGCCGGACGCCCAGCAGGCGATCGAGGTCACCCAGCCGGTGGTCGCGCGCAGCATGGACTTCCGGTTCGCCCAGCCCTGGCAGGGACTGGAGGAACTGGAACGCGCCGGCACCGTCATCGGCTGGCAGGACGGCGAACCCGTGACGACGCCGTACGACCATTGCACGCTGGTCATGCCGTCGCTGCGGCAACTCGTGCCCGGCGTGACCGTGGTCAGGCTGGCGCGGCGCGTCGCCTGAGGATAGGGGTCCGGTTTCGGCCGGCCCCGCAATTGCTTACTGTTCAGTCAATAACAATAAAATCCATCTTGAAAACAACCAAATTTATAGCTGCTTAATCCAGTTTTCCATTTCAACATATTGACTATCTAGTCAACTCAACCTATCGTGCGGCTGGACGATGGCCGTCGCGCGCCGTCGCCCTCCATCCACTCCCGAGGAACCCACGATGGCCACCGCACGCCACCCCCGACCACCCGAGCTCGAGCACGCCTCGCTCGAGGACATCGCCGCCCGCTACGTCGGCCGCTTCCGCGACAAGACTCCCGACTGGGCCGCCTTCGAAGACGCCAGGATCGAAGGCTTCAAGCGCGCCCAGCACCGCTTCATCGGCGCCGGCGGCTCCGGCAAGCACGACGATGCCTCCGCCATCCCCGCCCGTGGATTCACCCTGAGCATCATGTACGTCGAGCCCGGACAGGGAAACGCCGCCCACACCCACGAGGTCGAGGAAGTCTTCTTCGTCCTGCAGGGCTTCCTGGACGTCTTCTTCGAGGACGAGGCCGGCAACAAGGCCTGGCGCCGCCTGGCACCCTGGGAATGCGCCGCCTGCCCGCCCGGCGTCATCCACGGCTACGAGAACCGCAGCCTCGAACCCGTCTACTTCCAGGTCATGCTCGGCCGTGCGCAGCCCGAACTCATGGGCTATGCCAGCGACGACCTCTTCCAGAAGCGCGACGCACACCTCACGTCCAGCCCCCGAGGCTGACCCGCCCCGCGCCCATGCCCCGGGCGTAGCGATGCCCGCGCGGCGCCCCTCGTTTGCAGGAGTACACGCTGTGAATCGAATGAAACTGGCATTCATCTGCGCGGCCGTTGCACTGACAGCCCCGGCCGCCGCCGACACCTATCCCGCCAAGCCCGTGCGGATCGTCGTCACCGCCCCGCCCGGCGCGACCTCGGACATGCTGGCGCGCGTCATGGCCGAGCAACTGGGCAAGGCGCTGAAGGTCGCGTTCGTCGTCGAGAACCGCCCCGGCGCCGGCGGCAACATCGCCGGCGAGCACGTCGCCAAGGCGCCGCCCGACGGCTACACGCTGCTGCTGGCCTCGGTCAGCTCGCACGCCATCAATCCGTCGCTGTACACGAAGATGCCCTACGATTCGGTCAAGGATTTCGCGCCCATCATCGTGCTGGCCTCGAACCCGAACGCCCTCGTGGTTTCTCCCGCCTCCGGCATCAAGTCCGTCGCCGACCTGGTCAAGGCCGCCCGCGCCAAGCCCGGCGAACTCAGCTTCAGCTCCGGCGGCAACGGGACCTCGCAGCATCTGGCGGGCGAGCTGTTCAAGTCCATGACCGGCGTGCAGTTGATGCACGTGCCCTACAAGGGCTCGTCGGAAGCCTTGACGGCGGTCATGCGCAACGAGACCACCCTGATGTTTCCCAACATCCCCAACGCGCTCGCGCTGGCCAAGAACGGCAACGTCAACCTGCTCGCGGTCACGACCCGCAATCGCCTGTCCTGGCTGCCCGACGTTCCCACGCTGAATGAAAGCGGCCTGTCCGGCTTCGAAGCCGTGGCCTGGTTCGGCCTGGTCGCGCCCGCCGGTACGCCGCGCCCGGTGGTCGACACCATCAACGCCGAATCGGCCAAGGTGCTGGCGCGGCCGGACGTCCAGCAGCAGTTGATCGGCCAGGGATTCGACATCATGGGCGGCAGCCCGGAAGCGTTCCAGGCGTTCCTGAAGGCCGAGATCGAGAAGTGGCGCGTGGTCGTCAGACAGTCTGGCGCGACCGTCAACTAACCACGGAAAAACCGAGCCCCCTCCTCCGCCCCACGCCGCGAGGAGGGGTAGTTCGCGCTACAGCGGCCGAATGCCGATGAAGCGCAACTGCGAAAGTTCGTCTATCGCGTAGCGCACGCCTTCGCGGCCGAAGCCCGACTGCTTGGCGCCGCCGAAGGGATACATGTCCAGCCGGAAGCGGCTGGCCTCGTTGATCCACAGGGATCCTACCTCGAAGCCGTCCGCGAACAGGAAGGCATTGCCGAGGCTGCGGGTGAATACCGCGCCCTGCAGGCCGAACGGTGAATCGTTCGCCAGTTGCAGCGCCTCCTGCGCATCGGCGGCGCGCTGCACGACGGCCAGCGGGCCGAAGGCCTCGTCCGCCCAGATGGGACTGTCGGCGGGCGCATCCACCAGGATGCCGGGGCTGACCCGGCAACCGTCCTGCTTCGGCTCCAGGGCATATCGGGCACCCCGCTCCACCGACCGGCGCGCCATGTCCATGACGCGGTCGGCGGCCGCGCGCGAAACCATGGGACCGACGTCGGTGGCCTCGTCGTCCGCGCTGCCCACGCGCAGGGCCCGGGCCGCTTCCACGAACAGCGGCAGGAAGGCAGCGTACGCCGCAGCCTCCACGATCACGCGCTGCGCCGACACGCACTGCTGGCCGCTGGCCTCGAAGGCGGCGGCGGCGATGCGGCGGGCGGCGTCGGCCAGGTCCGCGTCGGCCAGCACCACGTTGGCGGCGTTCGAACCCAGTTCCGCCACGAACTTCTTGGCGCCGGCCGTGCGCGCCAGCGCATCGCCGGCCGCCGTGCCGCCCGTGAACGTCACGACCCGGACCCGCGCATCCCGCACCAGGGCCTGTGCCGGGGACCGGTCGCCGCACACCACGTTGAACAGCCCCGGCGCCAACCCCGCCTCCACGAACAGCGCGGCAACGGCCAGCGCCGCGCGCGTGCCGGCCGGATGCGGCTTGACCACGACGGCGTTGCCCGCCGCCAGCGCCGGCGCCACTTTCTGCACCAGCAGGTTGACCGGCGCGTTGAACGGCGTGATCGCGGCCACGACGCCGTACGGCACCCGGCGCACCAGGCCATGCCGCCCCACGCCCGCCGCGACGGCATCCAGCGGCAACATCTCGCCGGTCAGCGTCTGGAGCTGCACCGCGCAGGCCCGCAGGAACTGGACGCCGCGGACGACCTCGACGCGCGCCACCCGGACGGGCTTGCCGACGTCGCTGACCAGCAGATCCGCCACCGCATCCACCCGCGTCTCCAGCAGATCCGCCGCCTTGTTCAGCACCGCCGCCCGCTCCACCACCGGCGCCGCCGCATGGCGGCGGAACGCGGCCAGGGCGGAAGCGACCGCCTGCGCGCACAGCTCGTCGGAGGCCTCGGCCAGGTGGATGCCGCGGCCGGCATGCTGGGGCGACTCCAGCGTGATCGTCGCCCCGGCGCCGGGTAGGGACTGGCCATCGATGAAGCTGTGCAGGATATCCAAGGCAGGCTCGCAAGGTCAGGAAAACGGGTCAAGCGCCATTCTATTTATTGTTTGACCATTTAGTCAATTTAAAGACGAACCACCGAAACTCCCGTGGTCACCGTGCCGGCCCGCGCACGAGGCGTGAATCCCGCTGCATGTACACTTGCACGGCCCCCTAGCATTCAGGCTCTCATGTCCGCCATGACTCCAAGAAAAGCAGACACCACCGTTCCCGCAACACCCCGGCGCCGGACCAGCGGCCCGCGGGAAAGCGCCGCCCGCACGCGCCTGTCCATCATCGAGGCCTCCATCCAGGAGTTCTCGCAGAAAGGCTTCGAAGGCGCGCGCGTGGACGAGATCGCGCTGCGGGCGGGCGTGAACAAGAACCTGCTCTACCACCACTTCGGCAACAAGGATGGCCTGTTCGTCGCGGTGCTGACGCATACCTACGAGAACATCCGTGCGCGGCAGCAGGACATCCAGCTGCGCACCGTGGACCCCGAAGCGGCCATGCGCCGGCTGGTCATCTCCACGGGCAAGATCTGGGTCCAGTTCCCCGAGTTCCAGCGCCTGCTGATGAGCGAGAACCTGGCCGGCGGCCGGCACGTCGCCAGCGACGCGGCCATCTCGGATCTGTACAACCCGCTGCTGGACACGATCGAACAGCTGCTGACCCGCGGCCGCGAGGCGGGCGTCTTCCGCGACGACATCGATCCCATCGACCTCTACATCTCGGTCACCTCGCTGACCGCCCACTACGTCAACAACCAGCACACCTTCGAGGCCATCTTCCGACAGAAACTGATGACGCCGCAGCGGGTCCGGCAGCGCCTGGAGCACGCGGCGGACATGGTGATCCGGTACCTGAAGAAAGATTGAGCGGCGTTGCGCCGGCTCTGGTTTCCGGCGCTTAACATTGACCATTTAGTCAATCTACCCTATCGTGTGGTCGTACGATGGCCGTCGCGCGCCATCGCCCTCCATCCACTCCCGAGGAACCCACGATGGCCACCGCACGCCACCCCCGACCACCCGAGCTCGAGCACGCTTCGCTCGAGGACATCGCCGCCCGCTACGTCGGCCGCTTCCGCGACAAGACCCCCGACTGGGCCGCCTTCGAGGACGCCAGGATCGAAGGCTTCAAGCGCGCCCAGCACCGCTTCATCGGCGCCGGCGGCTCCGGCAAGCACGACGATGCCTCCGCCATCCCCGCCCGTGGATTCACCCTGAGCATCATGTACGTCGAGCCCGGACAGGGAAACGCCGCCCACACCCACGAGGTCGAGGAAGTCTTCTTCGTCCTGCAGGGCTTCCTGGACGTCTTCTTCGAGGACGAGGCCGGCAACAAGGCCTGGCGCCGCCTGGCACCCTGGGAATGCGCCGCCTGCCCGCCCGGCGTCATCCACGGCTACGAGAACCGCAGCCTCGAACCCGTCTACTTCCAGGTCATGCTCGGCCGTGCGCAGCCCGAACTCATGGGCTATGCCAGCGACGACCTCTTCCAGAAGCGCGACGCACACCTCACGTCCAGCCCCCGCAACTAGACAGGCCTTCAAGGAGAACAAGCGATGCAACTGGTTGGCGAACAGCTGGTGCCGGCGGACCAGCAGACGACGTGGGAAGCGCTGAACGATCCCGAGGTGCTGCGGCAATGCATCCCGGGCTGCGATGCCATCACCGAAGACGGCGAGCATGCCTATCGGGTCGACATGAGCGTGCGCATCGGCCCCGTCAGCGCGAAGTTCAAGGGCAAGCTGCGGCTGCTGGACATCCAGGCCCCGTCCTCCTACAGCCTGGAGTTCGAGGGCCAGGGCGGCGCCGCCGGATTCGGCAAGGGCACGGCCGCCGTCCGGCTCGAACCCGAAGCCGATGCCACGCGCCTGGCCTACACCGTCGAGGCCTCGATCGGCGGCAAGCTGGCGCAGGTGGGCGCGCGGCTGATCGAGGCCGCGGCGCGCAAGCTGTCCGATGATTTCTTCGGCAAGTTCAACACGCTCATGCAGCAAGGTGCCGGCGACGCGGCAGCGGTCGAACCCAGCGGGGACTCCGTCCCTCGCTGGAAGCGGCTGTTCAGGAAAGAGGGAACGCCGTCGTAGGCAAGCGAAGAAGCGCCGGGGCGTGGACCACCCGCCCCGGGCGCGCCCTGATTCACTCCGCCTTGATACCGGCCGTCCTGGCCGCCGCGCCGTAGCTCGCCACGTCTCGCTTGATCAGGTCGGCCGACTGCGCCGAATCCAGGAAGAACACATCCAGGCCCGCCCCCGACAGCTTGGCGCGGGTTTCCGGCGATTCCAGCGCCTGCCGGACGTCGCTTTCGATCTTGGCCACGACTTCCTTGGGCGTCCCCCCGGGCGCGGCCAGGCCATAGTAGTTCTCGACCGAGAAGTTCTTCAGCGCGGGAATCCCGGATTCCGCCACGGTGGGAATGTCCTTGGCCGACTCCGAACGCTTGGCCGACGTGACCGCGATGGGCACCAGCTTGCCGCTCTTGATGAAGGGCAGGACCGTGGGCATGGTCGCCACGACCGTGTCGACGTGCCCCGCGACCGCATCCACCACGGCCGGGCTGCAACCCCGATGCGGCACGTGCACGGCCTTGGTGTGGGTCTCGACCTTGATCAGCTCCATCGCGAAGTGGTGGGCCGTGGCCGCGCCGCAGGTCAGGTAGTTCATCTCGCCCTTTTCCCGCTCCATCTTCGCCAGCAGCTCCGGCATGGTCTTGACCTTGGCCTTGGGATTGACGGCTATCACGATGGCCGACGACGTCATCATGCCGGCGAAGGCGAAGTCCTTGGTGATGTCGAACTCGGTCTCGGTGTAGAGCACGCGATTGATCGCGTGCGTGTTGCTGACCAGCAGCAGGGTGTGGCCGTCCGGCGGGGACCGGTAGACATTCAGCGCCCCGATGTTGCCGCCCGCGCCGATCACGTTCTCGACCACCACGGCGTGGGGCTTCCATTTCTCCGCCAGCTTCTCGGCCATGATGCGCGCGGTCTGGTCCGCCGCGCCGCCGGGTGTGAAGCCGACCACGATGCGCACCGCCTTGGTCGGAAACCTCACGTCGGCATGGCCCTGCTGCGAAGCCGCCATGGATAGCGCCGCGACGACGCCTGCGCACACGCGCATCTTGTTCAACCTAGACATTGTTCAACCCCTTCCCAGGAAGTAAGAACTGCTTGGATCGATGAAGGTGCCGGCGGGATGCCGGCGGTGTGGCAAGGCGTCAGCCCGCCGCCTGCTCGTGCGCGGCGATCTGCCGGACGAGTTCGACCGGCTCCACGGGCACCCGTGATACCCGGATCCTGAAATCCGCCAACGCGTCGTCGATGGCCGAGGCGATGGCCGAGGTGACGGGTATCGTCCCGGCCTCGCCCACGCCTTTCACGCCCAGCGGATTGCTGGGCGCCGGAGACTCGGTGAACGAGATCTCCAGGGGCGGCACTTCGGTGGCGGTCGTCAGCAGGTAGTCCGCGAAAGTCGTGCTGATGGGCTGCGCCTGATCGTCGTAGCGCATGCACTCGAACAAGGCGTTGCCGATCCCGTGCACGATGCCGCCGTGAATCTGTCCTTCGGCGGTCATGGGGTTGATCAGCGTGCCGCTGTCGTGGGTCGCGACATAGCGCAGGACGCGCACCTCGCCTGTCACGATGTCCACCTCGACCTCGCAGGCGTGGAAACCATGCGCGTAGGCCATGTCGGTGGGCTCCCAATGGATGGTGGCCTCGAGGCCCGCGCCCACCCCGGGCGGCAGATCGTAGCCGGGTATGCCCCGCAGCAGGCGCGCGATCTCGCTGTAGGTCACCGCTCGGCCGGGATCGTCGATCACGCGGACCGTTCCGTCGCGCAGGCAGACCGCCTGCTCGTCCTCCTTCAACATATAGGCGCCGACCTTGCGCAGCTTGGCCGCTACGGCCACGGCGGCGTAATGCACGGACGAGCCGGCCGTCACGGTCTGCCGGCTGGCGAACCCGCCCACGCCCATCGACGTGTGGGCGGTGTCGCCCGATATCACCTGCACCGTCTCGACCGGAACGCACAATTGCTCGGCGGCGACCTGGGCCATGGCGGTGTTCAGGCCCTGTCCCATCGCCATCGCGCCGGTAGCCACGGTGACGTGCCCGTTCGACGACACGCGTACGCTGCCGGACTCGAACGGGCCGCGTCCCGTCCCCTTGACCGCGTGCGCGAAGCCCAGGCCGATGTAGCGTCCGTCGCGCCGCGCCGCCTGTCGCCGCGCCTCGAAGCCGGCATAGCCGATCTGCTCCAGCACGCGGCGCTGGGCATCCAGGTAGTCTCCGCTGTCGAGCACGATGGGCCGGCCCGACCGGGCGGTCAGCGGCTTGACGTAGGGCATCTTCTCCGCCAGCACCAGATTGCGCGCGCGCACCACGGCGCGGTCCTCGCCCAGCTCGAAGGCGATCCGGTCCAGCAGCCGCTCCATGACGAAGGTGCCCTGCGGATACCCCGCGCCCCGGACCGGGATCACGTAGATCTTGTTGGTCTGCACCACCGTGACCCGCATCTCGTAGGCGGGAATGGCGTAGGGGCCGGTCACCGCCGTGCTGGAGTTGTAGGCGCAGTTCACGCCCTGGGGCGTATAGGCGCCCTGGTCGTGCAGCATGGTCCCGCGTATGCCCCGGACCACGCCCTGGTCGTCGCAGGCCACCTCGACGTCCCAGAGCTGGTCGCGCTCCTGGATGGCGCCCAGGAAGTGTTCCATGCGGTCCTCGATCCACTTGACCGCGCGCTTGTGGTGCCAGGCAACGGCGGCCACCGCCAGTTCCTCGGGATAGACCACGAACTTGCAGCCGAACCCGCCGCCCACGTCGGGCGCCACCACCCGGACCAGCGAGTCGGGCAGGCCCAGCGCCTTGGCGACGGTGAAGGCCAGTTCGTGCGGCATCTGGGTCGAAGCCCAGATCATCAGCGCGCCCTGGTGCTTGTCGTACTGCGCCACCATGCCCCGGCATTCCATGGGATGGGCGCCGCCGCGATGCTGGGAAATCGTCTCGCGGAAAACATGCGGCGCATCCTGGAACGCCGCGTCGCACTCGCCATAGCCCACGCGGAATTCCCTCAGCACGTTGCCGGGCGCCTCGCGCCGCACCTTGGGCGCGTCGGGCTCCAGCGCGGCGTGCACGTCGGAGACGGCCGGCAGCGGATCGTAGTCCACCATCACCAGCGCCGCGCCGTCCTCCGCGATATAGCGGGAAGTCGCCAGCACCATGGCCACCGCCTCGCCCACGAAGCACACTTCCTCGGGACACAGCACGTAGGGTGTGATGTCGGAGGGCAGGTCGCTGGTCGGCCAGCCCAGCGGCATGCGCAGGGCCTCGAGGTAGGTCGCCATCTGGCGCGCGTCGATGACCGCGACCACGCCCGGGACCTCCAGGGCGGCCGAACCGTCCACGCCGCGGATCAGCGCATGAGCGTAGGGGCTGCGGACGAAGGCGACGTGCAGGGCGTCGGGCAGGTCGATGTCGGCCACGTAGCGGCCCGCCCCCGTCAGCAGGCGGACGTCCTCGGCGCGCAGCGCGCGCTTGCCGATAGGCGAGGTCGAGATCCGGTCACGCGCGTTCATGGACGGCCCTCCTGCTTTCCAGGGTGCGCATGGCGGCGGCCACGATGTTCTGGTATCCGGTACAGCGGCAGATGTGTCCGGACAGGGCCAGCCTGACGTCGTCCTCGGTCGCCTCGGGCATGTCGCGCAGCAATTCGGTCAGGGTCATCAGGATGCCCGGTGTACAGAAGCCGCACTGCAATCCATGCAGCTCCCGGAATGCCTGCTGCAGATCGTTGAGTTCGCCATTGCCGGCCAGCGATTCGACCGTATGGATCTCGTACCGCTGCGCCTGCGCCGCCAGCATCAGGCAGCTGCGCGCGGTGGCCCCGTTCACGTGCACCGTGCAGGCGCCACAGACACCGTGCTCACAGCCCAGGTGGGTGCCGGTCAGCCCCAGGTCGTTGCGCAGGCAATCGCCCAGGGTCGTGCGCGGTTCGACGCTGACCGCATGCCGGGTGCCGTTGACGCACAGGGATATCTTCGCCAGCTCGCCGACTTCGAGTTTCTTCATGATGTGTGTTCCTGGGAAAGAACGCCGGCGCGTTCGAGCGCCTTGAACAGCGCGCGTTCGAGCAGACGCTGGGCGAGCCGTTGGCGGTACCACGCGGGATAGGTCGGATCGCCGACCGCCTCGCACCGGGCGGCCTGCGCGCAGGCTTCGCGCACCACCTCCCGGGTGGGGGCATTCCCCTGTAGCAGGCGCTCGGCCGCCTCGACGCGGAACGGCACCGACGCCACGCCCCCCAGGGTCAGCGAGCAACGTTCGACCGCGCCGCCCGCATCCAGCAGGACCAGCGCGGCGGCCGACACGATGGCGAAATCGCCGTGCCTGCGGCCGTACTCCACGAACGCATGGCCGGCGCGCGCGGGCCAGGGCGTGAAACGGACGGCAGCCAGGATTTCATCGGGCTCCAGGCACGAGGTCATCAGGTCCACGGCGAACTCCCGCATGGACACCACCCGCTCGCCGCGCACGCTGCGCAGGGAAAGCCGGGCGTCCATGGCGATCGCGACCGTCGGCTGCTCGGCGGAGGGGTCCAGGTGGCAGACGCTGCCGCCCAGCGTGCCACGGTTGCGCGTCTGCCGGTGCCCCACGTTCAGGATGGCCTCCTTGAGCAGGGGCAGGCGCTCGGCCACCAGGGGCGAGAACTCGATGTCGCGCTGGCGGGTCATCGCGCCGATGACGATGTCGTCGCCGTCCTCGCGCAGGCCCGCCAGTTCGGCGATGCCGTTCAGATCGATGACATCGTCGGGAAACGCCAGCCGCAGGTTGAGCATGGGCATCAGGGACTGGCCGCCCGCGATCACGCGGGCATTGTCGCGGCTCGCCAGCAGCTCCAGCGCCTCGGACAGCGACTCCGGCAGGTGCAGGGAAAAGGGAGACGGTTTCATGGCGTCCCGCCTCAGATCCGGGTCAGGTCGAGCGTGGAGGGCGAGAACAGTTCCTCGGGCACCACCTGGCGCGCCGACAGTCCCTGCTGGTGGTGATAGCGCACGAAGGTCTCCAGCACGTGGCGATTGGCCTCGAATCCATAGCTCCAGTAGTCGTCGCCCATGTCGCGCCTGGCCTGTTCATAGGCCGCGACGCCCCAGGGCAGGCTGTGATAGAGGTGGCCGATCTGCCCCATCTCGGTGAAGGCCAGGTCCTTGGCACGGGTGAACGCCTTGAGCACGTTGACCGCCAGCCACGGATGCTGCTCTGCCAGTTCCTTGCGGATGCCGATGGCATGCATGGTCGGAAAGATGCGCGTGCGCCGGAAGTAGTCCGCCTCCACGCTCGGATAGTCCGGGAACATGCGGGCGACGTCCGGTTCGCCCCGCAGGAAACAGGATGGCGCCCGCGCGCTGATGACGGCATCCAGTTCGCCGTCGGCCAGCATGCCGCTCAGCGTCTTGTCGCCGGCGATCTGTTCCAGCTCGATGCCAGGCGGCAGCTTGATGGGCGCGCGCTCCTCGCGCCCCGCCTGCTCGACGCCGCCGCGCCGCCACCGCACCGAGGCGGGGTCCAGGCCGTAGTCGTCCTGCAGGATGCCGCGTATCCACACGTTGGCCGTGATCTGGTATTCGGGCAGCCCCACCTTCTTGCCCGCCAGGTCCGACGGGGACCGGATGCCCCGGTCGGTGCGGATGTAGATGCCGGAGTGGCGGAACAGCCGCGAGACGAAGGCGGGGATCGCGACATACGCGTTCTGGCCGCGCGAGGTCATCATCGTATGGCTGCTGAGCGAGATCTCGCAGATGTCGAACTCCGCGTACTTGAAGGCGCGGTGGAACGACTCCTCGGGCTCGAGCTGCGACGTGATCAGGTCCACGCCTTCGATCCCGGCCCGGCCGTCCATCAGCGCGGACGTCCGGTCGTAGTTCGCACAACTCATGCTCAATTGCAGGCTTTTCATAGGATGGCGTCGAGATCATGGGTGCGCGGCAACGGGGACGGCAGGTGTCCGCGCGGATTAAAAATTGACTAAACAGTCAACATCTTATATCCGTCGACAAGGTATATCAAAGAATTTTTTTGGATCAAGCTGACTGAACAGTCAACGCACCACGCCCCAAACAGGGGCGTACTCAGGCCGGCCGGGCCTGCGCCATCACCCAGTCCCGGAAGTCGCAAACGTGCGCATCGTTCTGCAGGCGTTCGGGGTAGACCAGATAGAAAGCCGAGTCCAGCACGAGCCGGCCCGCGAAGGGGGCGACCAGCCGGCCTGCGGCCAGGTCATCGGCCACCAGCGCATGCTGCCCCATCGCGACGCCCATGCCTTGCAGCGCCGCCTGGTAGGCCAGCGTGACGTTCTCGAAGGTCAGTCCATGCGCGGGATCGACCCCTTCCACGCCGTGGGCGTCCAGCCACCGCCCCCAGTAGTCGGGCCGGGCCGACGATTGCAGCAAGGTATGGCGCGCCAGATCCGCAGGCTCGCGCAAGGGCACGGGGCCGGCAAGCAAAGCCGGACTGCACACCGGCAGCAGTTCGATGTCCACCAGCCGGTGGGCGATCACGCCCGGCCAGTCGCCATGGCCGATGCAGATGGCGACGTCGGCATCGCTGAGGTTGTCCAGTTGCTTGAGCGAGGTGGTGAACACGGCATCGCGGTCCGGATGCCGCGCGTGGAACTCGGCCATGCGCGGCAGCAGCCAGCGCATGGCGAACGTCATCTGGCACCACACGTGCAGCGGCTTGTCCCGGTTCCGGCCCAGGGCCTTGGTGGTTGCCTGCGAGATCCGCTCGAAGGCCCCGCTCAGGTCGTCGCGGTACTCCCTGCCCGCCGGCGTCAGGCGCACCTCGCCGCTGGCCCGCTCGAACAGCCGCATGCCCAGGAACTCCTCCAGCACGCGTATCTGCCGGCTGACCGCGCCCGTGGTCACGTGCAGCTCGCGGGCGGTCTGCGTGAAACTCAAGGTATGCGACGCGGACTCGAACACCCGCAAGGGGTTCAGGGGCGGCAGCTTCATCCGGGAGGTGTTGATGAAAAGTAAACCGAATTGACTATATATCGATTGCCTGCCAGCGGCCAGGCCCGCACGATTCAGGTCTGACGAACCGGAGGCATTTCCGCATGAAAACCATCTTGCTCGCAGGTTTCGGAGCCATGGGGCAGTCGATTTTTGATCAACTGAAGGACGACCCGCGCATCGGCCGGTGGCTGGTGCTGGAACGGGCGGAGCGGGCCGACGATGCGCGCCGCAAGCTGGACGGGCATGGCCAGGTCGCGCAGTCGGTCGACGGGCTGGAAACCCGCCCCGACTTCGCCGTCGAATGCGCCGGCCACGAAGTGCTGGGCACCCTGGTGCCCCAGCTTCTGGAACAGGGCATCGACACCATCGTCGCGTCGGTGGGCGCGCTGGCGCTGCCCGGCATGATCGAGCGGCTGGACGCGGCCTGCCAGGCGGGCCGGTCGCAACTGACGCTGGTGCCAGGCGCGCTGGCCGGCGTCGATGCGCTGGCCGCCGCGCGCGACAGCGGCCTGGCGTCGGTGGACTACACCGGACGCAAGCCGCCCGGCAGCTGGCGCGGTACGGCGGCCGCCCGATTGTGCGACCTGGACCATCTGGCCCAAGCCACGGTGTTCTTCGAAGGCACCGCGCGCGAAGCCGCCTCTGCCTTCCCCCAGAACGCCAACGTCGCCGCCATGGTCGGGCTGGCCGGCATGGGGCTGGACCACACCCGGGTCCGCCTGATCGCCGACCCCGCCGCCGGCGGCAATACGCACACCATTTCGGCGCGCGGCGCCTTTGGCAGGATGGAAGTCATGGTCGAGGCCGCGGCCTTCGCCGCCAACCCCAAGACCTCGGCGCTGGCCGGCATGTCCATCGTGCGTGCCGTGCGCAACCGCCTGAACGCCATCGTGATCTGAACGCCCATCGTTGTGTTGCAAGGACCCCGCATGTTCAAGAAGCTCATCCCCTGCCTGGCCGCGCTGGGCGCCTTCGCCGGCTCCGCGACGGCCGCCGCGCCCTTCCCCGCCGGGCCCATCACCATCGTCGTGCCGAACGCGGCCGGCGGCCTGGCCGACAACATCGCGCGCCCGCTGGCCGATGCCCTGGGCCAGGAATTGAAGCAGTCCGTCATCGTCGAGAACAAGGGCGGCGCCGGCGGCGTCGTGGGCACGGGCATGGTCGCGCGTGCCAAGCCCGACGGCTACACGCTGCTGCTGACGCTGTCGTCCATATCGGGGCTGCCCGAGGCCGACCGCCTGCTCGGCCGCAAGCCGGCCTTTCAGCTGGACCAGTTCGTGCCCATTGCGCGCATCACCGCCGATCCCAACCTGCTGGTGGTCCGGGCAGACGCGCCGTGGAAATCGGTGGCTGAACTGGTCGCGGACGCCAAGAAAAACCCGCAGGCGTTGAACTACGGGTCATCGGGCGTGTACGGCGCCATGCACATTCCCATGGAAATGCTGAAGGCCGCATCGGGCGCCCCCATCACCCACGTGCCGTTCTCGGGCGGCGGTCCGGCCCTGGTGTCGCTGCTGGCCGGCCAGATCCAGCTGGCGGCCAGCGGACCCGCCAACGCCAGCACCTTCGTCAAATCAGGCAAGATGCGGCCCCTGGCCCACTGGGGCACTCGGCCGCTGGCCTCGATGCCCGGTGTCCCCAGCCTGAAGTCGCTGGGCTACGATGTCGAGTTCACGCAATGGTCGGCCCTGATCGCCCCCGCCGCCACACCCAAGCCCGTCATCGACGCGCTGCGCGGGGCGGTGCGCAAGGTCACCGCGCAGCAGGGACTGCAGCAGGTCTTCGTCAACCTGGGCAGCCCCCTCGACTATATGGACGCGCCCGAATTCGCGCCCTACTGGAAGGCCGACGCCGAACGCGTGCAGGCTGCCGTTCGCCGCATCGGCAAGGTGGACTGACATGTCGAACCCGCCCGAAATCCCGCCGTCCCTGCGCCAGGCCATGGCGGACCTCGGCCCGCGCTGGGGCACCAGCGTGCAGGCCCACGTCCGCCAGATGGTCCTGGGGTTCTCCGAGATCCTGCGCGACGCCCCCAAACTGGCCACGGTCACGCGCGACGTCCCGTACGGAGCCGATCCGCGCCAATGCCTGGACGTCTTCCAGCCGCAGGGCCCGGCGGCCGCGCGCCGGCCGGTGCTGATGTTCGTGCACGGGGGCGCTTTCGTCGAAGGCGAGAAGGACCGTACGGCGGAGATCTACAGCAACGTGCTGTGGTACTTCGCCCGGCACGGCATCATCGGGGTCAACGTCGAATTCCGCCTGGCGCCGGCCCATCCCTATCCCAGCGGCACGCAGGACATCGCCGCCGCGGTGGCCTGGGTGCGCGCCCACGCCGACGAGCTGGGCGCCGATCCCGGCCGCATCTTCCTGATGGGGCATTCGGCCGGCGGCACGCATGCCGCGCACTACGCCTACGATGCCCGCTTCCATCCGCCCGAAGGCCACGGCCTGGCCGGCCTGGTGGTGGTGTCCGGCCGTGTGCGGGCCGAGAACTCGGCGGAAAACCCCAACGCCAGCCGGGTGGAGGCCTACTACGGCACTTCGCCGGCCACGATGGAGGACGGCTCGCCGGTCAACCACGTCACGGCGCAGGCGCTGCCCACGATGATCGCGGTCGCCGAGTACGAGAACCCGCTGATCGACGTGCACTGCGTGGAGCTGCTGGCCGCGCTGACCCGCGTCCGGCGCCGCGCGCCGCGCTTCGTCTGGATGGCGGGCCACAACCACACGTCCATCGTGGCGCATTTCAATACCGCCGAGGACGAGCTGGGCCGGCAGATCCTGGCGTTCATGGAACGGCCGGCCTAGAACACCCCCGGGAATGATCCGCCGTCTATCAGGATGTTCTGTCCGGTGATGTATCCCGCATGGGCGCTGCACAGATACGCGCACAGGGCGCCTATTTCCTCGGGCCGGCCGAACCGCTTCGCCGGGTGAGCCGCCAGGCGCAGGCGCAAGGCCTCCTCGAGGGATTGGCCGCGCCCGGCTGCGATCGCCGAGAAGTTGTGGACCAGCCTCGGGGTGTCGAACGTGCCGGGCAGGATGTTGTTCATCGTGACTCCGCTCCCTACCGTGCTGCGAGCCAGGCCGGCGACGAAACCGGTCAGGCCCGAGCGGGCGCCGTTGGACAGGCCGATCGAGGGAATCGGCTCCTTCACGGCGCTGGACGTGATGTTGACGACGCGCCCGAACCCGCGCGCCATCATCCCGTCCACCGTCGCCTTGATCAACTCGATGGGCGCCAGCATGTTGGCATCGATGGCACGTAGCCAATCGTCCCGCGTCCAGTCACGAAAGTCGCCGGAAGGCGGCCCGCCGGCATTGGTGACCAGGATGTCGAAGTCGGTGCCGTGCCTGAACACCGCCTGCCGGCCCTCGTCCGTCGCGACGTCGGCGGCGACCACGGTCGCCGTTCCCCGTCCAAGCGCGTTCAAGGCCGCGGCCGCCTCGCGCAGGCGCGCCTCCCCGCGGGCCACCATGACCACGTCCGCGCCTTCTCTTACCAGCGCCGTGGCGCATGCCAGGCCCAGCCCCGAACTGGCGCCGCCAACCAAGGCCCGTCGGCCTTCGATACCCAGATCCATGTGGAAACCTTCCGATTATGGGCGCCGCCGTCCCGGAGGACGGGCGGCGCATGGTCAATTCGCCCAGGCGATGGGGGACGCGTTCAACCCCCAGTACAAGCTCTTCTGATTGGTGTATTGCAGGATGCCGAGCCGCCCCTTCTCCTGGCCATAGCCGCTCATCTTCACGCCCGAGAACGGCGTGCTGATGGAGAACACCTTGTAGGTGTTGATCCAGACCGTGCCCGTCTGCAACCGGGCGCCCAACCGCCACGCGCTCCGGAAGTCGCGTGTCCAGACACCGGCCGCCAGCCCGTAAGGGTTGTCGTTGCACCGGGCGACCAGGTCCTCTTCATCCGACCAGGAAAGCAGCGCCAGCACCGGACCGAAGATTTCCTCGCGGCACAAGCGGGCATCGTTGGGCACCCCTTCGATGACCGTGGGCAGGTAATAGCTGCCGCGCACGAACGGCTCGCCTGCGGGACGCGCCCCGCCCGCCAGGAGCTGCCCGCCATCCGCCAACCCCTCCAGCACGTAGCGCTCTACCGTCTCCCGATGGGAAAGGCTGACCAACGGCCCCACCTGCGTGCTTTCCAACGCCGGATCGCCCACCCTCAGCCGGCGGACGCCTTCCAGCAGCCGCGACTTGAAGGCGTCGTAGACGCTCTCGTGCACGAAGGCGCGCGAGCCGGCGATGCATGCCTGGCCGGACGAACTGAATATTCCATAGAGCACGCCTGCGACCGCATGGTCCAGATCGGCGTCCGGCATGACGATCGTCGGCGACTTGCCCCCCAGCTCCAACGAGGTCGGCATGAGCTTCTCGGCGGCCAGGCGCTGTATTCCCAGGCCCACGCGGGTGCCACCCGTGAAGGCGATGCGCTTGACCAGCGGATGGCGCACCAGCGCGTCGCCCACGATGGCGCCGCGCCCCGGCAGCACGCTGACGATGCCGGCGGGGATGCCTGCCTGCTCGCATATCCTGGCCAGCTCGATGGCGCTGCGGGGTGTGATCTCGGCAGGCTTGAGCACCACCGCGCAGCCGGCCGCCAGCGCCGGGGCGAGCTTCTGCGCTTCGCTGGCAATGGGCGAGTTCCACGGCGTGATCGCTCCGACCACGCCCAGCGGCTCGTGCAGGCTCATGGTCAGGTAGTCCCCGCGGGCCGGCGTGATGGTCTCTTCCCAAGTCTCGGCGGCAGCGCCAAAGAACTGAAAGGTTCCCGCGGCGCTGGCTACCAGCGCGCGGCACTCCTGGATGGGCTTGCCATTGTCCAGCCGCTGCAGGTGCGCAAGCTCTTCGGCGCGCTCTCTGATGCCGTTCGCCACTCGGTACAGGAACGCCGCGCGCTCATGGTGCCTGAGCCCGGCCCAGGACGGCCGCAGGCGCGCCTGCTCGGCGGCCTGGACCGCCTCGTCCACGTCGGTCTCGGTCGCCGCATGCAGACGCGATACCACTCGCTGGTCATGGGGATACTCGGTGGCGTACTCCGGCCCGGATCCGTCGCGCCAGCGACCGCCGATCAAGGCTTGAAGGCGGGAAATGGCCGTGCTCATGTGCGCGCCTCCTCTTGTTCTTCCGGCCGGGTCTCGGGTCGTCCCGGCGGTCCGGCGAACTTTCCGGCGAACGGCCCCCAGGCGGCCATGTCCACCTCGACCACGAAAGGCCCCGGCGTCGCCAGGGCCTGCTCCAATGCCTGCGCGGCGGCGGCGGGACCATCGAGCCGGACGTGCGGCACCCCCATGCTGCCGCACAGTTGGCCGAAATCCGGCGTGTGCAGGTCGACATAGCAATGACGGCCGCCGTAGATGTCGTCCTGGATGTTCCTGATGACCCCGTAGCGGCGATCGTTCATCACGAGGAAGGCGACATCCGCGCGCTCCTGCGCCGCGCAGGCCAGTTCGCCCACGTTCAGCATGAATCCCCCGTCTCCGCACAGCGCGAGCGTCTTGCGCCGCAACCCGAAGACCTCGCTGGCGATGGCGGTGCCTATCCCCATCGCGAGGCCCTGCCCTATCCCACCGCCCAGGGCATGGACGCCTGCGCGCGGGTGATCCAGCGCCGGAGCGCGATTGCCCCACATGCTGTTGGACAGCGTGATGTCACGCACCCACCACAGGCCTCCGCGCGCGGCCTCCTCCACCGCTCGCTTGAGGGAAACGTAGGGACCCAGCGCCCCCTCCACGGCGGCCTCCGCCGCCTCACGCGTCCGCCGCACATCCCCCGCCAGCGCCGGATCGATGCGCATGCGCCCCTCCAGCCGGTCTGCCAGCGCATCGAGGGCCAGGCCCGCATCGCCGAGCACGAAGTCCTCGCTGGCGTAGCCCCGGTTGTCGGCCAGGGGATCGGCATCGATGCGGTAGCGGGTCGCCGGCAACCTGAGCTGGTAATTGAGCGTCTCGTTGCTGCGCAGCCGCGATCCGACGACCACCATGGCGTCCAGCGTCTGGTAGAACGCCTCGGTGGGCGCTTGCAGGTTGTACGCGCCCAGCGAAAGCGGGTGGTCCTCGGCCACGACACCCCGGCCCTGCACGGACGTCACGACGGCAAAGCCCATCCCGGCCAGCCGCGCCGCCGCGGCCGCGGCGCCACGGGCCCCGCCCCCTAGCCACAACAGGGGCCGGCGCGCCCCTGCCAGGCGCTCCGCCAACCGGTCCAATGCCGCCGCATCCGGAACCACGGCCTCCACTGCCAGCGGCGAAAGGTCCGCCGGCAGATCCACCATCGCCTTCTGCACGTCGATCGGAATTTCCACGCTGACGGGACCGCATGGCGCGGTACGCGCCAGCCGCGCGGCCTTCCTCAGCGTCGCCAGGGCCGTTTCCGGATTGCGGATGCGCAAGGCATCCTTGCCCACTGATTTCAACATGGCCAATTGAGCCGGATGCTCGTGGATATAGCCCAGGTCCCGGTCCAGGAACGGCGATTCGATCTGCCCGGTCAGGTGCAGCAGGGGCGTCCCGGCGGTGAAGGCCTCCACCATCGCGCCCGCCGCGTTGCCGCAGCCCGTGCCGGTGCTCGTGACGCACACGCCCAGCGATCCGCTGACCCGGGCAAGCGCATCCGCCATGTTGCAGGCGCCGGCCTCGCCGCGGGCCGAAACGAACCGGATCTTGCCGCGCCGGTGAATGGCGTCGAGCATGGGCATGTTGTGTATGGAAATCACCCCGAAGGCCGCGCGTACGCCGCAAGCCTCCAGGAAACGCGCGGCGAGTTCGCCCACGGTAACGCGAGTACGAGTCATGGTTCTGTCAAGGGGAAAGTCACGTCGGCCGGGACGCCCGGTCGTCGACGAGATAGGTTTCGGCCAGCGCGGTCCAGAAGCGGATGCCGTGCGGAAGATTGTCATCGTTGAAGTCGTACTGGGGCGTATGGAGTCCTGCCGCCCCGCTACCGCAGCCGTTGCCCAGCCGGATCATGGCTCCGGGGACCTGTTCCAGCATGTAGGCGAAGTCCTCGCTTCCCATCGACCGCCTGGCGCCGCGAACGACCCGGCTCTCGCCGAACAGCCGCCCGGCCACCGACGCGCCCAGGGCCGAGGCGTCGGCATCGTTCCGGACCACGGGATAGCCATGGACGTAGCGGACTTCCGCCTCGGCGCCATAGGCCTGCGCCGTGGCATTCACCAATCCCAGGACCCGTTCCTTGATCAGGCTGCGGATCGCTGGGTCGAACGAACGGATGCTCAGGCCGAGCTGCGCGGCCTCGGGAATGACGTTCAGGGCCTCGCCCGCGTTGAACCGGCTGACGGTCACGACCGCGGCCTCCTCCGGATCGAGATTGCGCGCCACCACCGACTGGAGGTTCATCACGATCGAAGAGGCCGCCAGGATGGGGTCGACGCTTTGATGCGGCCTTGCGGCATGCCCCCCCTTGCCTCGTATCGTCACGAATACGCGGTCGCCGGCGGCCAGGAATCCGCCATCGCGAAAAAGGAAGACGCCGCTCTCGGCCCCGGGCAGGTTGTGGATGGCGTAGATGCGATCGCAGGGAAAGCGCTCGAACAGGCCGTCGCCAAGCATGGCGGCGGCACCGCTGTCGAAGCCTCGCTCCTCGGCCGGCTGGAAGATCAGGTTCAGCACGCCGGAGAAGCGCCGCGTTTCCGCCAGCCGGCGTGCGGCCCCGAGCAGCATGGCGGTGTGGCCGTCATGGCCGCAGGCATGCATCACGCCCGGCCTGCCGCTCGCATAGTCGAGCCCCGTCGCCTCGGTGATCGGCAGCGCGTCCATGTCGGCCCGCAGCCCCAGCGCACGCGTCCCGCCGCCATGGCGCAGCCTGCCGACAACCCCGGTTCCGCCCACGCCACGGGCCACTTCGTAGCCCCACTCCTCCAGTTTCCCCGCCACGAGGTCGGCGGTCGCGAATTCCTCGAAAGCCAGCTCCGGATGGTGATGCAGATGCCTGCGCAACGCCCGCGCTTCGTCTACGGCGGCATCGAATGCCGGACCCTCGTCCATCACGGCGTTGATATCTTGCACGTCGATCATGTCGCTCATAGGCTTGCCCGTTGCTTGGCGGACTCATGCCACGGCACGAGGATCTTGCGCAGCGATCCCACGGAGAAATAGAGAAGAAACCCGATCGTCGCCAGCAGCAGGACAACGGCGAACAGCGTGTCGACCTGCATCTCCTGGAGCTTGACGGTGGCGAGATAGCCCAGCCCGCGGGAGCCGGCCACGAACTCGGAGACCACCGCGCCGATGATGGACAGCACGATCGCCATTTCCATGCCGGTCAGGATGAAGGGCAGCGACGAAGGGATGACCAGCAGCCGGAACCGCTTGCGCACCAGCGCCTTGCCTACCGTGAACACCTCCGACAACCCGCTATCCACCGACTTCGCGCCCAGGTAGCTGTTGGAGAAAACGGGGAAGAAACCCATGACGGCCGAGATCACGATCTTCGATTCGATGCCGAAGCCGAACCACAGGATGAACAGCGGGATCAACGCCACCTTGGGGGTCAGTTGCAGGCCCACGATGAAAGGCTTGAAGATGGTGTCGAGTATCGCCACCCGGCCCAGCACCTGGCCCAGGACGGACCCCAGCACAACCGCGATGCAGAACCCGCCCAGGCATTCGAAAAGCGTCGTGCGCATGTGCATGTAGGTATCCGGCTGCTGCAGCAGGACGATCAGCGCGGTCAGGACAGCCTCGGGAGGCGGCAGCACCAGCGGCGACACCTCGAACAGCACGACGTACGATTTCCAGATGGCAAGGAAGACGATGATCGACGCCGCCTGTATCAGTGTTTTCTTCACGGTTCATATCTCCAGGAGACGGCGCAATTGATCGCACAGCTGCACGTAGCGCGGGTTGGAACGCTCGCGGACATGGGGCCGGGGCAGATCCACGGTGATTTCCGCCGTGACACGGCCCGGCCTGGGAGAAAGAACCAGTACGCGATCGGCCAGCTGTACCGCTTCGTCGATCGAATGCGTGATCAGGAAGGCCGTGAACCGGCGCTCCAGCCAGATGCGTTCGGCGTCGGCGATGATCTTTTCCCGCGTCAGCGCGTCCAGCGCCCCGAAGGGCTCGTCCAGCAGCAGCAACTCGGGCTCCGCGTACATCGCCCGTGCGAACGAGGTGCGTTGGCGCATGCCTCCGGACAACTCCGACGGCATGCGTTTCTCGAAGCCGTTCAATCCCACCAGCGCGCACAGATCGCGCGCACGCTCCCTGCTGGCCTTGGAGAACTTCGCCGTCATGTGGTCCGCGAGCGCGATGTTGTCCTCGACCGTCATCCAGGGAAGCAGGCGATGCTCCTGGAATGCCACGCCGAAGTCGACGGCGCCGCCGCCGCTGTAGCGGATGCGGCCCTGGGTGGGCTGCTCCAGGCCGCACAACAGCCGCAGCAAGGTGGACTTGCCGCATCCCGAGGGGCCGATGACCGCCACGAACTCGCCCTTCCCTATGGACTGACTGATCCCCTGCAGCGCGACGGTTTCCCCCGAGCCCGTATGGAAGGACTTGTGGACGTCCTCGAATGTGACCAGGGCCTGGCCCGATGTGCCGGTGCTCACTTTGCCGCCTTGTTCCAGATGTCGTTGGTGTACATGTTCCGGGAAGATGCCTTGATGACCCCGGCGCTTTCCAGCAGGCGGCGGCCCTCTTCCCACTGCCGCTCGTCGTTGCGGACGACCTTGTCCACGCCATGCGTGGTCCAGAGCGGCCGGGTGGCCTTGACGTCCTGGAGCGCCACGTCGAGCTTGTCCAGCCCCGGTACGTCGTACTTCGCCCGGATGCGGACCAGCGCCTCGGTCAACGCCTTGTCGTCCATGGCGACCAGTTCGCGGGCCGCCTGCATGACGCTGCGGGTGAAGGCGATGTACGGCGCCGGCGTCCGGTTCAGGTTTTCCTCGCGCGCCACGTATACGTTTCCGGGAACGTCATCGTCGATGTCCATCACATGGATGGGCATGCGCTCGGCCTGCATGCGGGCCACCGCGCTGGTGTTGGCGAAGAAGCCGTGCAGCCTGCCCGCCTCGATCAGCCCGAAGGTGGCCGGACTGTAGGCGACCTTCTCCCTGCGGACACTGGCGGGCGCGACGCGGGCCTTTGCCAGCATCAGGTTCAGGCTGACTTCGGCGGTACCGCCGAACGAAGGCAGCCCGATCACTTTCCCCTCCAGGTCCTCGGCCCGGCGCAACGGCGCCTTGGCCGCGGAAACCAGCAGGAAGGGTGACGTCTGCGCGATCGTCCCGAAAGCGATGACGTCCGAATTGGCCGCCGCCCGGGCCGCCATGTAGGCATCGCCGCCGGCCCGCCCGATGTGGATCTGGTTGCCCGCCACCAACTGGATAGCCTGGGCGCCGCCGCGGCCCACCTCGAGGCGCACCCGTACGCCGTTGCGCTCGTATATGCCGGCCACGTCCGCATAGAATTCGGGCGCGTATGCGAGCGACAGCGTACTGGGCGTCATATAGGTAAGTTCCGCGCCCGGTTGCTGCCCGAATACGGGAGCAGCCAGCAGGGAGGCCCCTGCCATGCCCAATCCCGCCTGCATGAAAGTTCTGCGATCCACAATGATCCCCTTTGGTCCAGTCAGTGGGTACGACTCCGAAACTTCTCGTCCTTGCATCGCCGTGCTCGGTCGCACGTGTTGTTTTTCCTGCTTCCCGCCCCAACCGTTCACATCACCAGCCGGCCCATGCCGTCTTCGATGTGCAGCCTCGTTCCATAGGGCTCGCACAGCTTCTGGAAGTCGCGCAGGATGTCCTCGTCAGGGACCAGGGCCGGCGTTCCCCGCCGCCATCGCGGCTGGCCCGGGCCCAGCGTCACCGGATGCAGGGTCAGGGCTTCCAGTTGCCCCTCCTTCATCGTCCAGCGCGGCATCACCGCTCTCCAGATGTCGGGGTTCGTGGCCAGGCCCCTGCGGCCTTGGTCCGACCGCGCATCGAATGCTTCCTGGGGCGACGCCCGCTCATCCAGTCCGTAGTTCTCGTAGAAATCGCTGGGCAGCGACGCGACGGTTTCATTCTGGAAAATGAAATTTCCAAGGCTGTAGAAAATAGGGCATCCCTTGTATATTTCGAGCCCTCGCATCACGTGGGGGCCATGGCACAAAATGGCGTGCGCACCCGCGTCGATATATGCATGCGCGGCCTCTTTTAGAAATCCGGCCGGAGCGCATTTATTTCCGCGATGCATTTCATGGGAATGAATACTGACGAGCACATAATCGGCCTGGGCCCGAGCGTCTCGTATTCCGGCCAGGGTCCTGGCCATATCCCTGGCGTCCGGCCGGCTGACCGGACCGGGCTCCGGGCCCGCCCTGAAACCAATACCTCCGAACACATGGTCCACCCCGTCGGCGGCCAGGGAAAAACCTTCCTTTATACGCAGGGAATCGTGGTCGTTGATGCCGGTGGCCTGGGCGATCGATCGCAGGCATTCGATTTCCGCGGCAGGCAGGGTGTAAACCGTTCGATGGCGCAGCGGATTGACGCCCGGGCGCCCTCGCATATCCATCCGTTGCGCTCCCGCCGCGGCCGATTCATGGAAGGTGGACGCCATCGAGATCAGCCCCACCCTCCCGGCGGCGGTCTCCACGAAACAGGCCTTGCTTGCCTGGGCAAGATCGGTCCCGAGTCCCGCGTGGGCCAGGCCGGCCTTCCGCAACGCCCCGATCGTATCCAGCAGGCCTCTTTCGCCGAAATCCAGGGCGTGATTGGTGGCGGCGGCGACGATATTGAATCCGTAATCGGTCAATATATTCGCGTGATTTTCCGAAGTGCGGGCCCAAGTGCCGCCGCTGATGGCCGCGGGACTGGCGTCGGCCGAAGCGAAAGTGGTTTCCAGATTGCAGAAACGGGCATCCGCGCCTCGTATGAATTCCTGCAAATCCCGAAACGCCGAATCGGGAAAAATATCCCGGTTGACGAACACATCTCCGGCGGCGACAAATACCATCTCTCCCATTTTTCCATGGGTATTATTTTCCAAAGCCAACTCCCGATATTTACATGACCGCCGAATCCGAAAATAAAACTCCGGCTCCGGGATTCATTGTTGAATATTGACGGGATCAGTATACTGACGTGAAATATCCACGTCGCATGCGATTTTTTCGCAGAAACCATTCCGTTTTCGCATGAAATATTCCCTGGGCCGTCACCTGCCCTCCACCATCAATCTGATAGCCCTGGTCACGGTGGCCCGGACGGGCAACGTCACTCGCGCCGCCCAGGAACTGTTCCTGACGCAGAGCGCGGTCAGCAGGCAGATCAAGGACCTGGAGGAGTTCGTCGGCCGGGCGCTATTCAAGAGAAACCGGGGTGAACTTTCCCTGACGCCGGAGGGCCGCCGCTACGTCGAGCAGATCGAGGCCTTGCTGAACCAGATCGAGGAAGCCACCCTCGGCCTGAGCACCTCGACCGACACGAACGCGCACGTCACCGTTTCCAGCCAGGCGACGCTTGCCGTCAAATGGCTGCTGCCGCGTCTGGCGGATTTCGGAAAACAGCACCCCGACATCATCATCGACGTGGAAACCCATGTCGGGCAGATCGACATGAAGCGCGTACATGCCGATATGCTGATCATTTTCAGGGAGCACGCCGAGCCGGGGTGGACGCTGGACCGGTTGGCCAGCGGCGGCGGTTATCCCGTCTGCGCCCCGTCGTTGCTGGAAACCACGGACAAACGCGGCATCGCGGCGCTTGCCGTATTGCCGCTGCTGCACCAGCGATCCAGCACGGGGGGCTGGGTGGAATATTTCGAAAGCCTTGCCCAGCCCGATCTCCGAGCACGGCCGGGTCCCACTTATTCCCTGCTGACCATGGGCCTGCAAGCGGCTCTTGCCGGAATGGGAATCGCCATCCTGCCCGATTTCGTCGTCCAGGAAGACCTCAACGCGGGCAGGCTGGTCAAGGTGCACGACGTCCCGCTGGTCAAGCGGGGTTCGTATGTGCTGATGATCAAGGAATATGCGCGCGGCGCGCCCGCCATCGAACGCCTGCGGGAATGGCTGCTGGCCGCCACCGCCCTGTAGCGCGCCGGCGCGCAAGGCTGCCTCGAGGGCAGCGGCGCCGCGGCCTTATTTCTTTCCGTGCAACTCGTGGCCGGGCGGATACGTGGGGCGCAACGGGCGCGGCGCGCCAATGACGACGACGAAGCGGCTTTCCTCGTCCGTTTCGGAAACGATGGATCGATAAACCCCGGGCGGAACCGAAATCAGGTCCCCTTCCTGAAGGCTGGTTTCGGCGCGTATGCCGTCATGCTCGATGACGAACCGTGCCTTGCCCTGGGTCAGGTAGAAAACTTCCTCCACATCCACATGCAGATGCGGGGGAAATTCATGGCCGGCCGGCAATAACATGGTCGTGAACGTGAAATGCTCGGGATCCAGGCTTTTGGAATCCGCCGTCGCCCCGGCGGCCCCGAATCCGATATATCGCATTTGCGCGCGCGAATATTTCGGATTGATATCGGCCTGGAATTTCAATACCCCCCAATCGTAGGCCAGGCTGCTCTTGCGGACGACGCGCGACGCCAGCAGGCTTTCCAGCGTGTGCCCCTCCGGCAAGGGACATGGGGAGGTCGTATCATAATCTTGCATACCCGGCTCTCTGCTTCGTCATGAAAAGCAAAGTGTAGATATGCCCGACCCGCGCCACCCAATGAATTAATTTTCAGGACGGCATTCCCTTTTTTCATCGCCGGGCCGTCCCAAGATGAAAAGCGCCCCTTGGGGGGCAGCGCCGCCGCGAAGCGGGCAAGCGTGGGGGCTTTTTCATTGCCGGGGTTCAATTCCCCAGCAGCGCCCCGGCGAACTCGTCCGCCACGAAGGGCTGCAGGTCGTCGATCCCCTCGCCCACGCCTATCCAGTACACCGGCACCGGCCGCACGCCCTGCGCGCCGGCCGCCACCGCGGCCAGGATGCCGCCCTTGGCGGTGCCGTCCAGCTTGGTCACGATCAGGCCGGTCAGGCCCAGGGCCTGGTCGAAGGCCTTGATTTGCGCCAGCGCGTTCTGCCCCGTGTTGCCGTCTATCACCAGCAGCACCTCGTGCGGGGCCGAGGCGTCGGCCTTGGCGATCACGCGCTTGATCTTCTTGACCTCTTCCATCAGGTGCAGCTGCGTGGGCAGGCGGCCGGCGGTATCGACCATCACCACGCCCATGCCGCGCGCCTGGCCGGACTTGACCGCGTCGAAGGCGACGGCGGCCGGGTCCCCGCCTTCCTGGGCGATGACCGTGACGTCGTTGCGGCGGCCCCACTCCACCAGTTGCTCGCGCGCGGCGGCGCGGAAAGTGTCGCCCGCGGCCAGCAGCACGCGGCGGTCCTGTTGCTGGAAGGTGCGCGCCAGCTTGCCGATGGACGTGGTCTTGCCGGCCCCGTTCACGCCCGCGATCATGGTCACGATGGGCGCGGGGCGGTCCAGGTCGAAGCGGCGCTCCAGCGGCCGCAGGTGCTCGGCCAGCAGCTCGCGCAGGACCCGGCGCACCCCGTCGCCGTCCTCGATGCGTTCCTGGCGCACGCGCTCGCGCAGCCCCTTGAGCAGAGACTGCGCCGCGTCCACGCCGGTATCGGCCATGATCAACGCGGTTTCCAGCTCCTCGAACAGGTCCTCGTCGACCTTCACGCCGACGAACAGCGTGGTCAGGCTCTGGCCGGTGCGCGACAGGCCGGTCTTCAGGCGTGCCAGCCACGACGACTTGGCGGGCGCGGCCGCCTGGGGGGCCGAGGGCGGGGCGGGAGCGGGCTCGACCGGGGCAGGCGCCACCGGCTCGACAGGCATGGAAGGCGGTGCCACGGGTTCGGCGGCAGGTGCCGCGACGTCAGGGGCCGCCGGCTCCTGGACAGGCGGCTCCTGGACGGGCGGCTCCTGGGCAGGCGGCGGAACGGGCGCGGCGGCCGGCGCCTGGGCACGGTCCTGCTCGGGGGAAGGCGTGGGGGTCTTCTTCTTGAAGAAACTGAACATGGAAACCTGTCTGCTGTAACGGCCTGCGGCATCATCGGAACAACGGGCCGCGGCCCGCCCGGCGGACTCGCGGCCGCCGGCGTATAGAATCTGGGATTCTACCGGTCCATCGCCATGTCCTCATCCCGCCCCTCCACCGCCCGCTCCCACCGCACGGCCCCCCACAAGGTCCGCATCATCGGCGGCCGCTACAAGCGCACCCCGCTGCCCGTCCTGGACCTGCCCGACCTGCGGCCCACGCCGGATCGCGTGCGCGAGACGCTGTTCAACTGGCTCAACCATCTCTGGGGCGGCGAATTCGCCGACAAGACCGTGCTCGATGCCTTCGCCGGTTCGGGCGCGCTGGGCTTCGAGGCCGCCTCCCGTGGGGTGGCCGAGGCGGTGCTGGTCGAGACCGACCGACGCGCGGCGGCCTCCCTGGAGGAGCTGCGCGCGCGCCTGGGCGCCGGCAATGTCAGCATCGTGGCCGGCGATGCCCGCAGCTACCTGGCGCGCGCGGCCGCCCGCTACGACCTCGTGCTGCTGGATCCACCGTTCGGGCAGGACTGGCTGGACCGTATCCTGCCGTCGGCATTGCAAGCACTTACTAACGGTGGAATGCTTTATATTGAAGCAGAAGCGCCGATCGCGGCTCCGCCCGGCACCGAATTGCTGCGGCAGGACAAAGCCGGCGCGGTACATTTCCACCTGCTGCGTTCCCTGCCGGAAACGGCGTAGCGCCTGGAAACGTCCGATACGCGTCATTTCCAATTTGCTGCGCCGCGCAAATAAGGAAATAATCACATCATCCGGAAACCGGATGCCGGCCGCCGAAGGCGCCGGACGATTCGTCCCGCCCCCCGGCCGGGACCGAAGAGGCTGACGCCCATCAATAGAAATACGGAGCCTACGCATGATCATTGCCGTATACCCTGGCACCTTCGACCCGATGACCCGTGGCCACGAGGATCTCGTCCGCCGCGCGGCCGGGCTGTTCGACAAGGTGGTGGTCGGCGTGGCGGTCAGCCGCAACAAGGCCCCCTTCTTCACCGTCAGCGAACGGGTCGAGATCGCCCGCGAGATCCTGGGCCATTACCCCAACGTCCAGGTGGCCAGCTTTTCCGGCCTGCTCAAGGACTTCGTTCGCGAGCAGAACGCCCGCGTCATCGTGCGCGGCCTGCGCGCCGTCTCGGACTTCGAGTACGAGTTCCAGATGGCCGGAATGAACCGATACCTGCTGCCGGATGTCGAAACCATGTTCCTGACGCCGTCCGACCAGTACCAGTTCATCTCGGGCACCATCGTGCGCGAGATCGCCCAATTGGGCGGCGACGTGAGCAAGTTCGTGTTCCCGTCCGTCGAACGCTGGCTGCAAGCCAAGGTCACGCAGCTGGGCGGCCGCGACGGCGCCTGAGCTCCCCAAGCAGCAAGGAAGTCCCTGTCATGGCTCTGCTGATTACCGACGAATGCATCAACTGCGACGTCTGTGAGCCCGAGTGCCCCAACGATGCCATCTACCTCGGCACGGAGATCTATGAGATCGACCCTGCCCGGTGCACCGAGTGCGTCGGGCACCACGACGAGCCCCAGTGCAAGGTCGTCTGTCCGGTCGAGTGCATCGAGCTGAATCCCGAATGGCCGGAAGACCGGGACCAGTTGATGAGCAAGTACCGCAGGCTGACGGTGCATCCCGTGACGGAATGACCGCCGCCCGGCGCGTTCACTGCGCCGGTAACGGCGCGTCGCCTTCGTAGGCCTGCTGCAGCAGTTCCCGGATCGCGGTCCGCTCCAGCGGACGCGGGTTCGGATAGGGCTGGCTGGCCGCCAGGTCCGCGACCCGGTCCAGCTGCGACGCCCGCACCCCCAGTTCCCTGAGCCCCTTGGGTACCCCCAGCGCCCGGCCCAGCGCATGCAGGCCGGCGGCCGCGTCCTGCGCGCCCAGCGCGCGGCGGATCGCCGCCATGGCTTCAGGAGCGGCCGGCGCGTTGTAGGCGGCCGCATAGGGCAGCACGATGGCATGGGTCTGGGCATGGGGAAGGTTCAGGCTGCCTCCCAGCACGTGGCACAGCTTGTGATGCAAGGCCATCGACACCACGTTGAGCGCCATGCCCGCGAGCCAGGCGCCGTACAGGCAACGCTCGCGCCCCGGCAGCGCGCCGGGATCGCGCAGCACCTCGGGCAGCCCGCGCGCCAGGGCGCCGATCGCCTCCTCGGCCATGAGCGACACCACGGGGTTCCCGTCCGCCGCGTACAGCGCCTCGACACAGTGCGCGACCGCGTTCAGGCCGCTGCTGGCCGACAGCGGCGCGGGCAGGCTCAGCGTCAACGCCGGGTCGTACAGCACGGTGGCGGGCAACACCCGGTCGTCGCGGCCCGTGCGCTTTTCCCCGCCATCGGTCAGCCCGTAGATGGACGTCATTTCCGACCCGGCATAGGTGGTGGGAATGGCGAGGATGCGCAGCGGCAGTTCCCGGGCCATGGCCTTCGCCAGGCCGGTCGCCGAGCCTCCTCCCAGCGCGACCAGGCCGTCGGCATCCGATTCGCGAGCCCGGGCCACCGCCGCCCCGACCACCGCCACCGGCACGTGCATGACCGCCTCGGCGAACACCGACGGCTGCGCCTCGCCCAGGGCCGCGGCCACGGCTCGCGCGTCGTCCGCCTGCTCCGGCGTGCACAGGATCAGCGGGCGCTTCATGCGCAACATCTCCAGCTCGCGCCCCAGGTGGCGCAGGCTCCCTTCCCCGAACACCACGCGCGCGGGCGCGCTGCGATAGATGAAGGCGGCGATGCCTACCGACGGATTCCTGCGACCTTGCATGACGGCTCTCCCTTGATGTCCGGTGGACATGGTAGGGACACCGGCCCCAGCGGGTCGATAACGGAACCCTTATGCATCCAATGCGAAAACGGCATGCGGCGCCCCATCGGGCGACCCGGGCTTGTATGCCGATTTCGCATGCGGCGCATCGCGAAACCGGTATGGTGCCCCGCGATGCGCTGCCGGATACTGCCCCGGCGCCTGTCGTGAGGAGGCGCGGCACCACACAGGAGACGACATGACCGAACGCTCTAGCTCGATACAGGGCCTGCATCACATCACGCTGTGCACCGCCACGGCGCAAGGCGATGTGGATTTCTTCGTAAAGGTGATGGGGCAGCGCTTCATCAAGCAGACGCTGTTCTACGACGGCAAGATTCCCATCTATCACTTGTACTTCAGCGACGCCGACGGCACGCCCGGAACGGTCATGACGACCTTCCCCATGCGCCGCACCGAACTGGTGGGCCGCAAGGGCTCGGGGCAGTTCACCGCGATCGCGTATTCGGTCCCCCCGGGTTCGCTCGATTTCTGGCGCGAGCATTTCCGCCGCAACGGCATCGCCATCGCCGGCGAGTCGGAACGCTTCGGCGAGAAATACCTGCGCGTGGTCCATGCCGGCATCGATTTCGAAGTGGTCGAGGACCCGACCGACCAGCGCAAGCCCTGGAAATCCGACTACGTTCCCGAGCAGTACGCCGTGCGCGGCTTCCACAACTGGACCGTGACCGTGCGCGAGCTGGAGGACATGGACACCTTCATGCACGCGGCCTGGAGCTTCCGCCGCACGCTGTCCGACGGACTGTTCACGCGCTACGAGGTGGCCGAGGGTGGCGCCGGCAAGCGCATCGACATCCTGCATGCGCCCGACCTGCGGCAGGGCACGTGGACGGTGGCCGAGGGCATCGTCCACCACGGGGCCTTCGACGTGCCGGACTACGACACGCAGATGCGCGTCAAGCTCGAGACCGAGGGCATGGGCTTCACCGATTTCTCCGACCGCAAGAACCGCGGCTACTTCGAATCCACCTACGTGCGGACCCCGGGCGGAGCGATGTTCGAAGCCACCAAGTCGCTGGGCTTCAAGATGGACGAGACCGAGGAAGAACTCGGCACCGACCTGAAGATCTCCCCGCAGTTCGACGTCTCGCACGAAGAGCTCAAGGCCTTCATGCAGAAGGCAGATCCCATCCACCTCTGAGCTGCGTCTCGAACTCGCTCCCCACTCTGGAACACGCCGCCATGAATACATTCACCACCTTCGGCACCGGCCCCCGGAAAGTGCTGGTCCTGCCGGGCCTGTTCGGCGCCCGGCCGCTGGAGCCCATGCTTGCGATGGCAGACGGCGACGCATGCCAGTACGTCGTCATGGACTACCGCGGCTACGGCGCCTCGCGGGCCCTGCCCGGCCTGTGCCACCTGCGCGAAGTCGTCATCGACGCCATCCGCCTGCTGGACTACCTGGGCTGGACGCATGCCCACGTGCTCGGCCATTCGATGGGCGCGCTGGCCGCGCAGATGCTGGCGGTAGCCGCGCCGCGGCGCATCCGCTCCATCGTCTCGCTGGCCGGACTGAACGCCCAGGGCGCCTCCCGCGATCCCGCCCACCGGCGCCTGATGAGCGAAGCCGCGCACGACCTGTCCAAGCGCGCGGCCATCATCGACAACGGCACGGGCAAGCGCCATGGCGCCGCGCAGGTCCGCCAACTGGCCGAGGCCTCCTGGAACGCGATGAAGCCCGAAGCCTTCGCCGCCTATGCCGCGGACGCGGCCGCCACCGACATCCATCGCGAGGTCGACGGCAGCACCGTACCCTTCCATGCCATCGTGGGCGCGCACGACCCCGCCGCGAGCGAGAAGTCCGCGCGGGAAACCAGCCTGCGCTGGTACCGCGACAGCAGCCTGACGGTCCTGGCCGACGCCGGCCACTACCCCTCGATCGAAACGCCGGTGCAGGCCATCGCGGCGATCGAATCCTTCCTGAGCCAGGCCGAATCGGCCGCGCGCGAGAAAGAGAAACTGGCGGCCTGACCCAGGCATCCGGCGCCGCCGCCAGGCCGCCGGCCCGGCCGGCGGCCGACCCCATAATCAGAACGGAGACACACCATGCATGCGCGCTTGCCGCGGGCCTTCGCCCGCCTGCTTCTCTTCGCCCCGGCGTTGGTCTCGGCAGCCGAGGCGACCCCCTATCCCACCCGGCCGCTGCATCTGGTGGTCCCCTTCACCAGTGGCGGCATCGCCGACATCATGAGCCGCGTACTGGCGGAACGCCTCAAGGACTCCCTGGGCCAGCCCGTGATCGTGGAGAACCGTCCCGGAGCCGGTACGCTGCTCGCATCCGAGTACGTGCAGCGCGCCGACGCGGACGGCTACACGCTGATGATGGCGGCGTCGTCCCTGACCATCGCGCCCAGCGTCTATCCCAAGGGACGGGTGAAGTACGACCCCGAGCGGGATTTCACGCCGATCTCGCTGGTGGCCGAGGTGCCGCAGGTCCTGGTCGTCTCCCCCTCACTGCCCGTCGGCAGCGTGGGCGAGCTCATCCGCTACGCGCAAAAACATCCCGGACAGCTCAACTATGCCTCCGCCGGCGCCGGCACCTCGAATCATCTCGGTGCGGAACATTTCAAGCAGATGGCCCACGTCAGCATCACCCACGTCCCGTACAAGGGCACCGTGCCGGGGCTGAACGACGTCATGACGGGCAACGTGCAGATGATGTTCGCCGATCTCGCCGCGGCGGACCCGTTCATCCAGGCGGGCCGACTCAAGGCCCTGGGCCTGACCAACGCCAAGCCCTCGGCCGCGCGTCCCGAGCTGCCCCCCATCGCCCAGGCCGGCGTGCCGGGCTACGACAGCAAGTCCTGGCTGGGCGTCGTGGCGCCCGCGGGAACGCCCCCGGCCATCGTGGCCCGGCTCAATGCCGGTATCGCCAAGGTCCTCGCGCAGCCCGAGGTCAAGCGCCGCTTCCAGGCCCTGAACGTCGACGTCGCGCCGAGTTCGCCGGAAGAGTTCAGGAACTACATCTCGGCCGACACGGCGCGGTGGGCCCGGATCGCGAAAGAGACCGGCGCCGCGGTCGACTAGCGGCGCCTTGACGCCCTTGCGCCGGCTGGACAGAATGAACGGCCGTTGACCTATCCTGGCTCCCGCCCGCGGCGGGAGCCGCCGGAGGACCAAGCGTGCGCTCCCTCGATCTCCGATTGCTAGCCGTATTCGACGCCATCCTGCGCGAGAAGAGCGTGACCGTCGCCGGCGAAAGCCTGGGCCTGAGCCAACCGGTCATGAGCCAGTCCCTCAGCCGCCTGCGCGACTACTTCGGCGACCAGTTGTTCGTCCGTACGTCCGAAGGCATGATGCCCACGCCCCGCGCGCTGTCGCTGGCATCCAGCGTGGGCGAAGTGCTGGGCATCGTCAGCCAGCGCTTCGAGCCGCCCAGGACCTTCGACCCCTGTACCTCCTCGCGCACCTTCAGCTTCTTCGCCACCGATTTCGCCGCCGCCATCCTGGTCCCCAGCCTGATGGCCCGCTTCCGGCCGCACAGCCCCAACCTGCGGGTGCGCGCCCTGCCGATGCGGCCCAAGGGCATGGACGAGGCGCTGGAAAGCGGCGAGGTGGATCTCGCCTTCGGTAACCTCTCGGAATTCGGCACCGGCTTCTACCAGACCGGCATCTACCACTCCGACTATGTCTGCCTGGCTCGCGGCGACCACCCCGAGATCCGGGAAACGCTGACCGTCCAGCAATACCTGTCGGCCTCGCACGCGCTCATCTCGCCCTTGCCGCCGGGCTACGACGGCCTGGAGAAATTCCTGCGCGACATGCTCGACCCCGCGCGCATCGTCCTGTGCCTGCCCAACTTCTTCACCGTGCTGACCTTCCTGCCTCAATCGGACATGCTCGTGACCATGCCCCGACGCGCGGGCACCACCGCCGCCCGCATCATTGGCGCCCAGGTGCTGGAACCCCCGGTGAAGATCCCGGGCTTCGACGTCAAGCTGTTCTGGCATGAGCGCTTCCACAAGGACCTGGCCAACCAGTGGTTCCGCAACCAGGTCCGGGAAGCGTTCAACGATCGCTAGCGCTCCCCCTCACACCAGCGAACATACATTGCGCTGCTGGCTGTAGAAGTCCAGCGAGGCCAGCCCGCCCTCGCGGCCTATGCCCGATCGCCCCAGGCCGCCGAAGGGCGTGCGCAGGTCGCGTATCCCCCAGGCGTTGACCCAGACCACGCCCGCGCGCAGGCGGGCGGACACGCGCAGCGCCTGCGCGTGATCGCGCGACCACAGGGCCGCCGCCAGGCCGTATTCGCTGTCGTTGGCCAGGTGCACCGCCTCGTCCTCGTCGTCGAAAGGCGCGATGTGGCAGCAGGGACCGAACACCTCGTGCCGGACGATGGCGGACGACTCGTCCAGCCCGGTCCAGATCGTCGGCGCCATCCATGCCCCCTCGGCCAGACGGCCGGACATGGACGGGGCCTGGCCACCGGCGTGCACGGTCGCGCCTTCGTCGCGTGCCACGGCGCAGGCCCGCAACACCTTGTCGCGGTGGCGGCGGCTGATCAGCGGCCCCATGGTCGTGCCCGGATCCAGCGGATCGCCCATCCGCAGCGCGGCGGCACGCGCCGACAGGCCTCCCACGAATCGCTCGAACAGGGGCCGGTGCACGTAGATGCGTTCGGTGCCGAAGCACACCTGCCCCGAGTTCAGGAAGGCGGACCGCGCCGACCCCTCGATCGCGGCGTCGAGCTCGGCCGATCCGAAGACGATGGCGGCGTTCTTGCCGCCCAGTTCCAGCGACACCGGCCGGACGCCGCGCGCCGCGGCCGCCATGATCGCCTCGCCCGTCCGGGTCTCGCCCGTGAACGTCAGCGCGTTCACGCCGGGATGCGCGGCCAGCAGGGCGCCCGCCGAATCCTGGCCGAAGCCGTAGACGACATTGAAGAGGCCCCTGGGCAGTTCGATCTCTTCGATGACCCGGGCCAGCAGCGCCACCGAGGAAGGCGTTTCCTCGGAAGGCTTCACCACCACGGCGTTGCCGCAGGCCAGCGCCGGGGCGATCTTCCAGACGGCCAGCACCAGCGGGAAGTTCCAGGGGCAGATGATGGCCACCACGCCATGCGGCAGGCGCGTGGTCATGTTGACGGCGCGCCTGCCTTCCGGCAGGGCCGTGACCACCACGTCGTCCCGATGCGTCCTGAGCAGTTCCGCGAAGATCTCGAAGGTGGCGATGGCGCGCGGGATCTCGACGCCGCGGACCATGGACAGGGGCTTGCCGGTGTCGCGCACCTCGGCATCGACGAAGGCGTCGAACCGCCCCCGGATGGCGCCCGCGATCTTCAACAGCCAGTCCGCCCGCTGGTCTGAGGAAGCGGCAGCCGCGATGCCGCGCGCCGCCCGCCTGGCGGCTTGCACCGCTTCGTCCACCAGTCCGGCGTCGGACTCCTCGACCTCGGCGATCAAGGCATCGGTGGCGGGGTCGCGCTTCTCGAAGCGACGCAGTTCGGGACGTGAAACATGCCTTCCATCCAGGAAGGCGGATATGACGGGAGTAGCCATCGTCGTCTCCATCGGCAAGGGTCAGCGGATCGCGGCGGCCTGCGCCACCGAACTGATCATGGAACTGTCGCGCAGGTAGGACTTCGCCAGCTCCGGATCGCGGACCACCGTGCGCAGCTCATCGATGTTCTGCCGGCGCACGCCGGGATCGCGCTCCTGCATGAGCCGCTTGTTGCGTATGCTCTGGCGCTGCACGTTCTCGACCGCCACGCGCCGGCGCTGGCGGTCGTAGAGATCGAGCAGCGCGCAGTCGGCCCCCGTGCAAACGGCGGCCAGCTTCTCCGACAGATTGATCGCGTCGTGCACGCCGCCGTTCAATCCGAATCCGCCTATGGGATTGTTGATGTGGGCCGCGTCGCCCGCCAGCAGCACGCGCCCGTTGCGAAAGCTGGAGGCCACGCGCTGATGGACGCGGTAGGTGCTCTGGTAGACCAGCTTGCAGTTGCGCTCCCGGCCCAGCACCTCGCGCAGCATGTCCTGCGCGTAGTCCTCGGCCAGCACCGCCTCTTCGGGCAGGTCGGGATCGGACGGCATGGCGATGCGCCACAGGTTCCCGACCCGGGGATCGGCCAGCCGCAGGATGACGGCCCACTTGTCCGGGTCGGCCACGTACGAGGTCTCGGCAAAGCCCTCGGCGGCAAGGTCTTCGTCGACGTTGGTGACCAGGAAGCGTTCCGGCCACGTGAAGCCCTCGTAGTCGATGCCGCTGCTCTTCCTGACCGCGCTGCGGGCGCCGTCGCATCCCACCACCCAGCGGGCGGCGATCGTCTCGAACCGTCCGTCGGCATCGGCGTACCGGACCTCGACGCGTTCCCCGTCCTGTTTCACTTCCTCGACGCTCGCGCCGAACACGACCGCCGCGCGCGGCTCCCGCTCGAGCTTGGCCAGCACGTCGGCGGCCAGATGATGCTGGGGCAGGTGGAACCGATAGGGGTAGCGGGTTTCCCCGGCCAGCATGCCGAGATCGAACTCGGCGACGACGCCCTCTTCCTTGTCCCGTATCTGCCAGACCGGGATGCGCAGGCCCAGCGGCAGCAGGTCGTCCGTGATCCCCAAGGGTTCGAGCATTTCCAGCGTGGGAGGATGGAAGGCCGCGCCGCGCTGCTCGCGGGGCAGTTCCCGCAGCGCCTCCAGCACCACCACCTCGACTCCCGACCGCGCCAGCGCCAGCGCGGTCACCAGGCCCACCGGGCCGGCCCCAACGATCACTACCTGAGTTTCTGATGTCATGATGAATGTATGGCTGATCGATGAACATCGCCGCGCTCCGAATCGCGGAGCCGGCGTCCTGTCGCCACCATACGAAGGGCTCGTACCCGCGTCGAGAACGTGCCGCTAATGCCCGGCATGCACAATATGCATGATTCGCCGGTGGACACGGAGCGGCCGGGCATAGCGTTCGCGCATGCCGCGCATTAGCGTTCGGGGATGGCAGGCAGCCCCGGGACGCGGCTAAGGTGGCGGCCGACCTCCACTCCCGGAAACTCCGATGGCCTTGAAAGAAAGCGCGGTCCATCCCTCGGCCGCAGAACGCCTCATCCGCCTTGCCTCCCGCCTGGGCATCGAATACATCTTCGCCAACCTGGGCAGCGACCATCCGGCCTTCATCGAGGCGCTGGCGCACCTGCGCGAGGCCGGCGAGCCGGCGCCGCGAGTCATCGTCTGCCCGCACGAGATGACCGCCCTGAGCGCGGCCCACGGCCATGCCATGCTGACGCGCCGCGCCCAGCTCGTGCTGGTGCACGTGGACGTGGGCACCCAGAACCTGGGGGGCAGCGTGCACAACGCCTGCCGCGGACGCGTGCCGGTCATCGTGGTCGCGGGGCTGTCGCCCGTGTCCGAGGACGCGGCGCGGACGGGTTCGCGCACCGAATACATCCACTACATCCAGGACACCACGCGCCAGCACGATCTCGTGGCGCCGTTCATGAAGTGGCTGTACGAACTGCGGGATCCGGCCACCACCGAGGCGACCCTGCTGCGCGCGCACCAGCTCGCCGCCTCGGAGCCGCAGGGCCCCGTCTACCTGACCGGCGCACGCGAGGTCTGGGACGCCGCCGCCCCCGCCGCCGCGCCGGACCCCGGGCTGCGCGGCCCCGTGGGCAAGGCCGCGCTCGCGCCGGAGGCGGTCGAGAACCTGCATGCGCTGCTGGCCGGCGCCCGCCGGCCCCTGCTCATCACCACCTATGCCGGACGCGATCCGGCCACGGCCGGGAAACTGGTTGCCCTGTGCGACAAGTACGGCCTGGGCGTGGTGGAGGTCGGCCCGCAGTACATGAACTTCCCCGGCGACCACGCCTGCCACCTGGGGTACCGGCGCGACTGGCTCGTCGACGAGGCCGACGCCATCGTGCTGCTCGACGTCGACGTGCCCTGGCTGCCCCGCAACACCGGACCGGCTCCGGACACCCGTGTCATCCACATCGATGCGGACCCTGTCAAGCCCACGCTGGGCGCCTGGCACTTCGAAGCGCACGAGCGCCACCTGGCCGACAGCGGCGTGGCGCTCGACCAGCTTCTGCGGGCCGGCCTACCGGTGGATGCCGCGTTGAAGCAGGAACGGCTGGCGTGGATCCGGACACGATCGCCGGCCGCCGCCGGCGCCGCGCCCGCCAGCGGCCCGCTGACGGCGCAGGAAGTGACGCTGGCCGTGAAGGAACTGCTGCACGAACGCAGCATCGTCCTGTGCGAAGAACCCTCGAACGCGTACGCCATTGCCTCGACGCTGCGCATGAACCGCCCCGGCAGCTTCTATGCCAGCGGCGGCAGCGGCCTGGGCTGGTGCATCAACGCCGCCGTGGGCGCGAAGCTGGCGGCCCCGGATGCCGAAGTCATCGCCCTGGTGGGCGACGGCTGCTATGTCTTCGGCGTTCCCGCCAGCGCCTACTGGGTCGCCCGGACCTACGACGCCCCCATGCTGACCGTCATCTACAACAACAGCGGCTGGCGCTCGCCCAAGGTCTCGACCGAACTCGTCCACCCCGCGGGCGCGGCCCATGCCGGCGACGCCTACTGGGTCGCGGCCAGCGCCGGTTCGCGCCTGGCCGACCTGGCCGCCGCGGCCGGCGACGCGCTGGCCATCCGCGTCGAAGACCGGCGCGAGCTGCGCGCGGCCCTGGCGCAGGGCCTGGCCAGCGTGCGCGCGGGACGGCCGGCGGTCATCGAAGCGATGCTGGCGCCCGCCACCAGCCAGGCACTGGGGACCCCTCACATCCCCACCGGCACCCCGTCCCTGCGCGGATCCGACCCCGCCGCGTAGCTCTCTCCTGTCCGGACCAGGCACTGGCCGCCGCCGAACTCCATGCTCCCGGCCGGCGTGCGCGTCACGGGGTGCCCACGCTCGCGCAACCCGGCCTCGACGTCGGCCGGGAACGCCGCCTCCACCCTCACCCCTTCCCCATCGTCATCGACGCGCCAGCGCGGCATGTCGAGCGCGGCCTGGGGATTCAGGCCCAGGTCCTCCAGCGCCGAGATGACCTGCATCTGTCCTTGCGGCTGCATGTTGGCGCCGACCACGCCCACGGCCCCCCACGGTGCCCCGTCGCGCAGCAACAGGCCGGGAATGATGGTGTGGAAGGGTTGCTTGGCGCCATCGACCTGGTTGGGATGGCCCGGGCGCAGGGAGAAGCCCGAGGCCCGATTGTGCAGGCTGACGCCAGTGCCCGGCACCACCACGCCCGAGCCGAAGCCCTGGAAATTGGACTGGATGAAGGAGACCACCATGCCTCCCCGGTCGGCGGCGGCGAGGTAGACGGTGGAATGGCGCGGTATGTCGCACGCCTCGTGCCGGCCCGCCCGGCGCGGATCGATGCCGCGTGCGCGCCCGGCCAGGTAGGCGGGGGCGAGCAGTTGCGCCGGATCCATCCGCATCATGGCGGGATCGGCCACATGTCCATAGATGTCGGCGAAGGCGATCTTCATCGCTTCGATCTGCAGGTGCGCACGCAGCGCGGCGTCCTGCGACGGTCCAAGGTCGAAGTGGCGCAGGATGCCCAGCGCCATCTGCACCGCCAGCCCTTGCGATGGCGGCGGCATTTCATGCACCTGCAGGCCGCGGTAGTCGATGGACTGCGGCCGCACCCAGCGGGAACGGTGGTCGGCCAGGTCCTGCGCGGTCAGCGCCGCGCCGTGGCGGCGGGCGTCGGCAACCAGGCGCCCGGCGATCTCGCCTTCATAGAAGTCGCGGCCCCGGGATGCGGCGATCCGCTCGAGCGACGCGGCCAGCTCGGGAAAGCGAAAGCGCTCGCCGGCCTCGGGCATGCTTCCTCCGGGTAGAAAGGCCTGCGCGAAGCCAGGCTGGTCCTTCAAGCGCGGGGCATGGATGCGCCATTGGCGCGCGATGGCCGGCGATATCGGAACGCCCTCGCGCGCATAGTGGATCGCGGGGGCGAGCACGACATCCAGCGGCAGCTTGCCGTAGCGTTCGCTCAGGTCGGCCCAGACGGCCACCGCGCCCGGCACCACCACCGATTCCCAGCCTTCGTTGGGCATGCGCTCGCACCCGGCGAAACGCTCGGGCGTCCAGGCCGCGGGCGATCTGCCCGTGCCGTTCAGGGCAACGACTTCCTTGCCGTCCCACAGCAGCACCTGGGCATCGCCGCCCAATCCGTTCATGACCGGCTCGACCGCGGTCAGCGCGGCGGCGGTGGCGATCGCGGCGTCGACGGCATTGCCGCCGCGATCGAACATCGATGCGCCGGCCCGCGCCGCCAGCGGCTGGGAAGTGGTCACCACGTTGTCGGCCAGCACCGGCTGGCGCTGCGAGCCGTAGGGCAAAGTCCAATCCATGCACACTCCAGTTGTCAGGCGTTGCCGCCCGGATAGACCTGCCGCCCGCCGACCCAGGTCATGTCGGCCTCCAGATGGCTCAAACGGGCAAGCTCCACGTCCAGCGGACTGTCCCGCAACACGAGCAGGTCGGCTTGCTTGCCGGCTTCCAGCGACCCACGATCGGCCTCGTCCAGGCACAACCACGCGCCGTGCACCGTGGCGCAGCGCAGTGCCGCCATGCGGTCGATGCGCTGCCCCGGCGCGATCACGGCGCCCGTGTCGCGATCGATGCGGGCCACGGCATGCCAGACACAGGGCCACAGCGAGACCGGCACGTTGTCGGTCGCCAGCGAAACCGGCACGCCCGCCTCCAGCAGCGATCGTATCGGGCAGATGGTTTCTTCGAGCGCCGGGCCGACGCGTTGCAGCGTCGCCGCCGCGCGCCGCCAGACGTAGGCGCCGGTATGCGTGGTGACGACCATGCCATGGTCGCGAATGGCGCCGATCTGGCGCGCGTCCAGCGTGGCCGGATGCGCGACCACCCAGCGCAGGCCGTCGATAGGCACGCGCGCGCCGACCTCGGCGAAGCGTTCGGCCATGCCGGCCTGGATGCCGCACACGCGCAGCCCGGCGCGGGCCGCCTCTTCCAGCAGCAATCGCAGCCGCTCGGGCGGCAGGCCGCAGTCGTAGCGAAACCCGGCCCAGCCGGTGCGCGGTTCACAGGCCGCGCGCAGGCGGGCATCGTCCGGCCGGGCCTGTAGTTCGGCGAACAGTCCTTCAATCCGCAGCCACTCGTCACCCTCGCCCTTGCCATGCAGGCGCGAGGCACGTTCGCGCACCCAGGCGCGCACGTCGTCGTCCGACGCACCGCTCCAGCCGGGGCTGAACACCAGGCGCGTACGCACGCTGGGCGCGCGCCGTCCACGCGCTGCGCGATAGGCACGTATCAGTTCCGGCGCGGCACCATGCCCTTCGAACACGCCCGTGGTCCCGTAGCGGTTGTAGGCCGACATCGACGCGGCCAGCGTCAGCGCGCGCTCGTCTTCGGTAAAGTGCGGCGCCCGCCGGAACACCGTGAACTCGGCCAGCGGCTGCAGGTCGTCTTCGTACAGGCGTCCGGTGGGCATGCCCGCGGCATCCGTCTCGATGCGCAGCCGGGGCGAAGGCGACACCGGATCCGGGCCGATGCCGGCCAGCCGCAGCGCCGCGCCGTTGGCAATGGAAACCGTGGGCACGCGCCCCGGCCAGTGCCCCCACGCGCAGCGGATCAACACCGGGTGGGCGGTGGTGGCGCGATCCAGGTCTTCGCGATCGGGCAGCCTCCCCTCGGCGTACATGTCGGGCGAGCACAGATACTCGGGCGGCTCGCCCAGCGGCATGGTCACGATCCACTGGCCGGGCGGCGTCGCCGCCGCGATGCGGCGCACACGCTCGACCAGATCCGCGATCGACGCGCATCCGGATAGCGACGGCAACAGCGATTTGAGGCCTTCGCGATCCATATGGGCATGGCCGTCGATCATGCCGGGCATGACCGTCCTGCCCCGCAACTCGATGACCCGGGTGCGCGAGCCGATCCGCGCCGACACGCCGGCATCCGTGCCCACCGCGGTCAACCTGCCGTCCGCGAAGGCCAGCGCGCTGGCCACCGACGAACGCTCATCCATGGTCAGGACATGGCCGCCGCGCATGACCACGTCGTCACCGGCACCGTCCATGGCGACGGCCATCATTGCCTGGCGATACCGGCCGCCTGGGTGATACGCGCGTACTTGTCGAGGTCTTCCGTGATGACGCGTCCGAAATCCGCAGGCGTGCCATGCACCACTTCGATGTAGCTTTCCTCGATGCGCCGCCGGATGTCCGGGTCGCCCAGCGCCTTGGTGAAAGCCATGTTGAGTTTTTTCACGATGGGCTCGGGCGTGCCGTGCGGTGCCATCACGCCATGCCAGCCGACCAGGACAAAACCGGGCAGCGTTTCGGCAATGATGGGCAGGTCGGGCAGCGGAGAACCCCGTTCGGCGCGCGTCAGCGCGACCGGCCGCACACGGCCCGCCTTGACCTGGGGCAAGGCGGTGTTGAACAGGTCGATCATGATGTCGACCTGCCCGCCCATCAGGGCGGTCAGCGCCTGCGCGTTGCCCTTGAACGGCACGTGCACGAAATCGGCCTTGGTCATGGAACGCAGCCAGTCGCAGCCGAAACCCGACAGGCCACCGCCCGAGGCGCAGGTGACTCCGCCCTGGCGGGCCTTCGCCACGATGTCGGCCACCGAAGCCGGCTTGAAAGCGCTGCCCGCGAGCAGCAGATAGGCCTGCGCGGTAAGTTGCACCACCGGAGTCAGTTCCTTCACCGGATCGACCGCGACGTTATAGAGCGAGGGATTCGTGACCACGTTAGGCACGACGTAGAGAATGGTGTAGCCATCGGGTTCGGCGCGCGCAACGGCCTCGTGGCCGATGTTGCTGTTCGCGCCGGCCCGGTTCTCGATCACGATGGGCTGGCCCAGCTCCTGGCTCAGCTTGGGTACCAGCAGGCGCGCGATCGCATCGGCCGGGCCGCCCGCGGTAAATGGCACGATCCAGCGGATCGCGCGCTCGGGATAGGCCGAAGCGGCCATGGCGGGCGCCGACGACACGAGCAATACGCTCCACAGCAAGGCGAACAGCGGTTTCATGCGAACTCCTCCATAGATGTGGTGCCCGCCTGGCCGGCACCCGCGTGGAAAGAAGGCATCAATTGACTGCGATGCCCGCCTGTTTGACGACTTCGCCCCAGCGGCGCGACTCATCGGCCACGAAGCGTTGGAAATCGGCCACCGAGCCGCCCGCCACCACGAATCCCTGCTGGGCGAAAAAACCGGAGACTTCCGGCATGGCCAGCACCGCCGCCACCTCGCGGTGCAGGCGCTCGACCACCGGCGCGGGTGTCCCGGCGGGCGCGAACAGGCCTTGCCAGGACAACACTTCGAAATCCTTCAGGCCGCTTTCGGCCATGGTGGGCACCTGCGGCAGGACGGGGTTGCGCTGGCGCGAACTGACCGCCAGCGGCTTGAGCTTGCCCGACCCCAGGTGGGGCGCGATGACCGGCGGATCGACGAACAGCGCGTCGATCTGTCCGCCCAGCAGGTCCGCCATGGCCTGGGCGCTGCCCTTGTACGGCACGTGCGTCAGGCTTATTCCCGCCTCGCGGCTGATCAGTTCCGCCGTCAGATGCATCGAGGTGCCCGCTCCCGACGAACCGTAGGTGATCGAGCCGGGCTTGCGCCGTGCATAGGCGACGAACTCGCCCAGTGTCGAGACAGGCAGCGAAGGGCGCACCACCAGCACCAGCGGCGCGGTCACCAGCAAGGCGACCGGCTCGAAGTCCCGGACCGCATCGTAGAGGGGCTTGGCCGTCAGGTGGCTGGCGATGGAATGCGAGCCGGTCACGCCCACCACCAGCGTGTAGCCGTCAGGCGCGGCACGCGCCACCTGCTGGCTGCCTATCATGCCGCCGGCGCCTGCCTTGTTTTCCACGACCACGGGCTGGCCGAGCCGGGGCGCAAGCTGCTCGGCGATCCGTCGCGCCAGCAGATCGGTGGCGCCGCCCGGCGGGAAAGGAACGACGATCTTGACCGGCTGCGCCGGATAGGTCTGGGCCAGCACAACCGGCGGTCCGGCAAGGCAGGCAACCACGGCAACGACCAGCGCACGGCAAGGCAACCGCATCATGAGCACTCTCCTGAAGAATCCGCATCTCCGGCAATGCTGGGCAACTCATCCCGAATAAATCGATTTTTAATATTTTGTTCGATTATTTTTTTATATTATTTGACAATCGTTTATGTCAATAAAAATCGATTTATAGGAAAGAGGCAGGCAAAAAAAAGCGCCCCGGAGGGCGCGTGCCATGGCTTGGGCCGACGGCTTGCCGCCGTCCTGGATCCGATCAGAAATCGAGCAGCACTTCGGCGCGGTCTCCTACCTCCAGCACCGCTCCCAGCGGCGCGCTGACGATGGCGTTCATCCCGAAAGTGACGCCGCCGCCGGGCTGGCTGCGGAAGGTCGTGAGCGTGGACATCGGCTCGGCCGCCCGCGCGCCGGTGAACTGATCGGTATTGGGGATCTCGCAGCGCACGCAGGGCTTGACCAGTGCCATCCGGATATCGCCGATGGCCACGAGCACGGTGTAGTCCTCGTCGAAGGCCCCGAATTCGCTCAGCACCACGTTGGGCCGGAACCGGTCCATGCCGACAGGCGCCTCGCCCCTGGCGGCCAGCTTCTCGTTCAGTTCGATCAGCGATCCCTCGTTGGCCACCAGGATGGGATAGCCGTCGGCGAACGCGAAGACATGCTGGCGGGCAAAGCCCTCCACCGCGGGATGCCCGGCCAGCCAGCGGTCGATCCGGTCCACACTGGCCAGCCGATGCGATTGCGGATGGACCTTGACCAGCCGGCACGGCGTACCCAACAGCGCGCCGAACCACTGGGCGGCCAGATCGCCTTCGTCCACGGCGTCGACCTCGTCGCGCCAGACCGTGACCCGCGTGCGCACGCTGTCGTCGTCCTCGACCACGTCGACCGGTATGTCCAGGCGCGGCTGTCCGGGCGCGGTCACGATCAGGTAGCCGTCGCGCAGTTCGGTACGGACCCGGGCCATGGCCGGATGGCTGCGCTGCGTCAGAAAGACGCCTTTGCCGTCGACCACCATCCACCGGCGGTCGTTGTGCAGGCCGGCCATGCCGATGGCGGAACGGTCCAGGGCAATGCCGCCGCAGGACTTGATGGGATAGATGTAGAGGCCGGAGATGGAAATGGACATCGGCTTTTTGCTGAAGATTCGACTACCGGAACAATCCCTTGAGCCGGTCCTTGACCTTGCCGCGCAGCTTGTCGCCCGATTCGGACGGCTCGATGCCCAGCTCTTCCTTGAGTTTGTTCTTGACGGTGTTCCTGAGCACGTCGGTGGCGACCTTGCTCCACTGGATGGTATAGGACGGCGACGCGAAGGGGCCGGCCACGTGGACCGGCACGGTAACGTTGCGCAGGTCCGCGAGGTCCTTGCCGTCCTGGCCCGTGGAGGTGTTCACGACGGTGACCAGCGCCACCAGGTCGAAGCGTTCGCCGGGAACGTCGATGCGAGCCGGTTCCCCTTCCGCGACGCGCAGCAGCGGCGCCTTGACGCTCAGGCTGCGCACGGTCCCGATGCCGCTGGCGAACACCAGCTGGGCCTGCATTTCCGAGAAGTCGGTCTGGAGCGCATCCTGGTGCTGCCTGGCGTCGTCCTTGCGCGCCGACAGCAGCGAACGGAATTCGCGCAGGGACTGGGCGATGTTCACGCCCTTGACCGCGCCGTCGCGCACCGCGAGGCTGGCCGTGCCGTTCAGGGCGCGCTTCATCTGCCCCACGGTCTTGCCGGTCGCGGTCAGGTTGAGCGCGACCGTCGCGCGGCCGATCAGTCCGTCCTTGTGTTTCACATCCGACAACAGCGGCTGCAGCGCCACGTTCGTGAGCGTGGGCGCGAGGCCGATGCGATTCGTGGCCGCGTCCGCGAACACGCTGCCCGACAGCGAGCCGCCGTACAGCGACGCCTTCAGGCCGCTCACGTCGGCGCGCCCCTTGGCCACGCGCACCGAGGCGGAGACGTTGCTGGCCTTGAGCCCCCGCGCGACCAGTTTGCCGACCTTGATGGTGCCGCTGGCCGTGATGTCCTCGAGCGCGGACAGGTCCACCGGCGGATCCGCCGGGGCGCGGGCGCCCGCGCCGGATCCACCGCCCGCCGCCCCCGGCCGGGCCGAGGGCAGCAGCTTGTCCAGGTCCAGCGTATCGGCGGCGACCGTGAAGGCAATGCGGGGTTCGTCGAACTGCGACACCTCGGCCGAGGCGTTGAACTCGCCGCCCTCGATGGTGGCCTCGAGCTTGGCCACCGCGTGTTCCTTCTCGAAGTTGGCGCGCACGCTGCCCTTGATGGGAATCGCCATCTGGCTGGCGGGAAACGCGGGATCCTGGATCTCCAACTGGCCCGTCAGCTGGGGCACCGACACCTTCCTGCGGGGCAGGCTGGCCTGGACCGGCGATGCGCTGGCGAGCCGGACCACGCGATCGCCTTCCTTGAGTTCGCCGTCGAGCGCCAGGCGCTCGATGCTGAGCTTGTCGGCGGTGCCGGATATGCCCGACAAGGCCACGCGCAGATCCAGGTCCCGCTTGCCGTCCAGGCTTACGCGGGCGGTCAGCGCCTCGCCTTGCGCCGATTGCGGCGAAACATGCAGCGCCGGCGCGGACAGCGACAGTTCGAAGGGATCGGCGCCCAGCTTGCCCTGCGCGGACAGCGACAGCTTCTCGACCTGCACCCGGCCCTCGGCCAGTCCGGCGTTCAGCCGCGGGGCGTCCAGCCGCAGGTCCACGCCGCTGAGCGGCCGGCTGCCCGCCACGTCGCCCTGGAAGGCGACGGCGACGCCCGAGGCGTCGATGGCCTGACGCTGCCCGTCGTAGGCCAGGTCGCCCTGCGCCGTAAGCGCGGTGGCCCGGATGGAGGGCAGCACGCCGGTCGCCTTCAGGTCGAAGCCCTTGGCCGAGAAGAACCGTTGCTCGGGGTCCACCGTCAGCCGTCCCTGGACCTGGATGGTGGCGTCCACGCGGGGACTCTGGCCCAGCACCCGGGCCGACAGCTCCATGTCGAACGGCGTGCGGGGCGCCACCCGGCCCGTGGTGGCGGACAGCCGCTCCACCCGCATGGACGTGCCTTTCATGTAGTCGCGCAGCGCCAGTTCGCCGCCGCTGAATTCGATGCCGGCTACGTCGAACAGCAGGGGCTTGCCGCCGGCGTCGAGTTCGCCGCCGCCCGGCTGGCCCGGTGCCTTGGGCGCCGGGCCCAGCAGATCCTCGAAATTGAACTTGCCGCTCTGGTAGCGCACCACGTTGGCCTTGAGCCCGACCACCCGGACGCGGTCGACCACGATGCGCCCGGACAGCAGCGGCAGCACCGCCACCGATACCCGCGCGGTATCCACCGCCGCGAATATCTGGGTGGAGCGCGGTTCGGACAGCGACAGCTTCTCGATCTCCACGCCCAGGTTGGGGAAGACGCTGAACCGGACGTTGCCATCCATGCGCAGGGTACGGTCGTAGCGCTTCTTGACCGCGTCGGCGACCGGGCCCTTGTAGTGATTGGGATCGACCAGCACCACCAGGGCCGTCAATCCGATGGCCGCCACGGCGAGCAGGACAGCCGCACCGATTGCGATGCGCTTGAACCACCGCATTTAACACGTCTCCGAAAAACCTGGATGGCCGGCGTGCCGCTGCCGGTTCCGCGACTGTACCCCAGGAGGACTATATGATAACGGGTCCCCCCTACGCGCTGCATATGGAGCACTGACATGACCGCCGAGAATTCAGGTATCGAACGCATCGAGTCGCGCACGGCGCAGATCGGGGGCGGCATCAGCGTGGACCGGGTGCTGCCCGTACGGCAGCGCCGGCGCATCGGGGCCTGGTGTTTCCTGGACCATGCCGGCCCGGCCCGGTTCGAGCCCGGCCAGGGGATGCTGGTCGAGGCACACCCCCACATCGGCCTGCAGACCTTCACCTGGCTGATCGAGGGCGAGGCCCTGCATCGCGACAGCCTGGGCAACGAGCAAGTTCTGCGCCCGGGCCAGGTCAACCTGATGACGGCCGGCATCGGCATCAGCCATACCGAGGAATCCCTGGCCGACCAGCGCGTGCTGCACGCGGCGCAGTTGTGGATCGCGCTGCCTCCCGGCAAGCAGGAAATTCCCCCGGCGTTCGACCACTATCCCGACCTGCCACGCTGGTCGGAAGGCGGCGTGGACTTCACCCTGCTGGCCGGCTCCCATGTGGGACGCACCGCGCCGACCCGCGTCCATACGCCGCTGGTCGGCATGGACCTGCAAAGCCCGGCCGATGCTTCGGTGCGCCTGGCGCTCGAGCCCGGCTTCGAACACGGCCTGCTGGTGCTGGAAGGCGCGGCGCAGGTCGACGGCCAGCGCTTCGCCACGAACGAGCTCGCCTACCTTCCCAAGGGGCGGACGGAACTGGCCCTGTCCACGGAAGCCGGCAGCCGCCTGCTGCTGATCGGCGGCGAACCGCCCACCGACGACATCACCATCTGGTGGAACTTCGTCGGCAGCAAGTCGGCCATCGCCCAGGCGCAGCGCGACTGGGAAGCGGGCAGCGCGCGCTTCGGCTCGGTCCGGGGCTACGAGAACCGGCGCCTGGTCGCGCCGCCCGTGCCCTGGTAGGTTTTCGCAGGGCGGAAACTCGGAAAATCCGGCTTGAGATCGCTCTACGCCCGGTGTCTAGTGTGCTTGGCGCGCCCCGCAGGCGCGCCATGTCCTCACAAAAACATCCGGAGACTTCCATGCGCGTCCTTGCACCCGGACGGCTCGCGGCCGCACTGACCGCCGCGTTTGCGCTGTGCCCCCCGGCCCTGGCGGCCGACTACCCGTCCCAGCCCGTCACCTTCGTGGTCGGCTACACCCCCGGCGGAGCCATCGACCAGTCCGCCCGCCTGATCGCCAGCGAACTCGCCAAGCGCTGGAAGCAGTCGGTCATCGTCGACAACAAGCCCGGCGCCAACGCCACGATCGCCGCCACGGCGGTGGCCAACGCCCGGCCGGACGGCTATACGCTGCTGGTGGCCGCCAGCAGCCACAACCTCAACAAGTTCGTGAACAAGAATCTGCGCTACGACGTGGAAAAATCGTTCACGCCGGTCGCCCTGACCGTCGAGGTGCCCAACGTGCTGGTGGTGAACGCGGCCTCGCCCTACCGGGACCTGGGCCAGTTGCTGGCCGCGCTGCGCGAGAAGAAGAAGCCGTTCAGCTACAGTTCCCAGGGCATAGGCGGCGTGCCGCACCTGGCGGGGGAACTGTTCAAGCTCCGCACCGGCACCGACATCCTGCACGTACCCTACAAAGGCGCGGCGCAGGGCATGACCGACCTGATGGGCGGCGTCGTCGACATGTCCTTCCCCACCCCGGGCTCGGCCATGGGCTACATCAGCCAGGGCAAGCTGCGGGCGCTGGCCGTGGCCTCCCGCGAGCGGCTGGCGCAGTTGAAGGACGTGCCCACCTTCGCCGAGGCCGGCGTGCCCGATTACCTGATCAGCACCTGGCACGGCCTGCTGGCCCCCGCGGGCACCCCGCCCGAGGTGGTGGCCAGGATCAACGCCGACGTCGCCGACATCTTGCGCGACCCCGCCGTGCAGCGAGCCATGGAAGCGCAAGGCAATCTCGCAGCCAAGCCGCTGACGGCCGAGGAGTTCCGCGCCAAGCTGTCCCGCGAGCTGTCGGTCTACGGCGACATCGCGTCGCGGATAGACCTGAGCGGAGGCTGATCTAGGTCTTGTCCGCCAGAGGCAGGTAGATGCGGGTCTTCAGGTCGGACGGCGGGGTGGTCTTCGGGTCGTTCACGTATTCCTCGAACACCGGGAAGTCGGCCGGCTGCTCGCCGCTGGCCGGCAGCCATCCCCCGAACAGCCATGCATAGGCGGACTCCAGTTCGCTGTACGGCCCGGTGTGTTCGAGTACCGCGCAGCGGCCGGCGGGCAGTTCCAGGCGATGCAGGGGCTCATCCACGGCGACGCCGGGCGGCACCTCCAGGCCGGCCTCGCTGCGCAGGTCCTGCGCGGCCACCTGCTCGGGATCGTCGTAGTACACGCCGAAGCTGCGCGGTTCGCCCCGCAGCAGGTTGCGGCTGCCGGCCAGCATGAACAGGCGGTCGAAGGTGGCGCCTATCTGGAGATAGTCGCCGGCGTGCGGCAGGGCCGCCAGGGAGGCGCCGGGAAAAGATGCGATCTGCACGGGATACATGGTGAGCTCCTTGCTGCGATAGATGACGTCGGGGGAACGGTCCTCGCGATATCGCCCGGGCGGCATGCCGAACGCCGCGCTGAATGCCCGGCTGAACGCGGCGGTCGAGCCGTAGCCCGCCCGCCGCGCGACCTGGTCCAGCGTGCGGCCGTCCCGGCGCAGTTCCGCCGATGCCCGCATCAGCCTGACCCGCTGCACCGTGGCCGCCACGGTCTCGCCCAGCATGGCGCGATAGACCCGGTGGAAGTGATACGGCGACAGGCAGGCCAGTCCGGCCAGGTGGTACAGGTCGGCATCCTGGTCCGGATGCGCGGCCAGCCAGGCCAGGACCGGCTCCAGGCGTCGTTCGTAATGGCTGCGTGTTTGCGATTTCATGAGTACCTCCGGGTACGAACTGTACGGGGGGACGTATTGCGGATTTTGCGGATTTGGTGCCCGGCGGACCGGCCGGCGGCGAGGGCTAGAATATAAGCGTCCCGCTTTGCAAGGTATCAACGTGTCCGACTTCGACCAGATCAGGCGCGCCGTCCGGCGCTTCACCGAAGAACGCAACTGGGACCAGTTCCACTCCCCCAAGAACCTCGCCATGGCGCTGAGCGGCGAAGCGGGCGAACTCGTCTCCATCTTCCAGTGGATGACCGAGGAAGAATCCAAGGAACTCAATCCCATCAAGCTGGCCGAGGCCGCCGACGAAATCGCCGACGTGCAGCTCTACCTGGTCGCGCTGGCCGACAAGCTGGACATCGACATCGGCCAGGCGGTGCAGCGCAAGATGCTGAAGAACGCGATCAAGTATCCGCCCCAGGCGTTCTACGGCAGCTCCCGCAAGTACAACGAAAGCGACGAGACCTGAAAGGCGGCCGCCATGACTCCGTCCCAGCCCGTAACCCCGCACCACCTCGCGACGCTGCTGCAGGCCATGCCCAAGGCCGAGCTGCACCTGCACATCGAAGGCACCCTGGAACCCGAGCTGATCTTCGCGCTGGCGCGGCGCAACGGCCTCGACCTGCCCTACCCCGACATCGACAGCCTGCGCCGGGCCTATGCGTTCCAGGACCTGCAAAGCTTTCTGGACCTGTACTACGCGGGTGCCGCCGTGCTGCAGCGCGAGGAAGACTTCTACGACATGGGCATGGCCTACTTCCGGCGCGCCGCGGCGGACAATGTCGTGCATGCCGAGATATTCTTCGACCCGCAGACGCACACGGTGCGCGGCGTGGAATTCGGCACGGTCATCGCCGGCCTGGATCGCGCGCGCCGCGATGCCCGCGACACGCTGGGTGTCAGCAGCGAGCTGATCATGTGCTTCCTGCGCCACCTGCCCCAGGAATCGGCCTTCGAGACCCTGGCGGCGGCGCTGCCCTACCGCGACCGCATCCGGGGCGTGGGGCTGGACAGCGGCGAAGTCGGCAATCCGCCCGAAAAATTCACCGAGGTCTTCCGGCGCTGCCGCGAACTGGGATGGCATGCCGTCGCCCACGCCGGCGAGGAAGGGCCGGCCTCGTACATCTGGAGTGCCCTGCGCGACCTGAAGGCCGAACGCATCGATCACGGCGTGCGCTGCCTGGACGATCCGCGGCTGGTGGCCCACCTGGCCGAGCACCGGATCCCGCTGACCGTCTGTCCGCTGTCCAACGTCATGCTGAAGGTCTATCCCAGCATGGAGCGGCACACTCTCGCGCGGTTGCTGGACGCCGGGCTGTGCGTGACGGTGAACTCCGACGACCCCGCCTATTTCGGCGGCTACGTGAACCGGAACTACCTGGCCTGTTTCGAGGCCCTGCCCGAACTGGGCGCGCGCGACGCGTACCGGCTGGCGCGCAACAGCCTCGACGCGAGCTTCGCGCCCGAAACGGACAAGCAGGCCTGGCGGCGAAGGCTGGACAAGGCCTTCGACGGCATTCCCACGGGCTAGGCTACAAGCCTTCCGAGAAACCCGTGCGCGGGGCGTTCACCACCGGCTGGTCTATGACGACCCGTTCGCCCTGGCGCTGATGCCAATAGGGCTCCGTGCCGTAGCGGCCGTGCAGCTCGGTGGCCCAGCCCGCGTCGGCGAAGCTGGGCCAGCGGTCCTTGTCGAAACCTTCGGCCTGCTTCACCACATCGGCCGCGACGCCCAGGATGAACACCTTGCGGTCGGTGTCCAGCGTCAGCGCGTTCCAGGGGATGGCCACCAGCTTGTCCCCCATGCCCAGGAAGCCGCCGCTCGACAGCACCGCATAGGCGATGCGTCCCGCCGACACGTCCAGCATGATGTCCTTGATCGATCCGACATGGACATCGTCTGCGCTGTAGACCTTGTTGCCGTCCAGCGTCGAGGCGGCCATGATGTGCGGGCCCGGCCCATCGGCCGTGGCGCTGCCCTTGCCCACGATGCCGGCGCCGCCCTGCTGGCGCGCCGCGGTGCTGTCGATTTGTGCCATGTTGATCTCCTTCATGGACGCCGGCGGCTTCCACGCCTGCGTCCGGGGACGAGAAACTGCGGAAGCGTCGGGATACCAGCAAGGAACGTGCCCCGTGATCCGCGGTTGCTGATAGCAAACCGTTATCGAGATAAGGAAAAACTGGCTTTTCGCTGTGCGCGTGGATCGTGATACTGCCGCCGGGCCTGGATGAACGGGCCCGGCAACGGAACTACGACCCACGGCATGGAAACCATCAAGACTCAAGTCGGCATCGTCGGCGCCGGCCCCTCCGGACTACTGCTGGCACAGATGCTGCATCTGGCGGGCATCGACTCGGTCATCCTCGAAAGCCGCCCGCGCTCGTACATCGAGAACCGGCAGCGCGCCGGCGTGCTCGAGCACGGCGTGGTGCGGACGCTGGCGGACTGCGGCGTCGGCGCCCGCCTCGCGCGCGAAGGCATGGTCCACGAAGGCATAGACATACGCTTCGGGGAAACCAGCCACCGCCTCGACGTCAAGGCGCTGTCCGGCGGACAGTGCGTCACCGTCTATCCCCAGCATGAAATCGTCAAGGACCTGGTGGCCGCGCGCCTGCAAACGGGCCGGCCGCTCTTGTTCGAGGCGCGGGTGGCCTCGCTGTCCGACCTGGAATCGTCCCGGCCCCGCATCCGCTTCGAGCAGGAAGGCGAAACCCGCGAACTCGCGTGCGACTTCGTGGCCGGCTGCGACGGCTTCCACGGCATCAGCCGTCCGGCCATCCCCGGCGACCGCATCGACAGCTACGGCAGGGACTATCCCTTCGCCTGGCTCGGCATCCTGGCCGAGGCGGCCCCGGCCTCGCATGAAGTGATCTACGCCCACCACGAACGCGGCTTCGCGCTGCAAAGCATGCGCTCGCCCACGGTCAGCCGCCTGTACCTGCAATGCCCGGTGGACGACGACGTCGAGCAGTGGTCCGACGACCGCATCTGGTCGGAACTGCACGCGCGCTTCGCCACCCATGACGGCTTCCGCCTGAACGAAGGCCGCATCGTGCAGAAATCGCTGACGCCCATGCGCAGCTTCGTGGCCGCGCCGATGCGCCACGGCCGGCTGATGCTGGCGGGAGACGCCGCGCACATCGTTCCACCCACGGGCGCCAAGGGATTGAACAGCGCGGTGGGCGACGTGCGCGTCATGGCGGCGGCGCTGGAGGCCTATTACCGCCACGGCGACGGCGACCTGCTCGAACGGTACTCCGAGATCGCCCTGCGCCGGGTATGGAAGACCCAGCGCTTCGCCGCCTCGCTATGCACGCTGCTGCACCGCTTCCACGACGAGCCGCGCTTCCACATGCGGATGCAGCTTGCCGAACTCGAACAGATCGTCGAAGACCCGCGTGCCGCGGAATTGTTCGCGCGCAACTACACGGGCCTGCCCTTCGACGTCTGACCGCCCACGTCCTACCAGGAGACACGATGACGGACGCATCACCCCCGCCCCGGGATTGGGGCATAGACGGCACCTATGTCTTCGACGGCGATCGCAGCCGCCAGGGCTATCCCGTCAACAAGCTGTGCATGTCGCTCACCCGGCCCGAAAACCGCGAACGCTTCCGGCAGGACGAGGACGCCTACATGGCTTCGTTCGGACTGTCCGAGGCCCAGAAGCGGGCCATCCGCGATCGCGACTGGCTGGAACTGGTCAGGCTGGGCGGCAACATCTACTACATGATCAAGATCGGCGCGACGGTGGGAGCCGGGCTCTACACGATGGGCGCGCAGATGCGCGGCCAGAGCCTGGACGAATTCCTCGCCACGCGCCAGGACAAGGGAGCCGTCTGATGGCACGCATCGTGGCAGGCATAGGCAGTTCGCACGTTCCGTCCATCGGACGCGCCTTCGACCTGGGCAAGCAGCAGGACCCGGCATGGAAGCCGCTTTTCGACGGCTATCTGCCGGTCAAGGACTGGCTGGAGAACGAAGTACGCGCCGACGCCGTGATCTTCGTCTACAACGACCACGGCTCGGACTTCGGCCTGGACCGCTGCCCCACCTTCGCGCTGGGCACGGCCGACAGCTATCCGCTGGCCGACGAAGGCTTCGGCCAGCGGCCGCTGCCCGCCGTCAGGGGTGACGCGGACCTGTCCTGGCACCTGGCCAATGCCCTGATCGCCGACGAATTCGACCTGACGGTATGTCAGGAAATGGCGGTGGACCACGGCCTGCTCGTGCCTCTGCCGCTGCTGTGGTCCTACCAGCCCGACTGGAACATCAAGGTCGTGCCGCTGGTCGTCAACGTGATCCAGCATCCGCTGCCCACCGCTCGCCGCTGCCTGCGGCTGGGCCAGGCCCTGCGCCGCGCCGTCGAAAGCTACCCCGCCGACGCACGCGTGGCGATCGTCGGCACCGGCGGCATGTCGCACCAGTTGCACGGGGAACGCTTCGGCCATCTGGACGAAGCCTTCGACCGGAGATGGCTGGACCTGATCGAGTCCGACCCCGCGTCGCTCGCGGCCATGAGCCACGAGGACATCATGCAGGCGGCCGGGGCCGAGGCGGTCGAGCTGATCATGTGGCTGATCATGCGCGGCGCGATGACGCCGCGGGTCCGGCGGCTGCACAAGAACTACTACGCCCCGATGACCAGCGGCATGGGGCTGATCACTTTCGTGGACGCCGAGGAGGAGACCTCATGATCCGCCTTACCCCGCCGGCATGCCTGCTGGCCCTTGCAGTAGCGACCGCGGCCGCGCCCTGCGCAGCCGCGCAACCCGCCTATCCCGGCGGGCCGGTCCGCATGCTGTCCGGCTCCCCGCCGGGCGCGCCGTCGGACATCATCGCCCGGTCGCTGGCCGAACAGTTGGCCGCCTCGTTCGGCCAGACCTTCACGGTCGAGAACCGGCCGGGGGCCGGCCTGAATCTCGCGCCCGGCGAGATGCTGCGGGCCCGGCCCGATGGGCACGTGCTGCTGGTCGGCGCCGACACGGTCGTCACCGTGAACCCGCTGGTCTACAAAAAACTCAGCTTCGATGCGCGCCGCGACATGGTACCCGTATCCATGGTGGCCACCTTCAACCAGGTGCTGGTCTGCCATCCGGGCGTGAAGGTCGACCGCGCCAGCCAGCTGGTGGAGCTGGCCGGGAAGAAGCGGCTGACCTATGCCTCGGGCGGCAACGGCACGCCCGGACACCTGGCCGGCGCCATGTTCCTGCGCGCCACGGGCGCCGACATCCAGCATGTGGCCTATCGCGGCCCCGGTCCCGCGCTGACCGACGTGCTGGGCGGCCAGGTCGATTGCGGCTGGCTGGCGGGTCCGACCGTGCTGCCCCACATCAAGACCGGCAGGCTGACGGCGCTTGCGGTGTCCACCGCGATCCGGTCGCCCAGCCTTCCCGAGGTGCCCACGCTCGCTCAGGCCACGGGCGTGGACGGCCTGGACGCGACGTTCAAGCAGTACGTGTGGGTGCACAAGGACACGCCGCCCGCCAGCATCGCGGTCCTGCAGGAGGCGGTCGCCCGCGCGATGAAACACCCGGCCATCATCGCCCGGCTGACCGAACTCGACATGGTGACCGCCGGCACCCCGTCGGCCGAGGCCGCCGCGATGCTCAAGGCCGATACGGCACGCTGGGAGCCCATCGTCCGCAGCCTGGACCTCCAGCTGGACTGAGGCATGCGGCCCGCGGGCAACCGCGGGCCCTTCTACCGGCCCATGCCGGCGATGATGCGGCTGCACGATTCGCACATCGCGGCGAAGGCGGCCGCGGCGGGCGTCAGCGAGGCCTCGGCGCGGCGCACCAGGCAGATCTCGAAGCTGTGCGCGTGCTCGTCCAGCTCGACCGGCACCACGAGGCTGCCCAGCAGTCCCTGGTCCAGCATCACGCGCGGGACCAGTGCCAGCAGATCGGTGGAATTGACCAGCGCCATGACCTGGGCGAACGATTCACAGCGCACCGCGGCCTTGGGCGCGGGCAGACCGTTGTCCTCGAAGAAACGCACGATCGTGCCGCCCGGCCGCCCCGGCGGCCCCATCACCACCCATTCGCAGTCGGTCAGTTCGCGCAGCGACCGGGCATCCGCCATCGGATGTCCCTTGCGGGCCACCACGCCCAGGCGCGTCTGCAACAGGGGCGTGCTGACCAGCCCTCCGCCCGCGCCTTCGTCCGGCACCGACGTCACCGCGAAATCCACCTGCCCTAGCTGCAGCGAGGGCAGGATCTGCTCGAAGAAACCGCTGGTCAGGCGCAGTTCGACCTTGGGGAAGCGCGCGCGGAAATCCGCCACCACGCGCGGCAGCAGCAGCGCGGTCATGGACGGCCCGATCGCCACGTCCACCGTGCCCGTCTCGTGGCCGTGCATCTGCCGCACCTCGTCCTCGGCGCGCCTGGCCTCGCGGTCGATCAGGATCGCCCGGGCATACAGCCGGTGGCCGGCGTCGGTCAGGTGGACCCCGCGCCCCGAACGGGCGAGCAAGGATCCCCCCAACGAGGATTCGAGCGCCTTCACGCTATTGGTCAGGCCAGCCTGGGAAACGTCCAGGATACGGGCGGCCTGCCTGAAGCTGCCCTGCTCCACCACGGCCAGAAAGTCGCGCAGTTGCTGCAGCGTCATCGCGGCTCCTTGTCGAAGCCGCCATGATCGCATCACATGGGGCCCGCGTGCTCAGGTGGAATACGAACTTCCCAGCCGCATCAGTTCCGGCGTGCCGATCAGCGCGTTCAATTCGTCGAAATCCAGCATGCGGTCGCGCCAGGGGGCGGTCGTGCCGTGCTCGCGCAGGCTGCCGTAGTAGCTCTGCAGCACGTGGGCCACCGCGCGCGCGGTGCCGCCCGGGAAGATCGCGATGCCGAAGCCGTGCCGCTCCAGTTCCGCCGCGCTCTGGATGGGGGTCTTGCCGCCCTCCACCATGTTGGCCAGCAGCGGCGCCCGGCCGTTGAAGCGGCGGCAGGCGGCGTCCATCTGCTCCGGAGTCCTCAGGGCCTCGATGAACAGCGCGTCCACTCCGGTCTCCAGGTATCGTTCGGCCCGGTCCAGGGCCGCCTCCAGTCCTTCGACGGCGACCGCATCGGTACGCGCCAGGATCAGGGTGGACGAGGACACCCGCGCGTCCAGCGCGGCCTTGAGCTTGCCGGCCATCTCGGCGGCCGGCACCACGGACTTGCCGTCCAGGTGGCCGCAGCGCTTGGGGAAGGTCTGGTCCTCGAGCTGGATCATCGCGGCGCCGGCGCGTTCCAGGCCGCGCACCGTGCGCATCGCGTTCAACGCGTTGCCGAACCCGGTGTCCGCATCGACGATCACGGGCAGCGATACCCGCTCGGTGATGCGCGCCAGGGTATCGGCAACTTCGGTATAGGTGGTCAGGCCGACGTCCGAGCGCCCGAGGCGGGTATAGGCGATGGATGCGCCGGACAGGTACAGCGCCTCGAAGCCCGCCTGTTCGGCGATCAGGGCGCTGAAGGCGTCGTAGACGCCCGGGGCGAGCACGATGCCGGGACGGGCCAGACGGGTACGCAAATCGTGGGACATGGCGGAGTTTCCTTCAGGCGGCCAGGCCGCGCTCGAAGCTGCGGCAATCGATCACGTCGGCGATGCCCGCCATGTCGGCCAGCGCCGTGGCGTGCACTTTCTCGCGAAAGGCGGCGCAACCGTCCGCCAGCACGGCGACGTGGTACTCGCGCATGTGGGCGTCGCGGACCGTGCTCGCCACGCCGCCGTTGGTGACGATGCCGCACACGGCCACCGTATCGATGCCCGCGTGGCGCAGCACCCAGTCCAACTGCGTATTGAAGAAGGCGGAGTACGCCACCTTGCAGACCGACACGTCCACCAGGCCATCCAGTTCGGCGACATTGGCCTGCCCGCGGCTGCCCGGCGCGAAGTCGCCCTTGCGCAGGAACGGCCGCAGCGCCGCCAGGTGCGGGGCGATCATCGGCTCGCCGCGGCCGTCGGGCCACAACGTGAACTGGCTGGCGACCACCAGGCCGCCGGCCGCCTTCAGCGCGCGCGCCGCTGCCGCCACGCGCGGCGGCAGTACGGCCGCGGCGGCGCTGACGGCCCCGCCCCTCGCATAGGCGCCGTCGGGCGCGAGGAAGTCGTTCTGCAGGTCGACGATCAGCAGCGCGGTGCGCGCCGGGTCGGCGGGAAAGGATGCGTTCGTCATCACGATCGATGTCCGGTGGAAGAAGTGTCGGGACCGTTCCCGGCCAGGCGCCTGCGCAACTGGTTCAGCAGGCCGCCGCTGCGGGCCATGTCGACCAGGAAATCCGGGATGGCCTCGCATTCGAGCACCCGGCCGTCCCGGGTCGCCACCTGCGGCGTCTCATGGAACCGGATCTCGATCTGCGCGGCCTCGTCCAGCGACTCCGCCTGCGGGCAGGTCAACAGCATCAGCCCGACGTTGAAGGCATTGCGGAAGAACAGGCCGCCATAGGACGGCGCGATCACCGCCGCCACGCCCAGGCGCACCAGCGCCGCCGCGGCCTGCTCGCGCGAGGAACCGATGCCGAAGCCCGGCCCCGCCGCCACGACGTCGCCCGGCCTCACGGCGGCGGCGAACTCGGGCCGGACCGACTCCAGGCAATGACTGGCGATGACGTCGATACCGTGCTTCATGACGTAGCCGGGCGCCAGCAGGTCGGTATCGATGTCCTGTCCCAGCTTCCAGACACGATGCGTGGTCCCGCTCATGCCAGCACCTCCCTGGGATCGCTGATGACGCCGCGCAATGCCGAGGCGGCCACGGTATAGGGCGAACCCAGGTAGACCTGGGCGGTGGGCGAGCCCATGCGGCCCTTGAAGTTGCGCGCGGTGGTCGAGATGACCGTGACGTCGTCCCCCATGGGACTGCCGTAGCCGGAGCAGGCGCCGCAGGAGGTCGGAAAGAGTTCGGCGCCGGCGTCCATCAATACCTGCAGCACGCCTTCGTCGCGCGCGGCGTCCTGGTCGCGCAGGCTGGCCGGCGCGACGATCAGCCGCACCCCCGGCGCCACCCGGTGCCCCCGCAGCACCGACGCGGCGGCGCGCAGGTCGTCGAGCTTGGCGCCCGTGCAGGCGCCGACATAGGCCACGTGGACCGGCACGCCGCGATAGTCGTCCACCGGCCGCGAATTGGCGGGGCTGTGCGGCGCGGCCACCATGGGCGACAGCGCGCCGGCATCGAAGTCGTACCGGGTGCAGGCGGCCCCTTCGTCCGTATGCCATCCGCTCAGGTCGGGCACCTTGGCGCCGGTGGCGGCCAGCCATTCGGCCGTGACGTCGTCGGGCGCGATCAGGCCGGCCTGGGCGCCCAGCTCGGCGCTCATGTTCGACAGCGTCATGCGTTCCTGCATGCCCAGCGCCCGCACCGCCGGCCCGCAGAACTCCACGGCCTGGTAGGCGCCGCCGTTCATGCCGAAGCGGCCCAGCATGTGCAGCATCATGTCCTTGGCGGTGACGCCTTCGGCCAGGGTGCCGGACCAGTGCATGAGCAGAGTGTCCGGCACGCGCAGCCAGATCTCGCCCGTCACGACCACGCCCAGCATCTCGGTCGAGCCGATGCCGAACATGTAGGCGCCGAACGCGCCGCCCGTGGGCGAATGCGAATCCCCTCCCACGCAGAACATGCCGGGCAGGATGTGCCCGCCCTGCGGCACCACGACGTGGCAGATGCCCTGGCTGTCGTAGACGTGCGGCAGATCCTGCTCGCGCGCCCATTCGCGCGCAATGCGGACGATCCTGCGGGAATCCTCGTCGCGCTCGGGCACGTAGTGGTCCATGACCAGCACCACGCGCGACTTGTCCCAGATGCTCGCGCCCAGCTCTTCCAGCATGGGCTTGAGCCGCCTCGGTCCCGAGGAGTCATGGAACATCGCGAGATCGACCTTGCAGGTCACGATCTCGCCCACGCGCACGCTGGCGCGTCCCGACGCGCGCGCGATCAGCTTCTGCGCCAGCGTCCGGCGTTCATCCGGCGGTGTAATCAAGCTGTCACCCGAAATCCTCGAAGAGCCCTGCCGGGCTCCTGCTATCTATTGTCCTAACAATAGTACATTTGATTCGGGTTCTTGTGTTCGTATTTGTGGCGCGCCGGATACCCGGCGCGCCACGTCAGCGCATGTAGGCGTTGAAATCCTTGCTGACCCAGACCTTGGCATCGATGTTGCCCACCCGCGACAGCTCCATCTCGTACTCGTAGCGGTCAGGGCAATACAGGCCCTGCAGCCAGAGCACCGGGCGATCCTTCACGTCGTAGACCACGCGGCTGACCGACAGCAGGGCCGCTCCCAGCGGCAGGCCCAGCAGGGCCGCCACGTTGGCATCGGCCTGGCGCGCGGAAATGCTTTGCCGGGCCCGGCCGATCTCCACGCCCGATTCCTCGATCAGCACCAGCATGGCCTTGCGCCCGAGCTGCCGGCGCCCGAGGTTATGGGCGAACTCGCGCGGCACCCAGGTCGTGATGAACGACACGGGCCCCGCCTTGGTGCTGCGCACCCGCACCGCCCGCAGCACCTGACTGCGTGGCTCGATCTGCAGCATCTGCGCCACCGGTCCGGTCGCGGGGACGTACTCGTGCTCGATGACCTTGACCGTCGTGTCGAGGCTGGCGGCGATGATGTTGTCCAGCAGGCCCGCCATCCGGTGGGCGGGCGAGGCCTGCTGCCCCGCCTGGCCCGGAGGCTGCAAACGCCGCGTCCCGCGGCCAGCCGATCGTTCGATCAATCCTTCCTGGGTCAGGTTCTCCAGGGCCTTGCGAACGGTCGCCCGCGAGACGGCGAACTCCTCCATCAGCTCCAGTTCGCCGGGCACGCGCTGGTCGTACAGGCCATCGCGCAGCCTTTCTTTCAACACCAGGTATACGCTGTGGTACTTCGGCAGGGGCAAGGTTTGCTGCATAGACTGGGGTTCTGTCTTATTGTCTGTCCAATAGAACAATTTAGCTTGACTCGATGGCGAAACCTGACGGAATATCCACATGCGTCGTTCATATTCTTTCAGGTCCTGCCATGCGCCATCATAGTACAGGGGAACACCGCGCCCACCCCCGCGCGCTGAATATCTGCCGCCGTGCAGTCCTGGCCCTGGGCCTGGCTGCGGCCTCGTTCACGGTCCATGCGCAAACCTACCCGGACCGCCCCATCAAGCTGATCGTGCCGTTCAGTCCGGGCGGCTCGACCGACGTCATCGGCCGCCTCGTCGCCAGCGCGCTGGCCGAGCAGGTCGGCCAGTCCGTCATCGTCGACAACAAGGGCGGCGCGGGCTCCATCCTCGGCACCGACCTCGGCGCCAAGGCGCCCGCCGACGGCTACACGCTGGTCATCACCAACGGCGCGGCCATCACCACCGGGCCGCTGCTCGGCCAGAAGATCCCCTACGATCCGTTCCGCGACTTCACGCACATCATGCTGCTGGGCACCTTTCCCAACGGTCTCATCGTGCGCACCAGCCATCCGGCGAAGAACTTCAAGGAATTCGTCGAACTGGCCCGCCAGGCCGGCGGCAAGTACAACTACGGTTCGGCGGGCGTAGGCTCGGCCGGCTTCCTGACCGGCGAAATGCTCAAGCAAAAGGCCCGCCTGGACATGACCCACGTACCCTACAAGGGCACCGGGCCGGCCATGAACGACCTGCTGGGCGGACAGCTCGACGCCATCTTCAACAACATGTCGGTCGCCTCGACCCAGGCCAAGGCTGGCAACGTGCGCATCCTGGCGGTCAGCGGACCCAAGCGCGTCGCCGCCTTCCCGGACGTGCCCACCATGGACGAAATCGTGCCGGGCACGGTGGGCGAGGCCTGGTTCGGCGTCTCGGCGCCCGCCGGCACGCCCGCCGCCGTCGTCGACCGGCTGCAGGCCGCGCTGGGCAAGGTCATGGCCAACGCCGAGATCCGCACCAAGCTGTCCGACCTGGGGCTTACTCCCGTCGGTGCCCCGCAGGCCGAGTTCGTGAAATTCCTGCACGACGAAGACCGCAAATGGGCGCCCATCATCAAGGCCGCCAACATCAAGCTGGATTGAAGTCCGCATGGCCGTCGAATACGCACCCAAGGGGCTCATCGGCCTGCTGACCCCGCAGGCCAACACCACGGTCGAACCGGAATACTTCATCCTGCTTCCGGCCGGCTACGCCCACATCAATGCCCGCTTGATGAGCGACAAGTCCACCATCGAGGCGCGGCTGGTCGATTACGTGGACAGGCTGGACACCGCCTGCGACCAGTTCGCCAACGCGCCCATCAAGGCGGTCGCGGTGGGCTGCACCGGCGCCTCCTACCTGGTGGGCCGCGAACGCGAGGAACAGGTGCTGGCGGGCATCGAGCGCGAGCGCGGCGTACCGGCCTTCACCGCGGCCACCGCGGTGGTCGCCTCGTTGAAGCAGCTGGGCGCCCGCCGGATCGCGCTGGCCTCGCCCTATCCCGCCGAACTGACCGCCGCCAGCAAGGCCTATTGGGAATCCCAGGGCTTCACGGTATCGCGGGTGGCGTCGGCGGCCATGGACCACACGCAGTTCCATCCCATCTATTCGATGAAGGCGGACGCCGCCGGCGCGCTGCTGGACGACCTGGCCCGCGACGACACCGACGCCATCCTGATGCTGGGCACGGGCATGCCCACGCTGGCCCCGCTGCTGGCGGCGAATGCCCGGTCGCGCGTGCCGGTGCTGTCATGCATGCTGTGCCTGGCCTGGATGGGCGTCTCGGCCGTGGACGGCCGGCCCGCGCCGCTGGAGCCCTGGCTGCGGGGCGACCACTGGCGCGAACGCCTCGCGCGGCAGCAACCCTAGGCCGACAAGAAAACGGCGCTTTCACCAGAAAGCGCCGTTTTTTATATACCCATGCGAGGGATCGATGGCGGCACCGTGGGCAGCATGACCGTCTTTTCGAAGGTATAGAACTTCATGCTGGACTCGCCGCCCTCGCGGCCGTAGCCCGAGGCCTTGATGCCGCCGAAAGGCGCTCGCAGGTCGCGCGTCATGGGCGTATTGATCCACACCATGCCGGCCCGGATCTCCGACAGCGCGCGCATCACCGTGGGTTGATGGTCGCTCCACACATAGGACACCAGGCCGAACTCGCTGTCGTTGGCGATGGCGTAGGCCTCGTCCTGCGTATCGAACGGCACGATGGTCGCGAAGGGGCCGAAGATTTCTTCGCGGCAGACGCGCGCGGTGTTGTCCCGCGCCAGCACCGCCGTCGGCTGGAAATAAAAGCCCGGCTCCAGCGCCTCGACCGGCGCGCCGCCGCACAGCAGTTGCGCGCCGTCGGCACGGGCGATGTCCACGTAGCCGGCCACCCGCTGCCGATGCGCCTGGAACGCCAGGGGACCGATCTCGGTGGCCGGGTCCAGCGGGCTGCCTATGCGCAGTTTCCGGGCACGCTGCGCGAAGGCCTCGACGAAGCGCTCCAGCACCGTACGCTGCACCAGGATGCGCGAGCCCGCCAGGCACTGCTGGCCGTTGTTCGAGAAGATGCCGACCAGCGCCGCATCCACCGCGCGGTCCAGGTCGGCCGATTCGAAGACGATGTTGGCCGACTTGCCGCCCAGCTCCAGCGACAGGGGCTTGAGCCCTTCGCCGGCGCTGGCCGAGATCCGCCGCGCCGTCTGCGTGCCGCCCGTGAAGGACACCAGGTCCACCTGCGGGTGCGCCACCAGCGCTTCGCCCGTGACGCCGCCCCGGCCGTTGACCAGGTTGACGACGCCCGGCGGCACGCCCGCTTCCACCAGCAATTCCATGAAGCGCGCGACCGCCAGCGGCGTGACCTCGGACGGCTTGCAGACGCAGCTGTTGCCGAACGCGATGGCGCCGGCGATCTTCATCGACGTCAGGGCCAGCGGCGCGTTCCACGGGCCGATCAGCGCCGCGACGCCCACCGGCTCGCGCAGCACCAGGGTCAGGTACCCGTCCGTCTGGCCATGCAGCTTCTCGGCATGCTGGCCCAGGAACTCCGCGAAGAAACGGAAGTTGTAGGCGGTGCGGGGAATCTGCCCCTTTTGCAGATGGCGCATGGGAATGCCGGAATTCATGCATTCCAGGTAGGCCAGTTCGTCGCGGTGCTGGTCGACCAGGTCGGCCACCTTGCGCATCACGGCCTGCCGGGCCTCGACCGGCTGCCTGCGCCAGCGTCCGTCTTCGAAAGCGGCCCGGGCGGACCGCACCGCCGCGTCGACCTCGTCCGCCGGCGCCTCGACCAGGGTCGATATGCGCCGCGCGTCGCCGGGGAAGACTACCGGCAGTTCGTGCCCGGCCAAGCGCGTGTAGCGCCCCTCGATGAAACTCGTTACCTGTTCGCGGATAGGGAATCCCGCTTGCATGGATTGGCTCATGGCGCTGCGCCTACTCGATCGCGGCCGCTTCGCGCAGGCTCAGGATCATCGATGTTTCAAGCAGGTACTCGCGGGCAAGGCGAGGATCGTCCGCCTTGCGCTTCAAGTCCTCCAGCGTCGCGCGGCGCTGCGCTTCCCCGCGCTCCTGCATGCGGGCGCGGTTGCGGCCCGACTGCTGCAGCACGTGCTTGATGGCGATCGGGCGCCGCTGGCGCTCGTACTGGCCCAGCAGCGCATCGCTTTCGCCCGCGTAGATGCGGCGCAGCTTGTCCGTGAGGTTGAAGGCGTCGTGGATGCCGCCGTTCATGCCCATGCCGCCGCTGGGACTGTTGATGTGGGCGGCATCGCCGGCCAGTACGATACGGCCGTTGACATAGTTGTTCACGACCCGCTGGTGGATGCGGTAGGGCCGGATCTCCATCACGTCGTAGGCCTGTTCTCGCGGCAGGACGTGCTGGAGCTTTCTCTGGATGGATTCGGGCTGGAGGGCATCGTCGATGGACTCGCCTTCCCAGGGATACAGGCTGACCCGCCACAGGCCAGGCAGCCGCAACAGGCTGAAGGTGCCGGTCGAAGCCCAGCAGTAGTTGATGTAGGACAGCGTGGGAATGTGCTCGTGGAACGGAAACCGGGTGGTGGCCAGCACCGTGGTCTCGGGAAAGGTATGCCCCTCGAAGCTCAGGTCCAGCGCCGTGCGCACCGTGCTGCGGGCACCATCGGCCGCGATCAGGTAGCGCCCCGTCAGTTCCTGGCGCTCGCCGCCGGGCGTCTCCACCGTGACACGGACCGAATCCTCGTCCTGCGACACCGCCACGCATGGATGCCCCATCAGCACCCGCACCGCCGGCAGCTTTTCCCGGATGTGGGCCAGCAGCAGCTCGGACAGTTTCCACTGCTCGGTCTGCAGGCGATAAGGGTGGGCGGTCTCGTCCTTGAGCGCCGACAGGTCGAATTCGGCGAACTCGCCCGTCTCGTGCATGCGCACCTGCCAGGTGGGGGCGACCAGCCCGGCTTCGATCAGCCCGGGCGTGATACCGTATTCGTCCAGCATTTCCAGCGTGGGAGGATGGAAGGTGGAGGCCTTCAAGGCCCGCGACACCTGTTCCTCGGCTTCCACGACCACGACCGGAATGCCGTAATGGCCCAGCCGCATCGCCGCGACCAGGCCCACGGGGCCGCCGCCTACAATAATGACCTGCTCGGGGGTCCCGGTGCTCACACGCTACCTCGCTTGGGTTATCGGATTTTTTCGAGTCATTTCACATTTATTCTATTGACCTGTCAATAGGACAATTGAACCGCCTGGTTCGGGATCTCGGGCGCCGTCGCGCGCAGACGTCACAAACCGGCTGGCTCGCTCGTCATACAGGCGTAAACCCCTTTTTTGGAGATCGCCATGAGCAACGCCTCGCCCGTCAATACCGCCGCCCGGCTTCCGTCCGTCTACCAGGCTTTCGCCGCCGCGCAGGCGCAGATCCGCGAACAGGGCCTGGATCCCCTGCTGCACCACCTCGTCGTCCTGCGCGCCTCGCAGATCAACCAATGCGCGTTCTGCGTGAAAATGCACATCCGGGAAGCCCGGGAGGACGGCGAGACCAGCGAGCGCCTGGACCGCCTGGTCGTCTGGGAGCACGTCAGCGACTTCACCGAGCGCGAGAAAGCCGCCCTGGCCTGGACGGAGGCCCTGACCGTGCTCGACCGCAAGGCCGACTACGCCCCGCTGCGCGCCCGGCTGCGGGAACACTTCTCGGACCAGGAAATCGCCGTGCTGACCAGCACGATCGCGATGATCAACCTCTGGAACCGGCTCCAGGTGTCGATGCACTGATGGGACGCCAGGCAGATGAAACGCGGCAAATGACCAGTGGTGCCCCATGGACATGATGGCGGGGGATGGGACGGAGGCCTTCGAGGCGCGGCGGCGGTTCCTGTTCGGGCTGGCCTACCGCATGCTGGGCACGCGGGCGGATGCCGAGGATGCCGTGCAAGAAACCTTCATCAAGTGGATGCAGGCGGATCGCGGCGCGATCGCGAATCCGGCGGCGTGGCTGACCAGCATCTGCACCAACCTGTGCGTGGACATGCTGCGCGCGGCGCACCGCACGCGGGTGGACTACGTGGGTTCGTGGCTGCCGGAACCCATCCATACCCGCGAGGACGACACGCCGGAGTCGCGGCTGGAACTGGCCTCGTCGCTGACCACGGCCTTCCTGCTGGTGCTGGAACGGCTCACGCCCAAGGAGCGCGCGGCGTACCTGCTGCACGAGATATTCGACACGCCCTACCCCGACATCGCCGCCACGCTGGGCATGCAGGAAAGCGCCTGCCGCAAGCTGGTCTCGCGGGCGCGCGAGGCCATCGAGTCCAGCAAGGTCCGGCACGCCACGCCGGCCGAACGCCAGGAGCAATTGCTGTCGGCGTTCCAGGACGCCATCAACGGCCATGGCACGGGGCCGCTGGCGGCGCTGCTGTCGGACGACGTCCGCTTCTCGTCGGACGGCGGCGGCAAGGCCATCACGCTGCAACAGGAACTGATGGGCAAGGTGTCGGTGATACGCTTCGTCGAACGCGGCCTGATACGGTTCTGGCAGGGCATGGACTGGATCGTGGCCGACATCAGCGGCGCCAGGGGCGTGCTGCTGCGCGAGAACGGCGTGGTCATCGGCGCGCTGACCTTCGCCTATGGAGAGAACGGCGCGGTATCGAACATCTACCTGATGCGCAACCCGGACAAGCTCGCTTGCCTCCAGGGCCCGTGACGCGGCGCTTGCAGGGCTTGCCGCAAGAGGTAACAAGTTTTGCGGACCGTGCACCACGTTTCTAAGATGAAGGCTACGCGGCTTTCACGGGCACCGATCATGCACCCTTTCTTCCATGGATTTTCGTCGCCGCGCCGGGCCGCCCTGGCCGGCCTGCTGGCCCTGGCGCTGGCCGGCTGCGCCAGCCTGCCCGGCCGCGACCCGCTCAACGTGCAGGTCGCCGGCATCGAGCCTCTGGAAGGCCAGGGCCTGGAGATGCGGATGGCGGTCAAGCTGCGGGTCCAGAACCCCAACGACTCCGCGGTGGACTACGACGGCGCCGCGCTGGAGCTGGAGTTGAACGGCAAGCGCTTCGCCACGGGCGTCAGCAACGAGCGCGGCAGCGTGCCCCGCTTCGGCGAAACCGTGCTGACAGTACCGGTATCGGTGTCCGCGCTCAGCGCCATCCGGCAGGCACTGGGCCTGGCCGATGGCTCCAGCCTGGACAACATTCCCTATGTGGTCCGCGGCAAGCTGTCGGGCGGCATGTTCGGCACGACGCGGTTTTCGGACAAGGGCAGCCTGAGCCTGCCCGGTTACTGAACGAGGCCCTACTACAAGCCCTTCTCGACCATCTGCAGCAGCCGCTGGCTTACCGCTTCCACCTGCGCGGGACCGAAGCCGCGCAGCGGCCCTTCTATCACGAGCATGGCCAACCCGTGGACGGACGACCATGCCAGGTATTCGGCGGCGTGGCGCCGCTCCGGCGTCAGCAGGTCCGCCGCCGCCATGCGATCCAGCGCGGCGCTGAGCAACTGGAACGGATCCAGCCCGCCACGGCCGGCCTTGTCGGCGGGAGGTACCTTCAGCGGCCCGTCGGCCGGGGCGAAAGCGGTGCGGAACAGGCCGGGCTCCAGCCAGGCGAAACGCAGGTAGCCCGCGCCCACCGCGCGCAGGCTGGCGCGGGCGTAGTCGGCGGGCGGGCTGTTGCCGTCCAGTTTGTCGAGTTCGGTTTCCATGGCGCTTGCCAGCTCGGACAACGCGGCGGCCCGCACCGCCAGCAGCAGGTCTTCCCGGCTGGCGAAATGGCGGTAGGCGGCGTTCGGGACGACGCCGGCGCGGCGGGTGGCTTCGCGCAGCACGATCGCCGACGGGCCGCCCTGGCGGGCAAGCTCGATGCCCGCTTCCAGCAGGGCGCGGCGCAGGTCGCCGTGGCGGTAGGTGCTGCGCGAGGCGGGCGGGGTAACGGCGCTGGTCATGGGAACTCCATGTGGACACTGTACATTATCTCTGATAACTTATGTGTACAGCGTCCACAATTTTTCACCTCCCCCCCCTTCATCCAGCAGTCAGACGAGGAGACCGTCATGCACATCCAGCCCTATCTGTTCTTCGAAGGCCGGGCCGAGGAAGCGGCCGAGTTCTACGCCAAGGCGCTCGGCGCCCAGGTCACGATAATGCTGCGTTTCAAGGACGCTCCGCCGGCCTCGGGCGATGACGAGAATTGCGCACCGCCGCCGGGGTCGGAAAACAAGGTCATGCACATGTCGCTGCAGATCGGCGGCGCCGTCGTGATGGGATCGGACGGCATGTGCAAGGGCCCGGCCGAATTCAAGGGCGTCTCGCTGGCGCTGAGCGTGGCCGACGACGCCGACGCCGAACGCAAGTTCGCCGCCCTGGGCGAGGGCGGCACCGTGATCGCGCCGATGGGGCCCACCTTCTTCTCGTCGCGCTTCGGCATGGTGACCGACCGCTTCGGCGTGACCTGGATGGTGCAGGTCGCCCCCTGACCGGGGTCCGGGAAGGGGCTGGCACGGCACCGGGCGGACCGCGCGAAGCGACGTTCCGCCGGTGCTAACATGAGTGGCACCCGGCATTTTTTACATGCCCGGCTGGCTTTACCGTGCCTATCTGGAAGACCATCCCCCTTCGACTCATCGCGCTGGCCCAGCGCTACCCCGGCACCATCGCGGCCTTCGGCTTCGCTTCCGGGGTGGTCAGCTTCTTCACCGTCGAGCGCCACGAGGCCTTTGCCCGCGTGATCGCCGCGGTGATGCTGCTGAGCTGGCTCTGGCTGATGCTCGAGCGGGCGCTGCGGCGGCGCATCGCACGGCGCTTCGGCTGGACCATACCGATACCGGTGCTGCGCTACGGCACGCAGATGATCCACCAGGAAGGCCTGTTCTTCGTGCTGCCCTTCCTGTACACCGCCACCACCTGGAACAGCGGCCAGGCCCTGTTCACCGGCCTCGTGGGCGCCGCCGCGCTGGTGGCCCTGGTCGATCCGCTGTATTTCCGGTGGCTGTCGACCCGCCGCTGGGTGTTCCTGACGTATCACACCTTCACGCTGTTCGCGGTGCTGCTGACCGCGCTGCCCCTGGTCCTGCACATCCCGACGGGCAACAGCTACAAGCTCGCGCTGGCGGTCGCCGTGCTGCTGTCCTTTCCCACGCTGGCCGAGCTGGTGCCGCTGGAAGCCCGCTGGCGCAAATGGGCGGTCGTGGCGCTGATGCTGGCGCTCGGCTCCGGCGGATGGCTGCTGCGACTGTGGGTCCCCCCCGCCACGCTGTGGCTGACCGAGGTCGCCATTTCAACCAGCATGGACAGCCTCAACATGAAGGCCGGCGAGCGCCTGCGCACCGTGACGCCCGCCCAGATGCGCGACCAGGGCATCTACGCCTATACCGCGATCAATGCTCCACTGGGCCTGGAGGAACACATCTACCACGTCTGGCTGCACGACGGGCACGAGGTGGATCGCATCGCGCTGGACATACGCGGCGGGCGCAAGGAAGGCTACCGGGCCTGGACCCACAAGCAGAACTTCCCCGCCGACGTGCGCGGCCGCTGGCAGGTCAAGGTGGTGACGAACGCCGGGCAGATGATAGGCATGCTGCGATTCCGCGTGGAGAACCAAGAGACGCCGGCCGCCGCACCGTAGCCCGCCGCTATTTCCGCAGCAGCTTGCGGACGAGTTCGACGACGAGCACGATGAGCGCTCCGGCGGCCACGCCGAACGCGATGTTGAGCAGCACGGGCAGCACCGCCGCCGCGACGGCGCCGATCGCCGGCAGGCCGGCCGCCGCATGCGCCAGGCGTTCGATGCCGCCGTGCACCGGGTCCAGCCCGTGCGTCAGGATGGAGCCTCCCACCGCGAACATCGCCACCGTGCCGATGACCGACAGGCTGCGCATCAGGAACGGCGCGGCGCCGACGATGCCCCGCCCCACCGCGCGGGCCAGCGCGGAGCGCCTCGCGCCCAGGTACGCCCCGGCATCGTCCAGCTTCACCACGCCGGCCACGATGCCGTAGACCCCCACCGTCATCAGCAGCGCGATCCCCACCAGCACGGCCACCTGCGTGCCGAAACCCGCGCCGGCCACCGTCCCCAGGGCAATCGCGACGATCTCGGCGGACAGGATGAAGTCGGTCCGCACGGCGCCGCGGATCTTGTCGCGTTCGAAGGCCACCATGTCCACGCCCGGGTCCTCCAGCGCCTTGCGCCGCTCATCGTGCCGGGCCTCCTTGTCGTGCCCGGGCAGGAATTTCTCCGCCAGTTTCTCGGCGCCCTCGAAGCACAGGAAGGCGCCGCCCACCATCAGCAGCGGCAGGATCGCCCATGGCGCGAAGGCACTGATGAGCAGCGCCGCCGGCACCAGGATGGCCTTGTTGCGCAGCGAGCCCTTGGCCACCGCCCATACCACCGGCAGCTCGCGGTTCACCGACACGCCGGTCACTTGCTGCGCGTTCAGGGCGAGATCGTCGCCCAGCACACCCGCCGTCTTCTTGGCGGCGACCTTGGTCATCAACGAGATGTCGTCCAGAACCGACGCGATATCGTCGAGCAAGGCGAAGAAGCTGCTTCCTGCCATCGAGGCTCCTTGAACGTCGCAGCCATGGTAGGGGCGCCGCGCCGGGACGTCTGTAACGCCTGGCGACAGCGGTGTCCTCAGAAACTATGGTTCACGCCCATGCCGACGTTGGTCCGGCTGCCTTCGCTGGACGGCCGTGCGTGGCCCAGCCCGGCGTAGACCTGCGTGCGCTTGGACAGCGCATACGAGACGCCGGCGCTGACGTAGTTCGTCGCGCCGCTGCGGCCGTAGCCCTGGAAGTCGCGGCCCACGCCGACCTTGAACGTGGCCGCGCCGATGCGGTGGGAGGCGGCCAGCATGGCGCTGGTGCGGCGCCGGCGGCTCTCGCCCAGGAACACCTGGCTGGCCGCCGTCAGGTCGGTCAGGTTGGCGGAGGCCATGACCCGCGTCGGACCCGACCCGTAGGCCAGGCCGACGAAATAGGTCTTGTCGTTCACGCTGTTGCGTTCGGCGGACAGCAGGAAGGTCGCCGCGCCGTCGTCGTAGTTGATTCCGGCCGCCAGCCCGCGCCTGCTTTCGACCGTGCCGTTCGCGTCGGGCACCTTGCTGCGCTCGCCGTTGGCCGCCAGGTGTACCGACCAGCCGCGCGCCGCCGGCGAGTCGTAGAACACGCCGTTGTTCGCGCGGTTGTAGTCGCCCAGCGGGCCGTTGCGATAGGGATCCGTCCGGTACGCCGGGTGATAGATCTGCCACGCGATGGAGGCCACGCGGTCGAAGTTGTACCAGGGGTCGAACTGCCAATCGAGCGCCCACATGGGCGTCATGGCCCGCCCCAGCCGCAACTGGCCGAAGGGCCCCTTCATCCCCACCGTGGACTCGCCGTAGAACAGGGGAGCGCCGCCGCTGGCCTCCAGGCGGCCGGTGTCTATCTCGAAGCGGGACTGGAGATGGAACAGGGCGGTATAGCCATTGCCCAGATCCTCCATCCCCTTGATGCCCCAGTAGCTGCGCTGGATGTTGCCGATGGAGGTGGCGCCGCGCGCCAGGCGGTAGATGCCGGCGTCGACCACGCCGTACAGGGTCAGGGACGACTGGGCGTACGCCGCGCTTGCCGGCACCAGCCACGCGGACAGTACGGCCAGCCGGATGCGATGCGATCTTGTCATGTTCGGACATGCCTGGAAAAACGAAACCCGACGCAAGTGTGGCGCGATCGGCGCGGCTTGGCAAAGCGCCGCCTACGCGCCACCCCCGACGGACAAATTGCCGCGTCCACGCTCCGCGCGTGCGCGGGTCCCGGCCTAATGGCACCTCGCCCACGCCGCATCGGCCGGGACGCCTTCGCCATGCGGGCGAAGGAACGCCACGCATGGGGATCGCCATGACACCACGCCACCGGGCCATCCTGGCCCCCTGCCTGCTCCTGCTTGCCGCCTGCGGCGGCGAAGATCCCGCCCCGCGGCAGGCCCGCTCCATCGCCGACCTGGAACGCCAGGGCGAACTTCCCGTGCTGGATCGCTCCGAGGACCTGGGCGGTCCCGATGCCGACGGCAACGGCGTGCGCGACGACATCGATGCGTGGATCGCGCGCCAGGGCGGGGCGCCCGCGCGGCAGGACGCGCTCAGGCAGCTCGCCCGGTCCTTCCGCGATGCCCTGCTGGCCCGAGGCGATTCCGTCGCGGCGCAGGAGGCCGCCTGGCGCACCACCCGGGGCGTGTCCTGCGTGATGGCGCGCAGCGGCTCCAGCACCGAAGGGGCCGACGCCGTGGCCGACATGCGCAAGATGTCCGCCAACACCCAGGCCCGGGTCCTGGCTTATCTCGACTACTCCGCCGCGCTGGACGGCGCCATCCTGTCGCTGCCCGCCGGAGACGGCTGCGATGAATAAGACACCGCGCCAATTCGCACGGGCGCTGCTGGCGGCGGCGAGCCTGCTGGCGCAGGGTGCTTGGGCAACGAGCCTGTGCCCGGCCCATACCCACACCCTGGCCTTCTTCAACGGCGTCTGGAACACGCCCGACGCCGCCGCCGGGGGCGCGCGGGCCCTGCTCGCCACGCTGGACGAGGCGCTGCGCCCGCACCCGGCCCGCGCCACGCTGGCCATCGGGGCCGAGGTGTTCTACAACGCCAGCGGATTGCAGCGTGGAAGGCGCCAGGGCATCGAAGACCTGGTCGAGGTCTTCGCGCAGCGCGCCGCGGAACTCGACGACGCCGTGCGCCAGCGCTGGGAGCTGTTCTGGGAAATCGTCGATGGCCGCCAGAACGGCTGGCGCCGGATAGCCGCCGTGCTGCCTCGCGCCTACGACACCGCCGTCGCGCTGACCGAGGCGCGCAACGCGCGCCTGCTTGCCCAGGCCACCTCGTTCGCGGCCGACCCGCCCACCGGGATCGACTACGCCGCCCATCGGCTGCGCCTGCGCGCGCTGCATGCGTTGAGGCGGGGCGTCCTGCTGGTGGGCCATTCGCAGGGCAACTTCTTCCTGAACGCCGCTTACCGGACCCTGCCCGATCCGGCGGCGCTCGCGGCCGTCCACCTCGCGCCCGCCTCGGCCCGTACCAGTGGCCCGCACCTGCTGTCAGGCAACGACATGGTCATCGCGGCACTGCGCGGCGTGGTGCCAGGCACCCCGCCGCCGCCCAATCTCTGGATCCCGCCTTCGGCCCGCGATGCCTCCGGCCATCAGTTGATCGAGACCTATCTCGACGCTGACCGCAACGGCCGGTCCTCCGCCGGTACCCTGATGGCCGACGGCCTGCTGGCGCTGAAGACCCCCGAACCCCGGGCCAGCCCGGGATACTTCACCGCCACGCTGGCCTGGGACGGCGAAGGCGACATCGACCTCCACGTGATGGAGCCGGGCGGCGACCACGTCCATTATGGCGCGCGCGTCGGCGCCAGCGGCACCCTCGATCTGGACAACACCGCGGGCCATGGTCCGGAGCACTATCACGCGACCTGCGACCCGCAGCGCCTGCAGGCCGGCATCTTCAGCGTGGGCTTGAACAACTATGCGGCGCCCGCGGGCAGGCAGGCGATGTTGCAGGTCGCCACCGCCGACCACGGCGTGATCCGCACCGTCCAGGTGGATGCGGGCCCGCCGCGCGGCGAAGCGGGGGATACGTCGCCGCTCATCGTCCTGCGCGTGGCGGTGGCCCGGTCCGGCCCGGCGTGGACGGTCTCCGTCCACTAGGGCCTGTTCGCGCCAAAAGGAGCCTCGCACAGGCCCCAAGGCAGCGCACGGCTCACTCGGCGCGTATGCCCCGCTCCTTGATCACCCGCCCGAAACGCGCGTAGTCCTTGGCGAAACCGGCCGCCGCCGAGCGGGGGTCGTCGCCCACCGGCACGAAGCCCATGGCCCCGAGCTGTTTCCCGACCTCGGGATCGCGCAGGGCGCGGGCGAACTCGGCGTGGATGCGGTCCACGATGTCCGGCGGCGTGCCCTTGGCGACGAACAGCAGCTGGAAGCCCTCGACCTCCGTGCCCGGATAGCGGCCAGCCATGGGCTGGGCCGACGGGAACAGGAAAAAGGGCTCGGCCGAGGTCACGCCCAGCACGCGGACGGTGCCCGTGCCGACCAGAGGCTGCACGTTCGTGGGTGTGTCGATGCCGCAGTCGAGCTGCCCGGACGCCAGGCTGGGCGCGGCCTGCGAGAAGCTCCGGTACGGGGCGTGGACGATATCGACCGAGGCCGCCTGCTTGATCAGTTCCAGCGCCAGGTGCGGCGGCGATCCCACGCCGTAGCTCGAACAGGTCAGCTTGCCGGGGTGGGCCGCCGCATAGGCCACGAAGGCCTCGAACGAATCCACCGGCAGGGACGCCCTGACGACCAGCGCATAGGGGGTGCGCGCGATGCGGGTCACGGGCACGAGGTCGCGCTCCACGTCGAACGGCAGCCGGGACAACCAGGGGGTGATGGCCAGCGCCGAGGTCTGCATCAGCAGCGTATAGCCGTCCGGCGGCGCCGCCACGACGGCCTGGGTGCCGATGTTGCCGGTCGCGCCGGTCCGGTTGTCGACGATGACCGGCTGCCCCACCCGGGCCTGGATGCGCTCGGCCAGCAGGCGCGCCACGCGGTCGATCGAACCGCCCGCCACGAAAGGAACGATGAGCCGTATCGGCCGTTCCGGGTAAGCGGCCACCGCCGGGGCGAGCGGTGCCAGAAGAATGGCCGCCGTCAGGCCGTGCCAGAACGCTCGGATCATGTGCCGTCTCCGTTGTTGTCATGTATCGTGGTGCGCGCCCGATCGCAGCACTGTAGAAGGCGGGCGCCTCTCCCGCCATCGGCGCGAGGCAATGCGGCCATTGCCGGCAGGTGATGACGCCGTACGGACGCGAGATCGCACGATGACAACCCTGGAACTGATCGCCGGCCGCCATGCCGGTCTTGCCTTTCTCGCCTGGCTGGCCGGCGCGTGCGCGCTCGGCCTGTGGGTGGGCGGACTGCTGGACGCGAGCCGGGTCTCGCCGGCACGCCGGTCGCGCGTGATGGCGGCGCTGATCGTGGGCGGCGTTGCCGTGTTCGGACTCATCGCCGCCAACGTCGTGACCGAGTCACGGCTGGTGGTCCTGGACAAGACCCTGGCCGAAACCCTGGCCGAACGGGCCTCGCCGGCGTGGCTGCGGTTCCTGGCCGTGCTGACCGTGGCTGGCGACCGGGACTTCCTGCTGGGGCTGGGCACCGTCGTGCTGGCCCTGCTGCTGTGGCGCCGCCGCGGGCGCGACGCGGTGCTCTGGCTGGCGGGAACGCTGGGCGCGGCGGGGCTGAACGTGCTGCTCAAGGGCGCTTTCCAGCGGGTTCGCCCCGAACACCTGCACGGATTCACCCAGGAACTGGGGTGGAGCTTTCCCAGCGGACACGCCACCGGCGCGATGGCGGTCTACGGCATGCTGGCCTATCTGCTGGCGGGCCTGGCGCCGCCGGCGTGGCGCCAGGCCATGGCCATGTTCGCGGCCGGCCTGATCGCCAGCGTCGGCTACAGCCGGGTGATGCTGCAGGTGCACTACCTGAGCGACGTCATCGCCGCCTTCGCCGTCACGGCGGCCTGGCTGATGGCATGCGTGGCCGTGCGCGAGCGGGCGGACCGCTCGCGCGGGCTCACGCCATCAGGCCCTCGAGCTCGCTGACCTCGCGCACGTCTCCGAAGTTCTGCACGAAGGTCTCCAGCGCCGCCCGGTGCTCCTCGTCGGACAGGGCCGCCAGGCAGTCCGCCACCATGATGGGGAAGAAGTCCAGCATCATGGCGTCGCGGCCGGTGGACTCGCAGCAGATGTTGGTCTTGGTGCCGGCGATCAGCAGATGGGTGATCCCCGCGCTGCGCAGCACCCGCTCCAGCCCGGACGAACCGTGCGCCAGGGCGCTGTAGCGGTTCTTGGCCAGGTGGACGTCGCCCGGGGCGGGCTCCATGCCCTGCCACAGCGCCTCGGACACCGGCCTCGGGGCGTTCGCCTCGATGGTGCGGGCGCGTACGTCGGCGGCCACGAAATGGTCGTAGAAACCGGACCAGTCCGATCCCTGCCCCACCGGCAGGTTCGCGTGCGTGACCCACACGACCAACCCGCCCCGGCGGCGCAGCACGCGGGCCAGGGCGTTGATGTTGCCGACCACGGAGCGGGACTCGGGAACCTCGGCCGGACTGCCTGGAGCGACGAAGGTGGGCTGCATGTCGATGACAACGAGGGCGGTCCTGGCCGGATCAAGCCGCTCGTGCAGGTGGACGCGGCCGCGCCGGGCGACGACGCGATCGACGATGTGCTGGCGTATCGGTAGCGTATGCATGCTAGCGCCGGCCACCCAGGAGGCTGCCGCCGATCTTGATCAGGTCCTCCAGGCCTACCTGCCCGTCGCCGTTCTGGTCGAGCAACGAACCCAGCAGGCCGCCGCCCAGGCCGCCCTGCTGGCGCGCGGCATCGCGCTCCTGGCCCAGCGTGTTGCCTAGGCTGTCCGGCGTCATGCCGCCCGACTGCACGCGCTGCGCCAGGAAGGCCATCACGATGGGGGCGAGCATCTTCAGCAGATTGGCGGCATTGCCGCCGCCCAGGCCGGTGGCCTCGCCCAGACCAGCCTCGGCGCGCTGCTGCCCGGCACCGAAGATGTGGCCCAGGATGGCGCCGCCATCCGATTGCGCGCCCGCATTGCCGCCGCCCAGCAGCGACCCCAGCATGCCTTCCAGGCCGCCGCCCCCGCCGTGGTCCTGCAGCGCGCCGAACAGCGCCTGGGCGCCCTGCGGCTGGGCCGCGTTGTTGCCCATCGCGCCCAGCAGCAGGGGCAGCGCGGCGCCCACGGCCTGCTGGGTCTGGGCGGTGTCCGTGCCCAGTTGCTGCGCGAGCTGCTGCAGGGGGGCGCCTTGCAGCTGGGACATCAGTTCGTCTGACAGGGAAGAGGAGGCGTTCATGGCGATTCTCGCTGAAGACGCCGGCGCTGTGCCGGCACAGGGGCCATCGTAGCTCGCCATGCATGAGCGCGCATGGCGTTAACAGACTGATACGTCTGGCGGACCCGATTGTTTCGACCGCGCCCGCACGGGGTCAACGCCGCGGCAGCGCCAGGTACGCCTCGCGCACGGCGTCGGTCCCATGGACGCGCTCCAATCGCCGCACGGTGAAGTGGCCCCGCCCCATGTCCTGGAAATGATCGATGAACAGCGCGTTGATCGCCCCGCCGCCGATGGCTCCTATCATCGGCACCGCCTGGGCCAGCGCCTTCTCGGACACCGCGATCGAAAAGCGCGAGGCGACCTCGGAGATCAGCCGGACCAGCACCGGCGCGCTGCCCTTGGCCGTGCCATGCTGCGCGAGGTACTGGCTGGCCGAGGCGATGGCCTGCGCCAGCGCGGCGCGCGAGGCGAAGTAGCCGGCGTCGGTCGCGTCGTCGGACTTCGAGGAACCGCCCAGCGCCAGCACGTGCAGGCACTCCAGCCGCGATTCCGGCGTCTTCAGGTCCTCGCCCTGGCTGCGGGCGATGTCGGCGATGGAACGCAGCATGATGGTGGTCGAGATCGGCAGTTCCACGGCCAACCCCGCCATGCCGAAAGCGCCGCCCGCGGCGCCCGAGGCCCCGGCCGCCAGTTTGTGCCACCAGTCGGCGGCGGCCGCCGGCCGGGTCGGATCCATGGTCCTGACCGCCACGTCCAGCGCCTTGCTGATGGAGCGGCGGGCGATCTCGTCGATCATCGACGACACCCGGTCCGGCAGCGCGGCCAGCGTGCGCTCGATGGGCTTGCCGGCGATCCCCGCGATGCGCGCGGCGATGCCCGGGTGCTCCAGCAGGTGCCGGGCCCGCGCCAGTTCCTGCAGGTCGGATTCGGAAAGCGGCATGGAAAGTCCTCGGAAGACGTCCTGGTCCATGTTAAACAAAAAAGCTCCCATGCCTGCCGCGACCCGGCGGCGCTGCCCCGAAACGCCGGGAGGACTACAATCATTGATCAATCAATGATTTTGGCATCTTCCCATGTCCACGCTTCCCCAGCATTCCGAAGGCCAGGTCCTGCCCTTCCGGCAATCGCTGATGGCCGTCCTCGGCATGTGCTTCGTCATGATGATGGTCGCCATCGACCAGACCGTCGTGGGCACCGCGCTGCCCACCATCGTGGCCGAACTGCGGGGATTCGACCTGTACGCGTGGGTGGCCACCGCCTACCTGCTGCCGTCCGTCATCACCGTGCCCATCTTCGGCCGGCTGGGCGACTACTACGGCCGCAAGCCGTTCGTGATCGCCGCCATCTTCGTCTTCACGGCGGCCTCGGTGCTGTGCGGCGCGGCCACCAGCATGCTGTGGCTGGTCGTGGCGCGGGGCCTGCAGGGCATAGGCGGCGGCATGCTGGTGGGGTGTGCGTTCGCGTGCATCCCCGACCTGTTCCCCGAGCCGCGCGTGCGCCTGCGCTGGCAGATCATCGTCAGTTCGGCCTTCGGCATCGCCAACGCCATCGGCCCCTCGCTGGGCGGGGTGATGACCGAGCAGTACGGCTGGCGATCGGTGTTCTACGTCAACCTGCCGGTCGGCCTCCTGGGGATCCTGTTCGTGGCGCGCTTCCTGCCCCGAATCCGCCACCACACGGCCGGCAAGATTCAGCTCGACTGGCCCGGCGCGCTGCTGATCGCGGTGGCGCTGGGCTGCCTGCAGATGGTCGTCGAACTCCTGCCCAAGGGCGCCGCCTCGACCACCGTGCTGCTGCTGGGGGCCGGCAGCCTGGCCGCGTTCGCCGGCCTGTATTTCTGGGAACAGCGCTGCCCGCAGCCGCTGCTGCCCATCGACATGTTCCGCAACCCGGCGCTGGCCGTGCTGTTCGTGCTGGCGACGCTGGTCGGCTTCATCATCTTCGCGCTGATGTTCTACGCGCCGCTGCTGCTGCAGGGCGGCTTCGGGCTGTCGCCCCAGGAGGCCGGCCTGCTCATCACGCCCATGGCCGCCTGCATCACCGTGGGCAGCATCCTGAACGGCCGCATCATCAGCCACATCGACAAGCCCAACCGCATGCTGTATGCGGGCTTTTCCACGCTGGCGCTGGCTTGCCTGGGGGTCGTCACCACCCACCACGACACGCCGCACGCACTCTTCGCGTTCTACATGTTCCTGGCCGGCATAGGCATCGGCTTCACCATGCCCAACCTGACGATCTTCGCCCAGCACACGGCCGATCGCACCCACCTGGGCATCGCCACCGCCACGCTGCAATCGACGCGCATGGTGGGCGGCATGCTGGGCACGGCCATCGTGGGCACCATCGTCTCGCACAGCTACCTGTGGCGCGTCACCGACGTGCTGCAGTCGGAGAACGCGCTGCAATGGCTGCCGCAGCTGCACAACCCGCAGGTCCTGGTGGACCCGCAAGCGCAGCGCACGCTGGCCGAGCAGTTGGCCCAGCATGGCGGCCAGGCCACCGAACTGCTCGAGCACGTGCGCGAGGCCCTGGTTTCGGGTATTCACAACGGCCAGATCCTGGCGGTGCTGATCGCCCTGGTCGGGCTGTGGCTGGTGCGGCGCGTGCCGGCCATCCAGATCGTGCGCCCCGAGCGCGGCAAGCAGCCGGCCTCCGGGGACGAATCGTGAACCGCGAACAGCGCGGCCTGCAGGTCATCCAGCGCCTGGGCCAGACCTACCGCGCCATGCAGGCGGGCTTCAGCGGCCGCATCGGCCATGCGCTGCCGCGCTGGCGCATCCTGCTGACGCTGTCCGAGCACGGCACCTGCCCGCAGAAGCTCCTGGCCGAGCGCTGCCGCCTGGATCCGGCGTCGCTGACGCGGCTGCTCCATGCCATGGAACAACTGGGCTGGCTCGCGCGGCAGGTGGATGCCCAGGACAACCGCCAGACCAACGTCAGCCTGACCGCGGCGGGGCAGGAAGTGGTGGACGAAGCCATGCCCCGGCGGGCCGCCTTCCTCGACGAGGTCCTGCAGGGCTTGTCGGAGAAGGAGCTGGATGCGCTGCTGCGAACGCTGGAGACGCTGGAGGGCAATTTCCGGCGGGCGGCCACGGGGCCCGCGGGCAACTAGCTTCGCCGTTCTATCTGCTTTTTTGCTAAGGCCTATACAAAGAATCCGTTATCCCGCGCCGATGCGCCTGCCTACACTGGGCGCCTGTTCCCCTAGCAAGGCGCGACGCAGGCCATGGCAAGAATCGTCCTGGGTATCGGATCCTCACACAGCCCCATGCTCAACAGTCCCGCCGAGGACTACGCCAAGCATGGCGCGATCGACCTGGCCGGCCGCAAGCTGCTGGACCTGGACGGCCGGCCGGTCAGCTACGACGCGCTGCTGGCGCGCCGCGGCGACAGCCTGGCCCGGGCGCTCGAGCCGGACGAGCTGACGCGCAAGGCCGCCGCCTGCGACGCCCACATCCGCCGCCTGGCCGGCACGATCGAGGCCGCGGCGCTGGACGCGCTGATCGTGATCGGCGACGACCAGAACGAACAGTACGGCGAGGAAAACCTGCCGGCCATCCTGGTCTACTGGGGGCAGACCATCGCCAACCGGCCGCTGTCCATGCCGGCGGACGCCCCGCCGTTCTGGCGCCACGCGCGGTCCCAATACCATGAGGACGAAACGCCGCGCGAGTATCCCGTCGCCCACGAACTGGGCCGGCATCTCATCGGCTCCCTGATGGACGAGGACTTCGACCTCAGCACCTCCCGCCACCTGGCCAAGGCCCATGGCGAGGGCCACGCCTTCGGCTTCGTGCACCGGCGCCTGATGCCGGCGCGGCCGATTCCCATGCTGCCGATTTCCCTGAACACCTATTACCCGCCCAACCAGCCCCGGCCGCGCCGGTGCTATGAACTCGGCCGGGCCATCGCGCGCGCGGTCGACAGCTGGGACACGCCGGCCCGCGTCGGCATCGTCGCCTCGGGCGGATTGAGCCATTTCACGGTGGACGAGGATCTGGACCACCTGGTGCTGCGCGCCTGCGCCGAGAAGGACGCGGCCGCGCTGGCCGGCATCGATCCGGCTCGCCTGAACTCGGGATCTTCCGAGATCCGCAACTGGATCACCACGGCGGGCGCGGCCGAGCACCTGGACTTTGCGTGGCAGGCCTACGAACCGTGCTATCGGACACCCGCGGGGACGGGCTGCGGCATGGCCTTCGCGGTCTGGAAACAGGATTGACATCGCGGGCCATGCCCCACCCGACAGGAGCCAGCATGCGGATCGAGCAGGACACGACGGCGGCCGAAGCCCTGCTGATGGCCTTGAAGGCCAGCGGCATCGATTACCTGTTCGCCAATGCCGGCAACGACTTCGCCCCCATCATCGAGGCGCTGGCCAACCCCCGGCTGCGCGACGCCGTGCCCGTGCCCGTCACCTGCATGCACGAGACCGCCGCGATGGGAATGGCGCACGGCCATTACCTGGCCAGCGGCCGCATGCAGGCCGTGATGGTCCACGTGAACGTGGGCATGGCCAATGCGCTGTGCGGCCTGCTGAACGCCCACAGCGACAACGTGCCGGTGTTCCTGCTGGCCGGGCGCACGCCGCTGACCGAGCATGGACGCGACGGCGCGCGGCTGACTCCCGTGCAGTACGGGCAGGAGCTGTACGACCAGCACGCCATGGTGCGCGAGCTGGTCAAGTGGGAATACGAGCTGCGTTATCCCGAACAGGCGTGCGGACTGGTCGCCCGGGCGGCCGCGCTGGCGATGGCGCAACCGCGCGGACCGGTCTTCCTGGGCTTTCCGCGCGAACCGCTGCTCGACCCCCTGCCGCCGGGCGTGCGCTTCGAACCGTTCCCGGTGGCCCGTCCCACGGCCCCGCACCCGGATCCGGCCGCCATCGATGAACTCGCGCAATGGCTGGCGCAGGCGCGACGTCCGCTGATCGTGGCCGAACGCGGCGATCCGGCCGGCAAGGTGGGGGCATCGCTGGCCCGGCTGGCGCAGGCCCATGCCATTCCCGTCATCGAGATCATGCCGGTGCGCAACGTCATGCCCTCGTCCCACCCGATGATGCTGGGCCATGCCGCCGGCGACCATCTCGAGGCGGCCGACGTCATCCTGGTCGTCGACGCCTCCACGCCCTGGGTGGAACGGCTGCATCGCCCGAGCCCCGGCAAGCGCATCGCGCACCTGGGTCCCGATCCGCTGGCGGGACGGCAGCCCGTGCGCAGCTTCCAGACCGATCTCGCGATCTGCTGCGATACCGCCGCCGGGCTGGATGCCCTGCTGGCCGCCCTGCCGCCGCCGACGGCCGAGGTGGAGCGGCGCCGGGCCCACTACACCCGGCTGTCCGGACAGCGCCGGCAGCACGCACGCGAAGAGGCCCTGCGCGGTGGCGGCAAGCCGGTCTCCGGCGCCTACATCTCCGCTTGCGTGTCCGACGTGCTCGGCGACGACGGCCTCTGCTTCAGCGAACTTGGCACCGTGCCGGACTACATGGACCTCAAGGGTCCCAACCGCTATTTCTTCACGCCTTATTCCGGCGCGCTGGGCTGGGGCATGCCTGCCGCCCTGGGCGCGCAGCTCGCCGACCGCGACCGGCTCGTGGTGGCGTGCGTGGGCGACGGCTCCTACGTGTTCGCCAACCCCGTCGCCTGCCACCAGATCGCCGAGGCGCAGGCGCTGCCCATCCTGACCATCGTCAAGAACAACGGCATGTGGAACGCCGTGCGCCGCTCCACGCTGGGCGTGCATCGGGACGGCCACGCCGCGCGGGCGGCAGCCATGCCGCTCACGTCGCTCGAACCCTCTCCGTCCTATTCGATGGTGGCGGCCGCCAGCCGTGCCCACGTGGAAGTGGTGGAGGACGGCGCCCGGCTTGCCGGCGCGCTCGAACGGGCGATCGACGTCATCCGCAACGAACGCCGGCAGGCGCTGGTGGAGGTCCGCACGTCCCTTTCGGCGACCCATTGAAGGGCGCCCTCATACAAGACGAGGAGGAGAGCACCATGTTCACGAGATCCCTGATCGCCACGCTGATCGCCGGATGCGCGGCCCCCGCGCTGGCGCAGGCACCGGCCTACCCGAACCAGCCGATACGCCTTATCGTCCCGCATCCGCCCGGCGGCTTCACCGACATCCTGGCGCGCCTGGTCAGCCAGAAGCTGGGCGAGGACGAAGGCTGGCAGGTCATCGTCGAGAACAAGGGCGGCGGCGGCAGCACCATTGCCGAGAACTTCGTCGCGCGCGCCGCGCCGGACGGCTACACCCTCTTCGTCACCGGCCGCGACGTCACCCTGCGCAGCGCGCTCTACGACAAGCTGCCCTATGACCCCGACCGCGATTTCGCGCCGGTCAGCCAGTTGGTGTGGTCGCCCATGGTGCTGGTGGCCCACCCGTCCCTGCCGGTCGGCAACTTCCGCGAACTGCTCGACGCCGCGCGCAAGACTCCGGGCAAGATCGCCTATGCATCGCCGGGCAACGGCAGCGGCGCGCACCTGGCCATGGAGATGCTGGAATCCGACCTGGGCGTGGACCTGCTGCACGTGCCCTACAAGGGCGTGGGCCCCGCCACGACCGACCTGCTGGGCGGACAGGTCTCGCTGATGTTCCTGCAGATGGCCGTGGCCCTGCCCCATATCCGGGCCGGCAAGCTCAAGGCGCTCGCGATGCCGGCGGCCCGGCGCTCCCCCATGCTGCCCGACGTGCCCACGGTGGCGGAGTCGGGCGTGCCCGGCTTCGACGTCACGCCCTGGTTCGGCATCATGACGACCGCCGGCACGCCGTCCGAAATCGTCCACAGGCTGAGCACCGCACTGGCCAAGGTCGTCCAGGCGCCGGACGTCAAGAAGAAGCTGGCCGAACAGGGGGTGGAAGCGGTGGGCAGCACGCCCGAGGCATTCGCCGCGCTGATCGCGTCCGAGTCGCCCAAATGGAAGAAGGTGGTCAAGGACGCCGGCGTGCGCGTCGATTGAAACGGCTGCTCACGCGCCCTGGATGACCGTGTCGCCGCGACAATGCTCGAAGAAGTCCTTGAGGTTGTCCGACAGGAATTTCTTCTTGTGGTGGATGAGATAGAAGCGGCGGGTGAGCGGCGGCAGATCGGTGTCCAGTATGCTCAACTGGCCGGCGGCCACCATGTCCTTCACCGCGCAGCGCGACAGGCAGGCCAGCCACAGCCCTTCGGCGGCCGCGTACTTGATGGCTTCCGTGCTGCCCAGTTCGATGTCCATGTTGAGCTGGTGCAGATAGGGCAGCAGCGCCTGCTCCACCGCCAGCCTGCTGCCGGAGCCGCGCTCGCGCAGCAGCCAGCGCGACTCGCGCAACTGCTCGCGGGTGATGCGGCGCGTATGCCATTCGGACGCAAGCGGATGCCGCGCGGAACATACGATCACCATCTCGTCCAGCAGCCACGGCGTCGGCTGGATGTCGGCATCCTGGCACGGCCCTTCGATCAGGCCCATGTCGACGTCGAACCCCGCCACGGCGGCCGACACCTGCGCGGTGTTGGCGATGGTGACCTCGATGGGCGTGTGCGGCGCGCGCAGCCGATAGCGCGCCAGCAGTCCCGGCAGCACGTAGTTGCCGATGGTGGTGCTGCATCCGAGCTTCAGGGTGGCCGCCGCGTGCCCGAGCTTGTCGAAGAAGCCGCGTTCGATCTGCTGGGCGTTGTCCAGCAGCGCCGTGGCCTCGGCCAGCAGGCCTCGGCCGTTGTCGTTGAGGATCAGGCGCTTGCCCACCCGGTCGAACAGACGCGTATGCAGCAGGCCTTCGAGCTCGTTCAGCGCCGCGCTGACGGCCGACTGGGACAGGGCGATTTCCGATGCCGCGCCCATGGTGCTGCCGGTCTTGGCAACGGCAACGAAGATTCTCAACTGCCTGAGGCTCATGGGCATGGGCTGTGCCTGCGATGGGGTTCCTTGCGCGGATCGTGGTGTCGCCGTGCCGGGCATAGGCGACCACTATAATGGCAACCGCCCCCAGCCGTGAACGTGACGATCCCTCCGGCCGACGCGGATGCCGCATCGACGACGGGGCATGACTCGACAGGCGCACAAGCCATGGCATCGCACGCATCGACGGCCGAAGGCGCCGGCACCGGCCGGCCCGCCAGGATCCTGGTCCCGCAAACCGCGGGCACCACCAACGACCTGCTGGCCCGCGCCATCGCACCCGGGCTGGCGGCGCTGGCCGGCCGCCCCTTTCTGGTGGAGAACCGCGAAGGCGCCTCGGGCATGCTCGGCATGGATGCCGCGGCCAAGTCCGCCCCCGACGGCCTGACGCTGCTGAACAACGTCTCGAACACCCTGGCGCTGCCCTACTTCTACAAGAACCTGCCGTTCGACGTGCTGGCCGACCTGGAACCGGTCGGCATCGAAGGCTACGGCAACCACGCGCTGGTGGTGCACCGGAGCGTGCCGGTCGAGAACGTGCGCGACTTCCTCGCCTACGCCGCCCGGCACCCCGGCATGGAATACGCGGCGCCGGGCCTGGCCACCCATCATCATCTGTGCATGGCCATGATCCAGGCCATGGCGAGCATCCAGTTGAACCCCGTGTTCTACAAGGGTTCGGCCGGCGCGATGGCGGACCTGCTGCGCGGCGAAGTCCGCATCATGATCGTGCCCATACAGATCGCCGCCGAGCACGCGCGCAGCGGCGACCTGCGCATCCTGGGCGCCACCAGCAGGACGCCCTTTCCGCTGTACCCGGACATTCCCTCGCTGCACGACCAGGGGCTGGCGGGATTCGACGTCGAACCCTGGTTCGCCTTATGGGCGCCGCGCGGCACGCCGCCCGATGCGCTGGCGCGCTACAACGGGCTGCTGAACGAGGCCATCGGCCAGGCCGAGGTCGGCGGTGCCCTGGCCCGCCACGGCGTCGTGCCCACGCCGGGCACCGTCGACGACCTGCGCCGCAAGGCGGCCGCCGAACACCGGATGTGGGGCGAGGTGCTGCGAAAAATGCGGATACGGCCGGAATAGGCCCTAGCCGCGGGCGACGCGCTCGCCCTCGTGTTCGAGCGCGAGCCGGACGAATTCGCGCGCCGCCGCCGTCTGGTAGGCGCCGCGCCGCTGCATCAGCACCGCGGTCCTTTCCAGCAGGGACGGCGTAAGCGCGATCGACACGAGGCCGTCCCGGCCGCTGGCGATGGTGGCCGGCAGCAGGGTGGACAACGAGGTGCGCCGCACGATCTCGATGACGGCGCCCAGCGAGTTGGCCTCCATCAGGACGCGGGGACGCAAGCCATGCCGGCGGCAATAGCGGTCGATCTGCTCGCGCGTCGCGAACTCCGCGGTCAGCAACACCAGCGATTCGGCATCCAGCGCCTTCAGCGCCATCCGCCGCCGCCCGGCCAGCGGGTGCCGGCTGCCGACCACCAGCGCCAGCGTTTCCACCAGCAGCCGCTGCGAGGCGATCTCGGGCGAGCGCACTTCCTCGAAGCCTATGCCCACGTCGTACTCGTCGTCCGCCAGCAGCGCCTCGATGCGCTCCTGCGGCATCTCGCGCAGGATCAGCGAAACCTTGGGGTGGCGGGCGTGAAAGCGCTCGACCAGCGGCCCGACCAGGTACGAGGCGAAGGTCGGCGTGACCGCCAGCCGCAGCGACCCCCGGCTCAGGTCGCTTACGTCGTGGATCGCGCGCCGGCCTTCCTCCAGGTCCTGCAAGGCCTTGCGGGCATGCTTGAAATAGACGTGGCCCGCGTCCGTCAGCCGCGTCGCCCGTCCCGTCCGGTCGAACAGCGATGCCCCCAGCATCTCTTCCAGTTGCCGTATCTGCTGCGACAGCGCCGGCTGCGAAACATGCATCGCCGCCGCGGCGCGCGTGAAGCTGCGATGTTCGGCCACGGCCAGGAAATAGTGGATGGGGCGAAGCAGCATGGACGAATCCTATAAGATTTGATTATCGAAAATATAACAAATCCGTCTTTTACCTTATTAATAGCGCGACGTAAGCTTGATGTCACTGCGCCGGCCCCGCTTCAAATACCCCAGGAAACCCCAGATGGATTTCGTGAAACACACTATCAATCTCGCGATGAAGAACGTGGAGGAAGGCGGCCGACCCTTCGCCACCGTGATCGTCCGGGACGGCGAGATCCTTGCCGAGAGCCCCAACCTGGTCGCGCAAACGTCCGACCCCACCGCGCACGCCGAAATCCTGGCCATCCGTCAGGCTTGCACGAAACTCGGCACCGAACACCTGTCCGATTGCGATATCTACATTCTGGCCAGCCCGTGCCCCATGTGCCTGGGTTCGCTCTACTATTGCAGCCCAAGGCAGGTGATCTACATCACCACCCGCGAAGACTATGCGCCGTTCTACCGGGACGACCGCAAGTACTTCGAACTCGATACGCTCTACGCCGAATTCGCCAAGCCCATGGACGAGCGGCGGCTGCCCATGGTGCGGCAGGGACACCAGGATGCGATCGAAGTCTACCGGCGGTGGAAGGAACTGAACGCTTGAAGACACCGGCCGACCCGGCCTCATTGGGAGACAGCAACATGAACATGCCCGAGCATTTCCTGCGCATGGCGGTCGATCTCGCCCGCAAGAACGCGGAATGCGGCGGCCGCCCCTTCGGCGCGGTCATAGTCAGGAACGGTTCGGTCATCGGCACCGGGGTCAACCAGATACTCTCGTGCGCCGACCCCACCGCCCACGCCGAACTGTCCGCCATCCGCGCGGCCTGCCGCGCGCTGGAGTCACCGCGCCTGGACGGCTGCGTGGTGTACGCCAGCGCGCAGCCCTGCCCGATGTGCCTGGCCGCGATCCACATGACCGGCATACGCGAGGTCGTCTACGCCTACTCGAACGACGACGCCGAACCCTACGGGTTGTCGTCCGCGCCCGTCTACCGCGAACTGGCCCTGCCGCTGTCCGAACAGTCCATCCGCATCGTCCACCATCCGATCTCGCCCGCGCCGCAGTTGTACGAGTCGTGGCGCGCCGCGACCATCGAACGGGCTTGAAGCGCCCCCATGCCGGTCCCGGCCGTCAGGCCTGGTCCGGAAACACGCCGCGATCGGACGAGAGCGGCGCGCCAGGAGGCAGCGCCGCGTTGCGCAGCCACCGGGCGAAGCGGCGTATCAGCTCCTGCTTGGGATTGTCCCCGCGCCAGACGATGTAGCAATTGACGCTGGCCGGAAAACACGCGGCCAGCGGACGCACCAGCCGTCCCGCCGCCAGCGCGTCGCGCACCAGCAGCGCTCGGGTCAGCGCGAGCCCGAGGCCGCTGGCCGCTGCCTCGGCCATCAGCGCCCGGTTGTCGAACACGATACCGTCCTCTGGCTCGTCCAGTTCCACGCCCGCCGCGGCGCCCCATTGCGACCAGCGAAAGCGCGCGTGCCTCAGCCTCGGCAGCCGGGCGACGTCATCGATGCGCATGCCGGAATGCCGCTGCGCGAACTCGGGACTGCAAACCACGACTATCTCGTCATCCAACAGCTTGGCGCACTGGTAGCCCGTGAAGGGCGCGGCCGCATAGCGCAGGCCGACGTCCAGGTCCGCCCGCTCGAAGTCCGGATCGTCGGTGGTCGTGGCGATGGAAAGGTCGAGTTCCGGCAGGGCCGCGCGCAACTGCGACAGGCGCGGGACGAGCCAGGCCCCCGCGAGTTCCGGGCTGACGTTGACGTTCAGTGACGAGCGGTCACGCTTGCGGCGTTCGGCCGCGTCCGTGAGCGAGGCCTCGACCGCGCGCAGCGCGCTTTCCAGCCCGTCGGCCAGCTGCCGCCCCGCGGGCGTGAGCTCGACCTGGCGGCCGGCGCGCTGGAACAGCTCGCAACCCAGCTGATCCTCCAGCGAACGGATATGCCGGCTGATGGCCCCGTGCGTGACGTACAAGGCGTCCGCCGCGCGCGTCATGCTGCCGTAGCGGGCCGTGGTGGTGAATGCCTGCAGGATCTGCATGGAGGGAAGGCGGCGAACCATCCTGTGATTCTGCCTCACAGGTCATGCCAAAACAAGTCGATTGTCCCGGCCGCGCGGACTCGCCGATACTCGGCGCCGGACAGCCGGCCTGCAGGCCGGGAGGAGATCCTATGAAATTGCAGCTCAAGGTCAACGGCGAGCCCCTCGCCGTCGACGCCGACGGCGACATGCCCCTGCTGTGGGTACTGCGCGACTACCTTGGCTATACCGGCACCAAGTTCGGTTGCGGCATGGGCCTGTGCGGCGCCTGTACGGTGCACGTCGACGGCAAGGCCACGCGGTCGTGCGTCACGCCGGTCGGTACCGTGCTGGACGCCGACATCACCACCATCGAAGGCCTGTCCAAGGACGGCACGCATCCCGTGCAGGCGGCGTGGATCGCCGAGCAGGTCCCCCAATGCGGATATTGCCAGTCGGGCATGATCATGGCCGCCTGCGCCCTGCTGAAGGAAAACCCCACGCCCACGCGCCAGGACATCCACGACGGCATCAGCAACCTGTGCCGCTGCGGCACCTATCCGCGCGTCGAGCGCGCCATCCTGCGCGTGGCCGCGGCCACCAACGGGGGCCAATCATGAACGCGCCCGCCGTCAATCGCCGCCAGTTCCTGCAGGCGGCCGGCGCCGTGTCGGCCGGACTGGTGCTGGGCTTTCGCATCCCCGTGGTCCAGGCCGCCGGCGCGCCCGCGCGCGACCCGGACGACGTCAACGCCTGGCTGCGCATCGCCACCGATGGCGAAGTCACCATCATGGTGCCGTCGGCTGAACTGGGCCAGGGCGTGACGACCTCCGCGCCCATGCTGGTCGCCGAGGAACTCGAATGCGACTGGACCCGCGTGCGGGCCGAACTGGCCCCCACCGACCCGGTCTACGCCAACCGCATCTTCAAGGTGCAGGCCACCTCCAGCAGCACCTCGGCCCGCTGGTCGTTCGAGCCGCTGCGGCGCATCGGCGCCACCGCCCGCGAGATGCTGCGCGAAGCCGCGGCGCAAACGTGGAAGGTGCCCGTGGCCGAATGCCTGGCCTCCCAGGGCCTGGTCCGCCACACGCCCAGCGGCCGCACGCTCGGCTACGGCGAACTGGCCGCGCGCGCGGCCGCCCTGCCCCGCCCGGCCAACGTGGTCCTGAAGGAGCCGCGCGACTGGAAACTGATCGGCCATTCGATCGACCGCCTCGACATCCCCGAGAAGACGCGCGGCGCCGCGACCTTCGGCGTGGACGTCAAGCGCGAGGGCATGCTGATCGGCACCATCGTGGCCTGCCCCGCGTTCGGCGGCAAGCTGGCCAAGGTCGATGCCAAGCCGGCCCTGGCGGTGCGCGGCGTCAAGCACGTGGTCCCGCTGCATGACGCGGTGATCGTACTGGGCGACAGCTACTGGACCGCGCGCCAGGGCGTGCTCGCCCTCGAGCCCGAATGGCGGATGCCGGACGGCACACCGCTGGACGGCGACGCGTTGATGCAGGGCTACCGCGAAGCGGCGCGCAACGCGACGGCCGAGGCGCGGCGTGTCGGCAACCCCGACCAACACCTGCAAGGCGAGACCGTCTACAGCGCCGAGTACGAGGTGCCGTACCTGGCCCACGCCACCATGGAACCCATGAACGCCACCGCCGACGTGCGCGGCGGCAAGGCCGAGCTGTGGGGCCCCACCCAGGTCTGCGGGGAGATCGCCGAACGCCTGGCGCCGGCGCTGGAACTGCCCGCCGACCGCATCACCGTGCACTCGACCCTGGTGGGCGGCGGCTTCGGCCGGCGCGAGGAATTCGACGTCTTCACCCAGGCCGCGCTGGCCTCCAAGGCGGTGGGCCGTCCGGTCAAGCTGATCTGGTCGCGCGAGGAAGACATCCGCCACGACTTCTACCGCCCCGCCGCCGCGGCCCGCCTGAGCGCTACCATGGCTCCCGGCAAGGACGGCAACATCCTGGCGCTGGAGGCCCGGCTGTCCTGCTCGTCGATCTACATCCGCAACTTCACCGACCGGGTCAAGGGCGGCATCGATCCCAAGTCGGTCGAAGGCGCGGTCGACCTGATCTACGACCTGCCCCACTTCGCCGTGCGCTATGCGATGGTCAACACGGCGATACCGGTGGGCTTCTGGCGCGGGGTGGGCTACACGCAGAACACCTTCTTCGCCGAAAGCTTCATCGATGAACTGGCCGCGCGCCAGCAGCGCGACCCGCTGCAATTCCGGCTCGCCATGCTGGCCAGCCGTCCTCGCCACGCCACGCTGCTGCGCAGGCTGGGCGAGCAGGCGGGCTGGGGCAAGGCCGCCGCCGGGCGCTTCCAGGGCCTGGCGATCACCGAGGCCTGGGGCTCGCTGTGCGCCACGATGGTGGAGCTGTCGGTGAAGGACAAGCAGATCACGCTGCACCGCATCGTCAACGCCATCGACTGCGGCACCGTCATCAACCCCGCCACGGTGGAACGCCAGCTCGAAGGCGCCAGCATCTGGGGCCTGACCGCCGCCATGTCGGGCGACATCACCATCCGCGACGGCGCCGTGCAGCAGTCGAACTTCCACGACTATCCGCTTCTGTACCTGTCGCAGGTGCCGCCGTTCGAGGCCGTGCTGGCCCCCAGCGGTGAGCGCATCGGCGGCGTGGGCGAATCGGCGGTGCCGACGCTGGCGCCGGCGCTGGCCAATGCGCTGTTCGCCGCCACGGGCGAACGCATCCGGTCGTTGCCGCTGTCGCGGCACGGGTACGAACTGGTGTAGGAAACGAGGCTTCCCTTCCGGGGGAAGCCTCCGCCTAGGCGGGCCAGATCGCCATCGCCGCGCGGGCCACCCGCTCCAGCTCCCCGCGCTTGACGCCGTCCCTGGCCTGCAGCGACATCCCCTGCACGACCGTCGTGAAATACCGGGCCAGGGTGTCCAGGTCGACCTCCGGCGACAGCTCCCCATCGGCCACGCCCTGCTCCAGGCGTTCGCGCACGTGCTGGGTCGAGGCCAGCCGATGGCTCCGCAGGAAAGCCGCCATGCCTTGATTGGCCGGCGTGCAATTGGTCGCCCCCAGCACCATGAAGCATCCCTTGGGCTTGCCCGGCAGCGTCAGCGCCGTCGCGGCGGCCATCAGCATGCCTTCGACCGCCGCCCGCGCGGTCTTGCCCTCGCGCAGCGCCACGTCGGTCATCCCGCCATCGGTGTGGCGGTAGCGTTCCACGGCCTCCCGGAACAAGGCCTCCTTGCCGCCGAAGGCCCCGTACAGGCTGGGCGCGTTGATGCCCATCGCCGTCGTCAGATCCGACAGCGACGTGCCTTCATAGCCACGCTCCCAGAAAACTTCCATTGCCCGCTGCAAGGCAGCGTCGCGGTCGAAGCCGCGCGGGCGTCCCCGTTCAGCCATATCGCACCTTTTTTGTAACGATCGATATAAAAATCCTTGACGCTCCGTGAAGAGGTCATGGATCATTTTATAACGATCATTACGGAAATGGAGCACAGCATGTCCCGATTGACAGGAAAAGTAGCCTTGGTAACCGGCGCGAGCCGTGGCATAGGCGCGGCCATCGCGTTGCGCCTGGCGCGCGAGGGCGCGGATGTGGCGATCACCTACGCCAGTTCGCCGGACAAGGCCGAGGCGGTGGCCGGCGAACTGCGCGAGACGGGCCGCCGCGCCGTGGCCCTGCGCAGCGACAGCGCCGAACCCCACGCTCCCGCGCAGGCGGTGGCGCGCGTGGTCGAGGAATTCGGCCAGCTCGACATCCTGGTCAGCAACGCCGGGATCGGCTACTGGAAGGCGCTGGAGGATTTCACCATCGAGGAATTCGACCGCGTGATGGCGGTGAACGTGCGCGCGGCCTTCACGGGCGCCCAGGCCGCGGCGGCGCGCATGGGGCAAGGCGGCCGCATCATCACGATCGGCAGTTGCAACGCCGATCGCGTGCCGGCCCCCGGCTCGACGCTCTATGCAATGAGCAAGTCGGCGCTGATCGGCCTGACCAAGGGCATGGCGCGCGACCTGGGCCCGCGCGGCATCACCGCCAACCTGGTCCAGCCCGGCCCGATCGACACCGACATGAATCCGGCCGACGGCGAACGCGCGGACGGCCTGCGCGCGCTGATGGCGCTGGGACACTACGGCGAAGGCGAGGACGTGGCGGGGCTGGTCGCCTATCTGGCAAGCGCCGAGAGCCGATTCATCACCGGTACCGCGCTGACCATAGACGGCGGCTACAACATCTGAGCCGGACATGGAAACGACCGCCTCCACTCCCCATCGTTCCGACACCGCCGGCCAGGCCATCGTCCTGGCCGCCGTCTGCCTGGCGGGGCTCATGATGCCGCTCAGCTTCACCGGTCCCGCCGTGGCCACCCCGGCCATCGCGCGGGACCTGGGCGGCAGCCCCATCGCCCTGGGCTGGGTCGTGAACGCCTTCGTGCTCGCGTTCGGCAGCTTCGTGCTGGCGGCCGGAACGCTGGCCGACCAGTATGGCCGCAAACGCATCTTCCGTCTGGGGGTGCTGGGCTTCACCCTGCTGTCGGCCGTGACCGCCTTCGCTCCCAGCCTGCTGGTGCTGGACCTGCTGCGCGGCGCGCAAGGCATCGCGGCGGCGATGGCGATGGCAGGCGGCGCGGCCTCGCTGGCCCAGGAGTTCGACGGTCCGGCGCGCACGCGGGCCTTCAGCCTGCTGGGCACCACCTTCGGCGTCGGCCTGGCCTTCGGCCCGCTCTGGTCGGGCCTGCTGATCGAACACTTCGGCTGGCGGGCCATCTTCCTGTCGGGCACGGGCATCGGGCTGCTGGTGCTGCTCGCCGGCGTGCCGCGGATGCGCGAAACGCGCGATCCCGGTGCGCGCGGCATCGACGCCTGGGGAACCGCGGCCTTCACCGCCGCGCTGTGTCTGCTGATCTTCGGCATCGTGACCGGGCCCCAGTACGGCTGGTCGAGTCCGGCCGTGCTCGCGCTGCTGGGCGGATCGGTTGCCCTGCTGGCCGCATTCGTCGCCGTCGAGCGGCGGCAGGTCCGGCCCATGCTGGACCTGTCGCTGTTCCGCTACCGCCGCTTCGTAGGCGTGCAATTGCTGCCGCTCGCCACGGCGGTGTGCTTCGTCGTGCTGCTGATCCTCCTGCCCATCGGGTTCATCGGCGTCGAGGGCTATTCGGAAATCCAGGCCGGCCTGATGATGATCCCGCTGTCGCTGCCTATGGCCATCGTGCCGTTCCTGGCGGGGATGCTGGCGCGCAGGTACCCGGCGGGCGCGCTGTCCGCGGCGGGCCTGGTGGTGGCTGCCGCGGGCCTGGCATGGCTGGCCGCGATACCCTTGGGGCAGCAGTCCACGGCCATCGTCTGGCCCATGCTGCTGATCGGCGTGGGTACCGGCCTGCCCTGGGGACTGATGGACGACCTGTCGGTCAGCGTGGTGCCTAAGGAACGCGCCGGCATGGCCACCGGCATCTTCTCGACCATGCGGCTCGCGGGCGAGGCGGTCGCGCTGGCGGCCGCCGCGGCGCTGCTGCTGGCCCTGACGCAGTCGGGACTGGCGCATGTCCTGCACGAGCCGGGCACAGTGGCGGCCATCCCGGCCCTGGCCAACGATATGGCGGCGGGGGCATTGGGGCATGCGGCCACGCAATTGGGCGGTGAAGGGCGGGCACTGCTGGTGGCGGTGTACGCCGAATCCTTCAGCGCCTTGCTGCGGGTCCTGGCCGCGGTGACCCTGGCCGGGGCGCTGGCCGCCTGGCTGCTGCTCCGGCCCGGCCGGGCCGGCGTGGCCGACCGCGGCCCCGCCGCTACTGGTAGCTCAACGTGAACGTGGCGATGCCCTTGACGACCCCGGGCTTGACCGTGCCGGTGGCGACGTACTGCGCCGTCAGCGGCACCTCGGCCACGCTGCCCGTGGCGCCCAGGCGCCATTGGTTCGGGTTGCCCGCGGCGGCGGAATCCGGGCCGTAGGCGACGGGCACGCCGTCGTGCAGCAGGCGCAGTTGCACGCCCTCGGCGGTGGAACCGGCCGCCGGCGTCAGCAGGTTGCCGCGGTTGCCGGGATTGGTGGCATCGGTCAACGTGACGTAGACATCCGCGCTCCGCTTGCAGTCCAGGCCGATGCGCAGGTTCGTATCGCCACGGGTCGACCCCACGCCGGCAAAGTCCCGCGTGTTGACCGGCGGCAAGGTCACGGCCACCGACGGCGTGGTGACGAGGCAGGTCCCGCTCACGATCCGCGCCCCGGGGGCGATGGTGATGTCGAAGGGAAGGAAGTTGTTGTAGCAATCGCTCATCGTGACGTAGAGACTGGGGAGCGTGATCAGCGTGCCGCCCTCCACGGGACCGGTCACCACCAGTTCGGCGGCGGCCCGCCACGTCGTGCGCGAGGAAGGCGGCACGTAGTAGTTGGTGTCGACCGGACCGAGTTCCCAGCCGCCGGCCCACCCTCGGGTGGTATAGAAGCGCACCCCGATACCGGCCACGTTGGTGCGATAGGTCTTCTCCATGCCCGGTACCAGCGTGCCGTTCACCCGCATTCGCTTCTGGACCGTGCAGGTCCTGACCCGGGTCAGGATGATGGTTTGGACGAACGCCCCCTCCTTATCCTGCAGGATGGTACCGACCGGGGGGTCGCCCTGCGGCGTATAGGACGGGCTCAGGGTGATGACATAGCTGCTCCCGCTCAAGGGAGCAGCCTGCGCGATGCCGTCGGCGCCCCGCGCGGGCGCGCCGGCCAGCGTCGCGGCACCAAGCACGGCCAGTCCCGCCGCGGCGCGTAGCGGATGGCGGATGCGGCGAAGGAAGGAATGTTTCATGGTCGCAGGGCGGTGGATACCTCGGGCATCGTGCACACCGCCTTCAAATGGAAATAGGAAAGGCTCGGCTGGCCGCGCTCGGGCAGGCGATAGTCGAGGCGGCACCGGGCGTCGGGCTGCTCGCCCCAACGGATGTCGAGCGAACCGGTGTCGGCCACGCCGCGCACCAGCGCGCGGCCGCCCTGTCCCACCAGGCCCACTTCCGCTCCGCTGGCATCCCGGACGCTGGCGCCGAAAGGCGGATGGGAGCCGTCGGGCAGCGCCACCGTCACCATCGCGGAACGGCCGGCAACGGTGGCGAAGCGCACCATGACGACCGAGTTGGCGCGCGGGGCGATCCGGGCGCGGGTGGCCGACAGCTCGACGTCCAGCGGCAAGCCCTTGGGATCGAGCTCCACGCTGTTCAGCGCATAGGGCGTCAGGTAGGGAATGACGGCATAGCCGCGTCCATCGACGCGCACGCCGGGCGCATTGGTGACACGCGCTCCCTTGGCATCCTTGGCTTCGACGATGCCCACGGTCTCGCCCAGATCGTTCGCCAGCGTCACGCCGCCGGGATGCGCGACCACCGCGCCCCGGAGCCCCATCGCATACTGCGTGTAGGACGAACCCCGGCTCAGGCTGGCCGATACCGTGCCGGCGCGCGCCCGGTACTGCACATTGCCGCCGGCCATGGCCCCGCCCTGCCCGCGGCTGGCGCTCAGGCCGTAGCTGAGCGAATTGTCTTCCAGGGCCGAGCCATTGAGGAGGGCCTGCTGCATGCTGCCGCCCGGCCCGCCGGAGGTCGACGCCAGCGACAGCATGGGCGCCTGCGGGCTGCGCCCCAAGGGCAGCGACATGCTGGCATAGATCTGGTTGCTCATGCGCCCGGTAACGCCGTCGCGCTGCCGCGACGCGGCGATGGTATAGGCCACGCTGGTGCCGAACAGACGCATGCGGTTGTTGTAGCCCGCCTGGAACTGCGTGGTGCGGCCGCCGCGATCCCAGTAGTCGCGCGACGAGCCGGACAGGTACAGGTCCCCCCACTTCTCGCCCAGGTGCTGGTTCAGCGTCAGTTGCAGTTCACTGCGCCGGCGGCCCGCCGCCAGGAAATCACGCGGGCCGTCTTCGCCCGGCGCCCGCGCCTGCAAGGCATCGCGCAGGCTGCGAAAGCCGCTGGAGGAAAACCGGTAGGCCGCCAGCGTCAGGTTGGTGAAGGTCGACGGCACGAACTTGCTGTAGCTCAGCCGCGCGCTCGACCCCGACGAACCGGCCACGCCCGCCTTGTCCAGCCGCGCCTGCGTCAGGTCCAGCGCGAACGCGCCGACGCGGGTGTTCAGGGCCAGGCCGGCCAGCCCGGACTGGTAGTCGCGCATGGCCACCGCGCCGGCATAGCCCGTGAGCAGATTGGTGAAGCCTCGCTGCACCGTGGCCTGCACCAGCATGTCCTTGCCGGTGAACAGCGCATCGCGCGCCTGGCCCACCGCCACCGAATACCGCATGGCCCCGGGACGCAGCAGTTGCGCCACCGAGGCATACGGCACGGCGAAGCTGTGGACGCGGCCGTCCGCCTCGGTGACCCTGACGGTCAGTTCGCCGCCATAACCGGTCGCGTACAGATCGTTGATCTCGAAGGGGCCTGGCGCCACCGACGTCTCGTACAGCTTGTTGCCGTTCTGGCTGACTTCCACCCGCGCGTTCGACTGGGCGATGCCCCGGATCAAGGGCGCATAGCCGCGCAGCGAACTCGGCAGCATCCGGTCGTCGCTGGCCAGCCGCACGCCCCGAAAGCCGATGCTGTCGAACATGATGCCCTCGGTGAACGCATCGCCCAGCGTCAACTGGCCGCGCAGATCCGGCAGGTCGCGCTGCAGATAAGTCGCGATGTTCTGATAGCGGTACCCGCCCGCCGATTGCCAGTTGAGCATGGAGCGCTGGCGCAGGTGCCAGTTGCCCAGGTTCAGGCCGGCCTGCAGGCCGAGGTAGGTGCTGGAACTGTCGATGGCGCCCCGGGTGCGATAAGTGTTCAGGTCATACGCCAGGGTCGCCGACGTCACGCCGCCGTCCCACGAGCGGGGATCGACATAGCCCTGCACCGAGCGACGCAACGCGGCCTGCGGCACGCTCAGGTCCAGGCGCAAGATGGACAGATCGAACGTATGCGAGGCATCGCCGATCAGGCTTCCCAGTTGCGTGCACGCGCCCTGCCCGGCGTTCCTGGCCGCGGTGCGCGCGGCGTCGGTCAGGTTCATCTGGTCCAGCAGTTCCTCGTCCACGCACGGCACCGCCTGGTCGCCGGGACCATCGAAGCGCACGAGCCGGCGGCCCAGCCAGTCGCCGTTCACATACACGTCGACCGTGTAGTCGCCGGGAACGACCCCGTCGCCACGCGCGAAACGCCCCACGTCCACCTGCTGGCCCGGCTTGCGCATCAGGAAGCGGGAGTCGAACTCGACCGGTTCGGTGGCCGCGCTGCCGGGGGCCTGCCAGGCACTCATCAAGGCCGTGGCGAGCACGCGGGGAAACACCCGGGATGCGAGCGAACGGGACCGGCGTGCCTTCATGGCTTGCCGCGATAGGTGTCCGTTACAGCGGCGCCGTAATCATTGATGGAGGTGTACCGGACCTCGGCCGGCGCGTCCGCGCCCGGCGCCTCGGTGCCGATGTCGAACTCGCCGCTGGCAAGCGGCGCGATCATCAGGCCGGCGTCATGCCGGTAGGTCTTGCCCGCCGCCTCGGCTTCGATGCGGCTGAACGTGATGTGGTAAGGGGTGGGGTTGTCGCCGCGGACGACATAGCGTCCATCCGGCTTGCGCGCGAAACTCCAGGTGACGCCCGCGGGCGCGTCCCTGACGTCCCCGGACAGGCCGCCGGGGCGGAAGAACACCTTGATCCGCGAGCGGAAAGCCAGTTGCAGCGCATTGGTACCCGTATCGGCATTGACCGGCGGCACTTCCAGCGCATTGAGCCAGAACAGCGACTCGCGATCGGTCGGCAGGGGCTCGCCCGTATGGATCAAGCGCAGCGTCTGGCCCTTGGACGGATCCAGCCTGAACAGCGGCGGCGTCAGCGTGAAGGGAGCCTTGGCCTCGTCGGGGACCGCGTTCGCGTTGCCGTCGTCCAGCCATGCCTGCACCAGCAGGGGGATGCTGCCCTGGTTGTCCAACCTGAGGGTGACTTCGCGTTCGCCGGCCGGATAGATCACCCGGGTGGCGCCAAGCACCAGCGCGGCATGGGCGGCGCCGGCGACGAGCATGCCGGCCAGGGCGGCCAGCCATTTGTGATTGCGTCGCATGGAGACTTCCCCAGCCGCCGGAAAGGCGGCTGGGGATCCTATCGGCCGATTATTGGTAGACGATGGAATAGAGCGAACGGGCGGTAACCGCGCCGGCCGTGGCCTTGTCGGTGGCGACGTATTGCGCGAAGTAGTTCAGCGTGGCCGAACCGCCCGCAACCGGCACGTACTGCAGGTTCTGGCCCGACTCCTGGGCGCCCAGGCGGATGTCGGAGTGGTCGGCGTTGAGCAGTCCCACCTGCACGTTCTTCGCCCCGTCGTTGGCGGTGTTCGTCAGACGTCCGGTCACGGCATCGACCGTCGCATCCGGCTCGAAGTACACGCCGACGTTGCCCGAATCCGGGGTGCAGTTCGTCAGGGCGATGTTGAACGGCGTGCGGCCGGCCGTCGCGCCCGCGGTCGCCAGCGCGCTGGTGGACACGGTGGGCAGGGTGACCGTGAAGTTCGGTCCGCCGCCGTTGCCACTGACCTCGCAAGTCTGGGCCGTGACCAGCCCGTTGATGGTTACGGTGCCGTCGTTGGCCTGCGCGGCGCCCGAGAAGCTGGCGGCAACGCCCAGCACAGCCGCGACAATCGCCCGATTCGCGTATTGCATGTTGACCTCTGAATGAATGGAGAAAAGCGGCGCGCCTGCGCTGCCGCGGATACGACGAACGGAAGACGATCCGTACGCCGGCACCAGGGAAAACTCTCTCTTGCCTAGCCCCCCTGATCGACGGCGAAATTCTATTCATCCATAAGATATGAGCAAGTTGGTTTCCATCTAGAAAACAGATATCGGAGTAACGAAAGCAATGAACGTATCCCTGGAGCAACTCCAGGCTTTTGTCTCGGCCGCCGACCACGGCTCGTTCTCGGCCGCCGCCCGTGCGCTGGGCAAGGCGCAATCCGCGATCAGCACGCAGATCAACAGCCTGGAGGTGGATCTGGGCGTCGAGCTGTTCCAGCGCACCGGCCGCAATCCCGTGCTGACGCCCATAGGCGAACGCCTGCTGCAGGAAGCCCGCGTGACGCTGGACCGGCGCCGGCACCTGATCGGCATCGCCGCCAGCCACGAGGCCGGAGTCGAAGGCAAGCTGGTGCTGGCCTTCGACGAGATCTTTCCCCAGAGCGCGCTGGCTCCCATCCTGGCCGACTTCGCCCGGCACTTCCCCTACGTGGAGCTGAGGATTCTTTTTCCCCTGATGGAGGACGTGGGCGCCCTGGTGTCCGCCGGCGAGGTGGACCTGGGAGTCATGTGGCGCAACGAAAGCTATCTGACCGAACTCGACTTCCGCTGCATAGGCTGGGCGCCGATCAGATTGATCTGCGGCCGGGAGCATCCCTTCGCGATGCAGCCCGAGGTCGAATACGAAGACCTCAAGCGCGCGCGCCAGATCCTCGTTTCCTCGCATCGCGGCCCGGACAGCCCCAGGCTGCGCGTCGCCTCGGACGTCTGGTGGGTGGCCAGCCACTGGGTCGCCCTGCAACTGGTCACGGCGAACATCGGCTGGGCGCTCGTATCGGCCGAAGTCATCGCCAGTTCGCCGCAAAGCGCGGACCTGGTCGTGCCGGCCCTGGGATTCGACGCGTTCACCGCCTTCCCCATCGCGATCGACATGGTGTGGCGCAAGAACCGGCCGCGCGGCCCCGCCGTGCGGTGGCTTCAACAGCGGCTGAGCGCCTCGCCCATCGCCCAGGTACGCTTCGGACGGCCGGCATCGCCCTGAGGTTTCGCGTCTCGGCTTCAGCTTCTGGCGGCTCCGCCGTAGATGAAGGATGATGGGAAGGCAATCGTGGTTCCTTCCCCCTTGTTCTTCACACGGCAGGAGACAGGCATGGAGCGAAAGCGCTTTCCGCAGGCCTCGCGGTACGTGCTGGCCGGCATGCTGGCCGCGCTGGCAACGAGCTCCCTTGCGGGGCAAGATGGCAAAGTGGACTTCGCCGGGCGGATCGTGGTGGCGGCACAGTGCCGCGCCACCGTGGACCGCGCTCCCGATGGACCGCACGCCAAGGTCGACTGCGCGCGTGACCAGGCAAAGCCCCATGCGGCCGACGCCACGCCACGGGCCGGCGCCAGGGTGCGGCCAGCGCAGGGCATCGACGGCGCCTACATCGTGGAACTGGTCTATCTCTGACCTGACGCGCCGGCCATCTGCCGTGCCTGGTCCCTGACCCAGTCCGCGAACGCCTGGACCTCAGGCCGCCGCGCGACATCCGGCCGCATCACCAGGTAATAGGCGAATCGCGCCGGCCAAGGCCGGTCCAGCGCCAGCGCGAGGCGGCCGGCGGCAATCTCGTCGCGCGCGTATTCCTGCGGCACCAGCGCCAGGCCCAGCCCGGCCTGGGCCGCGCGGATCAGCAGGTAGTCGTCCTCGAACGCCGACCCGCGCGCGGCGCGCGGGTCCTCGGCCGCGCCGTGCGCCGCCAGCCACAACGCCCAGTCCGCCCGATCGGCATCCTGCAACAGCGGATAGGCCAGGCAATCGGCCGGCTCGCGGATCGCCGCGCCCGCCGCCAGCAGTGCGGGACTGCCGACCGGCGCCAGCACCGGCGTCATCAGGCGTTCCGACAACAGCCCCGGATAGCCGCCCAGGCCGTGGCGGATGGCGATATCGACCCCATCCCGCCGCATATCGGCCAGCCCCGTCGATGCCTCGACGCGGACCTCGATGTCCGGATGGCGGGCGGTGAAGCTACCCAGCCGCGGCACCAGCCAGGACGCGGCGAAGGAAGGTACCGTGCTGAGCGTGAGTGCCTTGCGGGCGCGTTCGGTTTCCAGCGTCCGCAGGGCCTCTTCGATCTGGTCGAACGCGCCCAGCAACAAGGGATGCACCCTCGCCCCCGCGTCGGTCAGCGCCATCCCGTGATGGCTGCGCACGAACAGCGGCACGCCGACCCGCTCTTCCAACTGCCGGATCTGCTGGCTGACGGCCCCCGACGTGACGCCCAGCGATGCGGCGGCGCGCTTCATGCTGCCATGGCGTCCGACCTCCGCGAAGGCGCGCAAGGCAAGAAAGGGGAACACAGGATTCATTGGTTTAGTTTTTCTAAATCTTTGAAGCAGATCAAATCGTTTTGTTTTTGTTTTTCACTTAGGGAGAATCATGGAACCCCTTCGCTTTCCAGTTTAGCCCTTCTTCTCCATGATCGATCTCTACACCGACACCTCGCCCAACGGCTTCAAGGCCACCATCGCCCTGGAAGAACTGGCGCTGCCCTACCGCCTGCACCACGTGCGCATAGACCAGGGCGAGCACCGGCGGCCGGACTTCCTGGCGCTCAATCCGCATGGCCGCATTCCCGTCCTGACCGACGACGGCGCCGGCGTCACACTGTTCGAGTCGGCCGCCATCCTGCTCTACCTCGCCGAAAAGACCGGGCGGCTGCTGCCGCGCGACACCCTCGGGCGTTGGGAGGCGATCAAGTGGCTCCAGTTCCATGCGTCCAGCATGGGGCCCATCATCGGACAACGCGTGCATTTCGAGCTGTTCGCCCAGGAGCGCCTACCCGCTGCCGTCGCCCGCTACCAGGGCCTGACGGAAGACGTCTTCGCCGTGCTCGACACCCGCCTGGCCGGGCATCCGTATCTGGCCGGCGACGCGTACTCCATCGCCGACATCGCGACCTTCGGCTGGACGCACATCGCGCGCATCATCGACTTCGACTTCAGCCGGCACCGGCATCTGTCCGCGTGGCATGAGCGCGTGGCCGCGAGGCCGGCGGTGCGCAAGGGGGTCACGCTGCCCGCGCCGGCGACGGGGGCATGATTGCGCGCGCCAATGAAAACATCCCCGCCGAGGACACGCCAGGGCGGGGATGTCGAGGAGCCGCCCACCCATGCCGGGGTGGACGCAAGAGCTGTCAGACGTTGATCACACGTTTAAACGTTGATCGTTCGGCAAAGGGCCGTGAATGCTAGGTTTCGCGGGGAAATCGGGCCACGGGCTTTGCGGGAATCGCTGGAAGTACCCCCAGTTGTACCCCCATAGGGGTATCGGGATGATAGATCAGTCTGGATGCGGGTGCCAGCGCTGCGCCTGCCGGATAAAACGGTTATGGCGCAGACCGCATTGTTGGCTGACGCCTGGAACGGTACGCGATGAGATGCAGGGGAACGGGCCGCTGTGGCCCAGACCTTGGAGAACTCTCATGGCAGACCAGCACACCCGCCACAACTCGCTGGGGCAGGACGCCCTGTTCACTACGCCGGCCTCGCTCATGCTCGATGCCCGCCTCACACCGCTGGAGCGCAATGGCTGGCAGGTGCTGCGCATGCTGCGCTCTGCCGAGGGCATCAGCCCGCTGGCGAATCTGGGGCAGTTGCGCCGCTATCTCACCTCTACCCCGCTGGGGCAGCGGGCCGGGTACGAGACGGCCCGGCGCGTTCTCGTCGTGCTTCGGCTGACGGGGTGGATCAGTCTGGTGGGCCAGCAACGCGACCCTCTGACCAGCCATGTGCTCAGCGAGCTGTATCAGGTTCACGAAAGCGCCCTCGACTTCCAACAGGCTTGCACGCTCGATGCCTGCCTGCCCGCGCTTCTGCAATCTTCCATCGGCCACGAAAACAACCAGGTGGATCGGGTGGCCCTCCACATTCAGGCAGCGCTGGCGCAGGCATCTGAAGCCGCCTCCATTCCGACCCACGATCAGCGTCACGATGACGATGATTTTCCCCCTATGCCGCCGTCGCAGGCGAGCGAGGCAGCCGACACACTGCCATTGTCTGGCGATTCCGCTGGCAGCACGCTTGTTCGGCAACAGACCGGACACGCTCGCCACATGACGGCTGAGCAGGGCGGTACGTATAAGACGTATATGTATAAAAAAGAACGTACGTACCGCGCGCGCGAAGGCGACGGCGATCCGGCATCGCAGTCGGTGAGCTTGCCTCCTTGCCTGAGCAATGCCCAGGCAGATCAGCAAAAGGACGTGCAGGCCGCCTTACGGCGGCTGCCGCCGCAGCATCGCCAGGAAGTGCTCGACGAGTTGCAGGCACGCAGCCAGAGCGGCACCGTTCGCAATGTCGTGGCCTACTTCTTCGCCTTGGTTAAGCGCGTATTTGCGGGCGAGTTCCGCTTGTGGGCAGGTCGTAAGGAGGCGTCTGCCACCCCACGGACTGCCGAGAATCGGCCTGCAACTCCGCCGCGTACCGAAGACCGCCCTGAACCGACAGCGCAACCGGCATCGCGTGAAACCGCCCTGGCGCACATCGCCAACATCCGCAAGATCATGAACGCCTCGACGAACGCTGGGGACATCGCAGCGCAGGCAATGCAGGCCAGGGGATGGCAGCCGCATCCTGCGTAATAAGTGCTGCCGCGAAACGGGGCGTCACTGCACGCCGCAGTGACGCCCCCGCTCACGCCAGCAACAATGCGGGCGAACGCCGAATCCTATTGCGTGCGGCAGACATGATGATGGCCGCCCTACACTGACCGGGCAGTTGCCAAGACCGATGGGCTTCGTACATCGGCACCCCCAACAGCGCAGGTTCCTGCAAGCGCTGGCCCGACAGGGTGGAGCCACACCCAAGGTATGCCCAGGCTCCGACCACATACCGGTCCTACCCAGGGCAGAGCCTTATTCGTCTGTTGAACTCATCCCTATCGCGCCGCCTGGCGCACTGTCCTTCGCGGCAATTGCCTGTGCGCAACGCACGGGGCTGCCGCTGCATTTCTCATCCCACTCACTTCATAGGAGGACTCGTCCACGTTCACATCACTTTCGTCTTGCAGTACCTCCGTCCGGGCTTCCAACAGGGAGCAAGACGGATGCCTCATTCGAGGCTCTGGTGTCTCCTGAACACCCTGCCCTTGCCCTCACGGGATCTCGCCTTGACGAGCTGGCACCAACACTAACCACTGAATTTCAGGACAACGCAGTACGGCGCTTTGCTTGGAGGCCGGACGATGGACGACTTGACCTACACCCTGCGGCAGCTTTGCCAGCGCAACCGTGACGGTAGCCACGCCACCCAGGCTGACAGGCAGCGCTCGATGAGCCTGGCCGCTCGCCAACTGCGCGAAGCGGGCTTCCGCCAAATGCGCGCCAACTCGCTCAAGGGCAAGCATGTCGAAGCCCTGCTGCAACGCTGGCAAGCCGAAGGCCTGTCCGCCGGTACATTAAAGAACCGTATGGCGCATCTGCGCTGGTGGGCCGAGAAGGTTGGCAAGGCAGGCATCTTACCGGCAGACAACACCAAGCTGGGCATTCCCGAACGACGCTATGTGACCAATGAAAGCAAGGCCAAGGAACTGGATGACAGGCTGGACCGCATCACCGATCCTCAAGTTCGTATGAGCCTGCGTTTGCAAGCAGCTTTCGGTTTGCGGCGGGAAGAGTCCATCAAGTTCCAACCCCGCTATGCCGACCGTGGCGACCATATCGCCATCAAGGGATCGTGGGCAAAAGGTGGTCGTGATCGGACGGTGCCAATCACGACGCCGGAACAGCGTGCGGTATTGGATAAGGTCCATCGCCTGTCAGGCCTGGGATCATTGATTCCGTCGCACAAGACTTACATCCAGCAGCGGCATGTCTACGACGGGCAGTGCAAGGCGGCGGGCCTGAGCAACATGCACGGACTGCGGCACCGTTATGCGCAGATGCGGTATGAGGTGCTGACGGGATGGAAGGCGCCAGCAGCGGGTGGCCCTGGTAAAGCTCAGCTCAGTAGCAGTCAGAGAATGAGTGACCAACACGCTCGACAGCAGATCAGCCATGAGCTCGGGCATGAAAGGCTGAAAGTGACGTCGATCTATCTAGGTACCTGAGATTGGGTACCAACATCCCCAAGCCTCTCATGCCTCTCTCAAAGACTCGGCTCCCGGACTTTTAAATAGAAATAACTCATTGATTTGTATGATATTAAATAAAGATCTCTCTGCAGCCCTCTAATTTCTCTCTGCAATTTTCTCTGTCAGCCTCGAGCAAGGGCAGTATCGGAACCGGTGTTCACGATCACCCCACGGCGGCGCAGCCTGGTCAGCAGGCTGCTATCCAGCCCCAGCGAAACCAGGCTTTCGCCCGCGCGAGCATAGTAGTCTCCCTTCCAGGCAATCGGGATACCCTGTGGCGCAGCAGAGATCTCAAACATCAACACGCGGCCATCGGTGTGTTCCAGTTCATGGATTTCACGGAAGGTGATGCGAGGTTCCGCATTTTCCGCAACCTGCATCTTCAGCGAATGCAAGCGTTCGGATTGCAGGCGGTAGTCCGTGCCGACCGCGCGACGGGTTTTGTTGTTCACGCCGAACACCAGCCAGTCGCCATCGCTTCCGCGCAGGTTGGCTTCGTTTGCTAGCGCAGAGAAGTACTTGCCGATATCGTCGGTGCTGTAGTTATCGCCAGCCTGCTTGAATTCCACCACCTCGTTTTCCCAAGTAGCGACCAGGCTGTCCAGCCGTTGGCTCAAGTCTGGTTGGGTCATCGTTTCTCCTCTGTCCGCCTTATCACTTCGACCAAGCGTTCGACAGTGATTCCGCCTGCTTCAGCACCAGTTCGATGGCGGCATCCTCACCCACCGGCGGGTACTTCCACTTCTTCAGCGTGCGTCGCACCAGAATCCGCAGTTTGGCGCGTACGCTCTCGCGTACCTGCCAATCCACCGTGGTGCTGTTGCGCAGTTTCTCGGTGATCTCGACGGCGATCTTCTTCAAGGTATCGTCGCCCAACTCCCGCACGGCGCTTTCGTTGTTGGCCAGCGCATCGTAGAAGGCGATCTCGTCCGGATTCAGCCCCAGCGCTGCTTCACGCTCCAGCGCTGCCTGGAAGTCCTTGGCCATCTGGATCAACTCCTCGATGACCTGTGCCGTCTCCACCGCTCGGTTGTGGTACTTGCGCAAGGTTTCCAGCAGGCGGTCGCCGTACTTCTTCTCCTGCACTACGTTGTTACGCGCCCGCGCCTTGATCTCGTCACGCAACAGCTTTTCGAGCAGTTCCACCGCCAGGTTGCGGCTCTTCATCTGTCGCACGTCTTCCAGGAATTCTTCCGACAACAGGCCGATGTTGGGCTTGTCCAGGCCCGCCAGGGCGAAGATGTCCGCCACCCCGTCCGCCACGATAGCGTTGTCCAGGATCTGCTTGAGCGCACTGTTCTTGTCCGCGTCGGAACGCTTGCGATCCACCGTGGTGAACTTGACGATGGCAGCCTTGACAGCGGCGAAGAAGGCAATCTCCGTGCGCAGGGCGGCAGCTTCGTCCAGCGTGCTGCACAGGGAAAACGCCTTGCTCACGGCCAGCATGGCATCGAGGAAACGCTGTTTACCGTCCTTCAGCCCCAGGATATGGTTGGCCACCGGCACCAGCAGCTTCATCGCATCGGTTTCAAACCCACTGTAGTCGAAGCCGTACATTAGCCCGCGCACGATGTCCAACTTCTCCAGCAGCACGGCCAGGGCCTCGGCCGCGTTGTGCGCCGGGTCGCCCTTGCCCTTGGATTCGGTGTAGGTCTTGAGCGCCGCTTTCAGTTCGTTGGCAATGCCGATGTAATCCACCACCAATCCACCGGGCTTGTTGCGGAACACCCGGTTGACGCGGGCAATGGCCTGCATCAGGTTGTGGCCCTTCATGGGCTTGTCCACATACATGGTGTGGCAGCAGGGCGCGTCGAAGCCAGTGAGCCACATATCGCGCACGATCACCAGTTTCAACGGGTCTGCCGGGTCCTTGAAGCGCTTTTCAAGACGTTTCTTCACCTGCTGGCTGTACAGGTGCGGTTGCAGCAAGGGCTTGTCCGCTGCCGAGCCCGTCATGACCACCTTGATCGCACCCTTTTCCGGGTCGGCGTCGTGCCAATCCGGACGCAAGGCAACGATGGTGTTGTACAGCTCGGCGCAGATGTCGCGGCTCATGCAAACGATCATCGCCTTGCCTTCCAGCGTGGCGGTGCGCGTCTCAAAGTGCTGCACCAGATCGGCCGTCACCTGTTCCAGACGCGGCTGTGCGCCCACCAGCTTGGTCAATGCAGTCCAATCACTCTTGGTCTTCTCGCGGGCGGTGAGGTCTTCCTCGTCCTCGATGACCTCATCTACCTGGGCATTGAGGGCGTCGATCTCAGTCTGGTTCACGTCCAGCCTGGCCAAGCGGCTTTCATAGTAGATCGGCACCGTGGCGCCATCGTCCACCGCATCCTGGATGTCGTAGATGCTGACGTAGTCGCCGAACACCGCCCGTGTGTCCTTGTCTTCCAGCTCAATGGGCGTTCCGGTGAAGCCGATGAAGGTAGCGTTGGCCAGTGCATCACGCATGTGCTTGGCATAGCCGAACACGTACTTGCCGGTCTTGGTATCCAGCCGTCCCTTCATGCCGTACTGGCTGCGGTGCGCCTCGTCGGAAATCACCACGATATTGCTGCGACCCGACAGCAGGGGATGCTGTTCTTCATCTTCCAGCAGGGCGAACTTTTGCACCGTGGTGAAGATGATGCCGCCCGCCTCGCGCGAGGCCAGCATCTCGCGCAGTTCCTCGCGGCTACCCGCCTGCACCGGCGTCTGCCGGAGCAGGTCTTCGGCCGCGCAGAAGGTGCCGTACAACTGCCCGTCCAGATCGTTGCGATCGGTCACCACCACCAGCGTGGGGTTCTTCATCTCCGGCTGCTGCAACAGCTTGCCCGCGTAGCAGGCCATGGTGATGCTCTTGCCCGAGCCTTGCGTATGCCACACCACGCCGGCCTTGCGGCTGCCGGGCTGCACTTCCTTACCATAGGTGGCGCGCGGCTCCTGCACTTCCAGAAGACCCTTGTTCGGGTGGCTGGCGGCGATCACCGTGGCTTTTACCGCCTCGCGCACGGCATGGAACTGGTGGTAGCCCGCAATCTTCTTGATGATCTGATCGGCATCCTGCTCGAACAGCACGAAGTGGCGGACATAGTCCAGAAACAGCGCGGGCTCAAAGAAGCCACGCACCAGGGTTTCCAGTTCGAACTCCAGCAGCGGCCGGTCGTCCTCATTGGCAATCGCCCGCCAGGGCTGCATGCGCTCCTGGTTGGCCGTCAGCGAACCCAGGCGCGCCGTGAAGCCGTCGCTGACCACCACCGCCACGTTGGTGTTAAAGAGGTCGCCGATCTCTTCCTTGTAGGTCTGGATCTGGTTGAAGGCATCCCAGATGTCGGTCTGCTCGTTGGCCGGGTTCTTCAGCTCGATCACCGCCAGCGGCAGGCCGTTGACGAAGGCCACCAGATCGGGACGGCGCGGCTGCTTGGTGCCGGCCACGGTGAATTGGCTAACCAGCAGGAAGTCATTGTTGCGTGGGTTGGCGAAGTCGATCAGGTTGACCAGGTCGGTGCGCTTTTCCTCGCCTTCGGAGAACTCGACGGGGATGCCGGACAGCAGCAGCCGATGCACGCGGCGGTTGCGGGCGATCAGCAGCGGCTCGCTGACCGTCAGAAGCTCGTGTGCCGCCTGCTCCAGCGCCGCGGCGGGAACATGGAGGTTGATGCGGGATAGCGCCGCCAGCAGGCGTTCTCGCAGTACGGTCTGGCGATAGTCAGTACGGGCAGGGCTGTCGCCATCCGGCGCAATGTCCGGACCATTGACGTATTGCCAGCCCAGTTCGCCAAACCAGCCGATGGCGGCGTCTTCGAGTTGTTGTTCATTTACGCTCACAGCGCATCACCCTTCATATACTTATGCAGCAATAAGTAAATTGTTTACTTCCTCTTAAGCTCTCTTGGAAGAAAGGCATCTATTTCCTCATCAGAGAAAGTCATATCCTCAAGCTCTTTTAGGGCCTTTTGAGCTTCGATGTAAGCTTTATAATTTGTACTGGGCGCACCGGTATAAACAGCATGCAAATCTTCGGCAAGCTGGTCTCTTTGCGAACGAATTTCATCAAGCGATGCCACTGCTAAGCGGAGATCCGTCAAAAGGGAAAGATACTTCTCACGGATAATCCATAGATCAGCCCCTGCTTGTCTATGTTTTTGGGCAATTTCACCAAGATCATAGTCCTTGGTATAGGAATTAAGGACGAGCAATACCGTGGAAAGTACAACGGCAACAAATGTTCCACACTTCTTGTACTCAGCCAGTGCACTGAAATCAAAAAGAGCAGCTATCAAACCGCCCGTAACTAGAGCCGAAAGAATAATTTGGCAGAGTTTTATTTGCTTGTGACGCTCAAATAATATGTCCGCACATTTCTCGTGTGTTTTATGGGAGTAAACCACGCGTCCGTAGCACTCACGCAATTGCCCTTCTAGAATTTTTTCATTGTCAGTCATAGTCGCTTCCATCTGCTACGATTGGAACATGAATTCTATCCTTGGCAACCACAGTCTCATTTTCGACGAGATAGCACTCAACGATATGATCTCCTCGAAAGTTACTGCTTTCCTCTTTTGTTCGCCACCCGCCATCGAGCGTAATTTGCCCACGAACGCAGTCACGCCGGCGTGCCTCGTCGCCCCTATTTAGGACTTTCCAGTAGATTAGAAATGGGCCGTTAATCTGCGGCAGTTCAGATACCCAGAACTTCAGCTTCTTGTCTGATCTTAGCGGGATTTTTAGCCCCAACATATTGCGGAGAAGGAATTTTCGAAATCCGCGCTGCATCACTTCGCAATCAATTTTTAGTTGATAGCGTATATCAACCTGAAATTTATCTTCAATAAATTCCTCGGTATCTTTCCAGGTTTGTGCAGCGCTGGCTTCAGCCAATTTTTTCTGTGCAGCAGGAAATGGGCGACCATAAACCGCCTTCCATTTCTCGTTGGCGCTTTCTTTTCCTTCAGCCTCTATGGCTTTCAGGCAAAGTTCGTAGGCCTTCTTGGCCCGCCGTTGGAACTTCTTTTTGACTTTTACCCGCTGCCGACTGCCCGGCGCGGCATATTCGCTTTGGTCTGGAAGTTCAGAGATATACTTGAAAAAATCTCGACTTAGCCAGTCGTAGTAAAGGTAGCTTTTTTCGTCATAGTCCGAGGTCGAATTCAGAAAGTTATAAGCTAACGTATCGATCAACAATCCACCGATACCAATACCGTGTTTGTTTTTCCAGGCACGCACCATCTTGCACAAACGACGCAGATTTGAGTTCTTGACTGCATCCAGGTTGGCAACCGCATCCATTTCCTCTCTTGGCTTGGTGACCTTCCAGCTCCCGCCATTTTTGGTATCAGGATACTTGTAGCTCTTGTCATCCTGCTCAAAAACAGGCTGCACTTCGACATGAAAGTTCGTGTAGGTCACTGTTACCACTAGGCGATCAACTCGAACTTTCGTTGACGGATAGCGTTTGAGAATCGCATCTTTTGTGTCTTGCAAAAGTTTTAACTGCCCACCAACCTTGTCATAATCATCCCATTTGGTCTTGGGCATGATGTAGAGCATGTCCAAGTCGGAGATTCCGTTAATACCGGTTCTTCTACCAAATGAGCCAACCTGAAGCGTATTGGCCGTCTTTGATTCTGTATCCCGGAATTGTTTGTTGAGTGCAGCAGTTAATTCACCGTAGCGCATGCTTATGGCTTCAGCATTGCTTATCGCCAAATTACCAATGAACTCCGAGAACATTTCTGCAACACTCATTTCCCTACCCTCTTCATTTCAGAATCCGCAACAGACAAATCACCAGAGAGAAGCTTGGGAAGAAGGGTGTCGCGAAGTTCAGATAGCTGTTTCGATTCTAGATTGATACTTTCAATGTACGAGTAGAATGTGCACACCTTTTTTGAGAAGGCTTTCCTCAGATCCAAGGGCGCGCAAGGAAATTTCCAGCCAGCAATTGCTTCCTTGTCCCCTCTTGGCATTTTTGCCCCTTTTGACGTGCGCATCATGAACTCGAAAAAAATATCCTGATAGAGCAAGTTGTACAGAAACTCTTGGCAGCCGTCTTCCTTCGCCTCGAAACAGAGCACATCATTTGATCGCCCTCCGTCAAAACGGGCTAACCATATTTTCTTAAAATATGGCCTGATGTTGGAAACTAGAACATTTCCACTCTCGAAAGTCGGCACGGTAGCGACTGCTGGGAGGGACGACGCATGACTTATGCCGCCCCGGTTTTCCAGCATATTTTCTGTGGAAATATAGTTCTCAACAGTCAGAGAAGACACTTCAATCTTACCCGTTGTAAAGGGCGCTATATTAGAGACGGATTTAATTCCCCACCCCTTCGGAATCTCCCACAATTCCGACTCTTCCATTGCATCGGAAAATAGCGCGGCGGTGGCGGCGAGTTGGTCGTGGTGCTCGCGGGGCATCTGGTCGAGTTCGGCGTCGGTCTTGCCGCTGATGGCGCGCATGGCGGCGCGCAGCGGGTCTTGGCCTTGTTCGATGGCTGCGATCTTGGCCTTGACCGGGTCGAAATCGACAAACCAGGATTTGAAGATGGCTTGTGCCATGGCTTCGAGGGTTTGGCTGATACGGCGGTTGAGGTCGATCTTGTCGTCAAGTCCGCTGAGTATATTTGTGATGGCACACATGACCTCTCGGTCTTTTGGCACTCTGATAGGAAACTCTCGCAAAGCCCCTAAGGGAACATAAGCCTGAGTTGTGCCTCTTGAATGCTGACGAATTAGTGTTTGTGTTTGAGGGCTCGTTAAATAGTAATAAAGCCATCGGCCATCCAATTCGTTTTTTGTTTTAAAAAGGCCAATGTTTTTTATTGCGAAATCTGGCTCATCCTTCACAAGGCATGGCTCACCTACTGTGCCAATCATTGAAATTAGCACATCCCATCTATCAACCTTGCTCCTCTTGTTAATTGCATCAAAATCATCATTTGAAATTAGGTAGGCATTCGATAAGTCGATTTTCCCTCCGATGATATGACGCGACGTAATCAAGTACCGTCCTTTTTCAACTGGCTTTGGCGAGTCGTGCGTGCCGTCTCGCACTGAGGTGCAGAAGTCATTTGCCGTAACTTCAGTCCACATCACGGGCCTCCATTGGCAATTCATAACCCAACCCCGCCAAATTCTTCCTGATCTCCGCTTCCAGCTTCTCACTCTCCGCAAACTGCTCGGCCAGTTGCGCCGTCAGCCGCTGCATCTTCTCGGCAAAGGGCTCGCCGTCTTCTTCCTGCTCCGCCGCGCCCACGTAGCGCCCGGGCGTCAGTACATGCTCGTGCTTGCGCACATCGTCCAGCTTGGCGGAATGGCAAAAGCCCGGTACATCTTCATAGCCCTCGCCCTGCTGCCAGGTATGGAAGGTATCGGCGATTTTCTGGATGTCGTCCAGGGTAAAGTCACGCAGCACGCGGTCCTTCATATAGCCCAACTGGCGAGCGTCGATGAACAGGAGTTCGCCGCTCCGGTCGCGCTTCTTCTTGTCCAGCGCAAAGCCGTTCTGCTTGTCCCGGGTCAGGAACCAGATGCAGGCCGGGATCTGGGTATTGGTGAACAACTGGCCGGGCAGCGCGACCATGCACTCCACGTAGTCGTCTTCGACCAGCCGCTTGCGGATTTCGCCTTCATTGTTGGTGTTGGAGCTCATGGAGCCGTTGGCCAGCAGCAGCGCCATGCTGCCGGTGGGCGCTAGGTGCCAGAGCATGTGCTGCAACCAGGCGAAGTTGGCATTGCCCTGTGGCGGTGTGCCGGCGATCCAGCGCGGGTCGGCGGCCAGTTTTTCGTTCCACCATTCCTTCATGTTGAAGGGTGGGTTGGCCATGACGAAGTCGGCACGCAGGTCCGGGTGCAGGTCGTTCAGCAGGGTGTCTGCCGGGCCGCTGCCGAAATTGAAGTCAATGCCGCGGATGGCCATGTTCATGGCTGCCAGCCGCCAGGTGGTGGGATTGCTCTCTTGCCCGTAGACGCTGATCTGCCCGCTCTTGCCGTTGGCGGCCTTGCCGCCGTGCTGTTCGATGAACTCCTCGCTCTGCACGAAGAAGCCGCCGGAGCCCATGGCCGGGTCATAGACGCGGCCTTTGAAGGGCTGGAGCATTTCCACGATCAGGGTGACGATGCTCTTGGGCGTGTAGTACTGGCCGCCCTTCTTGCCTTCGGCCAGCGCGAACTGGCCGAGAAAGTATTCGTAGACGTGGCCGAGGATATCCTTGGATTTCAGGTTCAGCGGCTGGCCCTTGTATTCCTTGGCACTGAAGTCGGTATCCGAGAAGTGGCTGATCAGCCCGGCCAGCTTGCTGGAGTCGAGCTGCACGCGGGCGAAGTCCTTGTTGAGTACGTTCTTCAGCCGGGCGTTCTCGCGCTCGACGGCCTCCATGGCGTTGTCGATCAGCCAGCCAACCGAGCGCATTTCCTCCGGCTCGTCCTTGCCCGGCTTGTTCCACGGCAGCGCCGCCTTGGGCGGTAGTTGCGCGCAATCGCGCAGGGTTTGCCAGCGCGCTTCGACCGGCACCCAGAACACGTTCTTCTCGGTGTAGTAGTCGCGGATTTCGAGCTCGGCGGCGATGTTTTCTTCGTACTCCTGGGTGCCTGCGCCGCCGTATTCGTCCGGATCCATGTAGTAGTCATGATCCGGGTTGGTGAACTGCTCGCGCAGTTCGCGCTGCCGTTCTTCGAAGGCATCGGAGACGTACTTGAGGAAGATCAGCCCGAGCACGACGTGCTTGTACACAGCGGCGTCGAGGTTGGAGCGCAGCTTGTCTGCGGCAGTCCAGAGCTTCTTTTCCAGGTCGTTGAAGAATTGTTGTTCGATCGGTCTCATGTCTTTGTCCCGTGTTGCATTCTGTTGACCTTCCTTAGGAGCCTCGTTGGCTTGCCGCTTAATAGCTCCTGCTGGTGCGGTGCCGGGTTTGGGCAAAGACGAAGCACCCTCGGTCAAGGCAACTGAGCCGCCGCGCCCTCGTCCAGGACGGATGCGACCGTCGTCGATCAGTTGCTGCTTGACGCGTTGGTAAATACTGTCCTGCCAGCCCAACGCTTCAAGCAGGCGTTGATTGCCCGCGCTGCCGCCAAGGGAACCCAATGTTGCGATGAATTGCTCGATCTGTTGTTCTACGGGAGTCACTTGCTGATCCTATGGCATCAGGCAGGCCAGTACAGCCGCTTCAGCGGCACAATTCGTTTGGTTTCGGCGTCGGTAGCGTCGTAGTGCTCGATCAACGCGCGCACCACGTGATCCAGCGTCCACATCGCCAGCGGGATGGAGGCGCGGTCTGCTTCGTACAGGGCGTCCTTACTGAAACCACCCGTGCTGACATACAGCCCTCGATCATCCTTGTGGCGGCCGCCGAGGAAGCTACGGATTTCCTGACTGCCCATTTGGCCCTTGCGGTGCTTGACCTCCACGACGATGCGCGGGTGTTCGAAGCCAAATCCGTCCGGCGAAGCCACGATGTCTTTGCCCCGATCCGAGCCGGGTGGCGAGACTTGGGTCTTGTAGCCCATGGCGCGCAGAATGCCGGCGACCAACTGCTGCATGTCGTCCCAGTCGAGTTCGTTGACCCGATCCTTGATGCGTTCGAGCGCCTGAGACTCGATGTCGGCCAGTGGGTCAGCGATGACATCCTCTGTTTCATCTTCCACGGCCGGCGCCGGTTTACCCTTCAGCGCCGCCAACACTTCAGCTGCCGCGCTGGACGGCACCTCGAACAGGGTCAAGGTCGAACCCAGGCTGTTCTTTGTGCTGGTGCCCAAGCTGTCGCGCAGTAGTTCCTGAGTTTGCCACTGCACCTTGCGCGTCAGTGGCATGCCTTGCTCGGCCCACTCTGGGTGATGCTCGGCTGGTCCTGTGATCTTGCCGATCGAATACAGGCGATTGGCTGGCGAATAGGTGATGACCCAGTCGCCATCCTGGATGTCGTTAACGAAACGCCAGACCTGCGATGCACCCGATACCACTGTGCCTTGCTTTGCCTGTGGCTCGACAGACTGGTACAGGGCGATTAGCTGCTTGCGTCCGACACCGGGTTTGGCATGGGCTGCCAATTGATTCCAGCCCACAGCAGCTACGCCGCGTTCTCGGAAGGCGTCATACAAGCTTCCGCCTTCGCCTCGCACCATCCACATGCGTGCCATTGCATTCCCTCTCTTATTCGTAGCCATCAATCCAGCACCACCAGAAACTCAGTCGCCAGCGCTGTCGGCTGAACATCCCGAACATTGCGTCGCAGCGATACCAGGCCGTAATTGGCCATCATTCTCAGAGTGCGTGACAGGTTCGGCACCTTGCGGCCGCTGAGTTCGGCAAGTTCGGTCAGGGACTTGGGTTGTTTGTCATGGATCAGGCGCAGCAGGTGGCGGTTGTCGTCCGACAGCACCGCTGCCAGTGATGCCAAGGATGGAAACCAGATGCTGGGAACCTCACCTCCTTGCGGAGGAGGCGAACTATCTGGTTGTCGAACACCGACAATGCAGCGTTTCATGTTCACAAGCCCAAAGACACGTTAACTTACAACAATATCAGTCCCTGATAAGCACTGTTTGGCGAACCAGGAAAACTTGTCGCGCCCCGCGAGGAAATGGGGTAATTCAACAAAAATTACCCCAATACTCTCAAGCGATTACCCCATTTCCAACGCTCCGCACGCGGCAAGGGCAAATGGCAAGGGAACGGCACTCAAGGGACAACGGCCCTATCCAGAAAAGGAAAAGGCCGCCCTATCCATTCGTTCTGCAACACCTAGCCAACTCTTCCCTACGCCGTGCCGCTGCCCTCCGCAGCACTCAGGTAGTCCGCCCAGTCCTGCAACAGCGTCCTTGTCTGATCCAGCAGCAGCGCCTTGTTGTACGTCGCCCGCACCTTGTTGCTTTCCACGTGGGCAAGCTGCCGCTCAATTGCATCAGGCCGGTATCCGTTCTCATTGGCCCAAGTTGAAAAGGTCGTCCGCCAGCAATGCGGCGTCGTGCCCCGGTCCAGGTTCATATCACGAGTCGGTTGGGTGTAGTAAAGCCCTTGCCGCTCCGGTGCGGGAACAGATAGCGTCTACCATCCGTGATGCACTGCAAATCCTTCAGCACGACAATGGCCTGTACAGATAGCGGGCTGACATGGTCGCGCCGCGCCTTCATCTTCGCGGCAGGCCGACGCCACAGCGCATCCTCAAAGTCGAACTCATCCCACTCAGCATCCGCCGCTTCCCCTGGACGGCAGGCGGTCAGCGCAATCAGCCGCAACCACAACGAAGTTTCGGATAGCCCCGGTAGCCGCGCAACTCCTGATAGAACTTCTGGATTTGCTCTCGCGTCATCGCCGCCTTGCTCTCGCTGAACGGCACGCGTAGCAGCCCGCGCAGGCTCGGAATTGGATTTGCCTCGACCAGACCACGCACCACCGCGAACTCGAAGATGGCCGAAAGATCGCCTTTGACGTGAATGGCCGCCCACGCGCCATGAGCTTTGCACTCCTCCAGCAGCGGGCGGATCTGCTTCACACCGATGTCGCTCATCGGCATCCCATCGAACTTGGGCGACAGGTACTTCCTGATGCGGGATTCTTTCGTGCGGTAGGAACTCTGTGCAAAGACTGGCTTGATCTCCGCCAGGTAAGCCTGCGCCACCTTGGCGAACGAGCTTTCCTTTGCGCGCTTGCGTTCCTCCAGCGCCTCCAGGTTGCGCTGCTTGATCTGTTGCCGCTCATGGGCAGGAGGATGCCTTGCTTGACCAAAGCTCGCGCCTTCTCGCGGGCCGCGCGCGCCTCCGCAAGGCTTACTTGAGGAAAGCCGCCAATGGCAAAGTGGTTCTCCTTGCCTTGCAGGCGGTACTTCCACCGCCAGAGCTTGCCGCCGGTGGGCTTGACCAGCAGGAACAGGCCCCCGCCGTCTGAAAGTTTCCAATCTCGATCAGTCGATTTGGCCGACCTGACCTTGGTGTCGGTGAGTAGGTTTTCGGCATCGTTGGACTCCACTGCGGGGAAAAGTACCCCCACGGTTGAACACGAGTACCCCCAACGCTACTCCCGAATTTTTCAGACCTCGATGAACAATAGGAACGCTCAGTAGACCGTATTGTTTACGCAACCCATTGATTTAAAACGAGATAGCCTGTCCACCAAGCGCTACCGAACGCCACCGAGATCCAGCAAAAATCGTCAGACGTTGAACAGGAAGTTCATCACATCCCCATCCTTGACGATGTACTCCTTCCCTTCCGCCCGCATCTTGCCGGCTTCCTTCGCGCCCGCTTCGCCCTTGTACTGGATGAAGTCGTCGAACGCGATGGTCTGCGCGCGGATGAAGCCGCGCTCGAAGTCGGTGTGGATCACGCCCGCGGCCTGCGGCGCGGTGGCGCCGATGGGCACGGTCCAGGCGCGCACTTCCTTCACGCCGGCGGTGAAATAGGTCTGCAGGCCCAGCAGCTTGAAGCCGGCCCGGATCAGGCGGTTCAGGCCGGGCTCTTCCATGCCCATGTCGGCCAGGAACACCGCGCGGTCCTCGTCCTCCATCTCGCCCAGTTCGGCTTCGATGGCGGCGCAGATGGCCACGGTGGGCGCGTTCTGCTTGTTGGCGTATTCGACCAGCTTGTCCAGCAGGGGATTATTGGTGAAGCCGTCTTCCTTGACGTTGCCCACGTACATGGCGGGCTTGGCGGTGATGAAGCACAGCGGCTTGATCAGGGCCTTCTCTTCGTCGGACAGGTCGAGCGCGCGTATCGGCTTGGCCATGTTGAGCTGAGCCACGCACTTCTCCAGCACGGCCACGAGCTTGGCGGCGTCCTTGTCGCCGGACCGGGCGGTCTTGTTGTGGCGGTGGACGGCCTTCTCGGCGGTCTGCATGTCGGCCAGCGCCAGTTCGGTCTCGATCACCTCGATATCCGCGATGGGATCGACCTTGCCGGCCACGTGGATGACGTTGGAATCCTCGAAGCAGCGCACGACGTTGACGATGGCGTCGGTTTCGCGGATGTGGGCCAGGAACTGGTTGCCCAAGCCTTCGCCGGTGCTGGCACCGGCCACGAGGCCCGCGATGTCGACGAATTCGACGGTGGCGGGCACGACGCGCTCGGGCTTGACGATGGCCGACAGGGCATCGAGGCGCGGATCGGGAACCTCGACCACGCCGACGTTGGGTTCGATCGTGCAGAAGGGGTAGTTTTCCGCGGCGATGCCGGCTTTGGTCAAGGCGTTGAAGAGTGTGGACTTGCCGACGTTGGGCAGGCCCACGATGCCGCACTGGAGGGCCATGGGGGGAAACCTATGTTGTCATGGAAAGGAGCTGGGGGGCATTGTACCGCCCCCACCCCGGTTGCAGCCCGGCCGCGCCTGCCCCCTGGCGCGCTCACTCCGCCTTGATGCCTGCCTTCTCGATGATGCCCTTCCAGACGGCGGCCTCGCGCTGGATCTGGGCGCCGAACTCGGCCGGGGTGTTGCCGACCGCGGTCAGGCCCAGTTTCTCGAATTGCCGGGCGATCTCGGGCTTGGCCACGGCGGCCTTCACGGCGTCGGCCAGCTTGCCGACGATGGCCGGGTCGGTGCCCACCGGGGCGGCCAGGCCCCACCAGTTGCCGGCCACGAGGTCGGGCAGGCCCTGTTCGGCGGTGGTCTGGACCTGGGGCAGCGCGGGCAGCCGCTGCGGCGCCGCCACGGCCAGCGGCTTGAGCTTGCCGCTGGCGATGTGGCCGGCCACGGTGCTGATGCCGGCCGAGGCGAAGAAGATCTGGACGTCGCCCGCCAGCAGCGCCTGCACCGCGGGCGGCGAGCCGCGATAGGGCACGTGCACGAGTTCGATGCCGGCCGACTGTGCGTACAGGGCGCCGATCAGGTGCGGCGGCGTGCCGCTGCCCGGCGTGCCGTAGTTCAGCTTGCCGGGGTTTTTCTTGGCGTAGGCGGTCAGTTCGGCCAGGTTGTTGGCCGGCAGGCTGGCATTGACCACGACCACGGCCGGTGCGTTGTTGATGACGGTGATGGGCAACAGGTCCTTGATGGGGTCGTAGCGCAGCTTGGCCAGGTACTGGTTGGTGGCGAAGTTGTTGGTCGCGCCCAGCAGCAGGGTGTAGCCGTCGGGCGCGGCGCGGACCACGTCCTCGGCGCCGATGTTGCCCGAGGCGCCGCTCTTGTTGTCGATGTAGAAGTTGGCGCCCAGGCGGGCCTCCAGCTCCTGCTGGACGATACGGAAGGTCACGTCGCCGGCGTTGCCCGGCGCGTAAGGCACGACCACGCGTATCGGCCGCGACGGCCAGTTGTCGGCGGCCTGCGCGGCGGTGCCGAAGGCGCACAGCGACAGGGCTACGGCCAGCGCGCGGCGGGGAGTATCGGAAAGGCTGCTCATGTCGGAGTTCTCCGGTGGGCAAGGCGGGCGCCGCTCCCCTCGATCAACTGCATGACGGCGCGATACAGGGTGCTCGACCGGTCGCACAGGTCGAGGATCACATCGAAGTGATGACGGCCTTCGAACACGTGCTCGGAAGCCAGCAGGCCGCGTGCGCGCCAGTAGCGGGCCACTTCCCCGCTCTGCCTGCGGAACTCGTCGGTATCGCCGCGGGCCACCGCCACCACGACCGGCGTGCGGCCGCTGGGTTCGTTGTCCAGCAGCGAGAACTCCCGCACCTGCTCCGGTGTCAGGTGCAGGCGCTGGTTGCGATAGGACAGGCGCACGGGTTCCAGATGGCCCAGCCCGCTGACCAGCACGGCACCCGCGAAGTCGTTGCCCGGCAGGCCGTCCGCCGTCCAGTCGTGGATCAGGCACTGGGTAACCAGATGGCTGCCGGAAGAATGGCCGATCAGCACGATGCGCGAAGGATCGCCGCCATGGCGGGCGATGTTGCGCACGATCCAGCCGACGCCTTCGCGCACGGCGGCGACCATCTCGGCGAAGGGCACCTGCGAGGCGCGGGGAAAGCCCAGCGCCACGTACATGCAGCCGTCCCGCACGAAGGCGGGCGCGGCGAAGGCGCTTTCTTCCTTGTTCTGCCCCAGCCAGGCGCCGCCATGTACATAGACGACGACGGGATGGGGACCGGGCCCGGCCGGCGCGTAGATGTCCAGCCGGGCATCCTGGTGCGCGCCCCATCGCACATCGTGTTCAGTGCGCAAGGGTGCGGCCTCCAGGCTCAGGCGCGCGCCCTCGTCCAGGGTCTGGCGGAAGGTGGGACAGTAGCGCTGGTTGTCGTACTGGTAGTCCAGCGCTTCCTGGTCGTAGCCTGCGAAGACTGCTTTCATTCATGCATTCCGATACGGGATCTGCCCAAGTTAGCAAAGGGCATTCTTTTTCGGAATTGAATTGTTCCTATAGATTGATATCAGGAATTCATGAATGAGCCGCGCCTTGTCAGGCCGTGGAGTCCGGCTTGAACACCGCCGCCAGTTCAGGATCGGCCAGATTGGACTCGACCTGGGCCAAGAGACGCTCCATCAGCTCGACCTCGTCCGGCCCCATTCCGTGCAGCGCATGGCGCAGGAAGGCCTCGCGTCGCTTCTCGAGCCGCTTGTACAGGGCGCGGCCGGAAGCCGTGAGCCTGACCAGGGTCAGCCGGTTGTCGGACCGCACCAGTTCGCGCTCGATGAAGCCCTCTTCCTCCATGGGCTTGACGGCGCGGGTGATGGACCACCCGTCCAGCCCGGTATGCTCGGCCAGTTCCTTCTGGGTGGACTCGCCCCGGTTGTACAGCATGAACAGCACACGCCAGCGGACGATATGGATGTCCGTGTATTGCTCGAAGGCCGAAATGCAGGCCGCGTAGGTCCGCGCGATCTGGAGATGGACTGTCGATTGCGACGGAAAAGCACGGGTGTCGGACGACATGTAGGAGTACTCGCGTCTGTTGATCGATGAAGCCTGCGGGCCGGCTGCGCGCCGGCCCCGGAGCGGATCAGAAGGAATGGATTATGCCTGCCGTCAACATGGTCTGTGAACGGCCGGAGGCCACGCCTATGTCCTGCATGGCGGCGAATTTCGCGTCACCGGCGGCCCGTTGGTACTGTCCGAGCAGGTAGGCGCTGGTGCGCTTGGAGAACCCGTAGATGCCCACGAGCTTCAACTGGTTCCAGCGCGCGCCCTCGAACCGTGAATGCGTGAACGTGGCCTGAACCGTCTGCGACGGCGCGTAGGTCCAGGCGCCGCCGATGTCCACGTTGTGCTGGGTGGCGTCGCCGCCCAGCGCCGACATGCGGGTGCGGGAATAGGCCACGCCGACGATGGTCGAGGCCCCCCGCCACGACGTGCCGACCGCGACGTTGCGCACCGTGTCGGTCGTCACGGCGACCCCCGGAGTCAGGGTGACACCGAACGCCTGCGTGAGTCCCATGCGGCCGGCGATATCGACGGGCCGGTTACGATGCTCGGAAGCCACCAGCGCGGTGCGCCAGGGCCCGGCGGTATAGGTCGCCCCCACGCTCATGTTGCGGTTGCGGCGCGAATCCCCCGGCACCTCGCCGAAGCCGTACTGAGCGGCCAGCTTGAAGCCACCGAAGTCCGGCGTGGTGTACATCGCGGAATTGCCGAACTGGTACTGGCTGGCGTAGTTGTCCCAGTTGCCGGGATGCTTGGCGACGATGGCGGTCAGGGCCGGCGGGCTGAGGTACTTGGGAATGAACTCGTACATCAGGTCCGGCATCCGCCCCATGCGGAAGGACCCGAAGGCGCCGCTCAGGCCCAGGCTGGCTTCACGGTTGAACAACCGGTCCGCCACCACCTGCCGCCCGCTCTTGGTCAGGATGCCGGTCTCGAGCCGGAAATCCGCCTTGAGCCCGTTCCCCATGTCCTCCACGCCACGCAGGCCGAAACGCTCGGGCTGCATGGCGCCGGACCCCAGCGACCATCGGCTGCGTCCGCCGATGTCATCGACCACCTGTACCCCGGCATCCACCGTACCGTAGATGACGACGCTGCTTTGGCCGAACGCCGGCGCGGCGCACAGCCCCGCTGCCAGCCACAGCGCGCTGCAATGCTTCATGGATGTTCTCCCCCTCGTTATCGTGGACACTCGCCGCGCTGGCGGACCGGTCCTTGTACAGATGTCCCGCCCCATGACGGGCCCGGGCGGGACGGTGTGCCGGCGGACATCTCGTCCGCCAGCGGTTCGAGCGGCCCGGGCTCGAGAATGGATCCGATCAATTCCCTGGTGTAGGCATGGGCCGGCCGCTCGCACACCTGGTCCGCGTCGCCGCTCTCGACCAGGCAGCCGCGCCTGAGCACCGCGACACGGTCCGACAGGTAGCGCACCACGCCGATGTCGTGCGAGATCAGCAGGTAGGCCACCCGCGTCTCGCGCTGCACCGCTTCCAGCAGGCGCAGTATCTGGGCCTGGGTGATCACGTCGAGCGCGCTGACCGGCTCGTCCAGCACGATCAGCCGGGGCGACGGTGCCAGCGCGCGGGCGATGGCGACACGCTGGCGCTGGCCGCCCGAGAACTGGTGGGGCAGCTTGGCCGCGTCGGCCGCGCGCAGGCCCACCTGATCCAGCAGTTGAGCGACGCGCCGGCTTCGTGCCGCCGCGTCCATGCCCGGATCAGTGCGCAAGGGTTCGCCGATCTGCTCGCCCACGGGCAGGGTGGGCGTCAGCGAGGCATAGGGGTTCTGCCAGACCATCTGCACGGTGCGGCGATAGGCGCGCAAGTCGCGGTGGCGCAGGGCCCCCACGTCCCATTGCGCGACGCGAATGCGGCCCGCGGCGGGCGGCACGGCGCCCAGCAGGGTCTGGCCAATGCTGCTCTTGCCCGATCCGGACTCGCCCACCAGGCCCAGGGTCTGCCCCGCGTCCAGGCTCAGGTCCACCCCTTCGACGACGCGTATCCGTTCGCGCGGACCGCCCAGGCGGCGGCGCGCCGGGTAGTCGATCGCGAGCCCGCTGATCTCGATCAAAGGCTGGTTCATGCCGCCTCTCCAGAAATACGCACGCAGCGCGCCAGGCCCGCACCGCTCGCCAGCAGGGCGACAGGATGCTCGGTACAGGCCGCCGCGACGCGCGGACAACGGGGTGCGAAACGGCAGCCCGGGAACTCCGCGCCGGGCCGGGGCACGTTCCCGGGCAAGCCCGCCAGCTCGCCGCGGCGTGCCGTGTTGCGCGGCACCGCCTCCAGCAACGCCCGCGTATAGGGATGGGCGGGACGGTGCACCACCTGCCCGACCGGCCCCGTTTCCACGACCTCGCCGCCGTACATCACGACCACCCTGTCCGCGACGTGGCTGACCACGCCCATGCTGTGCGTGATGAGCAGGATGGACAGGCGCCGCTCGCGCCGCAGACGGGCCAGCAGTTCCAGCACCTGCGCCTGCACCGTGGTGTCGAGCGCGCTGGTCGCCTCGTCGGCCACCAGCAGCCTGGGCTCGCGCGACAGGGCCATGGCGATCATGACGCGCTGGGCGATGCCGCCGGACAACTCGTGCGGATACTGGTCCAGGCGCCTTGCCGGCTCGGTCACGCCGACCTCGGCCAGCAGCGCGAGCGCCCGCGCGCGGGCCTCGGCGCGCGGCCATCCCTTCAGGCGCACCATGGGTTCGATCAACTGGCTGCCCAGGGTGTGGACAGGGTTCAGGCAACTATGCGGATCCTGGAAGATGACGCCGATCTCGTGCGCGCGCGCCTGCCGCAGCTGCGCCGCCCCCGCACCCACCATCTGCCGGCCGGCCAGCAGCACGCTGCCGCCCGCCACGTGCGCCCCCGCTGGCATCAGGCCGAGCAGCGACATGGCCGTCAGGCTCTTGCCCGATCCCGATTCGCCGACGATGGCGACGATCTCGCCCTGGTCCACCCGCAGGTCCACGTCGCGCACCGCCAGCCTCGGCCCGGTTGCCGGATCGGCCACCATCACGCGCAGGCCTTCGACGCGCAGCGGGATCTGCTCCTCGTCCTGCGCGGGTCTGGCGGGCCGGCCCCGGCCCCGCGCCGATTCCAGCAGGCCGCCGGCCATCGTCCGGGGCCGCAGCCGATCGCTCACGGCGTCGGCCAGCGCATTGAGCACCAGCGCCACCACGACCAGCGCGATACCCGGCGGCAACACCTGCCAGGGCGCGGTCAACGACGCCGACTGCGCGGCCTGCAGCATGCTGCCCAGGCTGGATTGCGGGGGCTGCACGCTCAACCCGAGATAGCTGAGCGAAGCCTCGACCAGCAGCGCCACCGGCAGGAAAAGGCCGACCTGGATCACGATGGCCGGATACACGCCTGGCAGCACGTGGAACACCAGCAGCCGCAGGCGCGATGCGCCGCCCAGCCGGGCCGCCTGGACGTGCGGGGCCCGCCGCAACATCAGCACCTGCCCCCGTACCAATCGAATGAAAGCCAGCGACAGCACCAGGCCCAGGGCGACCATGGAGCCGTACAGCCCGCGGCCCAGCACGGCGACTACCGCCAGGATCAGCACGATGGGCGGCAGCGACAGCGCGGCATTGACCAGCCACATGCAGAACCGGTCGAAGCGCCCGCCGACGAAGCCGATCAGCGTCCCAGCGGGCACGCCCAGCGCAGCGCCGCAGCCCACCGCGAGCAGCGCCGCCAGGAGATCGACGCGCAGTCCGTACAGTAGCCGGCTCAGGACGTCGCGGCCCTGCTCGTCGGTGCCCAGCCAGTGGCCGGACGACGGCCCGGCCAGACTGGCCAGGAGGTCCTGCGCGTCCGGGTCGTGCGGCGCCAGCCACGGCCCGATCAGGGCACAGGCGATCAGGAAGGCGAACAGCAGCACGGGCCACCGCAGGCCGGGCGGTACCAGGCGCCGGCTGGCCACGTCCAGGCCCAGCCATCGCGGCAGGCGCACCATGGCGGCCATCATGCGGCCCGCGTTCTCGGATTGATCCATGTGTAGGCCAGGTCCACGAAAAGATTCACGACGACGACGATCAGCGCGAACGTCATCACGCAGCCGAGCAGGACGGGCGTATCGCCGCGGAAGACCGCGTCCAGCGCCAGGGTCCCCAGGCCGTCGATGGCGAAGACCCGCTCCACCACCACCACGGTGCTGAGCTTGACCACCACCTGGAAGCCGATGATGGTGACCGCGGGGCCCATCGCATTGCGCAGTGCATGGCGCAGTACGATGTGCATCCGGTCGAAGCCTTGGGCGACGGCGTTGCGGACGTAGTCCTCGCCCAGTTCGCCGGCCAGCGCGCCACGCAGTTGGCGGGCGATCGCCGCGGTGGACGGCAGGCCCAGCGCGATCGACGGCAGCAGGATGGATTGCAGCCAGCCCGGTACCGACACCGACGCCGGCACGTAGCCGGTAGCCGGCAGCCAGCCGAGTTGCAGCGCGAACAGGGTCACCAGCAGGATGCCCAGCCAGAAGCCCGGCACCGCCTGCACCAGCCCGGTGAACACCGCGAGGCAACGCCGTGTGGCGGGACGTCTCGCCAGCGCCGACGACACGCCCAGGGCCAGGCCCAGCGCACAGGCGATCACGATCGCCAGCGTCACCATGGACAGGGTGCGGGGCGCGCGCACGGCGATCTCTTCCGCGACGGACGTATCCGACACGTAGGAGCGCCCCAGGTCGCCGCGCACGGCGCTGCCCGCCCATTCGACGAACTGCGCCGCCAGCGGGCGGTCCAGCCCCAGCTCGTGCCGGACCTCGCGCACGGCCGACTCGGGGGCGTCCGCCCCCAACCGGTGCACCTCGGGATGGCGCGGCGACAGCGCGCTCAGGCCGAAAGCCATCAGCGACACGATGACGAGCAGCGCGACCGCTCCCACCGCTTTCTCGATCAATACGGAGATCATCGTTTCTCCTGTTGGTCCGGTACGCGCGCGCCCACGCTCACCACGCCAGTGCCAGACAGTCGCGGCGCGGATCGGCGGCGCCCAACAGCCCCTCGGCGCCGGACTGCACCGCGCACAGCGCGCCCACGCCATAGCTGAAGCGGGGAATGGCCTGCACGCGATGGCCGCGCCGGGACAACTCCTCCAGCGCGGCGGCTCCCAGCGTTTCCTCGGCCAGCATCGCGCCCGGACGGAACACGTGCGGGTGGAAGGAACTGGGAAAGCCCTGGCTCGCCACCCGAGGCGCCTCGATCGCCGATTGCAAGTCCAGTCCGAAATCCAGGTGCTGGCAGAGCATCTGCACCATGGCCTGGGTCTGCGCGTCCTCGCCGGGACTGCCGAAGGCCATTTCCGCCCTGCCGCCGCGCACCAGCATCGCGGGGTTGGGCGTCAGGCGCGGACGCTTGCCGGGCGCCATCGCCGACGGATGCGCCGGGTCCAGCCACAATTGGGCGCCGCGATGCGACACCACGATGCCCAGGCCCGGCACCAGCGGCGAGCCCATGGCATGGTCCGAGGGCGTGGCCGAGAACGCATTGCCTTGGGCGTCCATCGCACAAACATAGGAGGTGTCGGGCGGCGCGACGCCGCCGGCGGGCGCAGGCACGTATCCTTCACGGCCGGCGCGGCCCTCGTGGCGCCATGGCGCCCCGGGCGGCGGCAGCCCGGGATGGGCCCGGTCCAGCCGGATCAGCCGCCGCCGCTCGTCGGCGTAGGCCTTGTCCAGCAGCCCCCGCATGGGCACGTCCACGTGCCGGGGGTCGCCGAAGAAACCTTCGCGGTCGGCGGCGGCCAGCTTGATGGCCTCGCAGAACAAGTGATGGAAATCCGCCGTCCCGCCGCCCATCGCCGCCAGGTCATAGCCCTCCAGGATGTTCAGGGCCAGCCCTATCATCGGCCCCTGGGTCCAGGGCCCGCAGAAATGCACGTCGGCGCCCCGATAGTTGACCGACGGCGCGGTCTCGATGGTCGGCCGCCAGCCCGCCAGATCCTCGCGCGTCAGGTGCCAGCCCTGCTCGGCGACGAAGGCCGACATGCGCTCGGCCACCTCGCCTTGGTAGAAGACGTCGACAGCAGCCTGGATCGCGTCTTCCCGCGACGCTCCCGCTGCCGCCGCGGCGCGCTCGGCGCCGGCCAGCGTATCCAGCAGCCGGCCCAGGTCCGGCTGGACCATGCGCTGGCCCACGCGCAGCGGACCGCCCTGCGGCAGCCACTGCGCCGCCGACGCCGGCCATCCTCGCAGCCGGTCGGCGAAATGGTTGACGAACGACGCCAGGCCCGGGTACACGGCGAAGCCATCCACGCACAGCTCCATGGCCGGCTCCAGCACCTCGGCCAGTGTCAGGCGGCCGTGGCGGGCCAGCGCGGTCAGCCACGAGGCCGGGGCGCCCGGCACCACCGAACGCTCCAGTCCGATCGGCATGTCGCCGCCGAACCATTGCCGGTAGTCCTCCAGCGCCAGCCCGGCAGGCCAGGCGCCCACGCCGTCTATGGTCTCCGGCGCGGCCATGCCCGGCCGCATGACCATGATGGGCGCCACGCCGCCGAAATTGCACATGTGCGGCTCCAGCACCGCCAGCGCGATGCCGGCGGCCACGCCCGCGTCGATGGCATTCCCGCCCCGCGCGGCGACGCGCTGCCCGGCCAGGGTCGCCAGGTCGTGGGTGCTGCTGATGGCGCAGCGCAGGCCGCGCACCGCGGGCCGGGTGTGGCGCGCGACGATGGCCGGTGGGCGGCGCTCGTCGGCGCTCGGGATGCGCGGCCTGTCGTCGGGACGGAAAGCAATCGTCATGATGGGCACCCGTCGCGTCAGGCCGCGTCCTCGACCACCGCGATGGCCTCGATCTCGATCATCAGATCGGGATGCATCATGCCCACCTGCACGGTCGAGCGCGCCGGCGGCGCCTTGCCGAAGCGGCGCGCGTAGATGTCGTTGACCGTCTGGAAGTGGCGCGCGTCGGTGACGAACACCGTGGTCTTGACCACATCCTCGAAACCCGCGCCGCCGGCGGCCAGGACCTTCTCCAGGTTGTCCAGGGTCTGTTCGGTCTGGCGCGCGATGTCGCCCACGCCCACCAGGTTGCCTTCGGCGTCCAGCGGCGCCATGCCGCTGCAGAAGACCAGGCGGCCGGCCTTGACGCCGACGGACAGCGCCAGGCCCAGCGTGGGGATGGAGTCGATGTTCAGTCTTTCTTTTTGCATGTCGTTGTTCTCTGTATGGGTAGCTTGCGCGGATGAAGCGTTCAGGAAACCGCGCCGGACGCGCGCCCGTCCGCCACGATGGTGGTCTCGAGCATGCCGAGTCCGTCTATTTCGGCCCGCACAACGTCGCCGGGCTTGAGCAGCCAGGACGCCGGATCGCGACTGAAGATGCCGACGCCCGCCGGCGTGCCCGCGGTGATCACATCGCCCGGCTCGAACGTGTAGCGAGCCGACCAGTACGACAGAATCCGCGCGCAGCTGAACAGCGCCGCGCGCATCGACTCCCGCTGCCGCAGTTCGCCGTTGACCCACAGGCGCAGTTCGCGATCGTCGGGATCGCCCAGTTCGTCCAGGGTCACCAGCGCGGGCCCCAGGGGGCAGAAGCCGTCGAAGTTCTTGGCCAGGAAAGGATTGCCGCCCGAGCGGAACAGCAGGTCCCTCAGGCTGTAGTCCACGGCGATGGTCAGCCCCGCCACGTGTTCCGCGAAGGCCTCGGGCGCCACATCGGCGCAGCGCCGGCCGATCACGAACGCCAGCTCGACCTCGTAGTCGAGTTGCCTTCCATGCCGGGGCAGCACGATGGAGGCGCCGTGTCCCGCCAGGGCGCTGGCCACCTTGCCGAAGCCCAGCGGCTCGGCCGGCGCCTCGGGCACCGGCTGGCCCGCCGCCCGGGCCTCGGCGATGTGCGAGGCAAAGTTCAGGCCCACGCACACGACCTTGCCCGGACGCCGCACGACCGGCAGGAAGCGCACCGTCTCGCGCGGCAGCACGATGCCGCCAGCCAGCAGCGACTGCCGTTCAGCGGGTTTCCTCCAGCCCTCGCGCACGCGGTCCAGCGCGGCGCGCGCGCCCTCCAGGGCAGGCAGGCCGTGCGCGAGAAAGGCCGCCATGTCCCCCACAGCGGCGGCATCGCCGCCCGGGTCCTGCCCGGTGCTGGACCTGGCCCGCGCGCGGGCCAGGTCCAGCACCGGTGCATCGGGCTCCGCGCTCAGCAGCACCCCCAGCCGGACCGGGCCGTCGGGCGCGAGAAAGCTCACCAGCCGCATCGCGAGGCCTCAGGAAACCAGGCTGGCGGCCACGGACTTCTGCTCCAGCAGCCGTGCGTATTCTTGCGCATCGACCATGCGCTCGCCCGTGCGCGGCTTGACGACCGTATCCGGGGCCAGGTCTCGGAAGGTGCCCGGAGGATCCCCGCCCTCCTGCACGCTCGTCGCGGCGTCCAGGTAAAGCTGGCGGATCATCGCCAGCCCGTGGTCGGCGGTGGGCAGCAGGTTCTCGTTCTCGTGGTCGATGACGGCGCCTATGCTTTCGACGATGGTCGCATCCTCGCGCGATGCGCCCGGCGGCACCGTATGTCCGAGCCTGACCGCCTCCTGCGAAGGCGCCTCGCGGTACTCCTGGTACGGTTCGGCGCGCGTGGCCACCCACGCCAGGTCCCAACGCTCGTCCTCGGCGCACTCGCGCCATTCGCCCACATGGCCGTCGGGCTTGTACATGATGCGGAACATCAGGGTATGGGTATCGTCCACCGGCACGGCCCAGCGCGCGGTGATGGGCGGATCGTCGCTGCCCGCGGCGCCGGAGATCCAGCGGTCCGTGTTGCCGCTGTGGCTGATGGCGGGCAGCAGCAGGTTGTGGACCCGTATGCCGAAACGGCCGTCCTTGCCCGGCACCGGCCGCGCCGACACATAGGCCACGCCCAGGTCGTGCTCTTCGAACCAGACCTCGGGCTCGGCGCGCAGGTCCTTGAACGACGGCGCGTGGGTGAAGCTCAGGTGCAGCGGATCCATCGCGTTCTCGATGGTCGGCATCCAGTTGCATTCGGCATAGCCGGTGACCTTCACGATGCGCTCGCCCGGATCGACCAGGAAATTGAACGGCGGCAGGGCCGGCGCGGGTTGAGGGCCGAGGTAGGCGAAGACGATGCCGCCCAGTTCCTGGACCGGATAGGCGGGATGCCGCACCGAGTCCTTGAAGGACTTGTCCGGCTCGCCCGGCGTGGCCTTGACCCGGCCTTCGGCATCCATCAGCCAGCCGTGATAGCGGCACCGGATGCCATCGTGCGTGACGTTGCCGAAACAGAGATTGGCGCGGCGATGCGGACAGCGCGACCCGACCAGCCCCAGGCGGCCCTGCTGGTCGCGATAGAGCACGAGTTCTTCGCCCAGCAGCTTGACCAGCGTGGGCTTGTCGTTCAGGTCGGCGGAAATGCCGACCGGCCACCAGTAGCGGCGCAGCAGTTCGCCCATGGGCGTGCCCTTGCCGGTCTGGTTCAGGATGAGGCTTTCCTCCGCGGTGTTGTTGCGGGTGCGGGTGATGCGCGACGTCATGATGCTGAGCTTCCTTGTGTATAGGCGATGAAGCGATGCGTCGTCCTACTTGACGACGATGTTCCGGGGGTCCGGCAGCCCCGCCGACGCGAAGGTCTGCGGGCCCGTATCGATGCCCCGGCGCACGGCGGCGACGATGTCCGCATGGACGACCGGGAAGACGACGGCCTCGTTGGCGATCATCCGGCCGAACAACGCACCGTACAGGCGGCCGGCCTCGGAAGTCGGCTGGCGCGCGGCGTCCTTCGCCAGGCTTTCCAGCTCGGCGTACTTCAGGCCGAAGGGGTTGTATCGGCCGCTGGGAGACAGCAGCGAGGCGTAGAGCGTTTCAGGCATCGCCGTCTGGTGTGCGAAGATGCCCAGCGGCGACTGGCGATGCTGGACCGCGGCCTGGAACGAGCCCGTGTCGGGCATGGTCTTCAGGTTCACCTTGATGCCGACCTTGGCCAGTTCGCCCGCCACGGCCGCGGCGAAGCGCGCATTGTTGGTCTGCACCACCGCGTCCACCGCGAAGCCGTCCACGCCCGCTTCGCGCAGGAGCTGCCGGGCCTTCGCCGGATCGTACGAGGGTGTCCGGTCCAGCGCGGAATCATGGCCCGCCGTGCCTTCGGGAAAGAAATTCAGGGATGCCGTCCCCCGGCCGCCGAAGATGACCTTGAGCACGGCCTGGCGATCGATGGCCAGGCTCATGGCCCGCCGGACTCGCACGTCGGCCAGCGGTTTGACCACGCTGCCACCCGCATCCCAGACGGCCATCAGATAGTGCACCCGGTTCGCGGCGGCGATGCGAAAGCCCAGTTTCTCCAGCGCCGCGGCCTGGTCCTGCGGCACCGTCGCCACGTCGAGCTGGCCGCTGCGCAGCGCGTTCACGCGCGCAGCCGACTCGGTCATCTGCTGGATGAACACCGTGTCGACGCGCTGCGCCGCCGGGTTCCAATAATCCTTGTTGCGCGCGAACACATATTGCGTGCCATGCACGCTGCGCTGCGCATCCAACAGCCATCCGCCGGTGCCGACCGGCTGGCGGGCCAGGGCGGTCTCGTCCTGGAGCGCCTTCGGGCTGACCATCATGCCGGGCATGTTCGCCAGCGATTCGAGCAGCGCGGGGTTGGGTTCGACCAGTTGCAGCTCGATCCGGCCCGGACCCGCCACCGTGACGCGCTCGATGTTCCGATAGACCGCCGCCCACGGACTGCCCTCGATGCGGCGGCCCCGCTCCAGGTTGGCCTTGACTGCCTCGGCGTCGAAGCGCGCGCCATCCGAAAAGCGCACGCCGTCGCGCAGCGTCAGCGCCAGCTTGCGGTTGCCGTCGGAAAACTCCCAGGCCGTGGCCAGACAGGGCTCGAAGCGATCGATGCCCAGGCGCGTGACCAGGGTGTCGTAGACCGGCCTCAAGTAGTCGACCGTCTGCGGCGTCGCCCGCACCGGATCGAAGGTGCTCATGCCCACGCCCGAGGCCATGCGGACCTGCAAGGCGGCCGGCGCCGCCAGCAGCGGCCCGCCGACGGCCCCCTGCGCGACCAGCACGATGCCGGCCCACAAGGCAGAATGCGCCAGGCGGCGACGGGCTTGCGAAAAAGCAATCATGGACACTGTCTCCTCGACGGCCGGTCCTTGCTCCGGCCTTTATTTATTGCATTAGCAATCTTTGCATTAGTTAATGCTTGCATGTGCAAGCGTTAATTTAAGCAAGCCGTCGAGGAATGGCAACAGGATTCACCCGTACCTAGGGATGGTCCTAGGAATCGTTGCAGGCAGAGGAAGGAAAAGGACCAGGGGCCGCGCCTTCGCGGCCCGGATCAAATGAAGGGTGCCGCGCAGCCGTCCATCGGAATGACGGCGCCGGTGACGTAGCTGGCCAGGTCGGAAGCCAGGAACAGCGCGACGTTGGCGATTTCCTCGGGCTGCGCGAGCCGGCCCATGGGAATGCCCGCGACCTGTTCGGCCAGCACCTCGTCGCGCGGCCGGCCGCTGGACTGCGCCGCCACGGCCAGCCCTTCCTCGACGCGATTGGTCTGGGTCATGCCGGGATTGATCGCGTTCACGCGCACGCCGCGGCCGGCATAGGCTTGGGCATACCCCACCGTGGCGAGCATGAGCGCCGCGTTGGCGGCCCCGCCGCCGATGTGGAAAATGCCGGGCGACTTGCCGCCCTGCCCGACGATGTTGACGATGCTGCCCCGCCCCCGGCTCGCCATCAGCCGGGCGGCAGGATCCTGGACGTGCATGTAGCTGAAGTACTTGGCGTCCATGGTCTGCCGAAACGCCTCGTGTCCCAGTTGTTCGGGCGCGTACCGGCGCGCCGCGCCCGCCGAGTTCACCAGCACCGCAATGGGACCGCACTCGCGCTCGGCCCAGTCCACCGCCGCCTGCGCCGCGGCCGGATCCGACAGGTCGGCGGCCTGGACCCGCATGTCCAGGCCCTCGGCCTGCAAGGTCCGCCGCGCGGCGTCCAGGTTCTCCTGGCTGCGCGACACCCCCGCCACCACCGCCCCCGCCTGCGCGAAGGCACGCGCGCAGGCCAGGCCTATGCCCTTGCTGGCACCGGTGATCAAGACGACTGAGCCGTCGAACGACAGCGTGGGAGCTTGCTTCATGTCGTGTCCTGTTGCGGAATCGCGCGGGTTGCGGGAAGGATCATTATCCATCCAGCAGACCGGGCGCATAGTTCTGCAGGGCCCACAGCAAGGCCATGGGTCCGGCGTTGAAGCAGGCGTGCAGCGCGATCGATGCGCCTATGCCGAAGCGCACGCGCATCCAGCCCAGGACGAGGCCGCAGGCCCACTGCGGCAGGACCAGCAGCGGCAGCAGCAGCCAGCCGCCTTCGCCCAGCCGGAAGTTGGCCAGGTGCAGGAAGGCGAAGGCCAGCGTGGCCAGATGGAAGACCAACGGAAAGGCCCGGGCATAGCGGCGCAGCCATTTCCACGGCCAGCGATGGCCTCGCCAGGCCAGCACGGCGGCGATCGCGCCGCAGGCCAGCGCCACGCTGGCGCCCGCGGCCAGGCTGGGCCGCATCAGCATGGCGGAGACCAGCACGGGCAGCAGCCACAGCGCCGGCGCGGGCCGCCGCAGCCCGTAGCGGAAAACCATTTCCTCGATCACCGGCGCCCACAGGACGACGTGGAACCACGACAGGTACAGCGCGTCCAGCCTGCGCTCGGCCCCCGAGGCCGTCGCGACCGATGCCGCCAGGGGGCCCAATACCAGCAGGTTGATGCCCCACAACACCAGCACCCACCGGAGCAGGTGCGGACCGTTCAAACCGCCCAGCCATTCCTGGGATCCGTGGTGCGACTGGGCGCCACGCCATCCGCGCGGCATGCGCGGCCCCAGCCGCGGACGCCTGACGAAGGCGAGGAAATCCGCGAACTCCTCGCGAAAGGCCGGCCTGCCCCGCACCGGTGCGGCAGCAGCCGCGCAAGGCAGCCGGGCTTCAGGCATTGCCGCTGTGCAACTGCTGTATGGCCTGCTCGAACTCGCCCTTGAGCACGGCGGGAATGATCGCGCGCGAACGGTCCAGTGTCTCGTCTATGCGGGCCTGTTCTTCCTTGCGCGGCGGATGCAGCACGAAGTCCACCACCTGCTGCGCCAGCCCCAGCGAACGCGGATGCCCGATGCCCAGCCGCAGCCGCCAGAATGCCTGCGATCCCAGCGCCGCCTGGATGTCCTTCAAGCCGTTGTGCCCCGCATGGCTGCCGCCCTGCTTGAGCTTGGCCTGTCCCGGCAGCAGATCGAGTTCATCGTGCGCCACCAGGATCTGCTCGGGAGCCAGCTTGTAGAAACGCGCCAGCGCGCCCACCGCCTGCCCGGAACGGTTCATGTAGGTCATGGGCTTGACCAGCAGGATGGCCGCCCCTTCGAAGCGGGCCTTGGCCACGTGGCCGAAGAAGGGTTTCTCGTTCGTGAACGATACGCGCAGGTCATCGGCGATCTGGTCCAGCAGCCAGAATCCCGCGTTGTGGCGGGTGCGTTCGTAATCGGGGCCGGGATTGCCCAGCCCGGCGATGAGGCGTATGGGTTCGGACATGAAGATGCAAGGCGGGATACGGGAAGGCCCGTTATCTTAGCCCGATCGCCGTCCCCGCATTCCCGGGGCGAAAAAAAACCCCAACCGTAAGTTGAGGCTTTTCACACCATGGGCACAGTGGATCCGGCTCCGCCGGTCCACCCGCCGCCCCCGGGACCCGGCGCCGGGCCGCCCCAAGGCGGGTCCCGGCCCCCTTGGGGGGCTGCCGCGTAGCGGCTGGGGGCCCACCATTCGGGGCGCGCGCAAGCGCGTAGGGGGGACCCTATTCAGCAGCAGGTTCCTCGGCGGCAGCGCCACCGGGCTTGGCGATGGCGGTCGCGATGACCGTATCGCTGCCAGCCGGGAACGTCACGCCCTTGGGCGCCTTGACGTCGGCCAGGTGGATGGACGCGCCGGCGATGATGTTGCCCAGGTCCACTTCGATGAACTGGGGCAGATCGTTCGGCAGGCAGGTCACTTCGATTTCGGTCAACACGTGGTTGATGATCGCGCCGCTGAGCTTGACGGCGGGCGACGACTCGGCGTTGACGAAGTGCAGCGGCACCTTGGTGTGCAGGGCCTGGCCAGCGGCGACGCGCTGGAAGTCCACGTGCAGCACTTGCTGCTTGTAGGGGTGCCATTGGACGGCGCGCAGCAGGACTTGCGTGCCCTTGCCTTCGAACTGCATGTTCAGGATCGACGAGTGGAACTCTTCCTTGCGCAGGGCATGGTAGATCTCGTTGTGATCGAGTTCGATCGACAGGGGCGCTGCGTCGCCGCCATAGACGATGGCGGGAACGCGGCCGGCGCGGCGCAGGCGGCGGCTCGCACTCGAACCCTGGACGCTACGCGAAGTGGCGTTGAATTGCATGGTTTTCTCCAAAATGCGGCGGACGATATGCCCGCTCGCGGTGCACGGAACGCGACCATCGCATTCCGTCCGGCAGCGCCGCGACCAGCGCTTCCGGCTCGCCCCGCCGCCCTGCGCGATGCAGGGCGGCGGGAGCAGAACTTATTCGACGAACAGCGAGCTGACCGAGTCGGCCCGCGAAATGCGCAGCATGGTTTCACCGATCAGGGCCGCGCACGACAACTGGCGGATGCGGCTGCAATCCCGGACCTCGTCGCTGGCGGGGATAGTGTCGGTGACGACCAGCTCGTCCAGGTCGGATTCGGCGATGCGGCCCACCGCGCCGCCCGACAGCACGGCGTGCGTGCAATAGGCGTAGACGGCCACCGCGCCGCGCTGCTTGAGGACCTGGGCCGCCTTGCACAGCGTGCCGGCGGTATCGACCATGTCGTCCATGATGATGCAGGTGCGGCCTTCGACATCGCCGATGATGTTCATCACCTCGGACACGTTGGCGCGCGGACGGCGCTTGTCGATGATGGCCAGGTCGACCTCGAGGCGCTTGGCCAGCGCCCGGGCACGCACCACGCCGCCCACGTCGGGCGAGACCACCATCAGGTTGGACAGGTTGCGCTTCCAGATGTCGCTGAGCAGGATGGGCGCGGCGTAGATGTTGTCCACCGGGATGTCGAAGAACCCCTGGATCTGGTCCGCGTGCAGGTCCATCGTCAGGATGCGGTCCACGCCCACGACCTGCAGCATGTTCGCCACGACCTTGGCCGAGATCGCCACGCGCGCCGAACGGGGGCGGCGATCCTGCCGGGCGTAGCCGAAATACGGCATCGCGGCGGTGATGCGTCCGGCGGAAGCCCGGCGCAGCGCATCGACCATGACCATGATTTCCATCAGGTTGTCGTTGGTCGGTGCACAGGTGGGCTGGAGGACGAAGACGTCTTTACCGCGGACGTTCTCGTTGATTTCCACCATGACTTCGCCGTCGGAGAACCGACCGACGCTCATCTTGCCCAGTGGTATGCCGAGGTGACTCGCGACGTCCGCCGCCAGCTTGGGGTTGGCAGTCCCCGTGAAAATCATGAAGCTTTCTTGCGCCATGACGCATTGCCCGTGGCTGTGGCCCGGTGACCTGTAACCGAGGCCGATCGACAAAACAACAAAGCTGTTGATCCTGCGAAACGCTGACAGGCATCAACAGCTTTTAGGTCAAAGACTTTGGCTGGGGAGGAAGGACTCGAACCCTCGCATGCCGGAATCAAAATCCGGTGCCTTAACCAACTTGGCGACTCCCCAACTCGTTACCCCCGCAGGAACTGCGTGAGCATCGAAACTTGCTGCGCTGGCGCCCGGCTGCGGCGGATCGCCCTCGATTCGGTGGCCGCTTACGCGGCCCAGTCCAGTAGCGGATGCGCATCGAGTCCGGCACATGCCAGGTTCACTCTCAACGCCGGCAGCCCGCTGGGCTGGCCCTGCATTGTAGCGGCGATTTTATCCACCGCGCCATCGGCCCGCGCCTGCGTGTCGCATTCGACAAATAGGCACGCGCCCGATCCGGACATCCTGACCTTGGCACCATCAAGTGCCTGGGCCAGCACCGCCGAAATCCGCCCCACTTCCGAAAAGCGGGCAAAAACGACGGCTTCCAGATCGTTTCCGTAGGGACATTCAAATGTTCCCCGAGGAAAGTCCGCTATTTTGACGCGTGGCGTATCTCTTGTCAATTCGGGTGCACGGAATACGTCGGCGGTCGGCACGCTGGCGTCCGGCTGGACCACGACGTACCAGCGCGGCGGCAGGTCGATCGCGGTCAGTTCCTCGCCCACGCCCTCGGCAAAGGCGTTGCGGCCGAACACGAACACGGGCACGTCCGCGCCCAGCGGCAGCGCGAGCCGCATCAGCTCGCGCCGCGACAGGCCGGTGCCCCACAGGCGGTTCAGCGCCAGCAGCACCGTGGCCGCGTCGCTCGATCCGCCGCCCAGGCCGCCGCCAGCGGGTATGCGCTTCTCCAGGCCGATCTCGGCGCCCTGCCCGCAGCCGGTGGCATGCTGCAGGGCGCGCGCCGCGCGCACGACCAGGTCGGCGCCCTCGGGCACGCCGGGCAGATCGTAGACGCGGACGATGCGGCCGTCGGAACGGGCGCGGAAATGCAGCGTGTCCTGGAGGTCGATGAAACGGAAGGCCGTCTGCAACAAGTGATAGCCGTCGGGACGGCGCCCGACCACATGCAGGAACAGGTTGATCTTCGCGGGCGCGGGGACGTCGCGCAATTCGGTGGTCATGGCGGCCCCTGCCTAGGGATTGATGACCAGGCGCAGGTCCACGTCCTGCCCGCCTTCGTTGCGCGCCATCTGCAGCCGCGTGGGGCCCAGCGCATCGTACTGCCGGGCGGTCACGCGCCAGCCCGCCTGGTCGAACACCAGTGGACGACCCTGTTCGTCGCGCTCGACCACCTCGGCGGGCGGCTGGGCCGCGACGCGGCCGCGCAGCCAGTCGCGCAGGCCGGATACCGGGATGTCGCTGCCGAGCACGACCGCCACCAGCTCGTCGGGATCGGCGGCGCGGGTTTCCTTGCCGCTGGATTCGCGCAGCAGCGCCTCGCCCGGCACGGCCTCGACCCGCGCCAGGGTGGCGCCCAGCGGCGACACGAGGTCGAGCGCGAGGCGGCGGCCGTCGTCGCGCCATGCGAAGCTGCCCTGCACCGCGTTCTGCTTGCCCCCCACTTCCTCGATCCGCAGCGCGAACCGGCCCACCCGCGACAACGACCGGCTCTCGTCCGCGCCCTGGGGCGCGGGAATGGGAACCGGCACGGCACAGGCCGCCAGCATCGCGACCAGCACCCCGGCGGCGGCCGCGCGGGCCAGGCTTGGCAGGCGGCCGATCACAGTGTCACGTCGAGGCGGGCCAGGGTGCCCCGCAACGCGGCGTTGGACGGATCCTTGGACTGGACCTCGCGCCACAGCTGGCGCGCGCGATCCTGCTGGCCCGAGGCCCACAGGACCTCGCCCAGATGCACGGCGATCTCGGCGTCGGGCCGGATCTCGTAGGCGCGCTCCAGGTAGGACAGCGCCTTCGCGTTGTCGCCCATGCGGTAGTGGACCCACCCCATGCTGTCGACGATGAAGGGATCGTCGGGAGCCAGGTTCATGGCCCGTTCGATCAGCCGTTTGGCCTCGGGCAGCCTGACGTTGCGGTCGGCCAGCGAATAGCCCAGCGCGTTGTACGCATGGGCATGATCGGGCTTGATCGCGATGATCCGGCGCAGCCGGCTTTCCATGTCGTCGATCCGGTTCTGCTGCTCGTACAGCATGGCCAGGTCATACATGAGGTCGGGGGCGTCGGGATAGCGCTGGTTGGCCGCCTCGAGCACCTTGACCGCCTCGTCGCGATCGCCGGCATTGCGCAGGATCTGCGCCTCGGTCAGCGCCACCTGGCTGCCCTCGCGCACATCGCGGGGGTCGATCAGGCCCAGGATGCGGCGGGCGTCGTCCACGCGGCCCTGCTTGCCGCGCAGGACCGCCTGGCGCAGACGCGCCGGCAGCACGGCATCGGGGTCGTCGACCTTGGACAGCAGGTCGAAGGCGTCGTCGTAGCGCTGCTGGTCCTCGGCGATCTGCACGCGCAGAAACAGCGCGTTGTCCGCCTCGGACAGCGGCGCGGCGCCCTTGGCCGTGCGCTGCTCGTGCACTTCCAGGTACTGCTTGAGGTAGCCGTCGGCGTCCGAGGGGCGCTGCGACTGGTAGGCCAGCACGCCTTGCATGTAGAGGATCTCGAAATCCTCGGGGTTGGCACGCGCCAGGGCCTGCAACTCGTCGCGCGCGCCGTCGTAGTCCTTCAGCGAGGCCAGCGCGCGCGCCAGCAACACGCGCAGGTTGCGCGATTCGGCATGCGTGGCGATGAACGCGCGCGCACGCGCCACCGACTGGTCGGGCTCGGTTTCCACGCCCATCTGCAAGGCCAGCATGGCGGCCGCTTCCGAATCGGGCTGGGCATCGAGCGCCGCGCGGGCCTCTTGCAGCGCGCGCGGCTTGTCGCCGGCCGCCGCGGCGACGCGCGACAGGGCCAGATGCGCTTCCGGCAGGTTGCGTACGTCGGCCAGGGCCTCTTCCAGGATGGACAGCGCCTTGCGCTTGTCGTCCAGGCGGGCGACGACCCGGCGGGCATCGACGATGGCAACGGACTTGTCGGGAGCGGCCGCGATGCGGGCCCGCAGCGCCGAGCCCATGCCCTCGACCCGCCCGGCCGCGGCGGCCAGCGACAGGGCCGTCTGCCTTGCCTCGACGTCGGACGGGTCCAGTTCGGCCCAGGCCTGGGCGGCGTCGAGCGCGCGCACCAGGTCGCCGCCGGCCAGCGCGAACTCGACCGCGCGGCGCGCCAGGCGCGGATCGCGCGTTTTCTCGGCCAGGTCGAGCGTCGTGCTGGTGGCGGGCCCGAAGGCGCCGCGCTGGGCAGCCACTTCCGAGGCCAGCACCTGGAACAGGATCTCGGCCGACAGATCGACGTTGGGGAGTGCCCTGGGCCCGATCGCGCGCCCCATGGGGGACAGGCTGAGGCCCGGAACCAGCAACTCGTCGGACGCCGGGGGCGCGCCCTGGGCGGACACGGCCGACACGGCCGTGGCCAGCCCGACCCAGGCGGCCGCCAGCTTCAAACGATGAGCGTTAAACAACATGGCACAATTCCTTGGCGTATCGCCGACGCCGTCCATATTCGTTGATGTTAGCACTGCGCTTACCACCCAACGGCCGGCGGCGGCGGGCGCGGATATGCCGATCCCAGGCTTTACTCATCGGACTGCCGGCCGCGCCAACAGTTCATCGCGCGCAAGCAGCAAACGCCATGCCCGAACTTCCCGAAGTAGAAACCACCCGCCGGGGCATCGCGCCCACGGTGGAAGGGCGCGAACTGCGCCGCCTGATCGTGCGCGAGCCTCGGCTGCGGTGGCCCGTTCCCGCCGATCTGGCCGCTCTGGTCGAGGGGCGCCGCGTCCTGGCCACGGGCCGGCGCGGCAAATACCTTTTGATGCAATTCGAGCATGGCTGGCTGATCGTCCACCTGGGCATGTCCGGCTCGTTGCGCCACGTGCATCCGGACGAGGCCCCGCGCAAGCACGATCACGTGGACTGGGTGTTCGACCAGGCGGTCCTGCGCCTGCACGACCCCCGGCGCTTCGGCGCGGTGCTGTGGCACGACGCGGCGGCCGGGCCGGTGGAAAGCCATCCCCTGCTGGCCAGCCTGGGCATCGAGCCCTTCGATGACCGCTTCGACGGCGGCTGGCTGTTCCGCCACACCCGCCGCCGCAGCGCGCCCATCAAGCAGGCCCTGCTGATGGGCGACATCGTGGTCGGGGTCGGCAACATCTACGCGTCGGAAAGCCTGTTCCGCGCCGGCATCCATCCGCGCACCGCGGCCGGGCGCATCTCGGCGGCCCGCTACGACAAGCTGGCGGCGGCGGTGCGCGCGACGCTGGACGACGCCATCCGCGCCGGCGGCAGCTCGCTGCGCGACTACGTGGGCGCGGGGGGCGAATCGGGCTATTTCCAGATCGACGCGCGGGTCTACGACCGGGCGGGCCAGCCCTGCCGGGTGTGCGCGACACCGATCCGCAGGCTGGTGCAGGGCCAACGCGCGACCTATTACTGCCCGAAATGCCAGCGGTAGCGGGCTCCCCCTATGGAACATACGACATGATTGCTTTTTCCCGGCGCGTGGCGCAGTGGCAGCGCCAGAACGGGCGGCATACGCTGCCCTGGCAGAACACGCAGGATCCGTATCGCATCTGGCTGTCGGAGATCATGCTGCAGCAGACCCAGGTGGCGACGGTGATTCCGTACTACGAACGCTTCCTGGCGAAGTTTCCGACGGTGGCCGACCTGGCCGCCGCCGACGAAGGCGAAGTCATGGCCTTGTGGGCCGGGCTGGGCTATTACACGCGGGCGCGGAATCTGCATGCCTGTGCGCGGCAGGTGGTGTCGGACTGGGGCGGACGGTTCCCCCCCACCGCGGCGGATATCGAGACGCTGCCCGGCATCGGCCGTTCGACGGCGGCGGCCATCGCCGCGTTCGCCTATGGTGAGCGCAGCCCCATCCTGGACGGCAACGTCAAGCGCGTCTTCGCGCGCCATTTCGGCATCGAGGGCGATCCCACCAAGCGCGCGGTGGAACAACGCATGTGGGCCATCGCGCATGCCGAGGTGCCGCCCGACGGGCCCGAGGCGGCCGACGAAATGCGGCGCTACACGCAGGGCCTGATGGACCTGGGCGCCACGCTGTGCACGCGCGGCGACCCCGGCTGCGGGCGCTGCCCCGTGCGCGAATCCTGTATCGCGCTGCGCGAGGCCAGGCAGCACGAGCTGCCCACGCCGCGCGAGCGCAAGGCCGTGCCCGAGCGGCATACCGGCATGCTGGTGATCGAGAAGGCGGGCGAGATCCTGTTGCAGCGCCGGCCTTCGCCGGGCATCTGGGGCGGCCTGTGGAGCCTGCCCGAATTCGCCGACGGCGACCCGGCGCAAGCCTGCCGCATCCTGGGCGTGGCGCCGGCCGAGACCATACGGCTGCCGGTGTTCTCGCACACCTTCACCCATTTCAAGCTGCACGTGGAGCCCTGGCACGTGCAGGCGGGCTCGCTGGCCCTGCGCGAAGGGGATCATCAGCAGGTCTGGCTGCCTTCCGGCGAACTGGCCGACGCGGCGCTCCCCGCGCCGGTCAAGAAACTGCTGAGCGGGCTGTTCGGCCGCGACGACCTGTTCCAGGCCTGAGGACCAGGATTCAGCTGCGCATCGTCACGCGCATCTGATAGCGGTCGGACGGACCGAGAACGTGCTGGTACTCGATCGCCCGGCCCTGCTGGTCGAACGCCACGCGCCGCACGTCCACCAGCGCCGACCCAATGGGCACCTGCAGATCGCGGGCCAGGACCGGATCGGCCAGCGCCGCGCCCGCGGCGGCCTCGATCGTGAAATAGGGAAAGCCGGCCCGCGCCATCAATTCGCTCAGCGCGTGCCGCGAGAAATCCTCGGGCTGGAAGCCCGCGGCAACATCCACCGGCAGCCAGGCCGTGCTGTGCAGGATGGGCAGGGTGCCGCGCGTGCGCAGGCGCACGAGCTTCATCACACGTTCGCCCGGCTGCAGCATCAATCCGGTCTGCACGTGGAGCGGCGCCTCCACCTCCTCGAAGGACAGCAGCCGCGGCGTGCTGAGCGCGCGGCTTCCCGCGACCTGGGCCATGAAGCCCGACAGCGGCGTCTGCAAGGACACCACCGCCGCCGATTCGGCCACGAAGGTACCGTCCCCCTGGCGCCGCTCGATCAGCCCCTGCTCCTCCAGGCCCTGCATCGCCCGCCGCACCGTGATGCGCGAGACGGAAAAGAGCCGGCACAAGGCATCCTCGGTCGGCAGCCGCTCGCCGGGCCGGTAGCGGCCGTTGGCGATGCCGTCCTTGATGACGGTGGATATCTGGTGATGGAGCGGGGTTCCTAGGCTTCGGCTGAGTTTCTGCATGGGATGCGCGGGGCCACGGGTCATGCCGTGGAGCGCCATTGTGGCACGCCGGCCGCATGGGTCCCGCTTTGCACAAAATTTGTTATGTTGTCATAATGATTATACGATTTCACTGCCGATGGGATAGGGAAAGAAAGTGCCGATGCCGCGTACGCTCTTCGACAAGATCTGGGACGATCATGTGATCACCGACCTGGGTGACGGCTTCGCGCTGCTGCACGTGGATCGCCACCTGATCACGGACGCGGGCAGCAAGGCCCTGGTCGACATGCGCAGGCGCGGCCTGGAAATGCGGAATCCGGAACTGGCTTTCGCCTCTCCCGACCATTCGGTGTCCACCCTGCCGGGACGCGCCAGTCCGACGCCCCAGGGCGTGCGGCTGCTGGGCGACCTGCGCCGCGAAGCGCGGGCGCGGGGCATCCGGGTCTTCGACGTGGACAGCGGTTCCCAGGGCATCGTCCACGTCATGGGGCCCGAACAGGGCCTGACGCTGCCCGGCGCCCTGGTGGTGTGCGCCGACAGCCATACCTGCACCCATGGCGGACTGGGCGCGCTGGGTTTCGGCATCGGCGCCAGCGAATTCGTGCACATCGCCGTCACCCAGACCCTGGTCCAGGCCAAGCCGAAGAACATGCGAATACGCTTCGTCGGCCAGGCTGCCCCGGGCGTCTCGGCCAAGGACATGATCCTGCACGCCGCCGGGGTGGTCGGTACGGCCGGCGGCACCGGCCACGCCATCGAATACGCGGGCGAGGCCGTGTCCGCGCTGGACGTGGAAGCCCGGTTGACGCTGTGCAATCTCTCGGTCGAACTGGGCGCGAAGATAGGCATGGTCGCCCCCGACGAAAAAACCTGCGCTTATCTGCACGGCCGGCCCTTCGCTCCCGCCGGGCAGGACTGGGACGCCGCGGTCGCCTACTGGCGCACGCTGCGTTCCGATGCCGACGCGCGCTTCGACCGCGAGGTCCTGATCGACATGGCCGGCATCGCGCCTCAGGTCACCTGGGGCACCAGCCCCGAACAGGTGGTGGCCATAGACGGCATCGTGCCCGATCCCGCCGGCATCGACGACGCGCAGCGCCGGCTATCCGCGCAGGCCGCGCTCGACTACATGGGACTGAACCCGGGCCAGCGCATCGCCGGCACGCCCATCGACCGGGTCTTCATCGGCTCCTGCACCAACGCCCGCCTGTCGGACCTGCGCAGCGCCGCCGCCGTCGTCCGGGGCCGCAAGGTGGCCGCGCACGTCGAGGCCTGGGTCGTGCCCGGATCCGAACGCGTCAAGCAGGCCGCCGAGGCCGAAGGCCTGGACGGGATCTTCCTGGCGGCCGGCTTCCAGTGGCGCGACCCCGGCTGTTCCATGTGCCTGGCCGCCAACGGCGACCTGGCCGCGCGCGGCCAGCGGGTCGTCTCGACATCGAACCGCAACTTCGTGGGCCGCCAGGGCCCCGGCGCGCGGACCCACCTGACCAGCCCGGCCATGGCCGCGGCGGCGGCCGTCGCCGGCGCGATCTGCGACGTCCGCGACTTCGAGGCAAGCCTGGCATGACGCCCTTCGACCGCCTGGAATCCGTGGCCGCACCGCTGCTGCGCGACAACATCGACACCGACCTGATCATCCGGGTCGAGCCCCTGTTCAACGGCGTCGCGCGCGACGAACTGGGCCCCTATTGCTTCGAGTCCCTGCGCTATCGCCCGGACGGCACGGAAGACCCCGATTTCGTCTTCAACCAGCCAGCCACCCGGCATGCGCGCATCCTGCTGGCCGGCGCCAATTTCGGCTGCGGCAGCTCGCGCGAAGGCGCGGTCTGGGCCCTGCTGGCGCTGGGCGTGCGCTGCGTCATCGCGCCCAGCTTCGGCGACATCTTCTACGGCAACTGCTTCCAGAACGGCCTGCTTCCCGTACGCCTGCCGCGCGCCGACGTGGAGTCGCTGGCGGCGCAGGCGCGCAACCACCCCGGCGTCCCCATGACCGTGGACCTGCGGCAATGCTTCGTGGCCGGCGCCGACGGCGCGCGCATCGGTTTCGACATCCAGGCCCTGCGCCGCGAGGCCTTGCTCGAAGGACTCGATCCGATCGCGCAGACCTTGAAGCGCAAGAACCTCATCGACGACTTCCAGCGGCACGACGCGTTGCGCCGGCCATGGATACATCACCTTCCCTTCACGCCCAAGGAATCGACATGACGACCCCGTCCTGTTCGCCGGACATCCGGCGCCGCCAGTGGCTGGCCGCGACGGCCGCCCTGGCGCTGTCGCCCGCGCTGCGCGCGCAGGCCACCTATCCCCAAAAGCCCGTCAGGATGATCGTGCCCATGCCGCCGGGCGGCGCCACCGACGGCATGGCGCGGCTGATCGCGCTGAAGCTGGGCGAACGCTGGGGCCAAAGCGTCGTGGTGGAAAACCGCGCCGGCGCGGGCGCCATCATCGGCACCCAGGCCGTCGCGCGGGCCGCTCCCGACGGCTATACGTTCGGACTGGTCATCAGTTCGCACACCATCAACCCCGCGCTGCGCAGCACGCTGCCCTACGACACGCTGAAGGACTTCACGCCGCTCACCCAGGTCGGCTCGGCGGTGATCGCGCTCGTGGCCCACCCTTCCCTGCCCGCCGACGACGTGGCGGGACTGATCAAGCTCGTACGCGCCGAACCCGGACGCCTGGCATACGCGTCGCTGGGCATAGGCACGGCCACCCACGTCGCCGGTGAACTGCTGAAGGTGAAGGCCGGCCTCGACATGCCGCACGTACCCTATAACGGCAGCGCGCCGGCCTACAACGACCTGCTGCCGGGGCGGCTCAAGCTGGGCTTCGTCATCCTGGAATCGGCGCTGCCCCACATCCAGTCGGGCAGGCTGAAACTGCTGGCCATCGCCAACGGCCAGCGCAGTCCCACGCACCCGGATTTCCCGACCATAGGGGAAAGCGTGCCGGGCTACGAGTACGAAAGCATCTTCGGTTTCGTGGCGCCGGCCGGCCTGCCTCCCGACGTCGCGCAGAAGCTGTCCGCAGACCTGATAGCGACCATCAAGCGGCCCGACATCGTGCGGCAGTTGAACGCCTGGGGCAACGACGTGGTGGCGTCCACGCCGGCGCAGTTCGACGCCTTCATCCGCAAGGAAATCGACAGTACCCGCAGCGTGGCCAAGAGCGCCGGGATCAAGCTGATGGACTAGGGCCGGGCGGCTCCCAGGCGCCGCGCCCCGCCTGGACGAACTCCCGGGCGATCAGCGCAGCCGCCTCGGACAGGCGGCCCAGGCACGCCCGCTCCATCTCCGGCGTCAGCAGCTCGGCGGGAAAGGCCCGAGCCAGGCTGCCTATCACCTTCTTTTCTCCCGGCAGGAAGATGGGCACCGCCACGCCGGCCAGGTTGGGCGTGATCTGGCTGCGGCTGGTGGCGTAGCCACTGCGGCGGATCGCGGCCAGGGCGCCGCGGAACGCTTCCCAGCTGCGTCCTAGGCCCGCGTGCGCGATCTCGTCGGCGCTGCGCAGGTAGGTCTGCCGGATGCGATGGGGGGTGAAGAATGCCAGCATCGCCAGCGAAGCCGCGCCGCGGAACAGCGGGAACGGCATGCCGCGCGAACGCCGCACGGCAATGGACTCGCCGCGGTATTCCAGCGAATCGGGGCCTTCCTTGTAGATGCACAGCACCTTGTCGCGGTACAGGTTGTGCAGCAGCAGCACGCTGCCGGGTTCGCGCACGGCCGGCAGCACCTTGCGGCCCGCCAGGTACAGCGGGTCGGTCAGCACCAGCATGCGTTCGAGTTCGACGATGCGGGGCCCCAGCGCGTACATGCCGCCCGAGGACGGCGCCAGCACGCCCGCATCGCATAGTTCCTTCACGTAGCGATAGGCCGTGGAGCGGGTATGGCCCAGCCGCGACATGACGTCCTCGACCCGCAGCAGCGGATGCTCGACGGACAGCAGCTCCAGCACTTCGAAAGCGCGGGCGAGCGTGGAAGCCGGACGGGCGTTATCGGATGCGTTCACGGGGCGCGTGGAGCGGGACGGTGGCGCGGATTATACCGGCCATGTCGGGAGCACATCATCAATCCTAAATAATGGGATGTTTGACGAATCCTGAATTACGGAATAATCTGAGAAAAAACGCCCCGGCCTTGCGGGGCATACAAGACCGAAGGAGACAACGGTGGCCGGCAAGATCGAATGCGTCGTTCAAGGGGCCGACATCCTGGGCGAAGTCCCGCTCTGGTGCGGCCGCAGCCAGCGCCTGTGGTGGGTGGACGTACGGCGCCCGGCCCTGCAATCGTACGAGCCCGCCACCGGCCGGCACCGCGCGCAACGGCTGGCGCCCGAACTTCTGGTGGGCAGCATCGCGCTGCGCGAGACGGGCGGCTTCCTGCTGGCCACCAACCACGGCCTGTACCTGTACGACCCCGATACCGGCGAAGCTCCCCAGCCCCTGCTGAATCCCGAGCCCGACCAGCCGGACAACCGCCTGAACGACGGCAAGTGCGACCGCCGCGGCCGCTTCTGGGTGGGCAGCATGCCCGATACCCGCCGCACGCCGGAAGGCAAGCTCTACCGCCTCGATCCCGACCACCGCTGCCACGTCATGCTGGACGATGTCGTGCTGCCCAACTCCATCGCCTGGAGCCCCGACGACCGCACGATGTACTTCGCCGATACGCACCGGCAGGTCATCTGGGCCTTCGACTACGACCTGGACGACGGCGCCATCTCCAATCGCCGCGTCTTCAAGGACTGGACGCACCAGGCCGGCCGGCCCGACGGCTCCACCGTGGACGTGGACGGCTGCCTGTGGAACGCGATGGTCGCCACCGGCCAACTGGTCCGCCTCACGCCCGCAGGACGCGTGGACCGCATCATCCAGATGCCCGTCACCAACCCGACCTGCCCCGCCTTCGGCGGCAGCGGGCTCGACACGCTGTACGTCACCAGCCACTCGCAGCGCGTGCCCGAGCTGGCCAGGGAACCGCTCGCCGGCGGACTGTTCGCGCTCGAGGTAGGCGTGGGCGGCCTGCCCGAACCACGCTTCCGGGGCTGAACGCGGCACCCCGGTTCCGGCATCCGCCCCGCGTCGTCCACGACCATGGCGCAGCGCCATGGAGGAGATCTTCATGCAACGAGTTCGAAGCTTGCTGTTCCTGCTGTCGTGCGCCGTCTCGGCGCCATCGCTGGCGGCCGACGTCGTCAAGCTGGTGGTGCCCTTCGCCGCCGGCGGTCCGGTGGACCAGGTCGCGCGCATCATCGCGCCCGGCCTGACAGCCGCGCTGGGCAAGACCGTGGTGGTCGAGAACCGCGGCGGCGCGGGCGGCGTGGTCGGCGCGAACTACGTCGCCAAGTCGCCCGCGGACGGCGCGACGCTGCTGGTGGCGACCTCGGGCTACGTGATGTCGGCGGGCACGATGACGCAGCTGCCCTACGATCCGCGCAAGGATCTGGAGCCCGTGGCGCTGATCGGCCAGGTCCAGACCCTGATGATCGCCCGCCCCGACCTGGGCGTGCGCACGCTGCGCGAGCTGGTGGACAAATCCAAGTCCGGAGCGCGCATCAGCTACGGTTCGTCCGGCGTCGGCTCCACCATGCATATAGGCGGCGAGATGGTGAACGTCTACACCGGCTCGCAGATGCTGCACGTCCCCTATCGCGGCGCGGCCCCGGCCATCGCCGACCTGCTGGCCGGCCAGATCGACGCCCTGAACGCCGACGTCACCATCCTCGCGCCCTATGTGCGCGAGGGCAAGGTACGCGGCCTGGTGCTGTTCGACACCCAGCGCTCGAAGCAATTGCCCGACGTCCCGACGTCGGTCGAGGCCGGCTATCCGGACCTGCAGATGAGCAATGCCTACGGCATCCTGGCGCCGGCCGGCACCCCCGCTGCCACCCGCAGCCAGCTGGAACAGGCCATCCTGAAGGTGGTCCGCTCGCCGGAGGTGTCCGAGCGGCTGGGCGGCATGGGCCTGAACGGACCGATGGATACCGAGGCATTCAAGGCCAAGCTGGCCAGCGATTTCGAGCGCTGGATTCCCTTCCTGAAGAAGACGGGTATCCAGGTCCAGCCCTAGCGGAAACACGAGGAACCCCCGCATGATCGTCGAGCACCGCACCTACACGCTCAAGCACGGCACGATGGACGACTACCTGCAGCGCTACCGCGCGCACGGCCTGCCCGTGCAGATGCGGCACCTGGGCGGGCTGGTCGGCTTCTACGTGAGCGAGATCGGTCCGCTGAACCAGGTCGTCCACATCTGGGCCTACGCCAGCCTGGCCGAGCGCGAACGGCGCCGCGAACGGCTGGAGGCGGATCCCGAGTGGGCCGCGTTCAGGCAGATGAACCGGGGGTCGTTCGTGGCCCAGGAAGTGAAGATCATGAACGTGGCGCCGTTCTCGCCCCAGCCCGCGCTGCCGAAGGACTAGGCCCGTGGGAGGGCGCCGGGCCTAGCTCTGCACCAGCGCCCGGTGGCGCTGTATCCCCATCAGGATGCCCGCCGCGCACCCCAGCGTCAGCAGCGCCGTGCCCCCGTAGCTCATGAAGGGCAGCGGCACGCCCACCACGGGCAGGATGCCGCTGACCATGCCCATGTTCACGAAGGCATAGACGAAGAACACCATGGTCAGCGCCCCCGCCAGCAGGCGCGAGAAGACCGACGGGGCGTTCGCGGCGATGGTCAGCCCGCGGACCAGCAGCAGCAGGTACAGGAACAGCAACAGCAGGTTGCCGACGAAGCCGAACTCTTCGGCGAATACCGCGAAGATGAAGTCGGTGGTGCGCTCGGGAATGAAGTCGAGGTGGGTCTGCGTGCCCTGCATGTAGCCCTTGCCCAGCATTCCGCCCGAACCGACCGCGATGGCCGACTGTATGGTGTGGAAGCCCTTGCCCAGGGGATCGGAGGCGGGATTCAGCAAGGTGCAGACACGGTGCTTCTGGTAGTCGTGCAGCACGACCCAGTCCACGCCGTCCGTGCACAGGGTGTCTTCCAGCGAGACCAGGGTCCCCAGCGCGATCACGCTTACCAGCGTGATGGGCACCAGCAGGCGGAACGACAGGCCGGCGAAGAACAGCACGAAGAACCCGGCGCCGAATACCAGCAGCGCGGTGCCGAGGTCGGGCTGCAGCACGATCAGCGAGAACGGCGTCAGCATCAGCACCGCGGCCACGATGAAGTCGCGTATCCGCAAGGTGCCCTGGTGCTTGTGGAAGTACCAGGCCAGCATCATGGGCACGGCGATCTTCATCACCTCGGAAGGCTGGATGCGGGTGAAGCCCAGGTTCAGCCATCGTGTCGCGCCCTTGCTGGTCTCGCCGACGAACTCCACGCCGAACAGCAGCACCAGCCCGACCAGGTAGACCGGCACCGCCAGCCGCATCAGCGTCTGGGGCGAGAGTTGCGCCAGCAGCCACATCGCCAGCAGCGCGATGCCGTAGTTGCGCAATTGGTCGGCGAAGCGGCCGTCGAAACCGCCTCCGGCCGAGTACATGGACATCAGCCCGATACCCGCCAGGGCCATCAGGATCAGCAACATGGGAATGTCGAACACCGCGACCGTGCGCAGCAGGACGGTGCGCCAGGTCAGGCGGTTGAACAGGCCCGGTCCGTCAATCACCGGCAGCCTCCGCAGGTTGGGGTGGCGTGTCGGGCACGGGCCCGCCCGGGCGCTTGCCCAGCAGCCAAAAGTCGAATACCTGGCGCGCCACGGGCGCGGCCACGGTGGCGCCCCAGCCGGCGTTCTCGACGATCAGGGCCACCGCGATGCGCGGATGGTCCAGCGGCGCGAAGGCCATGAACAGGGCGTGGTCGCGCAGCCGCTCGTCGATGCGGCTGGCGTTGTAGCGTTCCCCCGAACGCAGGCTGTAGACCTGCGCCGTGCCGGTCTTGCCCGCCGCGACGTAGGGCGCGCCGGCGAAGGCCCGTGCCGCCGTGCCGCTGCGCGTGACCGAGGCCATGGCCTGCTTGATCATCTTGATGTTCTCGGGCTTGAGCGGAATGCGGTAGCTTTCGTGCGGAACGGTCAGGGTCTGTTCGCCGGTGGCGCTGTCCTGCAAGGACTTGACCAGGTGGGGCTTCATGTAGACGCCGTCGTTGGCCAGCACCGAAGTGGCCTGGGCCAGCTGCAGCAGCGTGAAGGCGTTGTAGCCCTGGCCCACGCCGATGGAAATGGTCTCGCCCGCGTACCAGCGCTGCTGCTCGGGCTTGGAATAGGCCCGCCGCTTCCAGGCGGTGGACGGCAGGATGCCGGTCTTTTCGCCACCCAGGTCGATGCCGGTGATCTGGCCGAAGCCGAAGGGCTTCATGAAATCGTGGATGGCATCCACGCCCAGGTCGGCGGCCAGCGAATAGAAGTAGGTGTCGGACGAGACTTCCAGCGCGCGGCGCATGTCTATCGTGCCGTAGGCCCGCTCCCCGGAGTTGCGGTAGCGGCGGTCGCCGAACTCGAAATAGCCGGGGTCGTACATGGTGCCGGTGAAGGTCCGCTTGCCCAGTTCCAGTCCGGCCAACGCCATGAAGGGCTTGTAGGTGGAGCCGATGGGATAGGTGCCGTACAGCGGCCGGTTGATCAGCGGGCGATCGGGCGATTCGTTCAGCGCCTTCCAATTGTCCACGTCGATGCCGTCGACGAACAGGTTGGGATCGAACGACGGGCGCGAGACGAAGGCCAGGATGTCGCCCGAGGCGGGCTCGATCGCCACCAGCGCGCCCCGCCGGTTGCCGAACGCCGCCTCGGCGATCTTCTGCAATTCGACGTCGATGGACAGGATCAGGTTCTTGCCCGAGACCGGAGGCGTGCGCGACAGGGTGCGCACCGCGCGGCCCGAGGCGGTCACCTCGACCTCTTCGACCCCGGTCTTGCCGTGCAGGACGCCTTCGTAGGACTTCTCCAGGCCTTCCTTGCCTATGTAGTCGGTGCCCCGATAGTTGGAAATGGTGCCATCTTCCTCCAACCTGTTGATATCCCGCTGCGAAATCCGCCCTATGTAGCCGACCACGTGCGCCGCAGTCTCGCCCTGGGGGTAGTGGCGCAGCAGCCGCGCGCGGATCTCCACACCCGGAAAACGATAGGCCTGCGCGGCGAAGCGGGCGACCTCCTCGTCGGTCAGGCGGCTGCGGATGGGCAGGCTCTCGAACCGCCGCGATTCGCCCAGCAACTGGCGGAAACGGCGGCGGTCGCGGGCATCGATGTTCACCACCTCGCCCAGTTGCTCGATGGTCTCGTCCAGCTTGCCCGCCTTGGACGGCGTGATTTCCAGCGTATAGGCCGAGTAGTTGCGGGCCAGCAGCGCGCCGTTGCGGTCCACCACGATGCCCCGGTGGGGCGTGATGGGTACGACCGAGATGCGGTTCTGCTCGGCCCGCGCGGCATAGGCATCGTGGTTGGCGACCTGCAGATACCAGAACCGGGACCCGAGCAGCCCGAAGCAGACGAGGACGATCCCCACCGCCACCAGCAGGCGCAGGCGGAAATGCTGGAGTTCGCGCTCGGTATTCTTGAGTTCGGTCATGTGCTACGGAAACCCGGCCCCAGTGGGGCCGGACGGTGTTACGAGATGCCGGTGGCGGGCCTGCGCTAGATGGGACGCGTGTCGTCGGGGTCCACCGCCCTGCGCTGGGGGGCTTGCAGGATCCAGCCCGCCAGCGGCCACAGCAGGGCCGAGATCACGCTGTTCAGCGCCCACCACCAGCCCGGCCAGGTGCCGTCGAGCCAGCCTCGGATAGAGAATACCGTGAGTTCGGAGACGAAAAAAACCGGCAGCACGTGCAAGGCCTGCAGCCAGGGCGAGAACCACGACAGCCGCCGGTGCATCAGCAGCGCCAGGTAGACCATCAGGGTGTAGGACAGCGCATGCTCGCCCAGGCGGGCCGACCCGTGCACGTCCATCAGGATGCCGAAGACGAAGGCGGTCAGCATGCCCACGCGCCGGGGCTCGTGGACGCTCCAGAATACCAGGCAGATCGCCAGCGCGTCGGGAATGCCGCCCACCTGGCCCCAGGGCAGCAGGTTGAGCAGCCAGGCCAGGAACAGCGTCAGCCAGATGAAGCGGGGTTCGACCGGCAAGAGCAGATGTTCAGTCGGAACCCGGGAACGCGGCAGTGTCGAGGGAGCTTTCAACGAAGGTCCCCCCCTACGCGCTTACGCGCGCCCCCCAGGGGGCGGCACTGGCGGACCGGCGGAGCCGGATCCGCTGTGCCCTGGATGAGGAAGTGTGCTTTCATCGGCTGGGGGTAGCGCGGGGCGCCATGGATGATGGGGACGACTTGTCCGACTGTTCACTTTTGGAGGATTCGTCCCCCGGCGCGTTGTTAAGTTCCTGCGGCTTGATGGTCTGCAGCACCAGGAAATGCCGGTAGCGCTCCACGCCGGCCACCGGCTTGCACAGGATGCGGGCGAAGCCGGAACTGGCGTCGCGCTCGACCGATTCGACCGTGGCCACGGGCAGGCCCTCGGGATAGATGCCGTCCAGCCCGCTGGTGACCAGGGTGTCGCCCACCTGGATGTCGGCGTCGGACGCCATGAACCGCAGGCCCAGCCGGCCCGGGATCTCGCCGCCGGACGTGATGCCGCGCAAGCCGTTGCGCAGCACCTGGATGGGAATGGACTGCACGCGGTCGGTCAGCAGCGCGACCTCGGAGGTCATGGGCGAGGTGCGCACCACCTGCCCCACCACGCCGCCGTCGTCGATGACCGGCATGCCGGCGATGATGCCGTAGTGGCTGCCCTTGTCGATGATCAGCCGGCGCGAGAACGCGTCGCGCGACTCGTACAGCACCTGTACCAGGACGGCGGGGGCCGGGACGCGTTCGCTGGCGCCCAGCAGCCGGCGCAACTGGGCGTTCTCGGAGGCCAGTTGCGCGGCCTGGGCGGTGGACTGGGCCATCTCGATGCGCTGGCGGCGCATCAGCTCGATTTCCTGCTGGACGCTGCTGTTGACCTCGAAGAAATCGGCCACGTAGCGCACGCCGTCCCGGGGCAGCAGCATGACGCGCTGGAACGGGTACAGCACCACGCTGACCGCTTCGCGCAAGGCGTCGAGCGCCCGCATGCGGGTGTCGACCACCAGCATGACCAGGGACAGGAAAACGAAGAACGCCAGCCGGACCAAGGCCGGCGGCCCCTGCTTGAAAAACGACGGTGGACTGTATTGCATGGAGATTGGTCCAGCGTCCGGCGATGCCGGGACAGGTCCCGATGAAAAAAGACCGGGGCGAACCGCTTGTCAGCCGCTTCGCCCCGTCGCGATGGCAACCACGAGGAAAGATTACTCGTTCGTGAAGATGGCGCCCAGTTTGTCCATGCGCTCGAGCGCCTGGCCGCAGCCGCGCACCACGCAGGTCAGCGGATCCTCGGCCACGATGACGGGCAGGCCGGTTTCTTCCTGCAACAGGCGGTCCAGGTCGCGCAGCAGCGCGCCGCCGCCGGTCAGCATGATGCCCTTCTCGGTGATGTCGGCGCCCAGTTCGGGCGGGGTCTGCTCCAGCGCGATCTTCACGGCCGAGACGATCTGGTTCAGCGGATCGGTCAGGGCCTCGAGGATTTCATTGGAGGAAACGGTGAAGCTGCGAGGGATGCCTTCGGACAGGTTGCGGCCCTTGACTTCCATTTCCTTGACCTCGGACCCGGGGAACGCCGATCCGATGGCCTTCTTGATGAGTTCGGCCGTGGGTTCGCCGATCAGCATGCCGTAGTTGCGGCGGATGTAGTTGACGATGGCCTCGTCGAACTTGTCGCCGCCCACGCGCACCGAACCCTTGTAGACCATGCCGCCCAGCGAGATCACGGCGACCTCGGTGGTGCCGCCGCCGATGTCCACCACCATCGAGCCGCTGGCGTCGGAGACCGACAGGCCGGCGCCGATGGCCGCGGCCATGGGTTCCTCGATCAGGAACACCTGGCTGGCGCCCGCGCCCAGGGCCGATTCCCGGATCGCCCGGCGCTCGACCTGCGTGGAGCCGCAGGGAACGCAGATGATGATGCGGGGGCTGGGGGCGAACAGGCCCTTGGGGTGGACCATGCGGATGAACTGCTTGAGCATCTGCTCGGTCACGGTGAAGTCGGCGATCACGCCGTCCTTCATGGGACGGATGGCTTCGATGTTGCCGGGCACGCGGCCCAGCATCTGCTTGGCTTCCTTGCCCACCGCCTGGATCGTTTTCTTGCCGCTGGGCCCGCCTTCCTGGCGGATGGCCACCACCGAGGGTTCGTTCAGCACGATGCCCTTGCTGCGGACGTAGATCAGCGTGTTGGCGGTGCCAAGGTCGATCGCCAGATCATTGGAAAAATAACTGCGCAGGAAACTGAACATCGGGAATCTTTTATGAAGAACGGATGCGGGGTGGGCGGGTCCGGTAAACGCGAAATGATAACTTATAATCCTGCTTCAATACCCTGAAACTGCATCAAAGTTCTGCATTATTCTCGATTCTGCGGTCTTCGAAGCAGTGCTACGACCCACCCGGCCCCGAAGCGCGCCAGAGCCCTGTCCGACGCCGTTTCGCCGCCTTTCCATCACACTGCCATGGCGCTTACCGAAACCGACGTCACGCGCATCGCGCGGCTGGCCCGTCTCGAACTTGCGGGCGACACCCAGGCCCGCGTCCTGAAGGACCTGAACGGCATCTTCGGCCTGATCGAGCAATTGCAGGCGGTCGATACCCAGGGCGTGGAACCGCTCACCCATCCCATCTCGGCCATCGAGGACGTGGTCCTGCGCCTGCGCGAGGACGCCGCCACCGAGCCGGCCACCGCCGAATCGCGCGACGCCCTGCTGGCCAACGCCCCGGCCGTCCAGGACGGCCTGTTCCTGGTGCCCAAGGTCATCGAGTAAGCCCATGCCACAACCCCTGCACACCGAATTCGCCGGCATCGCCGAGCTGCGCAAGGCCCTGGACGAGCGCCGGGTCTCGGCCGTCGAACTGGCGCAGAGCGCGCTCGAGGCCATTGCCGCCCGCCACGAACTCAACGCCTTCCTGCACGTGGACCCCGAACTGACGCTGGCCCAGGCCCGCGCCGCCGACGCCGCACTGGCGGGCGGCCAGGCCGGCCAGCTGACCGGCATCCCCATCGCCCACAAGGACGTCTTCGTCACCCGCGGCTGGCGCACCACGGCGGCCAGCGCCATGCTGAAGGACTACGTCAGCCCGTTCGACGCCACCGTGGTCGAACGGCTGGCCGCGGCGGGTGCGGTCACCCTGGGCAAGCTCAACTGCGACGAGTTCGCGATGGGCTCGTCCAACGAGAACTCGGCCTACGGTCCGGTCCTGAACCCCTGGGACACCGCGGCCGTGCCCGGCGGCTCGTCCGGCGGCTCGGCCGCCGCGGTCGCCGCGGGCCTGGCCGTGGGCGCCACCGCCACCGACACCGGCGGCTCGATCCGGCAGCCGGCCTCGCTGTGCGGCGTCAGCGGCATCAAGCCCACCTACGGCACCGTGTCCCGCTACGGCATGATCGCCTACGGCTCCAGCCTGGACCAGGGCGGCCCCATCGCCCGCCACGCGCGCGACCTGCTGGAACTGCTGGATCCCATCACCGGCTTCGACCCGCGCGACTCCACCAGCCTGGAACGCTGCGGCGCCGAACCCAACGCCCCCGGCCGCGTGCGCGCGGCGTTCGACGCATTCGCCGCGCGGGCCCAGGGCGACAAGCCGCTGGCCGGCCTGCGCATCGGCATCCCGCGCGAATTCTTCGGCGCCGGCCTGGCCGACGACGTGCGCATGGCCATCGAGGCCGCGCTGCAGCAGTTCGAGGCGCTGGGCGCCCAGCGGGTGGACATTTCCCTGCCGCGCACGGAGCTGTCCATCCCGGCCTACTACGTCATCGCCCCGGCCGAGGCCTCGAGCAACCTCTCGCGCTACGACGGCGTGCGCTACGGCCACCGCGCGGCCGAATACCGCGACCTGGCCGACATGACCAGCCGCTCGCGCGCCGAGGGCTTCGGCCTGGAAGTGCAGCGCCGCATCCTGACCGGCGCCTACGTGCTGTCGCACGGCTACTACGACGCCTACTACCTGCAGGCGCAGAAGGTGCGCCGGCTGGTGGCCGACGATTTCCAGAAGGCGCTGCGGGACCAGTGCGACGTGATCGTCGGCCCCGTGTCCCCCACCGTGGCCTGGAACCTGGGCGAGAAGACGGACGATCCGGTGGCCATGTACCTGGCCGACATCTACACGCTCAGCCTGAACCTGGCGGGCCTGCCCGGGGTGTCCATCCCCTGCGGCTTCGGCCTGGGCCCGGTGCACGGCCAGCGCCCCGTCGGCCTGCAGATCATCGGCAATTATTTCGACGAAGGCCGGTTGCTGGCCGTCGCCGATGTTTTCCAACGAACCACGGATTGGCACACTCGCCGCCCCGGCAGCCTGTGACCTCCGCAGCGGAATGAACGTATGAACTGGGAAGTCGTCATCGGTCTGGAAACGCACGTGCAACTGTCCACGGCATCCAAGATCTTCTCGGGCAGCAGCACCCGCTTCGGGGCCCCGGCCAACATGCAGGCCAACGCCGTGGACCTCGCGCTGCCGGGCACGCTGCCGGTCATGAACCGGGGCGCGGTCGAACGCGCCATCAAGCTGGGCCTGGCGCTGGGCTCGCACGTCGCCCCGCGCTCCATCTTCGCCCGCAAGAACTACTTCTATCCCGACCTGCCCAAGAACTACCAGATCAGCCAGTACGAGATCCCGGTGGTGCAGGGCGGCTCGCTCACCTTCTTCGTGGGCGAGCGGGAAATGACCATCAACCTGACCCGGGCCCACCTGGAAGAGGACGCGGGCAAGTCGCTGCACGACGACTTCGCCGGTCCCCATGGCGAAAAGTCCACCGGCATCGACCTGAACCGCGCCGGCACCCCGCTGCTGGAAGTCGTGTCCGAGCCCGAGATGCGTTCGGCCGAGGAAGCCGTGGCCTACGCCAAGGCGCTGCACGCGCTGGTGGTCTGGCTGGGCATCTGCGACGGCAACATGCAGGAAGGCTCGTTCCGCATCGACGCCAACGTGTCCGTGCGCCCGGTGGGCCAGAAGGAATTCGGCACCCGCACCGAGACCAAGAACGTCAACTCGTTCCGCTTCCTGGAACGCGCCATCCAGTACGAAATCCGGCGCCAGATCGAGCTGATCGAGGACGGCGGCAAGGTGGTGCAGGAAACCCGCCTGTACGACCCCGACCGCGACGAGACCCGCAGCATGCGGTCCAAGGAAGACGCGCACGACTACCGCTACTTCCCCGACCCCGACCTGCCGCCGCTGGTGATCGCGCCGGAATGGATCGAGCGCGTGCGCGCCGACATGCCCGAGCTGCCCGGCGCCAAGCGCGCCCGCTTCGAGGCCGACTACGGCCTGCCCGCCTACGACGCCGCCCAGCTGACCGGCAGCCGCGACACGGCCGACTTCTTCGAGGCCACCGCCAAGGCCCTGCCCGCCGGCCAGGCCAAGCTGGCCGCCAACTGGGTCATGGGCGAACTGGCCGCCGCGCTGAACCGCGAGGAACAGGACATCGCCCAAAGCCCCGTCTCCAGCGCGCAACTGGGCAAGCTGCTGGCACGCATCGCCGACGGCACGATCTCGAACAAGATCGCCCGCGACGTGTTCGCCGCCATCTGGCAGGGCGAGCACGGCGGCGACGCCGATGCCATCATCGAAGCGCGCGGCCTCAAGCAGATCAGCGATACCGGCGCCATCGGCCAGATGATCGACGACGTGCTGGCCGCCAATCCCGCCATCGTGGCCGAATACCGCGCCGGCAAGGAAAAGGCCTTCAATTCGCTGGTCGGCCAGGTGATGAAGGCCGCCAAGGGCAAGGCCAATCCGCAGCAGGTCAACGAACTGCTGAAGCAGAAGCTGGCCTAGGGCCCTCATGGCACTGCGCGAACTCTGGCTGATCCGCCACGGGCAAAGCACGGCCAATGCCGGGGCGGCCACCTCCGAGGTGGGCGCCAGCCCGCTGACGGCGCTGGGGCGCGAACAGGCGCTCCTCGCGGCCAGCCAGATCGATCGCAATCCCGACCTGCTGATCGTCTCGCCCTTCATGCGCGCGCAGGAAACCGCCGCCCCCATCCTGGAAAAATGGCCAGGCACCCCGATGGAGGTCTGGCCCATCCAGGAGTTCACCTACCTGTCGGCCCTCAAGTGCGCGGGCCTGAACGTGCACGAACGCCGGCCCCTGGCCGACGCTTACTGGCAGCGCGCCGACCCCGACTACCGCGACGGCGACGACGCCGAATCGTTCTCCGAGTTCGCGGACCGGCTGCGCGCCTTCGACGAACGCGTGCGCACGCTGCCGGGCTTCGTCGTCGCGGTCGGCCACGGCCAGTTCTTCCACGCCTACCAGCTCGCGCTCGCGCGGGGGCTGGAAACCACGCCGCCCTGGATGCGGCGCTTCCGCGAGACCGACCTGGCGGCGCCCATCGAGAACGGGCAGGTCGTGCGGGTGGAACTCACGGCACGCGCCCTGCGTTGATGCGGTGCCCTCGGCGATTGGCCGGATTTCCTGGATAGTCCATCCAGCCCCCGGGGGCTGATCGGATCGGCCCACGCTCCTAAGCTGGAACCCTCGTTTCCATCGCACAGGAGTTTTCCATGGCAGACCATTCGATACGCGGCAAGGTCGCGCTGATCGCCGGCGGCGCGAAGAATCTCGGCGGGCTGATCGCGCGCGATCTGGCCGCGCAGGGCGCCAAGGCCGTCATCGTCCACTACAACAGCCCGGCGTCCGAGGCGGACGCCGACGCCACCGTGGCCGCGGTGCGCGCGGCGGGCGCCGAGTCGGCCGCCCTGCAGGCGGACCTGACGACGGCCGGGGCGGTGGAGAAGCTGTTCGCCGACGCCATCGCCGTGGCCGGGCGGCCGGACATCGCCATCAACACGGTGGGCAAGGTGCTGAAGAAACCCATCGTCGACATCAGCGAGACCGAATACGACGAGATGTCCGCGGTCAACGCCAAGTCGGCGTTCTTCTTCCTGAAGGAAGCCGGCCGCCACGTGAACGACAACGGCAAGGTCGTGACGCTGGTGACCTCGCTGCTGGGCGCGTTCACGCCGTTCTACGCGGCCTACGAGGGCACCAAGGCGCCGGTGGAACACTTCACCCGCGCGGCGGCCAAGGAGTTCGGCCAGCGCGGCATCTCGGTGACCGCGGTCGGCCCGGGACCGATGGATACGCCCTTCTTCTATCCCGCCGAGCAGGCCGAGGCGGTGGCGTACCACAAGACCGCGGCGGCCCTGTCGCCGTTCTCGAAGACCGGGCTGACCGACATCCACGACGTCGTCCCGTTCATCCGGCACCTGGTCAGCGACGGCTGGTGGATCACGGGCCAGACCATCCTCATCAACGGCGGCTACACCACCAAGTAGCGGCATCCTGCTCTATGCTTGGGACATGGATCGTTTCGACCAGTACCGCGTCTTCGTCCAGGTGGCGGAGATGGGCAGTTTCATCCAGGCCGCCCACGCGCTGGAGCTGCCCCGCGCCTCGGTGTCGGCGGCCGTCCGGCAACTGGAAGAGCAGGTCGGGGCGCGCCTCCTGCATCGCACGACCCGGCGTGTCGCCCTGACCGCCGACGGCCAGCAGTTGATCGAGCGGATACGGCCGCTGCTGGCCGAGGTCGAGGACATCGACCAGTTGTTCCATGCGCGCGGGAAGCAGTTGGCCGGACGCCTGACGGTGGACGTGCCCAGCCGCATCGCGCGGCGCCTGGTCGTGCCCGCGCTGCCCGGCCTGCTGCAGCGCCATCCCCGCCTGCAACTGCTGCTGCGTTCGGGCGACCGCGCCATCGATCTCGTGCGCGAAGGCGTGGACTGCGCGGTACGCATCGGCACCTTGCACGACAGCAGTCTGGTCGTGCGTCCGCTGGGCGACATCGCGCTGATCAATTGCGCCAGTCCGGCCTACCTGCGCCAGCACGGCGAACCCCGGCACCCCGACGAACTGGCCGGCGGCCATTGGGCCGTGGGCTATGCCTCGGCCACCACGGGGCGCGAGACGGCCTGGGAATACCTGGATGCAGGCGGCGAACCGCGCAGCCGGGACGTGCCCAGCCAGGTGGTGGTGAATAATGCCGAGAACTACATCGCCTGCTGCCGGATGGGCCTGGGGCTGATCCAGATCCCGCGCTTCGACGTGCGGCATCTGCTGGATGCCGGTGAACTGGTCGAGGTCATGCCCGGCCTGCGCCCCGCGCCCATGCCGGTCTCCCTGTTGTATCCCCATCGCCGGCAGCGGTCGCGCCGGCTGGGCGTGTTCGTGGAATGGTTCGAGGCGCTGATGCGGCCGCACCTGGACGCCTGAGCGCGCCGGAGATTCTTCCCGGTTCTCGGGAGATAAGTTTCTTTCATTACGGCGATGGCGCGCATCGCGCCCACAATGTGCCGGCACACGACAAGGAGCCGCGCATGACCATCGAACGCCTGAACGAAAACGCCCACATGAGCAAGATCGTGATCCACGACAACATCGTCTACATGTCGGGACAGGTCGCGGACGATCCGTCGCAGGACTTCGACGGCCAGTTGCGCCAGATCCTGGCCAAGCTCGACGCCCAGCTCGAGGGCATAGGCCTGGACCGCAAGCACATCCTGAGCGCCATGGTCTGGATCGACGACTACAAGAAATGGCCCAAGCTCAACGAGATCTGGGACCAATGGGTGATCGCCGGGCACAAGCCGGTACGCTCCTGCGTGGAGGCCAAGCTGGCCTTTCCCGAATACGAGGTCGAGATCGCCGTGACCGCGGCGCGCAAACTGTAGGCCAACGCCCCCGGGGGCACACGAGGCGCATCATGATCCCGACCCTTATCCGGCGAGCGTCGCTCGCCTTGCTGTTCGCGCTGACGGCTCCGGCGGCCCAGGCCCAGGAGCCCCTGAAGCTGGTGGTGGGCCTGCCCGCCGGCGGCAACTTCGACATCATCGCGCGCCTGCTGGCGGACAAGCTGCGCGTCTCGCTCAACCAGCCGGCCATCGTCGAGAATCGGCCGGGCGCGCAGGCGCGGCTGGCCATCCAGCACGTCAAGGCGGCCGCGCCCGACGGCAACACGCTGGTGGTGGCGCCGGGGGCGACCATCTACCTGTATCCGCACGTGTTCAAGAAGCTGGGCTATGACCCGTTCACCGAACTCGCGCCGGTGGCCAAGCTGCCGACCTGGGAACTGGGGCTGGCCGTGCCGGCCTCGTCCTCGGCGCGCAGCCTGCAGGACTTCCTGGCCTGGGCCAAGGCCCACCCCACGGCGGCCTTCTATGGCACGCCCTCGGCCGGCAGCATCCAGCATTTCCTGGGCGTCTCGCTGTCGCAGACCACCGGCGTGCGGATGGAGCACATCGGCTACAAGGGCGCCGCCGAAGTCATCACCGCGCTGGTCGGCGCGCAGATCCCGGCCGCGATCCTGAACATAGGCGAGATGCTGAACCTGCAGCAGGCCGGCAAGGTCCGCATCCTGGCCACCTTCGGCTCGCAGCGGGCGGCGGAGCTGCCGGAGGTGCCGACGGCGGCGGAACTGGGGCTGCGCATGGGCACGGCCCAGGGCTGGGGCGGCATCTACGCGCCGGCACGCACGCCGGATGCTCGCCTTGCCCAGTTGAACGCGGCCATCGTCCGGGCCTTGAAGGAGCCCGACGTGCGCGCGAAGCTGGCCCAGATGGGCATGACTCCGGTGGACAGCACGCCCCGGCAACTGGACGAACAAGGCCGCCGCGAGCTCGAACAATGGCGCCAGGCGGTGCAAGCCTCGGGCTTCAGCGCTGATTAGAGGTTCCCCCCCTACGCGCTTCGCGCGCCCCCCAGGGGGCGATGCGGGCGGACCGGCGGAGCCGGATCCACCGCATCCCGGGTCGAGTGGCGTCTGTCGCATGCGACGGATCGCTCATGGATGGATGGAATGAGGAAGCAAGGATGTTTTCTTTGACTACCCGCTTGGTGCATGGCGCGCCGACCGGCTGTTTGCAGACCGCCCGGGGCTGCTATCCGATCGCGGCATCGGCCCGGGCGCTCGGGATGGACGCGATGCCGGACAGCATCATCGGCCTGTTCCGCGACTGGGCCGCCCACCAGCCGGGGCTGGCGCGCATCGCAGGCGCCGAAGGCGAGCTGCGCGCGCTGGCCGTGCCGGCCGACGTCCCCGAACTGGCGCCGCTGCAATATCCCGGCAAGGTCCTGTGCGCCGGCGCCAACTACTACGATCATCTGGCCGAGATGAAGGTGCCCGACGCGCACGACAAGTCCGCGCAACGGCTGTTCTTTTTCTTCAAGCCCGCGCGGCAGGCGGTGGTGGGGCCCGGCGCCACCGTGCGCATTCCGCGCGGCTGCCAGTCCTTCGACTGGGAGATCGAACTGGCGCTGGTGATCGGCCGCGAGGCCCGCGCCATCGCGGCCCGGGACTGGCGCCAGCACGTCGCGGCCTATTGCGTGGCGATCGACTTTTCCGCCCGCGACCTGAACCGTGCGCCCGAGACCTTCTACAAGTTCGACTGGGTCGCGGGCAAGGCGCACGACACCAGTTGCCCGCTGGGTCCACTGGTGCCGGCCGCCTTCGTTCCCGACCCGCACGACCTGGCCATGCGCCTGGACGTCAACGGCGACGTCCGGCAGGACGCGCGCACCGCGGGCATGATCTTCGACATCGGCGAGCAACTGGCGACGCTGTCCCGCATCATGACGCTGGAGCCCGGCGACGTAGTGCTGACCGGCACCCCCGCTGGCGTGGGCGCCGCGCGGCGCAGCTTTCTTGCCGCGGGCGACGTGGTCAGCGCCCGGATCGAGTCCCTCGGCGCCCTGCGGGTGGAGATCCAGCCGCCGCTGGCCTGACGGCAGGCGGGGCGTCGGCTTCCCGCGCCCGCGCCTCCAGCCCCGCGATCTCGTGCACCACGTCCAGGAAATGGCCGACCGCCGGCGAGACCGGACGATGGGCATGGGTGATGACGCCCACGGGCGGAATCGTCAGCGGCAGGGCGAAGGGCAGAATGGCGAACAACCCTTGGTCGCGGTAGTAGGCGGCCACGCGTCCCGGCACGACGGCCAGCATGTCCGACTTCTGGATCACGGCCTGGCTGAGCAGCAGCGACGCGGTCTCCACGCGCGGCCGGGGCACCGCCACGCCGGCCTTCACGAACATCTGCTCGAACTGGGGCCGCATGGGCGCGAACTCGGTAGGCAGTATCCACTGCGAGGCGGCCAGTTCGGCCAGATCCAGCCGCCGCCGACGGGCCCAGGGATGGCCGCTGCGCACCACCACGCAGACGGGCTCGTCATACAGCAATTCGCTCTCGAACGCCGGATCCTGGGTCGCCGCGGTCAGGCGGCCCAGGACCACGTCCAGCTCCTGCCGCGCCAGCGCCGGCAGCAGCACCTCGTTGCTGCCTTCGGTGGCCAGCACCACCACGTCCGGCCAGCGGGCATGCAGGCGGTCCAACGCCGTGCCCAGCAGCACCGACACCGCCGCCGGGAACACCCCCACCCGCACGCGGCCGTGCGCGCCCTCGCGTATCAGCTGGACCTCGGTCAGGGAATCGCCCACGCTGCGCAGGATGCTGCGGGCCCACCGTATGGCCGCGTCGCCGCCCGGCGTGGGCCGCAGGCCGCTGGACGAACGCGTGAACAGCTGCGTGCCGTAGATGTCCTCGGCATCGCGCAGCAGCTTGCTGGCGGCGGGCTGCGTCATGCTCAGGCGCGCGGCGGCCTTGTGGATGCTGCCGGTGTTGTCCAGCACGTCGAGCAGCTCCAGGTGCCGCAGCCGCAGCCGGCCCCGCACGCGGTTGTCCAGCCGGATGTCCATGTTGCTCCCCCTGTCCCCCGTGCGCGGTCCGACGGGCGCGTTCATGCCTCTTCCCCGTACACGGTGCCGCACCAGGACGGCGACGCGCCCAACGCCGCCGACAGGATCCGGCCATGGGCCATCAGGAGGCCCCGGTGGCTTACCGCGTTCGGCTCCACCCGCTGCGCCAGGCCGGACAGCGTCAGCGCCCCCGCGAACGCGTCCTGGTCGCCGAACACCGGCACCGACCAGGACGTGACGAACTGGTGATAAAGGCCGCTGGAATGCGTGGGCAGGTCCTCGGGCAGCGCGATCCGCCCGTCGCCCACGACCCAGACGTGGAAGATCTGCCCGGTGGCGCTGCCGTCGAAGGGCAGCAGGCTGCCGGCGGTAAGCTGGTCGTGCATGCCCTCGTTGGGCTGGATGCGGAACAGGCACAGGCGCTGGCCTTCGCTGGCCACGTAGTAGGACGCGGTTTCCCCGCTTGCCCGCGACAGCTCGCGCAACTGCGGCACGACCACGTCGGCCAGGCGGAAACTTCGCTCGCACACCCGGCCCAGGTACAGTACGCGCGGGCCCAGCGAATAGCGGCCGTCGGCATGGCGCACCACGTAGCGCGTGCGCACCAGCGAGTTCAGCAGGCGGTAGATGGTGGTCTTGTGCAGCGGCAGCCGGGCGGAGAAATCGGCCAGGCTGAGGCGGTCGGCATCCAGCCGGAAACAGTCCAGGATGGCCATGGCCCGCTCCACGGCGGTCACGCCTTCGTTGCTCATGCGGCTTTCCTTGCGTGCGGGGCGGGCTTTCTTGCCTGCATTGTCGTTGTATAGAGTACAACGAAATTGTATGGATTAAAGTCGTATCGAGCGGCCAGCCCGTGCCGCCGTCCTTCCCAGGAGCTCGCATGACATCCGCCTTCGATCATCCCGACTGGCTGGCCTCTTCCCTGCTGGCCGACGTCGGCGCCCACGCGCTGGCCGCGCGCATCAAGCCGCTGGACCCCGCCTGGCGGCTCTGGGGACCCGCGCTGCCGGTATCCGTCCCGCCGGGCGACAACCTCGCCATCCACCACGCGCTGACCCTGACCCGCGCCGGCGAGGTGCTGGTGATCGATGCCCAGGCCTACCTGGAACGCGCCGTCATGGGCGGCATCATGACCACCCAGTCCAAGGCTGCCGGCCTGGCCGGCGTGGTCATCGACGGCGCCATCCGCGACAGCCTGGAACTGGTCGAACTGGGCCTGCCCGTCTTCGCGGCGGGAACGCACCCGGCCGGCCCCTCGAAGAAGGGCGACGGCGGCGTGCTGCACCCGATCGTCTGCGCGGGCGCCCCCGTGCGCGCGGGCGACTGGATCCACGGCGACTGCGACGGCGTCGTGGTCGTGCCGGTGGAACGCAAGGACGAACTGCTGGCCGCCGCGCACGCGAAGTACCTGCGCGAGCAGGAGCGCATGGCCGCCATCGCCCGCGGCGAACTCAAGCCCGCCTGGCTGGACGCGGACCTGGCCCGCGCCGCCATTGCCGTGGCCCCCCGCCAGCGCGCATGACGCGCGCCTACCCGATAACGAACCGGAGACAATCCATGTATCGACGCCCCCTCCTGGCCGGCGCTCTCGCGGCCCTGGCCCTGTGCGCCGCGCCCACCGCCGGCGCGCAATCCTATCCCGCCAAGTCCCTGCGCTTCGTCGTGCCGTTCGCCGCCGGCGGCCCGGCCGACGTGGTGGCGCGCGAAGTCGCCTCCAAGCTGGGCCAGCAACTGGGCCAGACCATCGTGGTCGAAAACATGGGCGGCGGCCACGGCGTCCCGGCCATGAACGCCGTGGGCCGCGCGGCCCCCGACGGCTACACGCTGCTGATGGCGGCGTCCGGCAACGTCACCATCCAGCCGCTGACCATGCGCAGCAGCGCCGAGGCGATGAAACGCCTGGTGCCGGTCGGCATGGTGTCCAGCAGTCCCCACGTGCTGGTGGCGACGACGAAGATCCCCGTCACCAGCGTGCAGGAACTGATCGACTATGCCCGCCGGCATCCGGGCAAGGTGAACTTCGGTTCGGCCGGCACCGGGGGCGTGGCGCACCTGGGCATGGAGCTGTTCAAGGCCCTGAGCCGCACCCAGATCGAGCACATCCCCTACAAGGGCACTTCGCAGGTCATGGTGGACCTGGCTTCGGGCGAGGTCCAGGCCCTGTTCAGCAGCATGCCGTCGCTGAAGGCGCTGATCGACAAGGGTTCGATCCGGGCGCTGGGGCTGACGGCTCCCAGCAAGGCGTCGGACACCGCCAGCCTGCCATTGATCTCGGCCACGCTGCCCGGCATGGAATACACCACCTGGTACGGCCTGTACGCGCCCACGGGCACGCCGCAACCCGTCATCGACAAGCTCAATGCCGAACTGCGCAAGACGCTGACCGACCCCGCGCTGGTCGCCCGCATGCGGGAACAGAGCGTGGACCTGATCGCCAGCACCCCCGCCGAACTGGACGCCCGCACCAAGCAGGACACCGAGAAATGGGGCCGGCTGATCAAGGAAGAGAACCTGAAGATCGACTGAGCTTCCCCGGCTTCCCCCCGACGCCCGCGACCGGCTTGCCCGGTTCCGGGCGTTTTTTTGCCCTCTTTTATAAATCAAAACATAAATGATAGTGAGAATTAATCTTGATTAAAATCCGTATTTGCTCAAGAATCTCGGCTTCGTTCGTCTACGCCCTAGCGGCCCGGTTGGTTTCATGTCCCGTCCGTCCTCCCCACGCTCCACGCCGTCGCGCCTGCGCCGGGCGCTCCATCTCGCGCTGAGCGCTCCCCTGGCCACGGCCGCCGTCGCCGTGGCGCAGGAGGCCCACACCCTGGCCCCCGTCGTCGTCACCGGCACCCGCACCGAAAAAACGCTGGACGACACGCCCATCCGCACCGAAATCGTCACCCGCGAGGAAATCGAGCGCACCCACGCCCGTACCCTGACCCAGGCGCTGGAGAACATCCCCGGCCTGCAGTTGCGGGAGATCCACGGCAAGTCGGGCTACGAGTTGTCGCTGCAGGGCCTGAGCAGCGACCAGGTGCTGGTGCTGATCGACGGCCTGCCGATCTCGGCCAGCACCGGCTCCACGGTGGACCTGAGCCAGTACCTGCTGACCGACGTCGACCACATCGAAGTGGTCAAGGGCGCCACCTCGGCGCAATACGGCAGTTCGGCCATGGGCGGCGTCATCAACGTCATCACCCGCCCCGCGCAGCCCGGCCTGTCGGGCACGGCCACGCTGGACGCCGGCAGCTACGGCAGCCAGAACAGCAAGGGCGGTTCGTGGCGGCCGGCCAACCGGCACGGCCAGTTCTCCATCCAGGGTGGCAACGAACAACTGCGCGGCCGCATCGCGGCCGACGTGCTGGACGATGACGGCTTCGGCATCAACCCCGACGCCTGGAGCCGCCAGGGCGACGAGATCCGCCGCCAGCAGTATTCGGCGCGCGTGGACTGGCTGCCCGGCGCCCGCCAGCGCTACTTCGTGGACGGCAGCGTCTACCGCGAGGACGATACCCAGCGCTACACCACCTTCGTGCCGCCCAACCTGCTGCCGCAGCGCAAGACCGAAACCATCGAACGCAAGCGCCTCACCGGAGGCGGCCAGTGGGAACTGGGCAACGGCACCAGGCTGCAATTGAAGGGCGTGGGCGAACGCTACGACAGCACTTCCCAGGCCTACTCCAACGAATTCGCGACCACGCGCCGCACCGCCAAGCAGGAAATGGGGCACCTGACCGCGCAGGTGGACCTGCCGGCCTGGCGCAACCAGTTGTGGCAATTCGGCGCCGACTACCACTACGAAGACCTCAAGCAGGACAACAACGGCGTCTCCGAATTCGTGCGCAGCGGCTCGGTCGACCGTTCCAGCAAGGAAGTCTTCGCCCAGAACGACATCATCTTCAACGACACCTGGGAACTGCTGCTGGGCGCCCGCTACCAGGACGACTCCGACTTCGGCGGCCACTTCGCGCCCAAGGCCAGCCTGCGCGGCAAGCTGCTCAACACCCAGAACTGGAGCGGCGTGCTGCGGGCAAGTTTCGGCCAGGGCTATCGCGTGCCCAACCTGAAGGAACGCTATTACCTGTTCGACCACAGCGCCCTGGGCTACATGGTGCTGGGCAATCCCGACCTGAAGCCCGAGGCGTCCAACAGCTTCCAGCTGGGCGGCACCCTGACCTTCCGCCAGGACGTCACGTTCGAGGTCAATGCCTTCATGAACCGGGTGAAGGACCTGATCCAGACGGACATGAGCAACACCACCATCATCGATGGCGTCACGGCCTACACCTACCGCAACATCGCGCGCGCCCGCACCCAGGGCATCGAGACCGGCTTGCGCTGGCAGGCCACACCCGCCCTCGCGCTGAACGTCGGCTACACCTTCACCGACGCCAAGAACCTGGACACCGGCGGCGAACTGACCCGGCGGCCGCGCCACATCGGCCGCGTCGGCGCCGACTGGCGCGCCCTGCCCGACACCACGGTATCCGTGCGCACCCGCATCCAGAGCAGCGAACTGATCTCGTCCGACGACGTCGCGCAGTCCAACGGCGGCTCGGGCGGCGGCGGCCGCTCGCCGGGCTGGACCACGCTGGACCTGATGGTGAACCAGAAGATCGGCCGCCAGCTCACGGTGTTCGCCGGCATCAACAACCTGTTCGACCGCCAGCGCGACTTCTCCAACCCAACCGATTTCGGCCCGCTCCGAGGCCGCTTCATCTACGTCGGGGCGCGCTACGCCTTCGGCTCGACCCAATAACCTTTTCCTAGGGGGGAACCCATCATGCAATCCAGATCCTTGTTCACGCTCGGCGCCCTGTGCGCCGCCCTGGCGCTCGCGGGCTGCGGCGGCGGTGGCGATGGCGGCAGCACCGGGGGCGGCGGCAACAATGGCGGCGGGGACGGCGGCGGCACCACGCCCACGCCCACCAACAAGTTCACGCAAAGCGGCGAATGGACATTCACGCTGCCCGCAGCCGGCGCCTCGGTCTGCTATGACTTCGACACCAAGGCGGCCGTCGCCAGCTGCTCCGGCAATACCTGGGACCTGAAACTGACCAGCAGCGGCCTGACCGGCACGCTATGGACCAACAGCGGCACCAGCGGAACAGGATCGGGCGGCGCCTTCGGCGGACCGTTCGAACACACCTGGACCGAACTGAAGACCTATCAAAGCGCCACGACGGACCCCACCAGCGGCGCGGCCCTTCCCGCCACCGTCTACGCCGCCGATGCCGCGGCCAGCGTGTTCACCGGTACCAACGACATCCGCGCCGCCGCGTTCGAATACGGGGTGACCGGCAGCTCCACCGACCACAGCCTCTACCCCAACTTCCGCGTCTTCCTGATCACCGCCAACAGCGCCGCGGTGGTCGGATCGACCACCACGCCGGTCACCACCGGCGATGGCGTGTTCGCCCTGCAGGTCACCGGCTACTATGGCGGCCCGGGCGGCACGACCTCCGGCCACATCTCGTTCCGCTGGGCGACCCGGACAACCGCCCCCATCATCCAGACCGCCACGGTCGACGCCACCAGCGGCTGGGTCTACTACGACCTGGTCAACAAACGTACCGTGGACCAGAGCGGCGCATGGCACATCGCCTTCAACCGCTACAACGTCAAGCTGAACGGCGGATCGTCGGGCACCGGCACCGTCGCCGGCTTCCTCGGCAAGACCCCGGCCGGCTTCTACGACTCCACCGGCAAGCCCATTGCCGCCAAGTTCACCAGCACGACCAGCATCTCGGACACCGAAGCCGAACTGACCGCCGCCGACTTGGCCACGCCGGCCCGGACCTCCGCATGGGTCAAGGACAGCAACTCCTCGGCGCTGAACCCCGCCGTGCAGGGCGCCTACCCCAATCCGCTGAGCTACGGCTGGTACACCTACTACCCCACCGCGGCCGCCGCCAAGAACGCCGGGCTGCCGGAAGTCGCCCACATCATCAGCGCCAACCCGGCCAACGGCACCTTGATCCGCAACGGCGAAGGCAGCAGCTACACGCGCCTGCACCTGACCGGCATCACCTACGCCGATCCCCAGGACGCCAACAGCGCCCAGACGTGGACCTTCGCCTACGATCTCCAGCCAGCCGCCGACTGATTAGTTTTGGAGCGGTTGTACCTTTACCGCCGTCCTTCGGGACGGCGGTTTTTTTTCGTCGCGAAAGCGTGCGCCCCTCTGCTAATATTTCGCGCAGCATTGCTCGCCGTCTCCACCCCCCCCCACCCTCTGGAGAGTCCCCCATGCGTAAGCTCATCGGCCTGTTGAGCCTCGTCCTGCTATTGGCTGCGTGTTCCGAAAAAAGCGCCGACAAGGAAATCAAGGTAGCGGTATCGCCGGCTTCCCCGCCCAACCTGTTCGAGGAGAACGGCACCACCAAGGGCCTGGACCTCGATATCTTCGAGAGCTACTGCAAGGCCCGGGGCTGCAAGCTCAAGATCACGGCCTACGACTGGCAAGGCATGCTGGGCGCGGTGGTCAGCAAGCAGGCCGACGTGGCGTTCTCCGGCATCTCCATCACCAAGCAGCGCGAAGAGGTCATGGATTTCTCCAAGCCCTACATGGAGAACACCTGGAACCTGGTCAGCCTGAAGAGCCGCAACATCAAGTTCGACGACCTGGCCGAGATGAAGAAGTACAGCGTCGGCTATCCGCGCGGCATGGCCTACAGCGACTTCATCAAGAACGACCTGACGCCCAAGGGCGTCTATACGCTCGACAAGGTCAAGATGTACCCGTCCTATAACGAGGTGCTGTCCGACCTGCAGAACGGCAACCTGGACCTCGCCTTCCTGGACGGCACCGTGGCCTCGGTCTACCGCAAGACGCTGCCCATCCAGGACAGCTACGTCTTCACCGGCTTCGACCGCTTCGGCTTCGCCTTCCCCAAGGGCTCCAAGCTGCGCGAGGACTTCGACAACTACATGGCGAACGAGCTCAAGCCCGAGGGCGTGCAGGCCATCATCAACAAATGGATGCAATAGTCCCCCCCGTACGCCCTTCGGGCGCCCCCCAGGGGGCGATGCGGGTGGACCGGCGGAGCCGGATCCACCGCATCCTGGGTCTGGTGCCGCTGTCTTGGGTCGGTGCGGTGGAGCTTTGCCCCATAGGTACGGTATAGCGCGATGGATATCGCGCGAATATTCGGGCTGCTGGGGACGGGGGTTGGATATACGGTCCTGGTGACGCTGGCTTGCAGCGCCACCGGCGTGGTCGTGGGACTGGCGATCGCCATCCTGGGGCGGCTGGGGTGGCGGGCGGTGGATGGGGTGCTTGGGGTATTCACCTACGTCTTCCGCGGCATTCCGGTGCTGGTGCTGCTGTTCATCGTGTTCTTCGGGCTGCCCACCATCGGCGTCGGCGTGCCGCCGCTGGTGTCGATGATGCTGAGCCTGGGGCTGATCACCGGCGCCTATCTGGGCGAGGTGTTCCGCGGCGCGCTGGATTCGGTCGAGGCCAGCGAGGTGCTGGCGGCCGAGGCGATGGGCATGAGCCGGGTGCAGATCTTCGCCTACATCGAGCTGCCGCAGATGCTGCGGTTCTCGGTGCCGGGCATGGTCAACGAATTCACCACCGTGCTGAAGTACTCGCCCTTCGGCTACACGGTGGGCATCCCCGAAGTCATGAAACAGGCCATGGCGCTGTCCGCCGCCACGCTGCGCGGCGTGGAGATCTATTTCGCCGTGGGCCTGGTGTACTTCGCGATCTACAAGATACTGGTGACGGCGATCTGGGCGCTGGAGAAGCGCTGCCGCGTGCCGGGCCTGACGGAGCATTGAGAAACGGCCATGGCGCTACTGACAGTCCGCGATCTGAAGATGGCCTACGACGGCCGGACGGTGCTCAACGGCATCGACCTGGACCTGGAGGAAGGCGAACTCAAGGTGGTGATGGGTCCCTCGGGCTGCGGCAAGTCGACCCTGCTGCGCTGCCTGAACCGGCTGGTCACGCCCACGTCCGGGCAGATCATTTTCCGGGGCGAGGACGTCATGCGCCCGGACACCGACGTGCGGGCCCTGCGCCAGCGCATCGGCTTCGTGTTCCAGAACTTCGCCCTGTACCGCCACCTGACCGCGCTCGAGAACGTGACGCTGGGCCTGCGCAAGCTGCGCGGCATGGCGACCGCCGCCGCCAACGAACGGGCCATGCACGAACTGGGCCGCATGAACCTGGCCGAGCACGCGCAGAAATACCCGGCGCAGCTCTCGGGCGGGCAGAAGCAGCGGGTGGCCATCGCGCGGGCGCTGGCGATGGATCCGGCGGTGCTGTTCTTCGACGAACCCACCTCGGCGCTGGATCCGGTCATGTCGCGCGAGATCATCAACGTCATCAACCAGTTGCGCCGGGACAAGGTGTCGATGCTGTGCGTGACCCATGACCTGACGCTGGCGCGCACGGTCCAGGGCCGCGTGCTGTTCCTGGACCAGGGCGAGATCCTGGCCGAAGGCGAGGCGGCCGAGTTGTTCGGCGACCACGCCGATCCCCGCATCCGCGCGTTCTTCAGCTGAATGGACGGCCTGCTGACCTTTCTCGGGCAAGTCGCGGAGTTCGGGCCGCAGATCCTGCTCGGCCTGGAACATACGCTGCTGCTGGCCGCCGTCATCACGGTAACCGGCCTGCTGGGCGGCATCCTGGTGTTCTACCTGACGCTCAGCCCCAGCCGCCTGTGCCGCCGCCTGACGGAAGGCTACATCTCGTTCTTCATCGGCACGCCGCTGATCGCCCTGCTCTTCCTGATGTACTACGGCCTGCCGCAATGGGGGCTGCGCCCCTCGCCGCTGACCGTGGCGATCATCGGCTTCACGATGAACGTGGCGGCCTACAACGCGCGCTACCTGGCCACGGCGTATCGCGGGCTGGACCGGGACGAACTGGAAGCGGCGCGGGCGCAGGGATTCTCGGCGCCGCAGATCTTCCGCCTGATCACGTTGCCGCAGGTGCTGCGGCTGTCGATTCCGGCGCTGTCCAACCAGGTGATCCTGAACCTGAAGGACAGCTCGGTAGCCTTCCTGATCCAGTACACCGAGTTCTTCGCCCAGATCCAGGACATGGCGATCCGCAACTTCCAGTTCTTCAAGGCCTATGTGCTGGCCGGCCTGGTCTACCTGGCGCTGGTGTCGGTCATCGTGCTGGCCGCGCGCCAGCTGGAGCGGCGGCTGATCCTGCCGGGGACGCGGCGCATCTAGGGCCTGTCCAGGCCCCGGGGCTCAGATCACTCCGTAGCGCGCCCGGTATGCCAGCACCGCCTCGCGGTGCTGTTCGAATTCACCGCCCCCGCCGCCCTGCTGGATCATGTCGAGGATGTCGTCCAGCGAGGCGATGCTGACCACCGGGCAGCCGTTGGTGTGCACCACGTCCTGCACCGCCGAGTGCTCGGACAGGGCGTCGTCGGGGCCGACCCGCTCCATGCGGTCCAGCGCGATCAGCACGGCGGCCGGCTTGGCCTTGGCGGCCTGGATCAGGCGCACCGATTCGCGCACCGAGGTGCCGGCCGAGATCACGTCGTCGATGATGACCACGCGGCCTTCCAGCGGCGCGCCGACCAGCGAACCGCCTTCGCCGTGGTCCTTGGCTTCCTTGCGGTTGAACGCGAAGGGCACGTCGCGGCCGCGGGCGGCCAGCGCGACCGCGGTGGCGGTAACCAGCGGGATGCCCTTGTAGGCCGGGCCGTACAGCATGTCGAATTCGACGTCCGAGGCCAGCAGCGCCTGGGCGTAGAACTCGGCCAGCCGTCCCACGGCCGCGCCGCTGTTGAACAGTCCGGCGTTGAAGAAGTAGGGACTCAGCCGGCCCGCCTTGGTCGTGAACGCGCCGAATCGCAGCACGCCCAGCTCGGTGGCGAAGCGGACGAAATCGGTACGGAAACGGCTCTCGTCGATCGAGGGCTCGGTGTCGGCGGGACGGGGGGCGGTAGCGGTCTGGGGCACGGCGGTCACGGTACGAAGTCACAACGGCACGGGGGAAGGCCTTCCCCCGGCGGCGCGATGGGCCAGCGTGATTGTAAAACGGCTCGGGCCCCCCGGGCGAATCTACTTCAAAACGTCCCGCAGCCAGGCGGCGCACTCGCCCGCCTCCTCCACCGGCCAATCCACGGTCAGGGCGGTATCGCCACGGCGCAGTTCGATGTGGATGCTGCGTCCGGAGGCGCCGCCGCGGCCTCCCAGCAGGCGCGACCACCAGCCGCCGTCGGAGACCGAGGCGTGGCTGGCCGGCTGGCCGTTGACCCGGGCGGCCGGGGCGGCGGCAGCCTGCGGCGCCGCGGGCGCCACGGGCACGGCCGGGCTGGCCACCGCGGCCGGACGGGCGGGCGCCGCCGCCGGGGCGGCCACCGGAGCCGGGGCGCCTTCCGCCGCGTCCCTGCGCGTCACGGTCACCTGGGCCGCGCCGGGGATCTCGCCGCCGGCCAGGCGGGTCGCCAGGTTCTGGCTGAACTCTTCCCACATCCGGTCGGCCTTGGTCTTCATGACGCTCAGGCCGAAGGTCCCCAGCCGGCCCAGCACGTCGACCGTGACCTTGGTGCGCAGCTCGGTCTGTCCGTCGGGCAGCGCCGTCAGGAAGATCTCGCTCTGCTGCTTGAGCGAACTGGCCACCGAGGAGTCCTCGCCGGTGCCCTCGGCGCGCAGGTATTCGGGGGCGCGCTGCTCGACGATGCGCGTCCTGAGCTTGAACTTGGCGCTGATGAAGCTGATCTTGACGTGGATGACGGCGTTGTACTCGACGTCGCTGACCACCTCGATGGACTTCATCCCGGGCACGCAGCTGGCCATTACCGTGGGGTCCAGCAGCATGTCCCAGACCTTGGCGGCCGGGGCCGCCACCGTTAAGACTTTTTCAATTTCCACGCATTTTCTCCGAAGCGTCGAGGATGGACTCGACGATCTGGGCATAGCCCGTGCAGCGGCACAGGTTGCCGTTCAGTCCTTCGCGGACCTGGTCGGCCGTGGGCCGGGGGTTGCGCTCGAGCAGGTGGCAGGCCGTCATCAGCATGCCTGGCGTGCAGTAGCCGCATTGCAGGCCGCCGCACTCCATGAAGCTCTGCTGCAGGGGATGGAGTTCGTCGCCCTTGGCCAGGCCCTCCACCGTCGTGATGTTGCGGCCGTTGGCCTGCACCGCCAGAGACAGGCAGGACTTGACCACCTCGCCGTCCACCAGCACCGAGCAGGCGCCGCAGATGCCGGTTTCGCAGCCGCGCTTGGTGCCGGTCAGGTTCAGGTCGTCCCGCAGGAAATCCGACAGCATGCGGCGCGCGGGGACCTCGGCGCTGTGCTGTTCACCGTTGACGGTGACTTCGATCAGGTGCTTGCTCATGGCCTTTTCCTCAATCCGTGGCCAGCCCGTACAGGCCGGCGATGGTGCGCCTGGCGACCACCCGCACCGTGTCGCGGCGGAACTCGTCGGACCCCCGCGCGTCGGATACGGGCTGGATGTCGGCGGCGACGATGTCCGCGGCTTCGGCTGCCACCTCGGGCGTGATGGTCTTGCCCGCCAGAAAGTGTTCGGCGCGCGGCACGCGGCAGGGAATGGGCGTGGAGGCGCCCACCGCCAGGATGGCCTCGCGGCAGGTGCCGCCGCTGCGGCGCGTGGCCAGCGACAGGCCGATCAAGGGCCGGTGCTCGGCGGCGGTGCGCAGGAAGCGGGTGTACAGGCCGGAAAAATCGGCCGGTGGCGCCGGCACGCGGATCTCGACCACGATCTCGTCGGGTTCGATGGCGGTCACGTAGTAGTCCACCAGGAACTCCTCGATGGACAGCACCCGCTGGCCGCGGACGCTGCCCAGCACCACCCGCGCGTCCAGCGACATCAGGCAGGTGGGCGGGTCGGTGGACGGGTCGGCATAGCAGAGATTGCCGCCCAGCGTGCCCTGGTTGCGCACCTGGGGATTGGCGACCTGGGCCGCCATGGCCGCCAGCATGGGATAGTGCTGTTTCACCACCGCCGAATCGGCCACGTCCGTGTGGCGCGCCAGCGCGCCTATGCGCAGGCCTTCCACGGGATCGAAGCGGATCCCGCGCAAGGCCTCGATACGCGCGACCGAGATGATGTGCGAGGGCACCAGCATGCGCTGGCGCATGGCCAGCATCAGCGCCGTGCCTCCGGCCATGACCCGGCAGTCCTCGCCCAGGTCCGCCAGCATGCGGCTGGCCTCGGCCACCGATGCCGGCTCGAGGAAATCGAAATCACGCATGGCGGGAGCCTCCTTGTTCCTGTTCGCGGGCCTGGCGCTGCGCGCGCAAGCCCGCCAGCACCTTCTCGGGCGTGATCGGCAGGTCCGTGATCCGCACGCCGATGGCGTCGTAGACCGCGTTGGCGATGGCCGGCGCGCCCGGCAGGATGGCCGTCTCGCTCGCGCCCTTGGCGCCATAGGGTCCATTGGGATCGTTGGATTCGACGATGCCCGAACGCAGCAGCGGAATGGAATCGGCGGTGGGCATGTTGTAGTCGGCGAAATTGCCGTTGGCCAGCCGGCCGTTCTCCAGCTGCAATTGCTCGTACAGCGCCCAGCCCATCGCCTGCGCCGCCGCGCCATTGCTCTGGCCGTGCACGGCCAGCGGGTTGAAGGCCTTGCCGCAGTCGTCCGACACGTAGGAATCCAGCACCGTGACCTGGCCGGTCTCGGTGTCGACCTCGACCTCCACGGCCTGCGCCGCGTAAGAGTGCGCCGGCGCGATGTTGCCGTGGACGTCGCCGTGCATGACGGTCTTGGCGTCCCAGGTGGCGCTGACCTGCAGGCCTTCGCCGTCGTGGCGCCAGATGTGCAGCTTGGCGATCTCGGCGATGGTGGCGCGCTTGTCGGGCGCGCTCCGGGAGCGGATGAAGCCGTCCACGATCTCCAGGTCGTCTGCCGGGACCTCCAGCTTCGTTGCGGCAAGCCCGATCAGCGCCTCGCGCGCCTTGCGCGCGGCCAGAATGGCCGCATTGCCCGCCGCGATCGTCACGCGCGAGGCCAGCGAGCCGATGGCGTACGGCGAAATGTCGGTATCCGGCGCGACCACGTGCACGTGGTCCAGGGGAATGTTCAGCTCATGAGCGACGACCTGGCTCAGCATGGTCATGGCGCCCTGCCCCATGTCGCATTCGCCGCTGTGGATCACCGCGCGGCCGTCCTCGTTGATCTTGACGATCACCGTCGAGCCGTCCCAATTGCCGATGGTGCGATTTCCGCTGACGTGCATCGCGGCAGCCATGCCGACGCCGCGAGGCCTGGAGCCCCTGACCTGATTACCCTTGCTGGCGCGCTTGGCCTTCCACTGGATGGCGTCTATGCACTGGTCTATGCATTCGCGCAGGCCGGTACTGCCTATCTTCCAGCCATGTATCGAGGTATCCCCCGCCTCGTGCGCGTTGAGCTTGTGGATCGCCACCGGATCCAGTCCCAACTGTTCAGCCATCATGTGGATGTGGCTGTTGAGCGCGAACTGCATCTGCGCGCCGCCGAATCCTCGGAACGCGCCATGCGGCGGGTTGTTGGTATAGACCAGCGTCGCATGCGAACGCACATTCTCCAGGCGATGCATGTTGTCGCTTCGCATGGCCGTCACGTGCATCACCTCGGCCGACAGGCCACTGTAGGCGCCGCATTCGGCAACGATACGCACGTCCTTGGCGACGATGCGGCCGTCCCTGGCCATGCCCAGCTTCAGCGTGATCCGCTCGGGTACGCTGGAACAGCAGGCCAGGAAATCCTCCAGGCGGTTGTTCACCACCCGCACGGGCCGGCCGGTTCTGACCGCCAGCAGGCCGGCGATCAGGTTGTTGGCGTCCTCCACCATCTTCCCGCCGAAGCCGCCCCCGGTCGTGGCCTGCATGACACGGATGCTCGAGACGGGCATCTCGAGCGCCGCCGCGAGGCGCATCCGCGCCTGGAATATGGATTGCGTGGACGTCCATACCTGGAGGCGCCCGTCCGGATCGATAGTCGCCACCGTCGCCATGGGCTCGAGATACCCGGGGTACTGGGCATGGCAGTCGTATGTCGCCTCGTAGACGAGATCCGCCTTGGCGAACCCCGCATCCACGTCGCCGAGATGGAACTTGATCTCGTGCGAGACATTGTTGCGGCCGGGATGCACGCCGGGCGCCTCTTCATCCAGCGCCTCGTCGGGCGTCAGGATGGCCGGCAGCTCCTCGTACTCGACCGCGATCAGGTCGAGGGCATCGCGCGCGATCTCCTCGGTCGTGGCCGCTACCGCGGCCACTTCCTCTCCGGCGAAGCGCACGACGCCCTCGGCCAGGATGCGCCGTTCCTTGTGATGCACCCCCCACATGGCGCGCGGCGCATCCGCGCCCGTCAGCACCGCCTTGACACCCGGCAGCGCAAGCGCCGCCGAGACGTCGATACGGACGATGCGCGCATGCGGATAGGGACTGCGCAGCACCTTGCCGTGCAGCATCCCGGCGACCTTCACGTCGCCGGCATATTGCGCGCGCCCCAGTACCTTGGCGCGCGCGTTGACCTGGGGAATGGCCTTGCCCAGCGTGGATGCGTTCATCCTGACCTCCTGTTGCTCGGTCCCTGCATGGCGGGCTTACTGCGCCTTGATGCCCAGGGACTTGATGATGCCGCCCACCACTTCATACTCGCGTGCATTGGTGCGGCCGAGTTCGGCGGGTTCGCCGCCGTGCGGGAATGCGCCGTAGGTAGCCAGCTTCTGGATCACGTCCTGCTGCTTCAGGATCTCGTTCAGGTGGCCGTTCAGCAGCTTGACGACATCGGCGGGCGTGCCCTTGGGCGCGAAGAAACCGTTCCACGATCCCACCACGATGTCCTTGTAGCCGGACTCGACCAGGGTCGGGATGTTGGGCGCGAGCGGCGACCGCTTGGCATCGCCGATGGCCAGCGGCACCAGGCGGCCGGCGGCGAAGTACTGCGTGACCGGGCCCAGCGTGACCCAGGCGGTATCCACGTGGCCGGCGACGACGTCGGTCACCGAGGGGCCCACGCCGCGGTAGGGCACGTGCTGGATGGATACCTTGGCCTCGCGGTTGAGCCATTCGGCGATCACGTGCATGGGTGAACCCGCGCCCGGGGTGGCGTAGGACACCGTCTTGCCGGCCTTGGCGGCGTCGATCATGTCCTTGACCGTCTTGAATCCGGTCTTGGGATTGGCCACCAGCACCAGCGGCTGCACGGCGGTCTGGTTGACGGGCTCGAAGCCGTTCAGCACGTCGTAGCTCTGGGCGGGCGACAGGCCCAGCACCATGGGCGCGGTGGTGAAAGGATTGGGCGTGAACAGCAGCGTGTAGCCGTCGGGCGCGGCGCGTCCGACATAGCCGTTGCCCACCGTGCCGCCGGCGCCGCCCTTGTTCTCGACGATGACCGACTGCTTCAGGCGCTCGCCCAGCTTCTCGGCGAACAGGCGCGCGATGGCGTCGGTGTCTCCGCCTGGCGGGTAGGACACGATGACGGTGATCGGCTTGGCGGGATAACCGGCCGCCTGGGCAGCGCCCAGGCCGACACAGCAGGTGGTGATCGCCATGGCGGCGGCAAGCATCTGGCGGCGATAGAGATTCATCACTGACTCCGAAGGGGACGATCGGGTACGGATAGACATAAGCATCGATTCACTGGTGAAACGCTTGTTCACACAGGAAACGCGATCATCCACTTTTCTTGTTGATGCATCAACACTAAGATTGTACCGATTGACAAGCCGGAACAAAATATTTTTGGATTTCGAAATATTCCGTCAGACATGACGATCCCGGCACTGTGGAATAATCCTCCGTCCCATGCCGGAACCCTCTAGCCGACCGCCATCCATGCCCCCGAAAAAGAAGGCCTCCCTCCGCCCCCCCTCCACCGGCGACCATCCGTGGACGGACATCGACGAACAGGGAACCGGCCTGTCCGTGGACGACTTCATCACCACGCTGGTCGTGCGCACCGGCAACTCGCTGCGCCGGGTCGTGACCCTGCCCTATTCCGACCAGTTCGGATTGACCATGGCCGAATGGCGCATGCTGTCGGTGGTGGCCGAGGCGCAATGCCTGCCTTTCTCGGAACTGGTCACGCGCTCGGAAACCGACAAGTCGCTGGTCAGCCGCGCCATGCGCCTGCTGGAAACGCGTGGCCTGGTCATCCTCGAACCGGTGGCCGGCTCGCCGCGCCGGGGGCTGACCTGCCGGCTCTCGGCCGACGGCCAGGCGCTGTATGACCGCGCCATGCCGGTCGCCCAGCGCGCCCAGGCCGCCATGATCCGCGTGCTCGACAACGAAGAGCGGGAGGTGCTGTACCGGACGCTGCACAAGCTGCGTCGCGCCTGCCATGATGAAGAGGACACCCTGGCCGACGATGGCCAATAGCGGTCGCTACTCCTGCTCGGCCTCCATGGCCTGGCACTTTCTCTGAAGCTTCTTCAAGGCCGAAAACAGGGCCGCGCGCTCGGTCTTGCCCAGGCACGCCAACAGGGACGCCTGCCTGGCGCGCGCATGGGGAAGTACCCGCTTGTACAGCGCCATGCCATCCTTCGTAAGTCGATAGGAGAGTTTCTTCTTGCTGGTTTCCGCACCCGGGCAGACCTCCGCCAGGCCGCGTTCGAGCAAGGCTTGCAGGCCGCGGCTGACTTGCGCCTTGTCCGACCCGGAAATGTCGACCAGATCGATGAATCGCGCCGGTGCAAGCCGCGCCAGCATCGCCAGAAAGCGCCACTCCGAGACGGTCAGGCCAAACGTCTCGGCATAAGGCGCGGTCACTGTCCGGCGCAGGGCATTGGCCAGTTGAACGATAAGCGTGGAGGGAAAATTCTCCACCGCCAGGTCGGAGCCATCTGGCTCGACGGACGCCCATGGGGAGGGTTCCGAGCGCGGCCGTCCGGGAGGCCGCCGCTTTGCTGATGTGGTCATGGGGTCGGTAGCGATCGCTGCATCCGGCAACTTTACCAGGGACGCTGCGACGCCATCGCCCCTTCAATCGATCTTGATTCCCGCCTCGGCAATGACACGCCGCCACTTTCGGGTATCGGCATCGATCAGGACCCGGAGCTGGTCCGGCGTACTACCTTGGGGTTCGACGAAGATTTTGAGCAGATTGTCGCGTACATCCTGGCTCCGAAGCGTATCGGCCAACGTGGCGCCGAGCACCGCCATCACGGTTTCGGGCGTCCCCGCGGGCGCCAGCATGGCGGACCATGCCCCGACCTCCACCCCCTCGATGCCGACATCGGCCATGATGGGAATCCGGGGAGCCAGCGGCGAGCGCACCGCGCCCAGGTTGCCCAGGATCTTCAAGCGCTTCGCCTGGACCATGGGTTCGACCGTGGTCAGGTCCGCGACGACGAGTTGCGTTTCGCCCGCGGCCGCCGCGGCAACCGACGGAGCGATCCCTTTGTAGGGCACGTGGACGATGTTCGTACCGGTCGCCGACTTGAAGAGTTCTCCGGACAGATGCAGGACCGTGCCGTTACCGGCCGAGCCGAACGTCAGTTTCCCCGGGTGGGCCTTGGCCAGCGCGACGAGTTCGGGCGCATTGTTCGCCGGCACGTCCCGGAAGGCTGCCAGCACCACGGGCACATTGCCGACCAGCGAGATCGGGGCCAATTGCGCGCCGGGGTCGTACGGCAGATTCTTGTACAGGGAAACGTTGGAGGTCAGTGTATTGGCCGTGGTCAACAAGAGCGTGTAGCCATCCGGTGGCGCCTTGACGACCAGATCGACGCCGATGATGCCCGCCGCGCCCGCCCTGTTCTGTACGACGACAGGCTGCCGGAACCGCTCGGACATGCTCCGGGCGATGATGCGCGCCGTCGCATCGGTACCCGCTCCAGCCGGATAGGGGACGATGATGGTGATAGGGCGGCTGGGAAAACTCCCCCCGGGCACCTGCGAGTTCACGCCCGGCGCGGCTGCGGAAAGGACTAGCGCAAGTACCGCCCTCGGGATCCATTTCATGATGTTCTCCATAGTCTCGTTCAATATGCGGGCAACGCGAACACGCGCTCGGCGTTGGTCTGGAAAAAGGCACGCTTCTCCCCGGCATTCAGCGGCATCCGCTCCATCTCGGCCACCTCCTGCGGAACGTACTGGTACGGGTAGTCCATCGCGTACATCACCCGCTCCGTGCCCACCACCGAGCGCACGAACGAGATGACAGGCTCCCAGGGCATGCCGCTGGTGGTGTAGTAGAAGTTCTCCCGCAGGTAGTCGCTCGGCTTGCGCTGCAACGGCGGCACGCCCGGATAGCGGTTCGCGCGAACGTTGATCGCGTGGAGATAGTCCAGGCGGTCGAACCAGAACGGCAGACCCTCTCCTAGGTGGCCCAGGACGATACGCAGCCGTGGGAACCTGTCGAGCGCACCCGATACGATGATGCGCAGGGCATGCAAGCCGGTTTCCACGGCAAAGCCGTACATGCCCACCTCCAGGCCGCGTGACAGCAATGGCTCGATCAGGCCCGGGGAAGGCGTGTTGGGATGCAGGTAGAGAGGAACGTCCAGCGCCTGCGCGGCGGCAAAAATCTCCCAATATTTTTCATCGTCCAGGTACTCGCCCTGAATGTGTGAATTGATCACCACCCCCTTCAGGCCAAGGCGCGTCACGGCGCGCTCGAGTTCGAGCGCCGCAGCGGCCGGATCCTGAGGCGCGACGGCAGCCAGCCCCGCCAGGCGGCCTCCCGCTCCACGGACGCCGTCAGCCAGTTGGTCATTGCAGGAAGCCGCCAGCGACGTCGCCAGCGGCGCCGAAAAGATTTGCACGCCGGGCGGCGTCAGGAACACCAACTGGCGATCGATACCCGCGGCATCCATATCGCGCAGGCGCCGCTCCCCGAGATCTTGCAGCCGCTTCGCTAACTGAGTGGCACGGTCGCTGTCGCCGCCGTAGAAACCCCACAAGCTGCGAAATCCAGGATCGCTGCGGGAGGTCGATTCGAGTTCCCGGCGATAGCGAAGCAATAGCTCCTCCGGAGCCCAAGCCTCTTCGACGGCGATGCGCTGATAGTCCCTGGTGGTCATTCGAATCCGCTCCATTTCTCTTGTCCTGCATCGACGAGTTCGCGCGACGCTCTTTTTTATGTTGACGGATCAACAAAAACTTTTCAATATTTATGTGAATCCATGAAGCATGAAAATTCCGATTACTCGTTTTTTTGATTGATCCAATAGGGAATTTCACAGCTACCCGAATCTACTTTTTCAGTTTTTTTGTTGCTTGATCAACATTTTTTCTTGAAAACATCCAATAAATCGATGATTTCGGCATACTGAAGAGGAATGCCTCGCCATGACGCCCCAGGACATTTCGCTCAGTGCGGTTTCCGTTCATGAACTGGAGCGCCGCTGGACGCTCGTCCGCGAAAAGATGGACGAACTCGGGCTCGATGCCCTGCTCGTCCAGAACAGCAACGACTGGTTGGGGGGATACGTCCGCTGGTTCACTGGATCCCCCGCTACCAACGCCTATCCACGGACGCTGGCCTTTCCCCGCCGGGGAAGCATGGCCCTGATCGAACAAGGCCCGTTCGACGGCGACGTTCGCGCCGAGACGGGTGGCGCGCTTGCGTATGGCGTAGGCCGTATCCTGCAGACGCCGAGCTATGCCAGTGTCCACTACACCCGTCACTACGATGCCGAACTGGCCGTTCGGGCACTGGCCGATATGGATTGCCGCCGGGTCGGCATCGTCGCGCCGGCAGCGATGTATCTGGGCTTCGGCACCCATGTCGCCCAATTGCTGCATGGAGTGGAAACCGTCGACGCGACGGATCTCGTCGATTGCATCAAGGCAATCAAAAGCGACGAAGAAATCGGCATGATCAAGGCCACCGCCGTGCTGCAGGACTGCATCGTCGAGGCGCTCCGCGACCACCTGCGCCCCGGTCTCCATGATTTCGAAGCCACTGCCTACGCGCAATACATAGGGCATCTCGGACGCAGCGAGCAGGGAGTCTTCCTCGGTTCGTCGGCACCGCCTGGCCGCGCCGCCGTGTTCCGGCCCCGTCACCAACAGGGGCGGGCAATGAAGGCAGGCGACGTTCTTACCCTGCTGATCGAGAACAACGGCCCAGGCGGCATGTACACGGAACTGGCTCGCACCTTCGTGCTCGGCAAGGCCCCGGCAAGCCTTCGCCGGCTGAATGAAGAAATGTCCGCAGCCCAGCGCCACACGTTGGAACTATTGCGGCCGGGAGCCGACCCGCGCGATATTTTCGCCGCGCACAACGATTACATGCGTCGCCATGGCCATGGGCAGGAACGGCGGCTGCACTGCCACGGGCAGGGCTACGACATGGTCGAACGCCCCTTGATTCGCCACGACGAAACGATGGCCATCGATTGCAGGATGAACATTGCCATTCACCCTTCCAGCCGCAATGCAGCCGGCTTTTCGACGGTTTGCGACAACTTCCTGATCGCCGCCGACGGATCAGTCGAGCGGCTGCACCGCACGCCAAGCGGCATCATCGAAATCCTCTAGCGCCCATTCCAGGAGTCGCCATGCCCCTCGTCTCCCGCCTCATCGCGTCCGCGCTCTGCGCGAGCCTCGTTCTGCCAGTCGCCGCCCACGCGCAAAGCTATCCTTCTCGTCCCATCAAGCTGGTCGTTCCGTTCCCGCCGGGCGGCGCGACCGACATGCTTGGTCGGATCATGGCCGACAAGCTGGCCGAACGGCTGGGCCAACCGGTGATCGTCGAAAACAAGCCAGGGGCGGGCGGCACCATCGGCTCCCTGCAAGTAGCGCGCGCGCAGGCCGATGGCCATACGCTGGTGCTCGGCGTAACCGGCACGCACGCGATCAGCCATTCGCTCTACAGCAAGCCCGCCTACGATCCCGTACGTGACTTCGCTGCAATATCGCGGCTGGTGACTGGTTCCCAGGTGCTGGTCGTAAACCCGGCCGTTCCTGCGACATCCCTCGCCACCTTCATCGGTCACCTGCGCGCACATCCCGGCAAGCTCACTTACGGATCATCCGGAAACGGAACCGCACTGCACCTGACCGGCGAACTCTTCGCCATGCACACGGGTACCGACATGCTACATGTCGCCTACAAGGGCACGGCGGAATTGGTTACCGCCTTGCTGAGCGGGCAGATCGACGCGGTCTTCGCCTCTCCCTCGAACGTCGTGTCCTACCTGGATACCGGCAGGCTCCGCTTCCTCGCCACCACCGGCAGCGGCCGCGACCCCAAACTGGCCAGCGTGCCGACCATGCGCGAAGCCGGCCTGCCGGATTTCGAGGTTCTTTCGTGGCAAGGACTGTTCGCTCCGGCGGGAACGCCACCGGCCATCGTCGATCGCTTGCATGCAGCCACGGTCGCCATTCTCTCCTTACCCGACGTGCGCGACGCGCTCACGGCGCACGGTTTCGTCGCCAGTCCCATGACACCCCAAGCGTTCCAGGCGTTCGTCTCGAGCGAAAAAGATCGGTGGCGAGCGGTGGTCCAACGCGCGGGCGTGCGAGTGGACTGAACGCACAGCTGCCAGCACGGCGGACAGAACGCGTAGAATTCGGCCAGTCATCCGTTTTTCCAGGAGCCGGCCTTGCTGCGCATCGTTTCCATCAACCTCAACGGTATCCGTTCGGCCTCCCGCAAAGGCTTCTTCCCCTGGCTGGGCGCCACCGGCGCCGACGTCGTCTGCCTGCAGGAACTGAAGGCCCAGGACGCCGACCTGACCGACGACATGCGCCATCCGCCGGGCTACGAAGGCCATTTCTTCCCGGCGCAGAAAAAGGGCTACAGCGGCGTGGGCGCCTATGTAAAACGCGCCTGCGAATCGGTCGTCATCGGCTTCGACAAGGAAGAGTTCGACGCCGAGGGCCGCATCCTGCGCATCGACTGGCCCGGCCTTTCCGTGGTCAGCGCCTACCTGCCCTCGGGCAGCAGCGGCGACGAACGCCAGCAGGCCAAGTACCGCTTCCTGGATCGCTTCGCGCCCTGGCTCACGGGCCTGATGGCCGAACACCGCGACACCGGGCGCGAGTTCGTCATCTGCGGCGACTGGAACATCGCGCACCAGGAAATCGACCTGAAGAACTGGAAGAGCAACCAGAAGAACAGCGGCTTCCTGCCCGAGGAACGGGCCTGGCTGACCAAGGTGTTCGACGAGATCGGCTGGGTGGACGTGTACCGCCGGCTGCATCCGGAGACCACCGGCGAGGCCTATACCTGGTGGAGCAACCGGGGCCAGGCCTGGGCCAAGAACGTCGGGTGGCGCATCGACTACCAGATCGCCACGCCGGGCATCGCCGGCACGGCGAAGGCGGCGGCCATCTACAAGGAAGAGCGGTTTTCCGATCACGCGCCGCTGACGGTCGACTACGACTGGAAGCTGGCCTGACCCCGCCGCGCTGCGCGCCGCCATGGACATCCGCCACCTGCGCTATTTCATGGCCATGGTCGAGGGCGGCAGCCTGTCCGAGGCCTCGCGCCGGCTGCACGTGGCCCAGCCCGCGCTAAGCCAGCGGCTGGCGGACCTGGAACAGGAATTGGAGGTGCAGTTGTTCGTGCGCGGCCCCAGCGGCATCGCGGTCACCGAAGCCGGCACGGAACTGTACGCGCGAGCCGCGGCCATCGTGAAGCAGCTGGAATCGGCCCGTGCGGCGGTGCGCGAGAAAGCGGGGCATGCCCAGGGCTGCGTGTCCATCGGCATCCTGAAATCCGTGGCACCCATAGTCGCCACGCCGCTGTACCTGGCCATCAAGCAGGAACTGCCGGCGGTCACGCCGGAAATCGTGGTCGGGTATTCCGACGAGCTGCGCCAGCGGCTGCGCGCCTCGCAATTGGACATCGCCATGCAGGTCCATGCCGCGCATGAAAAGTGCGCTCCCGCGACCCTGCTCTACCGAGAGCGCCTGTGCCTGGTCGGGCCCCGGCCGCTGGTCGATCTTCACCCTGCTCCGATCCGGCTGGAACAGCTGTCCGGCATCCCGCTGATCCTGTCGTCGATGCAGCCCAGCCATCGCATGCTGCGCGAGGAAGCGGCCAGGCGTGGCGTGGCGCTGGACATCGTGGGCGGCATCGAGGACTCGAAAGCGCTGCTGGACGTCTGCGCCACTGGCACGGCCGCCACCCTGCTGGCCGAATCGGTGGCCGCGCGCCGCGCGGGAAATGCCGGACTCGCCTATGCGCCGCTGGACGAATCGCGCCTGACGCGCCAGGTGGTCGTGGCGCTGAACGACAGCGTCATGAAGACGGGCGCGATCATCGCGGCCGAGGCCATCCTCGCGCGGCTGCTGCGGGAGCGCCTGGAAGCGACGCTGCCCTGAGGCGCGGACCGCGTCAATCGGCCGAGATGTGCGCCGCTTCGATCACGCCCCGCCAGCGAGCCGCTTCCGCGGCGATGAACGCGCCGAATCGCGCCGGCGTGCCGCCCGCCGCCTCCGCGCCCACCGACTGCAGCCGCTCCCGTACCTCGGGCCGCGCCAGCGCCTGGTTGAAAGCGGCATTCAACTGATCGACGATGGCGGACGGCGTACCCGCGGGCGCCACCAGGCCGACCCACCCGCGTATGTCCACGTCGGGCAGGCCCGCTTCGGCCAGCGTGGGCACGTCGGGCAGGGCCTTGAGCCGGACCGGCGAGGCGACCGCCAGGGCCTTGATGCGGCCCGTGGCCAGCCCCGTCAATGCCGCGGCGGACCCGGCCAGCGCCGCGTCGATCTGGCCGCCCGCCACGTCGGTCAACGCCATGGATATGCTCTTGTACGGCACGTGCCGGAGTTGCAGGCCGAACGAGCGCCCCACCAGCTCCACGCCCAGGTGCGCGGGCGAGCCGGGGCCGGGCGTGCCATAGGTGAGGTCTCCCGGGTGAGCCTTGGCATACGCCACGAACTCCTTCATCGTGCGCACCGGCAGGTCGCGCCGCACGACGAAGACGGGACTTTCCGTGGTCATCTGCACGATGGGGGCGATATCGCGGCCGAGGTCGAACGGCGCCTGCTTGCGCAGCGCCGGTATCGCGCTCAGCTGCATCGTGACCATGCCTATGGTGTAGCCGTCGGGAGCGGACTTGATCAGTGCGCCCAGGCCCAGGGTGCCCTGCGCGCCGGCGCGATTCTCGACCACCATCGGCTGCCCGAGCTTGTCGGCCGCGGCATCGGCCAGGCTGCGCGCGGCCGTGTCCGCGGGAGTACCCGGCGCACCGGGCACGATCAGGCGTATCGGCTTGGCCGGCCAGGTCTCGGCCTGCGCGCCGGCCGCGCAGGCGGCCAGCGCCAGCGCGATGGCCCGCGCCGCCAGGGTTATCGGTCTGCTTCGCATCGTCTCTTCCATGTTTGTCGTGAATAGCCCGCGGCTCACGCCACGGCGGTCGGCGCGGGATGGGTGTCCATGAGGTCCATCATTTCCCGCGCCAGTCTTTCCATCAATCCGGCCTTCAACGCCGCCGCGGCGGGATCGTGCCAGAGGTTGCGGGTCTCGTGCGGATCCTCGGCACGGTCGTACAGTTCTCCCCACTCGACGCCGCGATAGACGCTGAGCCGGTGTCCCGCCGTCAGCAGCGTGCGCATGCGCACCGGCGCATCGAAGCCGAAGTACGTCCGCTGGCCGTCCTCTTCGATCACCACGGCCTCGCGGCCGGCCGCATCGCTCCCTTGCGTGCCGGCCAGGAACGACCGGCCCTGGATGCCGTTGTAGGCCGGCACGCCGGCACGCTCCAGTATCGTGGGCGCGATGTCGATGGTGGACAGCAGCCCGCCGTGCACCCCGCCCGCCTGCCCGGCGGGATCGCGCCACACCAGCGGCGTGCGGATCAGGCTGCGGTAATGCAAGGAGCCCTTGAACAGCAACTGGTGGTCCCCCGCGAACTCGCCGTGGTCGCTGGTGAACACCACCACGGTGTCGTCCTCCAGTCCCAGCGCGCGCAACTGCGCCATCACCCGGCCGATCTGGGCATCGATGAAGCTGAGCGATCCCTGGCCCAGCGCGATGGCTTCCCGGGCCTCGCGTTCGGTGGCGGCGAAGCACGCCATGGTGTGCTTGACCGCCTGGCCGCGGTCGCGCTGCTCGCGCAGCCAGCGCACGTGGGGCGGCGGATCCTGGGAATGGAAGGACGCGGGCAGCGCGACCTCTTCCGGCTTGTACATGTCCCAGTAGCGCCCCGGCGGCGTGTAGGGGTGGTGCGGATCGGGAAAGGAACAATAGGCGAAGAAAGGCCGCCCGGCCTCCTTGGCCGCCCGCAGACGCTCGATGGTCCGGTCGGCGATCCAGGCCGTGGGGTGGCAGGCTTCGGGTAGCCGGGACCGCCAGGCCTGCCCGACCGAGGCCAGCACGTAGTCGGGCGCGGGGATGGCATGGCCGGGACCCACGCGGTCCGCCAGCCCGGGATGGTTGGCGCGCAGCCACCGGCGGTAGTGCCCTTCGGCCTGGTCGCCGTGCTCGATGGCCAGTTCCACGTGGTCGAAACCGTAGAACGGCGTCGCCACGGCGGCCTCGTCGTTCCCGTGCCAGGTGGCCACGCATTCCTGCTGGTAGTCGCCGGGAAAGGCGGCCTCGGCATCCCGCGGCCAGCGCGGTGCGCCCGGCGCCGGCAGGGGCGGCTTGGCCGTCATGTTCTGCAGGTGCGACTTCCCGATCAGCGAAGTCATGTAGCCTGCCTCGCGCAGTGCGTCGACGAAGGTGCGCGCGCCCAGCGAAAGCGGGATGCCGTTGTGGCGCACGCCGTGCACCGACGGCATCCGGCCCGTCAGCAGGCTGGCCCGGTTCGGCATGCAGATGGGCGTGGCGACGTTGCAGTCGTCGGCGCGCCAGCCCGCGCGGGCCAGGGCATCGATGTTGGACGTGTCGATGCGGTCATTGCCGTAGCATCCCAGATGGGAGGCGCACAGTTGGTCGACGATGAAGACGAGGAAGTTGGGTTTCATGGTGCCTGCGGCAGCGTAAGCCTGCGGGCACTGTAGAGCGCGGCGGCGGGACGCGGGTACTACCGTCTCGCGAAGGGGATATAAGAAAACGCAATGGCGGCGCGGCCCCTAACAGGCCACGACGTTGATCGCCAGACCGCCCCTGGCGGTCTCCTTGTACTTGTCCTTCATATCGGCGCCTGTGTCCATCATGGTCTTGATGACCTCGTCCAGCGACACCCGGTGCCTGCCATCCGTCCTGAGCGCCATGCGCGCGGCGTTCAGCGCCTTGACCGCTCCCATCGCGTTGCGCTCGATGCACGGCACCTGTACCAGGCCGCCTATGGGGTCGCAGGTCAGTCCCAGATTGTGCTCCATGCCGATCTCGGCGGCGTATTCGACCTGCCGGGGCGTACCGCCCATCACCGCCGCCAGGCCTGCCGCCCCCATCGAGCAGGCCACGCCCACTTCGCCCTGGCAGCCGACCTCCGCACCGGATAGGGAGGCGTTCAGCTTGTAGAGCATGCCTATCCCGGCCGCCGTCAGCAGGAAGGCGGCCACGCCGTCCTCGTTCGCGCCGGGCACGAAGCGCACGTAGTAGTGCAGCAGCGCGGGAAGGATGCCGGCCGCGCCGTTCGTCGGCGCGGTCACCATGCGTCCGCCCGCGGCGTTTTCCTCGCAGACCGCCAGGGCGTACAGTCCCAGCCAGTCGAGCGCCGCCACGCCGTCGCTCGCCAGGGGCTCCGATTCGAGCTGGCGGCGCAGCGCCGGGGCGCGGCGCGCCAGACCCAGCGGCCCGGGCAGGTCGCCCTGGGCGCGACATCCCCGTTCCACACAATTCTTCATGACCTCCCACAGGTTCATGAGGCCACGCCTAAGTTCGTCGGCGGACCGCCACGCCTCTTCATTGCGCGCGACCAGGCCGGCCACACTCAGGCCCGAGCTCTCGCACATGGCCAGCAGTTCCGCGCCGCAGCGGAAGGGATGGGCGGGAGCGGCGCGGTCCGTCTCCACGGCCCCGCCCTCGTCGACGACGAAGCCGCCGCCTACCGAATAGCAGGTCCGCTCGGCCAGCGTCGCGCCGGATGCCGCATGAGCGGCGAAACGCATGCCGTTGGGGTGATAGGGCAGCGCCCTGCGGTGAAAGCGCAGGTGGTCGACTTCGTGGAAGGGGATGTCGCGCACGCCGGCCAGCCGCAGCCGGCCGGTCTCGCGGATGCGCGCCAGGGTGCCGGCGATGGCGGCGGTATCCACCGATTCGGGCTCGTTGCCTTCCAGGCCCAGCAGCACGGCCCGGTCGGTGCCATGCCCACGGCCGGTCAGCGCCAGTGAACCGTGCAGGTCCACGGTCACGCCCGCGACGTCGCCGGCAATGCCGGCCAGGCCTCGCGCGAACGCAGCCGCCGCCTTCATCGGACCAACGGTATGCGAACTGGAAGGACCGATTCCGATCTTGTAGAGATCGAACACGCTCAGGAACATGAAGATTCCTTCTTGCCGGGCATCGCGCCGCCGGCCAGCCAGGCCAGGATGCCGGCGCGGTGCTGGTCCAGCGCCGGAGCCGTACCGGACGCGGGCGCCCAGTGTCCGGAAAAACGGACCGGGAAACGCAAGTCTAGCCCACCGTCTGGATGGCGTTGCACCATGCCCCGCGCGCGCACGTGCGCGTCGTCCAGCCATTCGTGCGGCTGGGGAACCGGTGTCCACGGGATGAGCTCCGGATCCAGCAGCGCCGCCCACTGCGCCAGCGTGCGAGAGGCGATCAAGGCCTTGAGGCGCGACGACAGTTCGCGCTTGTTCGCCAGTCGCCCCCGGCGCGTGCGGTACTCCGCCGCGTCCAGGCCCGGGCACAGCGGCGCCAGCACGTCGGACAGCGCCAGCCAGAACTTGTCCTCCAGGATGCCCAGGACCAGATGGCGGCCGTCGGCGGTGCGGAACACGTCATTGTCGGGCATCACGTGGTCCAGCCCCTCCACGTCGGTGCCGGTATGGCGCAGCGCGTCGATGCCCGGCGCGGTCCAGGCCGTCATCGCATCCTGCAGCGACAGGTCCAGGTGTTCGCCGCGCCCGCTTTCCCTTGCGGTCATCATGGCCACGACCAGGGCCAGCGCCGCATACATCGAACCGCAGTAGTCCGACAGCCGCACGCGTGGGCGGGCCACCACGTCGTCGATCTGCGACGGCACCGCCCAATATCCCGCGCCGGCCAGGAAATTCATGTCGTGACCGGGCCGGGCCGCGTAGGGTCCGTCCTGCCCGTAGCCCGAGATCGAACACATGACCAGCGCGGGATTGGCCGCGGACAACCGCGCATAGCCCAGCCCCAGCCGCTCCATCACGCCGGGGCGGAAGTTCTCGACCAGCGCGTGGCTCCTGCTGGCCAGTGCGAGCAGAAGCTCGCGGTCCTCGGCACGTTTCAGGTCGAGCGCGATGGACAGCTTGCCGCGGTTGTACTTGGCGAAGGTTTCCGCCCCCAGGGCTCGTGCCGCGTCGCCGCCGTCCGGACGCTCCACCTTGATCACGGTCGCGCCCAGCTGGCCCAGCGTGAAGGCCGCCTGGGGCCCCGGGTGCAGTTGGCCCAGGTCGAGCACGACGCGGCCGCTCAGGCATGTGGAGGCGAACATCCGTGTTTCCCCGATCACGCCAGTATGGACTTGGCGATGGTGTTGCGCTGGATCTCGCTGGTACCGGTCACGATACGGTACAGGCGCAGGCGGCGGAAGATGAATTCCACCGGATGGTTCTTCGTCACGCCGACGTTGCCGTGGATCTGCATGGCCTTGTCGGCGATCTGGAAGCAGGTCTCGGAAACGAAGAGCTTGCACATGGAGGCCTCGCGCCGTACTTCCCTGCCGCTGTCCGCCAGCGCGGCGGCGGCCTGGACCATGCCTTCGCAAGCGTAGAGGCCGGTGGCCATGTCGGCCAGCATGTGCTGGATGGCCTGGAAGCGGCTGATGGGGCCGCCGAACTGCTGGCGCGTCTTGGCGTAGTCCAGGGCCAGCCGGTAGGCCTGCCGCGCCAGGCCGATCATCGTCGGGCAATGCAGCAGGCGGTTGACGCTGACGCGGTCCATGGCGATGCGGAATCCCTGTCCTTCCTTGCCGATCAGGTTGGCGCGCGGCACGCGCACGCCGTCGAACACGATGTCCGCATCGACGTGCTGGCCGGTCATGGGCAGGCAGTCGTAGGTTAATGACACGCCCGGGCTATCCAGGTCGACGAAAATGGCCGAGATCCCGTCGGCACCCTTGTCCGGATCGGTCACGCACATGGTCACGGCGAAGTCCGCGAAAGTCGAGGCGCTGATGTAGTGCTTGTGGCCCGTGATGACGTAGTCGTCGCCGTCCACGACGGCCCGGGTTCGGATGCTGGCGGCATCCGAACCCGACTGCGGCTCGGTCATCGCGAAGCACGAACCCTTCTCGCCTCGCACCACGGGCAGGATGTAGCGTTCGACCTGCTCGGGCGTGGCGTGGCGCACCAGATTGCCGATGCGCGAGGGCCCGCCCCAGTCTCCCAGCACGTGGGGGAAGAGGATGGCGCCCGAAGCAGCCACATCGTCCTTGAGCCGGCACAGGTCGGATACCGACAGGCCCCGGCCTCCCAGCTCGGGCGGCAGCTGCGGGCCGTACAGCCCCAGTTCGCGCGACCGCCGCCAGACCTTGCGCACGGTCTCCTTGCTGAACTTGTCTTCGTAGGTGAATCCGGACGCCCGCTCGAAGGGCAGCAGTTCCTCCGTCAGGTAGCGCCGCAGCGTGGCGCGCAGTTCGTCGATATCGGTCTTGCCCTGGGAATCATCCACCGTGCTCTCCTGGTTTTGCCAGGATTATTGACAGGCGCAGGGGGGAAGAAGATTATCGACAGGACAATTCCGATAACTCCCGAGAATCGCATGAGACTGGAGGACCTGAACTATTTCCTGGCCGTGGCCGAAACCGGCCACGTGGGCCGGGCCTCGACCAGGCTGGGCCACAGCCAGCCCGCGCTGACCAAGGGTCTGCAACGCCTGGAAAAGGAGCTGGGCATTCAGCTGTTCGAGCGCACCCCCAAGGGCATGGCGCTGACGACGGCGGGCGCGGCCTTCTTCGAACGCGCCCGGCACGTGCGCACGGGGCTGGACGACGCGATCAAGGAAGCCAGCGACCTGCATCTGGGCAAGATCGGCCTGGTGCGCGTGGGCGTGGCGCCGGCCTATGTGCAGATGCTGTGCGCGCCGGCCTGTTCGGCCCTGATCACGCAGCGCCCGGCCGCGCGCATCCACATGACGACGGGCTTGAACGACGCGCTGTTCGGCGCGCTCCGGCAGGGCGAGCTGGATCTGTGCATCAGCGCCATCGCCGCTTCGCCGGAACCGGAGTTCGATCAGCACCCGCTGATGGAGGACGACCTGCTGGTGATGGCGCGCGACCAGCATCCGCTGTTCGACAAGCGCTCGCTGCGCTTCGCCGACCTGGTCGAGTACGGCTGGATACTGCCCACCGACAAGGTCATGGCCCGGCGCGCGATCGACGCGCGCTTTCTGGAGGCGGGCCTGCCCACGCCCGAGGTCGTGATCGAATCGAGTTCCACCGTGGCCACGCTGCTGCCGGTGGTTCGCACCACCGATCTGCTGACCGTCGTGGGCCAGCGCGCGGCGGGCCCCAGCGGCGGCGGGCTGCGGTCCATTCCGCTCGAACAGGCGCGCTGGCGGCGCACCATCGGCATCTGCACCCGCCGCGGCGCCTACCAGTCGCCCCTGGCCAAGCGCTTCATCGAGATCGTCGACCAACACGCCCGCGATCTCACGGGCGCATGAGCGGCGGCATCAATCCGCGCGAATGCCGGTGCGGCGCACGACCTCGGTATAAGCCTTGGCTTCGGCATCGATATAGGCCTTGAACTCCTGCGGCGTCGTGGCTCGGGAACGAAAGCCCATCTCCTGGAGCTGCGCGGCCACGGCGGGGTCCCGCTGGAACGCCAGCACGACCGCGTTCCAGCGGTCCACGACGGCGGCGGGCGTGCGCGCGGGCGCGGCCAGGCCCATCCAGCTCGCGGCATCCAATTCCGGGTATCCGATTTCGGCCAGGGCCGGCACGTCGGGCAACACGCCGGAGCGCGACCCGCTGGTAACCGCCAGCGCCCGGATGCGCCCGGCCTTGATGAATTCCATGGCGGGCGCGATCGCGACGATGCCCAGTTGCACCTGGCCGCCGGCCAGGTCGCTCAGCGCGTTCGCGCCGCCGCGGTACGGGACGTGGACGATGTCCAGCCCGTAGCGGTGCTTGATCATCTCGAAGGTCAGGTGCATGGAGGAGCCGACCCCCGGGCTGCCATAGCTCAACTTGCCAGGCGCGCGCTTGGCATAGGCCACCATCTCCTGCATGGTCTTGAAGGGCGCTGCCGCGTTGGCCAGCACGACGTGGGGCGAGGCGCTGATCAGCGCGATGGGCGCGAAATCCTCCAGCGCGAAGCCGGGATTCGCGTATATCGCCTTGGCCATCGTGTGATTGCCGCCCAGCGTAAGCAGGGTGTAGCCGTCGGCCGCGGCATTGGCCACCTTGGCCGCGCCGATGTTGCCGCCGCCTCCCCCGACGTTCTCCACGACGACGGGCTGGCCCAGCCGTTCGCCCGCGTACTTGGCGAACAGGCGCGCGACGATGTCGAACTGCCCGCCGGCCGAGAACGGCACGACGAGCCTGACCGCATGGTCCGGATAGGCGCCATGGGCGGCCCCGGCGCCCAACAGCAGGACGGCCAGCCATGCACGGAAGCGGGCAAGTATCCGCATGTTCGTCTCCTGGATCTCGTTTCGATGGATGTGCGGCAGTTTGCTACGCGGCAGCGGCCGCCGGATGCCTGAATCGCCGATCTCCATTCCACGCCGTTATCCATTCCGGGATTCCCCAGGGTTATCGCCGCGCGCGCCTGGCTTATCGCGCGGCCCTCGCGGCTCTCTAGTATCCGCTTCGTTCGACAACCTTCGAGGCGCATATGAACATTGGACGTTTTCTTACCCGCAGCGCACGCTACTGGCCGAACCGGCCGGCGGTCATCTTCCGCGACCAGCCCCTGAGCTACCGCGAGCTGGACCAGCGATCCAGCCAATTGGCCCACGCCTTGCTGGCGCTGGGCCTGGCCAAGGGCGAACGCGTGGCCATCCAGTCGTGGAACCAGCCCGAGCTGATCGAAATCGAGAGCGCCCTGTACAAGGCCGGCCTGGTCAAGGTCGCGCTGAACGCCCGGCTGTCCGACGAAGAAGCGCGCGACACCCTCTCGAACGCCGAACCCGCGGTACTGATCGCTGGCCCGGTCCACGCGGAGCGCTTGTCGGCCATCGCCGACGGCATTCCCTCCATCCGGCACCGCATCGTCTTCGGCGCCGAGGCGCCGGGCTACCGCCCCTACGAGGACTTCATTGCCAGCCAGCCCACCCACAGCCCCGACGTGGAACTGGAGCCGGGCGACCTGGCGGTGCTGCATTTCACCTCCGGCTCGACCGGCAAGCTCAAGGCCGCCATGCAGACCACCGGCAACCGCATGGCCTCCATCCGCAAGGTCGTCATGGGACGCATGCGCGCGCAGCCCGGCGACGTGCTGGCGCTGGCCGGCCCCATCACGCATGCCAGCGGCATGTTCATGCAGCCTTTCCTGGCGCAGGGCGGCACGCTGCTGCTGCACGAGCGCTTCTCGCCCGAGGTCTATCTGGATTCGCTGCAGAAGTACCGCGTCACCCATGCCTTCGTCGTGCCCACGATGATCAACATGCTGCTGGCCCACCCTGGCCTGAAGAACTACGACCTGGGCTCGCTCAAGACCATGACCTACGGCTCGGCCCCCATCGCGCCCGCGCGCATACGCGAGGCCTGGCGCGCCTTCGGCCCGGTGCTGTCGCAGGGCTACGGCGCCGGCGAGACCACGGGCGGGCTGGTGACCCTGAGCATCCAGGACCACCGCGACGCCATCGAGAACGGCCGGGATGAATTGCTGTCGTCCTGCGGCCGCGTGTTCGGCGAATCCGACCTGCGGCTGTTCGACGACGAAGGCAGGGAAGTCGCGCCGGGCGAGATCGGCGAGATCGTGGTCCGCGGTCCCGACGTCTTCGCCGGCTACTGGCGCGAGCCCGAGCTGTCGGCCGCCGCGCTCGAGGGCGGCTGGCTGCATACGGGCGACCTCGCGCGCATGGACGAGCTGGGCTACCTGTACATCGTCGACCGCAAGAAGGACATGATCATCTCCGGCGGCTTCAACGTCTATCCGTCGGAGGTCGAGGCCGCGCTGTACCGCCACCCGGCGGTGTACGAGACCTGCGTGATCGGCGTGCCGGACGAGACCTGGGGCGAAGCGGTCAAGGCCGTGGTCGTGCTCAAGGAAGGCGGACAGGCCGACCCCGACACGCTGATCCGGCATTGCGCCGCCCTGCTGGCCGACTTCAAGAAGCCACGCTCGGTGGACTTCGTGGCCGAGCTGCCCAAGAACGGCAACGGCAAGCTGTCGCGCAAGGAGGTGAAGGAACGCTACTGGGCCGGGCAGGCCAGGCGCGTGGCCTGAACGAAAGGCCGGGGACGCATGATGTCGGCCCCGGCCCGGACTACACGGACGAACCGCGCGGACTCAGCCGTTCAACAGATCCGCCAGCTCGGCATGCAGCCGCGCGATGGGCACCTCGAACGGGTGCGGCGACGTGCCCGGCGCCGCGCCGAACTGGGCCACCACCAGTTTGGCCTTGGTCGAGGCGTAGATCCGCTGTCCATAGCGGCCATGGGCGCACAGGCCCTGCCACCGTCCGCCATCGACGTGGAAGTAGTTGCGGTAGGCGCCGCCGGGATTGGCGGCGGCGAAGCGGCTTTCGGCATGAAAGGCGCGGTTGCCGCCATGGTGCAGGTCGTCGATGAAGGACTGGGGCACCACCTGTCTGCCATTCCAGCTTCCCTGATTGCGCAGCAGTTCGCCGAAGCGGGCCATGTCGCGCATCGTCATGGCCAGGCCGCCCGCCGTGAACTCCGCGCCGGTGGGATCCACCGAATAGAAGGCGTCGCGTTCGGGCCCCAGCGGCTGATAGACCAGTTCGGACAACAACTCGGCGATCGGCCTGCCGGTCGCTCGGCGGATCGTCCAGGCCAGGGCCTCGGGCGGTCCGTTGTCGTAATAGAGCTTCTGGCCGTGCTCGCCCGAGGCGGGCTTCTGCAGCACGAAATCGTAGAAGTTGTCGGGAGCGGCCGGGCGCCGGGGCAGCAGGCCCAGGATCTCGTACACGCCGCCGTCCTGCGGCCCGAGGTTGCCCGGGCGGCCGTCCAGGCTTGGCCGCACGATGCCGGCCTGCATGTCCAGCAACTGCTGCAGGGTGGCTCCGCCCATGGCCGCGCCGCGCATCTCGGGCACGTAGTATGACGCCTGACGGCTGAAATCCAGTACACCCTGATGCGCCAGCACGCCGGCCACGACGCCCAGGAAGGACTTGCTGACGGACGCGGTGCCGTGCCGCATCTGCGGCCGCATGCCGTGGAAGTAGCGCTCGAATACGATGGCGCCGTCGTGCATCACGAGCAGGCCGTCGACCTCGAGTGAGCGCAGGTGGTCCAGCAGCGGCGCCGGCTTGCCGTCCAGGCCGGTGACTTTCACGTCCTCGGGCAGCGCCGGGCCGACGGACAGCGCGGATACCGGGCCCGCGCCCCGCCACACATCCACCGTGGGCACGGACAGGGAACGGTTCATCAGGCTCCAGCGCAGATAGGGCAGCTTGAACCAGTTCTCGGGCGTCACGCGCGAGCCGGCAGGTGGCGGATAGCCCGTCATCACCTCGACAGGCGGATGGCCGCGGTAGGCGGCGGCTTGGCTTTGCAGGTCTTCCATGGCGTTCACAGGTTCGTCCGATTCAGTTTCCGTATACACCCGACCGCGCGACCAGGGCACCCCATTCCTTCGTCTCGGTCTTGAACTGCTGTTCGAGTTCGGAGATCGACAGCGGCTTCCAGACCGACCAGAGCTCTTCGCGCTTGCGTTCCCACTGAGCCGAGCCATTGGTCTTGTTGATGGCGTCCGCCAGCGCCTGAACGATGGGGGCGGGTGTTCCCTTGCGCACCACGTAGACCGTCCAGCCCGTGCGCTCGAAGCCTTTGTGCCCCAGTTCCTTGAACGTGGGCACGTCCGGCAGGTATTTGGACCGCTCGGTGCCCGTCGTCGCCAGGATCTTCAGGTCGCCCTTCTCGGTCAGGGCGCGTAGCCCCAGGATGTCGAGCATCATGAAGTCGTTCTGGCCTCGGGCCACATCCAGCAGCGCCAGGCTCGTGCTCTTGTAGGGAATGTTGGCGGCCTTCAGGCCGAACTGCTCATTCACCTGAAAGCCGTAAAGGCTGGACACAGTCCCGTTGGAAGACGAGCCGTAGTTCAGCCCCGGCTGCTTGCGCGCCCACTCCAGCCACTCCTTCAGGCTGCCGGCAGGATTCGAGACAGGCACGGCCAGGCCGACCGGCGCGATGCCGCCGACGGCCACCGGCGCGAAATCGTTGAGGGGATTGAACGGCAGCTTGCGGAAATAGCTGGGGATGATGGTCATGCCCGCGTTGGCCACGAACAGGGTGTAGCCGTCGGCCGGCGAACCCAGCAGGGACTGGGCCGCGATCTGCCCGCCCGCCCCCGGCTTGTTGTCCACGAACATGGTGGGATTGCCCAGTTCGGGTGCCAGCGACGCCAGGAACTCGCGGGTGCGCAGATCCACCCCGTCGCCAGGCGCCGAGGAGACGACGACCCGGATCGTCCGATCCGGCCAGGCCGCGCGCGCGGGCGCCGCGGCCGTCGCCAGGGCCGCAGCCCCCGCCAGACGCATGAAGCCGCGCCTATCGCTGCTTAACCATTCCATACTCTTCTCCGATGAAGGCCATTCAGCGCGCAGCGGCCTGGAAGCCGCCATGGAGCGCCTGGAAAGCATGGCCATGGCCCGCAGCATACTGCGCCGGGATCAAATGCCTGGCCACTCCTCTCCCCTCTTGTGATGAGAGGGGAACCTTAATGAGGACGCGTGGAGACCTGGATAACGGAATGGTCGGGATCGATAACGAACGGGAATTGCCCCGTCAGTCTATGGTCGCCCCGGACAGCTTGACGGCCTCAGCCCACATCGCGCGCTCCTGCTTGACCCGGGCGGCGAAGGCCTGGGGGCCCAGGAACTCGGGCTCGACGCCCAGCTGCCGCAGCTTGCCGGCCACCTCGGGCCGTGCCAGGGCCTTCTCGACCTCCGCCGCCAGACGTTCGGCGATGCCCGTCGGCACGCCGGCGGGCAGGTAGAAGCCCAGGTAGGACGACGGCAGGGCAACGTTCACGCCCGCTTCCGCGAAGGTGGGCACGTCGGGCAGGACCGCCAGCCGTTTCGATGCCGTCACCGCCACGGGGACGACGCGCTCGCCCTGCACGAAAGGCAGCGTGGGGCCCGCGGCGTCTATCCCCAGCTTCAACTGGTCGCCGGCGACGGCGGATATCGCGGCCGGGCTGCCCTTGAACGGCACGTGCTGCACGGCCAGGTTCTCGCGCGCGCGCAGCAGCTCCATGGTCAGGTGGACGGTCGTGCCGCTGCCGGGCGACGCGTAGGCGTACTTGCCGGGATGGCGCTTGAGCTCCTCCAGCACGCCGGCCAGCGTCCTGGCCGGGAAGGAAGGATGGACGTAGATCAGGTTGGCGGCATTGCCGAACTGGGCCAGCGGCGTCAGGTCCTTGTCAACGCTGTAATCGAGCTTCGTGTACATGACGGGGCTGACGGCGGTGTTCACCGCGGCGCCCAGCAGCAGGGTGTAGCCGTCGGCCGGCGCGCGGGCGACCTGCTGCGTGCCGATGTTGCCCGATGCGCCGGGCTTGTTCTCGACCACGATGGGCTGGCCCAGCGAAGCAGCCACGCCTTCCAGGACGAGCCGCGCCGCCACGTCGATGGCGCCGCCCGCGGGGAAGGGAACGACGGCCTTCACGGGCCGCGCGGGATAAGGCTGAGCCGCCGCCGGCTGGAGGACCGACAGCAGGACGATCGCGCTCAGACAGGACAATCGGGACATCATGGCATTCTCCCTGGTGAATCAAGACATCCTGTGCAGCGGCGCGCTCAGGGCACCGGGCGCAGGACCCACAAGGCCGGCTCGCCGGCGTCGCAATGAAAGGAACCGCCGGCTTGCGCTGGCACCGTGGCCTGCGCGCCGGTGCCGAGGTCCAGGCGGTATCCCTGGCAGCCGTCCGCCAGATCCGGTATCGCCTCCCGCCAGGCCCGGCCAGGCTCGGCCGTCAAGGGCAGCAGCAGCACCGCGTCGCCCGCGCGGGCAACGCCCAGCACGCCGTCGGCGCTCTCGTGCCAATCCAGCGTCCGCACCGGCGGCAACTCCGACAACGCGCCGTTCAGGTTGCGCAGCGCCTGGCCGGCCAGGCGCGGGTTGCCCCGGCGGTCGATCAGCCCGGTACGCGGGAAGTAGCCGCGATCCACGTCGCCCAGGGTGTCGAGAAAGATGCGATGGCCGCGATGGAAGTGGCTGCACAGCGCCGTCTCCAGCACGCGGCAGGTATTGCGCCATTCGTCGTACTGCGCTTGCGCGGGGCTGTCGTCGGCCAGCCGCACGTGCACCTGGGCGCGCAGGCCCCTGCCCTCGGCCGCGGCGGCCGCGCGCGCGATGCCCTCGCGCGCGCAGATGTCGCGGGCGATGCGAAAGACCAGGCCGTCCACCTGCGCGGTGGCGGGCAATTCGTCGTCGACCGTGAAGCCGTGGTCCACCAGCAGCTTGATCTGCTTGCCGTCGCGCGACTCGCCCGAGGCGTTCCAGAAGCGCGACAGGACGAGCGGTACGCCCGCGCGTTCCCCCGCCGCCGCCAGCCGCGCTTCCAGGTCGGGCGCGGGCGGCCACCTCAGGATCAGCTCCAGACCGTCCAGCAGGTGGCGATGCTGGCGCACGATATCGAGCGCGGCCTCGTCGGGCCAGCCGAAGTGGAACACCGCGAAGCGGCAGCCCTGCTCGGCCACGGCTTCCATCCGCGCGCGCGAGGCCGCGTCGAGCAGGTCGTCCAGGGGCACCCGCAGCCGGCGCACGCCCATCTCCCACAGCGCCAGGATGGGGTAGTCGTTGCGCGCCCGCTTGCGCCGGAACTCGTCCAGCATGCTGCTGTAGGGAATGTCGTACAGCACGGTCCAGCCATGGCGCAGCTCCACGCCGGGCGCCGGCAGCTCGCCGGCCGAGGGAGGCAGGCGCGGCCAGTCGCGCTGCGCGGCCGCCAGCCCCTGCCCGCCGCCGAAGCTGCGGAGGAACCGTGCCACGAACGTTTCCTCGTGGACGTCGACCACCATGACGCCCAGCTTGGCGACGTCGTTGCGGCCGTTCTCGTGTTCGGGCGGCTGGCCCACGTGCAGCGTTTCCGAATAGTCGGCGCGCACGAAGGCGGTGGACGGCATCAGGTAGAAATTCGTGTCGCCGTGGCGGTTCAGGAAGAAGTTGTGCACGTGGCCGGTGAAGGCCGCCGCCACCTGGTACCGCGCGACGAGGTCCAGCAGCCAGCTGCGTCCGGGTTCGTCGATGTTGTCGTAGTGCCCATGTTCGTCCCGGGTGGCGACGAAGGGCGGATAGTGCATGAACAGGAAGATGCGCTGTCCGGCGTGCGCCGCCAGGTCCGCCTCCAGCCAGGCCGCCTGCTCGCGCTCCTGCGGCAGTCCCGAGTTGATCAGCGAGGTGTTGATGACGGCGAAGTGGCAGCCCTGGCGGTCGAAGCCGTAGAAATGTTCCCCGAAGTGCCGGCTGTACAGCTCCACGTACTCGGGGCGGATGGCGCCCGCCGGGACGTAGTCGGCCTGCTTGTCGCCCACGTCGTGGTTGCCGGGCACGAGGTGGACCGGGCAGGCCAGTTCCGCCATGGTGTCGCGGAATTGCCGGACCGCCTGCGGATAGGAGACGGCTTCGGGCACGGGATGGATCATGTCCCCCACGTGCACGACGAAATCCGGCGCCAGCGTGTTCAGCATCGCCACGGTATGCCGCAGCCGCTCGTTGGTCAGCCGGTGCGACTCGAACGGCGAGATGTTGTCCTGCTCCGAAGGATTGACGTGGCTGTCGGCGATGACGGCGAAGCGAAAGAGAGAAGAAGCCATGTTGCGGGTCGGCCATGAAAGCGAAGGGCCAGTATCCAGCAAGGCCATGAATTAATAAAATTCATTTTTCTAATCCATGGATTCATAAAAATCATGATTACGCTCCGTCAACTCCATGCGCTCGCGACCCTGGCCAATACCGGCAGTTTCACCGCGACGGCCGACGCGCTGGCGCTGACGCAGTCCGCGGTCAGCGTGATGATCAAGGAACTCGAACAGCAGGTGGGCGTGGTGCTGGTGGAGCGGGGCCGGACGGTGCGCCTGACGGCCGCGGGCAAGACCCTTTGCGAGACGGCCAACCGCGTGCTGGCCGACATCCATCGCACGGTGGCCGGACTGCGCAGCGTCGGGGAACTGCAGGGCGGCCGCATCCGCGTGGCCGTGGGACCGCTGACCGCGGCGACCTTCTTCCCGCGCGCGCTCGCGCTATTCCGCGCGCGGCATCCCCTGGTGGCGGTCGACGTGCTGGACGTGCCGGTGGAGCAGGCCTCGCAGCGGCTGGCGGCCGACGAGGTGGACGTCGCCATCGGCTCCCCCGGCACCAGTCCGGCCCTGGCCACCGTGCTGCGCACCGAACCGCTGGTGCGCGACCGCATGCATGCGGTGTACGCGCGCGGCAAGGCGCCGCCCGCGCCGGCGGGCGGACGCAGGATGAAATGGCAGGCCTTGCAGCACGCCGAGGTGATCCTGACGGACCGCGTCAGCGGTCAATGGCGCGAGGTCTTCCTGCAGTTGTCGCGGGCCGGCGTGGCGCTGAACACGGTGCAGGAGGTCAGGCTGTACTCGACGGCGCTGGAGATGGTCCGGTGCGGCCTGGGCATGACGCTGCTGCCGGCCTTCGCCGCCCGCCACCTGGATGCGGCGCACTACGACGTGCGCGGCATCGAGCACGGCGACACGCGCTGGGAGGTGCACTGGATGATGCGCGCCGCGGCGGCGCCGACGGCGGCCACGGAGGCCCTGCGGGAGGCCGTCGTCGAGGCCCTGGGTTCCCGCTAGGGGACTCAGATCACCTTGGGCAGCGACCGGTACAGCACGTCCACGCCCGCCATGAAATCGTCGATCTCCATGGCCTCGGCCGGATTGTGCGAGCCGTTCTCGTTGCGGATGAAGATCATGCCCGAGGGGATGCCGGCGTTGGCGAACAGGGCCGCGTCATGTCCCGCGCCGCTGGGAATCTTCTCGGCCGGCAGGCCCAGTTCCGCCGAGGTGTCCAGCAGCAGCTGCACCAGTTGCGCATCCATGGTCGCCGGAGCCGATTCGATGCGCCGGTCGAACTCGAAGCGCACGCCGCGCTGGCGCGCCACCTCGTCGCATTCGGCGCGCATCACGCGGTAGAACTCCTCCAGCGTCTCGGTGCTTTCGCTGCGCACCTCGAAGCTGAAATCGACCCGGCCGGGAATGCGCGACACGGCGTGCTCGGCGGGGTCGGTGCCCATCACGCCCGAGGTCACGACCAGGTCGTTGCCGCGCTCCAGCAGCACGCGCCAGTGCTCGTCCAGCCGCATCAGCAGGTCGGACACCGCGAACACCGCGTCGTTGCGCAGCCAGCGCGGCACGGCGCCGGAGTGTCCGGGTTCGCCTATGCATCGCACCAGGTTGTGGCGGATGTTGCCGCGTATGCCCGAGACGATCGCCGTGGGCCATTTGCGGGCCACCATCAGCGGCCCCTGCTCGATGTGCAGCTCCAGGTAGGCGCGCACGCCCGACACCCAGGGCACCGGCTTGCCGGCGGCGATGCTGTCCACGTCGGCGCCCACGCCGGCCATGGCCTCGGCCAGCGTGCGGCCGCTGCGCTTGTTGCGCAGCGCCAGGTCGTCCGCCTTGAGCTTGCCCAGGATGGCGCCGGACCCCATGTAGGCCTTGCCGAACCAGGCGCTTTCCTCGCCTCGCATGCCGGCGACCCACAAGGGATGCGCCAGCCGCACGCCCTCGTCCTTGAGCCGCTTCAGGCACAGCAGGCCGGCGATGACGCCGGCCAGGCCGTCGTAGTTGCCGCCCTGGGGCACCGAATCCACGTGCGACCCGCACACGATGGGCGCCTGTCCGCCCGCTTCCGCCAGCGAGAACACCACGTTGGCGGCGGGATCGGTCCGCGCGGCGACGCCGTGCCCGCCCGCCCATTCGACCAGCGCGTCCAGCGCGGCCGTCTCGGTGGGACCGTAACTCTCGCGCGAGACGCCGACGCCATCGAAGCTGAGCTGGCGGATCCGCTCGAACAGATCGATCGCATCTTGCCGTCCGGGAATGGCCTTGGCGCCGGCCATCGTGGTTGCTGCTGTCATGTCGCCCTCAAGCCATCGCCTCGAAAGGCACGAAGCCGGTGTCTTCCACCGCCCCCACCAGCCCTTGCAGCCCGGGCAGGTCCTTGCGCCGGCAGTACTGCACCAGGCCGTCGATCACGTCGATCATGGCCGTGGGATGGATGAAGGTGGCAGTCCCCACCTGCACGGCCTTCGCGCCGGCCAGCATGTATTCGATCGCGTCCTCGGCGGTGGCGATGCCGCCGCAGCCGATGATGGGAATCGAGACCGCGCGATGGCACTGGTACACCATGCGCACGACGATGGGCTTGATCGCCGGCCCCGACATGCCGCCCATGACGTTGCCCAGCTTGGGCCGGCGCGTGTCGATGTCGATCGCCATGCCCAGGATGGTATTGGCCGCCACGATGGCGTCGGCGCCCTCTTCCTGCGCCGCGCGGGCGACGTTGGCGATCTCGCCGGTATTGGGCGTGAGCTTGACCCACAGCGGCAGCGAGGTCGAGGCGCGCAGGGCCTTGACCACCGCGGCGGTGGAGCGGGCATGCATCGCGAAGGCCTTGCCGTCTTCCTCGATGTTGGGGCACGAGATGTTGGCCTCGATGGCGGCCACGCCCTCGACCTGCGACAGCTCGGCCGCCAGCCGCGCGAAGCCGTCGTTCGACGGCGCCGAGATGCTGACCACCAGCGGCGGCGAGAACTTCCGGTAGAACGGAATGCTCTCGCGGATGAAATAGTCGGATCCCTTGCTGGGGATGCCGATGGCGTTGAGCATGCCGCTGTGCACCTCCGCCACGCGCGGGACCGGATTGCCGGTGCGCTTCTCGTGCGTGATGGTCTTGGTGACGAACGCGCCCAGGCGGTTGAAATCGATGGTATTGGCCAGCCCGTCGGCGAACGTGCCCGAGGCCGGCATCACGGGATTAGAGAGGCGCAGTCCGCCTACATCCACGGACAGGTCGATCATCACGCCACCTCAGCCAGGGGAAAAACGGGACCGTCCCAGCAGACGCGCTTGCTGACCAGCCTGTCGCCTTCGCGGAAGGCGCGCACGCAGCAATAGCACATGCCGATGCCGCAGGCCATCTGCTGCTCCATCGCCACTTCGCCCGGCACGGACAACTCGGCGCCCAGGCGCTGCATCAACAGCGTCAGGCGCGACGAACCACAGGTATAGAACGCATCGGCGCGGCCCGCGGCATGCAGCTCGCGCAGCAGGCGCTCGACGTTCTCGACCGAGCTGGTGCCGGCCTCGTCGGTAACCTCGACGATGGTGGCGCCAATGGCCGTGAAGCGGTCCTGCGACATCAGGTTGGCGGCGTCGCGCGCGCTCAGGATGGCCGTCACGCCCACCCTCGCCTGCGCCGCCATCTCGGCCAGCGGCGCCAGCGTCGCCAATCCCACGCCGCGTCCCAGCACGACGATGTGGCGCGCGCCCGCGGGCAGCGTGAACCCCACGCCCAGCGGCCCCAGCATCGGCAGCTTGTCGCCCGCCTCGAGCGTGGCCAGCCCGCGCGTGCCGGCGCCCGTCACCTTGTACAGGAACTCCACCCGCCCGGTGGCCGGATCGGCTCGGTAGGTGCTCATGGGCCGGCGGAAGAACGGCGAATCCTGTTCGGTCGACGGACACAGCAGGTGAAAGAACTGCCCCGCCTTCGCCCCAGCCGCCGGCAGCCCGGCATCCAGCACCAGGTGCTTGTAGTCCCGGTTGACCCAGGCATTGCTGATCACCACGCCCTGCGTATCCGGCGCGGCAGGTCCGGCGCAACACCCGACATGCGATTCGGACGACACAACTTCCATTCTGATTCCTCTGCGCTGGAAAACTCCCCAACGCTCGATAACTACTACCTACCTTGGGCACCGCGGATCCGGCTCCGCCGGTCCGCCAGTGCCGCCCCCTTGAGGGGGAGCGGCCAAAGGCCGCTTGGGGGTGGGCTTCCCCGCCGGTCCGCCAGTGCCGCCCCCTGGGGGGCGCGCGTCAGCGCGTAGGGGGGGGCTTTACTCCAGTGCGGCACCCTTGCGTTCCGGGATCAGGAACAGCGTGGCGAGAATGTCCAGCACATAGATCGACGCCAGCAGCGCGATCGCGTGGCTGAACGAATACTTCGCGGCCACCGCGCCCACGGCCAGCGGCCCGAATCCGCCCACGGCGCGGCCGATGTTGAACAGCACGTTCTGTGCCGTGGCCCGCGCCCGGGTGGGATACAGTTCGGAGATCAGCGCGCCGTAGCCGCCCAGCATGCCGTTCACGAACATGCCCATGATGGCGCCGCCGATCAGCAGGGCGTATTGCGCTTCGAGCTGCGAATAGGCCAGCACCGACAGCACCGCGCCCACCTGGTAGAGCAGGAAGATGGGACGCCGGCCGACGCGGTCCGCCAACTGGCCGAACAGCCAGATGCCGAAGGCCATGCCGAGGATGGTGACGGCCGTCCAGCCCGCCGACTTGGTCAGCGAATAGCCGAACTGCTTGCTCAGGTACGATGGCATCCAGATCATCACGCCGTAGTAGCCGAAGTTCTGCACCGAGGTCAGGATGACCACGCCCAGGCTGGCCCGCGTGGTCTTGGCATCCGCCACGAGCAGCTTGAACGCGTTGTCCTTCGGCGCCGTGGACTTCTGGCTCTCGACGAAGATCTTGGGTTCGCCGATGAAATGGCGGATGACGAAGGCCACGACCGCCGGCAGCACGCCGATGGCGAACATGCCGCGCCAGCCCACGATGGGCAGCAGGATGGGGGTGATCAGCGCCGCGGCCAGCACGCCGGCCTGCCAGCCGAGGCCGACGTAGGAACTCATGCGGGCGCGCTGCTCGGGCCGGCAGGCCTCGGCCGCCAGCGCCATGCCGATGCCGAATTCACCGCCCAGGCCCAGGCCGGCGATGGTGCGGTACGCCAGCAGGTCCCAGTAGCCCTGGGCCAGCGCGCACAGGCCGGTGAAGACCGCGAACAACAGAATGGTCCAGTTCAGCACGCGCACGCGGCCGTACTTATCGCTCAACCAGCCGAACACGATGCCGCCGACCACGGCGCCGACCAGCGTCCAGGTGACCAGCGACCCGGCCTGGGTGCTGGACAGCCCCAGGTCCGCCGAGATCGCGGCCAGGATGAAGCCCAGGATGAGCAGGTCGAAACCGTCCAGGGCGTAGCCCACGGTCGACGCAATGACGGCCTTGCGGGCGTAGTCCTCGCCCTCGTTCGCCTTGCCCGCGGGAATGTCCCCGGGACTCGCGGCGTATTTGTCTGCCATTTCCTATCTCCGAAAGGAAGAGAGATCCATGAATCAAAAAGTGCTGCCAGGCGGCGGCTGCCTCCCGCCGGCGCCGTCCCCTGGAGGAGATGGCCCGTGCCGGACATGCTTGTGGCATGGAGCAGGCAAAAACTATTTACGCCGAAAGTCTTTTTTTTTAGACTAAGGCACTTTTTCTTACCTTTCAAGCGAAATTTAACTAAGCTGATAAGGTAAATCCCGATGTTGCCAGGCGCGCACGACATTAGTGCAAACCCGCACTAACACTGGGCATCGAAGGGGTGCTCCGCTCGATTTCGGGGCGGCGCGCACGAGCGGTTCGAAATCCAGGAATCTTATTTTTTAGACTTGCTTCGATGACCACTTCTTCCAGATCGCACGCCGTCGACTTCCATGCCATCGGGGAAAGGCTGCGCGCCTACCGGATAGGCGCCTCGCTGCGGGCCGAGGACATCGCGGCCCGGCTGGGGGTATCGCGGGCGGCGGTGTACCGCATGGAGAAGGGCGAAATCGTCAAGATCGAGACCCTGGAGCGGCTGGCCCACATCCTGGACACCTCGCTGGCCTCGCTGCTGGGCGTGGGAGCGGAGTACTACACCTCGCCGGTGGCCTACATCGAACGCATGCGCCAGCTCGAAACCGACGCCACGCGCATCATGGCCCATTTCGAGCCCATCTCCTTCCTGCTGACCTCGGACGAATACGCCGGCTACCTGGAACAGATGCTGCACGAGGCCCACCCCGGCATCGAGCCCGAGCGCACGCAGGCCTTGATGAAGATCCTGGGCGAGCGCAAGCGGGCCTACGCCCGGCGCCGCCCGCCCATCATCAGCCTGATCGGGCTGCGCGAGATCGAGCGCTTCGTCCACTTCGGACTGGTGGGCCGCATCGACCTGCCGCCCGCGGTGCGCATGGAGCGGTCGCTGGCGGCGCGGCGCGAGGTCGAACGCATCATCGGCCTCCTGCGCGAACACCCCATGGACATGCAGATCGGCATCGTCGACGACAGCATGCCCAACGCCACCTTCCAGGTATTCGAGCGGCCCAGCGCGTCGTTCGTGGCGTTCAGCCCGTTCCGCTTCGGCGAACTGCCCAACGTCGCGACTGGCATCGCCCAGATCACCTCGGCGCCCGAAGCGGTCGAGCTTTATACGAAAATGGTGGAAAACCTATGGGAACGCGCCTACAAAGGGCAACAGGCGGCGGAACTTCTCAGCAGCATGCTGAAGGTGGTCTGACCCCGGGTCGTTCGCCCCACACATGGAACAGTGAAATGGAAGAAACCTCTATCGGATCGACGGTGGCGCAGCTGCTGCTGGAATCGGGGGCGGTACACGTCAGTTCGGGCAAGCCGTTCATCCTGCGCTCGGGCTGGGCCAGTCCGGTGTACGTGGACGTGCGGCGGCTGATCTCATCGGTGGCCGGGCGCAAGGTGCTGGTGGACGCGGCGCAGGCGGTGGTGCGGCACCGCGTCGGCGTGCAGAACATCGACGCCATCGCCGGGGCCGAGACGGCCGGCGTGCCTTACGCCGCCTGGCTGGCCGACCGGCTGTCGCTGCCGCTGCTGATCGTGCGCAAGAAGCCGCTGGGTTTCGGCCGCAACGCGCAGATCGAAGGCATGGCGCAACCCGGGGCGCGGGTGCTGCTGGTGGACGACCTGACCACCGACGGCCAGAGCAAGCGCAATTTCTGCAAGGCGGTACGCGATTCGGGCCTGGAGCTGGCCCACGTCCTGAGCATCTTCTATTACGATACGTTTGTCGAAAGCCGGCGTACCATGGAAGAAATCGGTGTCACGATGCATGCGCTGGCCACCTGGCAGGACATCATCGCGCAGGCCAGGACAGGCACGGTCCTGACCGCCGCCGACATCGAAAAAGTAGAAGGATTCCTGCTCCATACTTCCGAATGGTCCAAGGCCCACGGCGGCATCTCCCGCCTTCCGTGACTCTTATCGCTACCCACGTGTTATGAACTTCACCGATCTGATCCAACGTTTCGCCGCCCAGGCCCCCGGTACCGACAGTTTCCTCAAGGTCAAGGAAGGCTCGCTGGCGCTGGTCTCCAGCGACTCGGAACATGCCGCCGCCTACTTCCTGGTCTATGGCTTCGCCCGCTCGTACGTGCTGCTGTATGAAGACCAGGGCATCGCGCCCGCCTTCGCCGAAACCGCGAAGACCCAGCTCCTTTCCTACATGAACCGGCTCGACGAAGCATTCAGGACCGGCACGGCGCAGGATCTCGTCGCCGCCCTGAACTGGATCGTGCTGGACTACGGCCGCAGCGGAAAGATATTTTGAACGCCCGCCCGGAGGCGCCCGCGGCCGCCTCGTCGCTGTACACGAACCGGCGCGTCGCGCCGCTGCTGGCCCTGGGCTTCGCCAGCGGCCTGCCCCTGGCGCTGACCAGCGGCACGCTGCAGGCCTGGGCCACCGTGGACGGCGTGTCGCTGCAGGCCATCGGCTTTTTGACCCTGGTCGGCTCCGCCTACACGCTGAAGTTCCTGTGGGCGCCGCTGATGGACCGCTACACGCCGCCGCTGCTGGGCCGCCGGCGCGGCTGGATGGTGGTCACGCAATTGCTGCTGGCGCTCGCCATCATGGCCATGGGCCTGCTCTCGCCCAGCAATGCCCTGCTGCCGCTGGCGCTGATCGCGGTGTTCGTCGCCTTCTGCTCGTCCTCGCAAGATATCGCCTTCGACGCCTACCGAACCGACGTACTGCGCAAGGAAGAACGCGGCGCCGGCGCCGCGGTGTCCGTGCTGGGCTACCGGCTGGCCATGCTGGTATCGGGCGGCCTGGCCCTGGTCATCGCCGACAGCTGGCTGGGCTGGGGCAACATGTACATGCTGATGGGCGGCCTGATGGGACTGGCGGTCCTGGCCACGCTGTGGGCCCCCGAGCCCGAAACCCCCGCCGCCGCGCCCCGCACGCTGACCGAGGCCGTGACCGGACCGCTGGTCGAATTCTTCCGCCGCCCCGGCGCCATCGTGCTGCTGGTGCTGATCGTGCTCTACAAGCTGGGCGACGCCTTCGCCGGCAGCCTGTCCACCGCCTTCCTGATCCGGGGCGCGGGCTTCTCCGCCACCGAGGTCGGCACCATCAACAAGGTGCTCGGCCTGGGCGCCACCATCATCGGCGCGCTGGCGGGCGGTTCGCTGCTGGCGAAGCTCGGGCTGTTCCGGTCGCTGATGCTGTTCGGCCTGCTGCAGGCCGTCTCCAACCTGGGATTCTGGCTGCTCGCCATCAGCCCCAAGAGCATCCTGCTGATGGCCGCCGCCGTCGGCATCGAGAACCTGTGCGGCGGCATGGGCACGGCCGCCTTCGTGGCCCTGCTCATGGGCCTGTGCGACCACCGTTTCTCGGCCACCCAGTTCGCGCTGCTGTCCGCCCTGTCGGCCGTGGGGCGCACCTACCTGGCCGGGCCGCTGGCCCCGCCCATGGTGGAAAACTACGGCTGGCCGACCTTCTTCCTGGTCACCGTGGTGATCGCCCTGCCCGGCATGGCTCTGCTGTGGTGGCGAAGGGCCGACGTGCGGGCGCTGGACCAGGCCTGACCGGGCCTGACCGGGCCTGGGGCGGCCGTCAGACGAAGTCGTCGTCCGGGAACGTATCGTCAGAAGGAATCGTAGGCCGACGTGTCATAGGCCTGCGCATCGCCGCCCGCATCCGGGCGGCCGTCGTTCCCGCTGTCGTAGTAGTTGTTGGTGACGTTCTGCGTGATCGTTTCCGAAGCCGGCGCGGTGCTGCGGAGGATGGCAGCCGGGGCTTAACCCTGGCTTAAGCGCCGGGACACGCCTCCCGCATCCAGTGCACGCGCAGCCGGTCATACGCCAGGTTATACACGTAGGTATACGGCAGGAAGAACAGCAGCAACCCGATATCCAGCACCAGCGCTTCCCACAGCGAAATGCTCAGCCACCACGCCGCCAGCGGGACCACGATCAGGATCAGGCCGGACTCGAAGCCCAGCGCGTGGATCATCCGCACCCGCGTGTCGCGCACCCAGCCCAGGCTGCGCTCCACGCGCTCGAAGCCGGCGTTGTAGACCATGTTCCACAGCATGGCGATGAGCGAGATCACTGCCGTCAGCGCACCCATGTGCAGCAGCGGCTTGCCCATGATCCAGGCCAGCGCGGGCGCGCACAGCGCCACCGCGATGATCTCGAAGCACAGGGCGTGCGCCAGGCGCTCACGCAGCGATTTCTTGTTCTGCAACACGTTCAACCTCTTCCGTTGATGTCGTATCGGCATTTTCTGCCATACTTCCGTTAAATAAAATGTAATTACCATCGGATTTTCCGATAGGAAGCTGGGCATGGCTTATTCCCTGGAAGCGCTTGCGGCCTTCACCCAGGCGGCCGCGCTGGGTTCGTTCTCGGCCGCCGCGCGCAAGCTGGGCAAGCGCCAGTCGAGCATCAGCGAAAGCATCGCCAACCTGGAAATCGACCTGGGCGTGCAGTTGTTCGACCGCGCCACCCGCCAGCCCACGCTGACCCCGGCGGGGCGGGCGCTGCTGGTGGAGGCGGCCCAGGTCCTGGCCAGCGCCGAACAACTGGGCCGCGCCGCCGGCCGCTATGCCCAGGGGCACGAGGCGCGGCTCACGCTGGCGTTGTCCGACACCTACCAGTCCGAGCGCTTCGAGGCCATCCTGGCCGCGCTCGATCGCAAGTATCCCGACATCGAGTTCGAATGCATGATGTCCGAAGACTGGGACACGGTCGCCACCGTGCAGCGCGGCCGCGCCAACCTGGGACTGGTGCGCGCGCAAGAGCAGTACCCGCCCGACGTGGAGCACCGCACGCTGCCGGACCTGTCGGAAATGGTGGTGGTCACGGGCAAGGACCATCCACTGGCGAAGTCCGGCACGGTCACCGAGGCCGACCTGCGCGAAGCGCGCGAACTGCGCATCGCGCCCTACGAGGAGGACGGCCGCCGCATCGCGCGAGGCCGCACCTGGTCGGCGCCCTACTATCTGATGCTGCTGGAGATGGCGGTCATGAATTTCGGCTGGGCCAGGATGCCGCGCTGGCTCGTGACCCATTTCGCCGCGGGCAGGCTGGTGGAGTTGCAGGTGCCCGGCCAGGAGCGCCTGCTGCCGGTGGACGTGGTGTGGTCCAACCAGCATCCCCTGGGTCCCGCCGGCGCCTGGATGCTGGAGGAGCTGCTCAAGGCCTGAGCGCGCCCGCCGTCAGTTCGGCGATGGCCTCGCGCTCGGTACGGAATATGTGGTGGGGCGGCAGCATGGCCGTGACGCCCGCGGTATCGAATACGTCTTCCACCTGTTTCTTCACGCCCGCCAGGTACAGGTCCACGCCCTGGTCGCGCAGCGTCCCGATCAGGTAGATGAGCGTGTCGACTCCGGTCACGTCGATGCTGTTGATCGGCCCCGCGTAGATCAGCACGCGCTTGATGCCGGGATCGGCCCGGCAGCGTTCGATCACGAAATGCTCCAGCGGATTGGCCGTGACGAAGCTCAGCCCGGCGTCCATGCGCACCGCCAGCAGGTCCGGCGCCAGCGGCGGCAGGCCGAAACGCAGGCGGTCCCGCAGCGTGCCGTCGGCATGGACGGCGACTTCGACGATGCGGGGGTGCGAACGCTGGTACAGGAAGTAGCCCAGGGACAGGATGAAGCCGGCCAGGATGCCCCACTGCAACTGGGGCGCGGCGATCAGGGTGGCCACGGCCGTTGACGCGGCGATGATGGCCTCGGCGCGCGACGTGGCCCACAGCCGGAGAAAGAAGCGCGGCGCGACCAGGTTGGACACAGGCACGATGATGACGGCCGCCAGGAAGGCCCGTGGCAGGTGGGCGATGGCCGGGGTCAGGAACAGCAGGCTCGCCAGCACGCAGACGAAGGCGAACAATGCGGACCAGCCCGAGCGCGCGCCCACGAACAGGTTCAGCGCCGAGCGCGAGAACGAGGCGCTGACCGGAAAGGCGCCGCTCAGGCCGCTGGCGATCTTGGCCAGCCCCTGGCCGATGAACTCCTGGTCCTCGTTCCAGCGCCGGCGCGTGCTGCGCGAGATGGTCTTGGCGCTGGACAGCGCCTCGACGAAGCTGACCAGCGCGATCACCGCCGCCGCGGGCAGCAGGCTGCGGTAGTCTTCCCAGTCCAGCAATGCCGGCACGGTGAACTGCGGCAGGCCCGCCGGCAACGTCCCGACCACCGCGCCGCCCCGTTCGCCATAGCCGATGGCCCAGCTGACCAGGCCCGTCACCAGCGCGGCCGCCAGCACGATGGGCAGGCGCTTGCTGTGCTTCTTCAGCGCGGACAGGAACACCAGCGTCCCCACGCCGAAGGCGAACGCGGTCCAGTCCACGCTGCCCAGCAGGCCGCGCGGATCGGCCGCGGCCAGCGCGCCGCGCGCTCCGCTCCAGTCCAGTCCCAGCATGGCGGGCAGCTGCGACAGCATGATCAGCAACGCAGCGGCCTGGGTGAACGCGCCCACGACGGAGCCCGGCAGGAAGTTCACCACCATGCCCAGCCGGGTCGCGCCGATCAGCATCTGGATCGCGCCCGCCATCAGCGCCAGCCAGATCGCCAGCTCGACCCAGCGCGCCGACTCGGCTGCCGCCATGCCCGACAGCGATCCCGCCACCAGCATGCTGGTCAGCGCGACGGGCCCTGCGCCCAGCAATTGGCACGATCCCCACAGCACGCTGATCACCGGCGGAATCAGCGCGGCGTACAAGCCGGTGATGGGCGGCATGCCGGCCAGCATGGCGTAGGCCACGGCCTGCGGCACCAGGATCAGGCCGAGCGTGAAGCCGGCCCGGGCATCGGCGGCCAGATCGGCGGCGTTGGGCCGGGGCCAGTTCAGGAAGGGAAGATAGCGGGCGAGCAGAGCGGACATGGAAAATGCGCCGGGTCGGGATCGGCGAGGTCAGAGGTGGCGCGGCTTGCGCGGCGCGCGCACGGCGAAGTGGTCGTAGACGGCATCGGGCAACAGGCGCATCAGCTTGGCGACGATGCCCATCTGCCAGGGAATGACGGTGTAGCGGACGCCGCGGTCCAGGGCGCGGGAGGCCTTCGCGGCGAACACGTCGGCATCCATCAGGAACGGCATCGAATACGGATTGCGCGCGGTCATGGGCGTGCGGATATAGCCGGGCGCGATGGTCGAGACGCGTATGCCCTGGGGCGACAACTCGTTGCGCAGGCTTTCGCAATAGGCGATGACGGCCGCCTTGGACGCGCTGTACGCCCCCGCGCCGGGCAGTCCGCGTATGCCGGCCACGCTGGCGATGCCCGCCAGGTGGCCCCGGCCGGCCTGCTTCATGGCGGGGATGAACGGTTCGAAGGTCGCCACCATGGCGATCAGATTGGTGTCGATCACGGCGCGGAAAGCGTCGAAATCTTCCATTTCCTCGGTCAGCGTGCCGGTGCTGATGCCGGCATTGGCGATCACCAGATCGGTGCCGCCCAAGGCCAGGAAATCCCGGGCCGCCGCATGCAGGGCATCGCGGTCACGCACGTCCAGCGCATAGCAGCGGTGCGTGCCCGGCAGCGACGCGGCCAGCGCCTGCAAGGCCTCCCGCCGCCGGCCCACCAGCCCCAGGGTCGCGCCAAGCGCCGCATAGCGGCGCGCCAGCGCCTGGCCGATGCCGCTGCTCGCGCCAGTGATGAAGACGTTCATGCTCCCCTCTCGTAAGCCCATCATTATCACCTTTAATCATGTAGTTCTTACCAAAAATCATTAAGAGGCCGGCCTCGCCTACCCCCTTTGTCGCCGGGAAGCCAAGCCGGCCGGCCATGGATGAATCTGCGATACTGCGGAAAGAACCGCGTCCGCGGCACCACAGAGAGCAAGATGACGTCCCTTCCCATTTCCGATGTGCACGCCGCGCTGGCCGGACTGGTCGGCCAGGCGAATGTCTATGCCGATCCCGCGGACAAGGCCCGCTACGAGACCGGCGCCCGCTATGGCGATGGCAAGGCCGCCCTGGTGGTTCGGCCCGGCTCGGCCGCCGAGGTGGCCGCGGTGGTGCGCTACTGCGTGGACACCGGCACGCCGCTGATCGCCCAGGGCGCCAATACCGGTCTCGTGGCCGCCAGCACGCCGAACGCCAGCGGCACCCAGGTCGTGCTGAGCCTGGAGCGGCTGCGTGGCGAGATCGCGATCGACCGCGCCAACCGCACCGCCACCGTCGGTGCCGGCGTCACGCTGCAGGAACTGAACGACAAGCTGGCCGACCATGGGCTGTGCTTTCCCATCGACCTGGGCGCCAACCCCTCGCTGGGCGGCATGATCGCCACCAACACCGGCGGCTCGCGGCTGATCCGCTACGGCGACGTGCGCCACAACCTGCTGGGCATCGAAGTCGTGCTGGCCGATCCGCCCGGGCAGGTGCTCGATCTGATGAGCGGCCTGCGCAAGAACAATACCGGCTACGACCTCAAGCAGTTCTTCGTCGGCGTGAGCGGCGCGGGCGGCATCATCACCCGCGCCGTGGTGCAGGTCCATCCGCTGCCCCGCCAGACGGCCACCGCGCTGATCGTGCCCACCAGCCAGGAAGCCGTGCTGGAACTGCTGATCGCGCTGGAGAGTGAGTTCGGCGATTTCCTGACCGCCTACGAAGGCATGTCCAGCTCCACCGTCCAGTCCGTCATCGACCACGTGCCCGGCGTCGCCAATCCCTTTGCCCCCGAGCCCATTCCCGACTACTGCCTGCTGGTGGAACTGGCCGCCACCTCGTCGCGCGAAGTGCTGGGCGTGGACCTGCAGTCGGCGCTGAACGACTTCCTGGAACGGCAGTTCGACGTGCTCGTGGCCAACGCCGTGCTGGATGGCGGCCCCGACCTCTGGAAGATCCGCCATTCCATCAGCGAATCCATCCGCCACCAGGGCAAGCTGATCGCCTTCGACATCGCCGTGCCGCGTTCCTCGATGGTCGACTTCCAGACCACCGCGCGGCGGATGCTGGAATCCGACTTTCCCTGGCTGCGTCTGTTCGACTTCGGCCACTGGGCCGACGGCGGCACCCACTTCAACATCGTCTGGCCCCACGACGCCACGCCCGCCTACGACACGGACACCGTGGAAAAACTACGGCTGGCGATCTACGACCTGGTGGTCCACCAGTTCGGCGGCAGCTTCAGCGCCGAACACGGCGTCGGCCCCTACAACGAACGCTTCTACCACCGCTATGCCTCGCCCGAGGCGCAAGCGCTGTCGGGCAAGATCCAGCAGGCCATCGACCCCGGGCATGCGCTGGGCCAGGTTCACTTCGGCCCCTCCCCCCAATCCTGACTTTCTCCAGAAAAACAAAAACGGCCTTGCACCATTGAATGCAAGGCCGTTCTCGTATCCACGATCCAGACCCAGGGCACAGCGGATCCGGCTCCGCCGGTCCGCCAGTGCCGCCCCCTGGGGGGCGCGCGTCAGCGCGTAGGGGGGGACCTACTTCCTTTCCTTCCCGATCAGGAAGTCCGCGACCTGGAGAGCGCCGAGATTGCTGCCTGTCAGCGACGGCGAGGTCAGGTAGCGGCCGTTGATGGCCAGGGTGGGCACGCCGTCGATCTTGTAGGCTTCGGCCAGTTTGGTGGCGCGCTGCACCTTGCTCTGGACGCCGAAGGAGTTGTAGGCGGCCGTGAACTGGGCACGGTCCAGGCCCTGCTTCTCGGCCCAGTCGAAAATGCGATTGGCCGTGTTCAGCGGCTGGCGCTGTTCGTGGATGGCGGTGAAGACCATGCGGTGCAGCTGGTCGACCTTGCCCAGGGCCTCCAGGGTGTAGTACAGGCGCTGCTGCGGCTCCATGCCGGCATTGAAGCGCACCGGCACGCGGCGCACCACGACATCGGCCGGCAGCTTCTTGAACCAGGACTCCAGGCTCGGCTCCAACGCGTTGCAGTGCGGGCAGCTATACCAGAAGAACTCGGTGACCTCGATCTTGCCCGGCGAATCGGTGGCCTGGGGCTGCTGCAGGCGGATGTACTCGGTGCCTTCGCGCGGCTGCTGCGCCTGGGCGGTGCCCGGCAGGGCGGCGACGAAACCGGCGGCCAAGGCCAGGCCGGCGAACATGTGGCGGAAAGCGTAGCGACCGATCATAGGTTTCCTCTGATAACGTGGCCCGGACGGCAGACCGGCCGGGCGCGATGGAAACTCGGACCGCGGCAGGCGGCGCGAAGTTCCATCCGGATCATTTCTTCACGACGGCGGCCTCGATGCCGTTCTCGGCCAGGCGCGCGCGCGTGCGGTTCATGTCGTCGAGCCGGGTGAACGGCCCCACGCGTACGCGGTGCACCGTGCCGGCGGCCACGTCGGCCGTCTCCAGGCGCGCCTCGAACCCCATGAAGGCCAGCTTGGCCTTCAATGCCTCGGCATCCTCGATCACGCGGTAGGCGCCGACCTGCAGGAAATAAGTCCCCGAAGCGCCCGGCGCCGGTGCGGGGGCCTGGGATGGAGCAGCTGCCGACGGCGCGGACGGTTGCGCGCCCTTCCTGGTCTTGTCGACGTTCTGGCTGGCCAGGAAGTCTCCCAGCGGATCGCGGGTGGCCTGGGGCACCGGCGCGGGCGCCGGCTGCGTGGCCGAAGGACCCGAGGCCGACGGCGCGCCGGCGGGACCGTCCCTGCCGTAAAGGCTGCGGTTCGGATCCGGCGCATTGGCCGGATCGGGCGGCTGCGCGGGCGCCGCCGGCCGCGTTCCCTTGCTGACGAAGGGCACCGGCGCCTTGGTGATGTAGAACGCCACCAGCACGGCCACCAGCAGGCCGACCAGCAATCCCGCCATCAGGCCGAACATGGTCCCGCCCACCGCGCGTTTGGGCGCGGCCTGGCGTTGGTTGGCGCTGCTCTGCTTGCCGCCGCGGGCAGGCTTCGTCTTCGCTGTGGAGGCCATGAATCGTTACATCCGTTGCGGAGCGGAAACGCCCAGCAACGCCAGCCCGTTGGCCAGCACCTGCCGGGTCGCGGCCAGCAGCGCCAGGCGCGCCAGCTTCAGCGCCTCGTCGTCCACCAGCACGCGCTCGGCATTGTAGTAGGCATGGAAATCGGCGGCGCAATCCTTGAGCCAGAAAGCGACGTGGTGCGGCGACAAATCGTTGGCCGCCAGCCCCACCATGGACGGGAACTCGGCCAGCCGCTGCAGCAGCAGGAATTCCCGTTCGGCCGTCAGCAGCGAGGTATCCGCGCGCGCCAGGTCGGCTTCGTCGCCGCCCCACTGCGCCAGCACCGAACAGATGCGCGCATGGGCGTACTGGATGTAATAGACGGGGTTCTCGTCGGTCTGCTTGAGGGCAAGGTCGACGTCGAACACGAACTCGGTGTCGGCGCGGCGCTGGATCAGGAAGTAGCGCACCGCATCGCGGCCCACCCAGTCGATCAGGTCGCGCATGGTCACGTAGCTGCCGGCGCGCTTGGAGATCTTGACCTCTTCGCCGCCGCGCATGACCTTGACCATCTTGTGCAGCACGTAGTCGGGGTAGCCCTTGGGGATGCCCACGTCCAGCGCCTGCAGGCCCGAGCGCACCCGCGCCACGGTGCCGTGGTGGTCCGAACCCTGGATGTTGATGGCCTTGGTGTAGCCGCGCTCCCACTTGGTCACGTGATAGGCCACGTCCGGCACGAAATAGGTGTAGCCGCCCTCGGACTTGCGCATGACGCGATCCTTGTCGTCGCCCTCGCCCAGCCCGGTCGTGCGCAGCCACAGCGCGCCGTCCTGCTCGTAGGTGTGGCCGCTGGCGATCAGGCGCTGCACGGTCTGCTCGACCCGGCCCGACGTGTACAGCGAGCTTTCCAGGTAGTAGTTGTCGAACTTCAGGTCGAAGGCCTGCAGGTCCAGGTCCTGCTCGCGGCGCAGGTAGGCCACGGCGAACTTGCGGATGTCGTCCAGGTTCTCGGGATCGCCCGAGCCGGTGACCGGCTCGGCGTCGGCCGCCTGCACCGTCTTGCGGGCCAGGAAGTCCGTCGCGATTTCCGAGATGTATTCACCGCGATAACCGTCGGCCGGGAAATCCGGATGATCGGGACCGAAGCCGCGCGCGCGCGCCTGGACACTGATCGCCAGGTTCTGGATCTGGTTGCCGGCGTCGTTGTAGTAGAACTCGCGCGTGACGTTCCAGCCGCTGGCGTCGAACAGGCGACAGATCGCATCGCCCAGCGCGGCCTGGCGGGCATGGCCGACGTGCAGCGGACCGGTGGGGTTGGCCGACACGAATTCGACCATCACCTTGCGGCCGTTGGCCGGCGCGCGGCCGAACTCGGCGCCGCGCACGCGGATGGCGTCGACCACCGCCTGCTTGGCGGCGGGCGCGATACGCAGGTTGATGAAACCCGGACCGGCGATCTCGGCGCTCTGGACAAGGGCGGCCGCGCCCGGCAGCGCCAGCAGCGCATCGACGATGGCCTGCGCCAGCTCGCGGGGATTGCGCTTGAGGGGCTTGGCGATCTGCATCGCCACGTTGGTGGCGGCGTCGCCGTGGGAGGCCACCTTGGGCCGCTCGAGCAGCAAGGTGGGCGTGGCTTCGGGGGCAACGGCCTTGACGGCGGCGCCCAGGAAGCCGAGAAGTTGTTCCTGTTGCTCGGGGAGCATGGCTGGATCGCGCTAAATGAAAAACCAAGAGCGGAATGTTAACAGCCGCGGACCGGGGAGGGGAAAGCCACGCCCCCCTCCCCGGCGTTTTCCCCGCCGCGGCCGGTCAATCCGGCGTGCGCTCTCCCACCAGGGTGAACATGAACGCACCGTCGGCCGGCACCGAGGTAGCCAATATGAGGGACGAGCGGTCCGCGCCGCCTTCACCCACCAGGGCCACGCCGGTAGTCGAGACCCCGGCATAGCCCACCGCGCAATTGTTGGCGAACGTGATGGAGGTACGGAAATAGTTCTTGCTCGCGTGCGGCGCGATCGATCCCGAGAAGTCGCACCGCCCGCTATTGGCCGCCATGTAGCCGACCAGGTTGCCGGACGCCGCGATCGTCGTGGAAATGGTCACACCGTCTTCGACCACCCAGGTACCCTTGACCTCGTCCAGGCTGGCCTTGATTTCATATTCCTTGGAATAGTCGGCATTGAAGCTAAAGGTTTTGGCGCCCGTCACATTACCCCGCAGGGCCTTCTTTTCTTCGACCGTGGCGGACAGCGACATCGCGCTACCCGGGCCCGACATCCCGTAGGCCTTGCCATTGGCGGTGTAGTTGTTGCCCTGCGTCGACCCGCTTCCCTGGAGCACGGTCACCTGGTTCGAGCTCAGGTAGAACGACCAGAGCTTGCCTTCGTCGGTAACCAGCAGCGCGACGGGATCGCCCGCGGTACTCGTCCCCTCCCAGAAACCTTCCGCATTGGCGTTGACAACCGGCGGCGCCTCACCATCCCCACCTCCGCCACAAGCCGCCAGCAATCCCAGCAATGCGGCGGCCGCCGCGGTCCTCGTCTTGTTCATGCCATTTCCTTTGTTCGTATGCTGTTTGGCGAAACGGCGTCCTGCCTGTGCGGCGGTCTCCCCTGACGCCGTTCTGTCATCGAAGGTAACACATGATGCGCATGAGTAACATTGGCCCCCGCCAAAAGCCGCACATCGACTTCCGCCATAATGGAGACCGGTCCACGACACGGAAAACACAACACCATGATCGTCACCTTCAGATCCAAGGCCGCCGGCGAAGTCATCATGCTGGGCGAGCACGCCCGGCCACTGCTGGAACTGGCCGGCAAGATGCCCGAGATCGCCGCGGGCACGCGCGGCGTCTTCACGCCCGAGCAACTGCCCGAGGCCATCCGCCGCATCGAGGCCGCGATAGGCGTCGAGAAGGAGCCTCGCTACGACGAGGACAACCCCGAGGAAAAAGAGAAGGCCGCCAGCCACGTGGGCCTGAAGCAGCGCGCCTTTCCGCTGCTGGACATGCTGCGCAAGGCGCAGGCGCAAGACGTCAACGTGACCTGGGAAAGCTGAGGAGCCGCCGCATGATCCGACCGCCCTGGCAGGACGTCCTGGACTTCTGGTTCCTGCCCCCCGACGACCCCGGCTACCTGAAGCCGCGCCACGTCTGGTTCCAGAAGAACCCCGACTTCGACGCCGAGATCGAACGGCGCTTCCTGCCGCGGGTCGAGCAGGCGGTGGCCGGCGGCCTGCGCGAATGGAAGCGCGAACTGGGCGGGGCGCTGGCGCGCATCGTGCTGCTGGACCAGTTTCCCCGCAACGCCTGGCGCGGCACGCCGCGCGCCTTCGCCGGCGACCCGCAGGCGCTGGCCGATGCGCTGGAACTGATCGACTCGGGCCGCTACCTGCAATTGCCGCCCGTGCAAAGGGAATTCGTCTACCTGCCGTTGATGCACAGCGAAAACCCCGGCATCCAGGAACGATGCGTGGCCCTGTACACCACGCTGGCGCAGGAACACCCCGCTTCCCAGAACTCGCTGGACTTCGCCATCCGCCACCGCGACATCGTGGAGCGCTTCGGCCGCTTCCCCCACCGCAACGCCACCCTTGGGCGAGCCAGCACGGGGCAGGAACTGGAGTTCCTGAAGCAGCCCGGGTCGGGGTTCTAACCCGGGCTCCAGCCCCCCTGACGGCACCCGGGATGCGGGTGTCCGCCAGGGCAAGGAGTTACACGCTCACTTCGGCAAGCTTGGTCCCCGCCGTCGCGGCCGGCTGCCCGCTGTCGCGGATATGCCGGTTGACCGCGCTCAGCACGGCCTTGAACGAAGCCGTGACGATGTCGCTGTCCACGCCCACGCCGAAGCCCGTGGGGGCATCGCCCACGCGCACTTCCACGTAGCAGGCGGCGGTCGCGTCGGCGCCCACGCCTATCGAATGCTCGTGGTAGTCCATCATCCGCATCGGCATGTTCAGCGCCTGCACGAAGGCGTCGATGGGGCCGTTGCCGGTACCCACCAGGGTGCTGACCTGGCCGTTGGCCTGCACGTCGACCTCGACCCGCACGCCGCCTTCGACGCTGGCCATGCGATGGCGGACGAAGCGATAGGGTTCGTGCTGCTCCAGGTACTCGCGGCTGAAGATGGAGTAGACGTCGGCGGCCACGACCTCCTTGCCGGTCTCGTCGGTCACGCGCTGGATGGCGCGGCTGAACTCGATCTGGAGGCGGCGCGGCAAGTCGAAACCGTACTCCTGCTGCAGCAGGTAGGACACCCCGCCCTTGCCGGACTGGCTGTTCACGCGGATGACCGCGTCATAGCTGCGGCCCAGGTCGGCCGGGTCGATGGGCAAGTAGGGAACGTCCCAGACGGCATCCGGCTGGCGCTGCGCGAAGCCCTTCTTGATCGCGTCCTGGTGCGAGCCCGAGAACGCGGTGAAGACGAGGTCGCCCACATAGGGATGGCGCGGATGCACTGGCAACTGGGTGCAGTATTCGACGCAGCGGCGCACGTCGTCGATGTCGGAAAAGTCGAGCCCCGGCGAGACGCCCTGGCTGTAGCAGTTCAAGGCCAGGGTGACGAGGTCGACGTTGCCGGTGCGTTCGCCGTGGCCGAACAGGCAGCCTTCGATGCGCTCGGCGCCGGCCAGCACGGCCATCTCGGCCGCCGCCACCGCGGTACCGCGGTCGTTGTGCGGGTGGACGCTAAGGATGATGCTGTCGCGGTTGGCCAGGTTGCGGTGCATCCACTCGATCTGGTCGGCGTAGATGTTGGGCATCGCGCATTCGACCGTGGCCGGGAGATTCAGGATGATCTTGCGGTTGGGCGTCGCGCCCCAGGCCTCGACCACCGCATCGCACACTTCCTTGGCGAAATCGAGTTCGGACGAACTGAATACCTCGGGCGAATACTGGTAGACCCACTCGGTATCGGGGCGCGCGTCGGTCAATTCCTTGATGAGGCGGGTGCCTTCCAGCGCGACCTGCTTGACCTCTTCGCGCGTCATGCCGAACACGATGCGGCGGAAGGCCGGCGCGATGGCGTTGTACATGTGCACGATCACCCGGCGGCCGCCTTCGACCGACTCGATGGTGCGGCGGATGAGTTCTTCACGCGATTGCGTCAGCACCTCGATCGTGACGTCCTCGGGTACCCGGTTCTGCTCGATCAGGCCGCGGATGAAATCGAAATCCGTCTGCGAAGCGGACGGGAAACCGACCTCGATTTCCTTGAAGCCGATCTGGACCAGCTTCTCGAACATGCGCGTCTTGCGCTCGCCGTTCATGGGCTCGATCAAGGCCTGGTTGCCGTCGCGCAGATCGGTGCTCATCCAGATCGGCGCCTTGGTCATGCGGCGGTTGGGCCAGCTACGCTCGGAAAAATCGTAGGCGGGGAAGGGGCGGTATTTCGCCTCGGGATTCTTCAACATGATGGACTGCTCCTGCTACTGCGGACTCGGAATGGACGGATGGACCGTGTGAGTGGCCGAGAGGGGGCTGCCGAACTGCCACGAGGACGCTAGGCCCGGCAACCGATCGGTAGTAGTAGCGAGGAAGCAATGAGGGCGACGATCGCGCGCACGTCGGCACCCGGCGCGGCTTGGCGCAGGGAGGCGGCGGAGCGGATGGCGGAGATGGCCATGGTTGCGATCGTGCTTGGGGAAAAATTCGGATAGATGTGATAGTCAACCACAAATCCGGATTGCTGGCAAGCCGCCTGGGCAAAAACTACGACGCCATCAGGCACCGGCGATGTCGGCGAGATGGTCGGCCGTCCATATGGGGAATGGAGCCTGCGGCCGCAAGGCCAGCAGGTCCGCATCGTCAGTCACCAGGGCCTCGGCCCCGGCAACATGGGCGAGCACGACGAAGACCTGGTCCTTCTTATCACGGCATTCGGGCAGGATCGGCCAGACGGCGGGCAACGTGACGACCTCGGCATACGGAAGAAAATCCGCGAGCAGGTCGTTCTGGTCACTGGCTGACAACCGGAACTTGGGATAAGCCAGGACACGCAGCAATTCATTGGCGGTAGCCCGGCAGACCAGAGGCGCAAGCCTCCCATCCTGCCAGGCCCGGCGTATCCAGGCCAGCCGGCCCGAAGTGAACGTCAGCGCCGACAGCACGATGTTGGTGTCGAGCACGACGCGACGCGTCATCGCCGTGCCCAAGCAAGGGCCTCTTCGACATCCTGCTCGGTAATGCCCAGCTGCTCCAGCTTGTCACGGACGGCTTGAGCCTGATGGACTCTGACCGGGGTCAATACGATGCGCCCATTCTCGACCGTTACGTCGAAATAGTCCGTCTCGTCCACGCTGGAGACCGCGGCCTTGGGCAAGGTGATCTGGTTTTTCGATGTCAGCTTGGCAAGCATAGGAACCTCCATAAACCAACAAATCTTATTTCCTTACTTTATCATAGTAAGGAATCACGCCCTATCTAAATTCGGGGTAAACCCGGGATATCCCCTTGCCCAACGCCAGTCCACCATCTTCCGACAACCAGAAGGAGACTGCCGTGGCAAGCTACCAGGCCTTCCATGCCCGCTCGGTGGACGAACCCGGGCCGTTCTGGAGCGAGCAGGCGCGGCTCGTCGACTGGCACGCTCCCGCCGCCCAGCCGCTGGACCTGTCGCATCCTCCCTTCTCGCGCTGGTTCGTCGGCGGACTGACCAATCTGTGCCACAACGCGGTCGACCGGCACCTGGCCGAGCGCGGCGGCCAGCCCGCGCTGATCCACGTCTCGACCGAGACCGGCACCGAGTCCGCCTACACCTACGCGCAACTGCACGACGAAGTGAACCGGATGGCCGAGGTGATGCAGGCCCTGGGCGTGCGGCGCGGCGACCGGGTGCTGATCTACATGCCCATGATTCCCGAGGCCGCGTTCGCGATGCTGGCCTGCGTACGGATAGGCGCCATCCACTCGGTAGTGTTCGGCGGCTTCGCCTCGGCCAGCCTGGCCACGCGCATCGACGACGCCCGGCCGGCCCTGGTGGTGTCGGCCGATGCCGGCTCGCGCGCGGGCAAGGTCATTCCCTACAAGCCGCTGCTGGACGAAGCGCTGCATCTGGCCTCGCATGCGCCGGCCAGCGTGCTGCTGGTGGACCGGGGCCTGGCATCCATGACCTTGCAGGAAGGGCGGGACCACGACTACACGGCGCTGCGCGAGCGCCATGCGCACGCCCGCATTCCCTGCGTCTGGCTGGAGTCGAACGAACCTTCCTACATCCTCTACACCTCCGGCACCACGGGCCGGCCCAAGGGCGTGCAGCGCGACACCGGCGGCTATGCCGTGGCGCTGGCCGCGTCGATGCGCCACATCTTCTGCGCGCAAGCGGGCGACGTGATGTTCACCACCTCGGACGTCGGCTGGGTAGTGGGCCACAGCTACATCGTCTACGGGCCGCTGATCGCGGGCATGACGACGCTGATGTACGAAGGCACGCCGGTGCGCCCCGACGGCGCGATCTGGTGGAAGCTGGTGGAGCAGTACCGCGTCACCCACATGTTCAGCGCCCCCACCGCGATACGGGTGCTGAAGAAGCAGGATCCGGAAACGCTGCGCCGCCATGACCTTTCCACGCTGCGCACCTTGTTCCTGGCCGGCGAGCCGCTGGACGAGCCCACCGCGCGCTGGATACACGAGGCCATCGGCAAGCCGGTGGTCGACAACTACTGGCAGACCGAGACCGGCTGGCCCATGCTGGCGCTGCCGCGCGGCGTGGAGGACCTGCCCACCAAGTTCGGTTCGCCCGGCCTGCCGGTGTACGGCTATCGGTTGAAGATCGTGGACGAACAGACGGGCGAGCCGTGTCCGCCCGGGCGCAAGGGCGTGGTGGCGCTGGAAGCGCCGCTGCCGCCGGGCTGCATGTCCACGATCTGGGGCGACGACGCGCGCTACGTTTCCACCTACTGGTCGGGCTTTCCCGGCAAGCTGCTGTATTCCAGCTTCGACTGGGGCATCCAGGACGAGGACGGCTACGTCACCATCCTGGGCCGCACCGACGACGTCATCAACGTCGCGGGACATCGGCTGGGAACCCGCGAGATCGAGGAAAGCGTCTCCAGCCATCCGGACATCGCCGAGGTCGCGGTGGTGGGCGTGCAGGACGCGCTGAAGGGCCAGGTGGCGATGGCCTTCGCCATCGCGCGCAGCGCCGAGCGTGCCGCGACGCCCGAAGGCCGCATGCGGCTGGAAGGCGAGGTCATGCAGACGGTCGAGCGCAGGCTGGGCGCGGTGGCCCGCCCGGCGCGGGTGTTCTTCGTGAACGCGCTGCCCAAGACCCGCTCGGGCAAGCTGCTGCGGCGGGCCATCCAGGCCATTGCCGAAGGGCGCGACCCCGGCGACCTCACCACCATCGAGGACGCCGGCGCGTTGCAGCAGTTGAAGGACGCGATGTTTCCGCCGGCCTAGCGCTTGGCGGCCGCGGCCAGCGCCTGGCAGAAGGCCCGCGCCGCGGGCCCCGGCGGCGCGTCCACGCGATGCGCCAGGTAGGCCTCCGACGCCAGCGAGCTGTCGCGGCCCAGCGCGGACACGGCCAGCCGCACCAGCCGGCCCTCGGCCAGGTCCCGCTCCACCTGCCACGCCGGCAGGCGCCCCCAACCCACGCCCGCAAGGATGAGCTGGTGCTTGGTGTCCTGCGTGTTGACGCGGCAGGTCTGCGGCGAAAGCACGCCGAAATCCTGTCCCGGCGTCAACGAGGAGGGATCGGCCAGCACGATCTGCAGATGGCCGGCCAAGTCCGCCATCTGCAACGGCGGAGCCGTTGCCGCCAGCGGGTGGGATGCGCCGGCCACCGCCACCACCTCGACCGCCGCCAGGGCTTGCATGGCGATCTGCGGACTGCGGAAGTGCTCGCCCACCGTGATGCCCACGCCATAGCGCCGATCGAGCAGTCCCGACAGCGGCCCGCCCAGCGGCTCGACCGCCAGCCGCACCGCCACGGCCGGATAGCGGGACCGCATGGCATTCAGGGCCTGCGCCACCCAGGCTATCGGAAACAGCGTGTCCACCACCAGCGCAAGCTCGAGCTCGACGCCCTCGCCCATGCCTCGCGCCCGCGCGCGCATGGCGTCCACGCGCAGCAGGATGTCCCGCACGTTGCTCAAGAGGGCCTGCCCCTCGTGAGTCAGGACAGGGCGATGTCCGCCGCGATCGAACAGCGCGACGCCCAGTTCTCCTTCCATCCTGGCGATGGCATGGCTGACGGCCGACTGCGCGCGCCGCAGCCGGCCGGCCCCCGCCCGGAAGCTTCCCGTTTCCGCCACGGCGGCGAACACACGCATCTGGTCCAGGGTCAGGGCGTCGATCATGATCGATTATTTGGATAGAAAACATCTAAATAATGTCACTTTTGTCGATCGACGGCCAACCCTATGCTGGCAGCCTGACGAACAGGAATGCACGATGCGGGCAAGCCAACAAGACATCGCGGTACGGGAAAAGAACAGCTGGGCGAGTGTCGCGGTCATCGTCGGCGGCGGCGTGGTGCTGGCGCTGCAGGTCGGCAAGGCCTCGATCGCCGCGCCGCTGCTGCGCGCCGACATGGGACTGGACCTGGCCGCCATCGGCTGGCTCACGGCCGTCATCGCCGTGCTCGGCATGCTGGGCGGCATGCCCGCCGGATCGCTGGTGGCGGCCCGTGGCGACCGCCGCGTCTTTCTTGCCGGCCTGGGCACCAGCGCGCTGGGCGCGGCACTGGGCGCGGCCGCGCCGGACTATGCCTGGCTGCTGGCTTCCCGCCTGCTCGAAGGCCTGGGTTTCCTGCTGGTGGTCGTCGCCGGGCCGGCACTGCTGCAACGCGTGGTCGCCGCCGGACAGCGCGATCTGGCCTTCGCGCTGTGGAGCTGCTTCATGCCCACCGGCATCGCGCTGGCGATGCTGCTCGGCCCCCTGTTCTCGTCCTGGCGGATCTTGTGGTGGAGCAGCGCGGCGCTGTCGCTGGCCGCGGCGGCCGCCGTCCTGCTGCTTCCTCCTTCGGCGCGCGGCGACTGGCGGGGATGGCGCGACACGGGCCGCGACGCGCTGGCGACACTGCGTGGCCGGGAACCCTTGCTGCTGGCCGCCGGATTCGGACTGTACAGCCTGCAGTTCTTCGCGCTGTTCAATTTCCTGCCCATTCTGCTGACCGAACGGATGGGGATGCCGCTACAGACCGCCGGGCTCCTGGCTGCCGCCGCCACGGCGGCCAACATCGCCGGCAATCTCTGCGCCGGCGTCCTGATGGAGCGCGGGATGGCCAGATGGGGCCTGGTGGCCGGCGGCAGCGTCGTCATGGGCCTGACGGGAAGCGGAGTCTTCCTGTCCGTGCTGCCCGACGCCGGCAGCTTCGCGCTGTGCGTGCTTTTCTCGGCCGCCGGCGGACTGATCCCCGCCACGCTGCTGGCGACGGCTCCGCGCGCGGCGCCCAGTCCGGCCCGGGTGCCGCTGGTGGTCGGGCTGATGATGCAGGGCAACAACCTGGGCCAGGTCGTGGGTCCGGCCGCGGTCGGCGGCCTGATCCAGGCGTGCGGCTGGCCGGCCGCGGCGGGCATCGCCGGCGGGGCGGGCGTCCTGGCGCTGGCCGTGGCCCTGGGCCTGCGGCACTCCGGAAGATGAACGGCAGGGGCTTGAAATGCGCGCGATCGTCCAGAGATTGGGTTCAGGGGATGCCGCAATCGGGTCCCCGTGAAACTTGCTGACCATCAGGAGATTCGATCCATGAACGCTACTTTTTCTCTGGCGCCCCTGTTCCGCCAATCGGTCGGATTCGACCGCTTCAATGACCTGTTCGAGTCGGCCCTGCGCAACGACGCGGGCAGCACCTATCCGCCCTACAACGTCGAGAAGCGCGGCGACGACGACTACCGCATCGTGATCGCGGCAGCCGGACTGCGCGACGAAGACCTGGACCTGCAGGTCGAGAGCGGCGTGCTGACCGTGACCGGCGGCCGGCGCGAGAAAAGCGAAGGTCCCGTCACCTACCTGCACCAGGGCATCGCGCAGCGCGCGTTCAAGCTCTCGTTCCGGCTGGCCGACCATATCGAAGTGCGCGGTGCGCATCTCGAGAACGGCCTGTTGAACATCGACCTGGTCCGTGAGGTGCCCGAGGCCGCCAAGCCCCGGCGCATCGAGATCGGCAGCGCCGCCCCGGCCCCGCGCGAGCAGCCCGCGCTGGCCAACGCCGCCTGACGGCGCGGCGGAGCGGCAACGCTCCGCCCCCTACGCCGCCGCATCCCACACGTCGTGGCTGCGCGGCGTATCGATGCGATAGTCCGTATAGGGCCGCCGCAGCAGCTCGGCCCCCAGCCGCCTGGCCGCCCCGACCGGGTCGCGGGGGTCGCGCGCGACTTCGCCGCGGCGGTTGCCCGCGCCATGCACGTAGCCGACGAAGGCCGAGTGGCTGTATCGGGCGAATTCCTGCACCTGGTGCACGATGCCCAGCCCGGCTCCGGGGTAGCTCTCTTCCGAGGCCAGGGTCAGCGCCAGCCGCTTGCCCTGCATGCGCTTCATCACGTCCGCATGATGCGGGTAGGTGCCCGAATAGTAGGCGAACGAGCGATCGAAGAAGGCCTTGGTCTGCGCCGACATCCCGTACCAGTAAATGGGCGTGCAGAACACCACGCCGGCGGCGGGCAGGAACTCTTCCAGGAAGAGTTCGCCGTAGCGATCGGCCGGCAGCTCGGATGCGGGCGTACGGTCGCCCAGGAATCCGCTGATGTAGTCGTCCAGGAAACGCAGGCGCGGGGCAAGCCCCGCCTCCCGCGCCCCGGTCTCGACCGCGCGGGCCAGCAACGCGCTGTTGCCGTCCCGGCGGGGGCTGCCGACCAGGATGAGGATCGAAGAAGATGAGTCCATTTCATGCATTCCCGTGGAAAGAAGTGGCCCGGGCGTGCCGGGCATGAAAGGAATTTAGGTGGCAAGCCCGGTTCTTGGCGAATGAGCTTCTTTCCAATAAGATGAATTCAACTCATCTCTAGGCTGGCTGCCCTGTGTTCGCCCGACTGCCCCTGAACGCCCTGCGCACCTTCGAAGCCGCCGCGCGGCTGCGCAGCTTCAAGCTGGCCGCGCAGGAGCTGCACGTCACGCCTACCGCGGTGTCCCACCAGATCCGGACGCTGGAGCACCACCTGGGGGCGGCCCTGTTCCAGCGCGAGGCGCGCGGCGTGACGCTGACCACGCCAGGCGCTCGGCTGCTGGAAACCGTGCATGGCGCGCTGCTGGACATCGGCCAGGCCATGGACGCCCTGCGGCCACGGCCTGGCACGGGCGTGGTCACCATCACCACCACGCATTCCTTCGCGGCCCTGTGGCTCGTGCCCCGGCTGGGCCGCTTCTACCAGGAACATCCCGGCTGCGAAGTGCGGCTGGACGCCACCGAACGCGTGGTCGACCTGTTGCAGGACGCCAGCGTGGACGTGGCCATCCGCTACGGCGGGACCGAGCCGCCGGGCCTGCTGGCACCGGCGGCGCTGGCCGAATCCTTCGGCGTCTATGGCACGCCGGCCGCCGTCCGCGCGGCCGCCCAGGCCAGGCCGACGCTGATCTCGGTGCAATGGCGCGACTCCACCCTGTACGAGCACGGCTGGCGGCAATGGTGCGCGGCGGCGGGCCTGAGCTGGCTGGACGGACGGCCGTCCGTGCGGCACTACGAGGAAGAGCACTATGCCCTGCAGGCCGCGATCGCTGGCCAGGGGCTGGTGCTGGCGAGCTCGGTCATGGTGTCGGATGCCGTCGGCACCGGGCTGCTGCGGCCGTTCAAGCCCGGGGTGCACGTACCGGGCGACCGCTACATCGTGCTGTGCGCTCCCGGCCGCGAACGCCACCCGCCGGCCCGCGCCTTCCTGGCCTGGATCGAACGGGAGTTCGCCGGCGCGCGGGGCGACGAGCCGGTCAGCCGGCCGACTCGGTGAAACGCAGGCCGGCGATGCCAGTCACTGCAAGCGCCAGGAAGAACAGGCGGCCGGGCGGCGCGCCTTCGCCGAACCACACCATGCCGAGCGCCGTCAGCCCGACGGTACCCAGGCCGGTCCAGACCGCGTAGGCGATGCCCAGGGGCAGCGCGCGCAAGGCGTGCGCCAGCAGGAAGATGCTGCCCAGCCCCGCCACGACCGCCACCGCGCTGGGCAGGGGCCGGCTCCAGCCGGCGTTGAGCTTGAGCGCCACCCCCATCACCACCTCCAGGCAGGCCGCCGCCAACAGATAGGTCCAGGCCATGGCGCTACGCCCGCGCAACCGTCGCCGCGGCATCGTGGCGCGAGGTGCCCGGCAGGCGATTGGCCGCGATGGCCCGCTGTACCGCCGGCCGCGCCGCGATGTCCGCCAGCCAGCGGCGAACCGCCGGATAGTCCGCGACGTCGAGGTCCAGTTCCTCATGCGTGCGCAGCCATGGAAAGGCCGCCATGTCGGCGATCGTGTAGTCGTCCATCGCCAGGAAGCGGGATGCGCGCAACCGGCGTTCGACCACGCCGAACAAACGATGGGATTCTTTCCGGTAGCGAGCGATGGCCTCGGCATTGGTGCCGCCGGCGCCGTGCAGGAACCACCACAACTGCCCCAGCATGGGACCGATGCCGCCCACCTGGAAGTACAGCCATTGGCGCACCTGCGCGCGTCCCGCCGGGGTCGATGCCGAGAAGCGCCCGGACTTGTCCGCCAGATAGTCCAGGATGGCGCCCGATTCGAATATCGCCAGCCCGGCATCCCCATCGACGATAGCGGGAATCTTGCCGTTGGGATTGATGGCCAGGTAGTCCGGCTGGTGCTGGTCGCCCCGCCCCAGGTCCAGTGCGACCTGGGCGTACGGGATACCCGCTTCCTGAAGAAAAATGCCGATCTTCAGCCCGTTGGGCGTATCGGCGGTATAGAGCGTGATGGCGTCTTTCCGCGTCATGGCTAGGCTCCTTGGCGCTGGCTATGAATTGCAATTACAATTACTGCATTGGCAACTATGACGCACCACGAACCGTTGCGCAAGAGGAGGCGAGCGATGTCCTTTTCCTTCGTTTCGAACGACGATGCCGCCACCCGCCGCGCGGCGGCCCGTTGTCTGGCGGCATTGAACCCCGGCGGGAAACCAGCGGGGCAGGCTCCGCTCAGCCCCTGGCAGACCATCGAAGCCAGCGCGCGGGTGCTGGAAACCGATGCGCTGGCGGGCCGCGCGTGGGTAGTCCGCAGCCGCGCCGCGAACGGCGCGACAGCGATGGCCAGCGCTTGGCCGATCTGGTTCCGCCGCAATGCGGCCCGCTACGAACGGCCCCTGGTCTGCCTGTGCCGCATTCCAACGGTGGCCGGGCTGCAAGGGCTGGCGGCGCAGTTGCGCGAACGCGGTGTGCTGTGCAACGAAGCCGCCGCCTGGCGGGAAGGGGCCATCCCGGAGCGCCACGCGGAACTGCCGCTGTGGCTGGCCGACAACCTGGACTATGTGCCCTACGACCTGGCCTGCGCCGACGAGGCCCGGGCCGTTCTGGAAGGTGCCCTGAAGGACATGTATGGCCACGGCACCCGCCGCTTCTACTATCTGTCGGCGCACGACCTGCCAACCCGAGCCGGCACCATCATGGATCCGGCCATGGCATCCGATGCGGTACGGGGCATGTACCTGGCTCGAGCCATCCCGGCCGGAGCCGCCATTGCCCGCGTCCGGCTGCTCGCGGCGGGGACGGTACTGCATGCCGCGTTGCGCGCGGCGCGCTTGTTGTGGCGGGGCTGGCGCATAGGCGCGGAGGTCTGGAGCTGCCCGAGCTACACGCGGCTGGCGCGCGAAGCGCGCCAGGCTTCGTGGCGTGCGCTGTTGCACCCGGACGAGCCGGCGGAAGCTTCGCATCTCGTCCGCTGCCTGGCGCGGGGCCGGGGTCCGGTCATCGCGGCCACCGCCTACCCCCGCCGCATCGCCGAACAGATCGGCGCCCACGTGAGCGGGCCGTTCATGGCCGTGGGCGGTGACTCCATGGCGATCGCGCCGCGGGACGACCCGCTGTCATCCCGGGCGCTTGCCCTGGCGGCAATCAAGGTGTTGCAGGAGGCGGGCCGCTAGCCGGCGCCGCCCGCCTCCATCGACCGCCTGGCGTCCGCCGCGGCATGGTCCAGCGCCTTGGCGAACAGGTCCCGTTCGGCGCCGCTGAACCGGGACAGGAAAAGTTCGTCCACGGCGGTCTCGTACACCTTCCACATCTTGCGGCGCAGCGCGCGCCCCTCCTTGGTGATCGAGGCGTAGGCCGCCCGGCCGTCCTCGGCCGAACGCGCCCGCGTGACCAGCCCCTCGCGCTCCAGGCGATCCACCAGCCGCGTCAGATTGTAGCGCTCGATGGCCAGGACGTCGGCCAGCTCGTGCATGCGGCGGGTGCCGCCGGGACCGCTTTCCAGCCCCCACAAGGCGTCGTACCAGGCATAGGGAGGCAGGTCCGCGGCGGCAAGGCGGCGCTCGATCTCCCGGATCATCCAGCGATGCGCGCGGACGAACGAGAACCAAAGATCGGCTTGCTGTGCGGCCATGAATGCTCCGTGGGTTGATATTGCAGTTGCAATTATATGGGCGGGGTTTAGAATTGCATTTGCTATCATTGTAATTGCAATTATATGCGTGGCCGCGGGCGACCCCCAGGCCAGCAGCCTTAGTGGAGCGCCCTCATGTCCCAACCGACATCACCCATCGACATCGATCCCCAGGAAACCCGAGAGTGGCTGGACGCCATGGAAGCCGTCGTGGCGGTGGAAGGCCGCGATCGCGCGCACTTCCTGATAGACCAGTTGCTGGACGAGGACGTGGCGCAGCACGGCAGCCTGCACGGCCGGGTCACCACGCCCTACGTCAACACCATTGCCCGCGCGCGCCAGCCCCTGTACCCCGGCGACCTGGCCATCGAACGCCGGCTAAGCGCCTACGTGCGCTGGAACGCGATGGCCATGGTGCTGCGCGCCGGCCAACATTCCAACGTCGGCGGGCACATCGCGACCTACGCGTCAGCCGCGGCGCTGTACGACGTCGGCTTCGACCACTTCTTCCGCGGCCGGACCGATACCTTCGCCGGCGACCTGGTCTACATCCAGGGGCACTCCGCTCCCGGCATCTACGGCCGCGCCTATATCGAAGGCCGCATCGACGAAATCCGCCTGGACGATTTCCGGCGGGAAGCCGGACGCCCCGGCCTGTCGTCCTATCCCCATCCCCGGCTCATGCCGGATTTCTGGCAATTCCCCACGGTTTCCATGGGCCTGGGCCCGCTGACCGCCGCCTATCAGGCGCGCTATATGCGCTACCTGGACTATCGCGGCCTCAAGCTCCAGCAGGGGCGCAAGGTCTGGGCCTTCCTGGGCGACGGCGAAATGGATCAGCCCGAATCGCTGGCGGCCATCGCGCTGGCCGGACGGGAGAAACTGGACAACCTGATCTTCGTCGTCAACTGCAACCTGCAGCGGCTGGACGGTCCGGTGCGCGGCAACGGCAAGGTCATCCAGGAACTGGAGGGCACGTTCAGGGCCGCGGGCTGGAACGTCATCAAGGTCATCTGGGGTGGCGGCTGGGATGCCCTCCTGGCCCGCGACCAGGGCGGCCTCCTGCGCCGACGGATGATGGAGTGCGTGGACGGCGACTACCAGACCTTCAAGTCGCAGGACGGCGCCTACGTGCGCCAGCACTTCTTCGGCAAGTATCCGGAACTGCTGGAGATGGTCGCGCATCTGACGGACGACGAGATCTGGCAGTTGGCGCGCGGCGGCCACGACCACGAGAAAGTCCATGCCGCCTATGCGGCCGCCACCACGCACGCGGGCCAGCCCACCGTGGTCCTGGCCAAGACGGTGAAAGGCTTCGGCATGGGGGAGTCGGGCGAGGGACAGAACATCAACCATCAATTGAAGAAGATGGCGGACAACTCGGTCCGGGCCTTCCGCGACCGCTTCTCGCTGCCGCTGACCGACGAGCAACTGGCCGACCTGCCCTACCTGAAGCCCGAGCCGGGCAGCCAGGAGGCGCGCTACCTGGCCGAACGGCGGGCCAGCCTGGGTGGCCATGTCCCCGCACGCAGCGGCGCCATGGCCCCGCTGCCTATCCCCGCGCTCGATGCCTTCGCCGCCCACTTGAAGGACACCGGCGAACGCGGCGCCTCCACCACCATGGCCTTCGTGCGCATCCTGAGCACCTTGCTGAAGGACCCGGCGCTGGGTCCGCTGGTCATCCCCATCGTGCCCGACGAATCGCGCACCTTCGGCATGGAAGGCCTGTTCCGGCAGATCGGCATCCATTCGCACCTGGGCCAGCTCTATACCCCGCAGGATGCCGGCCAGCTCAGCTACTACAGGGAAGCGCGCGATGGCCAGATCCTCCAGGAAGGCATCAACGAATCGGGCGCCATCTCGTCCTGGATCGCCGCTGGGACCTCGTACAGCACCCACGGCCTCGCCACCATCCCCTTCTACATCTTCTATTCCATGTTCGGCCTGCAGCGCGTGGGCGATCTTGCCTGGGCGGCCGCCGACGCGCGCACGCGGGGCTTTCTGCTGGGCGCCACGTCCGGCCGCACGACGCTGATGGGCGAGGGCCTGCAGCACGACGACGGGCACAGCCACGTGCTGTCCTCGGTCATTCCCAGCTGCGTCTCGTACGACCCCACCTTCTCGTACGAACTGGCGGTCATCATCCAGGACGGGCTGCGCCGGATGTACGTCGAACAGGAAGACATCTACTACTACATCACGCTGCTGAACGAAAACTACCCCCACCCCGCCCTGCGCGAGCCGGACCGGGAAGGCATCCTGAAAGGCCTGTACCTGTTCCGCGCATCCGCTGCCCCGGCGGCGCGTCCCCGCGCGCAGTTGCTGGGCAGCGGCGCCATCCTGCGCGAGGTCATCGCGGCGGCCGAGCTGCTGGAGAACGACTATTCCGTCGCCGCCGACGTCTGGAGCGCCACCAGCCTGACCGAGCTGCGGCGCAACGGCCTGGCCGCCGAACGCTGGAACCTGCTGCATCCCGAGGCCGCGCCACGCGCACCCTACGTGCAACAGTGCCTGGCCGGGCGCCAGGGCCCCATCGTGGCCGCGACCGACTACATGAAGATCATCGCCGACCAGATCCGCCCCTTCGTCGGCGGCCGCCGCTTCGTCGCGCTGGGCACCGACGGATTCGGGCGCTCCGACACTCGAGAGTCGCTGCGGAGCTTCTTCGAGGTGGACCGGCACTTCATCGTGGTCGCGACGCTGAAGGCCCTGGCCGACGAAGGCGCCATCCCGCCGGCCACGGTAACCCAGGCCATGCAGCGCTACGGCATAGCCGCCGACAAGCCGGATCCGGCCGCGGTGTGAACGAAGAGAGGCATGCCACAATGCCGGCATGCGCACCTTTCTTCTCTACGTCGCCACCGCCTTGGCGGAGATCGTCGGCTGCTACCTTCCCTACTTGTGGCTGCGGGAAGGCCGCTCCGCCTGGCTGCTGCTTCCCGCGGCGGCCAGCCTGGCGCTGTTCGCCTGGCTGCTGACCCTGCATCCCACCGCGGCCGGCCGGGTCTATGCCGCCTATGGGGGCGTCTACATCGGCGCCGCCATCGTGTGGCTGTGGGCCGTGGACGGCATACGGCCCACGTCGTGGGATGTAGCGGGCGCGGCGGTGGCGCTGGCCGGCATGGGCATCATCATCTTCCAGCCTCGCTGAGCCTGCCGGTTCACCCCGCAACGAACCCCGCCCGCTGCGGCCACAGGCTCTGGAACGCATGCATCCGCCGCTCGCCGTACACGCCGGCGCGGGTGAACGGTTCGCCCTCGAGCCAGGCCCGCGCGTCCGCTTCGCTGTCGAAATCGATGACGAGCAGGCTGCCGACGAAGTCCTCGTCGCCTCCCCCGCCCAGCAGCGGACCGGCGAACGCGATCCGGTCCCGGACGCGCTCCAGGTATTGCTTGTGGTCCGGCCGCACGCTCGCCCGGAGTTCGGGAATGCCCGGCTGCCTGTTGTCCAGCAGATGGAAGACATACAACATGGCGTTACTCCACGGGATTATCTGGCGTAGCGATCTTCGAGCGCGGCCCAGTCATAGAAGCCGACGATCCGTTTGTATTCCTCGAAACTCACGCCGCGGCCGGTCAGCCTGAGTTCGCCCGAACGGATGTCTTCCAGGCACTCGCGCATGGTCTTTGTGGCATGCATCAGGAGATTGATGCCGTAGATCACGATGCGAAAGCCCAGTTGTTCGAGTTCGGCGGGCCGCAGGATGGGCGTGCGGCCGCCTTCGAGCATGTTGGCCATGAGCGTGGCGTCCAGCGACTTGCCTATGGTCTCCAGTTCCTCGACCGATTCGGGCGCCTCGATGAAGATGCCGTCGGCGCCGGCTTTCGCGTAGCGCTCGCCGCGCCGCAGCGCCTCGTCCAGGTCGTAGACCTCGCGCGCGTCGGTACGGGCGATGATGAAGGTGTCCGGGTTCAGCCGGTTCTCGGCCGCGGCGCGGATGCGGGTCTCCATGTCCTCGGTGGACAGCAGCGTCTTGCCGGCGATGTGCCCGCACCGCTTGGGCGAGACCTGGTCCTCGAAGAACAGTGCCTGGGCGCCGAGCTTCTCGTAGGTGTGGACCGAGTGGACGACGTTCTTGATATCGCCATAGCCGTTGTCCACGTCCACCAGCACCGGCAGGTCGGATGCGGCCATGATGTCGCGGATGCCGGCCGCGATTTCGCCCAGCGCGGCCAGACCGATGTCGGGCAGCCCGTAGCGCGCGCCCACCAGGGGAAAGCCGCCGATGAAATAGGCCTTGAAACCGGCCTGCCTGATCAGCAGCGCGGACAGGGCATCGTGCGCGCCCGGCAGCACCAGCGGGCGCTCGGTCTGAACCAGTTGGCGAAAGCTTTGGGTGTTCTCGAACTCTTGCATGCTGCCTACTCCAAGGTAACTTTTGCCGCCTTGATGACGGACTGCCATTTCTCCGCCTCCGCGCGCATCAGCGCGGAAAGCCGGCCCGGCGCGCCGCCCATGGGCTCCGCGCCCTGTGCTTCGAGCTGCTTCCTAATGGCGGGGTCCTGCAGGATGGCGTTGATTTCGGTGTTCAGTTTGCCGACCACCGGCGCCGGCACACCCTTGGGCGCCATGATGCCGAACCAGGTGATGCCCTCGAAGCCGCTCAGGCCACTTTCGCTCAGCGTGGGCAGCTCGGGCGCCAGCGGCGAACGCGCGGCGCTGGTGATCGCCAGGGCCTTGACCTTTTCCTGCCGCGCCTGGGGCAGGGTCCACACCACGCTGTCGAAGGCGAAGCTGACGCGGCCCGAGGTGATGTCGGGCACGGCCTGCACGCCGGTCTTGTAGGGGATGTGCACGGCATCGATGCCGGCCAGCAGCTTGAAGTTCTCGCCGATCAGGTGGGTGATGGTGCCCGCGCCGCTGGAGGAAAAGCTGAGTTTGCCTGGGTTCTGTTTCGCGTAGCGGATGAACTCCGCGATGTTGGACACCGGCAGCGTCGGGCTGACGACCAGCACGTTGGGCGCGGTGCCCAGTCCGATGACGGGCTCGAAACTGGCGTCGCTGTCGTAGGACAGCTTGCGCAGCGCCGGCAGGATGCTGTGCGTGCTGGTGGTGGCCACCAGCAGCGTATGGCCGTCCGGCGCCGCCGCGGCCACCGCCTGGGCACCGATGGCACCCGCCGCGCCCGCCTTGTTCTCGACCACGACCGTCGTACCCAGGCGCTCCCCCAGCTTCTGCGCGACGGACCGCGCGAGCGTGTCGGTGCTGCCGCCAGCGGCGAAGGGCACAACGATGGTGATCGGGTGCGACGGAAATGCCCCGGCGTCGCGGGCGGCGGCAAGCGTCGGCGCGGCCAGCGATGCGCCGAGCACGGCAAGCGGCAAGTATTTCATCGGATGTCTCCTCGTGGGTTCTTGTCAATCGAAGCGGATGCCGGCGCTGCGGACCACTGCGCCCCAGTGTTCGACTTCTTCCTTCAGGAACTGGCGCGTCTGCTCGGGCGTGGTGATGCGCAGATCGACGCCCAGCCCGGTCAGCTTGGCGCGTGTCGCCTCGTCGGCCAGCGCCTTCGCCAGCTCCGACTGCACGCGCTGGACCACACCGGGCGGGGTCGAGGCCGGCACGGCGAACATGGCCCAGCCTTGCAGCCGGTCCACGCTGGGTACGCCGGCCTCCGAGAAGGTGGGCGTGTCGGGCAGCTTGGGATGGCGATCCGCCCCGGTGATGGCCAGGGCCCGGACCTTGCCGGACTCGATGTTGGGCAGCGCGCTGCCTATGGTCTCGAAGGAAAAATCGATGTGCCCGCCCAAGAGGTCGGTCACGACCTGGTTCTGTCCCTTGTAGGGAACGTGGGTCACCTTGGTGTGCGTGGCGGTCTGGAACAGCTCGCCGATCAGGTGGCCCGCGGTGCCCGGCCCCGGCGATCCATAGGTGAGCTTGCCGGGTTCGGTGCGGGCCCGGGCGATCACGTCCTGCACCGAACGATAGGGCGCGCCGGCCGGCACGATCAGCACGTTGCGGGTCACCCAGGCGATGCTGACGGGGCGGAAATCGCGCTCCGGATCGTAGGGCAGCTGCGCGTACAGGGTCTTGTTCACCGCCAGGTTCGCCGTGCTGCCCACGAAGATGGTGTGGCCGTCGCCCGGCTGCCGGGCGGCGTATTCCGCGCCGATGTTGCCGCCCGCGCCAGCCTTGTTCTCGACAATGACCGGCGTGCCGAGCTGCCGGCTCAGCGTATCGGCGACGATGCGAGTCATGACGTCGGGGGACGCGCCCGCCGAGAACGGCACGATCATGCGTATCGGCCGGGCATGGTTTTCCTGCCCCGACGCGAGCGGGGATATCAGCAACGCGGCCGCGGCGGGCAGCAGGATGCAGAGGGCATCCGATCGACCGGTCTTCCTGTGCATGGTGTCTCCTTCCCTATCGTTATTGATCGCTCTTGCCCAACGTCAGGCGGGCCGCCTTGTACATCGCCGCATCGACCAGCCGGCCGCGCAGGCGCAGAGCGGCCGTGCCATGGTCGACCGCGGCCTCGAAGGCCTGGACGACCTCGGTGGCCCAGGCGGTTTCGTCGACCGTCGGCGCATAGATATCGTTGACCACGGCTATCTGCGAGGGATGGACCACGGCCCGGGCGCGAAAGCCCAGGCCGCGCGACAACCGGGTGTCGCGCGCAAGCCCTTCCGTGTCGTCCACGCGCGCATAGACACCGTCCACCAGCGCGACGCGCTTGAAGCCCCGCGCCGACAACACCGTGTGCTGCCGGGCATGCAGCAGTTCCGGGCCGTCTATGCTCCAGCCGCAGCCGAGATCGGTCATGAGGTCGGCGCCCTCGGCGCCCCCGAACATGACCATGCCCACATCCGGCACCCGTTCAAGCATGCCGAACAGGCGCATGACGCCCAAGGCGCTCTCCACCAGCGCGCCCTGTGCCATGCCCGGCCGCGCGGCCAGGACGCCGGGCGCGATGAGGTCGGCCACGTCCTCGACCTTGGGGCACAGCACACCCTGGACGCTCGGCGCCTGCATCGCCGCCCGCACGTCATCGGCATGCCAAGCGGTGGCCCGCGCGTTGACGCGTACCCACGTCCGACCGTGCGCCCTGGGCGGGATCGCCGGCAGGGCGGCCCTGGCCTGCGCCTTGCACTCGTCCGGCACGGCGTCCTCGAGGTCGAGCATGACGCCGTCGGCCGCCGAGGCCAGGGCCTTCGCCACCAGCTCGGGCCGATGCGCGGGCACGAACAACCAGGTCTTCGCGTGGCGGTCGTCGTTCACGCCCGTCCTCCCGCCGCGCCAGCATCCACCAGCGCGAGCCTCTCGGATTCCGCATAACCCAGCTCGGCCAGCAGTTCACCGGTGTGCTCGCCCAGCAGCGGCGCGCCGCGCGTGATGGCCGGCGTCCCATGGTCGAACAGGATGGGGTTGCGCACCGTCTCGTAGCTGCCCAGCTCCGCGTGGGGCGCGATGGCGACCAGGCCCCGCTCGGTGCCGTGTCCCCCACGCAGCACTTCCTCGTAATTGCGCACCAGACTGCACGGCACACCGGCCTGCCGCAGCGCCTGGACCAATTCGTCGGCGCCCCATCCGGCCACCTCGGCCTGGATCAGCGGCACCAGTTCTTCCTCGTGGCGTTTCCTGTCGGCATAGCGGGCAAAGCGCGGATCCGCCACCAGCGGCTCCACCCCCAGCACCTGGCACAGGCGCCCGAACAGCGCATCGTTCGGCGCGCCCAGCGCGACGTGGCGGCCGTCCCGCGTCTCGAACAACTGGTAGGGCGCGGTCAGGCGGTGCCGGTTGCCCAGCGGCAGGGGAACGCGATGGGTCGCCAGGTACTCGGCGGTCTCGAAGGCGGCCGCGCCGACCGAGGCCTCGATCAGCGAGACGTCGGCGAAGCGCCCCTCGCCATGCCGGGCCGCGCCCAGCAGTCCGCTCAGGGCCGCATAGGCGGCGAACAGCGCGCCTATCATGTCGCCCGTCTGGATACCGGGGCGCACGGGCATCCGGCCCGGCTCGCCGCTGACCGACAGCGTCCCTGACGCCGCCTCGATGATCAGGTTCACCGCGGCATGGCCGCGCTCCGACGACGTCTGGCCGAATCCCGAGACCGCCACGTACACCAGCCGGGGGTTGAGCGCGGTCATGGCCTCCTTGCCCAGGCCCAGCTTGTCCATCACGCCCGGCCGGAAATTCTCGACCAGCGCGTCGGCGCGCTGGATCAGCCGGATCGCGACCTCGCGCCCCGCGTCCGTCTTGAGATCGAGTGCGATGCTGCGCTTGTTGCGGTTCAATGCCATGAAGCTGGCGCTGTGGCCATCGACGAAAGGCGGCGTGTGCCGCGCCATGTCGCCGCCGTCGATGGACTCGACCTTGATGACGTCGGCCCCCATGTCGGCCAGCAGCATGCAGGCATAGGGACCGGCGATGAAATTGCCGAATTCGACGACCGACAAGCCTCGCAAAGGACGGGTATCGTTCATGATGTGCCGTGATCAAACGTTTGACCATTATGAAGCAACCGACCCCGCCATGGGGCGATAATCTGACAAAACAGTTTTCCAGGAAGCGTAAGAGTCGATGCCCAAGCCCACCCTCAAGTCCCTGGCCGCCGAGCTGCAGGTCGACGTTTCCCTGGTATCGCGCGTGCTGCGTCGGGTGCCGGGCGTACGGGTGTCGGAAGCGAAACGGGCCCGGATCCTGGCCCTGGCCGAGCGCGCGGGTTACCGCCCGGACCGCCTGGGCCGGTCGCTCAAGACGGGACGCAGCCGGATCGTCGCGATGCTGACGCCCGACATCACCAACCCTTTCCACTCCCTGATCTTCCGCGGCGCGGAACACGTGGCACAGCAGGCGGGCTACAACGTCATCCTCATGCACCTGAGCGACATCGACGAGACCGGCGCCGATGTCGTCACCCCGCTGACGGAAGGCCAGTGCGACGGCGTGCTGATCGCCGCCGGCCGTGCCGACGACGACCGCTTCGCGCCCCTGCGGCGTGCGCACCTGCCGCATGTCGTGATCAACCGGCCGATAGACGGCGGCCGCGACACCCCCTGCTTCGCGCCGGACGACCGGGAAACCGGACGCCTGGGCGCGCGGCTGCTGCTGCAGGCGGGACATGTGCGCGTGGCCGCGGTCCTGGGGGACATGCGCCTGGCCAACATGCAGGCGCGCCTGGAGGGCTTCCGGGAAATCGTCGATGCCGCCGCGCCGCGCGTGGAGACGACGGTGGTGGCCGACGTGCGGTCGCGCGAGGAAGTCCTGGCGGCCTTCGACCGGCTCATGGCCCCGCCCGCCAGCCGTCGCCCCACCGCGCTGTTCGTCCCGCACTCCATCCACGCCCAGCTCGTTTTCGAGGCAAGCCTGCTGCGGGAGATCCGCATCCCGCAGCAGCTCTCGCTGCTGGGATACGGCGGGATCGCACCACCGGCGCTCAGCGCCATCGTCGTGTCGGCGGAACGGATGGGCCAGGACGCGATGCGCTACCTGCTGGCCCGCATCCAGGCGCCCGGCGAGACGGCCATCGCGCAGACGGGGCTGGGGGCCTATCCGCTGACGTTCAGCCCGGGGTGCACGCTGCGGCCGCCGGCGGGGGCGTAGGCAACCAACACTGTTCCGAAAAATCGGAAATTATTGACCTTATCCCATCTATCGGAACAAAATGAACCGATGGATACCGCTGCCGACAAGCTACTGGCGATAGCCCGCGAGGCGGGGCTGATTCGCGCGCGAGATCTGGCGCCGCTGGGCATTGCCCGCGTGGCCCTGACTCGCGCCGTGCGCCAGGGACAGCTGCAACGCCTGGGGCGAGGGCTGTATGGCCTGCCATCTCGCCAGATCTCCGAACACACGACACTGGCGGAAGTCGCCCGGCGAGTTCCCAAGGGAGTCATCTGCCTGCTGTCGGCACTGCGGTTCCACGGTCTGACGACTCAGGCCCCGCATGAGGTATGGATAGCCATCGGTGGCAAGGCCGCGGTGCCCAGGCTTGGCTATCCGCCGCTGCGCATCGTGCGGTTTTCCGCCACGGCCCTGAGCGAAGGGGTGGAAGAGCATATGGTCGATGGTGTCCTCATCCGTGTCACTGGGGTTGCCAAGACCGTGGCAGACTGCTTCAAGTACCGCAACAAGATTGGCCTGGACGTGGCCCTGGAAGCGCTGCGTGAATCGTGGAGAGCAAAACGTATGACCAGTGAAGAGCTGTGGCACTACGCAAGCCTTTGCCGGGTAGCCAACGTCATGCGCCCGTATCTGGAAAGCCTGGAATGACGAATGCCCGCAATACCGCAGCCTCCGTACGAGCAAGGCTGCTCAACAAGGCTCGGGTCAACCGGCAGGACTTCAATTTGCTGCTCGGGCGCTACGCATTGGAACGCATCCTGTACCGCCTGAGCCGCTCGACGTATCGAGGCCACTTCCTGTTGAAGGGATCCTTGCTGTTCGACCTGTGGTTCGACATGCCGCATCGTCCAACACACGACGCCGACCTGCTTGGCTTCACGCAGGCGGAAGTGCCGCATCTGATCAAGGTATTTCAGGAGATCTGTGCCATTGCGTGCGATGACGGGGTGCTCTTCCAACCTGGTACGGTCAGGGCAGCGAAAATTCGCAAAGAAGCCAACTACGCCGGCATCCGAGTGAACCTGCTGGGCTTGCTGGATGGAGCACGATGCCCGGTGCAGATCGATATCGGTTTCGGCGATGCGGTGGTCCCCGGCCCCGAAGAGGCTCAATACCCTGTCATCCTGGACGAAATGCCCGCGCCGCAGCTCCACGTCTATCCGCAATACACCGTCATCGCGGAAAAGTTGGAAGCCATCGTCTCGCTCGGCATGGGCAACACACGCATGAAAGATTATTTCGATCTATGGGTGTTGGTTCAGCATGCGGAAATCGATGGGGCAATCCTGACCCAGGCTGTGCACGCGACATTTGGGCGGCGAGGTACGCCCATTCCCGGCGGCACACCCTTGGGATTGGCTGACGAGTTCGCACAGGACAGGCGAAAAAGGCAGCAATGGGAGGCATTCCTGCGCAAGAATGAATTGCCCCAGATGCCGCTGGACGAGATCGTTGGAGCCATACGCCCGGCCTTGCTGGCCGCGATGCACGCATAGCCCCGAAGATCCCGGCGGCCCTTACAAACTGCTCATCAACGCCCGCCGCAGCTCGTCCTCGCTGCGTCCGCTGCGCGCCGCATAGTCCGCCAGCTGGTCTTCGCCGATCTTCCCGACATTGAAGTACTGCGACTCGGGATGGCTGAAGTAGAAGCCGGACACGGCGGCGGCGGGGTACATGGCCAGGCTGTCGGTCAGTTCCATGCCGATGTCCTGGCAGGCCATGGTCTCGAACATGTCGCGCTTGACGGTGTGCTCCGGGCAGGCCGGGTAGCCGGGCGCGGGGCGGATGCCGCGATAGGCTTCCTTGATCAGCGCCTCGTTGTCCAGCGTCTCGTCGGCGGCGTAGCCCCACAGGTCCTTGCGCACGCGCTCGTGCATGGCTTCGGCGAAGGCCTCGGCCAGCCGGTCGGCGATGGCCTTGAGCATGATGCTGGAGTAGTCGTCGAGCTGCTTCTGGAACTCGGCTTCCCACTTCTCGATGCCCAGGCCGGAGGTGACGGCGAACATGCCGATGTAGTCGGCGATGCCGCTGTCCTTGGGCGCGATGAAGTCGGCCAGGCACTTGTTGTCCACGCCTTCGCGCTTGGCGGTCTGCTGGCGCAGGTTGCGCCAGGTGAACAGGACCTTCTGCCGCGACTCGTCGGCGTAGATTTCGATGTCGTCGTCGTTGACGCTGTTGGCCGGATAGAAGGCGACGACGCCGTTGGCGGTCAGCCAGCGGCCCTCGATCACGCGCTTGAGCAGGTCCAGGCCGTCGGCGTGGACCTTGCGCGCCGAGTCGCCCACCACCGCGTCGTCCAGGATGGCGGGGAAGGCGCCGTGCAGGTCCCAGGTCTGGAAGAAGGGCTGCCAGTCGATGTAGCGCGCGATTTCCGCCAGGTCGAAGTTCTTGAACGTGCGGCGGCCGATGAACTTGGGCCGCGGCGGCTGGTAGCCGTCCCACGCGATGGGCGGCTTGTTGGCGCGCGCCTCGGCCAGCGGGATCAGCGGCGTGGCCTTGCGGTTGGCGTACTGTTCGCGCACGCGCTCGTACTCGCTCTTGATGCCGGCGATATATTGCGCGGCCTGGTCCGACACGAGGCTCTGCGCCACGCCCACCGAACGGCTGGCGTCGGTCACGTAGATGACGGGGCCTTCGTAGTGCGGCGCGATCTTCACGGCCGTGTGCACGCGGCTGGTGGTGGCGCCGCCGATCAGCAGCGGCAGGTTGCGTTCGCGGAAGTAGTCGTCGCGCTGCATCTCGGAGGCGACGTAGGCCATTTCCTCCAGGCTGGGCGTGATCAGGCCCGAAAGCCCGACGATGTCGGCGTTCTCTTCCTTGGCCTTGGCCAGGATCTCGGTGGCCGGCACCATGACGCCCATGTTGACGACTTCGAAGTTGTTGCACTGGAGCACGACGCTGACGATGTTCTTGCCGATGTCGTGCACGTCGCCCTTGACCGTGGCGATGACGATCTTGCCCTTGGAGCGGACGTCGCCGCCGGCGGCCTCGATCTGGCGCTTCTCTTCCTCGATGAAGGGGATGAGGTGCGCCACGGCCTGCTTCATCACACGGGCGGATTTCACCACCTGCGGCAGGAACATCTTGCCCGAGCCGAACAAGTCGCCCACGACGTTCATGCCGTCCATCAGCGGCCCCTCGATCACCTCGATGGTGCGGCCGCCGCGCGCGTCCACGGCCTGGCGGGCTTCCTCGGTGTCCTCGACGATGTAGGCGTTGATGCCATGCACCAGCGAGTGCGTCAGCCGCTCGCCGTAGGGCAGGCTGCGCCAGGCCAGGTCTTCTTCCTTCTTCGCGCCCGAGCCCTTGATCGTGTCGGCGAACTGCACCAGCCGCTCGGTGGAGGAGCGTTCGTCGTCCGGGTCCTTGCGGCCGAACGGCTCGGCGCGGTCCAGCACCACGTCCTCGACCAGGTCGCGCAGCACCGGATCCAGGTCGGCGTACACGCCCAGCTGGCCGGCGTTGACGATGCCCATGGTCAGGCCTTCGCGGATGGCGTGGTACAGGAAGACCGTGTGGATGGCTTCGCGCATGGGCTCGTTGCCGCGGAACGAGAAGCTGACGTTGGAAATGCCGCCCGACACCTTGGCGTGCGGCAGGTTCTGCCGGATCCAGCGCGTGCCCTCGATGAAGTCGACGGCGTAGTGGTTGTGCTCGTCGATGCCGGTGGCGATGGCGAACACGTTCGGATCGAAGATGATGTCCTCGGGCGGAAAGCCCACCTCGTCCACCAGCAACTGGTAGGCGCGGCCGCAGATGTCGATGCGGCGCTGCAGGGTGTCGGCCTGGCCCTTCTCGTCGAAGGCCATGACCACCACCGCCGCGCCGTAGCGGCGGCACAGCCGGGCCTGGTGCAGGAAGGGTTCGATGCCTTCCTTCATCGAGATCGAGTTGACGACGCACTTGCCCTGCACGCATTTCAGGCCGGCCTCGATCACGCTCCATTTGGAGCTGTCGATCATGACCGGCACGCGCGAGATATCGGGCTCGGAGGCGATCAGGTTCAGGAAGCGCGCCATGCTGGCCTGCGAATCCAGCATGGCCTCGTCCATGTTGATGTCGATGATCTGCGCGCCGTTCTCGACCTGCTGGCGGGCCACGGCCAGCGCCTCGTCGAATTTTTCCTCGCGGATCAGGCGCGCGAACATCTTGCTGCCGGTCACGTTGGTGCGCTCGCCCACGTTGACGAACAGGGTCTCTTCGTCGATGTTCAGCGCCTCGAGACCCGACAGCCGCATCTTCGGCTCGATCACCGGGGGCTGGCGCAGCGGCAGGCCGGCCACCTTGTCGGCGATGGCGCGGATGTGATCGGGCGTGGTGCCGCAGCAGCCGCCCACGACGTTGACGAAGCCGGCGCGCGCGAACTCTTCCAGCAGGCGCGAGGTGTCTTCCGGGGTTTCGTCGAAGCCGGTGTCGCTCAGCGGATTGGGCAGGCCGGCGTTCGGATAGACACAGACGAAGGTATCGCTGATCTTGGACAGCTCGGCGATGTAGGGGCGCATCAGCGCTGCGCCCAGCGCGCAGTTCAGGCCGATGGTGATCGGGCGCGCGTGCCGCACCGAGTTCCAGAAGGCCTCGACCGTCTGCCCCGACAGGATGCGCCCGGAGGCGTCGGTGACCGTGCCCGAGACCATGACGGGCAGGCGCTCGCCGCGCGCCTCGAACACTTCCTCGACGGCGAAGATGGCCGCCTTGGCGTTCAGCGTGTCGAAGATGGTCTCGATCAGCACGAGGTCGATGCCACCGTCCAGCAGCCCGTTCAACTGCTCGGCATAGGCCGCGCGCAGTTCGTCGAAGGTCACGTTGCGCGCCGCCGGATCGTTCACGTCGGGCGAGATCGACGCCGTCTTGGGCTGGGGCCCCAGCGCGCCGGCCACGAAGCGCGGCCGCTCCGGCGTGCCGAATTCGTCGCAGGCCTGGCGCGCCAGCCTGGCCGAGGCCAGGTTCAACTCGTAGGCCAGTTCGGGCAGCTCGTAGTCGCCCTGGGCAATGGAGGTCGCGCCGAAGGTGTTGGTCTCGAGGATGTCCGCGCCCGCGGCCAGGTAGCCCCGGTGGATTTCCAGGATGACGTCGGGCCGGGTCAGGCTGAGGAGTTCGTTGTTGCCGCGCACGTCCTTGCCGTGCGCGGCGAAGCGCTCGCCCCGGAACGCCGCCTCGTCCAGCTTGTAGCGCTGGATCATGGTGCCCATCGCGCCATCCAGGATCAGGATGCGCTCGGTCAGGAGGCGCGCAAAGTCGGCGCCACGCGTGTAGGACGAGGGAGGATACGGAAGGGCGGGGTAAGACATGGGCGGGCGGCCTCGATGGGCAACCCTGGCGATGCGCTGACCGCGGCGGGCTGCCGGCTAAGTCGAATCCGCCATTTTACCAAGGACTCTCCCGGCGGCGCCCGCCGCGCCGGGGTCCGCGATTCAGTGCAGCCGCCCGCCCAGCCGCTTGAACGCGAACGGCTTCATGCCGTCCAGGTTCAGGATGGGCTCGGAACTGGCCCGCACCCGACGGCGCGCGGGCAGTTCGGGCAGGCGCGGCTCGACCTCGGTCGGCGCTTCCCCGCGCCAGGCGCCCACCGCCGCCTCGACCACCTCGGCGATTTCCTCGCCGCGGTTGTACTGGGCCCGCAGCCACTTGCTGTCGCCGCCGTGCGTGAAGATTTCTTCGCGCAGGGCCTCCAGCAGGTCCGCGGTGCCCAGGCCGCGCGCCACCGGCATCAGCCGCTCGAAGGTCATGCGCAGGTGTTCGCTCAGGCGGATGCGGCCCTGTACGGGATCGACGTAGTTGCCGTGCAGGCCGAAGCGGGTGGCCTGGAAGCGGTTGGTCCGGTAGGCCATCCACGCCTCGGCGCCGGGCGTGGGCTCGTCGGCCAGGACGATGCCCAGCGCCTGCGCGAAAGCGGCCAGCTGGCACGCCTTCTCGACGGTAAGCGGGGTATCGCAGACGCGGATCTCGACGGTGCCGAACTCGGGCTTGGGCCGCACGTCCCAGTACAGGTCCTTGATGCTCTCGATCAGGCCCGAGCCCTGCAGCTGGGCGAAGTAGGCTTCGAAGCCGTGCCAGTCCTCCACCTCGGGAGGCAGGTGCCCGCACATGGGGAAGGCGTTCAGCGCGTTCAGGCGGCTGCACGCGAACTGGGTGTCGACCCCCTCGAAGTAGGGCGACGAGGCCGACATCGCGATGAAGTGCGGCACGTAGGGCGACAGCTTCTGGGTCATGGCGATCGCGGCATCGCCGCTGGGCACGCCAAGGTGGATGTGCTGGCCGAACACCGTGAACTGGCGGGCCAGGTAGCCGTACATCTCGGACAGGTACTGGAAGCGGGGCGAATCGAAGATGGTCCGGTCATGCCAGCGCATGAACGCGTGCGTGCCGCCGCCGGCCACGCGCACGCCAACGGCGTCGGCGGCCTCGACCAGCAGGTCGCGCATCTCGCGCATCTCTTCCAGCAGGCGGGCGGGATCGGTGTGCACCGATGAATTCAGTTCGATCATGGACCGGGTGATCTCGGGTTTGACCCGGTCCGCGTAGGGATGGTTGGCGATCTGGGCAAGCAGCTCTTCGGCGGCGCCCCGCAAGTCGAAGGTTTGCGGATCGACGATCTGGAGTTCGAGCTCGATGCCCAGCGTGTTGGGCGCGGATGCCGTGAATGCGATGGACTGCATCGGGGTCTCCTTTGGAAAGGTGGCCGGGGTGAGTCATCTACCCGGGGGGCGACGCCGGACGCGCAGAGGCGTCGGGGCAGCATCACGTGAAGGAATCGTTGGGCGAGTTTAGCCGCTGGTTGATGACAGATTCCGGAAAATTGACCGATCTTAAGTGTTTCCCCTAGGCTGGCACCCGAAATATCGGCGCCCAGGAGTAAGCATCCACTGACAAATCAGCAAAAACGCGGGAGTGCGGGAGGAACCCGCCGGAAACGCCCGGCCGGCCTGAAGGACGGGCGTGGAGGCGCGGGCAGGCGGATTGAAGGTGTTCGTGAGTATGCCGCGCCTGCCGACGCGATGACAGGGGCCATTATAGCCCCATCGGGGAAGAGTACGTACTTACACGAAGACCGGCGCGAGGCGCCGGTCCCCGGGGCTTCAGTGCAGGGTGACGGGATGGTGCATGTAGTCGTCGAACTGGCTCAGGAACTCGTCCACGTCTTCCATCGAGGGCTCGGTGGCGATCAGTTCCCGCACCTGGGAGCGGAATTGCTCGGCCGATTCGCCCGCGATGTAGATCTCGCGGCGCGCCTGCTTGTCGACGATTTCGAATCCCCCCGCGGAGGCGCCATCGAGCTGGGCGAACTCCACCACGACATAGTTGGGACTGTTGTAGATCATTTCCATGGTCTGGCTCCTGGAGACAGGGGTCTGACCGACCACCTGTTCATTAAGTTGGTGCCTACGTTTGGAAATCAAGAGGGCCAACCGGATTGATACCGCCTATCGGCCACACCATGCTCGATACCGGCCTAACCCCCGTACAGCTTCACCGCTCCTGCAAAACCTGGGCCATCCAACTGCCTGCGCAACTCGGCGACATGCCGGGCCGCGCTGACCTCGATCCACAGCCGGGCCGGCCGGGCTTGCCGGAGCAGCCTCGCCACGGTCACCCGCAGCGGTAACTGCCCCACGCAACAAACGCACCCGGGCGCCAGCTGTACCAATTCGACCCCCTCAGGGGCGGACAAAGTTCCCGGCCCGCCCTCGACGATCACCGCCTGCAACCCTTCGCCCACCTGTTTTTGGGCATTTTCCAATGCCAGGCTGCGCCCTTCACGTAAGTGAGTGCCAACTAATATTACGACGGGGACAGGCTTCATTTCCGCCAGAATGCCCGGGTGAACAGGACGAGTACAGCAAACAATTCCAAGCGGCCGATCAGCATGGCGAAGGTGCATATCCAGGTCTGGGCGTCGCTCAGCACGGCGAACGTGGCCGCCGGGCCGACGTCCGCGAGGCCGGGACCGGTATTGCTGAGGCTGGCCAGGACGGCGGTAAAGGCCGTGACGGGATCCAGGCCCGTGTAGAGCATGGCCATGGTCAGCGCCATCAGCGAGGCCCAGTACAGCAGCATGAAGGCCATGACCGAGAACACGACCCGGTTGGGCACCGGCAGGCCGCCGATATGCACCGGATTGATGGCGCGCGGGTGCAGGATGTGGATGAGTTCCCGGCGCGCCTGCTTGACCAGGATCACCACGCGGATCATCTTGATGCCGCCGCCGGTGGAGCCGGCGCAGGTGGCGAAGCAGGAAAGCACCAGCATCCAGACCGGGGCGAAGATGGGCCAGGTCGAATAATCGGTGCTGACGAAGCCGGTGGTGGTCGCCACCGACACGGTGTTGAACAGCGCGAAGCGCAGGGCGGTCCAGACCGAATCGTAGTTCCCCCGCTGCAGCAGGAGCGCGGTGATGGCCGCCACCGAGATGGCCAGCACCGCCAGGTAGGCCTTGGCCTCGGTGCTGCGCCAGTAGGGCCCCAGGCTGCGGCGCCGGAACGCCTGGAAGTGCAGGGTGAAGCTGATGCCGGCGATGGTCATGAACACCACGGCGACCATCTCGATGGCCGGCGATTCGAAGGCCGCGAAGCTCGCGTCGCGGGTCGAGAAACCGCCCAGGCCGATGGTCGAGGCCATGTGGCAATAGGCCTCGTACCAGTTCATGCCCGCCATCCGGTAGGCCAGCAGGCACAGGACCGAGATCAGCATGTAGATGGCATACAGGCCCTTGGCCGTGCCGGTGATGCGCGGGGTGAGCTTCTCGTCCTTCATCGGGCCCGGCGTCTCGGCCCGGAACAACTGGCTGCCGCCGGCGCCCAGCATGGGCAGGATGGCCACCGCCAGCACCAGGATACCCATGCCGCCTATCCAGACCAGGGTGCAGCGCCAGACATTGATCGACGGCGGCAGGTTGTCCAGCCCGGAAAGCACCGTGGCGCCGGTGGTCGTGAGGCCGGACATGGCCTCGAAATAGGCGTCGGTCATCGACAGCGGCGCGCCGATCTGGTGGTAGTAGAACAGGAGCGGCAGGGTGGCGATCAGCGCCAGCACGCTCCAGACCAGGGACACCAGCAGGAAACCGTCGCGCGGCGTCAGCTCGCGCCGCTGGCTGCGCGTGGCCAGGCACAGCAGCAGTCCGGCGATCAGGCCGACGATCATGGCATGGATGAACGCGTCCCGCGCCCCATCTGAAAAGATGAAGGACGTCGCCAGCGGAATCGCCATCGTCATCGAGAACAGGGCGATGACGAGTCCGAGGACGTGCAGGACCGGTAGCAGTTTGCGCATGCAGCGAGGCCGGAAGGATCAGAAGAAGGTCGCCGAGACCTGGAACAGCTTTTCCACCTGCGCGATCAGCCGCTGGTGCGCCACGAAGACGATGACGTGGTCGTCCGACTCGATGATGGTGTCGTGGTGCGCCATCAGCACTTCATCCTGGCGCACCACGGCGCCGATGGTGGCGCCCTGCGGCAGGTCGATGTCCTCGATCCGGCGGCCCACGACCTTCGAGGACTTGGCATCGCCGTGGGCGATGGCCTCCAGGGCCTCGGTCACGCCGTGCCGCAGGCGATGGACGGACACCACGTCGCCGCGCCGCACGTAGCGCAGCAGCTCGCCTATGGTGGCCTCGGACGGTGAAATGGCGATGTCGATGCGGCCGCCCTCCATCAGCTCGCCGTAGCTCTTGCGCCCGATCAGCGCGATCACCCGGCGGGCGCCCATGCGCTTGGCCAGCAGCGACGACATGATGTTGTCCTCGTCGTCGCTGGTCAGCGCCAGGAACAGGTCCATCTCGGCGACGTTCTCGTCCTCCAGCAGGTTCTCGTCGGTGGCGTCGCCGTTCAGGATCAGGGAACGGCTGGGGAGCTGGGTGGCCAGGAATTCGCAGCGCCGGCGATTGCGCTCGATGACCTTGACGTCGCACTGGTCGCTGATGCTGCGGGCCAGCCGCAGGCCGATGTTGCCGCCGCCGGCGATCATGACCCGCTTGACGCGCTTGTCGCTCTCGCGCAGCTCGCGGATGATCTGGCGCACGTGGCGGGTGTTGGCCAGGAAAAGGACCTCGTCGCCCGGCTCGATGCGCGTGTCGCCCTCGGGCGGCACCAGCCGGTTGTTGCGGAAGATCGCGATGATGCGGACATCGGCGCCCGGCAGACGCTCGCGCAGGGTCTGGATGGGCTGGTCCGCCAGCGGGCTGCCGGCGGCGGCGCGCACGGTCACGGCGCAGACGCGGCCGCCGGCGAAGTCCACCACCTGGAGCGCCTCGGGGATCTCGACCAGCTTCTCGATGTAGCTGGTCACGCTGCGCTCGGGGCAGATCAGGTGATCGACGTCGAAGCCGTCCTCGGCCATCAGCTCCTCGTGGTCGAGGAACTCGGACGAACGCACGCGCGCGATGCAGCGCGGCACGTTGAACACTTTCTTGGCGATCTTGCAGGCGACCAGGTTGCTTTCGTCGGCGGTCACGCAGGAAATGAAGAGATCGGCGTCGGCCGCCCCGGCCTCCTGCAGGGTGGACACGTGGGTGCCGTTGCCCATCAACCCCCGCAGGTCCAGGCGATCCTGGAGCACGGACAGACGGGCGCCGTCGGTATCGATGACGGTGATGTCGTTGTGCTCGGACACCAGGTTCTCGGCCACGCTGGTCCCCACCTGGCCAGCGCCGAGTATCAGGATCTTCATACGCCGCGTTTACGCGAGAGTTCGATTCCCAGTTGCTTGAGCTTGCGGTACAGGTGGGTGCGCTCCAGCCCCGTCTTGTCGGCCACGCGGGTCATGCTGCCGCCCTCGCGCGCCAGGTGGTGCTCGAAATAGACCCGCTCGAAGGCGTCGCGCGCCTCGCGCAGCGGCAGGTCGAGCGAGAGGCTGAGCAGCGGCGAACGCGGCTGGTTGTCGTGCATGGCCACGGTGCCCGCCGGGCGGTCGACGGCCGGCGCGAGCCCGGGGGCGGGCGCACGCATGCCGTCGCCGGCCGCGGGCGGCACGGGCGCGTAGCCCGGCATGGCGGGCCGCGCGGGGGTTGGCGGCGCGGCCGGCTTGGCACCCGTCCGGCCCCGCTCCAGCGCGCCGGCGATGGTCTTGAGCAGGCGCGTCATGGTGATCGGCTTCTCGAGGAAGTCGATCGCGCCGATGCGGGTCGCCTCGACCGCCGTATCGATGGTCGCGTGGCCGCTCATCATGATGACGGGCATGTCGAGCAGGTCCTGGGCGGCCCACTCCTTGAGCAGCGTCACGCCATCGGTGTCGGGCATCCAGATATCGAGCAAGACCACGTCGGGACGATTGGCGGCGCGCAGCGCGCGCGCGGCCGAGGCATTTTCGGCCAGATCGACCGTATGCCCTTCGTCGTAAAGAATTTCCGACAGGAGTTCGCGGATGCCGACCTCGTCGTCAACCACCAAAATTCTGGCCATATCTTTAGCAACCTCTGTTACGCGGACTGCGCCCCCGCAGTCTCGGAAAAACGCGCGGCATCGTGTGCAACGTCCGTACCCCCGGCGAGCCGAGTGAATAGTATAGAGACCATTGCCCCACCTTCGGGCCGGTTGGCAAGATCAATTCTGCCCCCGTGCTCCTCGACGATCTTCTTGACGATGGCCAGCCCCAGCCCCGTTCCCCGCACCTTGGTCGTGATGTAGGGTTCGAAGGCGCGCTGCAGGATGCGGGCGGCGAAGCCGGTGCCCGTATCGGTCACCATGAATTTGATGGACGCGTGCTCGCGGCCGTCGGGCAGCCGCGTCTGGATCAGGCGGGTGCTGACCGAGATGCGGTCGCTGGGCGTAGGCCCGGCCGGCGCGCCGTCTCCCGCCTGGCGGGCCGCTTCCTTGGCCTTCTCTTCGATCGAGTCGCGGGCGTTGGCGATCAGGTTGTGGATGACCTGGCGCAACTGGGTGGCGTCGCCGCGCACGCGCGGCAGCACCGACTCCAGGTCGACCGACAGCGCGATGTTGCCGGTGCCGGCCTTCAGCACGCCGCCCGCCGTGTCCCATCCGTACAAGGTCAGTACCTCGGCCACCAGCTCGTTCAAGTCCAGCAGCTGGTGCTGGGCCGGCGGCGTCCTGGCGTATTCGCGGAAATCGTCCACCATGCGCTGCATGGAACTGACCTGGTTGATGATGGTGGTGGTCGACCGCTTGAGCATGTCGGCGTCGGGCTGCGCGAGCTTGTCGGCCAGCTTGATGGCGATCCGCTCGGCCGAGAGCTGGATGGGCGTCAGGGGATTCTTGATCTCGTGCGCCAGCCGTCGCGCGACCTCGCCCCAGGCGACGGCGCGGTTGGCAGAGATGACCTCGGTAATGTCGTCGAACACGACCACGTAGCCCCCACTCGCTCCCGCCACCGGCAGGTGTGATCCTCGCGCGAGCAGGGTAATCGTATTGTCGTCGCCGTTGGGATCGGAATTGTTACCTTCGCGCACGGCTTGCGTGCCGGCAGCCAGCTGCGGCCGGACGATCTCGAACTGCTGTTGCCAGTACTGGCGCCCGGTGCCCGCCGCCGCGTGCTCGGCGAAGGCCGTGCGTATGGTCTGCGCGAAGGCGGTCAGCCCGTCCACGGTTTCCAGCGGCCGCCCGGTGACCGCGCGCAGGTCCACCCGCAGGATCTGCTGGGCGCCGCGGTTCACGGTGGCGACGCGGAAGGCCTCGTCGAACACCAGCACCCCCGACGACAGGTTCGACAGGATGCTTTCCAGGTAGACGTTGCTGCGTTCGAGCTGGCGCCGGTTGCTCTCGACCATGCGGCGCGCCTCGTCCAGCTGGCGGGTCATGGCGTTGAACGACCGGGTCAACTGGCCCAGCTCGTCGCTCTGGGGCGGCTCCGGAATGGGCCGGTAGTCGCCCACTCCCACCGCCTGCGTGCCCTCGGCCAGGCGCAGCAGCGGCCGCACCATCCGGGACGACAGCGAGAAGGCCGCCGCGATCGCCGCGAACACCGCCAGCAGCAGCGCCAGGGTCAGCGTGATGCCGTACAGCTTGCGCAGGCCCACCCGCGACAGCGACAGCTCCTGGTAGTCGCGGTAGCCGCTCTGGACCTCCTCGGCGTTGCTGGCGATCTGTTCCGGCACGCCCTGCAACAGCTGCAGGTAGCGCGACTCGGCCGGCAGCACGCCGGGCAGCTCGAAGCCGCCCACGGGCGCGATGGGAACGATCACTCGCAGGCGCAGGGCGCCGCCGTTGGACGTATCGCGGGTCGTGCCCAGCGGTCCCTGCACGCCGTCCACGGTGGTCGGGCTGGCGGTGCTGTTGGCCTCGGCGGCCGCATAGGAACGCGCGATCTTCAGTTGCCGCAGCACCTGCGGCGTGGGCGTCTCCGGCACCAGCGTGCCGTAGGAGTTGGTCGACCAGGCGATGACCCGGCCGCTGGAGGTGAACACCATCGCGTCCTGCACCCCCACCTGCTCGCGCAGGCGGGTCAGCGACAGCCCCACGTTCGACTCCTGGTTCTCGCCCAGTTCGATCGACATGGTGCGCGCCTTGGCGTTCATCTCCTGGAGCTGCGAATCGAGCGCCGCCCGGCCGAGGTTCAAGCCGGACTCGAGCGCGGTATCCACCCGCACGTTGAACCAGGACTCGATGGAACGCGACAGGAACTGCACCGACAGCATGTAGATCAGCACGCCGGGCACCACCCCCACCAGCGCGAATGCCAGCGCGAAGCGGGAGGTGAGCCGGGCGCCGAACTGTCCGCGCCGCAACTGCCCCATCAGCCTGACGGTCAGCGCGACCACCCAGGCGAACAGCGCCAGGGCGATGATGGCGTTGAGCCCCAGCAGCAGGCCGTACTGCTGTTCCAGGCGGGAGGAGTTGCCGGTGGACCAGGCCAGCAGGAACAGCAGCAAGAGGGCGCTCACGCCTCCCATGCCCAGGAGGACGCGCAGGAAGCGGTTCAGGATACGTACGCGGCGGGTTCGCATCATTGGGACTCCGTGGGAGGAGTCAGGCCCAGTCCCCGGGGGCTCGGGTGGGGCGATCCGCCTGGCAGGACCAGGCCATTGCCGCCGGAGGAGGCGCCGTTGGCGGGGACGATGGGCGCGGAGGGCGACGGGGGCGCCGACTGGGCGGGAACGGACTGCATGGGCACGGCGCCGGAGCCGGCGGGGGGCTGCACGGCATAGGGAGGCGGCACCGGAGGCGGCGGCAGGCCGGGCTGGGCGGCGGCGGGCGGCGCGGCATTGGAACTGGGCTGCGGCACGACCTCCTTGCCCAGGCGCACGCTGAATTCCGTCCAGGGCGTCGCCAGCGACCAGTCGCTGCTGTTCAGGGCGTTGACCTGGAACGGCTTGGAAAGCTGCGAGATGTCGAACCGTACGCGCAGCCGGCCTTCGTAGCGCGTGTCGGAACTCAGCGCGTCGCGGTCGCCGATGCGCCAGTTGCGCACGTGGCGCACGACCGACAAGGCCTCGACCAGCGACCCCACGGGCAGCGCAAGGTTGCCGGAATGCACGCGCCACTGGCGCGTCAGCGGGTTGTAGACGATGCGCCATGTCTGGTTCGAGGACAGCACGACCTCGTCGAACCAGTACCAGCGGGGCCGGCGGATCTCGACCTCGACCGAGAAATACAGCGGCAAGCCGCGCGCGACGGCATCCTCGAGCTGGTTGTTCAGATCCAGCAGGACGTCGGCACTGAGGAGCAGGTCACGGCCGCGTTCGGTCACCGTCACGGACTGGACGGCGGGCTCGGATGCCGGGGCTTGGCCGCCCCACAGCAACATCAGGGCGACGACCGGCAGGATCAGGACGCGGCGGAGTCGGAGAATGATCAAACCTTGGCAAACAACGCGTAGAAAAACCCATCGTGCTGCTCGGCCGGCCGATCAGGCTCCGCCTGCGTGAGCAATTGCCCAGGCGCAGGCAGCCGTGCCGCATCGGGGTGCCTGCGCTGGAAAGCCTCGGCTTGCCTGGCCCCCTCCGCGGGAAAAATCGAGCAGGTTGCATAAAGGAATTTACCACCGGGCGCCACCACCTGCCACAGGGCGTCGGCAATCCGGGCCTGGAGCGCGGCGGTATTGGCGACATCGCCCTCGCGCCGCAGCCAGCGGATGTCCGGATGGCGCCGGACGATGCCCGATGCGGTACAGGGCACGTCGGCCAGCACCGCGTCGAAGGGCCGCCCGTCCCACCAGGCATCCAGGTCGGCCACGTCGGCGGCCTGCGTGCGCGCCGACAGGCCCAGTCGCGCCAGGTTGGCGTCCACCCGCTCCAGCCTGCCGGCGTCGACGTCCAGCGCCAGCAGGTCGAGATCCGCCAGCTCCAGCAGATGCGCCGTCTTGCCGCCCGGCGCCGCGCAGGCATCCAGCACGCGCATGCCGTCCTTCACCTGGAGCAGCGGCGCGGCCAGTTGCGCGGCGGCATCCTGGACCGACCACCATCCTTCGGCGAAGCCCGGCAGTTGCTGCACGGGCCGAGGCTGGGACAGCGCGACGCCCGTCTCGCCCACCGGCAGGGCATCGACGCCGGCGGCGCGGAAGGCCTCGAGCAGCGCCTCGCGGCGGGTGCGGCGGCGGTTGACGCGCAAGACCATGGCCGGTGGCCGGTTGGCGGCGCGCAGCAGCGATTGCCAATGGTCGGGATAGTCGATGCGCAACCGCCGCACCCACCACTCAGGATGGTTCCAGACGGCCTCGGGGCGGCGGTCGGCGGCGTCCAGCACGCTTTCGCGTTCGCGCAGGAAACGCCGCAGGCTGCCGTTGACCAGGCCCTTGAAGGGCGCGAGCGAACGCTGGCTGGCGGCGGCGCGCACCGCCTGATCCACCACCGTATGGGGTGCGTAGCTGACGCCGGCGGCGGCGGCCTCGCCCTCGTCCGCCACCAGCAGCGAAAACGCCGTCAGCAGCAAGGCATCGAGCAGCGGATCGGCCGGCTTGCGGGGGATCAGCGCCTGCTTGACCGCGCGGGCCCGCCCCAGCTGGCGCATGGCGTGGAAGGACAGCGCCTGGGCAGCCGGGCGCAGCGGCGCGGCAACGCGCGACAGCGCATCGGTAAGGGAAGCGCCCGCCAGCACGCCCTGCACGGCGCGCGCGGCGGCCAGCAGGATGTCGGACAAGGGGGCCGACGCGGGCCCGGTGGTCGCGGGCGCCATCAGGAAAGATCGGGGCTCCAGCCCCGCACGAAGACATCGGCCGGCTGGCGCTTGCCGCCGGCCTTCTGCAATTCGGTCAGGCGCAGGACGCCCTGGCCGGTGGCCAGGTCCACGCCGGCGGCGCCCGCGCGCACGACGCTGCCGGGGCTGGCCTGCGCCGCCTCGTCCAGGGCCTCGGCCCGCCACACCTTGACCGGATCGGCCAGGCCGGGCAGCCGCACCGTGGCGCCCGGGACCGGATTGAAGGCCAGGATGCGGCGCGCCAGTTCGGCGGCGGGCCGCGAGCAATCGAGCGCCGCCTCGGCCTTGTCCAGCTTGGCGGCGTAGGTCACGCCCTGAGCGGGCTGCGGCGTGGCCGGCAGGCCGTTTTCGTCCAGACGCGCCAGCGCCCGCACGATCAGTTCGCCGCCCAGCACGGCCAGGCGGTCGTGCAGTTCGCCGGCGGTCTGGCCCGCCTCGATCGGCAGCGCCTCTTCAAGCAGCATGTCGCCGGTGTCCAGGCCCGCGTCCATCTGCATGATGGTGATCCCGGTGCGCGCGTCGCCCGCCTCGATGGCGCGCTGGATGGGCGCGGCGCCGCGCCAGCGCGGCAGCAGGCTGGCATGGATGTTCAGGCAGCCCAGCCGGGGGATGTCCAGCACCGCCTGGGGCAGGATCAGACCGTAGGCGGCCACGATCATCGCGTCGGCCCGCGCCGCGCGCAGCGCCTCGTGGGCATGGGCGGCCTCGTCGGGATACTTGCCGTCCAGCCGCAGGCTGCGCGGTTGCAGCACCGGCGCGCCCACTTCCAGCGCCGCCGTCTTGACCGGACTGGGCGTGAGCTTGAGCCCGCGCCCGGCCGGCCGGTCCGGCTGGGTCAGGACCAGCGCGATCGTATGCCCGGCACCGATCAGGGCCTGGAGGGCGATTTTGGCGAATTCCGGCGTACCGGCAAAAACCAGATGCATCTGATGCTCCCCCCTACGCGCTTCGCGCGCCCCCCAGGGGGCGAAACCGGCGGACCGGCAGAGCCGGATCCGCGGTTTCCTGGATAGGGCTCGCTGCTTGGCGGACGGCCTTGCATGCCAGTTCCGGGGCGGGTGGGATGGGATCGTTGATTGTCGGAGGGGGAATGATACATGGTCCCCCCCTACGCGCTTGATACATGGCCCCCCTACGCGCTTGCGCGCGCCCCCCAGGGGGCGATGCGGGTGGACCGGCAAAGCCGGATCCACCGCATCCTGGGTCTTCATGAGGTATCTCGGTGCGGAGCACCGCATACTTGCTTTGATCTTGGGCGCCGAGGATCCGGCTTTGCCGGTCCGCCAGCGCCGCCCCTTGAGGGGAGCGGCCATAGGCCGCGTGGGGTGGGCTTTCCCTCCGGTCCGCTAGCGCCGCCCCCTTGAGGGGGAGCGGCCGAAGGCCGCTTGGGGGTGGGCTTCCCTTTGGGCTTCCCTTAGACCTTTTCCAGCTTGCGCAGCTTGGTCTTGATGCGGCTTTGCTTGAGGGGGGAGAGGTATTCGACGAAGACCTTGCCTTCCAGGTGGTCGAGTTCGTGCTGGACGCAGACGGCCAGGATGCCTTCGGCGTCGAATTCGTAGCGTTCGCCCTGTTCGTTGGTGGCCTCGACCTTGATCCGGGCGGAGCGCTTGACCTCGTCATAGATGCCGGGCACCGACAGGCAGCCTTCTTCGTAGACCTGGGTTTCCTCGCTCTTCCAGGTGATGACCGGGTTGATCAGCACGAGCAGGTCGTCGCTGTGTTCGGAAACGTCGATGACCACGATGCGCTCGTGGACATCGACCTGGGTGGCGGCCAGCCCGATACCCGGCGCGGCGTACATGGTCTCGGCCATGTCGCGGACGATGCGGCGGATGCGGTCGTCGACCACGGCCACCGGCTTGGCTTTCTTGTGCAGCCTTGCGTCGGGATAGTGAAGAATGGGTAGCAATGCCATGGTTGTGTTGCCGTTGTCCCTCGAATGGGGCACTTAACAGAATAATGGGGCCGGTTGGCCGGGATCCAAGGGGCAAGATACCACAGCTTCCCGGCGCCTCCGGCGGGCCCGCGCGGGCCGCGGATGGCGGCGGATCCTGCTATTAAATATAGCGGGAGGCATTGCCGCCAACGCCTGCCCTGGCCATTGGACGCGCCGGCGCGCGATCCGTTCGGCGACGATGCAGGACATCGATGTCCTGCCGGGGACCACCCTGCCGCGCCTGCCGTGTTTAGATAACGGCATGCCTCTCGCCCACACTCCGGAAGAATTGTCCGCCTGGCTGCGGCTCACCCTCGAACCCGCCATCGGGCCTGCCACCGCGCGCGACCTGCTGCGGGAAGTCGGGCTGCCCCAGCGCCTGTACAGCCTGTCCCGCGACGAATTGGCGGCCCTGCTGCCGCCGCCGCTGGCCGCCCAACTGGCCCGCCCGCTGTCGCGCGAGCAGGCCGCCGTCCTCGAGCGCACGCTGCGCTGGGCGGAACTTCCCGGCCACCACCTCCTGACGCTGGCCGATGCCGCCTACCCCCGGGCGCTGCTTGCCATCCACGATCCACCCCCGCTGCTGTACGTGGCGGGCGATCCGGCCCGGCTGTCGCCCCAGGCCATCGCCATCGTCGGCGCCCGTCACGCCACGCCCGACGGGCTGGCGAACGCGCGCGCCTATGCCCGCCATCTGGCGCAGCGGGGCTGGTGCATCGTCAGCGGCCTGGCCCTGGGCATCGACACCGCCGCCCACGAAGGCGCGCTCGAGGCCGGCCCCAATGCAGGCGGCACCGTGGCAGTGGTGGGAACGGGCGTCGATGTGGTCTATCCGCCGCGCAACCAGGACCTGGCCGAACGGATCGCCGCGCAAGGCGCCGTCGTGTCAGAGTTCCCGCTGGGCCTGCCCGCGCTGCCGCACCAGTTCCCCCGGCGCAACCGGCTGGTCGCGGGGCTGGCACGGGGCACGCTGGTGGCGGAAGCGGCGGCCCGCAGCGGGTCGCTCATCACCGCCCGGCTGGCGGCGGACGCCGGCCGCGAGGTGTTCGCCATCCCCGGCTCCATCCACTCGCCGCTGTCGCGGGGCTGCCACGCCCTGATCCGGCAGGGTGCCAAGCTGGTGGAATCGGCGCAGGACATCCTGGACGAGCTGGGCTCCCCGGCCGGACCCAGTCCGCTTGCGCCTGCGCCGGAACCGGATCCGGCCCGCCCGCAGGACCCTCTGCTGGCCGGCATGGGCTATGGCCCCATCCATATCGACGCGCTGGCCGCGCGCACCGGCCTCGCGGTTCCGGCGCTTCAGGCCAGGCTGCTCGAACTGGAATTGCAGGGGTGGATCGCCCGGCTGGACGGGGGCCGCTACCAGATCACACTCGGGCGCTGAACGCCCTGGTGTGCCACGCGAACAACGCATGAGCAGCAAATGCCTGACAATTTGCCTAGGGATGCAATTCAGCGTACAGTGGATCAAGCTTATATGCTGACTTATGTTCGAAATTCTCGTCTACCTCTTCGAGAACTACTACACGCCGGAAGCGTGCCCGGACCCGGAAACGCTGGCGCGCAAACTTGCCGCCGCCGGCTTCGAAGACGATGAAATCGACGACGCCCTGAGCTGGTTGTCCGGGCTTGCCGAATCCACTCATCGTTGTGTCGATCTCGCCCTTGTTCCCAGTAGCGGCTGTCGTGTCTATGCCGAGGCCGAGTATCGTCAACTCGGTTCGGAAGCGATCGGCTTCGTTGCCTTCCTGGAATCGGCGGGCGTCCTGTCGTCCCCCCTGCGCGAAATCGTCATCGACCGCGCCTTCGCGCTGGGCGAGGCGCCCGTGCCCCTGGACAAGCTCAAGATCATCGTCCTGATGGTGCTGTGGAGCCAGGAAACCGAAATCGACAACCTGATCCTGGAAGAACTGCTGGAAGACGGCAGCGCCCGGCAGCTGCATTAAGCCCCCTGTATTACCCCCTACGCTTACGCGCGCCCAGTATGGTGGGCCCCCAGCCGCTACGCGGCAGTCCCCCAACGGGGCCGGGGGTTGTTTTCAATGGAAACAAGTCTTAATCCGGGGTGCTTCGGAGGGCGGAGCCGGTGTTTTTTGGCTGGGTTGGCACAGGCCCGACTTGCATTGCTTAAAAATCCCCCCGTATCATCCGGCGCTTTGACGCACTATTTGTTCGCGTCGGCTCCGTCAACTGGAAGTCAATGGGCAAAACTCTGATCATCGCCGAGAAACCTTCGGTCGCGCTGGACATTTCCCGCGCGCTGGGCGGGTTCAAGCGCGAAGGCGATTATTTCGAAAGCGACGACTACGTGCTTTCGTCCAGCGTCGGGCACCTGCTCACCCTCGTGGCGCCCAACGATCCGGTCAAGGGCAAGTGGAGCTTCACCCATCTGCCGGTGATTCCGCCCGAGTTCGAACTGGGGCCGGCCGACAAGCGGTCGGAGGAACGCCTGCGCCTGCTGGTGCGGCTGATCAAGCGCAAGGACGTGGACGCGCTGATCAACGCCTGCGACGCGGGGCGCGAGGGCGAGCTGATCTTCCGCTACATCGCCCAGTACGCGAAGACCAACAAACCCATCCAGCGCCTGTGGCTGCAATCGATGACCCAGCAGGCCATCCGCGACGCCTTCGCCGACCTGCGTTCGGACACCGCGCTGCAGCCGCTGGAAGCCGCGGCGCGCTCGCGCGCCGAGGCCGACTGGCTGGTGGGCATCAACGGCACGCGCGCCATGACGGCCTTCAACAGCAAGGACGGCGGCTTCTTCAAGACCACGGTGGGCCGGGTGCAGACGCCCACGCTCGCCATCGTGTCCGAGCGCGAGGAGCGCATCCGCCAGTTCGTGCCGCGCGACTACTGGGAGGTGCGCGCGCAGTTCGTCGCCGCCGCCGGCCTGTACGAGGGCCGCTGGTTCGATCCCAAGCACGTCAAGGACCCGCAGGACCCCGAGAAGCGCGAATCGCGCCTGTGGAGCAAGGCGGCCGCCGAATCGGTCGTGGCGGCCTGCCGCGACCGCACGGGCTCGGTCACCGAGGAATCCAAGCCGTCCACCCAATTGTCCGGGCTGCTGTATGACCTGACCACGCTGCAGCGCGAGGCCAACTCGCGCTTCGGCTTCTCGGCCAAGACCACGCTGGCGCTGGCCCAGACTCTGTACGAACGCCACAAGGCGTTGACCTACCCCCGTACCGACTCGCGCTACCTGCCCGAGGACTACCTGGGCACGGTGCGCCAGACCATGCAGACGCTGGCCGCCAACCGGCCCGGCTACGCGCCGTTCGCCTTGAAGATACTGGACAGCGGCTGGGTCAAGCCCAACCGCCGCGTGTTCGACAACAAGAAGGTGTCGGACCACTTCGCCATCATCCCGACGCTGCAGGCGCCGCGCGAGTTGAGCGAGGCCGAGGCCAAGCTGTACGACCTCGTGGTCAAGCGATTCCTGGCGGTGTTCTTCCCCGCGGCCGAGTTCCTGGTCACGACCCGGATCACCGAGGTCGCCGGCCACAAGTTCAAGACCGAGGGCAAGGTCCTGGTCAACCCGGGCTGGATGGCCGTCTACGGCCGCGATGCGCAGGGCGAGGACGCCAACCTGGTGCCGGTCGCCTCCGGCGAACAGGTGCGCACCGAGGAAATCGAGGCCGTGGGCCTGGTCACCAAGCCGCCCGCCCGCTACACGGAAGCGACGCTGCTGTCGGCCATGGAAGGCGCGGGCAAGCTGGTCGACGACGAAGAGCTGCGCGAGGCCATGTCGGCGCGCGGCCTGGGCACGCCAGCCACGCGCGCGGGCATCATCGAAGGGCTGATCAACGAGGTCTACCTGCGCCGCGAGGGCCGCGACCTGGTGCCCACCGCCAAGGCGCGCCAATTGATGACGCTGCTGTCGGGCCTGGACGTGGACGAGCTGACCTCGCCCGAGCTGACCGGCGAATGGGAACACAAGCTGTCGCAGATCGAGCAGGGCCAGCTGGCGCGCGAGGCCTTCATGCGCGAGATCGCGCAGATGACCCAGGTCATCGTCAAGCGCGCGAAGGAATACGACCGCGACACGGTGCCGGGCGACTACGCCACCCTGACCACGCCCTGCCCGAAATGCGGCGCCGTGGTCAAGGAGAACTACCGGCGCTACGCCTGCACCGCCTGCGATTTCTCGATCAGCAAGCACCCCGGCGGGCGCACCTTCGAGCAGCAGGAAGTCGAGGAACTGCTGGCCAAGCGCGAGATCGGCCCGCTGAACGGCTTCATCAGCAAGATGGGCCGGCCGTTCTCGGCCATCCTGCGGATCACCGACGACTACAAGCTGGAGTTCGACTTCGGCCAGGCCGACGAGGAATCCTCCGAGGCCGTGGACTTCTCCGGCCAGACGCCGGTGGGTCCGTGCCCGAAATGCGGCTCGAACGTGTTCGAGCACGGCATGAGCTTCGTGTGCGAGAAGTCGGTCGGGCCGCAGCGTTCGTGCGACTTCCGTTCCGGGAAAGTCATCTTGCAGCAGGAGATCACGGCCGAGCAGATGGGCAAGCTGCTGGCCGAAGGACGCACCGACCTGCTGCAGAACTTCGTTTCCAGCCGTACCAATCGCAAGTTCAAGGCCTTCCTGGTGCGGCAGCCCGATGGCAAGATAGGCTTCGAGTTCGAGCCCCGCCCCGCCAAAGGCGGCAAGGCGGGCGAGGACGCGCCGGCGGCGCGCAAGACGGCGGCGAAGAAAACCGCCGGCCAGGACGAAGCCGCCACGGCGCCGGCGAAGAAGGCCCCCGCCAAGAAGGCGGCGGCCAAGAAGTCCCCGGCGCGCAAGACCGCCGCCAAGAAAGCCCCCGCGAAAAAAGCCGCCAGGAAGGCGGCCGCGAAGACCTCCAGCTGAGCCACAGCCCAATGACCAAGAAGAAAACGCCCTCACGGGCGCGCAAGTCTCCTGTTGCCGAGCAGCCCGCCGAGGATCGCGTGGACGTCGACCCCGGCCCCGGCGGCAAGCCCTGGTACGTCGTGCGCCGCTCGCGGGTGCACGGGACCGGTGTGTTCGCGGCTCGCAAGATCCCGGCCGGCACCCGCGTCATCGAATACTCCGGCGAACGCATCAGCGCGGCCGAGGCCGACCGCCGCCATCCGGTCAATCCCGAGGATCCGTACCACACCTTCTTCTTCGCGCTGGAAAGCGGCAAGGTGATCGACGGCGGCAGCCAGGGCAACGACGCACGCTGGATCAACCATGCCTGCGAGCCCAACTGCGAAGCCGAGGAAACGGACGATGGCCGCGTCTTCATCGTCTCGCAGCATCCCATCGACCGCGGCGACGAACTCAACTATGACTACGGCCTGGTCATCGACGAGCGCATCACGCCGACGTTGAAGAAGAACTACCAGTGCCTGTGCGGCGCCGAGACGTGCCGGGGCACGATGCTGGCGCTCAAGCGGCGTAAGAAGACGAAGAAGAAAAAAGCCTAGAAGCGGGCAGGGGACCCGGACGGCCGCGCCGCCCGGTCCGGCCGTTCAGTTGTAGTCGCCGACCCGCATGGCCTGGGAGTCGCCGCCGTTGCGGGACACCACCGAGCCGTTGACGACGCGCACCGGGTCGCCGCTGCGCCACGGATAGGCCGACGCGCTGTGGAAAGTGCGCACGCTGCCGTCGTTCATCCTGACGGTCATTTCGTACTGCGTCGAGCTGCGCACGCGCTTCTCGACCTCGTTGCCCGCGTAGGCGCCGCCCAACGCGCCCAGCACCGTCAACGCGGTGCGGCCGCTGCCGCCGCCGAACTGGTTGCCGACCACGCCGCCCACGACGCCGCCGCCCACCGCGCCCAGGCCCGTACCCTGGCCCTGGACCTGCAAGGCGCGCACGCTTTCGACCGTGCCGCAGTTGCCGCAGGTGGACGCGACCGGCCGGGCGGGTTCGCGATAGACCGGCGCAGGCCGGCTGGCGGGGCGCGCCGGTGCCGTGCGCTCGGCCGCTGCCTGCTTGGCCGGAACCGGGGCATGGGCCGAAGCTTTGCCGAAGTCACGGCCGCCGGCCGAGGCGGACGCTTCGGCCACTTCCTGCGCCGGGGCCGATTTGGCCAGCGGCGAGGGCAGCAGTCCGGTCAGGACGCCCACGCCCACGGCGGCCAGGACGATGATGCTGATGGCCGCCGCGGCCACCAGCGGGTGCAGCGCGACGGCGCCCCGCATGGACCGATGCGCGCGCGCGAACGCGGCATCGACAGGGGATCGGGGACCGGAAGAAGTACCGGAAAACATGGCGTCACTCCGCTCGTAAGGTTCACGTAAGTTACCTCCAAGTCGCCTTCCAGGTTGTTTCCCGGGGTCGCGGGATCTCGCGCTTTCTGTATCGGAATTGACCGAATGTTTCCGCCCCGGGGTGGCAAAGTCTGCCAGAATGGGTCGCATGGACATCACCCTGACCGAACTCGAGGAAGCGATCAATTTCTGGCGCGCGCGCAAGCCTTCGACGAGCGAAGCGTGTGTGTTGTGCATGGAAGCCGCGGCGCTGGCGGGGCCGTATGCCGCCATGATCATGAATCACCAGTCCGCGCTGGACGAGGCCGCGATGCCCGAAGCGGCGCGGGCGGCCCTATCGGCCTGGCGGCAGGCGCGCCAGGCCATCGCCCGGGTCAAAGACTGACGCGGGGGGCTTGGGCAGGAGGAACGATCAGGGATACCGGCGCGAACGCGCCCAAGCTGGCCTTCATGGACAGCGCGGCCTCCAGCGTGAACACGCCATCGGCCACCATCTCCAGCACCTCTTCCGGCGACACCGTACGCAAGGCGACCACTTCGCCGTCCTGGTTCTCGGGCACGACCTCGGGCCCCAGCACGGTATCGACCACGGTCACGTGCTCGACCTGATAGCCTTCTGGCAAGACCCGGCGCACGGTGAACTGGCCGCTGCGACGGCCGTCCTTCAGGTGATGGGGCAGCAGGCCGGCCTCTTCCCAGCTTTCGCGCAGCAGGGCCGATTCGGGGGTTTCCGCGGCGCTGACCAGGCCGCCCACCAGGGTGTCCCACATGCCCGGATCGGTCGTCTTGGAGAACGACCGCTGGGCGATCCACAACTGACCGCTGTCGGTCCAGGCATTCAGGTGGACGGCATGGGTGGCGATGCCCAGCGGCCGCACGGATGCCCGCTCGACCACGCCCAGGACGGTGCCGTCCTCGGCCACCACGTCCAGCAGTTCGTTGCGCCAGCCATTGAGCCGGCCCGCCTCGTAAAGGGCCGCGGCGACGCGGGCCAGCAGCTCGCTGACGGCCTGGGTCCGCCCGGCCGCCGGTGCGCCGGCCAGCTCGGGCAGCAGGTGCACCGTGCCGGGCTCCATCGATATTTCGCCGGGAAAGGCGGCCAGCCAGTGCTGCACGTCGTGCGCCACCCAGCCGCAATCATGGCCGGCAATGCGCAGCCGCGGAGAATCGGGAGGCGGATCGACCTGAGCACGAGCCGATATGGAGTCGAATACGTTCATCCAGATTGAATGTCCTAAACAGCAAGCTCCCATTGTGCCGGAAGTCCGGATGGGGCGCCCGGCGGGGCCTCGTAAGCGAAGGTGAATCGGGTGGCCTCGGGTAAGATGCCGGCGCTCGCACCGCACCCCAAGGAAGAGGAAGACCATGACCGATCACCCCCGTATCTGCATCGTCGGCGCCGGCGCGATAGGCGGCTTCGTCGCCGGACGCCTGGCCCAGGCCGGCAACGACGTGTCCCTGCTGGCCCGCGGCCGCACGCTGGAGGCCCTGCGCCGGCACGGCCAGCGGCTCGATTCCGCGGGCGAGCTGGTGGCCTCGCCGGTCCGGGCCAGCGACGACGCCCGGGCGCTGGGTCCGCAGGACATCGTCGTCATTACCGTCAAGGCACCGGCCCTGCCTGAGATCGCACGGGCCATCCGTCCCCTGATCGGCGCCGATACGGTCGTGATCCCGGCCTTGAACGGCATTCCCTGGTGGTTCTTCCTGGACGCCGGCCTGCCCCTGGGCGGCACCCGGCTGCGCAGCGTCGACCCGGACGCGGGCATCGAGGCCAACTTGCCCGTGGACCAGGTGCTGGGCGCCGTGGTCTTCGCCTCGGCCTCCACGCCCGAGCCCGGCCTGACCCGCCACGCCTCGGGCAACCGCATCGTGCTGGGCGAGCCCAGGGGCGGATCGAGCGAACGCGCCCGCGCCGTGGCCGCGCTGTTCACGCAGGCAGGCTTCGATGCGCCGGCCAGCGAGAACGTGCGCGCCGACATCTGGACCAAGCTGCTGGGCAATGCCTGCTTCAACCCGGCCAGCCTGCTGACCGGCGCCTACACCGACGACATGATCGACGATGCGCGCCTGCATGGCATGTTCGTGGCCATGATGGACGAGGCGCTGGCCCTGGGCACCCGGCTCGGGTTGCCGGCCCAGGTCGAGTCGCGCGCCCGGATCGCCTTCACCCGGGGACTGGGCCACATCAAGACCTCGATGCTGCAGGACGTCGAGGCCGGGCGGCCGGTGGAAATCGACAGCATCCTGGGCGCGCTGGTCGAGACCGCCGCGGCGGCGGGATTCCCCACCCCCACCCTGGACACCGTCTACGCCCTGGCCCGCATGCGCGCCCGGGCCCTGGGGCTGTATCCGGGCTGAGCCAGCCTATCCGCCAACTTTTCTATAGGCGAAAAGCACCAAAACATCGCTTGTACCGCCGCCGCCCCCGCCGCATCCTGCCAGCCTAGCGTAAGCACGGAGAGCCGGCGCACGGCGGCAATGCGATGTCCATTTCCAGCGAAACCATCAGGTCGGTCACCTCGTCCCTGTACGAGTGGTCCCTGAAGAAAGTCCCGGACGACACCAAGCGGGTGCTCGCCCAGGCGCAGCAGCGCGAAACGGTCCAGCTGGGCAAGCAGACGCTGCGCATCATGCTCGAAAGCGCCGAGGCGGCCGAGTCCGAAAGCCACCTGGTCTGTTCGGACGTGGGCGTGCCCACCTACATGATCCGCGTGGGCACGGGCGTCAGCTTCTCGGGCAACGTCCGCCAGGCCATCGTCGACGGCTTCGCCGACCTGGTCGCGCGCGCCGATCCGCCCATCCTGAAGATGGTGACCAATCCGCTGACCCTGCAGCGCAGCTACGAGGGCAAGAACATGCCCCTGGTCACCTTCGACATGATCGACGGCGCGGACTACATGGAAATCGTCTGTGCGCCCAAGGCCATGGGCACGGGCCGGTGGGAAGCCATCGAGACCTTCGTCTACCCGTCGCTGGAGACCATCGAGAAGTACGTGCTCGACACCGTGCTCAAAGCCGGGTCGCAGCCCTGTCCGCCCATCGTCGTGGGCGTGGGCATAGGCGGCACCTTCGACTACGCGGCCAAGATGGCCAAGGAATGCGTCTTGCGCCCCTTCGGCCAGACCAACCCCGAGCCCGTGCTGGCGGCCATGGAGCAGCGGCTGCTCAAGGCCATCAACGACACCGGCTTCGGCCCCATGGGCACGGGCGGCGACACCACCGCCATGGCGGTGCACATCGATTACTCGGCCAGCCACGGCTTCATGCCGGTGGCCGTGGCCTTCAACTGCTGGATCAACCGGCGCACCTGTGCCCGCATCTACCAGGACGGCACGGTCGAGCGCCTGGCATAGCCGCAACGGAGACGAGCATCGTGAACACCCATCGGCTGACCCTGCCGGCAAGCGCGCAAGACATCGCCCGCATCCAGGCCGGCGACCTGGTCTATCTGACCGGCGACATCGTCGTCACCATCGGCCTGCCCACCCACCAGCGCATGATCGACTACGCCCGCGAGGGCAAGCCGCTGCCGGTGGACGTGCACGGCGGCGCCTTCCTGCACCTGAGCTCGTACAACCGCGAAAGCGACGCGCCCTCCGGCTACGAGGCGCTGTACATGAACCCCACCACCAGCACGCGCTACGACGCGCTCATGCCGACGCTGATCCGGGCCTACGGCCTGCGCATCGTGGGCGGCAAGGGCGGCCTGGGCGAGGAAAGCGTAGAGGCCATGCGCGAAACAGGCTGCATCTACCTGTCCTTCCTGGGAGGCGGCTGCACGCTGCTGGCGCGCGCGATCCAGGAAGTCGTGTCCGTGCACTGGGAAGACTACATCTCGCAATTCCGCCTGGTGACCTTGCGCGTCAAGCACCTGGGCCCCGCCACGGTGGGCATCGACGCCCACGGCAACAGCCTCTACCGACAGCTGCGCGAAAACGTGCAGCAGCGGCTGCCTGGCATTCTCGAAGAACTCGACCAGCACCGCGCGGATTCCACGCACTGAGTGCGGCAACCTTCTTCACGACGAAAGATCGGAGACCCCATGAAAAACCATAGCCTTCTCGCCTGCGCCACCGCCATCCTGGCCCTGGGCGCCACCACCGCCCAGGCCAAGGACGCCGCCGCGTCGTGGCCCACCCGGCCCGTGCGGCTGGTCGTACCGTTCCCGGCCGGCGGCAGCACCGACGTGGTCGCGCGCCTGATCGCCGAACGGCTGGGCCAGAAACTCGGCCAGCAGTTCGTCGTCGACAACCGTCCGGGCGCGGCGGGCAACATCGGCACCGACCAGGTCGCCAAGGCCAACCCCGACGGCTACACGCTCACGCTGACGACCTCGGGCCCGCTGGCCAACAACAAGTACCTGTACAAGTCCATGCCGTACGATCCGGCCAAGGACCTGACCCCCATCGTGCTGGTGGGCGAGATCCCGCTGGTGATCGTGTCCACCGACAAGACCCCGGCCAAGAACCTGAAGGAATTCATCGCGCTGGCCAAGGCCGCGCCGGGCAAGTATTCCATCGGCAACCCGGGCAACGGCACCATTGGCCACCTGGCCTATGAACTGCTGCGCCACAACACCAAGACCGACTTCCTGGGCGTTCCGTACAAGGGCGACACGCCGGCCATGACCGACCTGCTGGGCGGCTCCATCCAGGCCATCGTCGCGCCCATCACGGCCTTCATCCCGCAGATCCAGAGCGGCAAGATGAACGGCCTGGCGGTAACGTCCAAGAAGCGCTTCCCCGGCACGCCCGAGGTGCCCACCGCGGTCGAGCAGGGCTTCGACGTCGAGGCCTCGGTCTGGTTCGCCGTGGCGGGCCCCGCCGGCATGCCCCGTCCCATCGTCGACAAGCTCAACCGCGAGATCAACCTCGTGCTGAACTCGCCCGAGGGCCGGGCCAAGCTCGAGCAGTTCGGCGCGGTCGTGGGCGGCGGTTCGCCCGAGCAGCTGGATTCGCTGATGAAGATCGAAAGCGCGAAGTGGAAGCGGATCATCGAACAGGCCAATATCAAATTGGACTAGCCCCCCTACGCGCTCCGCGCGCCCCCCACAGGGGGGCGGCACTGGCGGACCGGCAAAGCCGGATCCGCTGTGCCCTGGGTCTTGTGAGTTCTTCTTGGATTGGGGCACGGGTTTTCGGGGAGGTTCCTCCCCATGGAGTTTTGAATGAGCGGTTTCGTTACGTTGAAGACCGAGGGCATGAGCACCGAGGAGGCCTATCGGCTGATCGTGGGCTGCGTGACGCCCCGGCCGGTGGCGTGGATCACCACGCAGGATGAATCGGGGCGGGTCAATGCCGCGCCGTTCAGCTCGTACAACTATGTGGCGCACAGCCCGCCGATGCTGGCGGTGAACATCGGCTCGCGCAAGGGAGAGCTCAAGGACACCGCGCGCAACATCGTCGAGACGCGCGAGTTCGTGGTGAACGTGGCCACGGAAGCCACGCTGGAGTTGATGCATGCGTCGGGCGCGGATTACCCGCCCGAGATCGGCGAGCCCGAGACGCTGGGCATCGAGCTGGCGCCCAGCACGGTGGTGAGGCCGCCGCGCATTCCCGCCACCCCGATCCAGATGGAATGCCGGCTCGAGCACGTGCTGCCGCTGGGCCGGGGCCTGAACACGCTGTATATCGGCGAAGTGGTGGCCTTCCACCTGTCCGAGGCCATCTTCAACGGCCGGCACATCGATGCCGTGGCGATGCGGCCCATCGCCCGGCTGGGCGGACCGTACTACGCGGGGCTGGGCGAGATCTTCCATCGGCCGATGCTGCAGGCGCCGCCTATCTGATCCCCCCTACGCGCTTCGCGCGCCCCCGGGGGCGGCACTGGCGGACCGGCGGAGCCGGATCCGCTGTGCCCTGGAAACCAACGGGCTGGCGGGGTTAGGAGTTCTTAATTTTATGACAAGGGAATATTGATGACGGGTTCATCTGCTGATTTCAGCCGGTCGGTGCAGGCCGGGACGTTCATCAAGACGGTGTCGCCGCACGTGGTGGAGATACTGGGGACGACGGCGCTGGATTTCGGGGTGCTGGATGCCGAGCATGCGCCGTTCGACCGGGTGGCGCTGGACTTGATGATGATGGCGGGACGGGCCGCGCGGCTGCCGCTTTTCGTGCGGGTGGCCGACTACGAAGCCTCGACCATCCTGTCGACGCTGGACCTGGGCGCCGCGGGCCTCGTGGTGCCGCACGTCGATAGCGCCGAGCAGGCGGAACTGATCGTCTCGCGCGCCCGCTACAAAGGCGGCGTGCGAGGCTTTTCCAGTTCGCCGCGAGCCGCCGGCTACGGGACCATGACCTACAAGCAGGCCCAGGAAGCGGGCGACCAGACGCTGGTGATGTGCCAGATAGAAAGCGTCGAGGGCCTGGCCAACGTGGAAAGCATCGCCGCCGTTCCCGGCGTGGGCGGACTGTTCGTGGGCCGCGCCGACCTGGCCTTGTCCATGGGCGAGGAAGGCTCGCGCAGTCCGGCGGTGCTGGAAGCCACCGCCCGCATCGTGCGCGCGGCCCTGGCCGCCGGCAAGATCGCCGCGATGTTCGTGGCCAATGCCGCGGAACGCGACGAATTCGCCGCCCAAGGCGTGACCTGGTTCGTGATCGGATCCGACCAATCCCTGCTGCGCCAGGGCGCGCAATCGGTTGCCGTGTCAGGCAACCGGTCGCACGGCTGACGCGGCACCCTCTCATGCAAAGGTGAAGTCCATGACTGTCCAACAACCACGGTCCGCGACCTATGCCGCGCACTACGACACCGCTCCGCAGCAACAGGAAGCCGGCGCGCGCACCTGGCTGACCCGGGGCGCCAATTTCGTCGTCGCCGTCTCGCAGGTCGAAGCGGGCGCCGTGCTGGCGCGCGACGCCAACCCCGACGAATACTTCGTCTTCGTGCACAGCGGCGGCGCGCGCATCCAGGCGGGCGCCGAGCAGATCGACGCCGCCCCCGAGACCGTGACCATCGTTCCCCCGGGCGCGAGCCGTGTCGAAGCCACGGCCGCCGGCACCATCGTGCGCGTGTTCTCCCATCGCGCCGCCGACCTGGCGCAGGCCTCGGTCAACCAGGCCATCTACGCCGATGGCGCGCCCGAAGTCGCGCCGCTGGTACCCTGGCCCGATCCGCCCGCCGGCTTCAAGCTGCGCCATTACGTGCTGGCCGAGCACGTGCGGCCCGACAGCAACATGCGCATCTTCCGCAGCACCAACCTGATGGTCAATTTCCTGGCCAAGCGCCTGGTGCCGCGCGACGTGCACAAGCTCAGCCCGCACACCCACGCCGACTTCGAACAGGCCTCGCTGGCGATCCAGGGCACCTACGCGCATCACCTGCGCTGGCCGTGGACGCCGGACATGGACATGTGGAAGGAAGACGAGCACGTCGAGATCGGCAGCCCGTCCGTCACGGTCATCCCGGCGAAGGTGCTGCACACCAGCCGCAACGTCAGCCAGGGCGACTGCTGGCTGATCGACATCTTCGGCCCGCCGCGCGTGGACTTCTCCAGCAAGCCCGGCCTGGTCTGCAACGCGGACGAGTACCCCATGCCCGCGTCCGTCGCCGCCGCAGCGGCCTAGAGCCTGGCGAGGTCTTCCGAGATGCCTCGGGAGACCTCCTGCAACGGTTCCAGGTAGCGTTCGACGACCTGCTCGTTGGTCAGCGTGGACGCGAACCACGTCATGCCGAACGAGGCCACCACGTGCTTGCCGTCGAACACCGGCACCGCCAGGGTGCCGGACACCGGGCGCACGGCGGGGTCGCGCAGCGCATAGCCCTGCGCGTGCGTGAGTTCGATCATTCCCCGCACCGCCTCCTGGTCACGCGCCGGCTGGTCCTCGGGGTTTTTCGATTGCCGCAGCAGCGCGAGTATGGTCTCGCGCTCATCCTCTTCGCAAAAGGCCAGGTAGGCGCGCCCGATGGCGCGGCTGACCAGGCTCAGCCGCATGTTGATGGTGGAGTGCAGCAGCGACAGCGGTGAATGGGGAATGGTGCTGTAGCGCACCACCATCGCATCGGTGTCGAACACCGCGATGGCCAGCGGCCACTTGATGGCCTCGGTCAGCGCGTCCAGGCGCGGCTGGGCCGCTTCGACGATGCGCGGTTCGCTGTGATAGCCCGACGACAGCGTGTTGACCAGCGACGTCAGGTAATACGCTCCGTACTGTGGCGCATGGCGCACCAGCCCCTTGGAGGCAAGCGATTCCAGCAGGCGTATCAGCGACGGCTTGGGGATGCCCGTCTGCTTGTGCAGGACGTCCAGGGTCGAGACCGGCTGGCGGTTCAGGGCCTGCAGCAGCTCGATGGTGCGGACAACGGCTTGGACGGGCGGAAAGGAAGGCACGCGGACCTCCGTACGGAAAGGGCGCCGGCCGGCGATTATCGCATCGCCGGATGCGCGCTTGCGTACGGCGGTCCTGGGGAAATCAGCGCCGGGCGCCGCCCTTCACGAACACGCGCTTGCCGGTATCGTGCCAGACCGCGCGCTTTTCCTCGTCGTTCAGCAGGACCGAGGCATCCAGCATGCGCTGGACCATTTCCTTGTAGGTGCCCGACGAGGTGCCGATGTCCGAGCCCCACATGATGCGGTCGGCGCCGAACAGGTCGACCGCGCGGCGCAGCACCTGTTCGGCCGGCACGTCGGCCTCGCGGTACTCGTCCAGGTTGATCGAGGTGAACTTGAAGAAGATGTTCTGCTCGTGCGCCAGCTTCTCGAAGCGCTCGTCCAGGCCGAAGTGTTCCTCGGTGGCCTCGGGCTCCAGCAGGTGGTCCAGCACGATGCGCACGTTCGGGTAACGGCGGGCCAGTTCGATGATGGTCGGCACCGACGGACCGCCGCCGCCCACGGCCAGCACTTCCAGGTCGATGACCAGGCCGAATTCCTCGGCCACGTCCCAGGTCTTGAGCGCCTGGGGCGAGTTCAGCCACGGCATGCTGCCGTCGGGCTGGCGGCCGCCGAACAGGCGCACGCCGGCCAGGCCGTTCTTCTCGATGTAGCTGCGCACCAGGCCCGGCGTGCCGGCGTCCTCGGCGTCCAGGATGACCACCGCCGAGAAGATCTCGGGATGGGCGTCGGACGAATCCAGGATGTAGCTGTTGTCGTAGCGATAGATCATGCGCTTTTGCACGGCCACCGCGCCGTCGACGTTCTCTTCCTGCATCCAGACCAGCATGCGGGCCACGTCGGGCACTTCGTTGATCGGATTCGGACCGTGCTTGCCGCCCGGCTTGCCGATCACGCCCGGGGCGCGCGGCGGCGCGTCGGCGGCGCGCTTCATGGGATTGCGCGGATAGCGCACCTGGTCATCCGCCACCAGGTGAGCGTGCGAATCGAACAGTAGCGGGCGGGCGGCCGACGGGGCTTGCGTGTCTTGGGTCATATCCAGCTCTACGTGTTTACAGCTGGGACTTTATCGCCAGGCAGGGCGGTCCGCACCCGATATTCTCGAACTTTTCGGTGGTCGAAAACTTGGTGATCGGCTGGGTTTTCCCTCGATTCAAACAAAAATTTCAAAAAACTGATTCAAATTTTCGTTTGAATCGCCCATACTGCGCCCGACTACCCCGGAACCCCATCGTGAACCTGCTCGACGACGACACCTCCACCCGCTCCCGCATCGTGCTGGCCGCCCTGCGCATCTTCGCCACGCGGGGATTCGAGGCCGCCTCGCTGCGCGAGATCACCTCCGCCGCCCAGGTGAACATCGCCGCCATCCACTATCACTTCGGCTCCAAGGACGCCCTGGTACAGGAAGTCCTGCGCGTCGTGTCCGAGCCCATCAACCGCATGCGGCGCGAGGCCCTGGCCCGGGTGCCGGCGCACCGCGAACCCACCATGGAAGAAGTGGTGGAGGCGCTGATCGCGCCGCCCGTGCGCCTGAGCTTCGACGCCACCGGCGAATGGCGGCTGTTGATCCGGCTGCTGATCCAGGCCCGGGCCCTGCCGCGCGCCAGCACCAACGCCGCCATCTTCGAACAGTACGACGCGCTGGCATCCGACTTCGTCGACGCCCTGATGGGCGCCCAGCCCGCGCTGGGCCGCGAGGAAGCCTACTGGCGCTACGCCTTCGCCATCGGCGCCATGATGTACATCGTCAGCGACGCCGACGAGACCTACCACCGCCTGCACCGCATCTCCGGCGGACTGTGCGACACCGACGACCCCGAGCGCATCGTCGCCCAGCTCGTCGCCTTCATCGCCGCCGGCATGCGGGCAGCCGCCCCGGCCGGCACGCCGCTCTAACCTTCCGGATACACGCCATGACCCGCCGCATCATCGACCTGTCGGTCGCCCTTGAAGACAAGCCCACTTCGCCGGCGCACCACCGCCCCCAGATCAGCTACGTCGACCACGACCAGTCCTGGGAACTGTTCTCCAAGCTCTTTCCCGGCATCGGGCCCGACGACCTGCCCGAGGGCAAGGCCTGGGCCGTGGAGCGGGTATCGCTGTCGACCCACGCCGGCACCCACATGGACGCGCCGTGGCACTACCACCCCACGACCGACCACGCGCTGCAGGAAGGCGGCCGGCCGGCGCCGGGCATCGACGAAGTGCCGCTGGACTGGTGCCTGAAGCCCGGCGTGAAGCTCGACTTCCGCCACATGGAAGCCGGCTACGTGGTCACGCCCGGCGACATCCAGGCCGAATTGAAGCGCATCGGCCATACCCTTGAACCGCTGGACATCGTCGTGGCCAACACCCGCGCCGGCGCCCGCTACGGCCAGGAGGACTACTGGGAAAGCGCCTGCGGCTTCGGCCGCGCCGCCACGCTCTGGCTGCTGGAGCAGGGCGTGCGGGTGGTCGGCACCGACTCCTACAGCTGGGACCCCGCGTTCAAGTTCGTGGTCGAGCGCTACGCGCGCGACGGCGACCCCGCCATCATCTGGGAAGGCCACAAGGCGGGGCGCGACATCGGCTACTTCCAGATGGAGAAGCTGACCAACCTGGACCAGTTGCCGTCCCACGGTTTCACCATCAGCTGCTTTCCCATCAAGATCAAGCACGGATCGGCCGGCTGGTGCCGCACCGTCGCCATTCTCGACTGACGCGCGGGGCGCCGCGCCCCGTCCAAGACAACGATCGGAGACATCCCATGCCCTTCCTGCCCTACGCCCGCCTGGGCGCCGCACTCGCACTGGCCGCCTGCGCGCTGCCCGCCGCCGCGCAGGCGCCGGCCTCGTACCCCGAGCGCCCCGTCCACATCGTCGTGCCGTTCCCGCCGGGCGGCATCGTCGACAACGTCACGCGCAACCTGGGCGCGCGCCTGTCGGCCGCGCTGGGCCAGACTTTCATCGTCGAGAACAAGGCCGGGGCCGGCGGCTCCATCGGCGCGGCCCACGTGGCCAAGGCCGCCCCGGACGGCTACACCCTGCTGGCCGCCTTCGACACCCACGCCGTCAATCCCCTGCTGTACAAGCTCAGCTTCGATTCCGACAAGGACCTGGCGCCGGTCGCGCTGATCGGCACCTCGCCGCTGATCCTGGTCGTCCATCCCTCGGTGCCGGCCCGCACCGTGCCCGAGCTGGTCGCGCTGGCCAAGGCCCGGCCCGACGCGCTGAACTACGCCTCCACCGGCGCCGGCAGCTCCAACCAGTTGACCGCGGAACTGTTCAAGGCCACCGCCGGCGTGGAAATGAACCATGTGCCCTACAAGGGCGGCGCGCCCGCGATCACGGACGTGCTGGGCGGCCGGGTGCAGGTCATGTTCGTCAGCGCCAGCTCGGTGCTGGCCCACATCAAGGCCGGCAAGATGCGGGCCCTGGCGGTCACCACCCGGGAACGGATCCCCGCGCTGCCCGACGTGCCGTCCATCAGCCAGTTCTACCCCGATTTCGAGGCCCGATCGTGGATAGGGCTGCTGGCACCGGCCGGCACCCCTGCCGCCATCGTTTCCCGCCTGAACACCGAGGTCTACCGCGCCTTGCGGACGCCCGAAATGCAGACCTTCTTCGATGCCCAGGCGATCCAGCCCGGCAGCGGATCGCCCGAGCAATTCGGCGCATTTTTGCGAAACGAGACCAAAAAGTGGGGCGAAATCATCAAAAAACAGAACATCCGGGTGGAATGAGGCCCCCGGGAAACCCGCGTGGTACAAGACCCACGGCAATGGCTTGCAAGTTTTGAGAATATTATCAATAATTAATCTCATTACGACGTCTACTGCGGTGCCACCGCGCCGCGACCGAGTCCTGCCATGTACGTTTGTGTCTGCAACGCCATCACCGAACGCCAGATCCGCAGCAGCGTGGAATCCGGCTCCACCACCCTGGCCGACCTGCAATTCGACCTGGGCGTGGCGACCTGCTGCGGCTCTTGCGCCGACACCGCCTGCCAGTACCTGCCGGCGGGCGCCAGCGCTTGCGAACACGCCTACGAAGCGTCCATCTCGGCGGCCAACGGCCACACGCAAGCCACCGAACTGCCCCCGCCCCGCGCCACGACGCGCCGCTTCCCCATCCACGTCGTCGCTGCCGGCGCCGGCGCCGCCAAGGCGGCGTAGGGGTCCCCCCCTACGCCCTTCGGGCGCCCCCCAGGGGGCGAAACCGGCGGACTGGCAAAGCCAGATCCGCGGTTTCCTGGGTCTAGTACCTGTTTCTTGGCACGTCACACTGTTGCTACCGCTGGCAGCCAGCGATAGCAACAATGCTACGCGCCAAGACAGCGGTACTAGACCCAGGATGCGGTGGATCCGGCTCCGCCGGTCCACCCGCATCGCCCCCTGGGGGGCGCGCGTCAGCGCGTAGGGGGGATCATTATCATTGTCACTTTCCTAGGCCGTTACGGGCGGACGTACGGCCTGCTTGCTTAGCATCAACAATGCTAACCTTGCGGAATCCATGAATTCTGCAGGGGAAAGAACATGAAAGGCGACAAGACCGTCATCCAGTTCCTGAACAAGCAGCTCACCAACGAGCTGACCGCCATCAACCAGTACTTCCTGCATGCGCGCATGCTCAAGCACTGGGGCCTGGGCAAGATGGGCAAGCACGAGTACGACGAGTCCATCGAGGAAATGAAGCACGCCGACCGCCTGATCCAGCGCATCTTCATGCTGGACGGCCTGCCCAACCTGCAAGACCTGCACAAGCTGCTGATCGGCGAAAACGTCCCGGAAATCCTGGAATGCGACCTGAAGCTGGAGTTGTCCTCGCAGGTCGTGCTGAAGGAAGCCATCGCCCACTGTGAGACCGTGCGCGATTACGTCTCGCGCGATCTGTTGCAGGACATCCTGGACGATACCGAGGAACACATCGACCATCTGGAAACCCAGATCGGCCTGGTGGACCAGGTCGGCATCCAGAACTACCTGCAATCGCAGATGGAAGAGCAGGGCTGACCGGCTCCCGCCTTCGCAAAAAAAGCCCCGCGCGTCGCGGGGCTTTTTCTTTCAGTTGTTGCCCGTGGCCGGGCACTCGGCCACGCGGCCCCAGCGGTTGTCGGTGTTGCAGTACTTCCAGCGGGCCTTCTCGTTGCAGATGACCCGGCCGACGACGCCCTGGGAGGCGCAGCGCGCCAGTTCGGCCCGCAGCGACTGGATCCATGGCTCCCCGCCGCCCGCCGCGTCGGCATTGGCGCCGGCCACCACGGTGGCGACCTGCTGCGAGGGCGGCTCGACGATGATGCGCGGGGACTGGACCGGCGTGGTCTCGGACAGGTGGGCGGGCAGGGGGCTGCCGGGATTCACCGCCTGCATGTCGGGGGCGATGGTCGACAGCACGGTATCGGGCTGGGGCTGGTCCGCCGCGGACACCAGCGGGATGGGCGCGCTCGGCTGCACCGGCCGCGACGGCACGCCGCGCGAGCCGTCCACCCGGGGTTGCGGGGGTTCGGGCAGGTAGGTTTCCTGGTCCACGGCCGCCACCGGCGCTTCGCCGGGCCGCCCCTGGGCCACGGGCACGGGGGCCTCGGCCGCGCGGTCGACGGGAGCGTTCCAGGACAGCCAGAGCCCGAACAGCACCCCCACCACCACGACCATCGCCACGAAGGCCAGGCCCATCAAAATGCGGTTACGCATGTGTGTACACCTCTTCACTGTGACCGGCGGCCACGCCGGTCCCCATGCCTGGGCGGGCCGTCAGGCGAAAGCCGAATCGCCCACCCGGGTCTGGAATACCTGTCCTCCGTGCTCGCGCAGGGCATGGAACTGCACGTTGGGATAAAGCTCCTGCGCCACCCGCAGCTGCGCCGACGATCCGATCAGGAACGCGGGCGCCTCGACCACATCGTAGGCGATGTGCTGCATGTTGGCGTCCATGAACTTCTTCAGGTCCTTGGGGTTCTCGGCGGTGACCCAGCGCGCCATGGAATAGCGCGACGGCAGCATGCGCGCGGCCACCCCGTATTCGGTCTTGAGCCGGTGCGCCACGACCTCGAACTGCAGCTGGCCGACGGCGCCCAGCAGCAGCGGGCCGCCGGCCACGGGGCGGAACACCTGGATCGCGCCTTCCTCGCCCAGCTGGGTGAGGCCCGTGCGCAGTTGCTTGGTGCGCAGCGGATCGGCCACTTCCACCGCCTGGAACAGTTCCGGCGCGAAGAAAGGCAGCCCGGTGAACTGCAGCGCCTCGCCTTCGGTCAGCACGTCGCCCAGTTGCAGCACGCCATGGTTGGGAATGCCGATGACGTCGCCGGCATAGGCCTCGTCCAGCAACTCGCGTCGCTGGGACAGGAACGAAACGACGTTGTTGGGCCGCGTTTCCTTGCCGGTGCGGCACACCTTCAACCGCATGCCGCGCTCGAAGCGGCCCGAACAGACGCGCACGAAAGCCACGCGGTCGCGATGGGCCGGATCCATGTTGGCCTGTACCTTGAAGACCACGCCGGTGAACTTCGGTTCCTCGGGCTTGACCTCGCGCTGCAGCGCGTGGCGCGGGCCGGGGGCGGGCGCGTGCTCGACCAGGGCGTCCAGCACTTCCTGCACGCCGAAGTTGTTGATGGCCGAGCCGAAGAACACGGGCGTCTGCTTGCCGGCCAGGAACTGGGCCTGGTCGAACGGCGGCGCCGCACCGTCGATCAGGTCGATCTCGCCACGCGCCTGCTCGAACGCCGAGCCGAAACGGCTGGCGATCTCGGGATTGTCCAGCCCGTCGATGATTTCGTCGTGCTGTTCGCTCAGCCTGTCGCTGCCGGCCTTGAACACCCGCATCCGGTCGCGGCGGATGTCGAACACGCCGCCGAAGGACTTGCCCATGCCGACCGGCCAGGCGAACGGCACGGCGTCCATGCCCAGGTGGGATTCGATCTCGGACAGCAGTTCCAGCGGCTCGCGCACCTCGCGGTCCATCTTGTTGACGAAGGTGATGATGGGCGTATTGCGCGCCCGGCACACCTGCAACAGCCGGATGGTCTGCGGCTCGACGCCGTTGGCCGCGTCGATCACCATCAGCGCCGCGTCCACGGCCGTCAGCACGCGGTAGGTGTCTTCCGAGAAGTCCTGGTGCCCCGGCGTGTCGAGCAGGTTGATGACGGTATCGCGGTATTCGATCTGCATGACCGAGGACGCCACCGAGATGCCCCGCTGTTTCTCGATCTCCATCCAGTCGGACGAAGCGTGCCGCGACGCCTTCCGTGCCTTGACGCTACCGGCGATCTGGATCGCACCGGCGAACAGCAGCAGCTTTTCGGTCAGCGTGGTCTTCCCCGCGTCGGGGTGGGAAATAATGGCGAAGGTGCGTCGCCGGGCGACTTCGGTGGCTATGGTCATCGCGGGGAATTTTAACCGCAGACGCGAACCGGCGCTCGTGCCGCCCGGCCATGCTCTCACCCCGCCAGCAGGAGCTTGAGCCGAGGCCCGGCTGACCGCCGGATCCCGCACGGGGGCTGCGGCCGGTTTGTCTTATTTGAGATTATATGTTGAAATAAGTCTCACATAGGACTACCCTTGGAGAAAACCCCCGGGACGAGCATCATGGTCATCGCCGCTTCCAAGACGCCCGAACTCTCCAGCCAGCCGGCTGCCGCCGCCGCGCTGCGCGCGTTCTTCCGCATCGCCCAGGCGTGGCAGCTCAACGCCGAGGAATCCGCCACGCTGCTGGGCGTCCCCCGCTCTACCATGTTCCGCTGGAAGAACAACCCGCCGGCGCCGCTGCCGCGCGACGTGCTGGAACGCCTGTCGCTGGTGTTCGGCATCTACAAGGCGCTGCAGGTATTGCTGCCGGTGCCCGAATTGGCCGACGCCTGGCCGCGCAAACCCAACGACGCGCCGCCGTTCGGCGGCCACCCCGCCCTGAAATTCATGCTGAGCGGCATGACCAGCGATCTCTACGTGGTGCGCAGCTACCTCGACGCCCAGCGCGGAGGATGGACATGACGCACCTGGCCGAAGGCGCCGCCGCGCCTGTCGCCGAACCCCCGCCTGTCGGCGAGGTGCGCTGGGCGCCTTGCCACCGGCTGGTGCCCAGCCGCTTTCCGCCCACCGGCCTGTACGACCGGGTGGCCGATCCCGCCGATCTCGACGTGGTGTTCGCGATAGAAAACCTCACCAATCCCCGCGTGCGGGACGAAGCCGGCAACCTGCGCCTGGTGCCGGAGGAAGATCGGATCTCGGGCCCGGGGACCACGCCCATCATGGCGGCCTTCACCCATCTGAATCCGGCCGGCAGCCGCTTCTCGGACGGCAGTTGGGGGGTGTATTACGCCGGGGAAAGCCTGGAGACCGCGGTGGCCGAGACCATGCACCATCGCGCCCGCTTCCTGGCCGCCACGCGCGAGCCGGCCCTGGAAATCGACATGCGCCACTACCTGGCGGACCTGTCCGCGCCGCTGCACGACCTGCGCGGCCTGCGGCCCGCCCTGCCGACGATCTACGATCCGGACGACTACGCGGCCAGCCAGGCGCTGGCCCGCCAGCTCCGGCTCGCAGGCAGCTGGGGCGTGGCCTACGACAGCGTGCGGCGCCCCGGCGGCCAGTGCGCCGCCGTGTTCCGCCCGCGCGGCCTGACCCGCTGCCGCCAGTCCCAGCACATCGCCTTCATCTGGGACGGTCACCGCATGAGCGGGTGGTATTCCAAGTCGGCATTGCGGTCGGTCTGATTTTTCAAGCCTCGTCCGCCGGGCGAGGCACCCCACCCGATCCTTGCCCAGCCTTGTGGATCGTGGATTTCGGGGCCGGCGCCCCAGGCGCGCTGATGGAAATCGATTATTGGCGCAATTTCGATTTTCGAATATGGTTACGTCGAACGCGGGGCGCTGATATCGTCACAATTGGTATCAGGCGCGGCAGATCGCGCAAGACCTCATTCCTTATCCGGAGGAACACGACAATGAAAATACGTTTGTGGGGTTGTGTACTGGGCATGGCGCTGGGCGGCACGGCCGCGGCGCAGACCCCGTTGAAGATCGGTTTCGTGGGCGAAATGTCGGGCCAGCAGGCCGAGTACGGCCTGCAGATGAGCAACGGCGCCAAGCTCTTCCTGCAGGAACACGGCGACGTGGTGGCCGGCCGCAAGATCCAGCTGATCATCAAGGACGTGGGCGGCGCCAACCCCGAGGTGGCCAAGCGCCTCGCGCAGGAACTGATCACCCGCGACAAGGTGGAGTTCCTGGCCGGCTTCGGCTTCACGCCCAACGCGCTGGCCGTGGCCCCGCTGGCCACCGAGGCCAAGATTCCGATGGTGGTCATGAACGCCGCCACCTCGTCCATCACCGAGCGCTCGCCCTACGTGGTGCGCACCTCGATGACGCTGCCGCAGAACGCCTACGCCATCGCCGACTGGGCGCTGAAGAACAACGTCAAGACGGTGTATTCGCTGTACGCCGACTACGGTCCGGGCCAGGACGCCAACGCCCAGTTCCGCAAGACCTTCACGGGCGGCGGCGGCAAGATCGTGGCCGAAGTGGCGGTGCCGCTGAAGAACCCGGAGTTCGGCCCCTACATGCAGCGCATCAAGGATGCCAAGCCGGATGCCGCCTTCCTGTGGTTCCCCTCGGGCGAGCTGTCGGTGCTGATGCTGCGCGCCTACCGCGAGCGCGGCCTGGAGCAGGCCGGCATCAAGGCCCTGGGCACGGGCGACGGCACCGACGACATGTTCCTGGACAGCATGGGCGACGTGGCGCTGGGCCTGACCACCTCGTTCCACTATTCCGCCGCCCACGATTCGGCCAAGAACAAGGCTTTCATCAAGGGCTACGAGTCGCAGTTCGGCACCTCGATCCGCCCCAACTTCATGGCCGTGGGCGGCTATGACGGCATGGCGCTCATCTACGAGACCATCAAGAAGCTGAACGGCAAGATCGACGGCACGAAGGCGGTCGAGGCCATGAAGGGCGCCAAGTGGGAAAGCCCGCGCGGTCCCGTCATGATCGATCCGGAAACGCGCGACATCGTGCAGAACATCTACATCCGCAAGGTCGAACGCCGCGGCAACCACCTGTACAACGTCGAGTTCTCGCATCTCGACGCGGTCAAGGACCCCGGCAAGATCAAGTAAAGCAGCACGCGCCCGGCCCCGCCCGCTTTGCCGCGGGCGGGCCGGCATAAGTTTTTTAGGCCGGTGAAAAAGCATACGTGGCTGGATCGGCCACGGCCGGGCGCGGACAATGGCAACACCGCCCAGAAGGACCCGACATGAAGCCGTCTTGCCGGTCTGCCATGGTCCCTGCGGCGGAGCGATCTGCAGGAGATCATGGACTGTCCTAACCGCACTTCGCGGCCCGCCCTCGTCCGGGCCGCCCTATTCCCCCCGCACGTCACCTGGAAGCACACATGGGCATCGTAATCTTCGACGGCCTGGCCTACGGTATGTTGCTGTTCCTGATCGGAGTCGGCTTGTCGATCACCATGGGGTTGATGAATTTCGTCAACCTCGCCCATGGCGCCTTCGCCATGGTGGGCGGCTACGTCGCCGCGCTGGCCATGAGCCGGCTGCAAGTACCGTTCGTCGCCAGCCTGGCACTGGCCTTCATCAGCGCGGCCGTGGTGGGCGCGCTGCTGGAATTCGTCTTCTTCCGCCGGCTGTACCGCGCGCATCCGCTGGACCACGTGCTGCTGTCCATCGGCATCGTGTTCGTGTTCGTGGCGGGCGGCACCTACCTGTTCGGTCCGACCATGCAGCCCTTCACCGCGCCCGATTGGCTGCGCGGCCAGATCTCGCTGCTGGGCATGGAGGTGGGCGCCTACCGGCTGTTCCTGATCGTGGTGGGCTTCGCCGTGCTGGCGGCGCTCTTGCTGCTGATCAACAAGACGCGCTACGGCGCCATGGTGCGCGCGGCGGTGGACAACCAGCGCGTGGCGGCGGGCCTGGGCGTGCGGGTCGACCGGCTGTTCTTCCTGACCTTCTCGTTCGGCTGCGGCCTGGCGGGGCTGGGCGGCGCGCTGGGCCTGGGCATGCTGGGCCTGGATCCGTCCTTCCCGCTGAAATACATGATCTATTTCCTGATCGTGGTCTGCGTGGGCGGCGCCGGCACCATCGTCGGCCCCTTCGTCGCGGCGGTGCTGGTGGGCATCGTCGACGTGGGCGGCAAATACTACATGCCTGAACTCGGCGCCTTCCTGATCTACGTGTTCATGGTGGTCGTGCTCCTGGTCCGCCCCCACGGCCTGATCCCCAAGAAGGGGCTCGTATGACTAAACTGAATCTGAATCCGCGCCAGATCGTGGCGCTGGAAGTGGTGTTCTGGCTGGCGCTGGCCTCGACCTACTTCCTCCTGCCCGAGAAGCTGGTCCTGATCACGCAGATCATGATCACGGGCCTGTTCGCGATCGCGCTGGACATCGCCCTGGGCTACGCCGGCATCCTGACGGTGGGCCATGCGGCGTTCTTCGGCATAGGCGCGTACCTGGCGGGCCTGCTGGCCAAGTATGGCTGGGGCGAACCGTTCTCCGGGCTGGTGCTGGCGCTGGTGGTGTGCGCGATGCTGGGCTATCTGCTCAGCTACCTGATCGTGCGCGGCAGCGACCTGACCCGCCTGATGATCACGATAGGCGTATGCGTGCTGTTCTTCGAGCTGGCCAACCGCCTGACTCCCATCACCGGCGGCGCCGACGGCCTGCAGGGCGTGGACATGTGGCCGGTGCTTGGCCAGTTCCGCTTCGACCTCTGGGGCAAGACGGCCTTCATCTACACCTTCTGCATCGTGCTGCTGATGTTCCTGGCGGTGCGCCTGATGCTGAAATCGCCCTTCGGGCTGGTGCTGCGCGGCATCCACGACAACCGGCGGCGCATGCTGGCCATCGGTTCGCCCGTGGACACGCGCCTGCGCCTGGCCTATTGCTTCTCGGCCGCCATCGCCGGCGTGGCCGGCGCGCTGCTGGCGCAGACCACGCAGTTCGTCGGACTGGAGATGCTCAGCTTCAACCGCTCGGCCGAAATCCTCATCATCCTCATCCTGGGCGGCACCGGGCGCCTGTACGGCGGCCTGATCGGGGCGCTGCTGTACATGACCGTGCACGATTTCTTCTCCGACTTCGATCCCAAGTTCTGGCAGTTCTGGCTCGGCATCTTCCTGATCCTGGTGGTCATGATCGGCCGTGGCGGCGTGCTGGGCGTGCTGTCCCGGGTGTTCAAGGTAGGGGGGCAACGGCCATGACGACCGCGACCATCGCGACGCCCGCGCTGCGCACCCGCAAGCTGACCAAGCGCTTCGGCGGCTTCACCGCCGTCAACGGCGTGACGCTGGACATCGCGCCCGGCTCGCGCCAGGCGCTGATCGGCCCGAACGGCGCCGGCAAGACCACGCTGATCAATCTGTTGACCGGCATCCTGCGCCCGACCGAAGGGCGCATCAGCCTGGATGACGACGACATCACTCACCTGCCGGCGGACAAGCGGGTGCACCGCGGGCTGGTGCGCACCTTCCAGATCAACACGCTGTTCCCGCGCCTGACGCCGCTGCAGGCCGCCTCGCTGGCCATCTCCGAGCGCGAGGCGCTGGGCAGGGTCTGGTGGCGCCCGCTGGGCAGCTGCTCCTGGGTGGCCGACGAAGCCCATGCGCTGCTCAAGCAGTTCAACCTCGCCCAGTACGCCTACGTCGACACCGCCGAACTACCCTACGGCAAGCAGCGCCTGCTCGAAATCGTGCTGGCGCTGGCGGCCAAGCCCAGCATCCTGCTGCTGGACGAACCGGCGGCCGGGGTACCCGAGGACGAAAGCGGCGAGCTGTTCGAGGTGATCGCCGGCCTGCCCCCGGAAATGACGGTGCTCTTCATCGAACACGACATGGACCTGGTGTTCCGCTTCGCCCAGCGCATCTCGGTGCTGGTGGCGGGCGCCGTCCTGGTGGAAGGCACGCCCGCCGAAATCGCTGCCGACCCGCAGGTGCGGGCGGCCTACCTGGGGAATTCGCGTGTCTGATTTCCTGCAAATCGAAAACCTCACGGCCGGCTACAACGACGCGGTCGTGCTGAGCGACCTGTCAGTCACGGTCGAGCGCGGCCAGAGCCTGGCCATCCTGGGGCGCAACGGCGTGGGCAAGACCACGCTGCTCGAGACGCTGATGGGCAACACCACAGTCAAGCGCGGCCGCATCCGCTGGCTGGGCGAGGACATCACCCGCCTGCGCTCGGCCGACCGCGCGCGCCGGGGCATAGGCTGGGTGCCGCAGGAACGCGAGGTGTTCCCGTCGCTGACCGTGCGCGAGAACCTGGAAGTCATCGCGCGCGGCACGCACTGGACGCTCGAGCGCGTGTACGGGCTCTTTCCGCGCCTGCGCGAACGCGCCGGCAACTACGGCGGGCAGCTCTCGGGCGGCGAGCAGCAGATGCTGGCCATCGGCCGCGCGCTGATGACCAACCCGCAGTTGCTGTTGCTGGACGAGCCCATGGAGGGCCTGGCGCCCATCATCGTCGAGGAATTGTCCGAAGCGGTGCGCCGCATGTGCGCCGACGAAGGCCTGACCGCCATCATCGTCGAGCAGCATCCGGTCCTGGCGCTGTCCATGTCGCAGCATGCCATCGTGCTCGAACGCGGGGTGGTGGCCTACGCCGGCGCCAGCGCCGAGCTGGCCGCCGACACGGAACGGCTGGATCAATTACTGGGGGTCGGCAAGAGCCCCCCCCCTACGCGCTAACGCGCGCCCCCCAGGGGGCGATGCGAGTGGACCGGCAAAGCCGGATCCACCGCATCCTGGATCTGCATCGCGAAGTGTCAGAGGCACGTGTTTGAGTTCATGGTCTAGGAGTCTTATCGTGAAAACCAGAAAGACGGGATTGCGCTGCGGGCTGGCCGCGGGCGCGTTGATGGCGGCCGCCTGCGCGCAGGCGCAGGGCGTCGTGAAGGTGGGCTTCATCGGCGAGATGTCGGGTCCGTTCGCGGAATTCGGCAAGCAGATGGAAACGGGCGTGCAGCTCTACCTGAAAGAGCACGGCGACACCGTGGCCGGCAAGAAGATCGTGGTCATCGTCAAGGACGTGGGCGGCCCCAACCCCGAGCTGTCCAAGCGCCACGCGCAGGAACTGGTGGTGCGCGACAAGGTGGACTTCATCGCCGGCTTCGCCTTCTCGCCCAACGCGCTGGCGGTGGCGCCCCTGGCCACCGAGGCCAGGAAACCCATGATCATCATGAACGCCGCCTCGGGCAGCCTGCCGTCCACCTCGCCCTACATCGTGCGCACCTCGTTCTCGCTGCCGGCCATCGTGCCGCCCATCTCGCAATGGATGATCAAGCAGGGGTACAAGACCACGTATTCGATGGTGGCGGACTACTCGCCCGGCCATGAAGTCGAGGCGGCCTTCATGGATTCGTACAAGAAGGCCGGCGGCACGGTGGTGGGTTCGGTGCGCACGCCGCTCAGCACCATGGACTTCTCGGCCTACATGCAGAAGATCAAGGATCTGAAGCCCTCGGCCGTCTTCGCCTTCGTGAACGGGGCCGACGTCGCCCAGTCCTTCATGCGCGAGTACCGCGCCCGCAACCTGGCCGAGGGCGGCACCGCCATGGTGGGCACGGGCGACATCACCGACGAGCCCACCATCGATTCGATGGGCGACACGCCGCTGGGCGTGGTCACCGGCTACCCGTACTCCATGGACCACGATTCGCCGCTGAACAAGAAGTTCGTGCAGGCCTTCAAGGCCGCGCGCGGCCAGCAGGCCCGTCCCAACATCATGGCGGTGGCCGGCTACGACGGCATGGCCCTGATCTACGAGGCGCTGCGCAAGACCCAGGGCAAGACCGACGGCGACGCGCTGATCGCCGCGATGAAGGGCGTGAAGCTGGAAAGCCCGCGCGGCCCGATCGAGATCGACGCCGCCACGCGCGACATCAAGCAGCGCGTCTACATGCGCAAGGTCCAGCGGGTCGACGGCCGGCTGGCCAACGTCGAGTTCGAGACCATCGAGCCCCGCTAGGAGACGCATCCATGTCCGCAGCGGACTCCGCCTGGCTGTCGAAGACGGCGGCCGAACTGCACGAGGCCTACCGCGCCCGCGCGCTGTCGCCGCTCGAGCTGGCCACGGCGCTGATGGACGCGGTGGCCGACGATGCCCGGGACCTGAACGCCTTCTGCGTGCTGGACCGCGACGCCGCCCTTCAAGCCGCCGAGGCTTCGGCCCGGCGCTGGCGCGGCGGCACGCCCATCGGCCCGCTGGACGGCGTGCCCGTGTCGATCAAGGACCTGGTCGACGTGGCCGGCTGGCCCACGCGGCGCGGCTCGGCCATCACGGCCGGCGCGCCGCCCGCCGCCGCGGACGCGCCCAGCGTGGCGCTGCTGCGCCAGGGCGGAGCGGTGCTGTTCGGCAAGACCACCACGACCGAGTTCGGCTGGCTGGCCGATTCCGAATCGCCCTACACCGGCATCACGCGCAACCCGCTGGCACCGGACCGCAGCGCGGGCGGCTCGAGCATGGGCGCGGCGGCGCACGTGGCCAAGGGCTGGGGGCCGCTGGCGCTGGGCAGCGACGCCGGGGGCTCGATCCGCATCCCCGCCTCGTACTGCGGGCTGGTTGGGCTCAAGCCCACTTTCGGCGCCGTTCCATCGGGACCGCGCCTGAGCGCCTTCGCCGAGTACGCGCATCTGGGCCCCATCGCCCGTACCGTGACCGATTGCCGGCTGGCGCTGCAAGTCATGGGCCGGCCCCATCCCCTGGACCCCCATTCGCTGTATGCGCGGGCGCAGGACCTGCCGCCGCGCCGGCCCGCCATCGGCTACCTGACCGACGCCGGTCCCGATACCGGGCTCGATCCCCGGGTCGAGACGGCCATCGAGGAACTGGCCCAGCGGTTGGGCCGCAAGGGGCATTCGGTCGTGCGCCTGCGCATGGACTGGATGTCGCTGGCCGAGAACGCCTGGGCCCTGTGGGAGAACCGCCTGTACGAGTCCTTCGTCGATGCCACGCCCGCCCAGCGCGCCTTGCTCGACCCGCGCCTGCAACAGCTGTGCGAACGCGGCGGTACGCACGGCGCCGAGCGCCTGGCCCGGGCGCGGACCCAGTTGCGCGACGCCACGACCCAGCTCACGCTGGCCTTCGCCGACGTCGACCTGCTGCTGACTCCCGCCAGCCCGGCCGGCGCGCCGCGGGTGGGCGCGCTGTGCGCCGACGGCCATCCCCTGCGCGACCGCATCCGCCAGACCTTCAACTGGCAACTGGCGAACCCCTATACCTTCCCGTTCAACCTGACCCAGCAGCCGGCCCTGTCCATGCCGCTGGCCACCGACGCCGACGGCCTGCCCGTCGGCCTGCAGATCGTCGGCCGCAAGTATCGCGACGACGATGTGCTCGACTTCGCGCAAACGCTGGAGTCCACCCATCTTTTCCAGGAGTCCGAACATGCCTAAGATAATCGTGCAGTCCGCGCAGGCCCCCGTCACCGGGTTCACCGACAAGAGCACGCCCTCGCCGCTGGCCCAGGGCATCCGGGCGGGCGACTTCCTTTACGTATCGGGCCAGGGCCCCCTGGACCCGGTTTCCAAGGAAGTGGTGTCCGACGACATCCGCGAGCAGACGCGGCGCACCTTGCAGAACCTGATGGCGGTGCTGGAGGCGGGCGGCGCCACCGCGGCCAACATCATCAACATGCGGGTGTGCCTGCGCGACGTGGCGGACTTCCCCGCGTTCAACGAGGAATTCCGCGCCTTCATGGGCGGCGAGAAAGTCACCCGCACCTGCATAGGCGGCACGCCGCACCGCCCGGGCGTACGCGTCGAAATCGACTGCGTCGCCTATTTCGGCTGAGGAGGCCCTATGTTCAAGATGCCCATCGTCGACCTGATGAAACAGGGCGACGAGCTGGCCGCCAGCGGCAAGCGGGTGGCCGTGCTCTGGCAGGAACCCGAGTCCCTCGTGTTCCTGGCCCGCGGACGCGAATACCGCAGCGAGTTCCACATCAATCCCAGCGACGAGATGATGTACATGGTCAAGGGCGAGATGAAGCTGCACTACCGCACGCCCGACGGCAAGGAAGAGATCGCCGTGCTGCCGCAGGGGTCGGTCATCTACACGCCGGCGGGCATCCCGCATTCGCCGCGCTTCCCGCCCGACGCCTACCTGCTGGTACAGGAACGCAAGCGCAAGCCGGAGGAGATCGACCGCTTCCAGTGGTTCTGCCCCAGCTGCGATACGCTGCTGCACGAGGAATCCTGCCACGTCGCGGACTACAAGGCCGACCCCGTGTCCAAGGCCTACCAGCGCTTCTTCGACAGCGAGGAATTCCGCACCTGCAAGTCCTGCGGGACGGTGATGCCCCCGCCCTAGCGCCGGGGCAAGGCCCAGCCCGCCTGCATCGTCAATCAGGCTTGACGCCCGCCGTCTTGATGATGTCGCGCCAGCGCGCAGTCTCGGCGGTGATGAAATCGCCGAATGCGGGCCCGGTCAGCGCCTTGCCTTCGCCGCCTATCCCGGCCATGCGCTCCTTGAACTCGGGCATCCGGGTCACCGCCTCCAGTTCGCGTTCGAGCCGGGCCACCGCCTCCGGCGGCGTGCCGGCGCGGGCCAGCACGCCGAACCAGCCGCCGGCGACGAAATCGGGCACGCCGGCCTCGGCCATGGTCGGCACTTCGGGCAGCATGGGCGAGCGCTCGGCGCTGGTCACCGCCAGCGCGCGCAGGGATCCGTCCTTGATCCGCGGCGCGACCGCCGCCACGGCCGAAGGCATCATCTCGATCTGTCCGCCCAGGAGATCGGTCACCGCCGGGCTGCCGCCCTTGTAGGGCACGTGCACGATGTCCAGGCCGAACCGGGCCTTGAACATCTCGCCGATCAGGTGGACGTTGGTGCCCGTGCCCGGCGAACCGAAGTGGTAGCGCCCCGGCTGGGACCTCGCCAGCTTCACGAACTCCATCAGGGTCCTGGCCTGCACCTGGGGGTTGACCACGAACACCGAGGGAATCCGCGTGACCAGCGCGATGGGCGTGAAATCGCGGACGGCGGGCGTGCTTTGGCCCGGCGTCAGGTTCTCGGCGATGCCGAAGGACTCGGCCGTGCCCAGCAGCAGGGTGTAGCCGTCGGGCGCGGCCTGCGCGGCGGCGGCCACGCCTATCGCTCCACCCGCTCCGCCGCGGTTTTCCACCACCACGGTCTGCCCCAATCTCTGCCCGAGATACTGGGCCACCGCCCGCCCCACCTGGTCGCTGGCGCCCCCGGGCGGAAACGGCACGATCAACCGCACGGGGCGATCGGGATAGACGGCCCACGCCTGCGCGCCCGCCAATACCCCGACGGCGGCAAACATCCACGGCGCAAGGCGCCGGATCGGCTTTCCATTCATGAGCATGTCTCCTTCCGCGCTTATCGGGATGCGTCGGCACGCGGGGCGGCACCGCGCACGACATCGATCACGGCATCCGCATCGGCCGGCGCGCTGTCGCCGCGCCAGGCGCAATGGCCATCGGGCCGCACCAGCACCAGCCGGCGCTCGTACAACGCGGCTACCCGGGGCGAGGCGATGTCCACGACCGTGAGCGGCACCCCGCGCCGGCTCGCCGCTTCGACCAGCGGCGCGGCGTCGGGCGGTTCCGCGCCCAGGCGCACCAGCACGAAGCCCCGGCCGAACAGATCGAGCGTGGAACGGCCGTCATCCAGCCAGGCATGGGGCACGCGGTGCCCCGGCCGGGTGGTGGGCGTGTAGTAGCGCGGATGGTCCGGCGGCGCGGACGTGCCGTCCGGCACGCAGATGGGCGAATCCTCGTAGCGGTAGCCCAGGTGGATGCCCAGCGTCTCCCACTCGGTGTGCGTGGCCTGGGCGATGGCGGCGCCGACCTGCGCGCGCTGCGCCGCGCCGCGCGGGGAGTCCTCCATCAGTTCCGAGGCGTCCTCGACCGACTTCAGCGCGAAATAGTTGTGCGCGGACGCATTGACGTTGCGCACGCCCACCGGCTGGCGCTCGACCTCGTAGCTGTCCAGCAGGCGCGGACCGCCCCAGCCGCGCAGCATGGCCTCCAGCTTCCAGCCCAGGTCCACGACATCGCCCATGCCGGTGTTCATGCCGAAGCCGCCCGTGGGCGACATGGTGTGCGCGGCATCGCCGGCGATCAGCACGCGGCGGTCGCCGTAGCGCGTCGCGGTCAACTGGCTGCGGCGCCACGGCAGGGCCGAGATCACCTCGAACGGCACGTCGTCGCGGCCGATGCCCCGGCGCACCCAGGCCTCGGCATCGCGGCAGACCTGCTCGACCTGCGCCTCGTTGCTGACCACCGTCATGCGCCACAGCTCGCGGCCGTCCATGGCGCTGATGTTGCCCCAGAAGCCCTCGGCGCCGAAGAACAGATAGCGCTCCGCCTCGCCCTTGTCATGGCTGCGGGTCAGGGCCGGCGAACGGAAGAACAGCGCCGCCGAGTGGTCCAGCGCCCGCGTGCCCGCCATGTCTATGCCCAGCGCGCGCCGGACGTGGCTGCCCGCGCCGTCGCAGGCCACCAGGTAGCGCGCGCGCAGCTTCGTGCGCCGTTCGGTCTTCAGGTCGATCACGTCGGCCCGGACGCCGTCGGCGTCCTGCTCGAAGCCTTCCAGCCGATGCCAGTAGCGCAGGTCCAGCGATGGATATTCGGTCGCGCAGCGGGTCAGCAGCGGGTCGAACCACAGTTGCGGACAGCGCCACTTCTTCTCCGGGCTCTCGTCGGGCGGCGCGTCGTCGCGCAGGCTGGGATACTCGTGGCGGGCCAGGAAGTGGCCCGTCATGCTGGTGCAGAACACCATGTCCAGCTGGTAGTCGGGGTTGAACGGCGTCTCGCGCACGCGCTGCGCGATGCCCCAGCGGCGGCAGAATTCCATGGTCCTGACGCTCACGGCGCCCAGCTTGGGCGTACTGATGGAGCCGTCTCGCTGTTCCAGTATCGTGCACGGAATGCCGCGCCAGGATAGGTCCAGCGCCAATCCCAGCCCGACCGGGCCGGCGCCGACGATCAGCACCGGAATGTCGTCCGCCTGTGTCATTTCCAGATGTCCCCTCTATGGTGGTCAGCCGCCTCGTTCCGGAGAATGGAAGAAGCGATATGTGGGGGACTATATGCCTCGGGCCCCGGTCCGGAGCCGGGATTTCTGCCTGATGGAAACGACTTGGCGTCAGAAGACGGCGGTCCCGACGCTTCCTCCGCCGCACACGAACAGGTTCTGTCCCGTCACGAATCCGGACTCCGCTGCCAGGAAGAACAACACCGCGTGGGCCACGTCGTCCGGCTTGCCGATCCGGCCGACGGGCAAGCCGGCCAGGACGGCCTCGGTCTGCGGCGCGCCGGGCGGATGGTTGGCACGAAACAACTCGGTCTCGATCGGCCCGGGGCTCACCATGTTGACCGTGATGCCATCCCGGGCCAGCTCCAGGGCCAGGCTGCGCGTCATGCCCAGCAATCCGGCCTTGACCATGCCATAGACCGCGCGGCCGGGCCGCCCCAGCATCATGCGGCTGCCGATGCTGACGATCCGGCCTCCGCCCAGGGCCCGCATGCCGGGCACCAGCGCCTGCATGCACTGCAGCGACGCGCGATCATGTATCTCGAACATGGACCGCGCCCGGTCCAGGTCCAGGTCTTCCAGACGGGGAACGTACGTGAAGCCCGCGTTGTTGACCAGGTTGCGCACGCGGTGCCGGGCGACGATCGTCTCCAGGGCACGCGCCGTCGCGGCCTGGTCGGTCAGGTCGGCGCAATAGCTAATGGCGGGGAGATCCTGGGCGGGCGGTTCCAGGGAAAGATTGATGACCTCGTGCCCGAGCGCGGCCAGGCGCCGCGCGATGGCGCCCCCGATGGCGCCGCTCGCGCCGGTGACGAGACTGACCGTCGATGCTTGATTCATATGCATATCGGCGGCCCCTCGTGCCGCCGCTCCATTCAATCGATAGAACTCACCCGTTGCGGCACCGTGGACCGTCCCGTCCTGGCGGACAGATAGGCCGCATCGATGACGCGCTGGGTCCTTTCCAGGTCTTCCAGCCCCGCGACGGGCGGCGCGCCGGCCTCCACGCGGGACAAGGTCGTACGGACGTAGTCGGCGAAATAGTCCTTGAACCTCCACCCGCCATCGACGTGCCGCGCATCGCCCGACGCGGTATCCAGGAACGCCAGGCGCTCCCCATCCCGCTTCGCGGTGAACGCGCGATGGGCAAGCGCGACATGGAAGTCCATGTAGTCCGCCGCGCGCGCGGGCTGCCGATACGAGGTCTCCAGGGACGCCACCGTGCCGTCCGCCAGCACCAGCGACAGCAAGGCATGATCCTCGACGGCCAGCCGCAATGCCTTGTTCGACAGCGTGGCCTGCACGGACACCACGTCGGCGCCCGTCATCCACGACAGCAGGTCGATGGGGTGATGGCCCAGGTTCATCAGGCATCCACCGCCGGCACGCCCGGGCTCGATCAGCCATGGCGACGAGTCGGCGAAGCGCAGCGGCGAGCCGGCATGGACGGAACATTGCACGTGGAGAAAATCCGGCGATGGCAGCGCCGTCGTCCCCGACAGCGCTCGGGCCAGCGCGCTCAGCCGGTAATGGAACGGAATCGAAACGAACACGCCCGCGCGCCGGGCCGCGCGGCGAATGCCGGCGATGTGGTCGCCGTGCAGGCCCGCGGGTTTCTCGATCGAAAAAGGCATGCCCCGGTCGATCAACCGGCCGGCAATGGCCGGCATGTCCGCATGCACGCCGAAGGCAAACGCGAACCCGGCGTCCGATCGGTTCAGCAGTTCGTCCACGGTGGCGAATACCGGCGCGTCGAACTCCGCCGCGACTTGCCGGGCCAGCGGCGCGGAAGGATCCCAGACTCCCGCTATCCGGATGTCCGCCCCGAGAAAGGCCGGACGATACAACGGATAGTGCCAGTGGCTGGGGGCGATCAATGCAACGCGATGCGCCGCCATGCCGGGTCCTATTCCGCCTTGATGCCGTGATCGGCAATCAGCTTGCCCATGCGCTGGCGTTCGGTCGCCAGCCAGCGCTCGGAGGCCGCCCGGTCCATGGTTTTCGCATCCAGTCCCAGATCGCGCAGCTTCTGCTGCGCCTGCTTGTCCGACGCGGCGGCCAACACCCGCTGCTCGAGAGTCTTCACCACGGCATCGGGGGTCTTGGACGGCACCATCACGAAGTACGCCCCTTGCATCACGAAGCCCGGCAGCCCCGCTTCGCTCACGGTCGGCACGTCGGGCATGGCGGGAATGCGCTGATCCCCCGAAACGGCCAGCGCCTTCAGCCTGCCGCTCTTGATGAACCCCATCGCACCGGCCACGCCGACGAATGCCGCCGGGACCTGGCCGCCGACGAGATCGTTCATGGCCGGCGCGCCTCCCTTGTAGGGCACATGCGTCATGTCCAGGCCCGCGGCGCCGGCAAAGGCGGCCATCGTCAGGTGTCCCTGCGATCCCAGGCCGCCCGACGCATAGTCCAGCCGCTTGTCCTTGGCATAGGCGATGAAGTCCTTCAGGCTTTTCACCGGCACGGACGTATTCACCACCAGTACCGCCGGCTGGAACGCCACGGCGGCGACCACCTTGAGATCCCGCTCCGCGTCGAACGCCGGATCACGGGGGTAGAGGCGCGGATTGACCGTGACCATCGCGCCATCGGCAAACAACAGGCTGGAACCGTTCACGGCGCCACCGGCGGCCGCCCGGGCGCCTATCATGCCGTTGGCGCCACCGCGGTTGTCGACCACGAACACATCGCCCGACGTCTGCTGCATCTGCGCCGTCACGATGCGGGCAACCAGGTCCAGGGGCCCCCCGGCGGGAAACGGCACGATGGCCTGGATCGTCGCAGCCGTTGATGAAAACGCGACCAGCGCGGAGGCCGCGAACACGGCGCTCGACAGAATCTTCTTCATGGTGTCTCCAATGGGCGGACCGACTGCGGTCCGATTTGGCTTGAAGATTACTGGCGAGATATCGCGGGGTAAAACGACTTTTCGGCGTTTCAGTTGAGCGGAATGGAAAGTCAAGTTGGGCCGAGCACGTCTTGCCGGATCATCTCCAGCAATTGGTCCCTGAGCGCATGCCGGCCCGTGGCCTGCCTTGCGATGATGCCCAGCGGGGCCTCCAGCATGGAGCAATCGACCGACAACTGGTCCAACAGCCCATGCTCGAGGTCCGGTTTCACGTGCCGGGTCGACGCGAACCAGACGGCGTCGCTCGTCTGTGTGCAGGCCCGGCTCAGCTCGAGATAGATCGTCTCGATGCGTGTCTCGTTCATCTGCAATCCCTGCGACACGAACAAGCGCTGGATCTCGGACCAGGTGACGGTCTCGGGCGGAGGCAGGACCAGCGGATAGGAAACGATGTCCGCGAGCCTCAGGCCGTGGCGTCCGGACAGAGGATGGCCGGGACGGACCACGGCGATGTATCGGTCCAGCAGCAACTGCTCGAAGAAGAGGCCCTGCATGTCGTCCGCGGGCGGCAGCCGGCCGAGCACCGCATCGATGGCATCCTCGCGCAGCAGATTGAGCAGGATCGCCTTCGAGCCGGCCACGACCTCCAGCGTCAAGCCGGGAACCAGCCTGGTCATGCGTTGCAGGACGGACGGCAGCAAGCTCACCGCCGCGACCGGCATGGCGCCGATGCGAAGCGCCGCGCCCGCCGGCGCCAGGCCGCGGGCGGAGGCCGCGCCCCATCTCAGGGCCTCGACCGCGCTTGCCGCATGGCGCGCGAACTTCTCGCCAGCCTCCGTCGGCACCGTGCCCAGCTTGGACCGCTGGAACAGCGTCACGCCCAGTTCCGCCTCCAGTTCGCGCAGTGTCTTGGACGCCGCCGATTCCGTCACGTGCAGCGCGTGCGCCGCATCGCGCAAGCTGTGCGTGCGCATGACCTCGAGCATGCATTCCAGGTGGCGCAGCTTGATCCGCCGCAGGTCCACGGGCAGTCCGCTGCCGGACACCAGCGGATCGGAGGCACGACGGGGGGTCCTGGCACGCATGTCGGGAACGCTCGGAGAAGGCAGGCATCCGATTCTATCGGATGCCTCCTCCCGGCCCGCCCCGGCCGGCTACCTGGGCAGGCAGGGCGAGGCCGGCGAGCACTTGTCGGCCAGCACCGCCACGGCCTGGATCTCGATCTGCATGCCCGGCACGGCCAGGGCCGAGACCGTGATCTGCGCGCTGGCCGGAAAGCGGCGGTCGGGGAACATCTCGCTGCGCACCTTGGCAAAGGTGGCGCCGTTGCGCACGTCGGTCATGTGCACCGTCATGGTGACGACGTCCTTCAGGCTCCCGCCCGCGCGCTTCAAGGTCTGGTCGATCAGCGCGAACACCGTGCGCGCCTGCGCCTCGAAGTCGCCCTTGATGTCGCGGCCCTGCAGGTCGGTGGTGGCCGTCTCGCCCGCCAGCCAGACGATGCGCCCGCCTTCGGTCACGACCGCGGGCGAGTACGAGCGGCCCTGCGTGCGTTCGCCCTGCGGCATGTGGTCGGCCGCCTGCACGGCCCCCCAGGCCAACAGCGACAACGCGCACGCCGCTCCCAGCTTCGATACAGTGTTCATGGACGCGCTCATTGGAAATTGAACAGCTTGTATGACGGATCGTCCTTGCCCAGACGATCCCCCAACGTGCTGTATCGGGTCTTCAGCTCGGAGGCGGGGAAGACCTCGATACGCCGGAAATCCGTGACCGACTGGCGCGAGTCGATGGCCCATCGGCCGTTGCGGCGCGACCAGCGATCCAGATAGCGCGAGTGCATCCAGCGCTCCTCGATCCGATCTTTCTCCACGGCCACCACCAGGGTCGCCGTTCCCGTGGTTTCGCTGACCGCCTTGTCACCCCGCACCTCGATCAGCATGTTGGTCATGCGATGGTTGTTGGACAGCATGGGCTTGTGCGCCTCCAGCAGCCAGTCCACGAACGAGGCCCAGGGATCGAAGCGCATCTTGCCGAACTGCACGGTGCCGTTGGCATGGCCCAGCGACAGCAGGATGTCCCGGTCCAGCAGGTCCAGGCCGCGCGGATAGCGGTACAGCACCTCGGAAATGGCCTGCTTGCTCAGCAATTGTTCCAGCGCCTCGGCCTGCGAAGGCGGCGCCGCGGCGCGGGCCGGCGCGCTGCCCATGGCGGCGCCGACCACGGCCGCCAGTCCCGCTCCGGCGGTAAGAAGCTGGCGCCGCAGCGGCGCGTTCGGTGCTTGCTGCATGAGTTTCTCCTGACAGGTGGGAAGGGTGTCCCCGGCCCCCGGCCGGGAACGGGTAAGCCTCAGCCGGCGCGCTGGCCGGCCGTCGCCAGGCCGGGCACGATGCGCAGCGCGTTGCCGCGCTCGACGGCCTCGAGCTCGGTCTGGGTGAACATGCCGAGGTCGCGGATCTCCTTGACCGCGCGGCCCGCCGAGCGGTAGGGGAAGTCGCTGCCCATCAGGATCTGCGAGGCCGGCACCAGTTGGCGCAGCGCCGCCATCGCGGGCGGATTCAGGATGGCGGCCGTGTCGTAGTGCAGGCGCCGGAATTCGTCCATGGCGCGGGTCGGCCAGCGCGGCGCGGTGGGCGATCCGGCGAACAGCGCATCGATGCGGCTGGCGAAGCTGGGCAGCGACCCGCCGCCGTGCGACAGGATGAAGCGGATGTCCGGACAGCGCGACAGCACGCCGTTGATGTAGAGGCTGGCCGCGCAGCGCGTCGTGTCGGTCGGGTACTCCAGCGATACCTTGGTCTCGGGCACCAGGCTGCCGCAGCAGTTGGCGGCCGTGGGGTGGAAATAGACCGTGGCCTTGCGCCGGTTCAGTTCCTCGAACACCGGGAAGAATGCCGGATCGCCGGCCCAGCGATCGCCGTAGCTGGTCAGCAGGCCCACGCCGTTGAGCTTGAGCTCGTCCAGCGCGTAGGCGATCTCGCGCAGGCTGCCTTCCACGTCGGGCAGCGGCACGGCCGCGAACATGCCGAACCGGCCGGGATGGTCGGCGATCATCTTCGCGCCGTATTCGTTGCACTCGCGCGCCAGGCGCCGGCCCTGCGCCACGTCGCCGAAGAACACGCCCGGCGTGGAGATCGACACGATGGCCGTGGCCACACCCTGCTTGTCCATGTCGTCCAGCGACTTGCGCGGCGACCACTTGTCGAACATGTCCGTGGGCGCGCCGGGCGACGAATCGACGACGCCTTCTCGCGCGGCCGCCAGGTAGGCCGGCGGAAAGATGTGATGGTGCGTATCGATGCGGTGCGCGGCCGCGCCCTGTGCGCCGGCCCGGCCCGGCAGCGCCAGGCACCCGGCGCACAGCGAGGCGTAGCCCGCCAGTCCCTTCAGCGCGCGCCTGCGGCCCGGTTGCGCGAGCGGCGGCGCGGCGATTGCATTGCGGTCAGACGGCATTGCCCGGATCCTCGTTCAGTCATGGACGGGCGCATCTTATGCCGCGACTTCACGCATGTCGCATTGCAAATAATCATGGATCTATGAGCAAAAACGGGGGCCGCGAAGGACGGGAATCAGCCGCGCGACTTCAGGCCATGGCGTATCTGCGCGGCCAGTTCGGCCAGCCGGGGGCCGACGTGTTCGACCAGCCGCTGGCGATCGACCACATAGGAAGAACCGCCCAGGATCAGGGCCATGGGCGGGTTGCCGTCGTTCAGTTCCAGCGGCACGCCCACGGCGTTGATTTCCTTTTCCCAGTCGCCCAGGGACAGCGTGAAGCCGCGCGCCTGGTAGTCCTTCAGGCCCTCCTGGATGCCCTTCAGGATCCGGGGCCACTGCGCGCCGTGGCGCACCTTCTCGGCGGCGAACAGCTTGTCGCGCTCGGGCCGGTCCATGACCGCGATCAGCGCGCGGCCCATGGCGGTCGTCACCAGCGGCGTGCGCGTTCCGGATTGCACGCTCATGATGAGCGCGCCGGAACCGCGCGTGTGTTCGAGATAGACGGCATCGGCCTCGTCCCGGTATCCCAGGGCGCAGCACAGGTTCAATTCTTCGGAGACCCGCTCCATCAACGGCGTGGCGACCTGCCGGATGTAGGACCCGGCCATCGCCCAATATCCAAGCGCCAGCGCGGAGGTGCCCAGTTCGTAGCGGCCGGTCTGCGGCGAACAGGCCAGGTAGCCGAGGCGGGTCAGGGTATAGGTCAGCCGCGATACCGTGGGCTTGGTCAGCCCCGTGCGCTCGGCCAGCTCCTGGTTGCCCAGCGACGTGTCGCCCTGGGTGAAGGCCTTGAGGATGTTCAGCCCCCGGGCCAGCGCGGTCACGAATTGCCTGCCCGGATCCTCGTCGGTATCCGGCTCGGCAAATGGCACCGGGCTGATCGCCCTCGATTGGGAAGTTCCTCTCATCCGACCTGCTCGCAAACTTCGTTGACACGCGCAAAAGTTGTTGGGTAGGATACCCCAAAAGTTTGCGAAACTTAGTTTCGCATTGCGAACCACCAAGGAGACTGGGCCGCACGGCCCGGGTCGTACAAGCGCCCACGGCAGGGGAGCCGGGGGCTTCGCCACCATCATCAAGGGTCGAGCATGAACGTCAAAGCAGTCTTGAAAACCGCCATCGGGGCCATCGCGCTGGCAACCAGCCTGGGGGCCCATGCGGAATGGCCGGAACGGCCCATCACCCTGGTCGTGCCCTGGCCCCCGGGCGGCGGTGTGGACGCGGCCGCGCGCCTGGCCGGCCCCATGCTGGCCAAGCAGCTCGGCCAGCAGGTGGTCGTGGTCAATCGCCCCGGCGCCACCGGCAGCATAGGCGCGGAATCCGTCGCCAAGGCCGACCCCGACGGCTACACCCTGCTGTGGAGTTCGCTGACCAGCCACGCGATCTACGCCTCGCTGTACGAACGCTCCGCGCCCTTCGACCTGGAGAAAAGCTTCACCCCGGTCTCGGTGTTCGGCAGCATCCCATTCGTGATCGTGGTCAATCCCGGCGTCAAGGCCACCTCCGTCCAGGAGCTCGTCGCGCTGGCCAAGGCCAAACCGGGCGCGCTGACCTTCGCCTCCAGCGGCAACGGCTCGGTACAGCACCTGGCCGGGGAAATGTTCAAGCGCGCCGCGGGCGTCGACCTGCTGCACGTTCCCTACAAGGGCATCTCGCCGTCGCTGCTCGACCTGGTGGGCGGGCAGGTGAACATGAGCATAGAAAGCCTGGCGGCCACGCTGCCCCACATCCGCAACCAGAAGCTGCGCGCGCTGGCCGTCGCCTCGCCCGAGCGCATCAGCCTGCTGCCCAATGTGCCGACCGCGACCGAGGCCGGCCTCAAGGGCTACGATGTCAGCGCCAAGCTGTTCGCGCTGGCCCCCGCCGGCACGCCCGCGCCCGTCATCGAGAAACTCGACCGGGCCTTCAAGCAGGTCTTCTCCGACAAGGCGGTGCAGGAACCGCTGCTAGCCCAGTCCATCATTACCCGCTATGCGTCGCCGGCGGAGTCGGCCAGGCTCATCCACGACGAACTGACCACCTTCAAGACCGTCATCCGCGAAGCCAACATCCGACCCGAGTGACCACGAAGATCCGCTACCTTCCCGACCAGACCGACCCGGCGCGCCTGTACAAGCTGGTGGCCGGGCTGGTCGTGCCCCGGCCCATCGCGCTGGTGTCCACGGTCGACCGCGACGGACGGGCCAACCTCGCTCCGTTCAGCTGGTTCAATGCCGTGTCCACGGATCCGCCCTACCTGTGCATCTCGATCGGCCGCCACGCCGGGGACCGTCCCAAGGACACGCTGAACAATATCCTCGCCACCGGGGAATTCGTGGTCAACCTGGTCGGCGAAACCATCGCGCCACAGCAGGACGCCTGCGCCCAGGCGCACCCATCCGGCGTGGACGAGTTCCAGACCTCGGGCCTGACGCCCGCGCCCGCCTCGCGGGTGCGTCCGCCCTGCGTGGCCGAGTCCAAGGCCTGGTTCGAATGCACGCTGACACAGGCGCTGCCGCTGCCGCGCGGCAGCTACACCCTGGTCCTGGGCGAGGTGGTCGCCATCCACGTGGATTCCGACGTGGTCGGCGCACAAGGCCGCATCGACATGGCCGCGCTGCGCGGCGTGGGACGGCTGGCCGGCCGGGACTACTGCCGGCTGGGGGATGCCTTCAGCCTGGAACACGATTCGTTCAATCGCTTCGGGCAGCGGCCATGACCGCGCCCGGCATCCCGGAGGCCGCATGCCCCTGAGTCCCTCGCAACTGACCCGCTGCTGGACGGACGTCCTGCAGCTCTCGAAGCTGGCCCCCGGCGAGAACGTGCTGATCCTGACCTCGCAGAACTCCGACCCGCGCGTGGTCGATGCCGCCGCCCGGGCCGCCGCCGCGCTGCAGGCGCGGGTGGTCAAGCTGGACATCGCGCCCAACTGGGATACCTGCGAAGTGGGTACCGATCCCACCGTGGTCAGCGGCGCCTCGCCCATCGACGACGACCCCATGGCGCTGGCCGCGATGAAGGCCGCCGACCTGGTCATCGACACCGTGTTCCTGCTGTTCACGCCGGGCCAGCGCGCGGTGCTGGAGTCCGGCACCCGCATGCTGCTGGCCTACGAGCCTCCGGAGGTCCTCGCGCGCGTCATGCCTTCGCCGGACGACCGGCGCCGCGTACTGGCCGCGCGCGACGCCTACGCGCAGGGGCGCCGCATCACCGTCACTTCCGCGGCAGGCACCCGGCTCACGGCCTCCGTCGGCGCCTATCCCATCACCGCGGAATACGGCTACGTGGACAGCCCCGGCCGCTGGGACCACTGGCCCAGCGGCTTCGTCGCCCGCCTGCCCGACGACGGCACGGCCGAGGGCGTGGTGGTGCTGGCCCCGGGCGACATCATCCTGCCGTTCAAGAACTACGTGCAGACGCCCATCACACTGGAGATCGAGCGCGGCGCCATCGTGCGCATCTCGGGCGGACTGGACGCCGAGTTCCTGGACGCCTACCTGAGCGGCTTCGACGACCCCGACGCCTATGCGGTGTCCCACCTGGGCTGGGGCCTGCAGCCCAAGGCCCGCTGGACCTCGCTCGGGCTGTACGACAAGGCCGCCACCATAGGCATGGAAGCACGGTCGTTCTACGGCAACTTCCTGTTTTCCACCGGCCCCGGCGGCAGCCGCCGCACCAAGGCGCACCTGGACATCCCCATGCGCAAATGCTCGTTCCACGTGGACGGCCAACCCATGGTCGTGGACGGCGACGTCGTGGCCCCCGACCAGCGCGTCGACGGCGCACGGCCGCAGTAGCGCGCCATCGACCAACCCAGGATTCCCACCAGCATGTCAGACCTGCCGTTCCTTTCCCTTGCTCAGCTCGCCCACGCCTTCGAACGCAAGGAGATCTCTCCGGTCGAGGCGCTCGAATCGCAGCTTGCCCGCATCGCCGCACTGAACGAGCGCATCAACGCGTTCACGATCCTGGACGAGGACCGCGCCCGCGCGGCGGCCCGCGCCAGCGAGTCGCGCTGGCAGCGCGGCGCGCCGCTCGGACCGCTGGACGGGGTGCCCTTCACCGCCAAGGACAACCTGATGGTGGCCGGGCTGCCCCACCGGCGCGGCTCGCGCGCGATGCCCGCCGACCCCGTGGCGGACACCGCGCCCGCGGTGCTGCGCTGCCAGGAAGGCGGCGCGGTGCTGCTGGGCCTGACCACCATGCCGGAACTGGGCGCGGGTCCGGTCACCATCAGTCCGCTTACCGGCGCCACCACCAATCCCTGGGACACGGCCAAGCAGGCCGGCGGGTCCTCGGGCGGCGGCGCGGCCTCGGTGTCGGCCGGCTTCTGCCCCTTCGCGCTGGGCTCGGACGCCGGCGGGTCGTTGCGCATTCCCGCGGCCCTGACCGGCGTGGTCGGCTTCAAGGCCACAGGCGGCCTGGTGCCCATGTATCCGCCCAACGTGGCCGGCGGCCTGTCCTGCGTCGGCCCGCTGGCCCGCAACGTACGGGACACCGCCACGGTGCTGGATATCATCGCCCGGCCCGATCCGCGCGACGCCATGTCGCTGCCCTGGCGGCCCGACGGCCTGGGCGCCGATCTCGAACGGGGCCTGCGCGGCAAGCGCGTCGCCCTCAGCCTGACCCTGGGCTACGCCCCCCGGGTCGACGCCGAGATCGCCCAGGCCTTCGGCCAGATGGGACGACGCCTGGCCGACCTGGGCGCCATCGTCGAAGAAGCCGATCCGGACATCGACAATCCCATCGACGACTACCTGGTCCTGCTGCAGGCGGGATACCGGTACGCGCTGCAGCACATGCCGGCGGAGCGGCGCGCGCTGCTGTCACCCGTCATGGCCGGCATCCTGGAGGACGGCGCCGGCCTGGCGCTGGAGGACTACATGGGTGCGCAGGCGCGCTGCCAGGACCTGGCGCGGCGCCTGCACGCCTTCCACCAGCGCTTCGACCTGCTGCTGACGCCCACGGTCGCGGCCCCCGCCTTCGACGCGAATCTGAGCTATCCGAAGGAGTTCGAGGAATTCCCCAACCGGCGGGCCTGGACGCCCTACACCTCGCTGTTCAACCTGACGCAGCAGCCCGCCATCAGCATCCCGATGGGACTGACCGCCGCCGGCCTGCCCATGGGCCTGCACATCGCCGCGCCGCGCGGCCACGATGCCCAGGTATTGCAAGCGGCGCACGCGCTGGAAGCGGTGCTGGGATTCGAGGCGCGCCCGCCGATCTGATCTCCGCCGGACTGGCCAGTGCGCGCGCCATCGAATAAAAAGGTGCCTGGATGTGAAGGACACCTTTTTCATGAAGCTTGCGAGCCTGGGGCCGCGCATCTGCATCGTCGGGCCCTCCAACAGCGGGAAGTCCACGCTGGCCGAGGCGATCGCCCGTAAACGCGGCCTGGAGCCGGTCCACCTCGACCGGCTCTACCACCTGCCCCATACCGACTGGGAACCCCGCCCCGCGCAGGAATTCACCGCCCTGCACGACGCGGCCATCGCGGGCGAGCGCTGGGTCATGGACGGCAACTATTCCAGCTGCATGCCGCAGCGCCTGCGGCGCGCGACCGGCGTGATCCTGCTGGACATCTCCACGCCGCTGAGCCTGCTGCGCTACCTGCGCCGGACCTGGTTCGAGCGCGACCGTCGCGGCGCCCTGGACGGCGGCCGCGACAGCGTCAAGTGGGCGATGATCCACCATATCGCCGTGGTCACGCCGCGCAACCGCCGGCTCTATGCGGAGATGGTCGAGGGGCTCGACCTGCCCAAGGTGATGCTGCCGTCGGCGGCGGCGATCAGGCGATGCTACCGGCGGTGGGAACTGGCGCGCTAGCGGGCGCGGCGCCAAGTTTCTCGGCCACGGCCGCCTGGCAGTCGTAGCTGTACAGCCAGTCGACCCGGCGCCATTTCTCCTGGCTGTTGGTCAGCGCGGCCCAGCGGAACTTCAGGTTGCGCATGAACTTCTTCAGCGGATCGGTCTGGTGGAACATGCGGCCCGCCTCGCGCGAGCCCAGTTGCACGCGCGCCGTGCGCGCGGTGCGCAGCTCCTCGTAGGCCTTGAGCGCCGCGGCCGGATCGTGCGGCAGCCCGGCCAGGCACAGCGCCAGCACATGGCCGTCCTCGATGCTTTGCGAGCCGCCCTGCGACAGGAAGGGCACCATGGGATGGGCCGCGTCGCCCAGCAGCGTCACCCGGCCGCGGGTCCACACAGGCCAGGGATCGCGGTCATACAGCGCCCACTTGAAGACGTCGTCGGTGGCCTCGATCAGGCCGCGCACGATGGGGTGCCAGCCGTCGAACTCCTTCAGCACCTCGGCCTTGTCGCCGCGCGCCGACCACGATTCGAGCCGCCACTGGCCCGCCGGCACGATGCCGATCCAGTTGATGCGCCGGCCCGCCGACACGTAGTAATTCACGAAATGCCGGTGCGGTCCCCACCAGGCGTTGACGTTCTTCTCGATGCCCAGGTGGCGCGCGCGATCCGCATCCGCCATGCCCCGCCAGGCGAGCAGCCCGGTGAAGCGCGGATCCTGTCCTTCCAGCAACTGGCCGCGCACGACCGAATGCACGCCGTCGGCCCCGACCAGCACGTCGCCTTCCACGGTCTCGCCCGACTCCAGCACCACGCGCACCCCCGCCGCGTCCTGCGCATACGTCTTGACGCGCTGCGCCAGCCGCACGTTCTCGCGTCCGTACGCATCGATCAGGGCATTGTGCAGATCGGCGCGGTGCACATGGTAGTAGGGCGCGCCGTAGCGCTGCGCGCACTCCGGCCCCAGCGGGAAATCGCGGATGGTACGGCCGCTGGCCCAGTCGCGCGACCGGGTGGCCAGCGGCGCCACCGCCACGGCTTCCAGCGCCGGGGCGATGTCCAGGTCGTGCAGGACCTTGACGGCATTGGGGCCGAGCTGGATGCCCGCGCCGACCTCCTTCAGGACCGCCGTCTGTTCCAGCACCTCGATGTGGCGAAAACCCAGTTTCCTGAGAGCCAGGGCCGCCGTCAGCCCTCCTATGCCCGCGCCGGCGATCAGGATGCGCGGTTGGTCGTGGGGCGCTTTCATGCGTGCTGTTTCTCGCTGTAGGACATGAGAGGATGGCTGGACATAGTACGTTCGCATTGCGAAACTAAGTTTCGCAAATAGTGTACGAGCGTAGCCATCCGGCGTCAACGCGCAAAGTGCGGGGTACGGGACGCGGACGGGTGGAAAACGAAGGGGAGGGAAGAAACGACGGTACACGCCCTCCGGACCGCGCAAGCGATCCGGAGGGCGTGGGGGACTCAGCCCTGCGTCTTGGGCGTGAAGAGGGCGGGGCGGCGGGCGCCGCCGTTGCGGGCTTCGCCGGCGGGGCGAGCCGCGCCCTGGGAAGCCGGCGCGGCGTGGCGCGGCTGGGCCGGACGGGCCTGGCTGGGCTGGGGCGAGGCCGCCCGGCTGGCCGGGCCCTGCCCGCGCGCGGCGCCCTGTCCACGGCCGCCGCCGGACGGCTGGCGGCCACCCGAACCATGGCCGGCGGACTGCCCACGGCCGCCGTCGCGCGGCGCGCCCTGGCGTCCCTGGCCCTGGCGCGGCGCATGCGAACGCGGCGGGCGCTCGGCCCGCTCGTCGCGGTCGGGCGCCGACACGGTGAAGGCGGGCAGGGGCTCGCGGTCGATCTTGCGCTTGATCAGCTTCTCGATGTCGGCCAGCAGCTTGCCTTCCTCGCCGTCGACCAGCGACACCGCGGCGCCCGTCGCGCCCGCGCGGCCGGTCCGGCCGATGCGGTGCACGTAGTCCTCGGGCACGTTGGGCAACTCGAAATTCACCACCTGCGGCAACTGGTCGATGTCCAGGCCGCGCGCCGCGATGTCGGTCGCCACCAGCACTTCCACCGAGCCGTCCTTGAAACCGGCCAGCGCCTTGGTCCGCGCGGACTGGCTCTTGTTGCCATGGATGGCGGCGGCGGGAACGCCGTCCTTGACCAGCTTCTCGGCCAGCCGGTTGGCGCCGTGCTTGGTGCGCGTGAACACCAGCACCTGCTTCCAGCCATTGCTGCGCACCAGGTGGCTGAGCAGGTCGCGCTTCTGTTCCTTCTGCACCAGCAGCACCGACTGGCGCACCAGTTCGGAGGCGGTGTTGCGCCGCGCGACCGAGACCTCGCCCGGATCGTTCAGCACGCCCTTGGCCAGGGCGCGGATCTCATCGGAGAAGGTGGCCGAGAACAACAGGTTCTGGCGCTTGGACGGCAGCAGCGCGAGGATCTTGCGGATGTCGCGGATGAAGCCCATGTCCAGCATGCGGTCGGCTTCGTCCAGCACCAGGATCTCGACACCGGACAGGTCCAGCGTCTTCTGGCCCACGTGGTCCAGCAGGCGGCCGGGGGTCGCGACCAGGATGTCCACCGGCTTCTTCAGCGCGCTGATCTGCGGATTGATGTTGACGCCGCCGAACATCACCATGGACTTGAGCGGCAGGTACTTGCCGTAGATCTGTACGGATTCCTCGACCTGTGCGGTCAGTTCGCGCGTGGGCGTCAGGATCAGGCAGCGCGGACGGCCCGGACGCATCTGCGCGGGGCGGTTGGACGACAGCAGGTGCAGCAGGGGCAGGGTGAAGCCGGCAGTCTTGCCGGTGCCGGTCTGTGCGGCGGCCAGCAGGTCGCCCCCCTTCAGCACCTGGGGAATGGCCTGGGCCTGGATAGGGGTAGGATGGGTATAACCGGCGTCGGCGATGGCGCGCATCAGCGGCTCGGCCAGGCCAAGGTCGGCAAACGAAATATCGGAAGTAATCAAGACAACTCCAGCGACGGCCCGTCGCTCAAGCTGAGTGACTCCAATCGAGGCTGACGTATGTGGTAACTGGGGGTAGGCCGGCCGGAAAACGGCTGCCCGGGTGGACCCCGGGAGACAAGGCGCGTGGCGCCTGGCCGGATGCACGCCCGGATTGGAGCCAGGCGCAGGCTGCGATTGTACCCGGGAATGGCGACTTGGTGTTTACCCTAGTGACGATTTCACCAATAGGGCGTATATTTAGGCTTGTTTCACTATTAAATCCGCGTTTTACATATAAAACGCGTGGCAGTGACAGCGAACACACCGCGGCGGGCGCCTTCCGCACCCGCCTTCACCCGCTCTCGCGGCGCCTAGCCGCCCATGCAGGAGTACACCATGACGGATATGTCCGAACAACAGCAAGTCGCCCGCAGCTGGGACCGCCCTGAAGGCGCTGACTTCGAGACCTGGATGAACTCGCGCGTCGCGCGGTTCTCGACCCGCAAGTACGACTGGGACGCCCTGAAGTTCCAGGCCGACTTCGATCCCAAGTACGGCCGTGCGCAAATGCGCTACGTCGGTACGGGCGGCACCGGCGTCGCCGCCGACTCGAACACCGTGCCTTCCGAGCACTTCACGTTCTCGACCATGGTGATCCCGGCCGGCCACGAAGGCCCCCCGCACCTGCACACCGACGTCGAGGAAATCTTCTTCGTCATCCGCGGCAAGCTCAAGGTGGTCCTGGAGAAGGACGGCGAGCGCTTCGAAACCATCCTGACTGATCGCGACCTGGTGTCGGTTCCCCCGGGCGTGTACCGCGAGGAAATCAACATCGGCGACGAAGACGCCCTGATGTGTGTGATGCTGGGCGCCAAGAAGCCCATCACGCCGACCTACCCGCCCGAGCACCCGCTGGCGAAGATCAAGCGGTAACAGGTCCCCCCCTACGCGCTGACGCGCGCCCCCAGGGGCGGCACTGGCGGACCGGCAAAGCCGGATCCGCTGTGCCCTGGGGTAACAGCAGGCTGGCGAGGGGCGGCGTGCTTGCCGCTCTTTGCAGCCGGATGAGCCTCCCCAAGTAACGGGGCGGTTGACTCACGGATACAATGCCGCGCTTTCGTGTTCGTGGCCGAAGGGGTCGCGGGCGCAAGAAGGAATTTAGGACGATGCAGACCGATACGTTGGCGCCGGAACCGTCGCCGGAAACGCTGGAGTTGCTCAATAGCCGTTTCGCCGAGAAGTCGGTGCAGACGGCCGGGGGCGTGCAGTGTTATCGCGAGGCGGGCACGCCGGGCGCGGACGGCATGGCCATCGTGCTGTTGCATGGCATCGGCTCGGGCGCGGGCTCGTGGCTGCATGCGGCGCTGAAGTTGGCCGAACGCGCGCGCGTGATCGCCTGGGACGCGCCGGGCTACGGCAATTCGGCGCGGCTGGCGCCGGCCTCGCCGGGCGCCGGAGACTACGCACAGCGGCTGCACCAGATGCTCGATGCGCTGGGCATCGAACGCTGCGTGCTGGTGGGCCATTCGCTCGGCACGCTGATGGCCACGGCCTATGCGCATGACCTGGGCAAACAGCGGGTCGCGCGGCTGGTGCTGCTGAGCCCCACCCGCGGCTACGGCAATCCGGCGCTGGCCGAGCGCCAGGAAGCGGTGCGCGCCGAGCGGCTGCGCACGCTGGAACAGGTCGGCATCGCCGGCATGGCGCGCACGCGCCCCGCCAAGATGCTGTCGTCCGAACCCAGCGCCGAGGCCCTGGCCTGGGTGCGCTGGAACATGGAGCGCCTGGATACCGCCGGCTACCGCCAGGCGATCGAGATGCTGTGCAACGCCGACATGACCGGCTACGCGCCGGCGCCCGTGCCGGTCGAGGTCCATTCCGGCGACCAGGACACCGTTACGATCCCGACCAACTGCCGCGCCATCGCCGAGATGTTCGGCGCCCCCTACGGCTCCATCGCCGTGGCCGGCCACGCCTGCCACATCGAGCGGCCCGAAGCGGTCGCGGCCATCCTGGAAGGCGCGCACGCCGCGGCCACCGCCGGCGCCACGCCCCGCTGACCATGAACGACGCCGCCATCAGCGAAGACATTCCGGAGCGCTACATCGTCCCGGGCCTGGAGCGCGGCCTGCGGCTGCTCAGCCACTTCAGCCGCCAGAACCGCACGCTGTCGGCGCCCGAGTTCGCGCGCAAGATGGGCCTGCCCCGCTCCACCGTGTTCCGGCTGCTGACCACGCTGGAAGCGCTGGGTTTCATCGAGCGCACCGAGGGCGGCCGCAACTACCGGCTGGGCATGGCCGTGCTGAGCCTGGGCTTCGAATACCTGGCCTCGCTGGAACTGACCGAACTCGGATCGCCGCTGCTGCAGCGCCTGCGGGACGAGATCGGCTATTCCTGCAACCTGGTGGTGCGCGACGGCCGCTCCATCGTCTACGTCGCGAAGGTCTCGGCGCCCACGCTGTTCCCCAGCGCGGTCAACCTGGGCACGCGCCTGCCCGCGCACGCCACCGTGCTCGGCCGCGTGATGCTGACCGACCTGGACCGCCAGGAAATGGGCGAACTCTATCCCGACGAGGAGCTGGAGGTCTATTCGCCCAGCACGCCGCCCACGCTGACGGCGCTGCACGGCCTGCTGGCCCAGGACCGGACCAACGGCTATGCCATGGGCGCCGGCTTCTACGAACCCAGCATCACCAGCATCGCCACGCCGGTGCGCGACCATACCGGCCGCGTGATCGCGGCGCTGGGCGCCGCACTGCCGTCCTCGCGCGTCGAGCAAGCGCGCGTGTCCGAGCTGATCGGCCGGGTGCGCGGTACCGCCGACGAGCTGTCGCGCCTGCTCAACTATTCACCATCCCATTGACCGGGCAACGCATCGCCCAGGAGCCAACATGCTACGAATCACGATGATCGGGTCGGGGGCCATCGGCCTCTCCGTCCTGTCGCTGCTGAAGAACGATCCCGACGTGTCGATCGACAGCGTCATCGTCGCCCCCGACACGCTGGACCAGGCCCGCGAGCAGGTCGCCGCGATCGCTCCCCAGGCCCAGGTCGTGACCGGCCTGGCCGAAGTCGCCCAGCGCCCCGACCTGCTGGTCGAATGCGCCGGCCATGGCGCGCTGCGCGCGCACGTGCTGCCCGCGCTCGAACAAGGCATCCCCTGCGTGGTCGTCTCCATCGGCGCGCTGTCCGACGTCGAACTGGCGCGCCAGCTGGAAGAAGCGGCCAAGCGCGGCAAGACCCAGGTGCAGCTCCTGTCCGGCGCCATCGGCGGCATCGACGCGCTGGCCGCGGCCAGGATCGGCGGCCTGGATTCGGTGGTCTACACCGGCCGCAAGCCGGCCCTGGCCTGGAAGGACACGCCGGCCGATGGCCAGTTCAAGCTCGAGGCGCTGACCGAACCCACGGTGATCTTCGAAGGCCCCGCCGGCGAAGCCGCGCGGCTGTTCCCGAAGAACGCCAACGTCGCCGCCACGCTGTCGCTGGCCGGCCTCGGCCTGGACCGCACCCAGGTGCGCCTGATCGCCGATCCCACCAGCAAGGAAAACGTGCACAACGTGCAAGCCAGCGGCGCCTTCGGCAGCTTCGAGATCACCATGCGGGGCAAGCCGCTCGCGGCCAACCCCAAGACTTCCGCCCTGACTGTCTATAGCGTCGTGCGCGCCATCGGCAATCAGGCGCATGCAGTGGCCATATAACCCCCCCCTACGCGCTGACGCGCGCCCCCCAGGGGGCGATGCGGGTGGACCGGCAAAGCCGGATCCACCGCATCCTGGGGTAACAATAGGCAGACGGAGAACAGTGTTCTTCTTGTCGAGGCCTATATGCGAGAGGGTCGGAGGAGCAGATCCATCTCGCCCTGTCTGAAGCTCATTACTCGGCGTAAGACTGAGCTCGGTCAGGTTATTCAAGGCGGGAAAAACGCCATTTTCCGCCAGCCTGGTTTTACCCCTGGGCGCCGCGGATCCGGCTTTGCCGGTCCGCCAGCGCCGCCCCCTTGAGGGGGCGCCCGTCAGGGCGTAGGGGGTGGGCACTTATTGTCATGGAGTAGTAGTTCATCATGTTTAAGACTAGCACTCGCCTGGTTGCCGGCGCGCTGTTCGCGGCGGTCGCCACGGCTTCTTTCGCCCAGGCTCCCGCGGCCGACGACGCCGCCGCCAAGGCCTCGCTCAAGCACGGCCCGTTCCGCATCATCGCCCCGTTCCCGCCGGGCGGCCCCGTGGACGTGCTGGCCCGCCTGCTGGGCACCGGCCTGCAGAATGAATACGGCCAGAGCGCCGTCGTGGACAACCGTCCCGGCGCCAACGGCAACATCGGCATCGACGCGGTCAAGCGCGCCGCCGGCGACGGCCACACGCTGCTGGTCGTGCCGGCCGGCAACATGACCATCAACCCGACGCTGATGGCCAACCTGCCCTACAACGTCGACAAGGACTTCACCGCGGTCGCGATGATGGCCAAGGCGCCCAACGTGGTCGCCGTGTTCCCCTCGGTTCCCGCCAAGAACATCCAGGAACTGATCGCGCTGACCAAGTCCAAGCCCGGCACCATGGCCTACGGCTCGCCCGGCGTGGGCAGCGGCCTGCACCTGGCTGGCGAACTGTTCAAGGATGCCACCGGCGCCGACCTGCTGCACGTTCCCTACAAGGGCACGACCCAGGCACTGAACGACGCGCTGGGCGGCCAGATCCAGGTCATCTTCGGCGCGCTGCCGACCCTGATGCCCCAGATCAAGTCCGGCAAGCTGCGCGCGCTGGCCCTGACCGGCTCCGAGCGCTCGCCCATCATGCCCGAGATCCCCACCCTGGCCGAAGCCGGCGTGAAGGGCGTGAACGTGGTGTCCTGGTACGGCCTGTACGTGCCCAGCTCGACCCCGGCGAACGTGTCCGGCCAGCTGGCGCGCGACGTGACCAAGGTCTTGAGCAACCCCGCCACGCTGGAGACGCTGAAGGCCCAGGGCCTGGAGCTGTCGCCGCTGCGCCTGGACGCTTTCCGCAAGTTCCAGGCCGACGAGACCGCGACCTGGGAAAAGGTGATCAAGTCGCACAACATCACCGCCGGCTGACGAACGCCTCGGGGCCTGCGCCCCGCGCATGCATCACCGACGACCCCTCGCCCCGGCGAGGGGTCTTTTTTTCGCGTTGCGCCCGTCTCGCGCATCCAGATGGGTTGGGGTAGACTCGGCCATTTTTGCCCAGCCGTTCCGCACGGAACGGGCCATCGCCGCTCGAATCGGAAGCCTCTGGTTTCCGGGCTTTCGTAGTGCCCATCCCCTTGGTCGCAAGACTCTTTTCCAAGGAGCATCGACACCATGCAAGGCCTGCACCTTACCGCAGATCTTTATCATTGCGCCTGCGATACCGTCCTGATGACGGACGCCGAAACCCTGGCGCACCTTTGCCGCCGCCACACGCTCGACGCCGGACTCACCCTGGTCGACGAAAAGTGGCACACCTTTCCCGAGTTCCAAGGCCAGCCCGGCGGCGTGACGGGCATGCTGCTGCTGGCCGAATCGCACCTGGCCGTCCATACCTGGCCCGAACGCAACGGCGTGACGCTGGACGTCTACGTCTGCAATTTCCAGGAAGACAATTCGCGCAAGGCCGAGGCGCTCATGAAAGCGCTGGTGGAAGCCTTCCGGCCGAGCGACATGCAGCGCCAGCACCTGAGCCGCGGCGACGTCGACGGTCCGGCGGACGCGGGCGAACTGGTGTTCGAGGACGTCGCCGGCCAGGCATATTTCGGCTTTCGCTTCGATCGCCGCATCCTCAGCCGGCAGACCGCCTACCAAAGGCTGGAACTGCTGGAGTCCGCGACGCTGGGCCGCACCCTGCGGCTGGACGGCCGCTACATGACCTCCGAGGCCGAGGAATTCTTCTATCACGAGGCCCTGGTGCATCCCGCCGCCACGGCCCACCCCGCGCCGCGGTCCGCCCTGATCATAGGCGGCGGCGACGGCGGCGCGCTGGAGGAATTGCTCAAGCATCGCGGCATCGAACGGGCCACGCTGGTCGACCTGGACGGCGAGGTCATCGACGTGGCGCGCCGGTATCTGCAGAAGATCCATCGCGGTGCCCTGGACGATCCGCGCGCCACGGTGCTGGTCGAGAACGGCGTGGACTTCCTTGCGCGCACGTCCGACCGCTATGACCTGATCCTGCTCGACCTGACCGATCCGGACACGCCGGCAGGACCGCTCTATACCCCCGAGTTCTTCCGCCGCTGCAAGCATGCGCTGGCACCGGGCGGGGCCCTGGTGCTGCACATGGGTTCGCCCTTCCACCAGCCGGACCAGGTGCGCGAGCTGTGCGGGACGCTGCGCGGCCAGTTCGCGCACGTGCGGCCCTACGGCGTACACATCCCGCTATACGGCACCTACTGGGGCCTGGCGGTGGCTTCGGACGCGCTGGACCCGGACGCGGTGCCGGGCGAAACGATCCACGCGCGCCTGGAGGAACGCGGGGTCGACGACCTGGAGTACTACAACGCGCGGGTCCACGGCGCGCTGTTCGCGCTGCCGAACTACTACCGCCGGCTTACCCTGGACTGACGCGCGGGCTCCAGGCACCCATCATTGCCTGACCCACCCCGAGGCGGCAATGATGGGCTCCCACTGTGCCAGTTCCGTGGCGATGCGCTGCTGCAAGGCCGACGGCGGACCAGGCCGGGGATCGAACACCACCGCCGCCATGCGCTCGCGCACCTTGGGCACATCCAGCGCCTTGTTCAGCGCGGCATTGAAGCGGGCGACCAGCGGTTGCGGCGTTCCGGCCGGCGCGAACAGGCCCACCCAGAAATCCAGCCGCAGCGGATAACCGGACTCGGCCGCCGTGGGCACCTCGGGTAGCACGCCGGAGCGACGCTCGCCCGTCACGGCGATCACGCGCAGCTTGCCGGCGCGATGGAACTCCAGGAAATCGCCCAGTGCCGTGATGCCCGCCGCGATGTGTCTCCCGGCCAGGTCCTGCACCATGGGCACCGAACCGCGATAGGGCACCGCCGACAAGGGCAGCTTTTGCGACCTGGCCAGCGCGTCCAGCTGGAACTGCGGCTTGCTTCCCGGGGCTGAAACGCCCACGCCGCCGGCCGACGGATGCGCCTGCACGTGGCGCATCAGGTCGCGCAGGTCCTTGATACCGCTCGCTTGGCTGACGGCCAGCGCCCCCGCGTAGTCGGCCACCATGCCGACCGGCGCGAAGTCCGTCCGGCTGTCGAAGCCGGGCTTGGCCACGGTCAGCGGCACGATGACGGCGGTATGGTCGGGCGCGACCATCAACGTGCGGCCGTCCGGCGCGGCGCGCTTGAGCGCCTGGGCCGCCAGTTGTCCGCCCGCGCCGGCCAGGGTCTCGACCACCACGGGCACGCCCAGGTCGCCCTGCATCTGCTCGGCCACCAGCCGCGCGACCACATCGATGGTGCCGCCGGCGGGAAAGCCGACCAGTATCCTGACCGGCCCCGGCACCGCCGGCGCGGCGGCCGGAACGGCGCAGGGCAGCGCCAGCAGGGTGGCGGCAAGCAGGTGACGCACTACGCGCAGCGATGTCATGAAGCACTCCGGAAGGATGGCAACAGCACCTGGCGCGATACGCGCCGGGCATCGACTTCTATCTCGATATCGCACACCGGCGGCCGCACCCAGTGCCAGTCCAGCCCGCCCGCGAGCAGGCCGCGGCGCGCGAACTCCGACGCGATGGCCGGATACAGGTCATGGACGGTGTACAGGCTCATGTCCGTGACGTCGTGCGCCGACACGCCCAGCGCGTCGAAGCGCGATTGCAGGTCGCCCAGCGCGAAGCGCAGCTTGTCGATCAGCGCATCGGGCGAGGTTTCCCCCAACCGCACGATGCTTGCGCGGTAGTTGGGCCGGTCCGGACATTCGGCCGCGCCCGAGGTCACGAAATCGGCCGGGCCCTCCGTTTGCGCGGGCACGGTGTAGCTGAACGCGTAGAAACCCGGTTCGGCGGGCGCATCGGCTTCCGGGATCAGGTTGCACCGTGCGACGGGATTCGCATCGTCCTTGAACAACCCCCACTCGGCCAGCGGCTGCACGTAGCGGCGGTTGAAGGCGACGAACTCGGGTTCGCTCATGGGCGCGGGCGAGCGCAGCTCGCAGGCGCACAGCGCGGTAGGCGGCCGGCCCACGGCCGCCAGATGGTCGCGGATGCGGCCGAAGCCCTCGGCCAGCGGCACCGGCCGGGCAAAGCGCGCCCGCTCGATGGCATGGCCCGCGTCGGCGATGACGGCGGCGCTGTACTGGAATCCTCCGGGCAGGTAGCGATAGTTGCCGGGAGCGAATGCGATGAGTTCCGCCATGGATGAGAGCCCTTCGTAGAAGACATGCAACGCCGCATTTAATACGAATACGTAGTTTCTTGCGATCAGGAGAATCCCGGAAACGCCGGCGGCTGCTATTCGTCGAAACCCAGCATCTTGCGCAACAGGGCGGTGAGCTGCTCGCGCTCATCCTTGTCCAGCCGCTCGGCCAGCCGGGCCTGGTACCGGGGCGCGACGGCGACCGAGGCCGCCATGACCTCGCGGCCGATTTCCGTCAGGTCCAGGCAGAAGGTCCGCCGGTCGGTTTCCGAGCGGCGGCGGACCAGGTAGCCCTTGGCGGTCGTGCGCGCCACTAGATCGCTACATGTGTTCAGGTCCAGCCCAATGGCCTGCGCGACCTGGCTTTGCGAGGCGCCCGGCATCTGGTGGACGGCCACCAGCAGCGCCATCTGGCGCGACGTCGCGCCCTCGTCGGACATGCTGGCGAACAGGGCCTCGGCCTCGAAGTGGGCGCGGCGCAGCAGATGGGGAAGATGGCGGCGCAGGTCGAAAGGCTTGGGGGTTCTCAGGGCGGGCCTCCGGGCGGAAATGCGGATGCATTGTAGAGGACGGGTCCCGGCGTTCGCGCCGTCATGCCGGACGCCACGGCGGCCGGGGCCGGAAGGCCTTCTTCAGCATGTCGACGAACAGCCGGGCGCGCGCCGAGGCGATGCGCGACTGCGGCACCAGCGCCGTCACGTCGGCGTCGGGCAGCCGGTGGCGCGGCAGCAGCGCCACCAGCGATCCATCGGCCACGGCGGCGGCCACGTCCCATTCCGAGCGCACCATGATGCCGCGGCCGGCCAGGCACCACTGGCGGATGACCTCGCCGTCGTTGCTTTCCATGGCGGGATGCACGCGCACCGTATGCAGGCGGGGCTCGCCCCTTCCTTCACGCTGCGTGAAGCGCCACAGCGTCACGTCCTCGTCGTTCTCGCGCAGCACCAGGCAGGCGTGCCGCGCCAGGTCGGCGGGGCTTTCGATGGCGGGCGCGCCGCGCAGATAGGCCGGCGCGGCGCACAGCACGCGCCGGTTGGGCGCCAGCCGGTGCGCCACCCAGCGCGAGTCGGGTATCTCGCCGATGCTGACCAGCACGTCGAAGGCATCGCGTCCATGCACGGGCTGGCTGGGCAGCATGAGGTTGTCGGACAGGAAGAGCTGGACCTCGACCTGCGGATGGCCGGCGCGAAACGCGTCCAGCAGCGGCGCGAGGTGCTGGCGGCCGAAGCCGAACGGGCCGTGCACCTTCAGCTTGCCCGCCACCACCTGGCTGCGCTGCTGCAAGGCTTCCTCGATGGCCTGCATGCGCTCGATGACCCCGGTGGCGTGCTGGGCCAGCAGGTGCCCCTCGTGCGTCAGCTGCAGGCGGCGCGTGGTGCGCATCGCCAGGCGCACGCCCAGCCGCGCCTCGAGCTGGCCGAGGCGCTTGGTGACCGCGGGCGGGGTGACGTTTTCCTCGCGCGCCAGGGCGGCCAGGCTGCCTACCCGGTCCAGCGCCAGGATGAAGCGCAGGTCGTCGATGTCCAGCTTCATTATTAACCTTTTGGTGAATGAAGAAATTCTATTCCATTAACCACAGCCGGCCGCGCGACTCCTAAACTGGCCATCATTGATCAACCTTTTCCGGATCGCCATGACACGCCAATACGATTTCGTCCTGTTCGACCTGCTGACCGCGCTGCTCGACTCCTGGACCCTGTGGAACAGCGCGGCCGGCGGCGAGGAAGCGGGCCGTGCCTGGCGCGCCGCCTACCTGAAGCGAACCTATGCCTGCGGCGCCTACCGGCCGTACGAGACCCTGGTGCGGGAAGCCGCGGCCGAGACCGGCCTGCCGCTGGCCGCCGCCGACGCGCTCGAGGAACGCTGGGCCGAACTCGCCCCCTGGGACGGCGTGGCGACGGTGCTGGAAAGCCTGCGCGGCACGCACCGGCTGGGCGTGGTCACCAATTGCTCGGAGCGGCTGGGCCGACTGGCCGCCGGCCTCCTGGACGTCTCCATGGACGTGGTCGTGACCTCCGAACGGGCCGGCTACTACAAACCCGACCCCCGCCCTTATCGCCTGGCCCTGCAGGAACTGGGCGCCCAGCCCGGCAACACGCTGTTCGTGGCCGGATCCGGCTACGACCTGTTCGGCACCTCGGCCGTCGGCATGGACACCTTCTGGCACAACCGCGTGGGCCTGGCGCTACCCGAGGGCGCGCCGGCCGCGCGCCAGGAAGCGCGCGGCATCCTGCCGGTGCTGGAACTCGCCAACAGCCCCCGGCGCGGCTGACAACCCCCAACGCCGCCGGACCTTTCCCCTTCCAGGAGTCCCCATGAAAATCGCCGCCATTGCCGCGGGGGCGCTGTTCGCGCTCGCCGCCACCTCTTCCGCCTGCGCCCAGGCCTGGCCCGAGAAGCCCATCACCCTGATCATGCCCTTCCCCGCGGGCGGCCCCAGCGACGCGCTGGGGCGGGCCGTGGCGGCCAAGCTGGGGCCGCGGCTGGGCGTCTCGGTCGTGGTCGAGAACGTGGGCGGCGCCGGCGGCTCGATCGGCATGCAGAAGCTGGCCCGCGCCGCCGCCGACGGCTATACCATAGGCTTCGGCACCATAGGCACGCATGCGGCCAACATGATCATGTATCGCAAGCCGCTGTACGACGCACGCAAGGATTTCGAACCCCTGGGCCAGGTCGGGTCGGCGCCGTTGCTGCTGCTGGTCAGGCAGAGCCTGCCGGTCAACGATTTCCCGCAGTTCGCCGACTACCTCCAGGCCCACAAGGCCACGATGTCGTACGGCAGCGCGGGCGTGGGCTCGATCGCGCACCTGGCCTGCCTGCTGCTGCTGAGCGACATGAAGGCCGAGGTCATGCACGTGCCCTACAAGGGCGTGGCGCCCGCCATGACCGGACTGATGGGCGGCGAGACCGACTTCATGTGCGACCAGACCACCACCTCGCTGGCTCAAGCGGCCAGCGGACGCGTGCGGGCCGTGGCCGTGCTGACGCGCGAGCCCTTCCCCGGCCTGCCCAAGGTCGCCACGGCGCAAAGCAGCGGCAGGACCGCCATCGACTTCCGCTCGTGGAACGCGCTGTTCGCGCCGCGCGGCACGCCGCCCGCCATCGTGGACAAGCTCAACGCCGCCATCAACGACGCCCTGGCCGACCCCGCGCTGGTCAAGCAGATGCGCGACGTAGGCGTGGAGTTCCCCGCCCGCGCCGACAATACGCCCGGCCGCCTCGCCCGGCTGGTGGACAGCGAGATCTCCCGCCTGCGCCCCATACTCGAGGCCAAGAACGTCTATATCGATTGAACCCAGGCACATCATGCAACTGAACGAACTCGAAACCCCGGTCCTGGTGCTGGACCGGAACAGGATGGACCGCAACATCGCGCGGCTACGCGAGCGGCTGGCGCCCTTCGGCGTCGCGCTACGGCCGCACGTCAAGACCAACAAGTCCGCCGACGTCGCGCGGCGCCTGGGCCCGCCCGGCACGCCCATCACCGTCTCCACGCTGAAGGAAGCCGAATACTTCCTGGACCACGGCTGGACCGACATCCTCTATGCCGTGGGCATCGTGCCGTCCAAGCTGCCGCACGTGGAGCGCCTGGCACGGCGGGGCGCCAGGCTGACGCTCATCCTGGACAACGCCGAGGCGGCGGCGGCCACCAGCGCCTACGCGCGCGACCATGGCCTGCAACTGCCCGTGCTAATCGAGATCGACACCGACGGACACCGGTCCGGCGTCAAGCCCGAAGACCCCGTGCTGCTGGACATCGCCGCCCGCCTGTCCGCGCGCGAAGGCGAGGGCGCCTGGGTCGCGGGTGTGCTGGCCCATGCCGGCGATTCCTACAACTGCCGCTCCACCGAGGCCATCGCCGCCATGGCCGAGCAGGAGCGCGCGAGCGCGGTCCGAGCCGCGCAACGCCTGCGCGAGGCCGGCCACGCGGCGCCGGTGGTCAGCGTCGGCAGCACCCCCACCGCGCATTTCGCCCGCTCGCTGGACGGCGTCACCGAGGTGCGGGCCGGGGTGTTCGTGTTCTTCGACCTGGTCATGAACGGTCTGGGTGTCTGCCGGACCGACGACATCGCCCTGTCCGTGCTGTGCACCGTGATCGGCCATCAAGAGGAAAAGGGCTGGCTGATCACCGACGCGGGCTGGATGGCCATGTCGCGCGACCGCGGCACGGCCAGGCAGCCGGTGGACCAGGGCTATGGCCTGGTGTGCGACCTGGAAGGCCGGCCGCTGCAGGACCTGGTCATGATCGACGCGAACCAGGAACACGGCATCGTCCGCCACCGCACCGACCCCGCCACCACGCCCATGCTGCCGGTGGGCACCCTGCTGCGCATCCTGCCCAACCACGCCTGCGCCACCGCCGCCCAGCACGGCGCCTATGCCGTCGTGGCCGGCGGAACCGGCGTCGAAGCCCACTGGCCGCGCTTCGGGGGCTGGTGATGCGCGCCATCGCGTTCCCGGCCGTGGCGGACCTGGCCGCCCCGCGCGGCCATTACTCGCACGTGGCTACGGGCGGCGGCCTGGCCTTCGTATCCGGACAACTGCCGCTGGACGCCGCGGGCGATCCGCGCGCCGACCTGCTGCTGGACGAGCAGGCCGCCCTGGCATTGCACAACGTCGAAGCGGCGCTGGCCGCGGCGGGCTGCGGCTGGCGCGACGTGATGAAGGTCACGGTCTACCTGGCCGGGGTCGAACACTGGCCGGCCTTCGACCAGGCCTATCGCCGGGTGCTGGGCGATGCCCGGCCGGCGCGGGCGGTCGTGCCCGTGCCGGCGCTGCACTACGGCGTGCGGGTGGAAGTCGAGGCAGTGGCCCTGCAGCCCACGCCGTAGCTCCCCGTCAATCCAGCACGATATTGGCCTCGGCCGCGATCCGGCGGAACTTGGCGATGTCCTGCACGACCTGCCTGGCCAGGACGTCGGCCGGTTCAACCTGCACGTTCAGGCCGATGTCGTAGGCCTTGGCGCGAAAGGCCTCGTCCCTGGCCAGGGCCTGCGTCGCACGCGCCAGCCGCTCCACCACGCCGGGCGGCGTGCCGGCCGGCGCCATCAGGCCCTGCCACCAGGTCATGTCGTAGCCCTTCAGGCCCGCCTCATCCACCGTGGGCACGCCGGGCAGACGCGGATCGCGCGCGATCCCGGTGGTGGCGATGGCCTTGACCTTGCCCGCATCGACATGGGGCTTGGCCGCGCCGTCATGGGTACAGCTGACCTGCCCGGCAATCACGTCCTGCAACGCCGGGCCGCTGCCGCGATAGGGCACGTGCACGATCTTCACGCCTGCCATCACGTTGAACAGTTCGCTGGAGAAATGATTGCCCGTGCCGGGACCGGCGCTGGCGTAGCTGAGCTTGCCCGGATGGGCCTTGGCGTAGGCCACGAGCTCGGCCACCGTACTGGCCGGCACCGAAGGGTGGCAGACGATGGTGCTGGCGTACCAGAACAGCTTCGCGATGGGCGTGAAGTCCTTGACCGGGTCGAACGGCAGCGAGGCCGCCGTGGCCGGCAGGGTGCCGTGCGTGATCGAGTTGGCGTACAGCAGGGTGTAGCCGTCGGGCGCGGCGCGCGCCGCCTCCGAGGCCCCGATGCGGGTGCCGCCTCCGCCCTTGTTCTCCACGTACACCGTCTGGCCCAGCAGCTCGCCCAGCTTCTGCGCGACCAGCCGCGCGGAAACGTCGGTCACGCCGCCTGGCGCATAGGGCACGATCAGCTTGATGGGCTTGGCCGGATACGGCTGCGCATCCGCCCGCCCGGCGGCCAGCGCCAGGCCCGCGGCAAACAACGCGGCCAGGTGCCGCCTGCGGCCTGGCACGACAAGTCCTTGCTTCATCTCCACTCCTCCTTTTGCCGCGCGGCCTCTCTGCGGAGGCTGGCGGATCCTGGTTCAGGCGCGCTCGGCGTCGAACGTGATGTTGACCTTGCGAAAGGCCTCGACCACCTCGGGGCCGAAGCGGCGGTTCACCTCCTCGCCCACCGTGGGGGAATAGACGACGGTATCGCTCATCCGCTCCTGCCCCTGGATGATGACGAACAGCCGCGCGGTTTCCTTGCCGGTATTGCGGAAGGCGCGCATCGCGCCGGTGGGCACGCCGACCAGGTCGCAGGCGCGCACCGGCAGGCGGTACTCGTCCTCGAAGCCCCAGGTGATATCCCATTCGCCATCCAGCACGAAGAACGATTCCTGCGTGTCGAAATGCGCGTGCGGCAGCGGCCCGTCGTCCGGCACGCATTCGGCGATCGCCACGTACAGGCCGGGGCCGCCCTTGAGCGGCGCATCCTGCGAGCGGCCGACGTGTCCCTCCGGCACCAGCAGCGGGAACACGGAACTGGCGGTCAGCCATTCGGTGGCCTCGGCCGGGATGGCGCTGCGCGCGTTCAGGGCGCGCTTGTACGGAACCAGCGTGGCGAAGCGGGTCACGCGCTGCGCCATGGTATCCGGATCGGCCTCCCGTCCGCGCCCCGGCTCGACCCGCGCATTCAGCGCGGCCAGCTCCCGCGCATCGACCGCCGCGGGCAACGGCCCGGGGAATATCGCGGGATAGGCGCAATCGGGTTCGCCGTTGAGCAGCATCAGCGCCTTGGCACCGTCCGCGCCATGGCAGGAAACCTCGTGCAGCACGTCGGCGGGTATCGACAGCATGTCGAAGCGCGCCAGGCGGATCTCATGCGCCAGGTCGGGACCGAAGCGCACGCGCAGCGCGCCCGCCAGGCACAGGATGTTCTCCATGGCGTCGGGGTTGCGGTAGGGCAGCGAACCCCGGCCCGCGTCCCATGCCGCATAGCCGGTGCAGGCGCGGGCGGGACTGGGTACGCGGGGTCCGGCGAAGCGGCCGCGCGTGTTGCGGGCGCCCATCAAGGACACCAGCTGCCCGCCCCACAGCGCACGCACGGCGTCGGCGCGCGCGCCTTCGCGCTCCGCGCGGGCATAGTCGTCGAACCGCGCCGTGCGGGCGCCCATGGCTTCGTACGAGACATCCAGGGTTTTCATCCAGGCTCCATCAAGAGGGAAGAAAGCCGGCCGCGGCCGGCTAGCAGGCGGCGCGCAGCCGCGAGACGAGAAAGGCGGCGGCATCGTCCAACCGCTCGCCGGAAAGTTCCAGGTGGGGGCCGGGATAGGCCACCAGCCGCTTGTCGGCGCTGCCCAGGGCGTCGAACAACCCGGCCGTGCCCTCGCGATCGAAGACTTCGTCGTCCCACTGCTGGGTGAACCACACCGGGATGCGCAGTTGCCGCGCGGCCGGCGCCAGGTGCTCGCTGGCGGGATAAGAGGTGCCCCACAACCCCAGCACGGCGGCGCGCACCCGGCCGTCCGCGGCCAGGTAGGGCAGCCCGTAGGCGGTGCCCATGGAAACGCCGATGTAGCCCACGGGCCGGCCCGTCAGCGCCGGCCACGCCAGCAAGGCATCCAGAAAGGCGCGCCAGTCGGCCGTCATGCCGTCGCGCGCGAAACCCTCGCGCCACGCGGCGCGGAAATCGGCCTTCGCCGCGCCCGGATCGCGCGAGCCGTCGGCGCGGCGCTCGCCATGCACCGGACCGTCGATGGCGGCGACCGCATAGCCCTCGGGCAACAGGCGGTCGCGAATGGCGAGCACGGCCGTCGATTCCTTATGGCCGCTGCCGCCATGACAGGCCAGGACCAGCCCGGCACAGGAGGTCTCGGGCAGCCAGGCGATGCCCGGCACGGCGCGGCCCTGGACGGCAAGCCGCAGCCGCTCTTCCCGCCACGGGCGGTCCACAGGAGAAATCAGGTGATCTTGCATGCCGGCGATTACAGCAAGCCGGCCCGGTGCGGCACAATCGCGCGCCGCCGATACCGCTATTGAGAACCGTCGATCGCCGCGTCCTGCCGCAGCTGCGCGGCCACGTCGCGCATCACGCCGCGCAGCCAGATGTGCGCGGGCTCGCGGTGCACGCGCTCGTGCCAGAGCATGCTCAGGTCGGCGCGGTCGGTGTCGAAGGGCAGGGGCAGGATCTGCAGCGGCAGGGTGCGTGCCGCGTCGCAGGCGATGCGCTGCGGCACGATGGCCAGCATGTCGGTCACCGCCACCACGTCGGCCGACAGCAGCACGTTGGGCACCCGCAGCCCGACGTCGCGGGCCAGGCCGCGACGCTCCAGGATGTCGTCCACCATGACCTCGATGGTCGGATAGGGCACCGGCCCCGTCCCCCACACCACGTGCGGATAGGCCAGGAACTGTTCCAGCGTGAGCGCCCCCCGGATGCCGGCATGGCCGGCCGCCGCGATACAGACGATGCTTTGCGGATACAGCACGGTCTGGTGCAGGTCCTGCGGCACCTGCCGGACATAGCCGATGACGAGATCGCCTTCGGCGTCGCGCAGGTATTCGTGGGTGCGGCGGATGTCCACCGGCCGCGAGGTAAAGCGCAGCCGCGGCGCCTCGCGCCGGGCGCGGGCCATCAGGCCGGGCAGGAACTGGCGCGCCACGCCCTCGGAGGCCAGGATGCGGAAATGCCCCTCGGCCACCTCGGGCACGAACTCGTCGGTGCCACGCGTGGCCGCGTCGATCAGCTCCAGCGCCTCGTGTACCTTGCGGGCCAGCTCCACGCCCCGCGCGGTGGGTTCCATGCCCGACGAGGTCTTGACCAGCAGCGGATCATGGAAGATCTCGCGCAGCCGGGCCAGCGCGCTCGACATGGCCGACTGGCCGATACCGACCCGCTCGGCCGCGCGCGTCACGTGCCGCTCGCGCATCAGGGCATCGAGGTAGGTCAGCAACTGGAGGTTGATCCGCTTGTGGTCGGACATGCGCGAACCCGAGGAGCCATCAGAAGCCTGCCATTGTAGGGGCCGGGCGCTCGGATCAGCGCCCCGCCAGCCTCGCGGCCGGACGCGACAGGCTCCCGTCGCGCAGCCATTCCAGGGCCAGCGGCCACAGCAGGTCCTGGTAGTCGCTGTGGAAAAACGCGAAGTGCCCGATCGCCTTGCTGCCTACCTCCTCGGGCGCGATGCGCAGGTGCGTGCGTTCGCTGTGCGTGAAGTAGCCCAGGGCGCGTTCGATGGCCGCCACCGTGCCGAAGGGGTCGTCGGTCAGGCTGATCGCCAGGATGCCGGCCCGCGCCGTGGCGGCCGGCAGGGGGCCGCCGCCGAAGACCCGGCGGGCGCTGGGCCGGTCCTCGTAGCGCGGCGTGGGCGCGCTCCAGTCCAGCGCGACGCCGGCGGGCGTGTCCTCCAGCCAGCCCAGCCTGCGGCCGGGAAAGTATCCACAGGCCCGCGTCAGCAGCGGCATGGCCAGATGCCACTTGGCCGCCATGCGCCAGCGCACGGCGGCGGCATAGTCGCGCCAGTACGCGAACTGGGCGCCCACCGTGACCATGCGGCCGATCCGGGAACAGGAGGCGGCCAGCGCGGGGGCCCAGCCGCCGAAGCTGTGCCCGACGACATGGATATCGCGGCCCGGCCACATGGCGGCGGCATAACGCAGCACGGCCTCGCAGTCCCGCGCCCCCCAGTCGGTCCAGCTTGCCTGGAAGCCGCGCAGGCGGTCGGGGCGCGATTCGCCTATGCCCCGGTAATCGTAGGCGACGACGTCCATGCCGTTGTCGTGCAGGTATTGGGCGAAGCGGAAGTAGTAGCGGCACTTGACCGAGGTGGCCGCGTTGACGATCACCACCGGCCTCGTCGTCGCGCCCACGTCGATGCCGCGCCAGACGAAGCCGCCCAGCGGATAGCCGTCGTCCGCATGGATGACGACGGGCAGCGCGGCGGCGGGCCGGTCGAAGCCGGCGGGCGGGGGCTTGGGCAGGGCGCTCATGGTGGCTTGCGATCGAACGATCGCCCTACGATACCCCGCGCGCCCGGGCCGCACCAGCCCGCAAGGCGCACGGCCCGGTCAGTCCGCGGCGGCGCATCCTTCTGCGAAAGCCGCCGCGGCCAGCAGCTCCAGGTCGCGGCCGGGCGCGCCTATCAGTTGAGCGCCCAGCGGCAACCCGGCCGGCCCACGGCCCACCGGCAGCGACAAGGCGGGCAGGTGCAGGAAGGTCCACAGCCCGCCGTAGCGCGGCGAACCGGTCTCCAGGCCGACCTCGGCCTCGCCGTCGGCCGCCGGATACAGCAGGACGTCGGCGTCGTCGAACAGGCTGGCGGCCTCGCGCTGCGCCGCCCGCATGGACGACCGCAGTTCGGCGTACCCGGCCATGGACAGGCCCGCCTCGGCCTCGACCCGCTGTTGCAGGCGCGGGCTGAGCCGGTCGTGATACCACCGGCGTTCGTGCGCCAGCGACTGCCGCAGTTCGAACGCCGACAGCCGGGCCTGGAGCGCCACGGCGGCCTCCAGGCCCGGCGGCAGGTACACGGTCCGCAGCCGGGCGCCGCCGCGTTCGAGCCGGCGGGCGAAGGCCAGCAGCGCCTCGACGGTCTCGGGCCGGGCGGCCGCCCACTGGCTGGATTCACACACGGCGACCCGGAGCGCCCCCGGCTCGCGCGCGGCCACCGGGCCGAACACGGCATGGCGCGCGTCGGCCACCGTCCGGGCGAACACGCCTATCGTGTCCAGGCTGGGGCTCGCATGCTTGAGGCCGGACGTGTTGATCAGGCCGTAGGACGGCTTGTAGCCGACGACGCCGCAATAGGCCGCGGGGCGGATGATCGAGGCGCTGGTCTGGGTGCCGAACGCCAGCGGCACCATGCCGTCGGCCACGGCGGCGGCCGAACCGCTGGACGAGCCGCCCGGGGTGCGCGACGGGTCCAGCGGGTGGCGCGTAGCGCACGGCGTCAGCGTGGCGAACTCGCAGGTCTCGGTCTTGCCGAGCAGGATGCCCCCCGCCTCGCGGGCCGCCGCGATGCAGGCGGCATCGGCCGCCGGACGATGGCCGGCATGAATGGGCGAACCGTAGGCGGTTGGTAGATCGGCGGAATCCAGGATATCTTTGGCGGCGAACGGCAGGCCGCGCAAGGGCCCCGCGACGGCGCCCCGATCGGCCTGCCGGGCCTGGGCGATCGCCCGCTCCCGGTCGATGTGCGCGAAGGCGCGCACCGCGGCTTCCCGCTCGTCGATGCGGTCCAGGCAGGCCCGCACCAGGGCCTCGCTGCTGAGGCTGCCTTCCTCGATCGCCCGCAGGGCGGACAGCGCGCTGAGAAAATTGGGAGCTGGGGTCTTCATGCCGGGGAAACCATGTCAATAGAACGAACGGCCTTCGGAGCCGTTCCATACAACGGGAAAAAAGTGCCACTGCTTTCCATGCGCCTGCTCCACACGTTCTCGGTCGTCGCGGAAGAGCTGCATTTCGGCCGGGCCGCCGAGCGGCTCCACATGACCCAACCGCCGCTCAGCCAGCAGATCCGCCAGCTGGAACAGATGATCGGGGCCGAGCTGTTCCACCGCACGACGCGCTCGGTCAGCCTGACGCCCGCGGGGCGCATCCTGCACGACCGCGCAAGAAAGATCCTGCAGGACGCCGAGGCCGCGGCGGACGCGGCCCGGCGCGCCGCCAGCGGATCGGCCGGCAGCGTGACCGTCGGCTTCACCGCCAGCTCCATCTACCGCACGCTGCCCCGCCTGGTCTCGGCCTTCCGCCGCCAGTACCCCGAGGTCGAGCTGCGGCTGGAGGAAATGCGCCCCGAGCCCATGCTCGATGCGCTGCATGCCGACAAGCTGGACGTCGCGCTGCTGCGGCCTCCGGAAAAAGCGCTCGCGGATCCGCGCCTGGCGCACAGCATCATCGCGCAGGAGCGGCTGGTGCTCGCGCTGCCCGCCGACCACGCCCTGGCGCATCTGGAACACGTCCCGGTCGCCAACCTGGACGGACTGCACCTGATCGGATTTTCTCCCGACCAGGCGCCGTACTCGTACGAGCTGTGCCAACGGATCTTCCACGCGGCGCAAGTCGTACCGCACGTGGTCCAGGCCAGCATCCTGCCCACCATGCTGGCGCTGGTCGAGGCGGGCATGGGCGCGGCGCTGGTGCCGGCCTCGGCCCAGGCGACCTGGACCGGCGCCCTGCACTACCGGCCGCTGGCGGGCACCGAGGAAAACATCACCACGCTGTACGCGGTCCGCAGGCAGGACATGCGCAACCCGGCGGCCGAGAAATTCATCGGCCTGGCCGGGATGCCGGGCGGCGCGCCGCGCGAGCCGTAGCACGCGTCCGGCCTACTGGGCCGTGATCCTGGCGGCACGGATCACCTTCTCCCACTTGGTGTTCTCGGTGGCGATGAACTTGCCGAACGCCTCCGGCGCATCACCCACCACGCGGGCGCCCATGTCCTCGAGCTTGCGCCGGATGTCGGGTTGTCCCAGCACCTGGCGCACGGCGCCGTTCAGCTTCTCGACCACCGGCTGCGGCGTGCCCGCGGGGGCGACCAGCCCATACCAGTTGGTGAACTCATAGCCCGGCACGCCGGCCTCGGCCACGGTGGGCACGTCGGGCAGCAGCGGCGAGCGTTCGCTGCCCAGTATCGCCAGCGCGCGCAGCCGTCCGTCGCGTATGTAGGGCAGCGCCTGGAGCAGGCTGTCGAACGATGCCGACACCTGTCCGCCGATCAGGTCCGACAAGCTCTGGCCGCTGCCCTTGTAGGGCACGTGCGTCAGCTTGGTGCCCGCCAGGCTGTCGAACAGCTCGCCGGCCAGGTGTGGCCCGCCGCCTATGCCCGACGACGAGTAGGTCAGATGGCCGGGGCGCGCCTTGGCCAGGTCGATGAACTCGCGCAGAGTCTTGGCCGGCACCGACGGATGCACCAGCAGCGCGAACTGCACCTCCACCACCTTGCTGACCGGCTTCAGATCGCGCTGGACGTCGACGCGCATCGAATACAGATAGGGATTGACCGCCAGGTTGCCCATCGTCGCCATCAGCGTGGTGTAGCCGTCGGGCGCGGCCTTCGCCACGTTCTCGGTGCCGATGACGCCGCCCGCACCCGCCCGGTTCTCGACCACGACGGATTGGCCGAGAAGCTCGGCCATGCGCGGCGCCACCAGCCGGGCGACGATGTCGGTCCCGCCCGCCGGCGCGAACGCGACGACCATGCGGACCGGCTTGTCGGGATAGGTCTGCGCGCTGGCCGAACCGGCCACGGCGGCCGCTGCAAGGGCCCACGCGGCGTGGCGGAAGGGGGAGGAAGAAAGGATCTTGCGCATGGCGTGCTGTCCTGGACGGAATGATGGGACCGGGAAACAGCCGTTCCCGGAGCGACGCCGGCACTCTAGCCCCGGGCGGGCGTCACCGTCCAATTCGAAAACACGCGTGGATTGAGTCGCCCGGGCACTCAATCGGCGCGGCGCGCCACGGGCAGCCCCGAAGTCTTGTCGTAGACGATCTGCCGCAGCCAGCGATACGCCGGCTCGGCATGCAGCCGCTCGTGCCAGTACTGGTGGATCTGGAAATTGGCCAGTTCCAGCGGCGGCGTGAAGATCCGCACGTCCAGCAGCCGCGAGAACAGCGTGCCCAGGTCCTCGGGCACGGTCGCGATCAGGTCGGCCTGCGCCACCAGGAAGGGCAGGGCCGAGAAGCGCGGTACGTGCAGGATGACGTCGCGCGTCAGGCCGCGCTCGGCCAGGGCCTGCTCCATGGCGTAGTACTGCGAGCCGCTGTTCACGTACATGGCATGGCGGCAGCGCAGAAACTGCTCCAGCGACAGGGAGTCGCGGATCTCGGGATGGTGGCCCGCGACCATGCAGACGTAGCGCGTGGTGCGCAGGTTCTGCTGGCGCGCCCAGTTGGGCATGCCCAGGAAATAGCCGATGGCCAGGTCGATGTTGCCGCTGTCCAGGGCGTCGACCACCTCGTCCGGGCGCAGGTCCACGATGGTCAGGCGCGCGTGCGGCGCGTGTTCGCGCAGGTGGGCAAGCACCTGCGGCATCGCGACGATCATGCCGACGTCGTTGATGTAGACGCGGAAATTGATGGTGGTGCTGGCGGGCGTGAATTCCGACGACAGGTCCACGCCCTTGAGCACTTCCAGCACCTGCGCGATCTTGGGCGCGATGCCGTCCGAGAACGGGGTGGGCCGCATGCCGCGCGAGGTGCGCACGAACAGCGGATTGTCGAAATGGGCGCGCAGCCGCTTGAGCGCGGCGCTGACCGCCGGCTGGGTCAGGTTGAGTTCGTCGGCCGCCGCCGACAGCCTTTGGTGCCGGTAGATGGCGTCGAAGCACAGCAGCAGATTCAGGTCGAAGCGCAGCAGGTCCATGCCGGAGTGATATCAACGCCGTTGATATTGAAGATAAACCATTTTGCTAGGAATTGATATCGCTCGGCCATAGACTGGCTTCGCCATCACGAAAAACAGGCGCCACGAAGGCGCCACGGGAGACAGACGCTTGGACGCTCATACGACGCCCGGCGCGCATCAGGCCGGCCGCCTCCAGATCCTGGGGATATGCGGCAGCCTGCGGCGCCGTTCCTACAACCGCATGGCGCTGCTTGCCGCGCACGACCTGATGCCGGTCGAGTTGTCGCTGGAACTGGCCGACCTCGACGGCATTCCCATCTACAACGGCGACATGGAGGCCGAGGGCATTCCCGAGCCGGTGCGGCAACTGGCGGACCGCATCCGCGCCGCGGACGGACTGCTGATCGCCAGCCCCGAATACAACTTCTCGGTCAGCGGCGCGCTCAAGAACGCGATCGACTGGCTTTCGCGGCTGGACCCCCAGCCCTTCCGGTACAAGCCGGTGGCCGTGCTGTCCGCCACCCAGGGACCGGTGGGAGGCGCACGCAACCAGTACGACCTGCGCAAGATCCTCGGCTGCCTGGAAGCCCAGGTGCTGCTGCGGCCCGAGGTATTCATCGGTTCCTGCCACACGAAATTCGACGCCAAGGGCCGGCTGGCCGACGAAGCCACGCGCAAGGTGCTGGGCGACCAGATGGCGGCCTTCGCCCATTGGGTCCGGCGCCTGCGCGCCCTGGACCCGGCCCGCGCCTAGAACAACAGGAGGAGACACCATGAAGATCGCATCCCCCCGGTCCAGCCGCATGGCCGGATTCGCCGTGCGCGCCGCCCTGGCCGCCGCCGTGCTGGCCATGGCCCCCGCCATGGCCCAACCCATCAAGATAGGCATCATCACCGACAAGGTGGGCCCGGCCAAGCCCTATGCCGAACCGGTCACCGCGGGCGCCGTCTTCGCCGCCAAGGAGCTCAATGCCAGGGGCGGCATCCTGGGCCGCCAGGTCGAGCTGCTGATCGAGGACGACCAGGCCCGCCCCGACATCTCGGCCACGGCCGCGCGCAAGCTGGTGGAAGCCGGCGCCACGTTCATCCTGTCGCTGTCGCTCACGCCGTCGACCCAGCAGGTGCAGACCGTCACGCTGGAAACCAAGACGCCGCAGCTCACGCCCTCCAACAGCGGCGACACCCTGACCACGCAGATCGACAACCCCTATTTCTGGCAGACCGGCCCGCTGGGCTCGACCCAGATCGCCACGCTGCTGGCCTACGCGGCCAACCGCAACTTCAAGCGCGTGGCGCTGGTCGGTGAAAACTCCGACCTGGGCCAGCTGACCAACCGCTCGTTCAAGGCGGGGCTGGAGAAATCCGGCGTGCAGATCGTGGCCGAGGAAGTGGTCCCGCGCGGCTCGACCACCGCCGACCCGCGGATGCAGAAGGTGCGCGCGGCCAAGCCCGACGCCATCTTCCTGACCGGCGTCACCACGCCCGAGAACGTGCTCATCCTGCGTTCGTACCGCCAGCTGGGCCTGAAGATGCCGGTGCTGGGCAACTTCAACCTGTCGGTGCCCCAGACCGCGGTGGTGGCCAAGGGACTGCTGGACGGCGTGGTGTTCGTCGATGCCTTCGACCCGGCCAAGCCGGAAGCGCGCCGCTTCATCGAGGCCTACAAGAAAGAGAACGGCGTCGAGCCCTACAACCTGAACGGCTACGGCTACGACGGGCTGATGCTGGTGGCCGACGCCATCAAGCGGGCCGGCGGCACCGACAAGGAGAAGGTGCGCGCGGCCATGCAGGCCACGCAGGGCTACGCGGGCGTGCTGGGCGCGGTGGGATCGGCCTACGGCTTCCCTGCGGGTAAGCGCACGGGCTTCGACCGCAACGGCATGGTGGTGCGGGTGTACGAGGGCGACAAGCAGGGCAAGGTCGTCTTCTCGGGCGCGCAGTGACGCGGGTGCAGGGGCCTCATGACCGATCTACTCGAACTTCTCGTCAGCGCCGCCGCCAGCGGCTGTATCTACGGGCTGGTGGCGCTGGCCTATCTGCTGATCACGCGCCCGACCGGCATCATCAACTTCGGCGTGGGTGAATGGGCCATGGTGGCGGCCTTCGGCGCCTACGTGGCGCTGTCCCGCATCGAGCTGCCCTATGCCGTGTCCATCGCGCTGGTGGCCGTGCTGATGGTGGCCGTGGGCTGGCTGACCGAACGGCTGGCGGTGCGGCCGCTGGTGGTCAGGGGCGCGCCGCCGCTGGCGCCGGTGCTCGCGCTGCTGGGCATGCTGGTGGTGTTCCGCGAGCTGGTGTCGCTGGGCTTCGGCCCCGACCCGCAGCCGGTGCCCCCGGCCTTCGGCTTCGGCCGGCTGGAACTCGGGCTGCTGGCCGGGTCGTACCAGAGCTTCTTCATCATCGCGATTGCCGCGGCGGTCTTCGCGGGTGCCTGGTACTTCTTCGAACGCACCCTGACCGGCCGGTCGTTCGAGGCGGTCGCGCTGGACCGCCGCGCCGCCGCGCTGATGGGCATCAACCTGTCGCGCGTGACGGCGCTGTCCTTCGCGGCCGGGGCGGTGGTGGCCGGACTGGCCGGCGTGCTGGTGGCGCCCAATGTCTCGGCCCATTATCTGATGGGCATGCCGCTGGCCATACAGGGCTTCACCGCGCTGGTCATAGGCGGAGCGACGCGGGTCGAGGGCGCCCTGCTGGGGGGCCTGATCCTGGCCTTCGCCGAGCAGTTCACGGTGCGCTACGCGCCGGTTCCGCCCGGACTGGCCATGGGCGTGCCGCTGGTGCTGCTGATCGCCTTCCTGCTGGTCCGCCCCGCGGGCCTGCTGCGTCCCCGGGAGGCCCGCGCATGAAATCCCTGCTTTCCTACGTCGTGGCGGCCGTGGTGCTGTCGGCCATCGCCTTCGCGCTCGGGGCCTACCAGACCGACATCTACCGCAAGATGCTGCTGTGGATCGCGCTGGCCATCAGCTACAACTTCCTGTTCGGCGTCTCGGGCCAGATCGCCTTCTCGCATTTCAGCTTCTACGGCATCGGCGCCTACACCATCGTCATCCTGGTCACCCAGGCGGGCATGCCGCTGCCGCTGGCGGTGCTGGCCACGGTGGCGGTCTGCGTGGCGCTGGCGCTGGTGGTGGCCATACCGGCCACCCGCCTCGAGGGCTTCTACCTGGCGCTGGCCACGCTGGCCTTCGCCCAGCTCTTCATCGTCGTGCTGAACGAGGGTGGCACAATCACCGGCGGCACCGGCGGGCTCGCCAGCTACCGGCTGCCGGACATCTTCGGCGTGCACGTCACGGGCCCCTGGTACACGGTGGTGATCGTGGTGCTGATGCTGGCCACCATGGCCATCATCGGCCGGCTGGACCGTTCCTGGTTCGGCCGCGCCTGCCGCGCGGTGCGCGACAACCCCGAGGCCGCCGCGGCCATGGGCGTGGACGTGCGGCGCACCAAGGTCATCGCCTATGCCGTCACCAGCGCGCTGGCCGGCGTCGCCGGCATGGTCTACGCCTTCGTCGACAACACCGTCAACCCGCACATCTTCGGGCTCGAGAACGTCTTCCTGCTGCTGTTCATGGTGATCGTCGGCGGCAGCGGCCGCATGGCGGGCGCCATCCTGGGCGCGGTGCTGCTCTACCTGATGCCGCTCGTGCTCTCGCCCATCATCGGCCACCACCACGCCCTGGTGTTCGGCGTGTTCATGGTGCTGGCGGTGCTGTTCCAGCCGCGCGGCCTGATCGGGCTGTGGGACCGGCTGCAAGCCCGTCGCCACCGGCCTCCCGCGGCCCTGCCGCGCGTGCCGGCCGTCGAGCCCAAGCCGGTGAAACGGGAGGGCCTGGCATGAATGCGCCACTGTTGCAGGCACGCGGCCTGTGCAAGCGTTTCGGCGGGCTGCACGCCGTGTCGGACCTGGACCTGGACGTGCACGCGGGTGAAGTGGTGGGCGTGATCGGCCCCAACGGCGCCGGCAAGACCACCACCTTCAACATGATCGCCGGCGCGTTCGAACCCACCAGCGGCCAGCTGGCCTTCGACGGCCGCTCGCTGGCGGGCGTGCCCACGCACGGCTTCGCGCCGCGCGGGATCGTGCGCACCTTCCAGCACAACAAGTCCTTCGACAGCCTGTCGGTGCGCGAGAACGTCATGGTCGGCATGCACACGCGCATGCCGGCCTCGCTGTGGCGCGTGCTGGCGGGCACCCCCGACTCCTATCGCGCCGAACGCGAGGCACAACGGCGGGCGGACGAACTGGTGGACTTCGTCGGCCTGGGCGAGTTCGCGCAGGCCGAGGTCTCCACGCTGTCCTTCGGCCAGGGACGCCTGCTGGAGATCGCCCGCGGACTGGCCGCCGGGCCGCGCCTGATGCTGTTCGACGAACCGGCCGCCGGACTGGCGCAGGGCGAATGCGCGCGGCTGGAGGAGATCATCCTGGGCATCGCGCGGCAGGGCATCGCGGTCCTGCTGATCGAGCACGACATGCGCTTCCTGATGGCGCTGGCCGACCGGGTGGCGGTACTGAACTTCGGCCGCAAGATCGCCGACGGCACGCCCGACGCGGTGCGCGCCGACCCGGCGGTGATCGAGGCCTACCTCGGCAACGTGGAGAACCTGGCCCATGCTTGAACTGTGCAACGTCAGCGGCGGCTATGGCCACGCGCCCGTGGTGCGCAACGTCGACCTGCGGGTGGAGCGGGGCGAGACCGTCGCGCTGCTGGGGCCCAACGGCGCGGGCAAGACCACGCTCCTGGCGGCGCTGTCGGGCATTCTCGCGCAGCGCTCGGGCACGGTGAAGCTGGCCGGCGCCGACATAGGCGGGCTGCCCAGCCACCGCATCGTCGAATCGGGACTGGTCCAGGTTCCCGAGGGCCGGCACGTGTTCGCGCCGCTCTCGGTGGAAGACAACCTGCGCCTGGGCTCGGTCACGCTGGTCCGGCGCGACCGTTCGCGCGCCGAGGAACGCTTCGATTTCGTCTACCGCCTGTTCCCCCGCCTGGCCGAGCGGCGCCGGCAGCTTGCCGGCACCTTGTCGGGCGGCGAACAGCAGATGGTGGCGATCGGCCGGGCGCTGATGTCCGCGCCGCGCATGCTGCTGCTGGACGAGCCCTTCCTGGGCCTGGCGCCGCGGGTGGTGGACGAGATCCTGACGGTGCTCGACCGGCTGCGGGCCGAAGGCCTGACCATGCTGCTGGTCGAGCAGAAGCTGGACATCGCGCTGCCCTTCACCCGCCGCGCCTACGTGCTGATGAAGGGCGGCATCGCGCTGGCCGCCGACAGCGCCGAGCTGGCCCGCCGCGACGACCTCGCCCAACTCTATTTCGATCTGGCGCGGCGGGCGGCATGAGCCCGACGCGACCCCACGTTTCATCCGGAGCAACACCATGACATCTTTCGTACCCATCCGCGGCCTGCACCACTTCGCCTATCGATGCCGCGACGCCGAGGAAACCCGCCGTTTCTACGAGGACATCCTGGGCCTGCCGCTCACGCACCTGGTGCGCGCCGAGACCATCCCCAGCACCGGCGAACACTGCCCCTACGTCCACCTGTTCTTCGAGATGACCGATGGCAGCAACGTGGCCTTCTTCGACCTGGGCGACAACCAGGCCGCCGAGCCCTCGCCCAACACGCCGCGCTGGGCCAATCACCTGGCGCTGCGGGTGGATTCGGTACAGGCGGTGGAGCAGGCGCGCGCCCGATTGCAGGCCGCCGGCGTGGAAGTACTGGGCCCCGTAGACCACGAGGGCTTCGTTCAGTCCATCTACTTCTTCGACCCCAACGGCGTGCGGCTGGAGCTGACCACCACCGTGGCCAGCGACGAGGAAATGGCCGGCTACCGCGCCGCCGCGCGTTCGCAGTGCGACGCCTGGACCCGCGAAAAGGCCGCGCGCCTGGCCGCGGCACGCTGATCCCGGGAGACCGCTCAGTGGACAAGGACAGACCTCTGTACGACACCCAGGCCGAATGGGTGCACGTCGAATTCCCGGAACAGGCGGCCTTCAAGGCGGTGTACGGCTTCGCGGGCTCGCTCGGCACCATCCACCTCGAGGGCGTCCGCTACGTCCCCAAGGGCGTGCAATCGCGGACCCTGCTGGTCTTCATGCACCCGGCCACCACGCTGCAGCTGCTGCCCATGCCGCGCGCCCTGGCCGCCCGCGGCCTGCACGTGCTGTGCGCCGGCAGCCGGTATGCGCGCAACGACAGCGCCCTGATCATGGAGAACGTGGTGGTGGACCTGGGCGCCTACATCCGCCATGCCCGCGAAACATGGGGCTACGAGAAGATCGTGCTGATGGGCTGGTCGGGCGGCGGCTCGCTGTCGCTGTTCTACCAGTCGCAGGCCGAGCGGCCCACGGTCACCCACACGCCGGCGGGCGACCCCTGCGCCATCACCACCGCCGGGCTGATACCGGCCGACGCGATGATCTTCCAGGCGGCGCACGTCTCGCGCGCCGTCACCTTCGCCGACTGGATCGACCCCAGCGTCATCGACGAGAACGACCCGGACCGCCGCGACCCGGAGCTCGATCTCTACCACCCCGACCGCAAGCCGCCGTACTCGGCCGAGTTCCTGTCGCGCTTCCGCGCCGCGCAGCTGGCCCGCATCCGCCGCCGCACGGCCTGGGTCAAGGAAACGCTGGAAACACTGAAGAAACGCGGCGGCAAGGAACTGGAACGCGGCTTCGCCACCCACCGCACCATGGCCGAGCCACGCTTCCTGGACGGCGCCATCGATCCCAACGACCGGCCCATCGGCACCTGCTTCATGGGCGTGCCCGAGACCGCCAACAACGGCCCCATCGGGCTGGCGCGCTTTTCCACGCTGCGCTCGTGGCTGTCGCAATGGTCGCCGGACGACACCAACGCGCACGGCGAGAAATGCGCCACCGGCATCCACGTGCCGCTGCTGGCGATCGAGCATTCGGCCGACGACGCCGTGCCGCAGCCGCACACCCGCCGCATCTTCGACGCGGCGGCAAGCGCCGACAAGAGCATGACCGTGATCCGGGGGGCCAACCACTATTTCGTCGGCCAACCCGAACATCTGCAACAGGCGGGGGACCTATGCATGGACTGGCTTAGGCAGCGCGGACTGCTTGACTGACCGGCGCGCCGTCCGCCGGCGGGAGGTCCGGGCCACGTGCCCTTCCTGACCGTCCGGCGCGCCACCACACCTGACGACGGGTTTCGCATCCGGACGCCCCGCGCGCCTGGAGGACCCTGCTTTGCCCGTCGCCAGGCCATCACCAATAAGAGGGGAGACACCATGAAGACACGCATCGCGGCCTCCGCCGCGGCAGGCTGCGGCCTATTGGCGGCGGCCCTGGGCGGCACCGCCCAGGCACAGACCAGCGTCACGCTGTACGGGATCATTTCCGAGGGCCTGTCCTACACCACCAACGTGGGCGGCAAGAGCCTGACCGAGCTCAAGGCCAACGTCATGCAGGTCTCGCGCTGGGGGCTGCGCGGCACCGAGGACCTGGGCGGCGGCACGCGCGCGCTGTTCAACCTGGAGAGCGGATTCTCGCCCGACACCGGCACCTGGACCCAGGGCCGCCTGTTCGGCCGCACCGCCATCGTCGGCCTGGCCAACGACCGTTGGGGACAGGTCACCATCGGCCGGCAGATGGACGCCATGTCGCAGACTCTGGTGGGCTACGAATCGGCCATCCAGTTCGCTTCGATCGGCACCCACATCGGCGACAACGACAACCTCTTCCCGGTCGCCCGCATCAGCAACTCGGTGCAGTACATGAACAAGTTCGGCGGCCTGCAATTCATCGGCGTCTACGGCGCCGCCGAGAAACCCGGCGACTCCACCGACAACCGCAGCATCAGCGCCGGGCTGGGCTACACCCAGGGCCCCTGGTCGGTGGGCGTGGCCTACCACGACATGCGCCGGCCCAACAGCGCCACCAACCCCAACGGCGCGATCTACGGCGACTGGGGCATCACCTCGCCCTTCGTCACCAGCCCCGGCGGCGCGGGCGTGAACCGCCAGTCCATGTACGGCGCGGGCGGATCCTACTCCATCACGCCGGCGCTGAAGGTCTCGGCCCTGTACACGCACAGCAAGTTCGACTACTTCGACAACAGCGACCTGAAGCTGTCGAACTACGAGGGCACGATCACCTACTTCATCAACCCCAGCACCCTGGTGGGCGCCGGCTACATCTTCACCGACGGCAAGTACAGCAGCAACGGCAACAAGCCCAAGTGGCACCAACTGAACCTGGGCGTGGACTACTTCCTGTCCAAGCGCACCGACGTCTTCCTGGTGGGCATCTACCAGAAGGCCGCTGGCGACGCCCGCTACGCGCAGATCTTCAGCAACCTGCCGTCGGACTCGAAGACGCAGATGTCCGTCATCGCCGGCATACGGCACAAGTTCTGACGCGGCTTCCGCGCCGGCGCGGCACGCCGGCGCGGCTCCCGTCTCAGTTGGGCGGGATGTTGGCCATGCGCACCCAGTCGCGCCAGCGCACGATGTCCGCGGCGATGAAAGCGCCCATGTCGCGGGCGGGCAGGAAGCCCGCCTGCATGCCCTTGGCCTCCAGCGACTGCCTGACCTCGGGGTCCGCCATGGCCTTGCCCATCAGCGCGCTCACGGTTTCCACGATGGCGGGTGGCGTCCCGGCCGGGGCGGTCAGCCCCAGCCAGCCCTGCATTTCGTAGCCGGGAATGGCCTCGGCAATGGCGGGCACGTCGGGCAGTTGCGGCAGCCGGCGCGGGGTCGTGACCCCGATGGGTTTGAGCCGGTCGTTCTGCAGGGCGGGGGCGGCCGACAGCGCATCCAGGAACGCGAAATCGAATTGCTTGCCGATCAGGTCGGTGATGATCTGCGTCACGTTTTTGTAGGCGGCGCCTTCATACACCACGCCCGCAGCGGCCTTCAGCATTTCCGCCGGCACCTGCGACGACGAGCTGTAGTAGCCGAAGCTCATGCGTCCGGGGTGCGACTTCGCCTGGGCGATGAGATCCTGCACCGTCCGGAACGGGCTTTCCTTGGGCACCATCAACACCGAGCCGAAGGTGCCGAACCGGCCCACCGGCACGAAATCCTTGACCGGGTCGTAGCGCAGGTCCTTGTACAGGCTCAGGTTGGCGGCGTGGGTCGAATTGGTGGACAACAGGAAGGTGTAGCCGTCGGGCTTGGCCTCCTTGGCTGCCATGGTGCCTATCACGCCGCCGGCTCCCGGGCGGTCGTCGACCACGACGGTGGCCTTGGGATGGACCTTGGCGATATAGCCCGCGAACACCCGCGCGGAAAAGTCGGCCGCGCCGCCCGCCGCCGACGGCACGATGATGGTGACCGGCCGGCTCGGCCAGTCGGATGCCTGGGCGTGCACGATGCCGGTCCAGGCTGCCGCGCACGCCAGCAGACCCGCCGGCGCCAGGCGCCGGATGCTTCCGATGTTCATGCTTGTCTCCTCGTTCTTTGTCGTTTCCCGTCAGGGTTGGGTTGCGCGAAGATGCCGCGCCAGAAACGTGTCCAGCGCCTCGTTGTAGGCGCCGGCGCAGTCCACCATGGGGGTATGGCCGCCCGGCAGCAGGACCAGTTCGGCGCCCGGAATCAGCGCCGCCAGCCGCCGCGCGTCGGCCACGCCGCGGCGCCGGTCCAGTTCCCCGTGCGCGATCAGCACCGGGCAGCGGAGCGCGCCCAGGCCGTGGCTCAGGTCTATCCGGCGCAGCCCCTCGACGGCTTCGAGCAGCGCTTCGGCCGGCAGCTCGCCCAGGTAGCGCTCGAGCTCCCGCATCAGGGCGGCCGGCGGCTCGTGCGCGAAGCAGGCTTGCAGGAAAGCGCGCCGCGTCTGCGGAGTCCATTGGTGGCGTATCCGTTCGGGCAGCGAGTTGTCGCCGTGGTCCCGCGTGTGCGGACCCGTGTTGGAGATGACCAGCGCCTGTACGGCGGACGGACGGGCCAGGGCCGTCAGCAGCGCGATCACGCCGCCCAGCGAATGTCCCAGCAAGACGGTCGGCGCGGTACGCGGCGACAGCGCGTCGGCCAGCCGCCGCGCGACCGCCGGCGGCGTGAACGGTCCCGCCCCCCGCATCCAGTCCACTTCATGCAGCGCGCAGCCGGGGGCCGCGACCTGGCCGTAGATCCTTGGACTGCATCCGCCCCCGGCCAGGGCAAGGACGAGGGGGCCGGGGTGCTGGACGACGTGCGGCGCAATGAGCAGTTCGTCGGGTCGATCTGCATGATTCATCCGGCGATCATAGGCTCGTCCGCATCATCCAAAAATTGAATAATATTGATCAGACAATAACCATATGGAATCGACATGCTGGCAGAGATCCCCATCGCCCAGTTGCGCGTTTTCCTGCACGTGCTGGATGCGAAGAGTTATCGCGTCGCCGCCGACAAGGTCCTGCGCAGCCAGCCCGCCGTCTCCAAGATCATCCAGCTGCTGGAGGAAAAACTGGGCGCGCCGCTGTTCGAGGCCGACCGCCGCACCACCCCCACACCCTTCGGCAAGGTGTGCGAGCCCCTGGCCAGGGAACTGGTCAAGCACCACGACCGCATCGTCGAGACGCTGCTGTCGCAGTCGCGCCAGCACGCGGGCACGCTCACGCTGGCCTCCATAGGCAGCTTCGCCACCAACTGGGTGCCGGCGCTGATCAAGGATTTCATCGGCCGGCATCCCGGCGCCGCGGTCCGGCTGATCGACGACAACTCCGAAAACATCCACCGCATGGTGCTGTCGGGGGAAGTCGACTTCGGCCTGTCCAGCGAGATCTCGATCACGCCCGGCCTGGACTTCATCCCGCTCATGACGGACGCGTTCGGCCTGGTCTGCCACGCCAGCCATCCGCTGGCCCGGCGCAGCCGGCTGGACTGGTCCGTGCTGGCCGACCTGCCCTTGATCGGCACCACCGCCCACCGCGAGCTGAACGGCACCCCCGAGGCGAAGTGGCTGGACAGCTGCTGGTTCCACGTCTCCAACATGATGACGCTGTCGGCCATGCTGTCCAGCCAGGTGGGCGTCACCATCCTGCCCCGGCTGGCGGTGCCGGCCTTCGCGAAGGACCTGTGCTTCGTGCCGCTGGTCCGCCCCGGCCGCCACAGGCGGATCGGCATCGTGAAGGTGAAGTCGCAATCCCTGCCGCCGCTGGCCCAGGCGATGGAACAGGAACTGACGGCCTATGCCGCCCTGCACGGCAACGTCCGGCCGAAGGCGGCGCGCCGGCGCTAGGCGTCTTCATCTGCGCGGAACTGCGGAACCTCGCGCGATCAGTTCGGGCCGGATGCGCAGCTTGCGCGGCGCGGACGCGGGTTCGCCGGGCCGCGCCTGGGCGGCGATGCGCGCAAAAACCAGTTCGGCCGTGGATGCCGCCAGCGCCTCGATGGGCAGGCGCACCGCCGTGAGCGGCGGCGTCGTCAGTTCGTACCACTTGGGATCGCCGTAGCCCACCACCGAGATGTCCGACGGGATGGACAGGCCATGCTCGCGTATGACCGCCAGCGCGACGATGGTCAGCTCGGAACTGCCGATGACCACCGCCGTGGGCCGCTGCCGCGCGGCCAGCAGCCGGCGCATGGCCTCGGCGCCGAACTCCTGGCGCGGCGGCACCTGCACGATGAGATCCGGATCCGGCTCCAGCCCGGCTTCGGCATGTGCCCGCACGAACCCGCGCAGGCGGTCCCGCCCCGGCTTGATGCGCGCATGCCCGCCCACATAGCCGACGCGCCGGTGACCCAGCGACAGCAGGTGGGCCGCCGCTGCGTGTGCCGCCGCGGCATCGTCCATCGCCACCACGTCGGTAGCCAGCGTCGCGACGCTGCGTATGAGCTGCACGGCGGGCGTGCCGGCCAACAGTTCGACCGTGCGTGGCAGGGGCGCCGGCGACGGCGTGATGACGATGCCGGCGGCACGGGCCTGGATCAGCGCCTGGACCTCGCCGCACTCGGCCTGCGGATCGTCCTCGGTAATGGCCAGCACCATCTGGAAGCCCGCGTCCCGGCAGCGTTCGGCCAGGCGCTTGGCGATGGCGCTGTAGAAATCGTTCTGGATGTCCGGAATGACCAGCCCCACCAGCGGGCTGGCGCCGCCGCGCAGGATGCGCCCCGAGGCGTTCAGCACGTAGCCCAGTTCCTGCGCCGCCTGCCGTACCCGCGCCTTGGTGTCGTCGCTGAGCTTGGGATGATCGTTCAGCGCGCGCGAGACGGTGGTGTGCGAAATGCCCAGCGCGGCGGCGATGTCCTTGATGGTGACGGGACCGTGGGCGGGCTTGGAACTGGCCATGGGCTTCCTGTGGGCGTCCGGTGCCCAGAGTGTACCCGTCCGCCTGTCCGCGCGCGGGCAGGCGGATACGAAGGGCGCGCGGCTATTGCACGCTGATGCCGGCGTCCTTGACGATGCGGGCCCACTTGGCCAGATCGTCCTTGATCACGCCGGCGAAGGCCTTCGGCGTGTCGCCGATGGGCTCGCCCCCCAGTTCCTGGAAGCGGCGCCGCACGTCGTCGGCCTGCAGGATGCGCGCCAGTTCGGCATGCAGCTTTTCGATGACGGGCGCGGGCGTGCGGGCCGGCGCCAGGATGCCGTACCACGACGAGACATCGAAGCCCGGCACGCCGCCCTCGGCCACGGTGGGAATGCCGGGCGCCCCGGCCGCGCGCTTGCCCGAGGTCATCGCGATGGCCTTGAGCTTGCCGCTCTTGATGAACGGATCGGCGGTGGCCAGCGCCGTCACCAGCAGCGGCACCTGCCCGCCCACGACGTCGGTCACCGCCTGCCCGCCGCCCTTGTAGGCCACGTGCGACATGCGTATGCCCGTGCGCGACTTCAACAGTTCGCCCGCCAGATGGCCGGTGCTGCCCAGGCCCGCGGACGAAAAGTCCAGGTCGGCGTCGGCGCGCTTGCCCAAGGCCACGAGTTCGGGCAGCGTGGACGCCTTCAATTGCGGATTGGCGACGATGATCAGCGGCACCAGCACCACCCTCGACACCGGCGCGAGGTCGCGCTCGACGTTGAACGGCAGCTTCTCGTACAGGCTGGGGTTGATCACCATGGTGCCGTCGGCCGCGAACAGCAGCGTGTAGCCGTCCGGCTCGGCCTTGGCGACGATGTCCGTGCCGATGTTGCCGTTGGCGCCGGGCCGGTTCTCGACCACCACCTGCTGGCCGAAGGCGGTGGACAGCTTCTGGCCGACCAGCCGCGCGAACACGTCGCTGGTGCCGCCCACCGCGAACGGCACGATCAGGCGGATGGGCTTGTCGGGATAACGGGCGGCGGCCTGCGCAAACGCCGGTCCTGGCGCCGCCAGCAGCAACGCGGGCAGCAGTCCGGCGGCAAGCGCGAGGCGTCGCCGGCGGCCGCATCGTCGGGGTTGGGGATCCATGCGTGTCTCCTCTGGCGTCTGTGCGCCTCGTTGGTGAGTCAGTCCGGACCGGTCTCGGCCAGCCGCCGCCTGACGTATTCCACCAGCCCGCCTTGCCGGATCATCCCGGCCAGGAAGGGCGGATGGACGGGAAACGGATAGGCGCGCGCGCCCAGCCAGACCTGTCCGCCGTCCAGGTCCACCCGGATCGCGTCGCCTTCGCGGGCATCGCGGACCGCGTCCGGACAGACCACCAGCGGCAGTCCGTTGTTGAGCGCGTTGCGAAAGAAGATGCGGGCGAAGCTCTCGGCCACGACGCAAGCGATGCCGGCCGCCTGCAGCGCCAGCACCGCATGCTCGCGCGACGAACCGCAACCGAAGTTGCGGCCCGCGACCAGCACGTCGCCGGGCTTGACCCGGGCGGCGAACCCGGGGTCCAGCGGCTCCATGCAATGGCGGGCCAACACCTCGGGACGATGCGAGGTCAGGTAGATGGCGGGAATGATGACGTCGGTATCGATGTCGTCGCCGAACCGGCGCGCCGTTGCGCTCGCTTGCGTCACAGCGCCTCCGGATGGATGAGCTCGCCCGCCACCGCGCTGGCCGCGGCGACGTGGGCATTGGCCAGGTAGACCTGGGAATCCGGGTCTCCCATGCGGCCGCGGTAATTGCGGTTGGTGGTCGCCACGCAGACCTGGCCCTCGGCCAGCACGCCCGTGCTCAGCCCGGCACAGGCGCCGCAGGTCGATGGCGACACCAGCGCGCCGGCCTCGGCGAAGATGTCGATCAGCCCCTCGGCCAACGCCTGCCGGTAGATGTCCCGCGTGGCCGGCACGACCACGCAGCGCACGCCCCGGGCCACCTTGCGTCCGCGCAGGATGGCCGCGGCCTGGCGCAGGTCGGTCAGCGTGCCGTTGGCGCAGTTGCCGATGTAGGCCTGGTCCACGCGCACGCCGCGCACCTCGGCCACCGGCGCCACGTTGCCGGGCGAGTAAGGCCTGGCGCACAGGACCGGCAGCGCATCCAGCGCCACGTCCAGGCGATCGGCATAGTCGGCGTCCACGTCTCCATGCTCGATCACGCCTGCGCCGCCCGCCGTGCGCAGCGCCCACGCCCGGGTCGCGTCGTCGGGCGGCACGATGCAGGTCTTGGCGCCGGCTTCCACCGCCATGTTGCACAAGGCCATGCGCTCGTCCATGGTCGCTTCGCCCATGCCCGGGCCGCCGAACTCCATGCTTTGGTAAGCCGCCCCATCCACGCCCAGGCGTTGAAGCAGGTGCAGGATCAGATCCTTGCCCGTCACGTAAGGCTGCCGCTCGCCGTGGAACTCGATGCGCAGCGTGGCCGGAACGGTGAACCACAGCTCGCCCATCGCCAGCGCCGCCGCGATGTCGGTAGACCCCATGCCTATGCCGATGGCGCCGAACGCGCCATAGGTGCAGGTATGGGAATCGCCGCCGACGATCAGGTCCCCCGGACGCACCAGCCCCAGCTCGGGCAGCAGCGTGTGTTCGATCCCGCCGGTGCCGATGTCGTAGTGGTGCCGCACGCCGTGCTCGTCGGCGAAGCGCTGCAGCGAACGCAGGGCGCGGGCCGAGGCCACGTCCTTGGGCGGCGCGAAATGGTCGCCCACCAGCACCGCCAGATCCGGGTCGCGCAGCCGCGTCACGCCCATCTGCGCCAGCCGCTCGAAGGCGATCGGCCCGCTGATGTCGTTCAGCAGCGCACGGTCGATCCGGGCCGTCACGATCTCGCCGGGGCGCACCCGGTCGCGTCCGGCGTGGCGGGCGAAGATCTTCTCGGTGGCGGTCATGCCCATGGCCGGCTCCCGGATGCCATCAGCGCGCCGCCCGGCGCTCGCGCTGGCGGACCAGCGCCGTCAGCGTCGCGTTAACCGGGGCCTGCATGCCCGCCAGCGCCGCTTCCCGGGGCACGGCGCCGTTGATGACGTCGATCTCGCTGGGCCGCCCGTTCTCCAGGTCCTGCAGCAGCGAGGGCCGAGCGTTGGGGATCTTCGCGCCAAAGGCCCGCACGTGGGCCACCGGGTCCTGCACGGACAGGGCCACGCCGCGCGCCCGCGCGACTTCCCAGGCCTCGACCGCCGCGGCCCGGCTGACCGGCCCCATGTCGGCATCGTCCATCACCTCGCCCACCGTCATGCCGGTCAGCGCGCAGGGCGCGCTGTAGGCGACGTTGCAGATCAGCTTCTCCCACTGCATGGCGGCGATGTTGCCCACGGCCTCGGCCTTGAAGCCGGCCGCCCGCCACAGGGCCGCGATGGCGTCCACCCGCTCGCGCGCCAGCGTCGAGTAGGCGCCCATGCGGATGATCTCCATCCCGTTGTGGAAGGTGTGGCCCGGGCCGCGCATCTGCGCGCCGAAGCCGCCGGCGATGCCCACCGCCACCCGCTCCGCGCCCACGGCCCGCGCCACCAGGTCCGCGCTGCCCATGCCGTTCTGGATCGTCAGTACGCGAGTGTCCGGCCCCACGGCCGGAACCAGCCGGCCCGCCGCCTCGGCCACGTGCGCGGCCTTGACGGCGACCACGATCAGATCCATGGCTTCGTCCGGCACCTGCTCCAGCGCGCGCACCTTCACCACCCGGTCGCCGCTCGCCCCTTCCACCCGCAGGCCGTGGTCGCGCATGGCGGCGACGTGCTCGCGCCAGGTGTCCACCGCCACCACCTCGTTGCCGCTGCCCGCCAGAAGGCCGGCATAGATGGAGCCCATGGCCCCGCAACCCATCACCAGGATCTTCATGCGCGTCTCCTTCACGCCAGCAGTTGTCCGATCGCCTCGCGCAGCTCCGGCTTGCGCTCCAGCCCGAAGCCCGGCGCGCCCGACGGCGCGATGCGGCCATCGCCGGCCACGCAGTCGTCGCAATAGCCGCCGAAGGGCTGGAACACGCCGGGATAGGCCTCGCAGCCGCCCAGTTGCAGCCCCACGGCGATGTGCAGATTGATCAGGTGGCCGCCATGGGGATAGAGCTGCGCCCGCCGGTAGCCATGCGCGTCCATCTCGGCCAGGATGTGGTCGTACTCCGTCAGGCCGTAGCTCAGCCCCGCGTCCATCTGGAAGATGTCACGGTCCGCCCGCATGCCGCCGAAGCGCAACAGGTTGCGCACGTCGGCGGCCGAGAACAGGTTCTCGCCCGTGGCCACCGCGCCGGGATAGCCTTCGATGAAGCGGCGGTTGGCATCGAAGTCCAGCGGGTCGCAGGCTTCCTCGAACCAGCGCAGCCCGTACGGCGCCATGGCCTTCGCATAGGCCGCCGCCTCGTCGACCGAGAAGCGGCCGTTGGCATCGACCGCCAGTCTGGCGCCGTCGCCCGCGACCTTCAGCGCCGCCTCGACCCGCGCCACGTCGGTGGCCAGGTCCGCGCCGCCTATCTTCATCTTGAAGGCCGAGAAGCCCATGTCGCGGTAGCGCAGTAGTTCGTCGCGCAGGATGGCGCACGGATCGCCAGGATAGTAGTAGCCGCCCGCGGCATAGACATCCACGTCGTCGCGCACGCGCGAGACCCCATGCGCGCGGCTGATGGTCTGGAACGCGGGTTCGTCGTCCAGCTTGGCGTTCAGGTCCCAGAACGCCAGCTCCAGCGCGGCCACCGCCGCGGCCCGGTCGCCATGGCCGCCGGGTTTTTCGTTGCGCATCGCGCAGGCGTGCACCTTGGCGGGGTCGAAGCGGCGGCCCGATTCATCCAGCAGGGATTCCGGGCGGGCGGCCAGCAGGCGCGGGAAGAAGCGCTCGCGCAGCAGGCCTGCCTGGGCGTAGCGGCCGATGGAATCGAAGGCGATGCCGGTGACCGGCTTGCCGTTGCGCACGACGTCGGTAACGACCGCCACCAGCGAGACGGTGTGCTCGGAGAAGTTGACCAGGGCGTTGGAGATGTTGCCGCGCAGGGGGACCGTGAGTTCCCGCAGCTCCTTGATGATCATGGTGCCTCGTTCCTGTGGGGTGGCGCTGGCGGCCGCGCAACGGCAGCCGCTTCTTTTCATCTTGGTCGCCAGGATAAATGCACACGTGTGCATTAGTCAAGGGAGCGCCGGGCCGGGGGAAAACCCGTGACCCGCCATGCTATCGTCATGCCCAGTCCGGCCGCCGCCGCGGCCCTTCCGATACGGCCTTCCCCATGGACGCTCTCAACGCCTTCTTCTCGACCCCGGCCATCCGGGCCATCTGGACCGACCAGGCGGTGATCGCCGCCATGATCCGCTTCGAGTCCGAACTGGCCGCCGCGCAGCGCGACTGCGGCGTCATCCCGGCCGACGCAGCCACGGCCATCATCGATACCTGCTCGTCCTTCTCGCTCGACGCCGGCAAGCTGGCGGCCGATGCCCGCGTGGCCGGCACCCTGGCCATTCCGCTGGTCAAGACGCTCAAGGCCGCGGTGGGCAAGCGCAACGAAGGCGCCGCCTCCTACGTGCACTACGGCTCGACCAGCCAGGACCTGGCCGACACCGCGATGGTCGTGCTGGCCCGGCAGTCGCTGGATCTGCTGCGGACCGAACTGGTCCGGCTGGGCGACGCGCTGGCCGCGCAGGTCGAGGCCCATCGGCACACGCCGCTACTGGGCCGCACCCTGATCCAGCCCGCCGCGCCGGTCACCTTCGGCTGGAAGGTCGCCGGCTGGCTGGACGCCGCGGGCCGCAGCAGCGCGGCGCTCAAACGCGCGGGGGACGAGGCCTGCACGCTGCAGTTCGGCGGCGCCAACGGCACGCTGGCCACCCACTACGGCGAAGGCCAGCGCGTCGCGCGCGCACTGGCCGACCGGCTGGGCCTGCGCGTACCCGCCATCTCGTGGCAGGGCGGGCGCGACCGGCTGGCGCGGCTGGGCAGCGAGCTTGCCATCCTGTGCGGCGCGCTGGGCAAGATCGGCCGCGACATCTCCCTGCTCATGCAGGCCGAGGTGGCCGAGGCCTTCGAACCCACGGGCGAAGGACGCGGCGGATCGTCGGCCATGCCGCACAAGCGCAACCCCGTCTCCAGCATGTACCTGATGGACGCCGCGTACCGCGCCCCCGCGCTCGCGTCCATCCTGGCCGGCGAGCTCGCCTCCGAGCACGAGCGCGGCCTGGGCACCTGGCCCAACTCGCTGCCGGTACTGGCCGATCTGTTCAGCCTTGCCGCCAGCAGCATCGCCGCCGCGGTCGACATCGCCGAGGGCGTGCGCGTCGATGCTCAGGCCATGCAGGCCAACATCGACCGCCTGTACGGCGTCGTCTATTCGGAAGGCATTTCGCTGCGGCTGTCGGCGCTGCTCGGGCCGGCCCAGGCGCAACGCATCGTGGGCCAGGTGTGCGAGCAGGCCATTTCGCAACGTACGCCGGTGGCCGAGCTGCTCAAGCAGATTCCCGAAGTCACCGCCGTGCTCGGCGCCGGGGACATCGACATGCTGGCGGGCCCGCAGCCGCAGATCGCCGCGTGCCAGCCCATGTGCAGCGCCGTGCTGTACCAATGGCAGGAACAGAAGACCCTTATCCAGGAGGACTAGAACATGCCCCACGTTGTCAGCGGCGACGCCCGCATCTACTGGCGCAGCGACGGCGACGAAAACCTGCCGCCGCTGGTGCTGGCCAACTCCATCGGCACCGACTTCGCGGTCTGGGACGACGTGCTGCCGCGCCTGATGCGCCATTTCCGCGTGATCCGCTTCGATGCGCGCGGCCACGGCGCCTCGGATGCGCCGGCCGGCGACTACACGCTGGAGCAGTTGGGCAACGACCTGGACGCCGTCGCCACGGCCGCCGGCGCCGAAACCTTCGACTATGCCGGCGTGTCGCTGGGCGGCATGATAGGCATGTGGTACGGCATCAACAAACCGGGACGCCTGCGCCGCCTGGTGCTGTGCAACACCTCGTGCCAGATGGATCCCAAGGCCTGGCAGACCCGCATCGACACCGTGCGTGCCAACGGCATGGCCAGCATCGTCGACATGGCCATGGGCCGCTTCTTCACCCCCGAATACGTGGAACGCAGCAGCGTCGCGTTCCAGCGCGTGCGCAATACGTTCCTGCAAACGTCCGCCACCGGCTACACCGGCTGCTGCGCGGCCATCCGCGACATGCAGGTGGCGGACGACCTGCACCGCATCCCCGTGCCCACGCTGGTCGTCACCGGCGAGCGCGACGTCTCGACCCCGCCGGCCGCCGGCGAGTTCATTGCCGGCCGGATCCCGGGCGCCACGACCCGCATGCTGCCCGCCGCACACATCGCGGCCAGCGAAGTCCCGGTGCAGTTCTGCGACACGCTGGTCGAGTTCCTGACCGATCCGCCGGTCGAGACCGAACAGGACCGCTACGACTACGGCATGGCGCGCCGCCGCCAGGTGCTGAGCCCGGCCTACGTCGATGCCCGCAACGCCGCGATCACGCCCTTCAACCGCCGCTTCCAGGCCTTCATCACGCGCTACGCCTGGGGCGAGGTCTGGACCTCCAGCCGCTTCGAGGACACCACCCGGCGCATCGCCGTGCTGTCGATGATGCTGGCGCTGGGCCGCTGGGAAGAGTTCGAGATGCACGTGGCCGCCGCGCTGCGCGCCGGCATCGAGCCCGCCGTCATCGAAGAAACCCTGGTGCAGGCCGCCATCTATGCTGGCGTGCCCGCGGCCAACACCGGCTTCCATCTGGCCGGCAAGGTGATCGAGAAGCACAAGCAGGGCTAGGCACCGCCCGCGAACGCCGGGAGCGCAGCCGCTCCCGGCGCCATCCCGCTCAATCCCCGGCCAGGCCCATCGCCGGATCGGTGATCGAGTCCTTGCCGCTTTCGATACGTCCGGCCACGCGGCGCTGGAACGACGCCGACGCGTCGCACGCCACGACGAAGTCGTACCATCCGCCGCTGTCGCCCACCGGCCAGCTCAATTCCCCCTCGGCTCCCGCCTCGACCGTCGCCTTCCAGGGTCCGTCCTTCCGGTAGGCCGGCGCGGACACCTCGAAGGCGCAGGGCTTGCCGCCACGGTTGTGCAGCTTGAGCTGGAGCCTGGGCGGATCGCACAATTCATAGCACGCCTGGACTTCAGGACCACCGCTGGCGGACGATTCGCCCGTGTTGCCGGCGAACTCGCGGTGATAGCCGTTAGGACCCAGCACCCACAGGTGGTACTTGCCGCCATCCGCGTCGGCGCGCCACGCGCCGTCCAGCGTCTTGCCGGCCTCGACCACGTAGCGTCGCGGCACGCGGTCCAGGTGCAGCTTGTCGTAGACGTGGAACACCGCGCCGGCGCCATCCCGGCTGGCGTTGGCGAACACCAGCGTCACGGCGCCGGCGCGCGCGTCCACCCTGGCCGTCGTGTGCAGCTCGTAGGGCAGCGCACGCGAGGGGCGGGTACCCGCCTCCTGCTCCGGCAGTGCCGGATTCGCGGGCACCGGTATCCTGGGCGCCGCGGCCTGGGCCGTGGCCAGGTTGTCCACCGCGGCCTTGGTGCTGCGGCCCGCCAGCGTCGGCAGTTTCTCGCCGTTGGGATCCACGAAGTTGAAGGCCGACGTCAGGTCGCCGCACACCGCGCGCCGGTAGGCGCCGATCTGCGGTTCGCGCACGCCGAAGCGCTTCTCCAGGAACAGCAGCGTCGAAGTGTGATCGAAGGTCTGCGAATTGATCCAGCCGCCGCGGCTCCAGGGCGAGATCACCCATAGCGGCACGCGCGGGCCAGGGCCGAAGGGCTTGCCGTCCCTGGGCGGCTGTTTCGCGGTGGCGGGCGCGTAGTCGAAGTACTCGAAGGCCATGTCGGCCTCGGACAGCGTGCTGGCGCCGGCCAGCGAGCCGTCCTCGCCGCGCGACGGCGCCGACGGCGGCGGCAGGTGATCGAAAAAACCGTCGTTCTCGTCGTAGTTGACCAGCAGCACCGTCTTGCTCCAGACCTCGGGATTCGCGGTCAGCGCATCCAGCACCTGCTGCACGTACCAGCCGCCCTGCGCGGGACTCGACGGGCCGGGGTGCTCGCTGTAGGTGGACGGCGGGATGATCCACGATACCGAGGGCAGCCGGCCTTCCCGCGCGTCATCGCGCAGCGCCTGCAGGAAGCCGTCCGGCATGGTGTTGCCGAAACCCTTGGCGAGCGGGCTCAGGGCATCGTCGATGGCGGGGTCGTAGGCGGGCGACGTCCCGGGCAGGGCCACGGGCCGGCGCGCAGGCGGCATGGACTCGATGGCCGCGCGCCAGTGGCGGAAGCTCATCATCTCGTTGCAGCCGAAATTGTCGGCCAGGCTCTGGTAGACCTTCCAGCTCACGCCCGCCGCCTGCAGCCGGTCGGCGTAGGTGGCCCAGGTCCAGCCTTCGGTGGAGGGGCCGACGTCGTTGCCGCCGTTGAACTCGTTGATGATGGCCGCGACCTTGTCGCCGCTCGGGCCGTTGGTGCCGGTCCAATAGAACAGGCGGTTCGGAATGGTGCCGGTGTGCATGGAACAGTGGTAGGCGTCGCAAAGCGTGAAGGCCTCGGCCAGCGCGCGCTGGAACGGCACCTCGGCGGCCTCGTAGTAGGACATCGACAGCGGCGTCTTGGCCGCGGGCCATTTGCCCATGCGGCCGTGGTCCCAGGCGGCCTGGGCGTCGGGCCAGGTGTGGGGCGTGCCGCCCGCGCGCTGCGCGTTGCCCTTGCTCACGTCCAGGCGATAGGGGGCGATGGAATTGCCCGCGGCGTCGACCTGGTGGAACACGTTCCTGCCGTCGGCCACGGGGATAGGGAAGCGGTCGCCGAATCCGCGCGCGCCGCGGAAGGTTCCGAAATAGCTGTCGAAGGCGCGGTTCTCCAGCATGACCAGCACCACGTGCTGGACATCCTGAAGGGTGCCGGTGGCATTGTTGGCATCGATGGCCAGCGCGCGGCGGATGCTGGGCGGGAAAGTGGCCAGCGCGGCGGCGGCGCCCGCGGAGCCGAGCGATGTGCGCAGGAACCTGCGCTTGGACGAATCGAAAGTCATGTCTGGAATCCGGTGGGTTGACGGGGGGCCAAGCGCCCGCTCAGGGCGCGGGCGCGCAATGGGCCGTCGTGCAGGCGGGAGGCGTGGTTCCGCCGTCGCCCCCCGGCGATCCGCCGCCGTCATCGCCGCCACAGGCGGCAAGCAGGAGCGCCAGGCACAGCGTACCGGAGCCCAGCAGCGGTCTGCCGAGCAAAACGTACAAGGAGGTCGTTTTCATGATCGAAGGTCGTTGGCGTTGGACAACGGCCTGGCCCGCCCGCGCAAGCGTGGAAAACCGCTTGCGCGATACGGTAGAGCAAGCGCACGCTAGCGCAATAATCTGCGCCAACTCTTGCTTTCAGGCCCCTGGACATTCATCACGTGACGGGCCGGATTGTCCGCATGCGCCATGTCAGTCCGATGACCGGGCGGATAGGCGGCGCAGGACATATGTAAGGAAATACCAAAAAAAACCCGGATGGCCAGGCCATCCGGGCTGTAAATGGGGGTGTGCCTAACCGCGGCAACGCCCCCTCCTTGATTGTTCAGGCGCCCACGGGCTTGCCGTCCTTCCGGCTGACCACGATCGTGGCGGACCGCGCGTCGCCGCCGCCGGCGCGCTTGGTGTTCCACGCGCCGTTCGGGTGCTGGATGTTGATGAAGAAGGTCGCGAGGTCGGGGGTATAGGCGATCCCCGTGATCTCGCAGCCCTTGGGGCCCACCAGGAAGCGCTTGGATTCGCCCGTTTCCTGGTCGATGTAGTACATCGAGTTGTTGCCGAAGATGTCGGTGATGTTCGAACCCGTGCCCGAGTCGGTCTGCACCCACAGGCGGCCCTGGGGATCGACGCGGATGCCGTCGGGGCTGGAGAACTCGTCGCCCTTGATGTTGCCGGTCACGTTGGCCGCGGCGCCGTCCGCCGGGTCCTGGCCGGCCAGCAGCAGCAGTTCCCATTCGAAGGTCGTGGCCAGCGGAGAATCGCCGCGTTCCTTCCAGCGCACGATGTGGCCGTGCGAATTGCTGATGCGCGGGTTGGCGGCGCTGGTGCGCTTGCGGCTGCCGTTGTTGGTCAGCGTGCAATAGACGGCCTTGTCCACGCCCACCGTGATCCACTCGGGGCGGTCCATCAGCGTGGCGCCGGCCACGCGCGCGGCGACCTTGGTGTTGATCAGTACGTCGGCCTGGCTGGCGAAGTTGACGATGACGGGCTTGGGCGGCTGGTCCGGCGCGGTCTGCGTGTAGTTGCCCGGATCGATGGCGTTCAGCGTGAGGTTGTTCTTGCCATGCGTCAGCTCGACCCAGTTGCCGGTGCCGTCGTCGTTGAAGCGGGCGGCGTACAGCGTGCCTTCGTCCAGCAGGTTCAGGTTGGCCGCGCGGTTCTTGGGATCGTAGGCCTTGCTGGGGATGAACTTGTAGATGCAGCCCGGCGTGCCGTCGTCGCCCATGTAGAACGCGACGCGGTTGGCCTCGTTCGTCATGTAGGCGGTGTTCTCGTGGTCGAAGCGGCCCATGGCGGTGCGCTTGACCGCGGTCGAGGTCGGCGTCTGGGGATCGATCTCGACCACCCAGCCGTAGCCCTTCTCGTCCTGCGTGGGATCCAGGTAGTTGTCAGTCGTCTCTTCGCAGGTCAGGTACGTGCCCCAGGGCGTCGGGCCGCTGGCGCAGTTGTTCAGCGTGCCCACCACCTTGCGGGTGCCGTTGACCGCCGAGGCGGCCGGGCCGCCGACGTTGTAGACGGTGTTGCCGGTATAGCGCTTGTTGTAGCGGGAGTTGGCCTTGACCGTCCAGTTGCCGTCGTCGCCGCGCGCGATCTCGACGACCGAGACGCCGACGTTGGACAGGCGCGTCTTGGTGCCTTCCACGGTCAGGTTCAGCGTGGCGTTATCGGTGCTTTCGTGGTTCAGGACCAGCAGGCCGCCCTTGTTGGGATCGACGCCGTCCAGCGCGTAGTAGTGCATGCCGTCGTGCTGGCCGCCGGCCTGCGTCTCGGTGTCCGGCCACGACTGGGGCGTGCCGGCGTATCCGGCGGAACCCGCCTCGCACTTGTCGCCGGCCGAATACAGGACCTGCACCTGGTAATCCTTGGGCACGGTCACGGTGTCGGCCGTGATCTTGTCGGCCAGCCGCTCGAACTTGACCGAGTAGTCGGGGCCGACCGGATCGGTACCGCCACCGCCACCGCCGCCTCCACCGCCACCCGGCGCCGGCGCGGAATCGCCATCGCTGCCACAGGCGGCCAGCGTCGTCGCACCGAAGACCGACAGGATCGACAGGCCGAAGCTGTTCCTGAGCAACGTGCGGCGTGCGGGGTTGGCGGCGACGATCTCGTCGAACATCTGGCCGGGGACGGTGACTTCTCCCTGCGCCTCGCGGGACGGAGCGCGCAATTTATCTGTCAGATAGGACATTCAAACCTCGTGGTGTGGAAAGACGGCATTAAGCTGCTTGTCAGCTTGACCGAGCGCGAGGTTAAAAGACCCATGTGACATCCGGGTTACGGACGAAAAAAGTCCGCCCCTCGGGGCGGACCCGGAAGCGCCTGTCGGGAATCAGCGCAGGTGCGCGGTGGCTTCTTCCTCGACCATGGCCTTGATCTCGCGGGCCATCGGCTCGCGCAGTTCTTCCAGCACGTGCGCCACCAGCCCGATGGCCCGCGACATGACGCCTATGCCCCGGACCACGCGCCAGGGAATGCCCAGTTCGCTGGCCACCGCGGCGATGGCGCCGGTGGCGTTGACCGGCAGGCTCTTGCCCAGGCGCGCCTGCGCCGCCTCGGCTACCGCCTGCATCAGGGCCACGTAAGGGCCGCCGTAGCCGTTTTCACGGGCGATCTCGAACAGACGCGGGGCGCGCGGATCGACCGGCTTGTGGATGTGATGGCCGATACCGGGAACCGTACGGCCGCGCGCCGCGTGCTCGTCGACGATGCGGGCGGCCAGGGCGGCGATGTCGCCGGGCTGGGCCGGATCCGGCAACGCATCCTGCAGCATGCGGGCGGCATTCTCCATGCTGCCGACGAATACGCTGCCCAAGCCGCTCAGCCCGGCCGCCACCGCCGCCTGCATGGCCTCGGGCGCGCCCGCCAGCGTCATGCGGGTCACGATGGCGCTGGGCGTCATGCCGTGCTCGACCAGGATCACCGCCAGCGCGTTGAACACGCGCGACTCGCGCTCGTTGGGCAGGCGGTCCATCATTTCCAGGAAAGCCATGTCGCCCAGCGACACCTTCCCCATGATGTCCTGGCACAGGTCCAGCCCCTTGATGGTGATCTTGTCTTCGGTGCTCCAGCAGATGTCGGTCTTCAGTTGCTTGCGCTTGGCCATGGGTCGTGTCTCCTTCGATGTCCGGTTCGCATTGTGCCCGCGGCAGGCGGGCGATGGGTTCAGGCTTGCAAGTCCACGGTCCGCTCCCTGACGGCGGGATCGTCGCGCAGCAGGTTCTTGGCGATCTTGTGCGTGGGCGTGTGCGGCAGCTCCGGCAGCAGCGCCACGTAGCGCGGCACCTTGATGGCCGCCAGCCGGGCACGGCACCACTCGGCCACGTCGGCCTCGGCCAGCGCGGCGCCCGGGCGCGGCGCCACCACCACCAGGATCTCGTCCTCGCCCAGTTCGGAGGGCACGGCCAGGGCCGCCGCCTCGAACACGGCGGGGTGCTCGTTGATGACCATTTCGAGTTCGGCGGCGGCGATGTTCTCGCCGCGGCGCCGGATGATGTCCTTCTTGCGCGAGACGTGGAAGAAGAAACCGTCGGCATCGCGCCGGACCAGGTCGCCGGTCTTGAGCCACTCGCCGTCGAAGGCCTGGCGGGTCTGTTCAGGGTCGCGGAAATATCCCTGCATGACGATGGGCGTGGCCACCCACAGTTCACCGATCTCGTCCACGCCCACGTCGTGGCCGGCGTCGTCCACCACCCGGCATCGCGCCCAGGGCCGGGCCGGATCCGGGTGCGCGGCCACCACGCCCATGCTGCCCGGTTTGTCGGGCCCGTCGTAGGGATTGCAGGTGACGCCCGGGATCTCGGTCATGCCGAATCCCGAGAACAGGTGCGGCACGCCGAACTCGTCGCGGAACGCGGGCGCCGACTTCCTGCGCACGCCGTACACCACCCGCAGGCGGTGATCGGGCCGGTACTCGCGCCGGTCGCGGGACGCCAGGATGGTGCCGATGGCCTCGATGATGTTGACCACCGTGGCGCCGTTGTCGGCCGCCACCTGCCAGAAGGTGGAGGCGGAGAAGCGCGGCACCAGGATCATCGCCGCCCCGGATGCCAGCACGCCGCCCACCGAATAGAACAGCGCGTTCATGTGGAAGAACGGCAGGATGACCATCAGCCTGTCGTCCGGTTGCAGGTGTACGCGCGCGACGTTGGCCTCGCCCGCGGTCACGAGGTTGTACTGGCTGTGCATGACCCCCTTGGGGAAGCCCGTGGTGCCGGAGGTATAGATGATGACGCAGGTATCGGACGCCGCCGGGACGGGTAGCGCACCCTCGGCCACGGACTGCGCCAGCGCGGCGGCCAGCGAGCCGGCATCGTCCGCCGGGCCGTCCGTCGCCATCAGCCAGGGAGGAGCCGGAAGCGCGGCGGCGATCGGCCGCACCAGATCGAGGAGGCGCGTCTGGACCAGGATGCCCTGCACCTCGGCGTGCCGCAGCGCGTAGTCCATCTCGCGCGGACCGAAATCGGGATTGACCGGCACCATGGTGGCCCCCAGCCGGGCCAGCGCGAACAGCGCCAGCACGTGTGCCCGGTCGTTGCGCCCGACCACCGCCACGCGCGAACCGGGTCCTATCCCCCGCGCGGCCAGGACATGGGCCAGGTGTTCATACCGCTGGCCGAATTCGCCCCAGTTCCAGCACTCGCCATCCTGGATCAGGAAAGGTTGGGACGCGCGGTCGGCGCACCGGCTCCGGAAAGCATCGTGCAGGGTCCCGTCGTGGGGACGATAGCGGTTCAGGACTTCGAGCGGACTTTTCATGGTCGAGCGGCCGGAAACAGAGAATTCGACCTTGCCAGTTTACTTCCTGGATACGTGCGTGCACAATTGTATTCAAACGCATACTGATAGCGCCCGACCCCCGCCTGCGGCGGCGCAACGGGCACGAACCCCGGCCCCCTCAGGAGGAGACATGAAGCACGCATTCGGCGCAGCGGTCTGTCTGGCCGCTTTCGCCCTGCCCGGCCACGCCGCGCCGGCCGACCACTATCCCGAAAAACCCGTCCGTATCGTGGTGCCGTTCGCCGCGGGCGGCGGCGGCGATTTCATCGCCCGCGCCTTCGCCGACAAGCTGTCGGCCACGCTGAAGCAGCCGGTCATCATCGACAACCGCGGTGGCGGCAATACCGTGACGGGCACCGAGGCCGTCGCCAAGGCCGAGCCCGACGGCTACACGTTGCTGATCGTCAGCCCCAGCTTCGCCACCAACCCCACGCTGCTGCCCAGGCTGCCCTACCGGACGCCGGATGATTTCGCGCCCATCGGCCTGGTCATCACCTATGCAATGGGGCTGGCCGCGCGCGCCAACCTGCCCGCCAACGACATCCCCCAATTGCTGGAACTGGCCGCCAGGCAGCCGGGCAAGCTGACCATCGCCACCTCGGGCGAGGGATCCGCCTCGCACCTGGCCACCGAGCTGTTCAAGGCCGCCACCCACGCCAACATCCTGGACGTGCCCTATCGCGGCGCCGGACCCGCCATGCTCGACGTCGCCAGCGGCCACGTGGACCTCGCGTTTACCGGCCTGTCGCAGATCAAACCCCACCTGGACAGCAAGCGGGCCAAGCTGCTGGCCACCAGCGGACTGCGGCGCCTGCAGTCGGCGCCCGACGTCAAGACCATCGCCGAACAGGGCGTCAAGGATTTCGAGGCGGTGGTGTGGTGGGGCATGTTCGCGCCGGCGGGCACGCCCAAGCCCATCATCGACAAGATCAACGGCGCGCTGCGCACCAGCCTCGCCGACCCGGAGGTCGCCAAGCGGTTCGAGGTCATCGACGGCGAGGTCCGCGTGTCGTCGCCGGCAGAATTCGACCGCTTCGTGCGCGAGGAGATCGCCCGCTGGAGCAAGCTGCTCAAACCTTCCAAGGCCACGACGGCTTCGCCTTGAACGAACGCGGCAAGCGGAGGCAAGGGACGGACTTGGTTATGATCCCTGCTTTGCCACCCGCCATTCCGCCGTCCATGCCCAGAAAGAAAGCGGCGCCCGCCGTGCCCAGCGCGAAAAGCCTGGGACAGACCTCGTGCTCGCGCGGCGAGCAGGCCTACCAGTATGTGCGCACCGCCATCCACACCGGCGAACTGGCTCCCGGCACGCGCCTGCGCGAGATCGAGCTGGCCGAACTGCTGGGCCTGAGCCGCACGCCCGTGCGCGAGGCCCTGAGCCGCCTGGAGAACGAAGGGCTCCTCGTGAACGAATCGGGCCGCGGACTCATCGTGACCGAACTCGACCAGAGCATGGTCAACGAGCTGTACGTCATGCGCGAGGTGCTGGAAGGCACGGCCGCGCGGCTGGCCGCGCGCCACGCCTCCGACGTGGAAGTCTCGGCCCTGCGGGAGATCGCCGACCGCGATGCCCACCTGGCCGGCCAGCCCGAGCAGCTCGCCATCAACAACCGCTTCTTCCATGACACGCTGTACCGCTGCGCCCACAACCGCTATCTGCTGAAGACGCTCAATTCGCTGCAGGAATCGATGGCGCTGCTGGGCCCCACCACGCTGACCATACCGGGGCGCGCCGACAGCAGCTCGCGCGAACACCAGGAAATGGTGGCGGCGCTGGAGCAGCGCGACCCCGATCTTGCCGAACGCATCACGCGCGAACACATCCGCGCCGCCTACAAGGTGCGGCTGACCCGCATGCTTCGCGCGCTGTGACGCGCGCCCCGGGCCGGCGATAGTTGCCTCTCCGCAACTATCGCCCGCGCCGTCATGTACGACCCGGTGCCGGGACCTTGGCCGCGCTTGTTTGTTGTAACGCAGCATCCTCGGGCGCGTACGCGCACGGCCCTCGCCATGGCATACGCAAACCCTCTCGCCCCCCACAAGACCCCGCCGCGCGATGCTGCGTCGCATGATCGTTGCGATGCGCATCGACCCTTGCCACGCCCTGCCCGTGCGGCCGCGAATGCACCGCCCCAGGCGGCCCGGCGGGCCAGGCCAAGCGCCGTGCCGTGCTCAACCGGGCATACAATGTTCGTTCACGTGCCGCTACTGTTCTACATATAAAACAATGGATTCTTCGCTTACCGATCAGGCGCTCGCCTATCATCAGTTCCCCATCGCCGGAAAGATCTCCGTCGTCCCCACCAAGCCCCTCGACAACCAGCACGACCTGTCGCTGGCCTATTCCCCCGGCGTCGCCGCCGCGTGCGAAGCCATCGCCAACGACCAGCAGGCCACGCGCTACTACACGTCGCGCTCGAACCTGGTGGCGGTCATCTCCAACGGCACCGCCGTACTCGGTCTGGGCAACATCGGCCCGTACGCCGCCAAGCCCGTCATGGAAGGCAAGGCCTGCCTGTTCCAGAAGTTCGCGGGCATCAACGTCTTCGACATCGAACTGGCCGAGACGGACCCCGACAAGCTGGTCGACGCCATCGCGATGATGGAGCCCACGTTCGGCGGCATCAATCTCGAGGACATCAAGGCGCCCGAGTGCTTCTACATCGAGCGCAAACTGACCGAGCGCATGTCGATCCCGGTCTTCCATGACGACCAGCACGGCACGGCCATCGTCGCCTCCGCCGGCATCGTCAACGGCCTGAAGCTGGCCGAGAAGTCGCTGGACCAGGTCAAGCTGGTCTGCTCGGGCGCCGGCGCCGCGGCCATCGCGTGCCTGGACCTGCTGGTGCGCCAGGGGCTGAAGAAGGAAAACATCCTGCTGGTGGACTCCAAGGGCGTGGTCTACGAAGGCCGCGACGCGTCGATGGAATTCAACAAGTCGCGCTATGCCTCCACCAGCGCCGCGCGCACGCTGGCCGACGCGGTCAAGGACGCCGACGTCTTCCTGGGATGCTCCGCCGCCGGATTGCTGACGCCGGAAATGGTCTCGACCATGGCGCTGCGCCCCCTGATCCTGGCGCTGGCCAATCCCGAACCCGAGATCCGTCCGGAAGTGGCCCGCGCCGTCCGCTCGGACTGCCTGATCGCGACGGGACGTTCGGACTACCCGAACCAGGTCAACAACGTCCTTTGCTTTCCCTTCCTGTTCCGCGGCGCGCTGGACGTGGAGGCCATGCGCATCACCGACGAAATGAAGCTCGCCTGCGTGAACGCCATCGCCAATCTCGCGCAGCAGCCCATCCCGCCCGAAGTCGCCAAGGCCTATCCCAACCACAAGCTGGAGTTCGGCCCGGACTACTTCATCCCCACGCCGTTCGACCCCCGCCTGATCAGCGAAGTCGCGTCCGCCGTCGCGCTGGCCGCGATGGATTCGGGCGTCGCGCGCCGTCCCATCGGCGACATCGACGCCTATCGCCAGTCGCTGCTGAAGTAGTCTTCCCACACGCTGGCGCAGGAGTGGAACGGCAATTTGCCTTCCGCCCTGGCGGCGTGCGGATCATCACCTGCTGGATACCCATCCAGGGCACAGCGGATCCGGCTCTGCCGGTCCGCCAGTGCCGCCCCCTTGGGGGCGCGCGAAGCGCGTAGGGGGGATCCATCCATTGAGGGCTTCTCATGTCGTCGTTCACGCACAAGATCGTCTTCCTGGACCGGGCCAGCCTGCAGGCCACCATCCGGCCACCCGCCTTCTCTCACGCCTGGGTCGATCACGAGATTTCCTCGCGCGATGAGGTCGTGGCGCGATTGAAGGATGCGTCCATCGCCGTCACCAACAAGGTGCCGCTGCGCCGCGCCGAACTGGACCAGTTGCCGGGGCTGAAGATGATCGCCGTGGCCGCGACCGGCACGGACATCATCGACCTGGCCGCCTGCCAGGAACGCGGCATCGTCGTATCGAACATCCGCAACTACGCCACGGCCTCGCTGCCCGAACACACCTTCGCGCTCATCCTGGCGCTGCGGCGCAACCTGCGCGCCTATGCCGCCGACGTCGAAGCCGGCAAGTGGCAGCGGTCGCAGCAGTTCTGTTTCCTCGACTACCCCATACGCGACCTGGCCGGCAGCCGGCTGGGCATCGTCGGCTACGGCGCGCTGGGACGATCGGTGGCCGCGCTGGGCCGCGCCTTCGGCATGGAGATCTGCGTCGCCAGCCGCTCGCCGGTGGACGAGCCGGGCATCGTGAACCTGCCCCTGCCGGAACTGCTGCGCACCGCGGACGTCGTCACGCTGCACCTGCCGCTCAGCGCCGCGACGCGCAACATGATCGGCCGCGCCGAACTGGCTTCCATGAAGCCCACCGCACTGCTCATCAACACCGCCCGCGGCGGGCTGGTGGACGAGGCGGCGCTGGCCGAGGCCCTGCGCGCCGGCACCATCGCCGGCGCCGGCTTCGACGTGGCCGATGGTGAACCGCCCACCGACGCCAATCCGCTGCTGCACGTCGGGCAACCCAATTTCATCCTGACCCCGCACGTGGCCTGGGCCAGCCAGGAAGCCATGCAGACGCTGGCCGACCAGCTGGTGGACAACCTGGAAGCCTTCGTCGCGGGCAAGCCGCGCAACGTGGTCCTGCCGAAGTAGAACTCGCGCATACGCGCAATTCCTCATGGACGATCCGTGGCCATGGATCGTCCATGAGCACGGAACGGGGCTAGGGTAGAGGGGTCTGTCAAGGATCTCTCATGCAGCCCACCGTCGGCTTCGTCCCGTCCTCCGCCCCCAGGCCCGCCTTCACGCTGTCGGAGCCGGAGCAGCCGCTTCCGGCAGATTCCTCCCGACGGGCGCCGCCCCCTCTCCTCGACCTGCGCAACGATCTGGTCTTCAAGCTGCTGTTCACGCGCGCGCCGCATCTGCTGGCCGACCTGATCAACGCCGTGCGCCACGACGAGACTCCCATCGTCGTCGAACGCATTCTCAACCCCCAGCTCGATGCCTGCGATCTGGACGGCAAGACCATCGTGCTGGATCTGCACGCGCGCGACGCGACCGGCCAGCTCTACAACATCGAGATGCAGGTGCGGCGCTACGAGCGCTGGCCGGCCCGCAGCGCCTACTACCTGGCCCGCACGCTGTCCGAGCAGATCCAGCGGGGCCAGGACTATGAACTGCTCAAGCCGGCGATCGCCATCCATTTCCTGGCGCACGATCTGTTCGACGATCCCGGGCAGGCGGACTGGCGTTTCGAATTGCGCGACCGGCGCCAGCCCACGATACGACTGGGCAAGGAACTCCAACTGCATATAATCGAACTACCCAAGGCGGAGCGCCTGGGGTGCCTGCCGGCGGCGCTGTCGGCCTGGGTCGCGTGTTTCCAGCACGGATGGGAGGAAGCCAGCATGAAGGACATCACCCACGAACCGGTGCGCGAAGCGGTCGGCAGGCTGAAGGTCCTGACCATGGACGAAGATGCGCGCTGGCGCGCGTATGCCCGCGAGAAGGCGATCGCCGACGATGCGGCGGCGCTGGCCTACGCGACTCGGACAGGGTTGGAACAGGGTCTCACGCGAGGACTTGAACAAGGTCTCGAACAAGGTCTCGAACAAGGTCTCGAACAAGGACTTGAACAAGGACTTGAACAAGGCCGCCGGCAAGGCGAGTCCGCCCTGCTCGAACGTCTCCTGGCCCGCCGCTTCGGCCCCCTGCCCGATGCCACGATCCAGCGCCTGCGCGACGCGTCGGGCCTCGACTTGGAAACCTGGTCCGCCAACCTGCTGGATGCCGCCACCTTGGCCGAGGTCTTCGGCGAATAATCCGCAAGCGGCGCTACACGCTGCCCGGCACCTGCCGCCAGCGCGCATGCCCCGCCGCCCGCAGCTCGCAGGCGGGGCAGGTCCCGCATCCGTAACCCCAGTCGAATCGCTTGCTGCGATCGCCCAGGTAGCAGGTATGGCTATGCTCGGCCACGACCTCGACCAGCGCGTCGCCGCCCAGGTCCTGGGCCAGTTGCCAGGTCTGAGCCTTGTCCAGCCACATCAGCGGCGTCTCGAAGGTGAAGCGCTGCCCCATGCCCAGCGACACCGCGACCTGCAAGGCCTTGACGGTATCGTCGCGGCAATCGGGATAGCCGGAGAAATCGGTTTCGCACATGCCGCCGACCACGACCTCCAGCCCGCGGCGATAGGCCAGCGCCGCGGCCATGGTCAGGAAGACCAGGTTGCGCCCCGGGACGAAAGTGTTGGGCAGTCCGGCGTCCGTCAGCCTGATCTCGGTGTCGCGCGTAAGCGCGGTATCGCTCAGCGCGCCCAGCACCGACAGGTCGATGGCGTGGTCCTCGCCCAGCCGGGGCGACCAGTCCGGGAAGCGGGCATGGACTTCGCGCAGCACGTTGCGGCGGGCATCGAGTTCCACGCGATGGCGCTGGCCGTAGTCGAAGCCCACGGTCTCGACCCGCGCATAGCGGTCCAGGGCCCAGGCCAGACAGGTCGTGGAGTCCTGGCCGCCGGAGAACAGGACGAGGGCCTTGCGTGCGTCCATCAATCGATGACCGCCGCGCAGGCGTCGGTGGGCGCCGCGGCAATGTCGCCCACCACGGGAACGATCTTGAGGCCGGCGGAGGCGATGCGGCAAGGCGCGGCCACCACGCCGCAGCCGTTCAGCGCGGTGGCGAAGACGAAGGCAAGCAGAAGACTTTTCATGTAGCCCTGGCAGGAGAATCGTGCGTGTCGCCACCAGGGTAGCACCATCGGATGGCGTGTCATGCACCGGGAGCCCACGGCTCCCGGCAGGCGGCCCGTCAGGCCTTGGCCAGGACCGGCTTGGCGCGTGGCCGGCCCAGGTCCGGCAGGAAGGCGGTCAACAGGCCCAGCAGCGGCAGGAACGAGCACAGGTGGTAGACGTATTCGATGCTGGTCACATCGGCCACCTTGCCCAGCACCGCGGCCCCCAGGCCGCCCATGCCGAACGCGAAGCCGAAGAACAGGCCCGATACGGTACCCACCTTGCCCGGCATCAGCTCCTGCGCGAACACCAGGATCGCGGAGAAGGCCGACGCCAGGATCAGGCCGATGACGAAACTCAGGATGCCGGTCCACGCCAGGTCCACGTAGGGCAGCACCAGCGCGAAGGGCGCCACGCCCAGGATGGACCCCCAGATCACCTTCTTGCGGCCGATGCGGTCGCCGATGGGGCCACCCAGTATCGTGCCCAGCGCGACCGCGATCAGGAAGGCGAACAGGTGCATCTGCGCGGCCTGCACCGAGACGTCAAAGCGGTCCATCAGGTAGAAGGTGTAGTAGCTCGTGAAGCTCGCCATGTAGAAATACTTGGAGAACAGCAACGTCAGCAGGATGGCCATCGAACCCGTGACGGTGCCGCGGCTGAGCGTGGGCGCGGGCGCCGCCGGCCGGGCCTTGCGCGGACCGGACAGGTGCTGCCGCTTGTACCAGGCGCCCACCTGGTAGAGCACGACCATGGCCAGCAGCGCGGCCAGCGCGAACCACGCCAGGCTGTCCTGGCCGCGCGGGATGATGAACCAGGCAGCCAGCAGCGGACCCATGGCGCTGCCGGCATTGCCGCCCACCTGGAAGATGGACTGCGCCAGGCCGTGGCGGCCGCCCGACACCAGGCGCGCGACGCGCGACGACTCGGGATGGAAGATGGACGACCCGGTGCCCAGCAGCGCCGCGGCCACCAGCAGCATGGCGTAGTTGGGCGCGAAGGCCAGCAGCACGATGCCGGCCATGCTGCACGCCATGCCCATGGGCAGCGAATAGGGCTTGGGATTACGGTCGGTGTACAAACCGACCAGCGGCTGCAGCAGCGACGCGGTCAACTGATAGAGCAGCGTGATCAGGCCGATCTGCGTGAACGACAGCGAGAACTCGCTTTTCAGGAGCGGATACACCGCCAGGATCAGCGACTGCAGCATGTCGTTCAGGAAGTGCGAGAAGCTGATCGCGCCCAGTATCTTGAAGCCGGTGCGTTCAGCCTGGGCGGGCGGAACTTGGGCAGGGTTGACGCTTTGCATGGGGTCTCTGGATATGCCCGATGGGCTCAGGGTTTTTACGTATTTTCGTAAGCGTACCTGTCCAGATTGCGCCTGTCTTGCGAAAATAAGGCACACGCCTTCTAGAAATGGACAAAAGCCTCCCTTTTCCCGACTACCACGACTACGACCGCCGCGAGCGGCCGGTCACGGCCATGGCCAAGGACTTCCCGCCGGACTACCGCACCGGTCCGCACCAGCATCCGTCGGGCCAACTGGTCTACGCGCTGTATGGCGTGGTGGTCGCGCATACCGAGATGGGGCGGTGGGTCGTACCGCCCACCCGGGCCCTGTGGATGCCGCCTTCGGTGCGCCACGAACTGCGCATGGTGGGAGCGGTACGGATGCGCACGGCCTACATCCATGCGGAGGCCTCCCGGCAATTGCCGCCCCATTGCTCGGTCATGGCGATCTCGCCGCTGCTGCGCGAGCTGATCCTGGCGGCGATCGACATCCACGGCCCCTACGACGAGCACACCCGCGACGGCCGGGTGATGCGGCTGCTGCTGGACGAGCTGCGGCAACTGCCCACGCTGCCGCTGCGCCTGCCCCGTCCCGCCGAGCCGCGCCTGCAGGCGGTGTGCGAGGCCATCGTCGCCGCCCCCGACGACAAGACCACCGCCCAGGGCTGGGCGCACCGGCTGGGCGTGGACGCCAAGACCGTGCACCGTCTTTTCGTGCGCGAAACCGGCATGACCTTCGGCCAATGGCGCCAGCAGGCGCGGCTGCTGGCCGCGCTGGAGCGCCTGGCCGAGGGCGCGAAGATCCTGGACGTGGCGCTGGAGCTGGGCTATGCCAGCCCCAGCGCGTTCTCGACCATGTTCAAACGGCAGTTCGGCGTGGCGCCGAGCGCCTTCTTCGACCAGTAGCCGGCGTCTCCGGTCAGGGCTGGTCCAGGAAATCCGCCACGACGGCGTTGAACCAGTCCTCGCGCTCGAGGTGCGCCGCGTGGCCGCAGCCCGGCAGCACGCACAGGCTGGCGCCCGGAATGGCCTGGCGCAGCGCCAGGCCGGCATCGGGCGGATGCGTATGGTCATGCTCGCCCAGGATGACCAGCACCCGCGCCGTCACGCCGTCCAGCCTGCCGGTGAAATCCGCCCGCTGCATGGCTTCGATCGCGGCGATGCCCGCCTGCTCCGACATGCGCGCGCCGTCCTCGGCACAGGGGGCATGATGCGGGTCGTCCTCGCCACGCGCGAACCACGCCGCCGCTACGCGGCGCACGCAGGACGCCACGCCGTCCTCGCGCAGCCGGGCGATGGTGCGCTCGGCCGGCTCGAAGCGGCGGCGCGGATCGATGCGCAGTCCCGCGCCGTACAGCACCGCGCGGCGCACGCGCGCCGGATGCGCGCGCAGCAATTCCTGCACGATGAAGCCGGCCATCGAATGCCCCAGCACGTCGAACCGCGCGAGGCCCTGCGCATCGGCCTGCCGCAGGGCCTCGGCGGCGAAGCCCGCCAGGTCCGGGCAGGGCGGCTCGCCGCCGCGCGCGCCGAACCCCGGCCAGTCGAAGGCCGCGCAGCGGCGGTCCGCCAGCGCCGCCATGGTCGGCCGCCAGATGGCCGACGAAGCGCCGAAGCCGTGCAGCAACAGCAAGGGCGTGCCGCGCGCCATCGTCAGTTGTCCAGCATCACGCCGGACTTGCGCACGATATCCTGCCAGCGCCGCGCCTCGCCGCGCAGTTCGGCCTCGAATTCGGCGGGCGAGCCCTTGCCCGGCACGAAGCCGCCCTGGGCGTAGGCCTCGCGCACCTGGGGCATGGCCAGCACCTCGTTCAGCGCCTGCGACAGGGTCGCGATAACCGCCGGATCCGTGCCCTTGGGCGCCGCCAGGCCCCACCAGTTGCTGAGCACGACGTCGGGCATGCCGGCCTCGGACGCGGTGGGCACCTCCTTCAAGCCCGGATAGCGGGTCGGCGAAGCGACGGCCAACGCGCGCACGCGCCCTTGCGGCATGTACGAGGCGGCGATGCTGTAGCCGCCGATGTAGAGCTGGATCTCGTTGGCCAGCAGGGCCTGCACACCCAGCGACGACCCGCGGTACGGAATGTGGGTCATGTTCGCGTGCATCGCCTCGCTCAGCATGTAGGCCGACAGATGGGGTGTGGTGCCGGCCCCCGGCGAACCGTAGTTCAGCTTGCCCGCGTGCTGCCTGGCGTACCGCGCGAAGGCGGCGTAGTCCTGCGCCGGCACCGCCGCGCTGATGTAGATGAAGGCGGGCACGTCGGCCAGCTTGCCCACCATCGCCAGGTCCTCCAGCGGATCGAAGCCCAGCTTGCGATACAGGAACTGGTTGATGACGAAGTTGTTGGTCGCCCCCAGCACCAGCGTGTAGCCATCGGGCTTGGCGCGCACCACGTCCTGCACGCCGATGTTGCCGCCCGCCCCGGTACGGTAGTCGATGACCAGGGGCTGGCCCAGCCGCTTCTCCAGCAGCGGCTGCACCTGGCGGATGGCGATGTCGCCCGCTGCTCCGGGTGCGTAGGGCAGCACGAGGCGTATGGGCCGGTCGGGATAGCCGGCTCGTGCGCCGGCGGCAAGGCAACAGAGGAGGCCGGCGGCGAACAGCGCGGCACGGCGGCTAACGGTATCGGTCACGGCATGCCCTCCTGGAAAGATGCGCCGGATGCCGCCGGCGCGGCGGCGCTACAGGTCGATGCGCATCAGGTCGTGCGCCAGGCGCAGCGGACCGTCGTAGTTCTTGCGTATGTCGGTCACGATCTCGTCCATCAGGTGCGGCCCCATCAGTTCCACCGGCAGGTGCTTGGCGGCGGCGCGCCGGAGCACCGGGCTGGTGGAATCGAAGTGGCCGAAGTGCGTGGCCACCAGGCTCTTCACGTTGGCCCGGCGGGCGATCTTGCCCAGGTCCGTGGGGCTGGTGTGGGAATAGGTTCCCACACCGGTCTTGGCGCGGTGGGCGATGAAGGACTCGGGGAAGGTGCACTCGTGGATCAGCAGGTCGGCGTCCTGGGCCAGCCGCACCATGGCGTCGCAGGGAGCGGTGTCGCCGCTGAAGGCGATGACCTTGCCCTCGGCCTCGACCCGCACCCCGAAGCATTCGCAGATGTCGCGCGGGATGTGCTCGACCCAGTCCACCGAAATCTTCACCTTGTCGTCCTCGAACACCACGCCGGGCTGAACCTCGCGCACCTCGGGCCGCGCCGCCTCGATGTTCTGCTGGCGCACGGGATAGGCGCTGCGGGCGCGGAAATCGGCCTGGAAGGCGCCGTGCTCGAACAGGTGGTCGACGAAATGCCGGGTGCCCTTGGGGCCCAGCACCAGCGGCGCGCCGGTCTTGTTCAGCATCCAGCTGGAGATGACGAAATAGGGGTAGTCGCAGATGTGGTCGTGGTGCAGGTGGGTCAGGAAGACGAATCCCACCTTGGCCGGGTCCACGTTGGCGCGCACCATCTGCCGCGTGGCGCCCTCGCCGCAATCGAACAGGTAGTGCCGGTCTTCGTCCAGCGTCAGCAGGATGGCCGACTGGCCTCGGTCGGGGTCGGGCAAGGCGGCGCCGGTGCCCAGCATCGTGATCTTCATCGGGGTCTCGCGGGTAGGGGAAAAACGGGCCCAGTGTAGGCACGCAGTGACTACCAATGCATAAATTCTTAGAATCAAGTGAAAACCAACAGGAATCACACTGTGGACACCGCCTACCGCATCCCTACCGTCCGCCAGATCCGTTCCAGGCTGCGGCTGCGCCACCTGGACCTGCTCGAGGCGCTGCACGCCACCGGCAGCGTGCACAAGGCCGCCGCGCGCCTGGGCATGACCCAGCCCGCCGCCAGCAAGCTGCTGGTGGAACTGGAAGCAGCCTTCGGCGTGCCGCTGTTCGTGCGCTCGCGCCGCGGCATCTCGCCCACGCCCTATGGCGAGACGCTGGTGCAGAAGGCCGGCGTACTGCTGGCGGACCTGGACGGGGCCCGCAACGAGATCGAGGCGCTGACCCGGGGTGCCACCGGCCGGGTGCGCGCCGGCGTGCTGCAGGTGGTGCTGCCGGTGCTGGTGCCGCGCGCGCTGGCGCGCATGCACGAGGCCCATGCGGGCATCACCGTCATGATCCAGGAGGGCACCAACGACCTGCTGCTGGCGGCGCTGGCGCGGGGCGAGCTGGACTGCATCATCGGACGCCTGATGCAGGGCGCCTCGCAGGCCATGTTCCGCACCGAAGTGCTGTACGACGAACCCATCTACGTCGTGGCGCGGGTGGGACATCCGCTCGCGCGCTCGAACCGCGTGACGCCGGCCACGCTGGCCCGGCAATCCTGGATCCTGCCCCCGCCCGATGCGCCGCTGCGCCAGCGCATCGACGCCTATTTCGCCGAACAAGGCCTCACGCTGGGCGTGCCGCTGGCCGAATCCGTCTCGCTGCTGGCCAACGAGGTCCTGCTGCGCAATACCGACGTGCTGGCCGCCATGCCCCGCGGCGTCGCCCGGCACTATGCCCGGCTGGGGATACTGACCATCTTGAACTTCCGGCCGTCGTGGGCCTTGCCTTCGGTGGGGGTCGTGCTACGCTCGGACGTGGCGCCTTCGCCCGCGCTGGAATTCTTCCTGCGGGCGGTCCGGGAAGAAGCCGCCGGAATGCGCCAGCAAGCGGAACAGGAGTAAAGGCTGGGGCCTGAAATCCCCTCGTCCCGCACTGACGATCATCAACAAACAGGAAACAAACCCTTCCGTTCTATACGATTGATTGCCTGACAGCACGCGCCTATATTGCCGACAAAGGCCACGCCACAGGAGCCGCCATGTCCGCCTCGAGCGCCCACCGTCTGCCCACGTTCTTCATCCCCCATGGAGGAGGCCCCTGCTTCTTCATGGACTGGCCCGGCGATCCCCGCATGTGGGACCGCATGGCCGCTTTCCTGAAGGGGCTCGCCGCGTCGGCAGGCCCCCGTCCCAAAGCGGTGCTGGTGATTTCCGGCCACTGGGAAGAGGACGACTTCACCGTCAATGCCAGTCCCAACCCGCCGCTGCTGTTCGACTACTACGGCTTTCCCGAACACACCTACCGGCTGCAATACCCGGCGCCCGGTTCGCCCGCGCTGGCCGGCCGCGTGCGCGAGCTGCTGGGGCAGGCGGGCATCGCTTGCGGCTCGAACACCGAGCGGGGGCTGGACCACGGCGTGTTCGTGCCGTTCAAGCTGATCTTTCCCGATGCCGACGTTCCCGTCGTCCAGCTGTCGATGAAGACGGGCCTGGATCCCGAGGCTCACCTGGCGGCCGGACGCGCGCTCGCGCCGCTGCGCGACGAAGGCGTGCTGATCGTGGGCAGCGGCATGAGCTTCCACAACATGCGGGGCTTCGCGCCGGCGTTCAAGCCGGCCTCGCAGCGCTTCGACGACTGGCTGGCCGACACCGTGGCGCTGCCGCGCGAGGCCCGCGAACAGGCGCTGGCGAACTGGACGTCGGCGCCCGACGCGCGCGTCGCGCAGCCCCGGCCCGATCACCTGCTGCCGCTGATGGTGGCGGCGGGCGCGGCCGGCAACGACCCCGGCAGCCGCATCTTCCAGGATGAAGTCATGAACGTAGTCGTCTCCGCCACCCGCTTTGGGTAAGGAAACCCATCCCCCCTACGCCCTACGGGCGCCCTGGATCTGGACACAGTCTTTTTCACCCGCGTGTCACTCTTGAAGGAAATAGCCAATGCAGACCTCCACCAACGACACCCTCGCCATCTGGGCCCCCCGCGCGCAAGCCGTCATGCGCATCGTCATCGCCTACGTGTTCCTGCAGCACGGCACGGCCAAGTTCTTCGACATTCCGTCGCTGGGCATGCAAGGCATCCAGCTGTTCTCGCTGATGGGCCTGGCCGGCGTGCTGGAAATCGGCGGCGGCCTGCTGATGATCCTGGGCCTGTTCACCCGGCCGGTGGCGTTCATCCTGTGCGGCTTCACGGCCGTGGCCTACTTCATGGCGCATGCACCCAAGGCCTTCCTGAGCCCGCTGCAGAACGGCGGCGAACCGGCGGTGCTGTACTGCTTCGTGTTCCTGTTCTTCGCCGTGGCCGGCGCGGGCGCCTTCAGCATCGACGCATCGCGCGGCAAGGCTTGAACGCTTGGACACGCTGGTCAGCATGAAGGTGTTCCGCCTCGTGGTCGAGGCGGGCAGCTTCGCGCGGGCGGCCGGGCAGCTGGGCATCTCGCCGGCCATGGCCAGCAAGCACCTGGCCCATCTGGAACGCAGCCTGGGCGCCCGCCTGCTCAACCGCACCAGCCGGCACGTCAGCCCGACCGAGGCGGGACAGGTCTATTTCGAGCAGTGCTGCGAAGCGCTGGACCTGCTGGACAACGCCGAGGCCACGCTGCAGGACAGCCATGCCGAGCCGCGCGGCCAGTTGAAGATCACCGCGCCGGTCTGGTGCGCCAACGGCCGCTTCGCCGGCATGCTGGCGTGCTACCGCGAGCGCTACCCGCGCGTGGTCATCGACCTGCGCCTGAGCAACTACAAGGTGGACCTGGCCGAGGAAGGCTTCGACCTGGCCCTTCGCGCCACCGCCGCGCAGAACGCGCCCTCGCTGATCGTGCGGCCGCTATGCGAAGTCCGCTTCGTGCTGGCGGCCTCGCGCGACTACGTCGACCGGCACGGCCCCTTCGAGTCGCCGGCCCAGTTGGCCGACCGGCCGGCCGTCCTGCCCGCCTACATCAAGCGGCCCGAGGAAATCCCGCTGCAGGGGCCCGCGGGGCCGGCGACGCTGCGCGTGCCCGCGGCGCTGAAGACGGACGACTCGTCCCTGGCGCGCCACAGCCTGCTGGCGGGCATCGGTCCCGGCTACCTGCCGGAATGGCTGATCGCCGGCGACCTGGACAGCGGCGCGCTGGTGCGCCTGCTGCCGCAGTACCGGCCGCCTTCCGTGACCCTGTACGCCGCCTATACCAGCCGCAAATTCATGGCGCCCAAGGTGCGGACCTTCATCGACTTTTTCAGCGAGGCCTTCGGCTAGTCGGCCCCCTGCGGGTGCACCACGGCCATCCAGATCGGTTCGCTGCGATCGAGCATGACCTGCAGGGCCCGGTTCACCTCGGCCAGCGGGAAGTGGTGGGTGATCAGCGCATCGGCGTTCAGCCGGCCCGACGCCAGCAGCTCCAGGACGGCGTCGGTGTCCGAGCGCGTGCAGGCCCGGGTGCCGACGATCTTCCAGCACATCTGCATGGCCTCGGCCACCGTCATCGACAGCGGCGTGGCGTTGCCGCCCATGTGCACCAGCGTGCCGCCCAGGGCCAATGCGCGCAGCGCCTGCATCGTGCCCGGGCCGCCGGGGAAATAGTCCAGCACGGCATCGGCGCCTCCCGGCAGCAGCTCGCGCAGCCGGCGGGTCAGGCCCTGACTGCCGGCCCAGTCGGGCGCCAGTTCGTCCAGCGCGACCAGCTCCACCGGCAGGTCGCCCGCCAGCGGCCGCAGCGCCTCCAGGCGTTCGCGCGACCGCGCCACCAGCACCAGGCGCCGCGCGCCGTAGAACCTGGCAAGCAGGATGCTGGCCGTTCCCATGGTGCCGGTGGCGGCGGTAATGACCAGGCGCCCCGGCTCGGGGATGGCCGCGCACTTGAGCGCGCGCACGGCGTTGGCCAGGTCGTGCACCTTGGCGCCGACGTCGAAGTTGACGTTGTCGGGAAGGGGATCGACCAGCCAGTCCGGGGCACGCGCGTACTCGGCCAGCCCGCCGTCGTGATAACGCGCGTAGAGCTCCAGCTTGCCGGTGCCGAACGCGGCGTGTCCGATCATGGCGGTCTCGGCGCACAGTTGCTGGCGGTCGGTGCGGCAATAGACGCAGTCGCCGCAGGACAGCATGGGATGCACCCGCACCCGCCGGCCGACCAACGAGGCGTCGGCCTCGCGTCCCGCCGCGACGACCACGCCGGCGATCTCGTGGCCGGGCGTGGACGGCAGGTGCTTGAAACGGCCGCGCTCGAGCAGCTTCATCATGCCGGGCGCGATGCCGGCGGAGGCGACCTTGATCAGCACGTCGCGCGCGCCGGGCTCGGGCACCGGCACCCGCTCCAGCCGCAATTCGGTCGCGCCCTGGTGGGCGCGCGCGGCAAGCATGTCGCTCATATTGCTGTCCTTGTGTGTCAAGTCGATTTTCCAGGGCGCAGCGCGTCGATTTCCGACGGCGTCACTCGCTCGGCCTGGCGGGCGGCTTGCGCCACCTGCGGGATGGGTTGGGTCGAGACCAGCGACAGATGCGTGCTGGGCTCCGCGTGAATGCTGGCGAAGGCCACGGCGCGGGGAATGCGGACGAAGTCCCCGGGCGCCAGGCGCAGCACGCCGCGCTGGGTCACCAGCGTGCGCGTGCCCGAGACCTGGTACTGGATCTCCTCGGCGTTGCGCAGCCGGCGATAGACGTGTCCGGTCGACGCGGCGGCAGCCGTGGTTCCGATCATGGCCGTGGGGCCGCGATACAGCCATTCGACGCCCGAACCGATGCGCAAGACCTCCAGCCGCTCCTGCGTGTCGTCGGCATGGGCCAGCAGCAGCCGTTCGTCGATGGGCGACAGCGCCACGTCCTGGCCCGGCCCGGCCACGCCCTCGGTGACGAGTTCGTTCAGGGACGCCGGCGACCAGCCCGGAAACGGCGGGACCCTGGCCTCGGAACGCCGGTCCACCGTGCCCAGGCGCTCGACCGGCCCGGGCACGTAGAACAAGAGATGGATGTCGCGGCGGCCGTAGTTGTCGTGGGCCACGCCGTCGGGCAATCGCGCGAACTCGCCCGGCGCCACGTCCACGCTGCCCAGTTCGGTCATGATCGTGCGATCGCCGCAGACCTGGAACGAGATCTCGTCCACGCCGCAATTGCGGTGGTAGAACGGCTGGCGGGCGTTCATCGTCTGCCACTCTATCCGCATGGCCGCGCTTTCGTAGACGCCGCGCGGCGGCACGAAAGGCTGGTCCACGTACTCGGCGGAAAAATGCACCGCCTCGACGGGCGGATACGCGCGGGGAGGGCGGCCGCCGCCCGGCAGGGGCTCGGCCAGCAGCAGTTCCTCGCGACGGCGCAACACGCGAGGCGGCGCGTCGAAGGGAAATGCCTCCAGGTGTTCACGGACTTCGGGCACGGCGGTCTCCTTGGCGGGCGGGGCGGGCTCAGCCCAGCAGCCCCGCCTCGCGGTAGTAGCGTTGCGCGCCCGCATGCAGCGCGATGGACGGCCGGGCCATCCTGGCGGGATCGATGGGATAGGACAGCGGACTGCGCTGCGGCGGCAGGTGGCGGTACTGGCGCTCGATGGCCTCGCGCGTCTCCACCAGGCACCAGGTCAGGAGATGCGCCACCTCCTCGTCCATGTCGTCGCGCACCAGCACCAGGAAGTCCGAGAAGTCCAGGGCTTGCAGCGGCGTCTCGAGGTTCTTCCAGTAGCCCGCGGGCAGCGGGTTGGCCGGAAAGCCGTGGTCGGCGTGCAACCGGGCCAGGGCGGAAGGCTCCGCGGACAGCGGCACCGCCTGTCCGGATTCCACGATCCGCGCCCACCAGGGCGTCATGATCGCCTCCTGCAGCACGCCATCCACCTCGCCCGCCTCCATGCGCGCCAGGCTGTCGCGAGGATTGGTGTCCTCGACGTAGGACCCGCCCCAGGCCGCCAGCGTGGCCTCGTCGATGCCGTGGGCCGCCATGAACAGGCGGCTTACGTGGCCGATGAAATTGGTGCCGTCGTTGCGTGAGGTGGCGATGCGCAGAGCCGGCCGGCGGCCGCGCAGCTCCTCGAACGAACGGATACCCAGGTCGGGGCGCAGCGCCAGCACCATGCGGTCGTTCTGCGGCAGCACCGCGAGCGAGCGCAGGTTGGGCGCGGCGCGCCCCTGGAAGATGGACTGGCCCGTCAGCGCCGCCGGCATCAGCATCGCCGGCGTCACCAGGCACAGGTCCACCTCGCCTTCCTGCACCAGGTCGATCGCCTCGATGCCGCCGGCGCGTATGCTCCATATGGCCACGCGGCTGCGCGGTCCGGCGCGCTTGCAGAACTCCTCGCACAGCCAGGAGCAGATGCGGTGGAAGTTCGCCTGGCCCCAGTCGCCGACGAAGCGCAGGTGGTACGAGCGGGAAAGTGCGGGTTGCATGAAGGAACTCCTATTCGACCTTGACGTGGGCGTCCTGGATCACCTTCGCCCAGAATGCGTTCTGCTCGCGCACCAGCGCCGCGAAGGCCTGCTGGTTGCTGTCCACCGGCTCGAAGCCGAGTTCCAGCAGGCGGCTGCGGATCTCGGGACGCGCCAGCACCTTGTGCACCGTAGCGGCCATCTTCGCCGTCAGCGCGGCGGGCGTGCCGGCCGGCACCAGCAGGCCGCCGAAGCCGACCACCTCGAAACCGCCGTAGCCCGACTCCTTCATGGTCGGAATGTCGGGACTGATGGGCGAGCGGGCCGATCCGGTGCTGGCGAGCACGCGCAGGGTGCCCGCCTGCACGTGCGGCAGCAGGTCGGAGTAGGACGCGAACACGCTGGAGATGCGGCCCGCCGCCACGTCCATGACCGCCGGCGGCATGCCGGTGTAGGGCACGTGCAGCATGTCGATGCCGGCCTGCTGCATCAGGATGACCGTGTTCAGGTGCGGGGTGGAGCCCTGGCCCGGACTGGAGAACGACAACTGTGACCCGGGCCGGGCCGCGTAGGCGACGAACTCCTTGACGGTCTTGACCGGCAGCCCCGCGTTCACGCCCAGCCACAACTGCGCGGTGAAAAGCTGGGCGACCGGCGCGAAGCTCGCCACCGGGTCGTAGCCGGCCGAACGCAGCAGGTGCGGCGCCTGCACGTAGGGCGTGGTACCCAGCAGCATGGTGCGGCCGTCGGGCGGCGCCTTGGCCACATAGGCGGCGCCGATGACGCCGGAGGCGCCCGCGCGGTTGTCCACGACCACCGGCACGCCCCATTCCTTGGACAGCGGCTCGGCAACCAGCCGCGCGGCGTTGTCGAACGAGCTGCCGGCGCGGCCGGACACCACGATGGTGACGCGGCCGCCATCGAACGGGTCGGCCGCCGCGGGCGCCGCGCCCGCGAACAGTACCGCGCAAGCCAGGACCGGCAGGCAGGCCAGCGCGCGGCTTGCGCGCCGGCGCGCGCGAAGGTTCGAAATGCCTGATTCCATGATTGTCTCCCCTTTTTCCCGGGTGGTTTGTGGTGCGAATACTGTGATCCGGGCGGGCGGCGGTCAACCCTAATTCTCGCCGGCTGAGACGACTGAAGTCGGACGCCGCCGACGCCGCCATGCCGGCGCGCGCCCCCCGGGGTAAACGAGCCTGGATATCCGAACAGGCGTATCGTTGCCAACATTGCTTCCTGGAAACACGCTTTGAACACACCCGCTCCTGCGCGCCGCCCCGGCGGCGGCCTGGCCACCCTGCGCACCCTGCTTCCCTATCTGTGGCCGGCCCACGCCCCCCGGCTGCGCCTGCGCATCGTGGCCGCCCTGGCGCTGCTGATCGCCGCCAAGGTCGCCAACGTCTACGTCCCCATCTTCTACAAGTCGGCGGTGGACGCCCTGGGCGGCACGGCCGCGGCCGTGCTGGCCATCCCGGTGGGCATGATCCTGGCCTACGGCGGCGCCCGCGTCCTGTCGCTGGTGTTCTCCGAACTGCGCGACGCGGTGTTCGCGCGCGTGGCGCAGAACGCCATCCGCGTCGTCGGCCTGCAGGTGTTCCGCCACCTGCACGGACTGGCGCTGCGCTTTCACCTGGCCCGCCAGACCGGCGGGCTGACGCGCTCCATCGAGCGCGGCACGCGGGCGATCAGCACGCTGCTGTCCTACATGCTGTTCAACGTGCTGCCCACGCTGTTCGAGATCGGGCTGGTCACGGTCATCCTGTGGCACATGTTCGATGCCTGGTTCGCGCTGGCGACCCTGGTCACGGTGGTGCTGTACATCGCCTACACGCTGCTCGTCACGGAATGGCGCACGAAGTTCCGGCGCCAGATGAACGAGACCGACTCCGAAGCCAACACCAAGGCCATCGACAGCCTGCTCAACTACGAGACCGTGAAGTACTTCGGCAACGAGGAACACGAGGCGCGGCGCTACGACCACGCGCTGGGGCGCTACGAGCGCGCGGCGGTCAAGAGCCAGGTCAGCCTGTCGCTGCTGAACATCGGCCAGGCCGCGATCATCTCGGTCGGCCTGACCGTGGTGATGTGGATGGCGGCGCGCGGCATCGTCGCCGGCCGCCTCAGCATCGGCGATTTCGTGCTGGTCAACGCCTACCTGCTCCAGCTCTACCAGCCGCTGAATTTCTTCGGCTTCGTCTATCGCGAGATCAAGCAATCGCTGATCGACATGGACCGCATGTTCGAGCTGCTGTCCGAAGACCGCGAGATCGCCGACGAACCCGGCGCGCCCGACCTGCGCGTGGACGGCGCCACGGTCGAGTTCCGCCACGTGGTGTTCGGCTACGATCCGCGGCGCCTGATCCTGAAGGACGTCAGCTTCACCATCGCAGCGGGCCGGACGGTGGCCGTGGTGGGTTCGTCGGGCGCGGGCAAGTCCACCCTGAGCCGGCTGCTGTTCCGCTTCTACGACGTCAGCGGCGGCGCCATCCTGATCGACGGCCAGGACATCCGCAAGATCAGCCAATCCAGCCTGCGCGCGGCCATCGGCATCGTGCCGCAGGACACCGTGCTGTTCAACGACACCATCTACTACAACATCGCCTACGGGCGCCCGGGCGCGACCCAGGCCGAGATCGAGGAAGCGGCGCGCCTGGCCCACATCCACGACTTCATCCTGGCCATGCCCGACGGCTACCAGACCGTGGTGGGCGAACGCGGACTGAAGCTTTCCGGCGGCGAGAAGCAGCGCGTGGCCATCGCCCGCACCATCCTGAAGCGGCCGGCGGTGCTGGTGTTCGACGAGGCCACCAGCGCGCTGGACACGCATACCGAACGCGAGATCCAGGGCAACCTGCGCGAGGTCAGCCGCGGCCGTACCACGCTGACCATCGCCCACCGCCTGTCCACCATCATCGACGCCGACGAGATCATCGTGCTGGACGGCGGCCGGGTGGTGGAGCGCGGCCGCCACCATCAGTTGCTGACGCTGGACGGCGCCTACGCGGCCATGTGGCGGCGGCAGCAGGAAAGCACCGCGGGCGGCGACGAGCTCAAGCCCTACCAGGCCGCGGAGCAAGCCACCTGAACGCTTCGGTCAGGCGGCCGCGGCGTCCTTGAGCGTGGCCTGGAGCGAGGCCACCAGCGCCTCGGTGTCGCGCGCGGCAAGCCGCCCCTTGTCGAACAGGTTGCTGCCCATGCCCACGATGTCGGCACCCGCGCGGTAGTAGGCCGCCATGTTGTCGCGCGTCACGCCTCCGGTCGGGCAGAACAGCGTATCGGGGAAGACCGCCTTGACCGCCGCCAGGTGGCCCGGGCCGCCGGTATCGGCGGGAAAGATCTTCACCACGTCGGCGCCGGCCGCCTTGGCCGCGATGATCTCGGTGGGGGTGAACGCGCCCAGCATGCTCAAGGCGCCCGCCGCGCCCGCCAGTTCCACCAGCGCCGGCACGACGCCCGGCGCGACCAGGAAATCGGCGCCCGCTTCCAGGGCCGAGCGGGCCTGCTCGGCATCCAGCACGGTACCCACGCCTATCAGCACGTCCGTGTGGCCGGCCCGTTCGGCCTCGGCCCGCAGCGACCGCAGGACATCCAGCACGCCGGGAATGGTCCAGGTCAGCTCGATGCCCCGGCAGCCGGCGCGCAACGCCACCAGGGCGGCGTAAAGGGCGGTGTCGGCGTCCTGGTAGCGCAAGACGGGGATCAGCCGCGCGGCCCGCAGCACGGCCCAGCGCTGCTGGGGGATGGAATCGGCCATGTTCGTCGTCCGGGAAGAGTCCGACCACAGGCTAGCATGGCGCGCGGCGCCCGCCTGTAAGGGGCGGCAACACGCGCTGGGACCTGCCGGCAGATCCTAGCGCGTGGACGGGGAAGCGGCCGCGGACCCGCGCGGCCGCATGGCCCAGGCCGTCACCGACGCCAGCGCGGCCACCGCGCCGCCGATCGACACGCCATGCCAGCCGGCATGCGCGTAAAGCCAGGCCGATGCCAGCGAACCCAGCGAGCCGCCGATGAAGTAGCTCGTCATGTAGGCGGCCGTCAGGCGGCCGCGCGCCTCGGGGCGGATGCGATAGATGGCGTTCTGGTTGCTGATGTGCGCCGCCTGCGCGCCCAGGTCCATCAGGATCACGCCCACCACCAGCAGCGCCACGGAATACTGGCCAAGCACGATGGGCAGCCACGACACCAGCAGCACCGCCAGGCCGAAGCGCGTGGCCGTCTCGCCCTTGCCACGGTCGGCCAGCCGTCCCACCCGCGCGGCGGCCAGGGCGCCGGCCGCGCCCGCCAGGCCGAACAGCCCGATGGTGAAGGTGGAATAGCCGAACGGCGGCGCGGACAGCAGGAAGGCCAGTGAAGTCCAGAACATGGCGAAACTGGCGAAGGTCAGGGCGCCGAGCAGGGCACGGGTGCGCAGCACCGGCTCCTGGGCGAACAGCGCGGCGATCGATGCGATCAACCTGGGGTACGGCATGCCGGCCGCCTGCGCCGGGTGGTGCGGCAGCGAACGGCGCAGGATGAAGGCCAGCGCCGCCATCAGGACCGCGGCGATCCCGTAGACCAGGCGCCAGTTGCCCAGCGCCGCCACCAGCCCCGCGAAGGTGCGCGCCAGCAGGATGCCCAGCAGCAGGCCGCTCATCAGCGTGCCGACGACCTTGCCGCGTTCGTCGGGTGAAGCCAGCGTGGCGCCGAAGGGCACCAGCACCTGGGCGACCACCGAGAACAGCCCGGCCACGGTGGTGCCGGCCAGCAGGACCGGCAGGTTGCCGGCCAGCGCGCTGGCGCACAGCCCGCCGGCGGCCAGCAGCGTCATCACGAAGATCAGGTTGCGCCGGTCGAGCAGGTCGCCCAGCGGGACCAGCAGGAACAATCCCACCGCATAGCTGACCTGGGCCGCCGTCACGATGGAGCCGGCTTCGGGCACGGACAGGCCGAGGTCGCCGGCGATGACATGCAGCAGGGGCTGGGCGTAATAGTTGGCCGCCACGGTCAGGCCGGTGGCGATGGACATCAGCCAGACAAGGCCGGGACTCAGGGAAGGGGAAGAAGCGGATGCGGTCATGACGACATTATTCCGCACGATGCCTCATCGGATCCAACGCCGGCGGGCACGTTTTCCGCTGGTAGACTCGTTTCCACAACCATTTTCGAACCGACCCATGCAAGAACTCGACAGCACCGCGCCTCTGGAAACCGTACTCGTCCGCGTGACCGGCAGAGTCCAGGGTGTCGGTTTTCGCCTCGCCACGGTCCGGCGCGCCCACCTGGTGGGCGTGGGCGGCTGGGTGCGCAACAACGAAGACGGTTCGGTCGAAGCGCTGGTGCAAGGCACTCCCGACCAGGTCGACCAGATGCTCGAATGGATGCGCCAGGGCCCGCCGCAGGCGCGCGTGGACGATCTCGCGAGCGAACGCCAGTTCATCGACCGGCGGTTCGCGCGCTTCGAACAGCAGTGATCAGCCCAGCTTGATGTTCACGTTCTTGGTATAGGTGAACTCCAGCAGTTCGGCGAAGCATTCCTCGCGGCCGATGCCCGATTGCTTGACGCCGCCGAAGGGCGCGCCCAGGAAGTGCTGGCTGGTGTTGTTGATCCACACGTAGCCCGTCGTCATGCGCCGGGCGGCGCGGTGCGCCGTGTCCAGGTCGCGGGTCCAGATCGATCCCGTCAGCCCGAAGTCCACGTCGTTCACCTGTTCGAACAGCGCATCCTCGTCGCGCCACTTGAACACCGACAGGATGGGGCCGAAGACTTCCTCGCGCGCCAGGCGCATGTGCGGCTGCACGTCGGCGAACACCGTCGGCTCGAAGAAGAACCCCCGCGCCAGCGCCGGATCGGCGGGCCGCTTGCCGCCGCTCACCAGCCGCGCCCCTTCCTCCAGCGCCGAGGCGACGAAACCCTCGACCTTCTGCAATTGCGCCCGGCTGACCAGCGCCCCCATGGTGGTGGCCGGGTCGATGGGAATGCCGGGCTTGTGGCGCTCGGGCAGCAGGCGCGCCACGGCTTCCAGCACGCGGTCGTGGATGGATTCGTGCAGGAAGACGCGGCTGGTGGAACCGCAGCTCTGGCCCGACCAGGTGAAGTTCATGCCGCCGATGATGCCCTGCACCAGCTTGTCCAGATCGGCATCGGGATAGGCGATCAGCGCGTTCTTGCCGCCCAGCTCCAGCAGCACGGGCTTGAGGTCGCGCGCCGCCGTCTCCATGACGGCCTTGCCGGTCGGCACGCCACCGATCAGCGTGACCTTGCGCACCAGCGGATGCCGCGACATGGCGTCCCCGCATTCGCGGCCGCCGCACAGGAAGTTCACCACGCCCGGCGGGAAGATGTCGCCCACCAGCTCGGCCAGCCGGATGATGGACAGCGGCGCCTGGTCGGGCGCCTTGACCACCACCGTGTTGCCCGCGGCCAGCGGCGCGGCGATGCGCAGCGCCGCGAACATCAGCGGATGGTTGTAGGCGACGATGCGCGCGATCACGCCCATGGGTTCGCGCACGGTGTAGTTCAGGTTGCCGTCGCCCATGGGGATCGTCTCGCCCTTGACCTCGGCCGCCAGGCCGGCGAAGTACTCCAGGCCGTCGGCGGCGAAGCCGGCATCGTTCAGCAAGGCGGAGACGGGGTTCCCGTTGTTCAGCGAATCGAGCTGCGCCAGCGGCAGCGCGTGTTCGCGCAGGACGGCGGCGGCGCGGCGCAGGTAGTCGGCCCGACGGGCCGGCGGCAGGCTGGCCCAGGCGGGAAAGGCGGCCTGCGCGGCGCGCACGGCGGCGTCCACGTCGTCCGCGCCCGCCACCGGGGCCTGGGTGATGGCTTCGTCGTAGGCGGGGTTGATGGTGTCGGCATACAGGCCGGACGCCGGTTCGTGCCAGGCGCCGCCGTAGTACAGGCTGCGCCGGGTGGGAAGGATGCCCGGGGGGATCTCATGAGCACGCATGGAAGACTCTCTTGAAGATGGCAAGGACTAGTGGCTGGAACGGGTCAGGCCCGCGGTCATGGCGGGGTTGTAGCCGGGCTGGACGATGGCATCGACGACCACGATGCCGCCCTGCCTGACCGCCGCGACGGCCTCGGCCAGGACGCGCTCGAGTTCGTCCGCGCGCCGGACCGGTCCGATGCCGGTCAGCCCCTGCGCCCGGGCGATCGCGGCCAGGTCGGGGGCGGGTTCGTCGATGCGCTGGCCCACCCAGCGGTTCTCGACCGGCCGCCCGCGCTGGCGCGCCACGCGCTCCTGGTGGATCTCGTCATTGAAGAACGAATGGTTGTTGCAGACGATCATCAGCATGGGAATGCCGGCATGGGCGGCGGTCCACAGCGCGTTGACGCCCATCATGTAGTCGCCGTCGCCGATCAGCGCCACCGGCAGGCGATCGCCACCCTTGAGCGCCAACGCCGATCCGATCGCCATGCCGGGACCGGAGCCCACGCCGCCGCCGCCGTCGTAGCCGACGAAATCCAGCGGATGCCGGAAATCCCAGAACTCGCCGCTCCAGCTGAGCGGCAGGCGCGTCAGGCACGTCGGCGCATCGCCCAGCACCTTGCGCAGCACGGCGGCCACCGTGGGCACGGTCATGGGCGCGGCCGGGTCCCCGGGTATCGCAGGACCCGGCACCGGCACCTTCGCCGGCGCCGGCTCACGGCGCGGCGTCACGTGTTCGTTCAGCAGCGCGACCGCGGGTTCGGGTTCGGACAGCAGGAACAGATCCACCGGCGGCAGGCCCTGGTGGTCCATGCTCCAGCCGTTGTGGCTGTAGTGGTCCACCGATACCTGGATGACGCGGCTGCCTACCGGATCGGCGCCCCACGCCTGCTTGAGCGTGCCGGCCAGGTCCAGCCAGTCCAGGCTCAGCACCACGTCGGCCTCGCGCAGCACCTTCTGCGCCTCGGGATGCAGGAACATGCCGCTGGGCGCGGCGTGCAGCGGATGGTCGGTGGGAAAGGCGGCGCCCACCTTCAGGTCGGTCAGCACCTGCGCTTGCAGGGTCTGGGCCAGGCGCACGCGCGCGGCCCAGCCTTCCTCGGACCGCGACACCCGCCCGGCCAGGATGACCGGGCGCTTCGCCCGCGACAGCCAGTCGGCCGCATGCCGCGCCAGCTCGTCCGCGGGCCGGGCGGGCGGCGGCGGCAGGTAGCGGGCGGGATCGGGCAGGGGAATGTCCTCGTCGCAGCGCGCCTCCTGCACCGCCGCATCCAGGCAGACATAGACCGGGCCGTGCGGCGCCGTGGTCGCGATCTGGCGGGCACGCAGCAGGGCTTCCAGCGCGGCGGGCACCGACGCGGGCTGGGCATCCCACTTGACGAAGTGGCGCACCAGCGCGCCCTGGTCCTGCGCGGTATGGATCCAGTCTATCCACGGCCGCCGCTTGGCCGCGTCCACCGGACCGGTCGCGCCCAGGATGATCACCGGCGCGCGGTCCACCCAGGCATCGTAGATGGCCATGGATCCGTGCATCAGGCCCACGTTCGCATGCAGCGCCGCGCCCAGCGGCTTGCCGGTCACCTTGGCATAGCCGTGCGCGATGGCGACCGCGTGCTCTTCGTGCAGGACCACGATCATCTGCGGCTGGCGGTTGCCCAGGTGATTGACCAGGCTGTCGTGCAGGCCGCGATAGCTCGACCCCGGATTCAGGATCAGATAGGGAATATCCAGCTCGCGCAGCAGGTCGGCGATCCTGTCGCTTCCCCATGCCACGCCGTCGTGTTCCCACGGCTGCGGTTCATCGCGTCGCACCAGCGATTCGGTCGAGGACTTCATGGTGATTCCTGTGTATGAATGAGGCGAAGAAAAGATTCAATCGACGCGGATGTTGGCGCGCTTGATGACCTCGGCCCAGCGCTTGCGGTCGTCGCGCATCATCCGGTCCAGCTCGGCCGGCGTGCTGGTGGCGGCCTGTATGCCCTGCTCGGCCAGCTTGGCCTGCACCGCCGGCATCTTCAGCGCGCGGTTCAGCTCGGTGTTCAGCTTCTGCACGATCTCGGGCGGCGTGCCGGCGGGCGCGATCAGCCCGATCCAGATGTCGCTCGCGAAGTTCGGCACTTTCTCGGCAATGGTCGGCACGTCGGGCAGCGTCTGCAGCCGCTGCGCGCCCGTCACGCCCAGCGCCTTGAGGCGGCCGTTCTGGATATAGGGCAGCGCGGAATTGATGGGGCAGAACATGACGTCCACCGTGCCCGCCAGCACATCCACCAGGGCCGGGTTCGAGCCCTTGTAGGGCACGTGGGTCATCTGGGTGGAGGTCAGCGACTGGAATATCTCGGCCGACATGTGCTGCGGGCTGCCCGAACCGGCCGACGCATAGGTCAGCTTGCCCGGCTCCTTCTTGGCCATGGCCACCAGCTCGTCGATGGAGCCGGCCTTCGACGAACTGGGCACGACCAGCGTCATCGGCAGCGTGGCCATCAGGCCGATCCCCATCAGGTCCTTCTGCACGTCGAAGGGCAGCTTGGGGTACAGCGCGGGATTGACCGCCACGGTCTGGTTGGGCGCGATCCCCAGCGTATAGCCGTCGGGCCTGGCCTTGGCCACCTGGTCGGTGCCGATGTTGCCGGCGGCGCCCGGCTTGTTCTCCACCACGAAGGGCTGGCCCAGCGTCTTCGACATTTCCTCGCCCAGCACGCGCGCCAGCACGTCGTTCGATCCGCCCGGCGGCAGCGGCACGATGATGCGTATGAGCTTGCTGGGATAGTCCTGGGCGGACGCGGCCATGGCCGCGCAACAACCGATGAGCGCCGCGGCAAATGCCGCGCGATAGGAATGCTTCATCATGTCTCCTCGCTGTGGGTCCGCGTCGCTCGACGCGACAGGCGTCACGCAGCGGGCCGTTTCGTTGGCGGGGCCATGATAGGGACTCGCATCCGGGCGTTCAATCTTGAATATTGAATCAATTCACTCAACCTTGAATGCCGATTCAATGTTCGAAAACGAGGCGACGCGCGCGAGCCGACGCGGACGACGGCGAGGGTCGTCACGGGCTGAGACAAAAGAAGAGGGGAAGAAAAGATGACCGGCGAGCCGGCCGGGAAAGAAAGCCGCCGCGACCAGGACCGGCCACGGCGGCAGCCGGGCTCAGCGTCCCTTGAACACCGGCGCGCGCTTCTCGATGAAGGCGCGCATGCCTTCCTTCTGGTCCTGGCTGTCGAACAGCCGCTCGAAGGCGCGGCGCTCGATCGCCAGCCCGGCTTCCAGGCTGGCGTCCGCGCCCAGCCGCACGGCGTCGCGGATGGCGCGCACCGCCAGCGGCGGCATGGCGCAGATCTGGCGCGCGATGGCCAGGGCGCGTTCGAGCGAGGTACCGTCGGGCACGAGTTCGCTGACCATGTTGGAGTGATAGGCCGTCCGGGCCGGGATGCGGTCGCCCGTGAGCGACCACAACAGCGTCTTGTACTTGCCCGCCGCGCGCAGCAGCCGCTGCGTGCCGCCGCCGCCCGGAATGATGCCCACCTTGATCTCGGGCTGGCCGAAGCTCGCGCCCTCGGCCGCGATGATGATGTCGCAGGCCAGCGCCAGCTCGCATCCGCCACCCAGCGCGAAGCCCTCGACCGCCGCGATGACCGGCTTGCCCAGCCCGCGCAGCACGTGGAACACCTGGTCGCCGCCCTGCAGCGCATGGTCCGTGGGCTGCATGGTGGACATCTCGACGATGTCCGAGCCGGCGACGAAATAGCCGCCGGCGCCGGTCAGCACGATGCAGCCGATGGCCGGATCCTGTTCGAACTCGCGCAGGCAGCGCACCAGCGTGGCCTTGACCTCGGCATTCAGGGCGTTCTTCCGCTCGGGACGGTCGATGACGATGACACCGACGTTGTCGTGACGCTCTTGGCGCACCGGCGCCTTGTTCTGTTGGGCTTGACTGTCAGACATGGGGAATCCAGTGGAGTGGGGAAAGGCGATTGCGGGCTGCGATCTTCGAGGATACACAAAAACGGCGGCGTGCCTCCCGTGCCTTTTCCGCACGCGGCGATGCCGATGCGGCAAAAGCCCCGCGTCTGCCTGTGAACCGCCCCGCGCGGCTGGTACAGTGTTTCCGGATCCAACCGACATAGGCACGCCATGAACCGACTGTCTTCCCTCGTCGTGGTGCTGGCCCTGGCAGCCATCGGCACCGGCCTGTATCTGTGGCTGCGGCCGCAGCCCGAGCCGCCGGCGCCCGTCGTGGAGTCTCCCCCGGCGGTCGCGGAAAGCGCCGAACCGCCCGCGCCGCCGCCGCCCGAACCGGAAATCCAGCACCCCATAGAACCGCCCGCCCCCGCCGCCGCCGAGACGGCCGAACCTCCGGCCGCGCCCGACATCACCGTGGCCATGACCGGCCTGCTGGGCCGGGATGCGGTGCTGTCCTTCTTCAACCTGGACCACTTCATCCAGCGCACGGTGGCGACAGTGGACAACCTGGCCCGCCCGCACGCCCCCCCGAGGGTCTGGCCGGTCAACCCCACCCAGGGCCGCTTCACCGTCGACGGCTCGGCGCCCGGCGAACGCATCGCCGCCGCCAACTACCAGCGCTACCGGCCCTTCGTGGCGGCCATCACCGCCGTCAGCACCGAGAAGGCCGCGGCGCTCTACAAGCAGCTCTATCCCCAGTTCCAGAAGGCCTACGAGGACCTGGGCTACCCGCGCGGCTACTTCAACGACCGCCTGGTGGCCGTGATCGACACGCTGCTGGCCACGCCCGATCCGGCCGAGCCCGTGGCCGTGAACCTGCCCGAGGTGAAAGGCCCCAAGGAACTCCAGCGCCCCTGGGTGAGTTACCAGTTCTCCGACCCCGCCCTGGAGACGCTGACGTCGGGCCAGAAGATCCTGCTGCGCATGGGACCGGACAACCGGCGCGCGCTCAAGGCCAAGCTGGCGGATTTCCGGCGCCAGGTCACGCAGTCGATGTCGCGCTGACGGGCCTCCCGGATATCCCCCGCCAACGGATATTCGTCCCCCTTTCCAACATCAGTTACCGGCTGCTCGGTTTGCATTTGCATCATCATTGGTGTAAACCCTAGGTCTTTTCCCAAGGCGCCGCCACGCATGGCGGCCCTTCCGGCGGCAACAAGTCGACACATCTGCGTGTCCTCGCCGCCCCACGGCCCAGCTAGGGTAATGGTGGCACCGCTCTCCAGGCGGAAGCCGGCCGGTTGAACGCCTCCATACAGGAAACGAACATGGCATCGCTAAAACTCCAGGTAAACGGGGCGGAACGCTCCGTCGAAGCCGACAAAGACACCCCGCTGCTCTACATCCTGCGCAACGACCTGGCCTTGAACGGGCCGAAATTCGGCTGCGGGCTGGGCGAGTGCGGCGCCTGTACGGTGCTGATCGACGGCAAGGCCGCGCGCTCCTGCCTGATCCCGGCGGGCAGCGTGGAAAGCCGGCCCATCGTCACCCTGGAAGGCCTGGCCAAGGGCGACGTCCTCGATCCCGTGCAGCAGGCGTTCATCGACGAGAACGCGGCGCAATGCGGCTATTGCATCAACGGCATGATCATGGCCGCGCGGGCGCTGCTGGACCGCAATCCGCGCCCCACCGAAAACGAGATCAAGCAGGCGCTGGCCTATAACCTGTGCCGCTGCGGCACCCACATCGAGATCATCAGGGCGGTGCAGCGCGCCGCCGAACTCCAGGGCAAGGCCGCGCCCAGGACCGCCATGGCGGAGGGCGCGCAATGAATACGCCCGTGCACGCCCCACGCCTCTCGCGCCGCCAGTTCCTGGCCGCCACCGGCAGCCTGGCCGTCACCTTCACCTTTCCCGCCCTGGTCAAGCGCGGCATGGCCGCGGCCGGTCCGGCCACCGATGCCGGCTCGCAACTGGTGGACAAGAACCTCGTCTCGGCCTACGTGCAGCTGATGGCCGACGGCACCGTCCGCGCCTGCAACGGCCACGTGGACCTGGGCACCGGCATCCGTACCGCGTTCACGCAGATCGTGGCCGAGGAACTGGACGTCGACATGAGCCAGGTCACGATGGTGCTGGGCGATACCGACGTGACGCCCAACCAGGGGCCCACCATCGCCAGCAACTCGGTGCAGGCGTCCGCCGTCCCCATGCGCAAGGCCGCGGCGCAGATCCGCCAGCACCTGCTGGAAGAAGCGGCGCGCCGCCACGACGTGCCCGTCTCGTCGCTGGTCACCCGCGACGGCCAGGTGCTGCGCGCCAGCGGCGAGCGGCTCGCGTCCTACGGCGAATTGGTCGGCAACGACACGCAATCGGTGCCGCTGGCTGCCGACGTGCAGCTCAAGCCCGTATCGGCCTACACCGTCGTCGGCCGCCCCGTGCCGCGCCTGGACATCCCCGCCAAGGTCACCGGCAAGCTCACCTACGTCCACGACATGCGGGTGCCGGGCATGCTGCACGCGCGCCTCGTGCGCCCCCCCTACCTGGGCCGCGACTCGGGCGGCATGGTGGCCGCCAGCCTGGAGTCGGTGGACGAGTCCTCGGTGGCCAAGGTGAGGTCGCTGGTGAAGATCGTGGTCATCAAGGACTTCGTGGCGGTCGTCACGCGGCGCGAGGAAGACGCCATCCTGGCCTCGCGCCTGCTCAAGGTGAAATGGAAGGCGCCGCCGGCGCTGGGCTCCATGGCCTCGCTGACCGACGCGCTGGCGTCCCAACCCTCCAAGCAGCGCCCGTTGAGCAAGAAGGGCGATACGGACAAGGCCCTGGCGGCGGCCAGGCATACGGTGAAGGCCACTTATGTGTGGCCCTACCAGATGCACGGCTCCATCGGCCCCTCGTGCGGGCTGGCCGACTGGAAGGACCAGAAGCTGACCGTCTGGAGCGGCAGCCAGAACCCCCACAACCTGCACAGCGACATCGCCAGGATGCTCGACATTCCCGAAGACCGCATCCGCGTGGTGCGGATGGAGGCCTCGGGCTGCTACGGCCGCAACTGCGCCGACGACGCGTCCGCCGACGCCGCGGTACTGGCGCGCGAACTGGGCCAGCCCGTGCGCGTGCAATACATGCGCGAGGAAGAACACGCCTGGGAACCCAAGGGCACGGCCCAGACCATGGACGTGCATGGCGGCGTCGCCGGCCCCGACTCGCTGGCCTATCGCTTCGGCACCCGCTACCCCTCGAACGGCGCGCCGCTGCTGGCCTCGCTGCTGATGGGCAAGGAAAAGGCCGAGGCCATGGTGTTCGAGATGGGCGACCGCACCGCCATCCCGCAATACCGCGCCTCGGACCTCGACATCGTGGCGCTGGACATGGCCCCCATCGTGCGCGCCTCGTGGATGCGCGGCGTGGCCGCGCTGCCCAACGTCTTCGCCCACGAATCCTTCATGGACGAGCTCGCGGCCAAGGAAGGCGCCGACCCCGTCGAGTTCCGCCTGCGCTTCATGGAAGATCCGCGTCCCATCGCGCTGCTCAAGGCGGTGACCGAGAAGGCCGGCTGGCAGCCGCGCAAGGCGCCGGCCGAACGCCCCACCAAGGGCGTCGTCAAGGGCCGCGGCGTCTCCCAGCACCAGTACGTGCACGGCACCTTCCCCGGCGTGGGCGCCTCGTGGTGCGCCTGGGTGGCCGACGTCGAGGTCGACCTGGATACCGGCAAGGTCCGCGTGACCCGCGTCGTGGCCGGCCAGGATTGCGGCCTGATGATCAATCCCGACGGCGTGCGCCACCAGGTCCAGGGCAACGTCATCCAGACCGTCAGCCGCACGCTCAAGGAAAGCGTGAGCTTCGACCAGAACGGCGTCTCCAGCCTGGAATGGGGCGCCTATCCCATCCTCAAGTTCACCGACCTGCCCGAGGTCGACGTGGTGCTGATGCCCCCCGACGGCAATCCGCCATTGGGATCGGGCGAATCAGCATCCGTTCCCGGGCCCGCCGCCATCGCCAACGCGATCTTCGACGCCACCGGCCTGCGCCTGCGTGAAGCGCCGTTCACCCCTGAACGCGTGCGCGCGGCCCTCGCCGCCGCCAACAAGGAGGCCAAATAATGAGCCGCGCAGCCAAGTGGTCGCTGACCATCGTCATCCTGCTGGTCGTCGTGGCGGCCGGCGTCGCCCTGTTCGCGCATGAACCCGAGATCCCGACCGCGTCGATCGACCCCAAGCAGTTCCCCGAGGAACAGGTCCGGCGCGGCCAGGAAGTCGCCTCCGCCAGCATGTGCGTCGTCTGCCACACCGCCCCGGGCGGGGCGGTCAACGCGGGCGGGTTCCACATGGAGACGCCTTTCGGCGTCATCGTCTCGACCAACATCACGCCCGACGCCGAGACCGGCATAGGCGGATGGTCGTTCGAGGCCTTCGAACGCGCCATGCGGCGCGGCGTCGCCCGCGACGGCACGCACCTCTATCCGGCCTTCCCGTACACCTCGTTCACCAAGATGACCGACGAGGACATGCGGGACCTGTACGCCTACATGATGAGCCAGCCGCCGGTGCGCAACGAACCGCAGGCCACCCACCTGCCGTTCCCGTTCAACCAGCGCGTGCTGATGGCCGGGTGGAACCTGCTGTTCCTGGATCGCGACCCGGTCGCCAAGGTGGCCTCGAAATCCGAAGCGTGGAACCGCGGCCAGTACCTCGCGGTCGCGCTGGGCCACTGCAGCGCCTGCCACACGCCCCGCAACGCGCTGGGCGCCGAGGAAGGCGGCAAGTCCTACCTGGGCGGCGGCAGCGCCGAAGGCTGGATCGCGCCCGCGCTCAACGCCTCGTCCAAGGCGCCGATCGCGTGGACCGAGCAGGCCCTGTTCGACTACCTGCGTTCGGGCTATTCCGACCAGCATGGCGCGGCGGGCGCATCCATGACGCCGGTGGTGCGCGTGGGCACCTCGCAGATCGCCGAAGCCGACACCCGCGCGCTGGCCACCTACATCGCCGGCCAGATGGCCGGCGCCTCGCAGCAGGGCAAGTCCGGCCCCACGCCGCAGCAGCGCGAGGCGGCGGCGCAAGCCGCGGTGGCCACCACCGGCACGCTGGGCGCCCGCATCTACGCCAACGCCTGCGCGGCCTGCCACCACCCCGGCCCCGGCGGTCCCGACCTGTTCGGCACCCAGCCGCCGCTATGGCTGGCCACTTCGCTGAACCTGGACCAGCCCGACAACGTGATCCGCTACGTCCTGAACGGCACCCAGCACGACGCCGGCAACCCGCGCGGCGGCCACATGCCCGGCTATGCGTATGCGCTGAACGATGCGCAGGTCACGGCCGTGGTGCAGTTCATGCGCGAGTCCTTCACCGGCCAGCCGGCCTGGAGCGGCGTGCAGGACGCGGTGAAACGGATCCGGGGCGAGTATCCGCTGGCGTTGCAGGGCAGGGGGGAATAACGGCGACAGGGCGCCAAGGCGCCCATGCGCAAGCCAGCCAGAAAGGGTGGCCTCGAATCGAGGCCACCCTTTTTTTGAGGGGCAAGGCTGAAAAGCTCCTACTACGTATTTCGTGACGCAGTCATACCAGGAACTATCGGACAAGGAACGTTCATTCCTATCGACTGAAAATTCGTCTATAAACGAAAATATCGCGTATCGGCAGCGGTTGACTGCTGGCAGGACTGGAAACGACGAGGCAACCATGAAAAGCAGGCCCCATGACGACGCAATGGCGGAGCTGTACCGCAGCGACCCGGCGCTGGCATTGGAAGTCATCAACGACATCCTGAAAGATGGCGACCAGGCCGAGCTGCTGATCGTGCTGCGCCAGCTCGCACAGGCGTTCGGAGGCGTGCAGGCCGTGGCCCGCCAGGCACGGCTGAATCCGACGCAGCTCTATCGCACGCTCTCGCCCACGGGCAACCCCGCCTTGAGCAGCGTGACGGCCATACTGAAGGCAATGGGATTGCGGCTGGCGGTACAGCCGCTGCCCCTGGCGGAGCAAACGTCCGCCTGATTACCCTTCAACCCGCCGCGGCGGCCTGCGCCGTTGCCGCTTCGGCGGACGCGGCGATGCGACTGGCCCGTTCGGCGGCTTCCGCGGCCAGCAGGCGGTCCAGCACGACGCGCGACTGCACGCCGCCGGCATCGATGTTGAGCTTCAGGATCTTGCGGCCCGGGTTCTCGGACAGGTTGCGCTGCTGCGCTTCCAGCATGTCGAGGTCCTCGCCGAAGATCTTGCCCTGGCCTTCGCGGATGGTGGCCGTGAGCTGTTCGTCGTTGGGCTTGAAGTTGCGCGCCATGCCCCAGAAGTACCAGATCGAGGTCTCGGTCTCGGGAGTGATGAAGTCGACCACGATGCTGGAGGCCTTGGACTCGGCCGGCGCGTCGTAGCCGCCCTTGCCGGCATGCGCCACGCCCACTTCGATCAGCACGTGGCTGGGGGGCGTGAAGCGGCAGATCTGCCAGCGGTCGCACGGCACGTCGTCGGCCAGGCCGTTGCCGCGCAGCGCGGCGGCCCAGAACGGGGGCGGCTTGATGTTTTCCATGTGGCGGCTGGTCACGACCTCGTCGCCGATGGTCTTGGTGGACGGCGCCGATTCCTCGATCTCGGCCTGGCCGATGCTGCTGGCATGGACGTAGGTCTCATGGGTCAGGTCCATGAGGTTGTCGATCATGAGGCGGTAGTCGCAATGGATGTGGTACAGCCCGCCGCCATAGGCCCAGTCGGGGCTTTCGGCCCATTCCAGGTGATGGATCTTGGCGGGATCGGCCAGTTCGGCGTCGCCCGGCCATACCCAGATGAAGCCGTAGCGTTCCACGGCCGGGTAGCTGCGGATGCTGGGGAAGGCGCGCACGCGCTGCCCGGTCATGCCGGCGCAGGTACCGTCCGGGTTCATGCGCAGGCCGTGGTAGCCGCACACCAGTTCGCCCTTGTCGATGAAACCGAGCGACAGCGGTGCGCCGCGGTGGGGACAGAAGTCTTCCAGCGCGGACACCTTGCCGTCCTGGCCCCGGTAGAAGACCATGCGTTCGCCGCAGATCTGGCGACCGAGCGGCTTTTCGGCGATTTCATCGGGGGTACAGGCGACGTACCAGGTGTTCTTCAGAAACATGGTCTTCCTCCAGGAGCCCGGCCCGTGGCAGCGGCTGGGCGCATGCGAGGAACGGAGCATCATCAAATCTGTATACAGGTTGATTTTGCTCCGGAATCAAAACGAGGGAAATAGCGGGAAAACCCTAGGATTTTTGCACTATAACTTCAGTAATGTCCTTCCCTTGTGGAAAATCTGTATACAGAACTGCACAACCCGCTACTGCTCCAGCGTAATGCCTCGCTTGCGGATCACGTCTCCCCAGCGCTTCAGGTCGCTGGCGGTCAAGGCCGCCATCTCGGCCTTTCCGCCCTCCAGCGGTTCGACGCCGATCTCGCGCAGGCGCGTCTGGACGTCGGGGCTCTTCACGATGGCCTGCAGGGCGGCCGACAATTTGTCCACGGTCGCCGTGGGCGTGCCCGACGGCACGACCACGCCCTGCCAGGCATAGGCCACGATGTCGCCCGCCCCGGCCTCGGCCAGCGTCGGGATGTCCGGCAGCGAGGGCAGGCGGGCCGCCTCGGCCACGCCCAGCGCGCGCAGCTTGCCCGCCTGGACCTGCCGCATGCCGGTGGGCACGCCTATGAAAGAGACGCCGATGTGGCCGCCCAGCAGGTCCTGGGTCAGCGGCGCGGTGCCCTTGTAGGGGACGTGCAGCAGCGGCGCACCGGTCATTTCCTTGAACAGTTCGCCGGCCAGGTGCTGCGGACTGCCCAGGCCGGGCGAGGCGTAGCCCATGGATCCGGCCGCGGCCTTGGCCAGGCGCACCAGCGACGCGACCGAGTCCGCCGGCACCACCTGCGGATTGACCACCAGCAGCAGAGGAAACTTGCCGTACAGGGCCACGGGCGCGAAGTCGCGCGACGGGTCGTAGGGCAGCTTCTTGTAGAGCAGGGGGTTGAAGACGACCGTGCCGTTGTCGACCGAGAACAGCGTATAGCCGTCCGGAGCGGACTTGGCCGCCGTTTCCGCCGCGACGATGGTGGCCGCGCCGGGGTGGTTCTCGACAATGACGGGCTGCCCCAGCTTCTCGGCCAGCCGGGCCGCCAGGATCCGCACCGCGTTGTCGCTCCCCCCGCCGGCCGGATAGCCGACGATCCACCGCAAGGGCTTGGCCGGGAACCCCTGTGCATGAACGCCGGGGGCGGCCAGGCCCAGCATCGCAATGCCCCCGATCTGCAGCAACCGCTTCATCAATCTGAACATCGCCATTCTCCGGTAGGAACGCTATGTCTGAACGCGGGACGGACCCTAGGCCCGCCCGCGCCGCACGAACTGCACGAACTTCTCCAGGGCCGCCATCTGCCGGCCCAGGATTTCGCGGGTGGGGGCGTCGGTCAGCGCGCCGGCCGCATCGAACTTGGCCGGCGCCATCCCGATGAAGATCTCGGGCTTGTTCAGCACCAGGGCATCCAGGAAGACCATGATCTTGCGCAGGTCGTACTGCGAGCGCGCGCCGCCCAGCGGCCCCTGGGTGGCGCTGAGGATGGCGACCGGCTTGCCGGCGAAGGGCTGGTCGTCGCCCCGCGAGATCCAGTCGATCGCGTTCTTCAGGACGCCGGACACCGAGAAGTTGTATTCCGGGCTGGCGATCAGCACGGCATCGGCGCCGCGCACGGCCTCCCGAGCCTTCCGGACCGCCGCGGGCATGCCCGCGGCCAGGACGTCGGCGTCGAACATGGGGAAGTCCCGGATGTCGAGCACCGACAATTCCATGCCCGGCGGCATGAGGCTGCCGGCCGCCTCCAGGGCCAGCCGGTTGTAGGAGGCTTTGCGCAGGCTGCCGCACAGGCCCGCGATGCGTAGGGAAGAAGTCGTCATGGGTCAGGACCGCCAATGAATGAAAGAAAAGGGCATCAGGCCATGATGGCCGGGTTGAACTCGAAGAACTCGGGCCCGACCACGTCGCTCTGCCGCAGGTAGATGTCGATATTGCCCACGTGAAAGGCGCGGTGGGCGTACATGCCCCACAGCAGCCCCATGCCGGACCATTCGCGGCCGACGAAGTGCACCTTCCGGCCGAGGTCCGCGGGCGTATAGCGGCCCAGCGCGTCGAGGTTTTCCTCGTGCAGGGCGAGCGCCGTCGCGCGCAGGTCCCCATCTTCGAAACGGGCCGCTGCGGCGGGATCGCTGGGCAGGGGAATGACGCCGCCCGGCTCGCACACCGGAATGGCGCGCACCCAGTTGCGCTCGGCCAGCACCGTATGGATCAGCAGGCTGCGCACGGTGATGCGCGACACCCGCGTGCCGAAGCGCGTGCTGGCGTTCTCGATCGGGGCCCAGTCCATCTTGCCGGCATCCATGCGCGCCACCCAGTCGTCGGAGTAGCGGACCAGCCGGTCGAACAGGGTCAGGAAGCGGGTGAATTCCTCGGGCATGGCGGTCTCCTTTCTTGTGTTCACAGGGGCACGGCCGCTTCGCCGGCCAGTATTTCCCGGGCGCGCCGCAGCGGGCCGTGGTCGACGAAATCCTCGAAGGCGATCGGCGCGGCCAGGAAACCGTGCCGCAGCAAGTGGTCGTGCTGCACCCGCAGCGCCTCCACCCACTCGGGCCGCAGGTCGACCTCGAGCTGGCGATGCACGTCTTGCGGAAAGGCCGCGTCCACGAGTTCCTCGGGCAGGCCGGTATCGGCGGCGATGATGCGCTTGGCCTCGCGTTCGTTGGCCGCCGCCCAGGCTGCCGCGCGCAGGACCGCGGCCAGGCAGCGCGCCACCAGTTCCGGCTGCTCGGCCAGCAGGTCCTCGCTCACGGTCAGGGCCAGCGGCGCATCGTTGTTCACGCGGCCGGCCAGGTCGGGACTGGAGGCTGCATCGGCAATGGCAACCGCACCGGTGAATCCCATGACCACGGCGGCGATCGCGCCCTGGCTGTACAGCGCGTCCACCTCGCCCCGGACCAGGGCGAAGGCTTCCTCGCGCTGGTGGCCCAGCATGCAATGCGCGCCCCAGAGAGTGGCCGTCTGGGCGGTGGAGGCCGTCGCCCCATCCATGAACGTCCGGTTGGTCGAGACCGGGGTCATTGCCACGTCGTCCATGGTCATGCCCTCGAGCGCCAGCGCGAGCTCGGTGCCGCGCAGCGACGAGGCCTTCCAGAAATCGATGGAATCGCCCGCGCGTATCGGCAGCGAGACCTTCCTGCCGGCCAGTTCCCGCACCGACGCGATGCCGCTGTCCGGCATGACCAGCATGGGCTTGATGCTGTCGTTCCACGACAGGCCGATCAGCTTGACCCGGCCCCCGCGCGAGCGGGTCACCAGCGGCGGACCGTTGCCGCCGTGGCGAAAGGAGTTGGGCTGGGAATGATGGAAATGCGACTGCCTGACCTGATTGTCGGTGCTCGATGCGAGCGACCGCGCCACGATGCCGTCGCGCGCCAGCTCGGCATCGAGCAAGCCCCGCTCGACGGCGACGCCGAACGCCGTCGGCACCGGGCAGCGGGTGTACCAGAGAGTGGAAGGATTCATCGTGCGGGACTCACCGTTCAATAAAGAATGTTCACTGGCCATCGCGCCGCTCCAGCCATGCCCAGGCGTCGCGCCGCAATTGCCGCTCGGCCTCGCTGCCGCCCACCACCGTGGAGGCGGGCACGTCGCGGCCCTTCCTGCGTTGCCGCAGGCGCATGAAGGCCAGCCCGGCATCCGGGGCGGCCAGGTCGACCTCGCGCAGCCACGCCGGCGCCTCGCCCTGCGCCGGATCGAGGCGGTCCTTGTCGAAGATCGCGGTCCAGTGCAGGATGCCCCACCTGCCATTGCGCCGTTCCACCTGGTCGAGGAAACGGCAGCAGCCCGTGTAGTCGAACAGTTGCCCGTCGATGTATTCGCGGATCAGGATGGCCATGTCGGATTCCAGCAGGGCCCGGTCGCCGCGCGGGTCCACGCGGCAGTTCCCGACCCAGTGCTTGCCGTGTTCGCCGGGCTTGCGCGCCGCGTCGCTGGCCGCCAGCAGCGGCACCAGGTCAGCGACCTTGCCGTTGAACCACGAGATGCTGGCCGTCGCCTCCGGATGGAAGCAGCCGGCCATGCCGGCGAAATCGCCCTGGTCGCGATGGAAGGCCCATCGCTGCCGCAGGCTTCGTATGGCGAGGTCGTCGGCGGCGGAAGAAGACATGGCGGCGCTCCTAGGCGAAAGGCTGTTCGATGGCGTCGTAGCCATAGACCCAGTCGTAGCGGTCCTCGACGCGGTGCGGCTCCCACTCGCGCTGGATGTGGTTGCGCGCGCTGCCGGCCTCGGCCAGCACGGGCGCGTGGACGCGCGTGATCTGGGCCGCCGACTCGTTCACGATCCTCGTGGTCCGCTCGACCCGCATGCGCTCGTACGAAGCCAGCGCGGCGGGGATGTCGCCAGGCGTGCGCCGCAGGCAGCGGCCCAGCACCATGGCGTCTTCCAGCGCCATGTTGGCGCCCTGGGCCATGAACGGCAGCGTGCTGTGGCAGGCGTCGCCCAGCAGGGCCACGTGCCCCCGCACCCACACGGGCAGGGTGTCGCGCACGATCAGGGCCCACTTGTAGGGCACCTCGATGCGTTCGATCATGGCGATCACGTCCTCGTGCCAACCCTGGAAATCCCCCAGGCATTCTTCGATCGTGCCGCGCGCGTTCCACGATTCGACCGTCCAATCCGCCCGGTCCACCATGCCGATGAAGTTCAGCATCCGCCCCTTGCGGATCGGATAGGTCAGCACGTGCGCGGTCGGGCCCAGCCACGACACGCCGCCCGTGCGGTTGATCGACGCCGGCAGGCGGTCCGCCTCGATCAGGCCGCGCCAGGCCATGCAGCCGGTGAAGCGCGGCCGGTCGGCGCCGAACAGCGACTGGCGCACCTTGGAGTGGACGCCATCGGCGCCGATCAGCGCGTCGGCGCGGACAGTCCGGCCCGAGGCCAGGCGCATCTCGGCGCCACCGTCCGCCGTCTCCAGCGAGGCGAAGGCGGCGTTCAGGTGGATGGCGTCGCGCTTTTCCTTGCGCACGGCGTCCAGCAGCAGCGCATGCAGGTCCGCGCGGTGGAACGTCAGGTAAGGCGCGCCGTATTTCGACACCGACGCGGCGCCCAGTTCCAGGTAGCGGTTGGCATCCGCGGTGTTCCAGACGCGGATCTCCTTGCCCTGGGTCTGGGTGCCCAGCTCGAGCATGGCGTCGCCCAGCCCCCAGGCCTGGAGCAGCCGCGTACCGTTGGGACTGATCTGCACGCCGGCACCCACCTCGCCCAGCTCGGCCGCTTGCTCGTAGATGTCCACGTCGAAGCCCTGCTTGAGCAGGGCCAGCCCGGCGGCCAGGCCGCCTATACCGGCGCCGGCGATGGCGATGCGTTTGTCGGGCGCGCTCATGCCTGCTCCCCGTGGCGCAGGTCGCGCAACGCGACCTCGATGACCTGCGCCAGCCTGCCGGGGTCGGGCAGCATGGACGACAGCGCCAGGGCGACCTTGGCCAGGAAGACCGCCTCCTTGTCCGGCCCGGCCTCGTTCAACGCGACGGCCAGTGCCTCCCAATTACGTTCCAGCAGCCCCGCGGGCAATGTCTGTTCAACCAGCATGAATGGACTCCTCTTTACCCTGCACCGCGCGCGTCAGGCACGGCAACACCGTTTCGGGTTCCCAGGCGCGCCACCGCGCCATCACATGGCCGTCGGGCCGGACGAGATAGGCCGTACCCGGCTTCGCGTCGAACGCCCCGGCGGCCTCGTCATCGTCGACCGCCACGGCATCGAGGCCGAACGGCAGGTCCATCGAGGTCCGCAGCGCGTCCAGGCGCCGCGACTTGCCGGCCAGCCCGTCGTCGCCGAATGCCAGCAGCGTGAAATCCTTGCCCAGCCGGTCGTGCAGGAAGACCGGCCCGCCAGCCGATGCGCCGCACGGCAGGTTCGGGCACACGGCCCCCGGCGCGGGGCCGCGGCTGAACGACCCGTCATCGGGTAGGCGCAGCGCCGAACCGGTCATGCGCAGTTCCGTCACCTGGCGCGGATTGATCAGTTCGCGCACGAAGGGCTCGCTTACCGCCAGCGACAGCACCGCTTCCTGCATGATGGCGTGCCCGCGCGTGGGCGGTGTCATGAAGCGCGTGCTTTTTTCCGCCAGCGCCATGTTCTGCCTGGCCGCGTCCACGCGTTCGATCGAATAGGTGTCGAGCAACGCGGACGAGGCCTGGCCGGCGGCCACGCAGGCCAGCTTCCAGCCCAGGTTGTGGGCGTCGTCCACGCCGCCGTTCATGCCGCGCGCGCCGAAGATGGGCACGAGGTGGGCGGCGTCGCCGGCGAACAGCACGCGGCCTTCGCGGTAGTCGTCCAGCGTCAGGCTGTGCGCGCGGTACGGGCTGATCCAGTCGATCTGCCAGTCGGCCGTCTCGCCTATCGAGGCCAGGAACTCGGTCACCCGCTCGCGCACCCGCTGGGGCTGGATCTCCTGCTCCAGGTCCTCGTCGGGCAGCAACTGGTAGTCGATGCGCCAGATATCGAAAGGCTGCTTGTGCATGATGATGGTCGCCCCGGGAAACGCCGGCGGATCGAACCAGACGCGCCGGCCGGGCGGCTCCTTGCTGCGCATCTGGATGTCGACGATCAGGTAGCGGCCTTCGTACACGCTGCCTTGCAACTCCTTGCCCAGCGAGCGGCGCACCGCGCTGCGGCCGCCGTCGCAAGCCACCAGCCACCGCGCATGCAGCGCGTAGGACCCGGCCGGCGTATGGACCCGGGCGATCACCCGTTCGCCATCCTGCTCGACCTGCTCCACGCGCGACGACCAGCGCAGGGACACGTTGGGATAGGCGCTCAGCGCCTCGTACAGGTACTGCTCGACGTGGCATTGCGCCAGCGACACCATGGGGGGATGCTTGAGCCGCGGATCCTGCTGCACCTGGAAATCCAGCACCAGCTTGTCCCGGTAATAGCTGCGGCCGCCCTTCCACGACACGCCGGTCTCGACGAAACGGGTGCCCGCGCCGATGCGCTCGAAGATCTCCAGGCTGCGCCGCGCGGTACCCACCGCCCGGCTGCCCCGGTTGACGGTGTCGTCTTCCTCCAGCACCACCACCTCGATGCCGCGCCGGGCAAGCTCCAGCGCCACCGTCAGGCCGACCGGCCCGGCGCCGGCGACGACGACCTGATGCACCGGCGCGTCCCCGCGCATTTCCGCAGGCGGCTCGAAAGGATGATGCACATAGTCGAAATACAGGGAGTCATACCGCGCGCCGCTGCCCGATATGCCTTCGGTCGATGCCATGCCTGGACACTCCAGTAAGAAGAACCGATATGCGGCCCATGCGCCGCAATTAGTTTCTTACGAAACTAATTTCCCGTAGTATTGGTTTCCTGTGAAACCAAGTCAAGCAATTTTCGAGGGTCCGGCGACTAGGCAAAACCCGGATGCCCGCGCGGCCCGAGCCTGCGTCCGCCGCGGCAAGAGGACTAGAATTCGCCCTTTGGCATCAGACCCTGTTTCGTCCCCATGGCCACCAAGCGATCGACGCCCGCTTCCTCCCGCCCGGCAGGCGAACACCCGTCCCTGCAACTCGACGCCTTCCTGCCCTACCGGCTGAACATGCTGTCCAGCGTGGTGGCCGACCGGTTCGCGCGCAGCTATGCGGCCTATTCCGAACGCTTCGGCATCGACGGTCCGCGCTGGCGCGTGATTTCCTTCCTGGGCGAGCGGCGCGGCACGGAAGAGGAACACGGCGCGATGACCGCGCGCGATATCTGCGCCAAGACCCGCATGACCAAGGTCATGGTCTCGCGCGCGATCACCGATCTCGAAGCGGCGGGACTGATCCGCCGGCGGCCCAACGAGAACGACCGGCGCGAAGCCTTCCTGGACCTGACCGATGACGGCGAGGAAGTCTACTGGGCCATCGTGCCGGTGGCCCTGGAATTCCAGGAAGACCTGCTGGCGGACCTGTCGGCGCAGGAGCGCGCGACGCTGTTCCGCGTCGTCGACAAGCTGCAGGGCCGGGCGTTGAAGATGTAGCGGGCCGAGCTAGGGTTCCCCCTCGTTACGCACATTGTAAGGAAGCCTTATATTGTTCCTGCCAGTGATCGGCCAGCCGAGCAGAAGCGGCCAATGACTCAGGAGACACCATGCCTTGCAAACGCCTGCCGGCGGGGGCCGTCGTGCTCGCCGTATTCATGCACGCTCCCGCCTTCGCCAACGACTACCCGACGCGGCCGGTACGCCTCGTGGTGGGCTATACCGCCGGGGGAGGCAGCGACATCCTGGCTCGCGTGCTGGCCCAGAAGATGTCCGAAGGGCTGGGGGTGCAAGTGGTGGTCGAAAACCGCCCGGGCGCGGCCTCGATGATCGCGACCGAGTACGTGGCCCGCGCGGCGCCCGACGGCTACACCATCCTGCTGGGCGCCAGTGGTGCGCTCGCGATCAATCCCGCGCTGTACAAGGAAGTGAAGTACGACGCCGCCAAGGATTTCTCGCCGATTTCGCTGGTCGCGTCGCTGCCGGTCCTCATGGCCGTCAACAAGAGCGGGCCCGCCCAGAGCCTGCCCGAGCTGCTGGCCTATGCGAAGGCGCACCCCGAAAAGGCCAATTATTCGTCCGCGGCCGCGCCGTTTCGCTTGATCGGCGAACAGCTCAACCTGCAGGCGGGTTCCCGGCTCCAGGAAATTCTTTACAAGGGCAGCACCGACGCGGTCAATGCCGCCATCGCCAACGACGTGCTGGCAACCATTTCCGACTCGATTTCCATCGGCGCCGGCTTGAAGACAGGCAAGCTCAAGGCCATAGCGATCACCTCGCGCGCCGAGCATCCTTCGTTTCCAGGCGTGCCGACCTTTACCAGCCTGGGACTCAAGGGCCTTGACGTGCAGCTGTGGCAAGGATTGCTGGCCCCCGCCGGCACGCCGCCGGCCATCGTCGAGCGTCTGCAGCGGGAAGTACATCGCGTGGTCGCGCTACCGGAAGTGCGGCAACGGTATGCCGCCATGGGGCTGGACCCGGAAACCAGCACGGCCGCGGAATTCTCGCGCCTGATCTCCAGCGAGCTGACGCGCTGGAGCAGCATCGTGAAGGCGGCCGGCATCGAGAAGCTGTAGGCATGGACCAGCCTTCTCCCATCGCCTTCTATTTCGATCCGATCTCTCCCTACGGCTACCTGGCTTCGACCCGGATCGAGACGCTGGCGGCGCGCCATGGCAGACAGGTGGACTGGCGGCCGGTGCTCCTGAGCGTCACGGTACTGCAGGTGATGGGATTGAAGCCGGTTCCGGCCACACCGCTCAAGGCCGATTACTCCCGGCTGGACAAGCACCGCATGGCGCGCCTGCTGGGCGTGCCGATATGCGAGCTGCGCCATCCGGACGTATCTCCCATCCGCGCGCTGCGCGCCTTCCTCTGGCTGAAGCGGCACGATTCCGCGCGGGCCGCGCGCTTTGCCCGAGCCATCTGCGCCAGGCTGTGGGCCAAGGGGGAAGACATCTCCACCACCGAGGCGGTCCTGGAGGAAGCGGCATTGCTGGGCGTGGATACCGGGGCGCTGGGCCAAGGCATGGAATCGCCCGGCATCAAGGCCGCGCTCAAGGAAGAGGTGGACCACGCCGTCGCCCAGGGGGTGTTCGGCGTGCCCTTCTTCATCGTCGACGGCCAACCCCTCTGGGGGGTGGACCGCCTATGGATGCTCGAACACTGGCTCGAGCACGGTTCGTGGGATCCCCCGCCATGACTCACCAGGACGCACTGCTTCAATTCACCGGCCACGATCTGGCCGCGTTGCTCCGCAGGAAGGCGGCCGAGCGGCCCGGGCACCCGTTCCTGACCTGGGCGCCGGAGCCTGGCGTATCGCGCACCTGGACCTACGCCGAATTCGCCGGACAGGTCGCCTCGCTGGCGGGCGGCCTCGGCAGGCGCGGCGTGCGCGCCGGCGACCGCGTCCTGATGCATCTGGAGAACTGTCCGGAATTCCTGCTGACGTATTTCGCCTGCGCGCATCTGGGCGCCGTCTGTGTTCCCACCAATGCCATGGCCGCCGGACCGGAGCTGGCCTATTTCGCCGAACTGACCGAGGCCTGCGGAGCTGTCACGCATCCGAAATTCGCGGAAAAGATCCGCGGCCATTGCCCCGGCTTGAAATGGCTGGCGATCACCGACGACGATGCCGGACAGCCCGCCGACGCCGCCACCGCGCCACGGCCCGACGAGCGCCATGCCGCGCTGCTGGCCGCGCCCGCGCCGCAACGCCCGCCCGACGCGTCCGCGCCGCTGTCCGTGCTGTTCACGAGCGGCACGACCTCGCGCCCCAAGGGCGTGGCATGGACGCATGCCAATGCCCTGTGGGCCGGCAGGCTTGGCGCCATGCAGCAAGGCCTGCGTGGCGACGACGTCTTTCAGGTCTTCCTGCCGCTGTTCCACGTGGTCGGCCTGTCGTGGTCGGTCTTTCCCGCGCTCTGGGCCGGCGCCAGCATCGTCCTGCAGCCCCGCTTCTCGGCCAGCCGCTATTGGCCGGTCGCGCTCGAGCATCGCAGCACCGTGGGGTCTCACGTCATCTTCAGCGCCAACGTGCTGGCGGGTATGCCCGTTCCCCGCGGCCACGCCTTCCGGCAATGGTGCAATGCGCTGTGGCTGCCCGAGCACGAGGCCCATTTCGGCATGAGGATGATGGGAGCCTGGGGCATGACCGAAATGGTCGCGCAAGGCATCGTCACCGATCCGTGGTCGCCCCCGCGGGCGGGCGCCATCGGCCGCCCATCCGCCGGCTACGGCGTGCGCATCGTCGATGACCGGGGCCGCGACTGCCTGCCCGGCGAACGCGGCAATCTTCTGGTCCGGGGCATACGGGGGGTCACTCTTTTCGCCGAGTACTTCGGTAATGCCCAAGCGACGCGGGATGCCTTCGACGATGACGGCTACTTCAGGACGGGCGACAACGTGCTGCTGCATGAAGACGGCTCGATCCAGTTCGGCGACCGCGCCAAGGACTTGCTCAAGGTCGGCGGCGAAGGCGTCTCGGCGGCCGAGATAGAACGGGTCATCCGGACGGTGGCCCGGGTGAGCGAAGTGGCCGTGGTCGGCCGGCCCGACGCCGTCTACGGCGAAGTTCCCATCGCCTTCGTGCGGCTGCCGGCGGATGGCGGCGTCACGGGGCTGGCCGACGCCATCATCGCGGCATGCCAGCGGGAACTGGCGAAGTACAAGGTGCCGCGCGAGGTCGTATTCGTCCAGGATTTCCCCCGCATCGGCGTGGGCAAGATATCGAAGGCCGGCCTCAGGGAGCTGGCGGCATCGGGCGCGGCGGCGAGCTGACCGATGCCGGTACGCGAACGCGCGCCGCATGGTATGGATGAGCCATGGCCTCTTCCATGCGCAGCACCGGCGTGATGCAGCAGTCGCAGGGCTCCAGCAGCGCCGCCCAGGCATCCATGTCGCGGCTCAGGAATATCCGCTCCAGCTCGCCCCGCACGCGCAGCGAGTCCGCGCCGCCCGGCGCCATGCCCTGGCTCCAGTGGCAGGCAGCCAGGTCCGGCCGCCGCAAGGCCTCGCACAGCGCCGTCCAGAACTTGAACTCCAGCGCGCCCACGGCCAGATGACGGCCGTCCGCGCAGCGGTAGACGCCGTAGCAGGGTGCCCCGCCGGTCAGCAGGCCGTGGCCCGGCGCTTCGGCGCGACCATCTGCGCGCACCTCGGCCTGGGCCAGCACGTGCTGGGCGAACGGCGCGTCGGCCAGGGCCGCGTCCACGTGGCGGCCCCGCCCCGTGCGGCCGGCCTCGATCAACGCGGCCAACAGCGCCGTGGCGGCGGCTTGCGCACCCAGGGCGTCCGCCACCGGCAATCCGGGCAGCACCGGCATCCCATCCCGCCCGGCGTTCTGGTGCAGCGCGCCGGACAGGGCCAGATAGTTGATGTCATGGCCCGCCCGCCGCGCCCAGGGACCGGACTGTCCATAGCCGCTGATGGAGCAAAGCACCAGGCGCGGGTTGGCCGCGTGCAGCGTCTCCCAGCCCAGTCCCCGTTTCGCCATCGTGCCGGGCCGGAACCCTTCGACCAGCGCATCCGCGTCCCGCGCCATCGCCAGCAGGGCGTCGCGCCCCTGCGCGGCCTTCAGGTCCAGCGTCGCGAAGCGTTTGCCCTGGTGGATCGCCAGGAAGACCTCGGACACCGGGCCGCGGCCCGGGCCCATGCGGCGGGCGGGATCGCCCGCGGGTTCCTCGACCTTGGTCACTTCCGCGCCCAGGTCGGCCAGTTGCTGCGTGGCGAGCGGACCGGGCAGGAAACGCGTCAGGTCGAGGATGCGCAGGCCGGCCAGCGGCCCCGCCGCGTGCGCGTCCATGCTCAGGCCGCCGGCATGCCGAAGCAGCCCCGGCCCACGGCGGCCAGTCGTCCCTGGTCGTCGAACACGTCGACGTCGACCACGCCCACCGTCTTGCCCGCGCGCCGGACCCGAGCCTTGCCGGTCAGCCCCGTGCCGGCCGACGGCCGCAGATAGTCGACGCGGAAGTTGATGGTGGGAACGGGCTGCTTCGTGCCCATGATGAGCGCGAAGCAGCCTACGGTGTCGATCAGCGAGGCGATGGCGCCGCCGTGGAACTGGCTGCCGCCCGCGCCACGCTCCAGTTCGCGGCGCATGGGCATGGTCATGGACAGCGTGCCGGCCGCGACGTCGGCCTGGTCGCAGCGCAGGCCCAGGAAGCCGATGAAGGGCGACGCGTCCAGCCATTTCTGGATGTCGCCGGTGGTCATGGCGGAAGGAGAAGAAGCGTCGTTCATGATGAAGATCCTTGTTCCAGGCCGGCCCGCGGCAGCGCCGTCCGGACCAGCGACACCCAGTACGCGCTGCCCAGCGGCAGGATCGCGTCGTTGAAGTCGTAGTGGGGGTTGTGCACCATGCAGCCGCCTTCCCGGCCTTCTCCGTTGCCTATCCAGACATAGGCGCCGGGCCGGGCCTGCAGCATGAAGGCGAAATCCTCGGCCGCCATCAGGGCCTGTGCCTGGGTCAGCACCCGGGAAGACCCCACCAGGGCCACCGCCGCGTCGCGGGCCAGGGCGGCTTCGGCTTCGGTATTGATCGTGGGCGGATAGCGGCGGTCGTAGCGCAGCTCGATCCCCACTCCGTGCGTATGCGCCACGCCCTCGCAGATGCGGCGGATGTCCGCCTCGACCGCGTCGCGCACCTCGTCCTTGAATACGCGCACCGTGCCCGACAACCGGGCCGAGGGCGGAATGACGTTGTGGGTCTCGCCCGCGTGGAAGGTGGTGATCGACACCACGGCCGAGTCGAGCGGGCTCACCCGCCGGCTGACGATGCCCTGCAAGGCGCAGACCAGCGCCGACCCCGCCAGCACCGGATCGTTGGCCGCATGGGGGAAGGCCGCGTGGCCGCCCTGGCCGCGCACCTCGATGTCGAGCAGGTCGAACGAGGCCATCATCGGTCCCGGCATGACGCCGAAGGTGCCGGCCGGCATGCCGGGAATGTTGTGCATGCCGTAGACCGCATCCATGGGAAAGCGCTGGAACAGGCCTTCCTCGACCATCAGGCGGCCGCCGCCTTCGCCTTCCTCGGCGGGCTGGAAGATGAAGTGGACCGTCCCGTCGAAATCGGGGTGCGCCGCCAGGTAGCGCGCGGCGCCGAGCAGCATCGCGGTGTGGCCGTCGTGGCCGCAGCCGTGCATCTTGCCGGGCACGGTGGAGCGGTGGGCGAAGGTATTGGCCTCGGTCATGGGCAGCGCGTCCATGTCGGCGCGCAGGCCGATGGCGCGCGTGCCGCGGCCGGCTCGCAGCACACCCACCACGCCGGTACGCGCGATGCCGCGATGCGTCTCGATGCCCAGCGACTCCAGCGTGTCGGCCACCAGAGCGGCGCTGCGCACTTCCTCGAACGCAGTCTCGGGGTGCGCATGAAGATCGTGGCGGATGCGGACCAGTTCGTCGCGATAGGCCTGGATTTCCTCGAGCGGATTCATGGCGGCTTCCCTCATGGCGTCCGTTCGACGAATTCGATCACGTTGCCGCACGCCGAACGCGGATCGACCACGATACCGCCAACCCGCGCATGCGGCACGCCGTTGGCGTCCAGCAGCGCGGCCAGGCGATCGCGGTCGCGTACGGCGATGCGCATGCCGGCGTAGGCCACGCCATCGCCCCCGGCCGGCGCCGGGCAGCCGAAGCGCGCCTCGAAGGCGGCCGGCTCGTACAGCACCAGCTCGGTCCTGCCGGGCGACACGGCGTGGCCGCCGTCGGCGCTCCGCACCGCCGCGACGCCGAACAGGCGCTCGAAGTAGGCCGCCGCGGACCGCGCGTCGCTGGCCACCCCGATGGCGGCCAGCAGCGATTCCGCCGTATTGGGATGCTCCAGCCAGTCCTCGCGCAGGTAGAGCTCGACGTTGTGGTACTGGCAGACGTTGAACTTCAGCGGCGCGGGAATGGGCAGGAGCACGTCGAACTCGGGCCAGACCGAGCCTTCTCCTGGAATCGCCCACTCGCGCCGTACGTGCGAAGGGGCGGCGAACGGATAGCCCGCGTCCACCAGCATGCGATGCGCGGCCTGCGCATCGCCCGTCATCATCACCATGGACTTGATGCCCGGCGCGCCCGACAGGACCTCGCGCATGGGAGCGGGCAGCAGCGAGGCATCGGCCACACCCATCAGTTCGATGAAGTTGGCGGCGCCCGGCGTGCGCGGACGCATGGGAACCAGCCGGTTGGCGATGCCCATGGATGCGATGTTCGACACCGGCGTCAGCCGGAACCCCAGCCGCTCGTAGGCCGTGCCCGCGGCATCCAGGTCGGCCACGTAGGTCATCAGGTGATCCAGCTCTTCGATGCCGTGGCTGCTCGTGTTCATCGGTTTCGGTTCCATGTCTGATTCGGGTTACAGGGCCAGCACTTCGTGCTGGTAGGGAAACTGCGCCAGCAGCCGGCGCGCGCCCTCCACGTGGATGGACGGCACGCGCGCGCGCACGAAGGTGCCGTAGCGGGGATGGGGCGCGACCTCCAGGCCCACCCGCTGGCCGCTGCCCACCAGTTCGCGCAGCAGGGCCTCGAAGCTGCGGTGCGCGGCATCCAGGCGCAGCAGGGTCTTGTTGACCTTGCCCACGCCGGTCAGCGGCAGGGCGTCCAGCACGATGACGTCCTTGGGCACGGCAGCGCGCTCGGTGATCGAACGGGTCGCCAGCGCCAGCAATTCGGTGGGCAGCGCCAGGTGGCCGGGCTTGAGCTGCACGTAGGCCACGGGCAGCTCGCCGGCGTAGGCGTCGGGCCGGCCCACCGCCGCCGCCAGCGCCACGGCCGGATGGGCGTAGAGCGCGGTCTCGATCACCGCCGGATCGATGCCGTGGCCGCCGCGCTTGATCAGGTCCTTGGCGCGGCCGGTGATCCACACATGGCCGTCGGCATCGACCCGCCCCAGGTCGCCGGTGTCCAGCCAGCCGTCGCGGAAGAACGGCTGGCGCCCGGGCGCCACGCCGCGATAGCCGGCGAACACACTGGGGCCGCCGATGGCCAGCACGCCGATCTCGTCCACGCCGCAGTCGCCGGTCTCGCGGCCCTGCGCATCCACCCGCACGGCCTTGACGCGGCAGTACGGCAGCGCCACGCCGACCGATCCCGCGCGGCGGGGGCCGTGCAGGGGCATGGAGGTCACGGCCAGGCAGGCTTCGGTCAGGCCCCACGGTTCGGTCAACGGCACTCGCAGGCGATCCACCAGCGCGTTGCCGATGGACACCGGCAGCGCCGCCGCGCCATTGACCAGCAGGCGCAGCGCGGGCACCCGCGCCTTGGACGGCATGCTTTGCGCCAGCTGGCCCATGACCGTGGGCGGAGCGATGAGCACCGTCGCCTGCTCGCGCTCGGCCAGGGCCCAGGTATCGGCCACCGTGCCCGGCCCCCGGTAGCCCAGTTCACCGGCGATGATGATCGAGGCGCCATTGACCAGCGGAAACAGCGCGCTGGCCAGCAGCCCGCCAACGTGAAACATGGGCATGGCGGCGTACACGCGGTCGGACTCGGCGTAGCCGTAGCCATAGCTGGAGAACAGGGCGCAGACGGCGAAGTTGTCGCCCGTCAGCGGCACCAGCTTGGGCAGGCCGGTGGTACCGCCCGTGTGGAACAGCGCCACCTGCTCGGCGCCGCGCTCGCGCAGCGGACAAGGCGCCGGCGGCGGCGCCAGCAGGTCGGCCCGGCGCAGCAGCCTGGGGGGCGACAGGCAAGCCGCGAGTATGGCCTCCAGCTTGGCTTCGATCACGTCGCCATCGGCCACCAGCACGCGGGCGGCCATGGCATCGAGCAGCGTGGCGATCTCGCCGGCTTCGAGATAGAGATTGATCGGCGCCACCACGCCCACCGCCTGCGCGCCCAGCACCACGGCCACGGTCTGCGGGCCGTTGGGCAGCAGCGCGGCAACGGTGTCGCCGGCGCCGATGCCCGCCGCCGCCAGGTTGGCCGCCACCCGCAGCACGGCCTCGTGCAGGCGCTCGAAGGTCCAGTCCTCGGGCGCGTCGCCCAGCAGCCCCCGGGGCAGATGGCGGATGGCAAGCGCCCGCGGGCGCCGCCGGGCCGCCAGCGCGAATAGATGCGGCAGATCGCGCGCCGGCAACCGCCCGGAAGGCGGCACGGCGGCGAACCGGGCCGCATCGGCCGCGCTGGCGAATACCGTGTCGAACGGAATCATGGCGCCCCCGTCACGGCGTCACGACGATCTTGCCGAAGAATTCGCGCCGCTCGAACGCGCCGTAGGCATCGATGGCCCGCGACAGGGGCACGATCCGGTCGATGACCGGCTTGAGCCGGCCGTCGGCCACCATCGCCACCAATTGCTCCTGGTCTTCCAGGGTCCAGCCGGTGGAGCCGATGATGCTCATTTCCGACGTGAACAGATAGGGAATATCGGTCACGGCCTTGTAGCCGCCGGTACCGCCGCAGCACAGCAGGCGGCCGAAGCGCTTGACGCAGCGCATGGACGGCAGCCACGTGTCGCCCGCCGTGAAGTTCACGACCACGTCCACGCCGCCGCCGCGCAACAGCGAACCGGTCTTCTCCCGGATGACCTGATCGAACGACGCCTGGGTATAGTCGATCGTCTCGTCCGCGCCCATTTCCTCCAGCCGGCGGCACTTGTCCGCATCGCCCGCGGCGGCGATCACGCGCAGGCCGGCGATCTTGGCAAGCAGCACGCAGGCGTTGCCCACGCCGCCCGACGCGCCCAGGATCAGGATGGTCTCGCCAGCCTGGATGCGCCCGCGGCCATGCAGCATCCGGTGGGCCGTGCCATAGGCGCACGGCAGGCAGGCCGCGTCCTCGTAGGACACGTTGTCGGGCAGGCGCATCAACTGGCTGGCGCGCACCACGCAGTACTCGGCCATGGCACCGTTGCGGTTCTCGCCCAGCATGTCGAAGGTGCCCGCGGTCCAATCGACCTGGTGCGGGATGGGCAGCACGCGGTCGCCCACTTTCCACCCTGTCACGCCTTCGCCAAGTTCGGCGATGTCCCCCGCGCAGTCGGAACCGTTGATGCCCGGCAACTGCACCTTGATGCCCGGCATGCCGCGGCGCGAGAACAGATCGGCATGGTTGAAGCTGGTCGCCCGGACCCGGATCTTGACCCAGCCAGCCGGCACGGCGGGCTCGGGCACGTCGCCGTGGCGCAGCACGGACAGATCGCCATGTTCATTGAAGTAAACGGCTTTCAAGGCAGCTCCTTTGTGCGGAAGACAGTCATGAGCAAAGAGGGAAAAGCACCATTGCCGCGTTTTTTCGTTTTGTATAGTATCCAACATGTTGTTCATAGTGCAATGATTCAAACTTTGGAGCCGAGCCATGCGAACGCTGTCCAAGTTGGTTTTCACTGCGGTACTGGCGGCATGCGCGTCCGTGCCCGCCCAAGCCCAGAACAAGAAGGTCGCCATCGCCGGATGGGGGCCGCATCCCACGCTCGACGCCACCATCGCCGGCTTCAGGAAAGGATTGGCGGCGGAAGGGTTCAAGCCGGGCGAGAACCTGGCGCTGGACGAGACCAACGTCAATTTCGACCGGTCGCTCATCCCGCAGATGCTCAACAAGCTGGCCAGCGGCAATCCGGACCTCATGGTGACCATCGCCACGCCCGTCTCGCTCACGGCCATACAGCAGCTGCGCACGCGCAGCTTTCCCATCGTGTTCACGCCCATCGCCGACCCGGTCCATGCCGGCCTGGTCGGCGGCTGGAAAAGCGGGGAACGGCTGCTGACCGGCTCGTCGGTGGCGCTGGACTACGACGCGGTGCTGACCTTCTTCAAGGCCGTCATCCCGGGCCTGAAGCGCCTGGGCGTGCTGTACGACACGGGCGACGACAGCTCGACCGCCGCGCTGGACGGGCTGGCCCCCATCGCCGGCAGACACGGCATCGCATTGGTCAAGATAGGCGTAGACAGCCCATCCGAGTTGCCGCAACGCGTGCAGTCGGCGCGGGGCCGGGTGGATGCCCTCTACCCGGTGGCTTCCGGGCGCATCCAGCAAGGGGCGGCCACCATCGCCGCCACGGCCGAGCGGGCGCAGCTGCCGGTCGTCACCACCATTCCCGAGATGGTCCGCCAGAACCAGGCGGCCGCGGCCCTGGCCGTGTCCTTCGAACAGTCGGGCGAAGCCGCCGGCCGCATCGCCGGCCGCATTCTGAAGGGCGAAAACGCCCAGGCCATCCCGGCATGGCGTCCCGCCCCGGAAGATCACCATCCGCTGTTCAGCGCGGCCCGGCTGAAGGCGCTGAACCTGTCCGTGCCGGCGGCCTACAAGGACTGCAACTGCGTCGTCGGCCAACCGGGTAGCGCGCCGTGATCCGCATCGCCCGCCTGTGCAAGACGTTCAACGCCAACACGCCCGACGCCAAGACCGCCACCCGTGACCTCGACCTGTCGGTGGCCGACGGTGAGTTCGTCGCGGTCATTGGCGGCAACGGCGCCGGCAAGAGCACCCTGCTCAACCTCGTGGCCGGCGCGCTGCTGCCCGATTCGGGCACGATCGAGATCGCCGGCAAGGACGTCACGCGCAGCCCGGAACACCGCCGCTCGCGCTGCGTGGCGCGCGTTTTCCAGGACCCGATGACAGGCACCGCGCCCATGCTGAGCGTGGAAGAAAACCTGGTGCTGGCCGAAATGCGGGCGCGCGGGCGCGGGTGGCGGCAGGCGCTCACAGGCCGCCGCCGCGACCGCTACCGCGAGGCGCTGGCGGGGCTCGGCCTGGGGCTGGAGGATCGCCTGGGCGCCCGCGCCGGCCTGCTCTCCGGCGGGCAGCGCCAGGCGCTGGCTCTGGTCATGGCGACGCTCGAGGCCCCCCAGGTACTGCTGCTGGACGAACACACGGCCGCGCTCGACCCGCGGACCTCCGCCGCCGTCATGGAAGCCACGCGCCACCTGGTGGCGGCGCTCCGGCTGACCACGCTGATGGTCACGCACAACATGGAACACGCGCTGCAGTACGGCAGCCGCATCGTCATGATGGCCGACGGCGCGGTACGGGCCGACCTGTCCGCCGCCGACAAGCAAGGCCTGGGCGTGGCCGACCTGGTGGAACGTTTTCATATCGCGGACGACCGCATGATGCTGAGCTGACCCATGATGGCCCTACTCGAAAGCTTCTGGTTCCTGATACCCGTCACCCTCGTGCAAAGCCTGATCTATTCGACGGTCGCGGTGGGCATCATGATCCCGTTCCGCATCCTGTCGCTGCCCGACCTGACCTGCGAAGGCAGCCTGCCGCTGGGCGGCTGCCTGGCCGCGGCGCTGGTGATCGCCGGGCTCGACCCGTTCGCCTCGACCCTGCTGGCGGTGGCGGCCGGCGCGGCGGCGGGCGCCGCCACCGCGTGGCTGCACCTGCGCTTTCGCATCCACTCGCTGCTGGCGGGCATCCTGGTATTCACCATGCTCTGGAGCGTGAACCTGCGGGTGCTGGGCAAGCCCAACGCCTCGCTGCCATCGGGCCACAACGTGTTCGACGCGGTCTCGGCAACCATCCTGCTGTCCAACGGCTGGCAGGTGGCGGTCTTCGGCGCGCTGGCGATGTCGGGCGTACTGGCGCTGGTGTGGCTGTTCCGCACCGAGATCGGCCTGTCCATGCGCTGCGTGGGCGCCAACGACAGGCTCGCGCCGGCCCTGTCCATCCGGTCGGCCAGCTATATCGTCGGCGGCTTTGCGCTGGCCAACGCCATCGTTGCCGGGGGCGGCGCGCTGCTGGCGCAGCAGCAGGGCTATGCCGATGTCACCATGGGCCTGGGCATCCTGATCAACGGCCTGGCCTCGCTGATCGTGGGCGAGGCGCTGGTCGGGCGCCATACCGTCGCCCGCCAGGTCTGCGCGCCGGTCGTCGGCTCCATCGTCTACTACCAGCTGGTATCGCTGGGCCTGGCCAGCGGACTGCATCCGTCCGACCTCAAGTTCCTGACCGGCCTGTTCGTCATCGCCACGCTGGCGCTACCCGGCCTGCGCACGCGCGCCGGCCCCATCGGAGGACTGTGACCATGCCACAGACACAGCTGATCGGCCTCATAGGCGGCATGAGCTGGGAATCGTCGGCCCTGTACTACCGGCTGCTCAACGAAGCCATGCAGCGCCGTGCCGGCGGCCACCACAACGCCGAAAGCGTCCTCGTCACGCTGGACTTTGAACCGCTGCTGCAGGCGGGCGCCGCGGGCCGCTGGGCCGACGTCGGCGGCGCGCTGGTCCAGGCCGGCCAACGACTGGCGCGGGCCGGCGCCGGCTTCTTCCTGCTGACGGCCAACACCGCCCATCGTTTCGCCGACGAGGTCGAACGCGGCGCCGGCCTGCCCCTGCTTCACATCGGCACCCCGACGGCCACGGCCCTACAGGCCGCCGGCGTGCGCCGGGCCGGCCTGATCGGCACGCGCCACGTCACCCAGTCGCCCTTCTATGCGGACTGGTACCGCGACCATCACGGCATCGAACTGGTCCCGCCGCCTCCCGAGGACTGCGCGGCCATCGACGCCATCATCGTCGACGAACTGACGCGCGGCCGCATCGACCCGGATTCGCGCCAGCGCCTGCTGGCCGTCATTGATAGAATGCGGCTCGCCGGCCTGCAGGCGGTCGTCGTAGGATGTACCGAACTGCCGCTGCTGCTGGACGGCGCGGCGCCGTCGCTCGCCTGCTACGACACCACCCGGCTGCATGCCGAAGCCGCGGTCGAGCGGGCCCTGGGCGGACCATCATGATTGCGTCCATTACCTGACAGGTTGCCCCGCATGCCCGCATCGAAACAGCCCAAGAGTGCCGCGGCGCCCGCCGTGCGCGAAAAGAAAGGCATCCAGTCCGTCGAAGTGGGCGTGCGGGTCATCGACGCACTGGCGGCCGCCACCGGCTCGCTGCCGCTGCGCGACATCGGCAGGGACGCCGGCATCTCGGCCAGCCAGGCGCACCGCTACCTGACCAGCTTCGCCAAGTCGGGGCTGGTGGTGCAGGACCCGGCCACCGGCCACTACGGCCTGGGGCCGCAGGCGCTGCGCTGGGGCGTGTCGGCCATGACCAAGACCGACGTCTTCACGCTGGCCTCGCAGGCCCTGGACCGCATCTGTACGCGCTTCGACCTGACGGGCCTGCTGTGCGTGTGGGGCGAATCGGGGCCGACCTGCATACGGCTCAAGCGCAGCACTTTCCTGATCGGCACCGACCTCGGCCTGGGATCGGTGTTCCCGGTTCTGACCTCGGCCTCGGGCATCGCCTTCATGGCCCACCTCCCGCCGGCCATCACCAAACCCTTCATCCAGAAGGAAGTCGCGCGCGCCAAGGCGCGGGGCGAACGCATGGCCGCCGCCGACCTGGACCAGACGAGGCAGGCCGTGCGCGCACGCGGCTATGCCGAGAACCACGGCCACTACGTCAACAACCTGTCGGCCCTGGCCGCGCCCATCCTCGACTACCAGGGCGCGCTGTCCACCGTCATCACGCTGATCTTCCGCGAACCGCCCGGCCAGGCGATCGTGCCCAGCGCCGCCGAGATCGCCGCGGCGCTGGTCGAGGAAACCCAGGGCGTATCGCGCTCCATCGGCTGGAAACCCGCGGCGGAGTAGGCCATGCCCATTCCCGCGCTTTCCACGCCGCGCCTGCTGCTGCCTCCCCTGACGCTGGCCGATGCCCCGGCCATCCAACATGCCTTCGCGCGCTGGGAAATCGTGCGCTTCCTGGCCGACCGCGTTCCCTGGCCCTATCCCGAAGACGGCGCGTTCGTGTTTCTGCGCGATGCGGCGCTGCCGGCCATGGAGCAGGGCCGCGAGTGGCACTGGAGCCTGCGGCCCAGGCAGGAGCCCGACCGCCTGATCGGCGTGATCAGCCTGATGGACGACCCGGACAACAACCGCGGCTTCTGGATCATGCCGGAATGGCAAGGCCGGGGCCTGATGACGGAAGCCGCCGTGGCGGCCACCGCCTACTGGTTCGAAGTGCTGGACAAGCCCCTGCTGCGAGTGCCCAAGGCCGCAGCCAATATCGCTTCGAGCCGGATCTCGGCGCGCGGCGGCATGCGCGTGGTGGCCACCGAGGAGCGCGGCTACGTGTCGGGCAGGCTGCCCAGCGAGATCTGGGAGATCACGCGCGAGGAATGGCTTGCGCGGCGCGGCCATACGACGGGCTAGAGCAGACGCGTACCCGGCGGCACGTCCTTGTCCGGCACGCACAGGGCGACATGGCCGTTCTCGTCGTGAAAGCCCGTCACCAGGCACTCCGACATCAACGGTCCGATCTGCTTGCGGGGGAAATTCACCACCGCCACCACCAGCCGGCCCACCAGTTCCTCCGGCCGGTAATGATGCGTGATCTGCGCGCTGGACTTGCGCACACCCAGCTCCTCGCCAAAATCCACGTGCAGCACGTAGGCCGGCTTGCGCGCCTGGGCGAACACCTCGGCGCTGACGACGCGGCCCACGCGCAGCTCGACCTTCATGAAGTCGTCCCAGTTGATTTCCTGCATGCGGCCTCCTTGCCCGGCAAACGCGCATGGTAAAACAGATCGCCCCCGCGCTTTCACGGAGAGAACACATGGACAGCACGACCTCCATCCATCACTCGGCCGCCGACGGCTACACCAAAGGGGCCGACACCTATGTCCGCGGGCGTCCCGACTATCCGCCGGAAATCGCGGGGTGGCTGCGCGACACGCTGGGCCTGCATGCCGGCGCCACCGTGCTGGACCTGGGCGCGGGCACCGGCAAGTTCACGCCCCGCCTGCTTGCCACCGGCGCCAGCGTGATCGCCGTGGAACCGGTGGCCGCCATGCTGGACAAGCTGGCCGCGGCCCATCCCGGAGTCCGGCCGCTGGTCGGCACGGCCGACGCCATCCCGCTGCCCGATGCCAGCGTCGACGTGGTCGTGTGCGCGCAGGCCTTCCACTGGTTCGCCACGGCCGAAGCCCTGGACGAGATCCATCGCGTGCTCAAGCCCGATGGCCGGCTGGGGCTGGTCTGGAACATGCGCGACGCAAACGTCCCCTGGGTGGCCGCGATCGACCGCATCGTCAACGAATTCGAGGGCGACGCGCCGCGCTACTACACCGGCGCCTGGCGTCAGGCCTTTCCCCACCCGGGCTTCGGGCCCATGGACGAGCGGCACTACGCCAACGGCCATACCGGATCCCCGGAAGACGTCATCCTGAACCGGGTGCGCTCCACCAGCTTCATCTCGGCGCTGCCGCCAGAACAGCGAGCCGGCGTGGACCAGCGGCTACAGGCCTTGATCCAGGCCGAGCCCGAACTGCGCGGCCACGCCGCCGTGACGCTGCCCTACGACACCGCCGCGTATTGCCTGGCAAGAACGGACCCCGCGTAGGACACCATGAACACCTAGGCCTGGCCCGGATCCGGCGCCCGCGCGTCACGCATCGCCCGCATTTCCCGTTTCAGCGACAGCGCCAGTATCGCGGCCGCGCCCAGGCAGCCGGCCAACGCGGCCATGCCCAGCGAGAAGCTGCCGGTGCGTTCCTTGATCCATCCCATCAGGTAGGGGCCGGCGAAGCCGCCCAGATTGCCGACCGAGTTGATCAGCGCGATGCCGCCCGCCGCGGCCGTGCCTTGCAGGAACAGCGGCGGCATGGCCCAGAACGGCCCCAGGCAGGCATAGATGCCGATCGAGGCCAGGCCCAGGCAGCACAGCGCGATCCACGGCGTGCCGAAGTAAAGGCTGGCGAGCAGCCCGGCGACGCTGACCAGGGCCGCGGCCGCGACGTGGCCTGCGCGTTCGCCGTTGCGGTCGCTGCGGCGTCCCCAGGCCAGCATGGCCACCGCGCTGACGGCATAGGGCGCGGCCACGATGAAGCCGACCGCGGCATTCGAGTATCCCATCGCCTTGGCGATCTGCGGCAGCCACAGGCCGATGCCGTACAGCCCGATGACGATGCCGAAATACACGCCGCACAGCACCAGCACGCGCCGGTCCACCAGGGCCGGCCACATGGCGTGGTGGCTGCGGCCGGTAGCGGCCAGCCGGTCACGCGCCAGGTCGGCCTCGACGATTCCGCGTTCTTCCGGCGACAGCCATTTCGCATTGACCGGACGGTCGGGCAGCGCGAACAGGACCACGATGCCGAGCACGCACGAGGGCAGGCCCTCCAGGATGAACAGCCATTGCCAGCCCTTGAGCCCCATCAGGTCGTCCATGCCGACCAGCAGGCCGGAGATGGGCGAACCGATCGCGCTGGCCAGCGGCACCGCCGCCATGAACAGGGCGATGAATTTCGCGCGGTGCCGGGCCGGGAACCAGTAGGTCAGGTAGAGCAGCATGCCGGGCAGGAATCCCGCCTCGGCGACCCCGAGCAGGAAGCGCAGCGTAAGAAAGCTCGCGGTGCCCGACACGAAGGCCATGGCCGCCGAGATCAGGCCCCAGGTGACCATGATGCGCGCGATCCACAGGCGCGCGCCGACCTTTTCCAGGATGACGTTGCTGGGGACCTCGAACAGGAAGTAGCCGATGAAGAAGATGCCGGCGCCCCAGCCGAAGATGGTGGGCGTGAAACCCAGGTCCTGGTTCATGGTCAGCGCGGCGAAGCTGATGTTCACCCGGTCCAGGAAGGCCATCAGGTAGAGCAGCATCATCAGGGGGATGATGCGCGCGCTGATCTTGCGGTAGGGATCGATCGGCGTCCTGTTCTCCATGCCCGCTCCGGTGGGATGCCTTTTTGGCCGCGCCCATCGTAGCGCATTCCCCCGCAGCGTGGCGGGCCCCGCTATGCCCCGCCCAGCACCGTGACGTCGGTGGGCCAGTCGGTGAACGGCCCGGGTTCCGAGACCTGCACGCCGTGGGGCATCCTGCCCATGCGTCGCGCGCCGCCTGGGGCGACGCGCACCGTGTCGCCCCAGGCGAACTGGACCACGCCGTCGGCGGTCGAGATCGCGGGCTTGCAGATATAGACGCCGTCCTCGGGGAACACCGCTTCCATGGCGCGCTCGGTCGCGCCGTAGAAGGGGTCGCCGCCAAGCTTGGTCAGCACCAGCGGCCGGTCGTCGCCCAGCCCCCGTCCGTGCAGGATGAGCGCAGCCTTCAGCCCGGCCAGGGGGCCGCTGCGCGGCGCGATGCGCCGCGTGATGTCCACCGTCGCGGCAATGACCTCGCGCACGGTGGCGCCGGCGCGCAGCACGCTCAGCAGTTCGGCGTACATGTCGCCATGGATGGCCGACAGGTCGCGGATGACGGGCGGGCAGCGGTTCACCGCCACCACGGGCAGGCGCTGGGCGCGGTAGCCGATGACCGAGGCCTCGATCTCACCCAGGATCAGGTCCCCCCCGCGCAGCGGCCGGGCGGTGGGCCGCGTGAGCGTGCGGCCGGGATTATCGCCGCTGACCCAGTTGAAATGCACCGACAGCTCCGAGCCCCGGCGAAACATGGCGTGCATGGTCTCGGCCCAGACGACGTAGTCGGGCACGCCGGGCTGGGCCGCGATCAATTGCGCCTCGAGCGCGCGCTCGACCAGGTCGATGGAACATTGCAGGACGTCGATCTCCTCCTGGCTCTTGATCTCGCGCACGTCCTGCATCAGCTCGCCCACCTCGACGAAGCTCGCGTTCGGCACCGCGCGGGCCAGGGCCTCGTAGGTGCCGTGCATGATGGTGCCCTCGGGGGTACGGGTCCCGCCGACCAGCCCGCTGATGCCGATGCGCTGCCCGTCCAGACCCAGTTCCCGCAGCCGCTCGCCCATGGCGGCGCCGAACTGCCGGTTGACGGTGCGCACGTCCGCCACCCAGTCCTGCACCAGCGGCCCCCACCGTTCCTGCGCCGAGGTGGCGACGACGGTGACCTCGCCTTCCAGAGGAAAGACCACGCCTATGGACGTGTCGGCTCCGCCCCCGCAGTGGGACAGGTAGCGGGCATCGGCCTGCCAGTCGGTGGAATTGCCCGGATTGGGCGGCGCGATGATGGCGGCAAGACCTTCCTCGGCCATGCGCCGGCGCACGGCCTTCCATCGGCGGTCGCGTTCGGCCAGGGAAAAGCGGCGGTAGGGATGCATCGTCGGCGTATCGGTCATGGCGGGCGAAGAAAAGCGGTTACACGGCATCCGGATGCACGATGGCCATCCAGATCGGTTCCTTGCGGCTGCCGGTGGCCTCCATGGCCTCGGCCAGCCGCGACAGCGGAAAGCGGTGGGTGATGAGATCGTCGGCGGCGGCCTGGCCCGAGGCCAGCAGGTCCAGCACCAGGTCCGTGTCCTCTTTCGTGCAGGAACGGGTGCCGACGAAGCGCCAGCAGTGATGCATCATGTCCCGGATCGAGAAGGGCAGCATGGACGTGTTGCCGCCCATGTGAACCAGCGCGCCGCCCGTGCCCAGCGCCGCCATGGCTTGCGCGGTGCCCGGCCCCGACGGGAAGAAATCCAGCACCGCGTCGGCCCCTTGGGGTAGCAGTTCGCCCAGGCGCCGCGTCAGGCCCTCGTCGTCCTCCCAGCCCGGCAGGTCTTCCAGGGCCACCGTCCGCACGGGCAGGCCGCCGGCCAGCGGGCGCAGGGCCTCCAGGCGCGAGCCGGAACGTCCGACCAGCACCAGCTCGCGCGCGCCGAAAAAACGGGCGAACTTGATCGAGGCCGTGCCCATGGTGCCGGTGGCGGCGGTGATGACCAGCCGGCCGGAGGCCGGCATGCCGGTCTGCCGCAGCGCGCGCACGGCATTGCCCAGGTCGTGCAGCTTGGCGCCCACTTCGAAGCTGACGTTGTCCGGCAGCGGATCGACGTGGGTGGCGGGCACGCGCACGTATTCGGCCAGGCCGCCGTCGTGATAGCGCTCGTACAGCGGCATGGGGCCGGTGCCGAAGGCCGCGTGGCCGATCATCGCGGTGGACGGGCACATGGGCTCGCGCCCGCTCAGGCAGTATTCGCAGCGTCCGCAGGTCAGGCTGGGCGAGACGCGCACGCGCCGGCCAACCAGGGCCGGATCGACGCCGTTGCCGGCCTCGGCCACCACGCCGGCGATTTCATGGCCGAGCGTGGTCGGCAGGTGGCGAAAGCGCCCCTTGGCCAGCAGCTTGGTGATGCCCGGCGCGATGCCCGCGCTGGCCACCCGCACCAGCACCTCGCCCGCTTCCGGCTCGGGCACGTCCACCGTTTCCAGCTTGAGTTCGCCCGATGCATGGGCGCGGGCGGCGATCATCTGCTTCATGTTCCGTATCCTGTCATTCGTCTCTGGGCTCAGCGCGCGCGCAGCCGCTCCACCACGGCGGCATCGCGCCTGTCCCCCTGCCTGGTGCCCTGGGCCGACTGCGGGATCTCGTGGCGGGATGCCAGCATCAGGTATTCGCCGGGTTCGTGGTGAATGCTGGTGAAGGCCACGCCCTGCGGGATGCGCACGAAGTCGCCCGGCTCGATCTCCAGGCAGCCGCGCTGCGTGACCAGCGTACGGTGCCCGCTCACCTGGTATTGCACTTCGTCGGCGTTCAGGTGGCGCTGGTAGACGCGGCCGTCGCTGGCCGGGCGGCGCGTGCGGCCGATCCAGACGTGGGTCGAGCGGTAGATCCAGCAGGCCCCTGCTCCCTCGTCACCGGGGTCGAGCACGGCCAGCCGGCGCGGGTCGTTCAGCGCATGATCCAGCAGCAGGCGTTCGTCCGCCGGCGCCAGCACCAGGTACTGCCCCGGGCCGGCCAGGTCCCTGGACACCATCTCGTTGACCACCGCGGGCTGCCACTCGGGAAACGGCGTCTGGCGATGTTCCGAGGTCCGGCGCGCGGGCAGCAGTTCGGCCGCCGGGTCCGACACGTACAGCAGCAGATGGATGTCCTGTCGACCATAGTTGTCGTGCGCCACGCCGTTGGGCAGCCGCACGAACTCGCCCGGCACCAGGTCGACCGAACCCAGCTCCGTCATCAGCAGGCGCTGGCCGTCCACCTGATAGGAAATCTCGTCGGCGCCGGTGTTGCGGTGATAGAAACGCTGCCGCCCATGCGCCATGGAGTGGCGTTCGATGCGCAGGTAGGGGCTTTCGTAGACGTTGCGCTGGGGGCCCTTCTGATCGGAGTAGCGCGGCGCGTAGTGGATGGCCTCGATGGGCGGCGGCTCGGGCGCCTTCACCGTGGACGGCACGGGATCGTCCAGCAGCAGCGCCTCGCGCCGCGTCAGCACCACGGGCGGGGTGTCGAACGGAAAGATGTCGAGATGTTCCTGGACGATGCTCATGCTTGGTCTCGCGTGATCGGATGGGGATGGCCGTGGCGGCCTCCGGTGCGCGCATCATGGCCGCAAGCAAGGAGAAAGACAAGACGACGATAATTTTTTTCGGCTGGCTGGAAACGCCGTATCAGCAGGGAATTCCGATGGCGGAAAACCCCGTTTCTCCAGGGGCCGGGCCGCGCCGGCCGAACGGGTACGATGGTGCCATGCCGATAAATAAAATAGATGCCATGGCAGGCCAGATTGATCGGCCGGCCCGGCTCACGCCGCCGAGGCGGCCATCCCGGCGACGACGTCCCGTATCGCCTCGATCAGCGTCCGCGCCGCCGGAGACGGCTCGCCGGTGGCGCGCAGGGTCAGGCCGATGTCCCGCTCCGTGCCGGGCAGCGCGATGTCCAGCACCGCCAGGCTGCCGGTCTGGCACTCGTAGTGCAGTTGCTGGGCCGGCAGGATCGCCAGCATGTCGGTGCGCAGCAGCAGCCCCCGGATCATGGCGAGGTCGGCCGTCTCCACCGCCGGCTCGGGCGTGCGCACGCGCGCCCGAGCGAAGACGTCGTCCAGGATGGTCCGGGCGGGCGTGTGGGCGCGGGGCAGTATCCATTGCTGCCGGCCCAGCCGGGCCAGGGTCAGGCCACGGCTGCCCGCCAGCGGATGGTCGCTGCGCGCCAGCACCACCATGGCCTCGGACATCAGCATTTCACCGCGCAAGCCGCTGGCCATGTCGGCCGCCCGCAGGCCGCCGAAGATGAAATCGACGTCGCCGGCGCGCAGGTCCGCGGCCAGGATCTCGTAGGCGCTTTCGTCGGTCACGACGCGCACGCCGGGGTGGGAACGGCTGACCCGGGCCACGGCCTCGGGCAGGATGCGGGTGCGCGCGAATGGCAGCCCGCCGACCACCACCTGGCCGCGTATGCTGCCCTTCACCGCGGCGATGTCGTCGGGAATGTGGCGCAGCTCGTTCAGCGCCCGGCGCACCTGGAGCACGAACTGTTCCCCCGCCTCGGTCGGCTGCAGGCCGCTGGTCGTGCGATCGAACAGCGGGAAGCCCGCCCCGCTTTCCAGGATGCGTATGGCCGCGCTGACCGCTGGCTGGCTGATGCCCAGGGCATGCGCGGCCGTGGGCATGTGGCGATGCCGGGCCAGCGCCACCAGCAGTTGCAGGCGGCGCGTGTTGAGCAGGTAGCTCGGCACCGTCGGTGCCACGGCCGTGCGGGCGCGCGGTTGCCCTGCCGCGCACCACGACGCCAGGTCCTCCAGTTCGCCGAACACCCGCGCGTTGCGGTCGAGCACCGCCCGGCCGACCGCGGTGGGAACCATGCCCGTGGCGCGCCGCTCCAGCAGGGGTTCGCCCAGCGCCTGCTCGATCTCGCGTATGGATCGGGTAACCGCCGACTGGGCACGGAACAGGGCCGCCGCCGCGCGCGTGGCGCTGCCGTGCTGGGCCACCGCGCCCAGCACCCGCAAATGGGCCAGGCTGGGCAGGGAAGCGAGACGCTTGGGAGGAGTCGGCACGATGCGGATCCGGAAAAAGTTCCAGGGTGGGGCACGGCGCGCGGCGCCGGCATACAAGCTTGTTCAAATGCCATCTTATTTTTTTATCGGCATTATGGCAGCCGCAGGGACCGATCTCCCTCCTGGCGTCTCGCCGCGCGGTGTTTTCCGGCGTCCCGGGGGCTCCGCAAGCCGATCGGATTGCCTTATGCCTGGCGCTCGATCTGTCTCAAAATGCGAGAACGCGCTTTGACGGCGCGGCGGCCGGTTGCGGACCATGGCCGCCAGGATCGAGGAGACGACATGAAACCCACTCACAACATTCCCGCCGCGGCGGCGCGCCACGGGCTTCGCGCCCTGCACGCGCTGGCGCTGGCCACCCCCCTGGCGTGCGCCGTGGCCCAGCCCGCGGGCTTCCCGAACGGCCCGGTCAGGATCGTCGTGCCGGGCCCGGCCGGCAGTTCCATGGACCAGTCGGCGCGCACCCTGTCCGACCCCCTGAGCAAGGCCTGGGGCGTACCCGTCGTGGTGGAGAACCGGCCCGGCGCCGGCACCACCATAGGCAGCGACGCCGTCGCGCGCGCCGCTCCGGACGGCCACACGCTGCTGTTCACCTCGACCGCGTTCGTGCAGGCGCCCTCGCTCTACCGCAACCTGACCTACGACCCCATCAACAGCTTCGTGCCCGTGGCCCAGGCTGCCGACGCGCCGCTGTGGCTGGCCGTGAACGCCGGCATCCCGGCCCGGACCGTGCGCGAATTCATCGCCCTGGCCAAGGCGGCTCCCGGCAAGTACACCTACGCCTCGCCCGGCGCGGGCACCACGCCCCATCTGCTGGGCGGCCTGCTGGCCAAGGAAGGCGGCGCCGACATGCTGCACGTGCCCTACAAGGGCACCCCGCCCGCCGTCATGGACGTGGTGGGCGGCCGCGTCTCGGCCGTCTTCGCCAGCTATTCCACGCTGGCCCCGCAGGTCGAGGCCGGCAAGCTGCGCGTGCTGGCCAGCACCGGTCCCACGCGTTCCGCGCTGACGCCCACCGTGCCGACCATGAAGGAGGCGGGCTTCTCGAACTTCGGCCTCGTGGGCTTCGAGGGCCTGCTGGCCCCGGCGGGAACGCCGGTGCCGGTCGTCCAGGCCATCGCCCGCGCGGTGGCGCAAGTCGGTGCGACGCCGGAAGTCAAGGCCAAGTACGCCTCGGTCGGCCTCGTACCGGTGGAAAGCTCGCCCGAGGCCTTTTCGCAACTGGTCCGCGACCAGCTCCAGGCCTGGAAGGCCATCATCGCCAACGCCGGCCTGCAGCCCGAATAACCGGCCTCCACCTTACGCACGACCGCATCGCGCGCCGTCCCGGCGGACGGCGCCGGCCCGCTGCGCGTCCGCGCAGCCCGGGCCGGTCCCCGCGCGCCCATGCTTCCCCCAAACGAGCCAGCCACGACTGGCAACGGAGACACCCGATGAAGACATTCAAGCCCCTGCTGGCCCTGGCGGCCGCCGCCCTGGCGCCCGGCCTGGCCCACGCCCAGGGCAACGTCACCCTGTATGGCATCGTCGATGCCTCGATCGAGTACATCAAGTCCGGCGACAACAAGGCCACGCGGCTCCAGTCCGGCGGTCTGACCCAGTCGCGCTGGGGCCTGCGCGGCACCGAGGACCTCGGCAACGGCAACCGGGCGCTGTTCGTGCTGGAGGGCCGCTTCAACGTCGACGACGGCACCCAGGTGGGCGGCCAGTTTTTCGGCGGCCGGTCGGTGGTGGGCCTGTCCGGCCGGTGGGGCACGCTGACGGCGGGCCGCGAGTACAGCCCCATCTACGACCTGAAGATCCGCTCGAACGCCTTCAACGTCGCGCCGTACAGCACCTCCCAGGTGCTGATGGCCGCCGGCGTCTCGCGCACCGACAACGCCGTCCGCTACGACAGCCCGGTCTGGAAAGGCTTGCGCGCGGGCCTGTTCTACAGCCTGGGAGCGGAAAGCACGACCCAGGGCAAGATGGGCCGCCATGCCGGCGCGGCCGGCCAGTACCAGCGGGGCCCGCTGTACCTGGGCCTGGCCTGGAACCGCGTCGACGTGCTGAACGCCGGCGTGCACGCCACCAACGAATGGATGGCCGGCGGCAGCTACGACCTGGGGCGCGCCAAGCTCTACCTGAGCTACTGGCAGTTCCGCACCGACAACGGCGCGGCGCCCGATGCGCGGGTCGGCCTGTGGACGCTGGGCGCCAGCTTCAACGTCACGTCCAGCGGCCGCCTGCTGGGCAGCCTGGGCCTGCTCGATGCATCGCGGCCGGCCGCCGCCTCGGGCAACGACGCGCGCCAGATCACGCTGGGCTACGAATACGACCTGTCCAAGCGGACGACGCTGTATGCCCAGTATTCGCACGTCGCCAACAAGGCGGCCGCCAACTACCAGCTGAGCCGCTTCGCCAACAGCGGCGTCGGCACCGGCAGTGTCTCGGACCCGACCGCCCTCCAGGTCGGCATGCGGCACTCGTTCTAGGCGCTAGCGCGTGATGCCCTTGCTTTCGATCAGCGCGCCCAGCATGTCGTAGTCCTTCAGGAGGTTCTTCTTGAACTCCTCGGGCGTGGTCATGTAGGGATCGGCCGACAGTTCCTTCAGCCGCGCGCGCACGTCGGGCGCCTCGGCCGCCTTCGCGAAGGCCTGATGGATGCGGGCCACCAGCGCCGGCGGCGTGCCCGCCGGCACGAACAGGCCGGTCCACTGGTGCGGATTGAACGTGGGATAGCCCGCCTCGGCGAAGGTGGGCACGTCCGGCAGCGCGTCCATGCGCTTGTCGCTGGTGACCGCCAGCGCCCGCACCTTCCCGCCCAGCGCCTGGGGCACCGCCAGGGTGGCCGAGATCAGCAGCGCCTGCACGTGCCCACCCACCAGATCGGTCATGGCGGGGCTGCCGCCCTTGTACGGCGCATGCACCATGTCCATCCGGGTCATGTCCTTGAACACCTCGAAGAACAGATGGTTGCTGGTGCCCGCCCCGGGGCTCGCGTAGGAATACTTGCCCGGCGCGGCGGCGGCGAACGAGACCAGTTCCTTGACGGACTTCACCGGCAGCGAAGGATTGACCAGCATGACCAGCGGAATGCGCACCAGTTGGCTGACCGGCTGGAGGTCCCGGAACATGTCGTAGGACAGCCCCTTGTAGAGATGCGGATTGGCCGGCACGCCGTCGGCGGTCATCAGCAGCGTGTAGCCGTCCGGCTCAGCCCGCGCCACGGCGCCTTCGGCCACGGTCCCGCCGGCCGCGGGACGGTTCTCGATGATGACCGGCTGGCCGAAGATCTCGGCCAGGCGCGGCTGGAAGGCCCGGGCGATGATGTCGGTCAGCCCACCGGGCGCGAAGGCCACGACGACGCGGATGGGCTTGGCGGGCCAGGCTTCCTCTTTCGCGCCGACGGCGGCGTGGGCGGACAGCAGGCTGCCGGCCACGAGCAGACAGGCGGCGCGCCGGGTACGGACGGACGGAATGGACTTGGGCATGCTTGTCTCCAGTAGGTATGGCACTGCGTGACACTGCGGTCACTTGCGATCCGGCCCGCGTTCAGGCCGAGGGAAGAAACTTCTCGGCCCGGACCCGGTGGCGGTCCACGCCCCGCGCCGCCAGCCAGCCGGCGCAGGACTCGATCATGGGCGGCGGGCCGCACAGATAGACATCGGGCGCATCCCGCAGCATGTCCTCGCGCAGCAGCTGCGTGACGTGGCCGGCGGCGCCGGTCCATCCTTCGCTGGAGACCGCGATGCGCTCGATCTCGACAGGCAGGACGGCTGCCAGCTCGGCCAGTTGCTCGTGGGCGAAGAACTCCGCCGCCGCGTTGGCCCCGACCAGCAGCCGGATCGGCGGCGCGGCCCGGGGCGCGCGCGCCAGGTGGCCCAGCATGGACAGGAAAGGCGCCAGCCCCGTCCCTCCGGCGATCAGCAGCAGCGGCCGGCCATTCTCGCGCAGGTAGAAATGACCGGACGGCGGCGTCAGCGCCAAGGTGTCGCCCACCGTGGCGCGCTGGGCGAGGTAGGTGCTCATGGCGCCGTCCGGCACCAGCTTGTGGAAGAACTCCAGCAGCTTGCTTCCCGGCAGGTTGGCGAACGAATAGGCCCGCGACACGCCGGCGCCGGGCACCGACAGGTTGGCGTACTGGCCCGGCAGGAAGTCCAGCGGCGCGGCCGTCTCCAGCCGCGTCCGCACGACCGTGGACGAAACGCGCTCGACCGCCGCCAGCCGCGCCTCGATGGACGCCGGCGCCTGCCCGGCCTGGAAGCTGGAAGGATAGGGCAGTTCCACCACGCAGGACGAGCGCGGCCGCATCTTGCACAGCAGCGTCTGCCCCTGGTCGCGTTCCTCGCGCGATAAGGCCTCGTCGCTGTAGTCGTCCAGCTCAAACTCGCCCGCCGTGCACCAGGCCTTGCATTCGCCGCACGCGCCCTCCAGGCAGTCGTGGGCCAGTTGCACCGAGGCGCGATAGGCGGCCTGGTAGACCACCTCGCCGGACCGGGCAGGAAAGCGGACCGTCCTGCCGTCCTCGAAGATCGCGGTGATGTCATGCATGGCGCGACCACCTAGATATGATAGACATCGACCGTGCCTTCGATCTTCTCGTCGATCATCACGATGCGCTTGCGGGCGATCTTCAGGCCGCCGTCCGTGCGCCGCAGCGTGTAGTCGTAGCGCCCGCCCCGCGTGGCCTGGCCGCGCGGTCCCACGCAATGCACCAGCCAGGACGCACTGACCTCGACCTCGTCGCCGGACTGCCCGATGACCAGGATGTTGGTCGTCTGGTGCGCGGTGCGGTCCAACGGCAGCGACGCGAACGAGTCGCGGCTGCGGATGCGGAACACGCGCTCCTCCAGCCCCAGCCGGGAATCCATGTGCATCAGGCAAAGCTGCGTGCGCGGGTCGGTGGTCAGGGCGTCCTCCGACAGCCAGGCGGGCACGAAATACTCGACGTCCGGCGCGAACAGATCCAGCCAGGCGTCCCAGTTCTTCTCATCCAGGTAGATGGCCTCGCGGGCCAGCAAGGTGGATACCTGCACGTGCAGGTCGGTATCGACGACCATCAGCCCCGCTCCTCGTTCATAACCCGCAGCCAGTGGCGGTAGTAGCCCTGGTAGAAGACCTCGTGGTCCCAGTTGTCGGAAGCCGCGACCGCCTCGCAGCCTATGTCCATCAGCGGCCGGCATTGCGCCCCGGGCTGCATGGCCTTCTCCCCCCGGCCGTAGTCGTTCCACCGGCTGAGCCGGGCTTCGCCGCCGACGGCGGTGTCCTCCAGCGCGGCGATGTCGTCCGAGGTGGCCATGCCCGTGGGCAGGTAGAAATCCACGAACTTGCGCAGCCGCGACGCCCGGGCCTCGGGGCTTTCGCCGCGCGGCGCGATGCACTGGATGCGGACTTCGGTGCGGTCGGCCGACAGCGGACGCAGGATGCGGATCTGCGTCGAGGGCTGGTCGAACAGCAGCATGTTGGGGAACAGGTAGAGATTGCGGCCCATGCCGACCATCCAGTCCACCTTGCGTTCGTCGAACTCGCCCAGCAGGCGCTCGCGGGCCTCGTACAGCGGCGCGGCCTCCGGCGTCGAGCGCCGGGCCCAGATGCCGATGTGCCCGTTGCCGAAATCCGCGGTGCCCGATTCGACCCTGCCCACGATGCGGCCGGCCTCGGTCTTCTGCGTGCCGGCGCCGCCGCGCGCTTCCTCGCGCATGGTCATCGTGGCGGCGAAGACGCGGTGGACGGTGCTGACGTGGTAGCCATCGACGCCGTTCTCGCCGCCCATCTTCCAGTTGCCGCGGATGATGTAGGTGGAATCGCCCTCGACCACTTCCAGCCCCTCGGGCGACTGGTCCACCATCAGGTCTATCCAGACCCGCGTCGGTCCCAGGTGATCCGCCAGTTCGCCCACCTCGGCGCGCAGGCTGCCGAACACGAAGCCCCGATAGCTTTCCACCCGGGGCACCACCTTCAGGCCGAAGCCGTCGCGCAGGCTCTCGTCGTCCGCGTAGGCGCCGGTCTCCTGGTTCTTGATCTTGATGCAGCGCCCCGTCTCGGCATAGGTCCAGCCGTGGAACCGGCAGGTGAAGCTCCGGGCCGACCCCTTGCGCAGCGGCGCGACCACCGTGCCGCGGTGCGCACAGGCATTGGCGAAGGCGCCGATGCTGCCGTCCTTGCGGCGGTTCACCACCACGGGCTGGCGCCCCATGTAGCGCGTCACGTAGTCGCCGTGCCGGGGCAGCTCGCTCTCGTGGCACAGGTAGACCCAGCCGCTTTCGAAGATGCGGGCCATCTCGGCGTCGAACAGCGCCGGATCCCGGTAGATCCCGCGATCGACCAGGAACCTGCCGCCGTTCGCCTCGTCCAGCACGTACCCGGAGAAGCCGGGCCCGCTGGCGGATATCGATGTCGTCATCGTCTCGCTCCACTCGATGTGGAGCGAATCTTAGGTTTGGGGGTGATATATGTAAAATGAAATGATTGAATCTCACTCATTCTTTGGAAGAATGACAAAGGCATGGACAAGCCGCTGTCGCGCAAGCTGGACCTGAACCTGCTGGATCTGTTCGACGCCATCTACCGCACGCGCAATCTCACGGCGGCGGGCAAGGCGCTGGGGCTGAGCCAGCCCGCGATGAGCCACGCGCTGGCCCGCCTGCGCGACATGTACGGCGATCCGCTGTTCGTGCGGCTGGCCAAGGGCGTCGAGCCCACGCCCTTCGCCGACGAACTGGTGGGCCCCGTGTCCCAGGCCTTGCAGATCCTGGCCCAGACGCTGGAGAAGGGCTCGTTCGTGCCGGCGACCGCGCGCCGCGTGTTCCGCCTGGCGATGACCGACATCGGCGAGCACACCTTCCTGCCCCGGCTGATCCGCCATCTCCAGCACCATGCGCCGCAGCTGTGCGTGGAGACCATCGCCACCAGCGCGAGCCCGGAAGAACTGGCCCAGGAACTGTCGAAAGGCACCATCGACCTCGCGCTGGGCGCCATCAACCCCGACATCGCCGGCGTGCGCAGCCGGATCCTGTTCTCGGACGTCTATGCCTGCGTGGCGCGGCCGTCCACCGTGCCGCGCGGCACGCTCAGCCTGCCCGAATTCAAGCGGGCGCGCCATGTGGTGCCGAACGTGGCGGGCACCAACCACTCGACGCTGATCGAGCGCATGCTGGTCGCCAACGGCATGAGCGAACAGGTGGTGGCGCGGGTGACGCACTTCCTGGCCATCGCCGAACTGGTGGCCGATACCGACGTCGTCGCCATCATGCCGCGCAACCTCGCGCTGTCGGTGGCGCGGCGCTGGGGCCTGTGCCACTTCGCGCCGCCGGTGCAGATGCCGGGCTACGACGTGATGGTGTACTGGCACAAGCGCCACGACCAGGAGCCGGGCAACACCTGGCTGCGGGAGGCGATCGTGGAACTGTTCCGGGGCGGGCCGCAACCGGCCGGCACCGCGGACGGAGCCACGGCTGGAAAGCGCCGCCGGTCAGCCCGCTGACCGCGCCTCCAGCAGCGCCTCGATCTTCACCGGCAGGTCCCGCACGCGCACGCCCGTGGCATGGTGGACGGCCGAGGTAATGGCCGCCGCCACGCCCGCCAGTCCGATCTCGCCGATGCCGCGAGCACCCAGTTCGTTCAGCACGGTATCCGGATGCTCGACGAAGTGCACGTCGATGTCCGGCGCGTCGGCATGGGTGGCGACCATGTAGTCCGCCAGGTTGCTATTGATGGGCGCGCCCTGGCGCGGATCGTAAGAGGTTTCCTCCAGCAGCGCCATGCCCAGCCCCATCACGACGGCCCCCTCGATCTGGTTGCGGCCGGTGCGCGGATTGATGATGCGCCCGGCATCGATCACCGTCACGACGCGGGTCACGCGCAGCCGGGCGATGGCCGGCTCCCAGGTCACCTCGACGAAATGCGCGCCGAAGGAATGCATGGAATGGCGCCTGGCCTGGGGATCGGCGTCGCTGCCCTGGGATTGTCCGTGGCCCTCGACCTGCCCGATACCCGCCGCGCGCAGCACGTCCTGGAAAGAAACCCCGGACGACGGCGGCCGGCCTTCGCCATGCAGGCGGCCATCGGTCAACCGCAGGTCTTCGGCCGCCAGGTTCGCCAGTTGCGGGATGCCGGCGCGCGCGGCGCAGGCGGCCAGTTGGCGGACCGCCTCGCGGGCGGCGGCCAGGACCGCGGGCACCAGCGAACCGGTGGCCATCGAGCCCCCCGACGTGGGTCCCGGAGGCAGCGAGGTATCTCCCAGCGCCACCTCGATGCGGTCCGGCGGCAGGCCCAGCACCGAGCCCGCCATCTGCGCCATCACGGTATAGGTGCCGGTGCCGATGTCCTGCGTGGCGCTGGCCACCCGCGCGGTGCCGTCGGCCCGCAGCGTCACGCTGGCCTGCGCCTTCAGCCTGACCGCCATCCACGAACAGGCCGCCATGCCCCAGCCCAGGACCAGGCCGTCGCGCCGCATGGACCCCACGCGCGGATCGCGCCGCGCCCAGCCGAAGCGCTCCGCGCCTTGCAGCAGGCACTCGCGCAGGTGGCGCGACGAGAACGGCAGGCCGGCCGCCTCGTCCCGTTCGGGTTCGTTGCGCAGCCGCAGTTCGACCGGATCCATGCCCAGCTCGATGGCCAGCTCGTCCATGGCCGATTCGATCGCGTACAGGCCGGGCACGGCGCCGGGCCCGCGCATGGACGTGGTCGGCGCGATGTTGCGCCGCGCCGACCCATAGGCCGCGCGCAGGTTGGGCGTGCTGTACAGGAAACCGGTCGCCTCGCCGCAGTTTTCCTTGTGGTATTCGTCCATCGCCACGTGGAACAGGTAGTCGTGCCGCAACGACGTCAGCCGGCCGTCCCGGGTGGCAGACAGGCGCACGCGCTGGCTCGTGTTGGAGCGATGCCCGACGTTGTGGAACATCATGCGGCGGCTCAGCACCAGCTTGACCGGCCAGCCCAGGTCGCGCGCCGCGGCGGCGGCCAGCAGCGAATGCCCCCAGGGCCACAGCTTGCTGCCGAAGCCCGAGCCCACGTGCTCGGTAACGATGCGGACGCGGTCGTCCGGCACGTCCAGCATCCGCACCATCGCCGCCTTGTGGTTCACGATGCCCTGCGTGCTTTCGTACAGCGTGTAGCCGCGGCCGTCGTGCACGGCCACGGTGGCGTGCATCTCCAGGGGATTGTTGGTCTCGGGGGGCGTGGTGTAGGTATGGTCGATGCGGATCGCGGCGCGGTCGAACTCGGCGGCCGCATCGCCCCGCTCGGTGTCCACGCGCGGCTCGTCGTCGGCCGCGAGATCCATGGACACGTCGGGCGTCTGCGCCTCGTACTCCACGGCCACCGCCGCCGCCGCGGCCATCGCCTGCTCCAGCGTGTCGGCTACCACCAGCGCCACGTACTGGCCGTAGTAGCGGATCTCGTCGTCCTCCATGGGCGGGCGGTACTCGTCCAGCTTGGCCGTGCTCTCTTCCACGCGCGGAAAGCGGCCGATGTTCTCGCGGGTATAGACCTTGCGCACGCCCGGCATGCCGCGGGCGACGCCGGCCTCGATGTCCACGATGCGTCCCTTGCCCACGGTGGCGCATACGGGCACGGCGTGCAGCATGTCCGGGAAGCCGTGGTCCGCCGCGTAGCGTGCGCGGCCCGTCACCTTCAACGGTCCTTCCACCCGGATGTGGCCGGCGCCTATGGGGGATTCGGTGTGCTGGGTCATCGTTGCTCTCCGTCAGCCCGCGGCCGTGGCGGTATTCATGGCATGGACCAGGCAGCGCCGCGCCAGCTCGACCTTGAAGGCGTTCTGGCTGTGCGGCCGCGCCTCGCGCAGCAGTTCCCGCGCCGCCGCATCGAACACCGCCGCCGAAGGCGCGCCGCCCGCCAGCAGGACTTCCGCCGGCGCCGAACGCCAGGGCCGCGTGCCTATGCCGCCCATGGCGACGCGCGCGGTCTTGATGCTGCCGTTGGCCATGGTGACGACCACCGCGGCCGAGGCCAGGGCGAATTCATAGGATGCGCGGTCCCGCAGCTTCAGGTAGTGGGAACGGGTGCCGGCGGGCAGGGGCGGCAGCGTCACGTGCGTGATCAGCTCGCCTGGCTCCAGCACCGTCTCGCGCTGCGGCGTGTCGCCCGGCAGCACGAAAAAATCGTCGATACCCACCGTGCGGGCGCCCTCGGGCCCCTGGATGTCGATCGTGGCGCCCAGCGCCATCAGCGCGACGTTCATGTCCGAAGGGTTGCTGGCGATACAGGCTTCGCTGGTCCCCAGTACCGCCAGGTTGCGGTGGTAGCCGCCGATGGCCGGGCAGCCCGAGCCCGGCTCGCGCTTGTTGCAGGGCATCGCCACGTCGCGGAAATACACGCAGCGGGTACGCTGCAACAGGTTGCCGCCGGTCGTCGCCATGTTGCGCAACTGCGCCGAAGCCCCGGACAGCAGCGCTTGCGACAGCACCGGATAGCGCTCGCGGATCAACGGATCCTGCGCCAGGTCCGAATTGCGTACCATCGCGCCGATGCGCACGCCGTGCTCGGGCGTGGCCTCGATGCGGTCCAGCGGCAGATGGCTGATGTCGATCACCATGGCCGGCCGTTCGACGTCCAGCTTCATCAGGTCGATCAGCGTCGTGCCGCCCGCCAGGAACCGGACCGTCGAGCCCTGGCGGTCCTCGGCATAGGCCGCGGCGCCCACCGCCTGGGCCACGTCTTCGGCCCGCCGCAACTGGAATATTTCCATGGCCGCCCCGCTACGCGACGCCGCGGCGCGCCTGCCGCACGGCCGCCAGGATGTTCTGGTAGGCGCCGCAACGGCACAGGTTGCCGCTCATGGCTTCCCGGATGTCGGCGTCCGTCTCGCCGCAGGGCTCGGACAGCAGCGCCGCCGCCGACATGATCTGGCCGGCCGTGCAATAGCCGCACTGATAGGCATCCTGCTCCAGGAAGGCCGCCTGCACCGGGTGCAGTTGGCCGTCCCGGGCCAGCCCTTCCACCGTGGTCACCTCCCGGCCATCCAGCGTGGCCGCCAGCACCAGGCAGGCGTTGACGCGCCGGCCGTCCAGGTGGACGGTACAGGCGCCGCACTGCCCGTGGTCGCAGCCCTTCTTGGTCCCGGCCAGGGCCAGGTGTTCGCGCAGGCAATCGAGCAGGGTGGTGCGGGGGTCCAGGCGCAGTTCGTGGCGCGCGCCGTTGACGGTCAGGCCCACTTTCGTCGACAGGAACATGGCGGGCTGCGAGGCGGGGGTAGGGCACATGGCGATCTCCGGAAGACTCGAAGCCGCAGCAACTGTCGTTCCCGCTCCGGCCCGGCCGGGAGCGGGCGATTGCGCCGTTTCGTCCATTTGGTCCACATACCGGACCATCAATCTCGACATGGGGATCAGCCGAACAGAAAATCCTGCTCTCGCCGGTCCATATTACGGACCAGCAAATCACTAGGAAGACCACCGAGCATGATCAAGGTATTCGACTTGCTGAACGGCGCGCGCATGACCGCCGCCTACGCCGAAGCCAGCCTGGCCCACGGCGTGGAAGCCGTCCATATCACGCTGAACAATTTTCGCGGCATCAATCCCATTCCCGACCTGCGCCATTCGCTGAATCAGTTGGCGGACTACCGCGCGCACCTCGCCACCCTGTCGGACCTGGTCCAGGTGGTCGAGGACGGCGACGGCTTCGAGCGCGCCAGGCAGGCAGGCAAGCTGGGCATCGTGCTGGGCTACCAGAACGTGCCGGGCGTGGAGCGCGACCTGAAACTGATGGAGCTCTTCCACGCGCTGGGCGTGCGCGTGATCCAGGTCGCGCACAACATCCGCAACCTGTATGGCGACGGCTGCGCCGAGCCGGCCGACGCCGGCCTGTCCTCGCTGGGACGCGAGCTGGTGGCCGTGCTGAACGACCTGGGCATCGTCATCGACCTGTCGCACGTGGGCGACCGCAGCGGCCTGGACGTGCTGGCCATCTCGCGCCATCCGGTGGCGGTGACGCACGCCAATGCCTACGCCCTGTGCCCCAACGCCCGCAACAAGAGCGACGCCCTGCTGGACGCGCTCAAGGCCAACGGCGGCGTGCTGGGCATCACCTACCTGCCGCCGCTGGTGCGCATGCCGGGCGAGACGCCGGGCGTGCAGGACGTGGTGGCGCACATCCGCTATGCCATCGACCGCATCGGCGTGGCGCACGTGGGCATAGGCTCGGACTTCATCACCGACCAGCCGGCCGAACGCTACCAGGAATTCATGCGCAAGCCCGAGGTCTACGGGACCTGGCCGTGGCGCTATCCCATCGACGACCTGCAGGCCCAGCAGGACATGCTGGCCGGCCTGGCGGACATCGGCCTGGCGCGCCGGGACATCGACGCCATCGCCCGCGACAACTTCCTGCGCCTCTTTCGCATCGTGATGGCGGGCACGCCCGCCGCCTGACCTCCAAGGACATCCCATGACCAGCAAGACTCCCCTGGGCAAGCTGCCCGCCGCCGTCTTCGGCGACCTCGACATCCCCCGCTATCCGCAGGCCGTCATCGACGCCTTCCTGGCGCTGGAGGACCTGACCGGCACCGTGTCCGACGCCATGGACGAGCTGGGCCTGTGCGGCGTGGTGCCGGGCTGCGACCTGCCGCCCACCCTGCCCGGGCGGCGCATGGCCGGCCCGGCGCTGACCCTGCGCAACGTCGAGCAGCGCGACGATGCCTACAAAGGCGCCAAGGACCGCATCTCCAAGATGGCCGAGATCGAGGCCCACAATCTGGCCGAGCCGGGCGACGTGCTCGTCATCGAAGGCGTCGTGGGCGTCTCCAACATGGGCGGACTGTCGGCCGCCATCGCCAAGCGCCAGGGCGAGGCGGGCGCCGTCATCGACGGCGCCATCCGCGACGTGGAACAGTCGCGCTCGCAGGACTTCCCGATCTGGTCTCGCGGCGTCAGCTCCATCACCGGCAAGTGGCGCCTGGAAACCGTCGCCATCAACGGCATCGTGCACATACGCGGCGTGCAGGTGCGGCCCGGCGACCTGGTGGTGGCCGACGAAGGCGCGATCTGCTTCATCCCGCGCGAAGCCGTCGAGACGGTGCTCAAGCGCGCCCGGGAAATCGGCGAAGGCGAGGCCCGCCGCTACCGCGACATCCAGGACGGCATGCCCATTCCCGAACTGGCCAGGCGCACCCACGTCTACAAGTTCAGCCAGGACCAGCGGGAGGCGACATGATCATCGAACAGCGCCTCTATACCTACCACCCGGGCAACCTCGACGCCTTCGTCACGCTCTACAGGAAGGAGGGCATGGCCGCCCAGATGCGCCACCTGCCTGCGCTGCTGGGCTACTACGTGAGCGAGATCGGCGCCCTGAACCAGACCGTCACGCAGTGGGGCTACCGCAGCCTGCAACAGCGCATGGACTGCCGCGAGGCGCTGTTCGCCGACCCGGACTGGAAGGCGTTCCTGGTCCAGGCCAGGCCGCTGATGCTGGCGCAGGAGTGCCGCATCCTCAAGCCGGCGCCCTTCTTCCGCGAACGCCTGGCCCACCTCATCGACGACGCGCGCGGCCTCGACCTGTCCGGCCAACCTTGACGCGCCACGACACGGGCCGCGACAGGCCCGCAACGGAGACACTCATGTACAAATCCCTCATCCACTGGACGGCCGCCTTCGCGCTGGCCGCCACCGCCACCCTGCCGGCCCGCGCGGCCGATTTCCCCACCCGCCCCGTGCGGCTGCTGGTGCCGTTCTCGCCGGGCGGCGGCATCGACCAGCTGGCCCGCATCGCCGCGGTGAAAATGGCCGAAGACCTCAAGCAGCAGGTCGTCGTGGAAAACATGGCCGGCGCCGGCGGCGCCATCGCCGCCAAGACCGTGGCCAACGCGGCGCCCGACGGCTACACCCTGATCTTCAATTCCTCGTCCGCCGTCGCCACCGGCCTGCTGGGCAAGGAGCGGTTGGGCTTCGACCCGGTCAAGGACTTCGCGCCCGTATCCCTGGTCGCCCAGTTCCCCCTGGTCATGGTGGTCAATCCCAAGGTGCCGGCCAGGAACATGAAGGAGTTCGTCGAACTGCTCAAGAAGAATCCCGACAAGTACAACTACGGGTCTTCCGGCAACGGCACCGCCATCCACCTGGCCTCGGAACTGTTCAAGACCCTGGCCGGCGTCAACATGCAGCACGTGCCCTACAAGGGCACGGCGGCCGCCATGCAGGACCTGCTGGGCGGACGCATCCACATGATGCTGGACGGCGTGCCGCCGCAGATCGGCAACATCCATGAAGGGCGGGTGCGGGCACTGGGCGTGACCACCACCGAACGCTCGCCCATGCTGCCCGACGTGCCCACCATGGCCGAAGCCGTGCCCGGCTACGCATTCCCGTTCTGGGTCGCGATCTACGCGCCGGCCGGCACGCCCAAGCCCGTCCTGGACCGCCTGGCAGCGGCCGTCTCGGCCGCCGCGAAAGACCCGCAATCGCGCCAGCGATTCAAGGACGCGGGGTCCGAGGCCGTCGGCTCCACGCCCGCGGAACTGGCCGCGTTCTGGAAACAGCAGATCGATCTGTACAGCGGCATCGTCAGCAAGACCGGCATCAAGCTAGACGGCGAGTGACGGCCATCCTGCGTGCTACGATGCGCGCCATGAACCGTCCCGACACCAGCGGCGCGCAGACCGTGGACCGGGCCGTCGCGGTGCTGCGGCTCCTGGCGTCGGCCGGCGAATCCGGCCTGCGCCTGATCGACCTCCAGCATGCCTCCGGCCTGTCCAAGCCCACCGTCCACCGGCTGCTGACCTCGCTGCTGCAGCATGGCCTGGTCGAACAGGACGAAGACACCCGGCGCTACCGCCTGGGCATGGAAATGGCGGTGCTGGGCTGGTCCGTCTCCAGCGGCCGCGCCGACCTGCGCCAGCTGTGCGGACCCGACATGCAGGCGCTGGCCGACGAAACCGGCGACACCGCCTTCCTGGCGGTGCGCTCGGGCTACGACACCGTCTGCATCGAACGCAAGATGGGCCCCTATCCCATCAAGGCCTTCACCGTCGACGTCGGCACGCGCCGACCGCTGGGCGTGGGGGCGGGCGGCATCATCATGATCGCGGCCCTGCCCGAGGACGAAGCGGAACTGGTGTTCGAATCGATACGCGAACCGCTGCGGGCCTATCCCAACGTGTCCGAACCGTCGCTGCGCGCCGCCGTCGCGCGGGCGCGCGAGGACGGCTATGCGCTAAGCGACGGCCTGGTCATGACCGGCGTGCGCGGCCTGGCGGTGCGGGTGTCGGATGCGCACGGCGCGCCCATGGCGGCGCTGAGCCTGAGCGCGGTGGAAGACCGGATACGGCCCGAGCGGGTGCCGGCGCTGGTCAAGGCGCTGGAGGAAAGAAGAAAGCGGATCGAGCGCAGCCTGGCGGGGCCTGGGCGGCGCCTGCGGTAGCCCAGGAGACCTTCCCATGATCGACAAGACCCTTTCGAAGGGCCTGAAATTGCTCGAGGCCCTGGCGGACAGCGATACGCCGCGCGGGGTCACCAACATCGCCAGCGAACTCGAACTGTCCAAGAGCAACGCGCACCGTCTGTTGCAGACGCTGGCCGCGCTCGGCTATGTCGATTCCGTCGAAGGCAAGTATTTCGCCACGCCCAAGATCTGGAGCCTGGGCGAAAAGATCGTGGGACGGCTGGCGGTGCGCACCGTGGCCTTGCCGGAAATGGAAAGCCTCGCGCTCGAGACGCGTGAAACGGTGCATCTGTCGATACTCGACAAGACCGAGGTCATCTACCTCGAGAAGATCGACAGCCCGCAGCCCATCCGGGCGTACACCGAGGTCGGCGGCCGGGCGCCCGCCAGCGCCGTCGCGACGGGCAAGGCGATGCTGGCCTACCAGGACGACGACATCATCGCCGCCGCAGCCGCGGCGCTCGCTCCCCACACGCGGCTGTCCCTGGCCGACGACGCGGCCCTGCGCAAGGAACTCGCCGGCGTGCGCAAGCTCGGCTATGCGGTCAATCGCGGCGAATGGCGGGAACGGATAGGCGGACTGGCCGCACCCGTCTTCAACCGCCACGGCAAGGCCGTTGCGGCCATCGGCATTTCAGGCCCGACCGACCGCCTCACGCCCAAGCTGATGCGCGACCATGCGCAGCGGGTGTGCGAAGCCGCCCGCCGGGTCTCGGAAAAACTCGGCTCCTCCGCCTGACCCTGTTCCCCTTCGCTTCCGCCTGACCGCCTCGCGTCCTCATGGGGACGCCGAGGCCGTCGCACGTCGTCCGCGCACGCATCTCCCGATTGACGGCCTTACGCGCCGATGTTTATCATAGGTTCATATTTCGATACGCCGTTCTCTATTTCAGAACAAACACGGCAACGCATGGAAGGGAGACATTCATGCAAGAGGCACACAAGGGGCCGGGCAGACCGTACCGGGTCGGCCTGATTCACGTCGTCGCGAAAGGCGACCCGGTCATCGACACGCAAGACATCGTCGATTTCAAGCGGGGCATGGAGACCATCGGCTATCGGGAAGACGTCGACGTGGTCTACCAGGAGCTGTACGGCAACCGCGATCCCGACCTCGTCCAGGCCCATGCCGACGCCCTCGTGGCCTGGCCCGCGGACGTGATCGTCTCTTTCCTGACCAACGCCAACATCGCCCTCAAGCAAGCCACGCGGGAAGTCAGGATTCCCGTCGTCTGCTGGGCCACCAACCACATCGAGGCGGGGCTGGCAGAAAGCTACAGGCGGCCGGGCATGAACTTCACCGGTTTCTCCTACATCCCCTACAACAACTGGGCCAAGGTCAGGCTGCTGAAGATGGCGGTTCCGGGCCTGACCCGCATCGGCCATCTGTACAACCCGACCTATTCGCCCGCGCCCGCCGTGATGCGCGAGTTCGCCGAGGCCGCGCGCACCATGGGCTGCGAGATGCCGATCTATGAAACGCTGCGGATCGAGGACTTCGAGCCGAGCATCCGCGCCATGAAGCGGGACGGCTGCCAGGCCGTCCTGGTGGGGCCCCATGCCTTGTTCAACATGAACGGCGACGTGCTGGGCAAGCTCTTCCTGGAGGCGCGGCTGCCCGCCGTGGGCAACCAGTTGTCCATCACCCGCGCGGGCGGCCTGGCGACCATCAGTCCGGGCAAGAAGAAGGGTTGGCCGATGATGGCCCAGGTCGTCGACCAGATCCTGCACGGGGCGGATCCCGCGGAAATCCCCATCGACCGCAGCATGCGCGGCCCGACCACGCTCAACCTGAAGAATGCCGGCCTGCTCGGACTCCAGCTTCCCTCGTCCTTGATCGACGAGGCGGACGTGTTGATCGAGTGAGCATCCGTTCCGGGCATCGACGTGACAGACAGCCAACACATCCACTGAGGTCGGTCGTATGGACAGCATGAAATTCCTCGCATTCGCCGGTTTGCTCGCGGGCACGATGGCCACCACTCCCGGCGCCGCGGCCGACGCATCGAACTACCCCGAGCGGCCGATACGCGTGGTCGTCAACTACGCGCCGGGCGGCAGCAGCGATTCCCTGGCGCGCGCGGCACTGGCCGATCTGGAGCCCATCCTGGGGCAAGGCGTCATCGTCGACAACCGCCCGGGCGCCAACGGCAACATCGGCACGGGTTTCGTCGCCAAGTCCCCGCCCGACGGCTATACCCTGGGCGTCAGCGGACTGTCGGGCGTCACCAATTCCTTCCTTTACCGCAACCAGAGCTACGACTTCTTCAAGGACCTCGTTCCCGTCGCCATGATCGCCCGCAACCCGGGCGTGCTCATCGTCAACAAGTCCCTGCCGATACGCACGGCCCAGGAACTGGTGCAATACGCCAAGGCGCACCCGGGCAAGCTGAACTTCGCCTCCGGCGGGCGCGGATCCAGCCTGCACCTGAACGGCGAGATCTTCAAGAGCGCCGCCGGCGTGGACATCGTCCACGTTCCCTATCGCGGGGAAGCGCCGGCCTTGAACGACCTGGTGGGTGGACAGGTGCAGATGATGTTCGCGGTGCTGGCCTCGGCCAAACCCTTCATCGACCAGGGACTGGTCCGGGCGCTGGCTGTTACCAGCCCGGAACGCACGGACCTGATGCCCAGCCTGCCCACCTTGCGCGAATCGGGCATCGGCTTCGGGCTGTACTCGTGGGCGGCGATCTTCGCGCCCGCCAGCACGCCCAGGCCCATCCTGGAGAAACTGAACGTGTCGATCAGAAAGGCCATCGCCCAGCCCAAGACCACCGAACGGCTACGGGAAATGGGGGCCGAGACCGTGGACATGGACCTCGCGCAGATCAAGGCTTACACCGACCAGGAACAGCGGTTCTGGTCGGACGTGTTCTCCAGGCTGCACGTACAGATGGACTAGGGCCTGTTCAGCCTTCGGCGCGGGGCACCGCCGCGCCGGTGATCCCATGGCGCGCCAGCGCCTCCTGGACGAACCCCGACGCCTTCATTTCCTCGACGAAGGCGCGCAGGTAGTCGGCCGCGGCCTCGCCGCGCGACTTGGGCACGCCCATGGCCTGCCGGATCAGCATGAAGTGGCCGGACAACAGATGCACGCCGCCCAGCCGCGCGGCGTCGGCCTCGAGCTGCTGGCGCACGCCCGCCGCCACGTCGGCCCCGCTTTCCAGGAACACGTCGACCACGGCCGGCGACGTGGCCGCCCGCTCGATGCTGGCCTGCTGCAGGCTGCGGCTCAGGTAGAGATCGTAGGCGCTGCCCTTGCCGACCGTGACCCGCACGCCCGGCCGGTCCACGTCGGCATGGGCGGCGATGGGCGAACCGTCGCGCACCAGGTAGGCCCCCTCGATCACCACGTAGGCATCGGTGAACGAGATGAGCTCGCCGCGCTTGGGATCGATGGCGAAAAAGCCGATGTCGGCCTGTTCGGCGGCCACGGCCTCGACCGACTCGCCCGCCGACGGAAAAACCACCAGTTCCAGTTCCACGCCCAGCCGCCTGGCCAGTTCCCGCGCCAGGTCCACCGACACCCCGCGCGCGCCGTGCGGGCCGTCGCGGCTGGCCAGTATGGGATTGCCGACATTGATGGAAGCGCGCAGGACCTGCTTGGGCGTGAAGGCGGCGCGGAGGGCTTCGGTCGGTTGCATGGGCGGTCTGTTCCTTCGGTAGGCCGGCGCGCGAGTGAAAGCCGCTAGCCGGCGCGTTGGACTTCGATCTGCTCCATCACATGGAGCGTCAGCCGGGTGGTGTGGCTGCGCATGGCCAGGTAGGCCTGCTCGGGCTGCCCGGCCAGCACCGCTTCCACGATTTTCTCGTGTTCGCGGTGGGAAGTCTCGAAGCGGCGCTCGACGCCGCTTTGCGCGGCGCGGACCGGCGCCAGCCGGTCACGCAGGTTTTCCACCTGCGCCACCAGGGTCTGGTTCTGCGTGCCCTGGCAGATGAGCTGGTGGAAGCGCGCGTTGAGCTTGAGATAGGCGTCGGCATCGCCGCGCTCGGACACCTGCTGGGTTTCCTCGTGCAGCAGTTCGAGCTGGCGGCGCTGCATCGCGCTCATGCGCTGGGTGGCGATGCGGCAGCACAGCGACTCCAGTTCGCACAGCGCCTCCAGCATGTCGGCAAGCTGCTCGGCGCTGACGTTGGCCACCACGCCGCCCCGGCGCGGCACCAGTTCGATCAGGCCACGGGCGTTGAGCAGGCGCAGCGCCTCGCGGATGGGGGTACGCGATACCTGGAAACGCTCCGCCAGCGAGGGCTCCTCGAGCTTTTCGCCCGGGGCCAGGGTACCCGCGATGATCTCGTCAGCCAGCGACTGGCTGATCCGAGCGGCAATGGTGGTCACGAAAGCATCCTTCTATATGGGCCATCGAATGCCCGCGGATTATACGCGGCACCCATCCCGGCATGAACACGAACGGCATGCGGATATGCTCGTGCCCCATCATTGAACACATTCACGCGAATCTGCATACAAATCGAGGGGCACCTCGGCCCCCTTGGCCAGAGTTCTTCAGGACATCTTCCTGGCACACACATGCCATAAAAATTATCGTAAACCAGTTGACGTGTATACACGATACACTTAAAGTATTCCAAAACAGGGGGTGGAAATGGCGGCCACGCCGGCTCGCTTCCCCTGGATTCAACATGGACAGCAACGAGGAGATCCCGTGAACTGGCACGGTCTGGCGACTTATCAGCGCAATGGCAGCAAGCATCCTGGCCTGGTGGTCAACGACACCCTGTACGACCTGGCGCAATTGGCGAAGGCCTGCGACGTGGACCCGGCCCGCGTGGCGCAGGACATCGGCGCGGTGATCGCGGATTGGGCCGGCAGCGGCCCGCTGATCGCCACCATGGCCGATCGCGCCGCCCAGCTTGCCGCCAGCGGCCGGCTCGCCGCGGTGGAAGGCGCCACCTATGCGGTCCCCTACCAGCCCCGCCGCATCTTCGCGACGGCTTCCAATTTCTACGAACACGCCGACGAGATGGGCACCAAGCTGGCGGCGCGCAGCGAAAGCCAGCCCTACATCTTCATGAAGGCCGAGACCAGCGTCGTCGCCACCGGCGAAAACGTCCAGATGCCACCCGAGACCAGCCGGCTCGATTGGGAAGTGGAGTTGGGCGTGGTCATCGGCAAGACCTGCCGCCACGTGTCGGTCGACGACGCGCTGTCGGCCATCGCCGCCTATACCGTCTTCAACGACATCAGCGCGCGCGACCTCAACCGCCGCACCGACTATCCCTTCACCCACGACTGGTTCCGCGGCAAGAGCTTCGACACCTTCGGCCCCATGGGTCCCTGGCTGGTGCCGGCGAGCTGCATCGGCAACCCCCAGCAGTTGCGCATGTCGCTGGCGGTCAACGGCGAAACCATGCAGGACGGCAGCACCTCGGAAATGATCTTCTCGGTGGCCGAGCAGATCGCCTACCTGTCGCGCATCCTGACCCTGCATCCCGGCGACCTCATCGCCACCGGCACGCCCGATGGCGTGGGCATGGGGCGCGGCATGTACCTGAAGGCGGGGGACAAGATGGTGGCGCACATCGAGAACATCGGCACGATCGAGAACACCGTCGTGCAGGAAAGCCGATAGGCAAGGAGGCAGACGTGACATCCACCGACCAGCAACCGGTCGCCCCCATCCGTACGCGCAAGCTCGGGCACCTGGTCCTGATGGTGCGCGACCTGGAAGCCTCCACGCGTTTCTATACCGAGGTCATGGGGCTGCGCGTGTCCGACCGCATCGGCGACCAGATGGTCTTCCTGCGGGCGGGCGAAGACCACCACGACCTGGCCCTGTCGCGCATTCCCGACAACTCGCCCGACCGCGACGAGCTGCCGCGCTATACGCGCCCCGGCCTCGAGCACTTCTCGTACTACGTGGAATCGGTCGAGGAAATGCGCCGCGCCGTGGACGTGGCGCGCCGGCTGGGCGTGACCATCGAACGCGGTATCGGCCAGCACGGCCCCGGGGCGAACTGGTTCCTGGTGTTCAAGGATCCGGACGGCAACAACGTCGAGATCTATACCGACATGGACCAGATCCCGGTAGACGCCGACCACCAGCCGCAAACCTGGGAACGCAACCTGGAATCGTTCGACCGGCATCGTCTCGCCCACTTCGTCGTCCAGCCGCCCGCCGCGGTACTGACGGCCAAGGACGGCAAGAAAGAAGAAGCAGGAAAAAAAGACTGAGCACGGGCGCCGGCATCGAAGGCGCCCGCCAGCCCAGCACATGTGAATCCGGCACGGAAGGGGACTCTTTCCATCGGCATGGCCGCGGCGCCTGCGCGCACGCGGGAGGCCCTTTTTGCGCCCGTTTTTCCGGCCGCCGGTTGCGCTCGCATCGAACGGCGGCCTGCTCCACCGACGACAATGACAACCGATGAAGGAGACAACCTCATGAAACCCCTCCAGCAATGGCTGCGCCGCATTCCCGTGGGCCTGGCGGCGGCCGCGATCGCCGCGGGACCCGCCGCCGCCCTGGCCGCCGACGCCTGGCCCAGCCGGCCGGTCACCATCGTGGTGCCGTTCGCTCCGGGCGGCAACACCGACATGATGGCCCGCATGATGGCCGAGCGCATGGGCAAGGTCTTCGGCAAGCCCTTCATCGTGGACAACAAGGGCGGCGCGGCGGGCACCATCGCCGCCGAGCAGGTCGCGCGCGCCCAGCCCGACGGCTACACGCTATTCATGGCGACCATGACGCAGATCGTCACGGCGCCCATGACCAACAAGATCCGCTACGACCCGATCCGCGACCTCGCCCCCATCGTCAACGTGGGCGGCAACCCCTTCGTGCTGGCGGTCAATCCCCAGCGCAACTTCCGCACCGTGACCGACCTCGTCAACTATGCCAAGGCCAACCCCGGCAAGCTGAACGTGGGCCACGGCGGCAACGGCACCCTCACCCACCTGTCGGCGCTGCTGTTCCTGAGCCGCGTCGGCGTCACGGCCACCACCGTTCCCTACCGTGGCGGCGCGCCGGCCCTGGCCGACGTGCTGGCCGGACAGATCGACATGTACAGCGCCAGCGTCTCGGAAGTCATGTCCTACGCCAAGACGCCCGAGAAGCTCACGCTGCTGGCGGTTTCCAGCGACAAGCGCCTGCCGCAGCTGCCTTCGGTGCCCACCATCGCGGAAACCTACCCGGGCCACGAGGTCGACACCTGGAACGGACTGATGGGCCCGGCCGGCATGCCGGCGGACGTGGTCGCCAAGCTGGCCGAGGAAGGCCGCAAGATGATCAACGAACCGGCCTTCCGCGCGCAGCTCGAGAACGCCGGCATCACGCCGCTGGGTGAAATGCCCGACGTGTTCGCCGCCCGCATCAAGGCCGAGACGGCCAAGTGGAAGCCGGTGATCCAGGCGGCGGGCATCGAGCCGCAATAAGCCGCGCTGGAGACGGTCGGCGCTGGGCCTCGCTACTCGGGCGTGATTCCCGCCTGCTTGACCAGCGCCGACCACTTCCGCAATTCCTTGCCCTGGTAGGCGGCCAGCTCCTGCGGCGTGGAGCTGCGCGGATCCACGTTCAGTTCGCGCATCTTGCTCCGCACCGCGGGCAGCGCCAGGAACCTGGCCAGGCTCTTGTTCAGGCGATCGACCACGGGCTGGGGCGTGCCCGCCGGAGCGAAGATGGCGAACCAGTTCTGGATCTCGTAGCCGGGCAGTCCCGCTTCCGACATCGTCGGCACATCGGGCATCTGCTCGCTGCGCTGATCGCTGGTGATGGCCAGGGCCCGCAGCGACCCCTGGTTCACCAGCGGCACCGCCGCGACGATACCCGAGAAGTACATTTCCACCTGCCCCGCCAGCAGGTCGTTCAAGGCGGGGCCCCCTCCCTTGTAGGGCACGTGCACGATGTCGACCGCCGCCATGGTCTTGAACAGTTCCGCGGCAAGATGGGTCGGCGTGCCGACGCCCGCGGAAGCAAAGTTGAGCTTGCCCGGCGCGGCCTTGGCCCGGGCGATCAAATCCCCGACGTCGCGAAATGGCTGGCGCGCGCCCACGACCAACAGGGAAGGCGACGTGCCGACCATGCCGACCGGCGCGAAATCCGCCACGGCATCGTAGGGCAGCCTGGAATACAGACTGGGCGCGATTCCCAGCGACGCGGTGCCGCCCAGCAACAGCGTGTAGCCATCCGGCGCCGCCTTGGCCACCATGTCCGCGCCTATGGTGCCGCCCGCGCCGCCCTTGTTCTCGATGACGATGGGTTGGCCCAGGTCCTTGCCCACCTCGGTTGCCAGCAGCCGGCCCAGCACGTCATTCGGTCCGCCCGGAGGAAACGGGATCATCATGCGGATGGGACGGTCCGGATAGGGCGCCGCGACGGCCGCGGCGCAGGCACAGCCCATGATCGAAGCCGCCAGCAGGCGGCCGGCGCGCAGGCGCAGCCGATGGCGGGACGGCGGGAAAGCAGACGTGATCCTGGCGGAATGCGGCATGAGGTCTCCTTGAACGCCGGCGGCCCCTGCTTGGGAGACCGTCGAATTGCCGCTGATCGTAGAAGGGGCCCGCCACCGCGCACAAACCAGTATTTCTCACTCGGCCTTGAACTTTTCTAACGACTGGGCGGCGCCGCAGGCCACGAGCCATTCGCGGAAGGCGCGGATCTTCGCGTCGTCGGCACGCGCCTGCGGACAGACCAGGTGATAGCCGCGCGGGCGGCGCAGCACGAAGGGATGCGGCGCCACCAGCACGCCTTGCTCAAGATCCCTGGCCACGTAGCGAAGCTGGCCCAGCGCGACGCCCAGCCCTTGTATGGCGCATTGGTAGATCACGCTCAGGTCTTCGTAGTAGACATCGCCGGCCGAGACCTTTCTTGCCGCGCCCGCCGCGGCGATCCAGTCGGGCCAGTGCTGCGGCCGCCGGTTCGAATGCAGCAGCGGCAGCTTGAGCAAGGCCGCGGTGCTGGCCTGGGCGGGCAGGGTAGCCGCCAGTGCCGGCGCCATGACGGGCGTCAGCGCATCGCTGAACAACAGATCGCCGCGCAGCCCCTCCCATGGCCCGTCGCCGTACAGGATGCCGACGTCCACGGTGTCGCGGCGGAAATCGACCGCGTCCACGCTGGCTGCCAGACGGATCTTGATCGTCGGATGGGCATGCTGGAAGGCGGGCAGCAGCGGAATCAGCCAGCGCAGGAAAAAGGTCGTATGCCCTCTTACCGTCAAGACCTGCGCCGAGCCCGAGGCCACCAGTTCCTGCGTGGCGCGCACGATCTGTCCGAACGCGACGCTTAGCCCCTTCGCGTAGACCTCGCCGCCGCGCGTCAGCCGGGGCGGCCGCTCGGTGCGGTCGAACAGCGCGAATCCCAGCCAGGTCTCCAGCGCCTTGATCTGGTGGCTGACGGCGCCCGGGGTGATGTGCAGTTCGGCGGCCGCCTCGGTGAAGCTCAGGTGGCGCGCCGCGCTCTCGAACACACGCAGCGGATTCAAGGGAGGAAGCTGAGGGTTCATGGCCACGCTCCAGCATTAGTTTTTCTAAAAACTGGATGAAGTATTTTGGATGGCGGCAGGCGGGATGGCCGCCTTAAGATGATCCGGCCGGCTGCCGCGGACGCGTCGCGGCAGACTACATCATCCGTCTGTGCGGCGGAAGCAGGAGCATTGCGTGAACCCAGACTACTCCACCGATTTCCCGTCGATCAAAGACACGGTCGACGCCGCCGAATGGCACACCCGCACGGACCTGGCCGCGTGCTACCGGTTGATGGACCGGTACGGCATGACGGACATGATCTACAACCACATCACCGCGCAGATCCCGGGCAAGCACGAGCGCCTGCTGATCAATCTCTACGGGCTGCTGTACAAGGAGATCACCGCGTCCAGCCTCGTGGAGATCGACTACGGCGGCCACGTCCATCGCAGTCCGGCCACCGCGTACGGCATCAACCGGTCCGGCTACGTGATCCACGGCTGCATCCATCGGGCGCGGCCCGACGTGCACTGCATCATCCATACCCATACCCGCGCGGGCATGGCGGTGTCCGCCATGGACTGCGGCCTGCTGCCCATCACCCAGACGGCTTCGCGCTTCCACGGGCACATCGCCGAACACGCGTTCGAGGGTCCGGCCGTCGACCTGGCGGAACAGGCGCGCCTGATCGCCGATCTCGGCCCGCACAACGCCATGATCCTGCGCAACCACGGCCTGCTGGTCTGCGCGCCGTCGATCGCGCAGGCGTTCAACCTGATGTACCAGCTCGAGATGGCCTGCCGTGCCCAGGTCGACGCCATGGCGGGCGGCATCGGGCAGATCCGCATTCCGTCTGAAGAAGTCCTGACGCGCTCCGCGCATCTCTACCAGCCCGGCACGCGCCGGCCCTACGGCGAACTGGAATGGCATGCGATGCTGCGCTGGCTGGACGCCGAACCCGGGGGCTTTCCGCGCCACGACCGCTGAGCCAGACCGCATGCGCAAGATCACCTTTCGTCATCCCATCGTCGAGATCGATGGCGATGAAATGACCCGCGTCATCTGGGCCTGGATCAAGGAAGCGCTTATCCTGCCCCACGTCGATGGCGAACTGCAGTACTTCGATCTCGGCCTGCGCAATCGCGACGCGACGCGCGACCAGGTGACGCTGGACGCGGCGCACGCCACGCTGCGCCACGGCGTGGCGGTCAAGTGTGCGACGATCACGCACGACGCGGCACGCATGCGCGAATTCGGCTCGCCCGCCATGCTGCCCAGTCCCAACGCCACCCTGCGCAACATCCTGAACGGCACGGTATTGCGCGAGCCCATCTGCTGCGCCAACATTCCCCGCCTCGTGCCGCACTGGGACCAGCCCATCGTCATCGCCCGCCACGCCTACGGCGACCACTCCAGCGCCAGCCAGCTCGAACTGCCGGGGCCCGGCACGCTCAGCATGCGCTTCACGCCCGACGACGGCGGACCCGCGCTGGAGCGCGAAGTCTGCCGCACCGACGGACCGGGCATCGCCATGGCCATGCACAACCTCGACGCCTCGATCGCCGGCTTCGCGCGCGCCGTGTTCCGCTACGGGCTCCAGCGGCGCTACCCCGTCTACCTGTCGACCAAGCACACCATCATCAAAACCTACGATGGGCGCTTCTCCGCCCTGTTCCAGGAGATCTTCGAAAGCGAGTTCGCATCGGCCTATCGCGCGGCCGGCCTGGCCTACGAGCATCGATTGATCGACGACATGGTGGCCAGCGCGCTCCGGTGGCGGGGCGGCTACATCTGGGCGTGCAAGAACTATGACGGCGACGTGCAATCGGACGCCGTCGCCCAGGGCTACGGGTCCCTCGGCCTCATGGCATCGGTGCTGATCACGCCCGACGGGCGGGCCTTCGAGGCGGAGGCCGCCCATGGCACGGTCACGCGCCACTATCGCGAGCACCAGGCCGGCCGGGCAACCTCGACCAATCCCATCGCCTCCATCTACGCCTGGGCGCGCGGGCTGCGGCAACGCGCGGAACTGGACGGCACGCCCGATCTGGCCGCCTTCGCCGCCGCGCTGGAACGATCCTGCACCGCGACCGTGGAGGCGGGCTTCATGACCCGGGACCTGGCGGCCCTGGTGCACCCGGACCAGCCCTGGCTGAACACGCGCCCCTTCCTCGAACGCGTCGCGGCCACGCTGCACCAGGAGCTTGCCGCCTGAGGCTCCCGTTACACCCACTTGTTTTTCACATACGTGAAATCACTTTCACATGGGTGAAAGCGGCGTCTGCCCCGTGTTTCCCGTCGAGATAATCCGCCGCATCCGATGCACGCGGCCACGACAGGAGACACCATGCCCCAGCACATCAGGATCGATAGACCAGGCCCCATCTGGCGGGTCGTAATCGACCGCCCCGACGCCAAGAACGCCCACGATCTCCAGACCTTCCAGGAACTGGTCGCCGCCTTCGACGAGGTCGAGGCCGACCCGGCCTGCCGCTGCGCCATCCTGACCGGCGCGGGCGACATCTTCAGCGCCGGCCAGGACCTGCGCTTCACCGCGCAGGCCGATCCCCAGGCCATCGACGCCTACGGCCGCTGGAACGTGGCCGCCCGGCAGCGCATCCAGCGCAACGCCAAGCCCGTGGTGGCGGCGGTGAACGGTCCGGCCATCGGCGGCGGCGCCTACCTGGCCACGTCCTGCGACCTGGTGGTCGCCGTCGACACCGCCTTCTTCCAGATGCGCGAGATCCAGGCCGGCAACCATAGCGGCGGCGCCTTCCTGTTCACCATCGGACGCGCCCGCTCGCTGGAGCTGTCGCTGCTGGGCGGACGCCTGCCCGCGCCGCAGGCGCTGGAATGGGGCCTGATCAACCGCTGCGTGCCGGCGGCGGACTTCGATGCCACCGTGGACGAACTGGCGACCGCGCTGGCCGAGCTGCCGCCGCTGGCCATCCGCTACACCAAGAGCGCGACCAACCTGCTGCTGGACATGGCCGGTTTCAGCAACCACATGGAGGCCGGCGCGCCGATGCAGCGCTACCTGGGCCTGACGCCCGACGGCCGCGAGGCCAAGCGCGCCTTCAACGAACGCCGCAAGCCGGTCTTCACCGGGCAATTCCCCCGCGTCGCCGAGTAGGAGAACCCGACCGTGCCTCAACCCTTGCAAGGCTACCGGGTCGTCGACTTCACGCACGTGCTGTCGGGCCCCATCGCCACCAACTTCCTGCGCCTGCTCGGTGCCGAGGTCATCAAGATCGAATCGGCCGCCGGCGACACCATGCGCAACTACGGCGGCATCCAGTATGCCGACGGCATGGGACCGTCGTTCGCGTCGGTCAACTCGGGCAAGAAATCCGTCGTGCTCGATCTCAAGCGCGACGCCGACGTGGCGGTCGCGCGCGAGCTGATCGCCGGCGCCGACGTCGTGACCGAGAATTTCCGGCCCGGCGTCATGGACCGCCTGGGCCTGGGCTACGAGGCCTGCAAGGCCCTCAACCCGCGCATCGTCTTCTGCTCGATCTCGGGCTACGGCCAGCGCGGCGAGCTCCGCCACCAGCCCGCGATCGACCAGATCATCCAGAGCACCTCGGGCATGATGAGCCTGAGCGGCGAACCGGGCACCCCGCCGATCCGCATCGGCTATCCGGCGGTCGACACCTATTCGGGCCTGCTGGCCGCCTTCGCCATCGTCTCGGCCCTGCTGCAGCGCGGCCGCGACGGCCAGGCGCAGCAGGTGGACGTGGCCATGTACGACGCCGCGCTGGTGCTGATGATCTCGATGGCCGGCCCGCACCTGCTGACCGGCAAGCGGCCCGCCAAGCAGGGCAACCGCGGCTACAGCATGTCGCCCACCGCCGACACCTTCCCCACCGCGGCCGGGCACCTGACGCTGGGCGCGGTCCGCCAGGACCAGTTCGAGCGGCTGTGCCGCGTGATCGAACGCGAGGACCTGATCGCCGATCCGCGCTTCCAGGACCGCGGCACGCGGGTCGCCCATGGCGAGGCCTTGCAGCATGAGGTCCGCCGGGCGCTGGCCGGCCGCGGCGCCGCCGAATGGGCGGCCCTGCTCAATGCGGCCGGCGTGCCAGCCGGCGAAGTGCGCGAACTGCCCGAGGCGCTGGCGCAGCCGCACCTGGACGACCGGCAATTGCTGCTGTCCATCCCGGCCGGCGCCCAGGCCCTGCGCGTGCTGAACGCGGGCTTTTGCTACGAACACGACGGCCCGGGCCTGGACGCGCCGCCGCCGGCACTGGGCCAGCACACGGCGGAGATCCTGGCCGGCCTGGGCCGCACGCCCGAACAGATCGCCGCCTTCCTGCACCGCGAGGATGCCCAGGCGAGATCCTGACGCCATCCGGGGCGAGCCCGGGTACGACAATAATCCCAAGGAGACCCACCCATGAAGATCATGCATCTTGCCGGCGCCCTGTGCGCACTGGCCCTTTCGGCCTCGGCCGCGCAGGCGCGCGACGCCGCCTATCCCACCCAGCCGATCCGCCTGATCGTGCCCTTCGCGCCCGGCAGCACCAGCGACAACTCCGGCCGCATCGTCGCGCAGCAGCTCGCCACCCGGCTCGGCCAGGCGGTGACCGTGGACAACATGCCCGGCGCCGACGGCCGCATCGGCATCATGGCGGCCAAGAACGCGCCGGCCGACGGCTACACCCTGGTACTGGGCAGCTGGACCAACCTGTCGGTCAACCCCATTCTCGTCAAGGACCTGCCCTACGATCCGCTCAAGGACTTCAAGCCCATCTCGGGCGTCACCCGCAGCATGCTGGGCATCGCCGTGCCCGCCAACTCGCCGTACAAGACGCTGGCCGACCTCGTCGCCGCGGCCAAGGCACAACCCGAGAAGCTGAACTTCGGCAATTTCGCCTGGGGCTACCGCCTGGCCACCGAATGGTTCTCCAGCATCGCCGGCATCCGCTTCACGCCCATCTCGTACAAGTCGACCAGCCAGATGAACACCGACCTGATCGGCGGGCAGATCGACGTGGCGATGGACGGCGTGGCCTCGCTGGCGCCCTCGGCCAAGGCCGCCAAGCTGCGCATCCTCGCGGTCACCGGCGAAAAACGCCACGTCGAGTTCCCGGACGTGCCCACCATCCGCGAAAGCGGCTATCCCGACTACGCCATCTATGGCTGGTCGGCGTTGATGGCGCGCACGGAAGTCAGCGACGCGATCACGCGGCGCCTGGCCGACACCATGAAGGAGGTGCTTGATTCCAGGCCGGTGCAGGAGTTCGCGGAAAAGGGCGGCTCCGAACTGCTCAAGCGCGATCCCGAGCAGATGCGCGCCTTCAACGTGAAGGAAATCGCGACGCTGCGCACGGTTGCCGACAAAGCCGGGCTGGTCGCGCAATGAAAACGGCCGGACCGGTGCGGCACGCGCGCTCTGCTCAGTGTCCGAACTTGTCCGGCAAGGCCTCCATATGCTTGCGATGAAGCTCCACCACCCGCTGCAGCGCCTTCAGGAAATCGAGCTTCTTGGCGCGCAGCGCCACGAGGCTCGCGCCTATGCCCAGGGCCATTGGCGGCTGGTGGGCCGGCGCGGCCAGCAGCGTCGTGATGATGCCGGCCCCCGGCGTCGACACGCCTTCGCTGTAGGCATAGCCGCTTTCGCGGTACTGCTGGATGCGCTTGCCCAGTTCCGCCATCGACACCCGGTGCTCCGGCGGTTCGTGCGCGTTGATCTGGTTGACCAGCGCCCACAGCTCGGAAGGCGGCTTGAGCGACAGCAGCACGGTGCCCATGGCCGACCGCAGCAGCGGCCGCAGCGTGCCCGGCGCCACGTCGCGCCGGTGCAGGGCATCCGGGCCGCGCACCACGTGGATGTACTGCACGTGGTGGCCGCTCTGTATGCCCAGCGTGGGCGTGCCGCCGGTTTCCTCGCGCATCTGGTACATCAGGCGGGCGATCGTACCGTCGGCCATCAGCGCATCGTTGACCCAGATGCCCAGCAGCGCCGCCTTCACCGTCGGCACGAAGGTCCGCTCGCTGGACGAGTGATCGAGATAGCCCATCTCGCTCAGCGTGCGCAGCAGGGCCAGGGTGCTCGAGGCCGGATAGTCCAGCGCCGCCGCGATCTCGCTCAGTGTCGCGGGCGCCTTGCGCCGCGCGAAGAACTCCAGAATCTCTATGGCCCGTTGGGCCGACTTGACCTTGGGCGCCATGTCCTTGCCTCCATCGTTGCGCCTACCCGCATTCTTTCAGCCAGGAACGAACCATGAAACTCGCCACCATTGAACTCGGCGGCCGCCCGCTGCCCGCACTCTTCCTGGACGACGGCCGCATCTGCGACCTCCAGGCCTTCGCCCAGGCCGCCCCGCGCGCCACGCTGCCCTTCCCGTGGCCCGAGACCGGCCGCCTGACCATGATCGACCTGGCCGCCGGCGGCGCCGCCACCTGGGCCTGGTGCCGCGACATCGCCGCCGTCGCCGACGCCCACCCGGTTTCGCCCGGCAGCTACCGCCTGCTGGCGCCCATTCCGCGTCCGCCCAAGAACATCTTCTGCCTGGGCCGCAATTATAGGGAGCACATCCAGGAAGATAACGCCTCGCGCAATCTCGATACCGACGTGCCCGAGCATCCGCAGTTCTTCACCAAGCCCTGGACCGCCATCGTCCCGCACGAAGGCGCCATCCGCTACGACCAGCGCGTCACCCGCCGCCTGGACTACGAGGTCGAACTCGCCGTCGTGATCGGCCAGGGCGGCCGCGACATCGCCGAAGCCGACGCCCCCGACCACATCTTCGGCTACACCATCCTCAACGACATCAGCGCCCGCGACCTGCAGAAGCGCCACGACCAGTGGTTCAAGGGCAAGGCCATCGACGGCAGCTGCCCCTTCGGCCCCTGGATCGTCTCGCCCGAAGCCGTCGGCGATCCCCACGCGCTGCGCATCTCGCTCAAGGTCAACGGCGAGCAGCGCCAGGACGCCAGCACCGGTGCGATGATCTTCTCCATCCCGCGCAGCATCGCGTCGCTGTCCTCGGGGCTGACGCTGGAACCGGGCGACGTGATCGCCACCGGCACGCCCTCGGGCGTCGGCTATGCGATGAACCCGCGCCAGTGGCTCAAGGACGGCGACATGATCGAATGCGAGATCGAGAAGATCGGGAAGTTGGTGAACCGGGTGGAGGAGGTGATAAATTGAACGGCCCGGCATCCCTCGCCAGAAAGCCGACATGACCATCGAACTCGACAAGCAAGTCCGGACCACTGCCATCGCCTCGATCCAGCGCTACTTCGACCAGAACATGGAGGAGCCCATCGGCAACGTCGCCGCCGGCGGGCTGCTCGCCTTCTTCGTCGAAGAGATCGGGCCCGCGATCTACAACCAGGCGGTCGCGGACGTGCAGGAGCGGTTGCAGGTACGCCTGTCGGAGATCGACCTCGAGGTCCACGAGGAAGAGTTCGCCTACTGGCGCAAGTACGACCAGGCGGGCAAGGGGCGCCGCTAGCGCTCGCGCCTTACCCGCGGCGCGCCCACCACCACAGCCCCCAGGCCGCCAGCGCCGGGATGCCGAACAGCGCCACGTGGATGGGCAGTTCTTCGGCCAGGGTATAGCCGTGGGACAAGCCGGTACGCAGGTTCCAGGCCGATACGCCCAGCCAGGCCAGCGTGAAGAGGCTCGCGGTCCGGGTGCGATGCGGCAAGGGGGCCAGACGCAGCAGCGCGATGGCCAGGATCAGTCCGACGGCGATGAGGATCAGGGTGCGCATGGGGGCCTCGATTGGGGTAACGCCAGCATAAGGCAAGCCAGGCGCCGGATAAACCCCGCCTTGCTGGATGGACTGTCCGGAAGGGCGACCCTGTCTTCAGGCGAACTTCGCGTCCACGCCCGGCGCCGGCGTGGCACCGAATCCTCCGCGCCGCACCACCGCTTCGCGGCCGCCGTGGGCTTCGATCAACGCATGCTGGTCGGCCTTGGCGATGCGATCCTGCGCCTCGGGATCGACGATCCGCCGCAGCGCCGCGGTCAGTTCGTCCACCACATGCGCATGCCGCCCGCCCGGGACGAGATCGATCCGCTCCTCGGGATCCGCGACCAGGTCGAACAACTGGGGTGCCATGTCCACGTAATGGATCAGCTTCCACCGGTCCTGCCGCAGCATGTAGGCGCCGGTGGCCGCGCCCGCCGCATGGTATTCCGAGAACACCGGGCGCGCCGGATCGTCCGGCGCCCGCGCCAGGTCGACCAGGGACCGGCCCGGCAGGTCGGCGGGCGCCTCCACGCCCATCCAGGCCAGCAGCGTGGCGCCCACGTCCACCAGCGACACGTGCGTGCCGACGATGTTGCGCGTCGAGCGGCCCGGCGCCCGCAGCAGCATGGGCACCCGCGCCGCTTCCTCGTACAGCGTGGACTTGCCCCACAGGGCCCGCGCGCCCATGTTGTCGCCATGGTCGCTGGTGTAGATGATCAGCGCCTCGTCGGCCAGCCCCGATTCCTCGATGGCCTGGCAGATCTGCGCGAAGTGCCAGTCCATGAACGAGCACAGCCCGCCGTAGCTCAGCAGGGCGCGGCGCCGCAGCTCGTCGTCGAAGAAGCTGTCGTGCGGAAAGCAGGTCCGCAGCGCGGCGATCCAGGGATGGTCCACCCGGTCGGCCGCACGCGAAAGCTTGGGCAGCGGGATGTCGTCCAGCCGGTAGGCCGAGGCGAACGCTTCCGGGGCGATCAGCGGGAAATGGGGCGCCACGAACGAAGCGAACAGGACCCAGCCGTCATCCCGCGCATGCTCGCGTATCCATTGCGTCGATGCCTGCGCGATGGCCCGGTCGTAGCGGGTATAGCTGCTTTCGCCGATGCCGATCTCCTCGGCCAGCGCGCGCGTCTTGTGCCGCACCGGCAGCGGATCGCGCACCGCGCCCAGCAGGTCCCCCACGCCGTTCACCACGTGCATGGGCAGGATCTGGCGGGTGAAGCCGGTGTCGTCGGTCTCGTTGCGAAAGTGCAGTTTGCCGATGGACGTCACGTCCACGCCGGCATCGCGCAATCTGTGGGTCCAGCCCGGCTGCTGGCCGGTGTAGGGCAGGGCGTTGTCCCAGTTGCGCGTCTCGTGGGTGTAGCGGCCCGTGGTGAACGAGGCGCGCGCGGGGATGCAGATGGGGGAATTAGTATAGGCCGACGCGAACCGGGTGTTGGCGGCCGCGAAGCGGTCCAGGTGCGGCGTGCGGATCCACGGATGGCCCGCGCACGACAGCGCGGCCCCCGAATGTTCGTCGGACATGACGACGATGGCGATACGGCGGGATCCCTGCTTCATCTCATGTCTCCTGCAACCCGCGTTCCTTGACGATCGTGCGCCACCGGGTCAGGTCGGCGACGACGTAGGCGGAGAAATCCTGCTGCGACATGGGCATGACGCGTATGCCCTCGCCGGCGAGCTTGTCCGCGGTTTCCTTGCGGCCCAGCACCTGGGCCACGGCGGCCGACAGGTCCCGCACCACGGCCGGCGGCAGATGAGCCGGTCCCATGATGCCCACCCACTGCACGGCCTCGAAATGGGGAATGCCGATTTCCTTCAGCGTGCGCACCTCGGGCAAGAGCGGATGGCGGTCCGGTCCGGTCACCGCCAGCGCGCGCAGCTTGCCCGCGCGGATGTAGGGCAGCACGCCCGCCAGGCCCGGCATCGCATATTGCACCTGGCCCGCCACCATGTCGTTGATGCCCGGCGCGATGCCGCGATAGGGCACGTGCAGGACGGACGTGTTCGTGGCCAGTTTCAGCCCCTCGAACACCAGATGGGTGATCGTGCCCACGCCGGCCGAGGCATAGCTCGCCTTGCCCGGGTGCGCCCGCACCTCGGCCAGGAAATCCTCGAAGCTGGCGGGTCCCGAGGGCTGGGCGACCAGCACGTTGGGCGCGCCGCCTATCATCGCGATGTGCGTGAAATCGCGGATCGGGTCATAGGGCACCTTGCGCAGCGCCGGCAGCGTGCCGTGAGTGCTGACGTAGCCGATCATCAAGTTGTAGCCGTCGGGCTCGGCCCGCGCCGTGGCCTGGCTGGCGATCTGCCCGCCCGCCCCGCCCTGGTTCTCGACCACCCACGGCTGCTTCATGCCCCGCGACAACTGGTCCGCCACGACGCGCGCGATCATGTCCGTGCCGCCGCCCGCGCTGACCGGCACCAGCAGGCGCACCGGACGCGAGGGATAGGACTGCGCCAGCGCGCAGGCCGGCACCAGCCCGGCCACCGCGGCGGATCGGGCGGCCATGGCCAGGACGCGGCGCCGGCCCGGATCGGTATGTTGAGTCATCTCCTCCTCCCTCCGCGGCCTGACATGCCTCGGGTTGCCGGGCAGTCTACTCAGCGTGTCAAGGGCGCGGAAGTACAATTCCTTTAGAACTTTTCTCAAAAAAATAGATAGCGGCCGGGCCTGGAGACGCTGCGTGGCACTCAATCTCGATCATCTGCGCGCGTTCCTGGTGGTGGTGGAAGAAGGCAGCATCAATCGCGCGGCCGCCCGCCTGCTGCGCGCGCAGCCCGCCGTGGGCCGGCAGATCCGGCTGCTGGAGGAATCGCTGGGCACGCCGCTGCTGGAACGCTCGTCCAGCGGCGTGCAGCCCACCAACGCGGGCGAACAGCTCATCGCCCATGCGCGGCGCATCTTCCGCGACGTGGCCGAGGCCGAAGCCGCCATGGCGCGCGTCGCCACGGAACCGGCCGGCGACCTGATCGTGGCCATTCCGACATCACTGGCCGACCAGCTCGGCCCCGTCCTGTTCGGCGCCATGCGCGACCGCCACCCGCGGGTGCGGTTGACGCTATTGGAAGGGGACAGCCATGCCATCACCAAATGGATGGCGGGCAACGAGGCCGACATAGGCGTGCTGCCCGAAGGCAGCTCGGACAACAGCCTGCATGCGGTCGAGTGCGGAAAGCAAGTGTTCTGCTTCTGCGGTCCCGCGGACGCGTTCCCGGTGCTGCCGGCGTCCATGCCGCTGGGGGATGCCTTGTCCTATCCGCTGGCCCTGTCCATCCCGCCGAACCGGCTGCGGCGGCTGGTCGACAGCGCCGCGGCCAGCCTGGGCCGCGAGGTGCGCCCCGTGCTGAACGCCAGTTCCAGCCCCTTGATTACCGCGCTGATGCGGCAGGGCGAGCTTTATACGATCCGGCCCCGCATCGGGCCGGCGCCGGCCGTGGTGGACGGCATCGCCTTCATCCCCATTGCGGAACCGGCCATCCAGCGCGGCATCAGCATCGTATGGAGCACCGCGCGGCCCTTGAGCCCGGCGGGGGAGGCGGCGCGCGCCACGCTGGAGGAATTGCTGCGCGGCATGGACGGCGCGCGGGCGCCGGGTTTCGGCTCAGCCCCGATGGCATGAAGGGTGAGAACCGGAGGTACTACAGATGAGAACATCAGTCACGATTGATGGACTTTCCGGTGGAACACCGCATATCTCTCTTAGATTTTTGTCCGGTGCCTAGCCTCAAGTTGGCGTTGGACCCAAGACGAACCGAGCCTGCTCCCTGCGCAACATTTGGCAGGGATACATGAAGTCCACCTAGAACACTCTTGAGTAAGGTGTAGCTCGTGGCTTTTTATGCCACTCGAGCTATTTGTACGTGCCCATCTGGGGATGTTGATAGAGCCGCGGGAGATACGAGTTCTCTTGCCTTCGCAAAAGAATATATCTCCAGCGACATGGCAACCAAGCTGAAGGGGCTTGCGGGTATAGGCGACCGCATACCAGACTTCGTCGCCATGGCGGGATCATTGGACGATGCCAAAAAGTGGGAACGCCTACTTCGTTACCTGGCCGATAGAGCTGCAGAAAATGCCGAGACGGGCTATCACACCTACCGCTTGGAAGAAGGTGAGGAAGCAGACATACTCTATTGGCACACCTTCAGTGTGCTCGAGGAAATGGGAGTCGATATTCCCAGCCCCTTTCCTACTGAGCTGGATTTCGACTATGACGATGACACGAACGGCGATGAAGAAGCTTTGCACGAACGGATCGAGGAGTTGCTTGAACACCCCTACGTTTCGTTGATCTATGCCATATACAGGGCGTATACCGATGTGTATGGCTTTTATGCTGCATACGTATCAGATCTTATCGACGAACTCGATCTCTTTGACGTCCCGGCGTGCAATATCGAACCAGAGTTTTTGGCGCTTGCCGCATCCAAGCTGGAAAACCCGCCATCAATGGCAGCGAACTTCCTAAGCTTCAAACGAAAGATCAATAAAGACTACGAAGACGCGCTGACGTTCGTTAAGGAAAAGGCATTTCAAGCAGGCTTGCCTCTCCAGGCGGAGTTGTTGGACCTTGTCCACGACTCGCATGATTCGCTAGGACACGAGGCAGAAGCCGCAAGTTTCGGCATCAACAAATCTCGACTCCACCCAGATATCTATATGAATGAACTCCTGGTCGGCATGCGCATAATCCACCAGGTCTTGCCGGCGATTCTCAAGAAGCTCGGCCTCTATGAAGAGTTCGTGTTGGACGAGACCGATTTGAATCTGCATAGATCAAGATAGCCTTGGCACCCATCACTGAAGAATGCAGGTCAGCAGCCGTCTTGCGTTGCCTCTATCAGGCACCGTCCTTTTTTCCCGGAACATTGCGGCGACGGCGGCTGATTTGCTTCTCCACTTGCTCCAGTTCGTGCATGTCTGCGCGATCCGCCTCCAGCGCCTCGGCCAAACGCCGCGCCGCGTCGAAAACTTCATAGCGCTCGTGCACGATGGCCGCCATAGTCTGATGGCTCATACGGCCTGGGCCTTGCAGTACGGCTTGCTCGTTAAAGGCCATGAAGCTATCCACATAGGCCCGCCAGTCCGCCATACGAAGATCCTTGCGCTGCATCACGCGCAGTTCGGCGAAGTCCAGGAACATGCTGACGATGCGGTTGAGTCGGTCCAATTCGTCGGCATTCAGGTAATTCTTGGCCACCGTCACGTCACCCTTACGGACACGCCCGCCCTTCCAGGACGTAAGGGCCATATTGGACTGAGTTGGGTCGGCACGCAGTACGACCAGTTCAGCCGCAGTATGGCCTGTCACGGCAAAGAACATCTTGTTCTGCACCTCGGCGAAAAAAAGGCCGGTAGCCTGTCCATCGTCGGCGTAGTCCATCGAGAGCGCGAACAGATCACGTACCTTTTGATAGAAGCGCTTTTCCGACGACCGTATGTCGCGGATGCGCTGCAACAGCTCGTCGAAATAGTCCCAGCGATCCCCACCTTTCAGGCGCTCGTCGTCCATGACGAAGCCCTTGATCAGATATTCCTTGAGGTGTGTAGTGGCCCACTGTCGGAACTGGGTGCCGCGCGGTGACTTCACGCGGTAGCCAATGGCCAGGATCATGTCCAGGTTGTAGAGCTTGACGATGCGACGAACCTGTCGCGCACCTTCGGTTTGAACTATTAAGTCATCTTTAACAGTTCGAACTTCGGCTAACTCACCTTCATCCAGGACGTTCCTGATGTGAATATTGATGTTTGGAACAGACGTCTGGAAAAGATCTGCCAGTTCAGCTTGGCTGAGCCAGACGCTGCCGCCCTCAGCACGCAGGAAGAACCGAGCAGAACCATCCTCCGTGGCGTAAAGAACTAGCTCGGCGCGCGGAAGAGACTCACTCATGACCCGGGTCCTTCAAGCGGTCCGACCAGCCTCAAACGTCAATGTTCCCCGCCATCAGCGCATGTGTCTCGATGAACGCGCGGCGCGGCTCGACGTGGTCGCCCATCAGCGTCGTGAAGATCTCGTCCGCCGAAATCGCGTCCTCGATCTGCACCCGCAGCAGGCGGCGCACGGTGGGATCCATGGTGGTCTCCCACAGCTGTCCGGGGTTCATCTCGCCCAGGCCCTTGTAGCGCTGCTTGGATAGCGAGCGCTCGGCTTCGGCGCGCATCCATTGCATGGCTTCGCGGAAGTCGGCCACCGGCAGTTCCTTGCGCTTGTCGCCTTCGCCGCGCTCGATCTTCGCGCCCGGGCCGATCAGGCCCTGGAAGGTCTGGGCGGCGTTGCGCAGCACGCTGTAGTCCGGGCCTTCGACGAAATGCGGGTCGATCACGCTGACGCGGATGTTGCCATGGTGGTTGCGATGGATCTCCAGCTTGGACTGCTGGGTTTCCTCGTCTACGGAAACCTTGACCTGCACCACGCCGGGCATGGACGGGTCTTCCAGCTCGGCCTGCAGGCGCTGGCGCGACAGCTCGGCCTGGTCCACGGAAGACAGGTCCGCCTCGAAGCCGCGCACGATGGCCGACAGCGTGGCAAGGTCCACGAAGCGCGACAGGCGCTCGATCACGGCATCGGCCAGGTTGTACTGACGCGCCAGTTCCTTCAACGCGTCGCCGGTGATGGGCTGGGCGTCGGCCGACGGGATCAGGCGGGCATCCTTGAGCGACAGCTCCAGCATGAAGGCGGCTTCTTCGGCGTCGTCCTTCAGGTAGCGTTCGTCGCGGCCGACCTTGACCTTGTACAGCGGCGGCTGGGCGATGTAGACGTAACCGTGCTCGATCAGCTGCGGCATCTGGCGGTAGAACAGCGTCAGCAGCAGCGTGCGGATGTGCGCGCCGTCCACGTCCGCGTCGGTCATGATGATGATGCGGTGGTAGCGCAGCTTGTCGATGTTGAAGTCGGGACCGATGCTGGTGCCCAGCGCGGTGATCAGCGTGGTGATCTGCTCGCTGCTGATCAGCTTGTCGAAACGTGCCTTCTCGACGTTCAGCACCTTGCCGCGCAGCGGCAAGATGGCCTGGAACTTGCGGTCGCGGCCCTGCTTGGCCGAGCCGCCGGCGGAATCGCCCTCGACGATGTAGATCTCGGACTTGGACGGATCCTTTTCCTGGCAGTCGGCCAGCTTGCCGGGCAGCCCCGCGCCTTCCAGCACGCCCTTGCGGCGCGTCATCTCGCGCGCCTTGCGCGCGGCCTCGCGGGCGCGGGCGGCCTCGACGATCTTGCCGCACAGGGCCTTGGCGTCGATGGGGTTCTCGAGCAGCCAGCTTTCCAGGCTGCGCGCCACGGCGTCCTCGACCGAGGGGCGCACTTCGCTGGAGACCAGCTTGTCCTTGGTCTGGCTGCTGAACTTGGGCTCGGGCACCTTCACCGACAGCACGCAGGTCAGGCCCTCGCGCATGTCGTCGCCGGTGGTCTCGACCTTGGCCTTCTTGGCCAGTTCGTTTTCGTCGATGTACTTGTTGATGATGCGGGTCATCGCCGCGCGCAGGCCGGTCAGGTGCGTGCCGCCGTCGCGCTGCGGGATGTTGTTGGTGAAGCACAGCACGCTTTCGGTGTAGCTGTCGTTCCACTGCATGGCCACTTCCACGCCCACCGGCACACCCCCGGCCGACGACTCGGTGGCCACCGCGAAGACGTTGGGATGCAGCACGGTCTTGGCGCGGTTGATGTACTCGACGAAGCCCTTGACGCCGCCGCTGAAGGCGAAGTCCTCTTCCTTGCCCTGGCGCTCGTCCACCAGCTTGATGCGCACGCCGTTGTTCAGGAACGAGAGCTCGCGCAACCGCTTGGACAGGATCTCGTAGTGGTATTCGATGTTGGCGAAGATCTGCGAGTCCGCCAGGTACTGCACCCGGGTGCCGCGCTTGTCGGTCTTGCCGGTGACTTTCAGCGGTTCGACGCGTTCGCCGCGGCGGAACTCCATCTGGTGCAGCTCGCCGTTGCGCCGGATGCTGAGACGGAGCCATTCGGACAGCGCGTTCACGCAGGACACGCCCACGCCGTGCAGGCCGCCCGAGACCTTGTACGAGTTCTGGTCGAACTTGCCGCCCGCGTGCAGCTCGGTCATGACGATTTCCGCGGCGCTGCGCTGGAATTCGTCGTCCTTGTGCACGGCGGTCGGAATGCCCCGGCCGTTGTCGGACACCGAGATGGAGTTGTCGGCATGGATCGTGACGATGATCTCGTCGCAATAGCCGGCCAGCGCTTCGTCGATGGCGTTGTCCACGACCTCGAACACCATGTGGTGCAGGCCTGTCCCATCGGACGTATCGCCGATGTACATGCCCGGCCGCTTGCGCACGGCCTCCAGCCCCTTCAGCATCTTGATGGAGTCGGCGCCGTAGCTGTCCGACGAACCGGACGCCGGGCTCGCGGCCATCGCATTGCCAGCAAGAGTGCTATCGATCTCGCCCGTATCGGGCGCGGTATTCTGTTCGGTCATGAGTATGCAACCATCCACACTGCGCGGGCACGACTTCCGCCCTGCAGGAAAAAACTAAAAAAGAACAATCCACCCCATCCGGGGCAGCGCCGGCACCAGCACCGGCGCAACAAACCAAGCCCCTTCCCCCCAGACCCGGGATGCGGTGGATCCGGCTCCGCCGGTCCACCCGCATCGCCCCTGGGGGCGCGCGTGAGCGCGTAGGGGGGCCTATATCCGCATAGGCATCACGACATACTTGAAGTCCGTGTCGTCGGGCAAGGTGATCAGCGCCGAGGAGTTGGCGTCGCCCACGCTCCACTGCACCGTCTCGGCCTTCAGGTTGCCCAGCACGTCCAGCAGGTAGCTGACGTTGAAACCGATGTCCAGGGGCTCGAAGCCGAAGTCGATCTCGAGTTCTTCCTGGGCTTCTTCCTGTTCCGCGTTGCTGGCGGAAATCTTCAGCACATGATCGGCCATCTGCATCCGTACGCCCTTGAACTTGTCGGTGGTCAGGATGGCGGCGCGCTGCAGGCTGCGCTGCAGGGCTTCGCGGGCGATCGGGAAATGCTTGGTGTAGCCGTTCGGGATCACGCGCTGGTAGTCGGGGAATTTGCCCTCGACCAGCTTGGAGATCAGCTCGACGTCGCCGAAGCGGAAACGGATCTGGTTGGCCGCCACCGAGATCTCGATGGGCTCCTCGCTGTCGTCCAGCAGGCGCAGCAGTTCCAGCACCGTCTTGCGCGGCACGATCACTTCCTGCTTGGGCGCATCGGCATCGATGGCAACCGCGCAATAGGCCAGGCGGTGGCCGTCGGTGGCGACGCAGCGCACGTTGTTGCCGTCCAGGACCAACAGCATGCCGTTCAGGTAGTAGCGGATGTCCTGCTGCGCCATCGCGAAGTGCACCATGTTCATCAGGTGCTTGAACGACTTCTGCGTCATGGTCAGCGAGGCGTTCCACGAGGCCGGCTGGGCCACGGTGGGAAATTCCTCGGCCGCCAGGGTCTGCAGCGCGAAGCGGCTCTTGCCGGACTGGACCGACAGCTTCTTGTTGGCCAGCGAAAGGGACACGTCGCCGGTATCGGGAAGGGCGCGCAGGATGTCGAGCAGCTTGCGGGCTGCCACCGTGGTGGACTCAGACGCATCACCCACGCCGAAATCGGCATGGGTGGTGATCTGAACCTCGATGTCGGTGGACACGAACGACACGCGGCTGCCTTCCTTGCGCAACAGGATGTTGGCCAGGATGGGCAGGGTGTGCCGCCGTTCCACGATGCCTGAAACGGTCGCGAGCGGCTTCAGCAATGCATCGCGTGAGGCTTTGACCAATTGCATATCCAATCCTTCTTTGGGTTGGTAGTTAATAGGACCCTGTGAACAACTGGAATTTCTTCAAAAAACTATTATAAATCAAGAACTTGTCCAGTTTTTAGCGAGTGGGGAACTGGCCTGGAGGATAGCGCACAACCATGAACAACTTTCGATCGAAAAAAGCGGCGTCGGGTTGTCCAGACATGCTCCACGGTTTTTCCACAGTCAAACTCACAGGGTCCCGGATAGGGTTCGTCGCGGTTCGTCATCCTTTCAGGGTTTGCTCGAGCACGTGCAGCGAATGGTTCAGCTCCGCCTGCTTGGCCCGGGATTCCGATATCTTGCGTACCGCGTGCAGCACCGTGGTGTGGTCGCGGCCCCCGAACAGTTCGCCGATCTCGGGCAAGCTTTTCTGGGTGAGTTCCTTCGCCAGGTACATGGCGATCTGCCGCGGCAGGGCGATGTTGGCGGGCCGCCGCTTGGAATACATGTCGGCGACCTTGATCTTGTAGAAGTCCGCCACCGTCTTCTGGATGTTCTCGACGGTGATCTGGCCGTTGGACACGGACAGCAGGTCCTTCAGGGCGTCCTTGCAGACGTCCACGGTAATGGCGCGGCCGTGGAACTTGGCGTAGGCCAGGACCTTGCGCAGCGCGCCTTCCAGCTCGCGCACGTTGCTGCGCAGATGCTTGGCGATGAAGAAGGCCACTTCCTCGGGCAGGTGCACGCCCTCGGTTTCCGCCTTCTTCAGCAGGATCGCGACCCGCATTTCCAGCTCGGGCGGCTCGATGGCGCAGGTCAGGCCCGAATCGAAGCGCGAGATGAGCCGGTCGTCGATGCCGGACAATTCCTTCGGATAGGTGTCGCTGGTGATGATGATCTGCTTGCGCAGCGCCACCAGGGCCTCGAAGGCGTAGAAGAATTCTTCCTGCGTGCGGTTCTTGCCCGAGAAAAACTGGATGTCGTCGATCAGCAGCAGGTCCAGCGAATGGTAGTAGCGCTTGAAATCGTCGAAGGCCTTGCGCTGGTAGGACTTGACCACGTCGGACACGAACTGCTCGGCATGGATGTAGCGGACCCGCGCGGCGGCGTTCTCGGCCATCATGGAATTGCCGATGGCATGAATGAGGTGGGTCTTGCCCAGCCCCACGCCGCCATACAGGAACAGCGGGTTGTACGAGGTGCCGGGGTTTTCGGCCACCTGCAGCGCGGCGGCGCGGGCCAGCTGGTTGGCCTTGCCGGTAACGAAGTTCTCGAAGGTGAGCTCGACGTTCAGGCGCGACCGTTCGTAGATGCCCGTGGCTTCGCTGGCCTCGGCCTTGGCCGGCGCGGCGCGCTGCGCGGGACGGGGCGATTCGACCGCCCGCTGGGCCGCCCGGGCGGCGGCGGAATTGACCGCGGCGACCGGGTCGCCGGGAAAACCCAGCGGAACCTGGGAAGCCGGACGCGGCGCGGCATGGCCGTTGCCGGCGTGGCCGTTCCCGTTGGCGGCCATGGGGGCGGGGCTGGGCGCCGGCGGGCGCAGCGGGGCCACCATGCGGGGGGCATCCAGTTCGAACTTGACTTGCACGGGACGCTGGAACCACTGCGCCGCCAGAGATTCGATACGGCCGGAAAAATTGCTGCGCACCCAGTCGAGCTTGAAACGATTGGGCGCCGCGACCCGCAGCACCGCCTCGGCTTCATCGAAGGCGAGCGGGACAAGGGGACGTATCCAGGCGCTGTACTGCTGAGGAGTGAGTTCCTGCTCTAGCGTCTGGGCGCAGGTTTGCCAAAAATCTTCCATGAATCTCGCTAATAGGACCGGTGCGCCCACGCAGGACAGGGGGCGCGAAGGATGTTCTAGTGGCCGATCCCGAAACCTCCGATTCTACTCCTCCGGGCGGAAGTTATCCACAGGCGGACCCGTCCGATCCCGGCGGCGCCGCGCCTAACTGATTGACAACATTGAATTTATTTGACACCATGGAGGGCTTTCCGAATTTCACGAAGAGATTCGGGCTGAATCCAAGACCCTGGGTTGGCAGTCTTTCCAAGGATGCATGCTGGGCCTTTGCGCGCGCTTAACTCTTTAAGCTTCGCCGGGCCGCGCGCAGGCCGGGACTGCGCAAGCTTCCGGGGCGGCTTTCATACCCATACCGGAACTCAGGAACTGTCATGAAACGTACTTACCAACCTTCCGTCACCCGTCGCAAGCGTACCCACGGTTTCCGCGTGCGCATGAAGACTCGTGGCGGCCGCGCCGTCATCAACGCCCGCCGCGCCAAGGGCCGCAAGCGCCTGGCCGTCTGACGGCAGCGCCGGCCGTCGTACAGGCCGGCCACGCAGCGTTACAGCATTGACTCCGCGCGCGTCGTTTCCCGGCACCGCGCGGTTGCGCAGTCCGGCGGAATTCGCCCCTGCGCTGAAAGGGCGCCGCCTTGCAAGAGGGGCGCTTTTTGTTTTGAGCATGGCGCCGTCCGCCCAGCCCCGGCTGGGCCTGGTGGTGGGCAAGCGCTACGCCCCCCTGTCGGTCAGCCGCGCCGCCCTCAAACGCGTCGCGCGCGAGGCCTTCCGGCTGCGGCGCGCGGAACTGCCGGCCGGCGATTATGTCTTCAGATTGCACGCCCGCATCCCTTCGTGCTCGCTGACCGAACTCAAGCGCCAGGCCAGGCAGGAAATCGACGCCCACCTGGCCCGGGCAACGAAGGCGAACCGCCCCGGCTAGACCGGACGGCCGAAGCGGGCTTTTCCCGCAACAGGGGCCCATCGTGACGGAAACCCATAGCAACGCGCTGCCAACCGGCTCGACGCTCCCGCGTCGCCTGCTGATATGGCCCATCCGTTTCTACCGGTATTTCCTGAGCCCCTGGATCGGCCAGTCCTGCCGCTTCACCCCCACCTGCTCCGCCTACACCATCGAAGCCATCGACCGCCACGGCCCCGTCCACGGCACCTATTTAGGCCTGCGCCGCATCTGCCGCTGCCACCCCTACGCCCAAGGAGGCCTGGACATGGTCCCCCCCCTACGCGCTGACGCGCGCCCCCCAGGGGGCGGCACTGGCGGACCGGCAAAGCCGGATCCGCTGTGCCCTGGGGTAAGACCAGGCTGGCGACGACTGGCGTTTTGGATAAGAGGAAACCGGTAGGAAGAAACAAAACAGACCCAGGATGCGGTGGATCCGGCTTTGCCGGTCCACCCGCATCGCCCCCCACGGGACCCGGCGCCGGGCCGCCCCAAGGCGGGTCCCGGCCCCCTTGGGGGGCTGCCGCGTAGCGGCTTGGGGGGCCCACCATTCGGGGCGCGCGTCAGCGCGTAGGGGGGGACCTCAGCTACACTAGCGGACTTTGCCGCGACGACGATTGGAACTATCCGTCCATGGACATGCAACGCACCATCCTCTGGATGATCTTCTCGCTATCCCTGCTTTTCCTGTGGGATGGCTGGCAGAAGTACAACGGACATCCCTCGATGTTCGGCTCCACCCCCGCCAAGACGGCGCCCGCCCAGGCACCGCAGGCCCAGCCCGACCAGGCCGGCGTGCCGTCCGCGACGCCGGCGGCCACGCCCGCGGCAGGCACCGACGCCGTTCCCGGTAGCGCGCCCCAGGCCCAGCAGGCCGCGCCCGCCGAAAAGATCGTCGTCACGACCGACGTGCTGCGCCTGACCTTCGACACCGTGGGCGCGCAGATCGTCAAGGCTGAACTGCTCAAGCACGCCGACATCGAAGACCGCGAGCATCCCACCGTGCTGCTGGACGACTCCGCGCAGCGCGTCTACCTGGCGCAGAGCGGCGTGGTCGGCGCGGCCAACGGCGCGTCGTTCCCCACGCACCGCACGCCCTTCCACGTCACCACCCCCGCGCGCGAACTAGCCGGCGACAAGCTGGAGATCTCGTTCGAGGCCGAGAGCGGCGGCGTCAAGCTGATCAAGACCTATACGCTGCACAAGGGCCAGTACGCCATCGACGTGCGCCACAACCTGGCCAACGTCGGCGCCGAGCCCGTCTCGCCCTCGCTGTACTTCCAGCTGACCCGCGACGGCAACAAGCCGCCCGGCGAAAGCCATTTCTACAGCACCTTCACCGGTCCGGCCATCTATACCGCCGAGAACAAGTTCCAGAAGGTCACCTTCTCGGACATCGAGAAGGGCAAGGCCTCGTTCAACAAGTCGGCCAACGACGGCTGGCTGGGCATGATCCAGCACTACTTCGCCGTGGCCTGGGTGCCGCCCGAAGGCGTGGCCCGCACCTACGACATGTCCAAGGTCGGCAACAACCTGTACGCGGTCCGCGCCATCGAGCCCGTCGGCACGCTGGCCCCCGGAACCGGCAACACCGTCGACGCCAAGCTGTGGATCGGCCCGCAGGACCAGTCCGCCATGGCCGCCGTGGCCCAGGGCCTGGACCTGGTGGTGGACTACGGCTGGCTGACCATCATCGCCAAGCCGCTGTTCCTGCTGATGACCTGGCTGCACAAGCTGCTGGGCAACTGGGGCTGGACCATCGTCGCGCTGACCGTGATCATCAAGGCGGTGTTCTTCCCGCTGTCGGCCGCCGGCTACAAGTCCATGGCGCGGATGAAGAAGGTCGCCCCGCGCATGCAGGCGCTGAAAGAGAAGTTCGGCGACGACCGCCAGAAGCTCAACATGGCGATGATGGAGCTGTACCGCACCGAGAAGATCAACCCGGTGGGCGGCTGCCTGCCGATGATCGTCCAGGTGCCGGTGTTCATCGCGCTGTACTGGGTGCTGCTGGCCAGCGTGGAAATGCGCAGCGCGCCCTGGATCCTGTGGGTGCATGACTTGGCCTCGCCCGACCCGTGGTTCATCCTGCCGGCCCTGATGATGGCCACCATGTTCCTGCAGATGAAGCTCAACCCCACGCCGCCCGATCCCGTGCAGGCCAAGGTCATGATGATCATGCCCCTGGTGTTCGGCGGCATGATGTTCTTCTTCCCCGCGGGCCTGGTGCTGTACTGGGTGGTGAACAACTGCCTGTCGATCGCGCAGCAGTGGTTCATCACCAAGCAGGCAACTAGATAAGCTCCCCCAGGGCGGCATCAGTGGACCGGAAGGAAAGCCCACCCCCAAGCGGCCTTTGGCCGCTCCCCCTCAAGGGGGCGGCACTGGCGGACCGGCAAAGCCGGATCCGCGGTGCCCTGGGTCGAGAGGCTGGCAGTAGGGCCGTTCCGGGTAGCCGGAGCGGCCTTTTGTTTTACAGTGCGAGGATCGGGTTGCCCTGATGCGTTTCGCCGCCTTTTCCGAACTTCGCCCATGATTTCCGACCAGGATCCGATTGCCGCCATCGCCACCGCCGCCGGACGCGGCGGGATCGGCGTCGTGCGCGTGTCGGCGCGCCAGCCGCTGGATGGGCTGATGCAGGCGCTGCTGGGCCGCGCGCTGGTGCCGCGCCATGCGCACTACCTGCCTTTCCGCGATGCCGACGGCGGGATCATCGACGAAGGCATCGCGCTGTCCTTCCCGGCGCCGCATTCCTACACCGGCGAACACGTGCTGGAATTGCAGGGCCATGGCGGGCCGGTGGTGCTGCGGCGCCTGCTGGCGCGCTGCCTGCGGGCGGGCATGGAGATGGGCATGCGGCTGGCCGAGCCCGGCGAATTCACCCGCCGTGCCTTCCTGAACGACCGCATGGACCTGGCCCAGGCCGAGGCCGTGGCCGACCTGATCGACGCGTCGTCGGAAGCGGCCGCCCGCAGCGCGGCGGCCTCGATGACGGGCGTGTTCTCGGCCGAGGTCAACGGCCTGGCCGACCGCATCGTGCACCTGCGCATGCTGGTCGAGGCCACGCTGGACTTCCCCGAGGAAGAGATCGAGTTCCTGGAGAAATACCAGGCGCGCGAGACCCTGGCCGCCATCCAGGCCGACCTGGCCCGGCTGCTGTCGCAGGCCCGCCAGGGTGCCATCCTGCGCGAAGGCCTGCACGTCGTGCTGGCCGGCCAGCCCAACGTCGGCAAGTCCAGCCTGCTCAATGCCCTGGCCGGCTTCGACGCCGCCATCGTCACCCCCATCGCCGGCACCACGCGCGACAAGGTCGTGCAGCAGATCGACATCGACGGCGTGCCCCTGCACGTGGTCGACACCGCCGGCCTGCGCGACACCGAGGACACCGTCGAGCGCATCGGCATCGAACGCACCTGGGCCGAGATCGGCAAGGCCGACGTCATCGTGCACCTGCTCGACGCCACGCGCCCGGGCCCCGAACTCGACGCCGCCATCACCTCGCGGCTGCCGCCCCGCACTCCGGTGCTGGAAGTCGTGAACAAGATGGACCTGGTCGAAGGCGGTCAGGTCGGACAGGCCCAGGCCGCGGGCGCCAAACGGCTACCCGTGTCGGCCAGAACCGGGCTGGGGCTGGACGGATTGAAGCGCGAGCTGCTGGCGATCGCCGGGTGGAACCCGTCGGCGGAGTCCCCCTACCTGGCGCGCGAGCGGCATATCCACGCGCTGCTGACGGCGGCGAATCACCTGGAACTGGCGGCCGAGCACGCGGCGCAAAGCGATCGGGTGCTGGACCTGTTCGCTGAGGAATTACGGTTGGCGCACGAGGCGTTGACGTCGATTACCGGGGAGTTCAGCAGCGATGACCTGCTGGGCGTGATTTTTTCGCGGTTCTGCATCGGGAAGTAAGCCCCGCGGCTCATACGTTCCGACAGAATCCGGAAATGCCACCCATTTACACCCATTTTGCTGCAAGTAAGACGCTCTACGGAGCAATCCGGACAACCTCGATATCAACGCCATCATGAATCCCCTGCGCATCTGGGTCGACGCCGACGCCTGCCCCGCGGTCGTCAAGGACATCCTGTTCCGCGCCGCCGACCGCTGCGCCGTCCAGGTGACGCTGGTCGCCAACCAGATGCTGCGCACGCCGCCGTCGCGCTGGGTGAACGCGGTCCAGGTGCCGCGCGGCTTCGACGTGGCCGACGCCTATATCGCCGAGCAGGCGGTGGCGGGCGATCTGGTGATCACGGGCGACATTCCGCTGGCGGCCGAGGTGCTGAAAAAAGGCGCGGCGGTCCTGAACCCGCGCGGCGAACGCTACACCGAGGCGACCATAGGCGAGCGCCTGGCCATGCGGGACATGCTGGAGGAATTGCGGACGAGCGGCGTGGCGACCGGCGGGCCGGCCGCGTTCAGCCAAGCGGACCGGCGGGCGTTCGGCAATGCGCTGGACCGGTTCCTGCGGACGGCCCTGGCCGGGAGGCCGGGCGGCGTAGCCGCGTTGTCCTGAGCCCAGGGGGTAAAAAAGTTTTTGTATTTCCGGATTCTTTTATGTAGGATGTCCAACAACCTACCTATGACAGGGCGTCCACGGACCGGCCTGCAAGAAAGAACAAGGAGACGGCGGATGAAACCGTTGGCGCGCTTGACGGTGCTGGACCTGACCCGCGTCCGCTCCGGCCCCGCGGCGGTGCGGCAGTTCGCGGATTGGGGGGCCCGCGTCATCAAGATCGAGGAACCCTCGGCCACCGACGACGACAAGCCCGGCGGATCGGCGCAGTTCGCCGATTATCAGAACACGCACCGCAACAAGCAGAGCATTTCGCTCAACCTGAAGCATCCCAAGGGCAAGGCCCTCTTCCTGGAGCTGGTGAAGCAGGCCGACGTGGTCGTGGAGAACTATCGCCCCAGCGTGAAGTTCAAGCTGGGCATCGATTACGAAAGCCTGCGCCAGGTCAATCCGCGCCTGGTGTACGCCAGCGTGTCCGGTTTCGGCCAGGACGGCCCCTACGCCGATCGTCCGGGCCTGGACCAGATCGCGCAGGGTATAGGCGGCATCATGTCCGTAACCGGCGAGCCGGGCCGAGGGCCGATGCGCGCCGGCATTCCTGTCGCCGACCTGACCGCGGGCCTGTTCTGCGCCATCGGGATCTTCATCGCGCTGCTGGAGCGCGAGCAGTCCGGGCAGGGCCAGTGGGTCCAGACCTCCTTGTTGCAATCCCAGGTGTGGATGATGGATTTCCAGGCCATGCGCTGGCTGATGAACAAGGAAGTGCCCGGCCAGAGCGGCAACGACCATCCCACCAGCAGCCCTACCGGCGTGTTCCCGACCGCGGACGGCCACATGAACATCGCCGCGATGGGCAACGAGATCTTCGCCCGCCTGTGCAAGGTGATCGGCGCCGAGGCGCTGTTGCAGGACGAGCGGTATGCGACCGTGCCCCTGCGCGCGCGCAACCGGCCGACGCTCAATGCCGCCATCGCCGAGCGCACCCGGACACGGCCCACGCAGGAATGGGTGGACCTGATGAACCGGGAAGGCGTGCCCTGCGGCCCGATCCTGACCATGGACAAGACCTTCGAGAACGAGCAGGTCCGGCACCTGGGCATGGCGGCCTCGCTGCGGCATCCGGAACTGGGCGACATCCAGGTCATGGGGCAGGCGATACGCTTCAGCCGCTCGGATCCGGGCGAGTACGCGCATGCGCCGTCGCGCGGCGAGCACAACGCCCCGGTCTACGAGATGCTGGGCCTGTCGGCCGGCGACATCGACGCGCTGAAGGAAGAGGGGGTGATATAAAACCTGCCTCTTCCACTCCGCGAGGTCGCCATGTTCACCGCTTTCGAACGGCCCGACAACCTGCCCGACGCCATCGCCCGCCAACTGCGCCAGAAGATTCTTTCGGGTGATTTCAAGGAGGGCGAGCGGCTGCCCACCGAGCACGATCTGGCTGGCCAGTTCGGGGTCAGCCGCAACGTGGTGCGCGAATCCATCGCGCGCCTGAAACTGGACGGCCTGATCGAGACCCGCCGCGGCGTCGGCACCTTCGTGGCGGGCAACGTCAATGGCCGCAGGTTCAAGATCGTTCAGGAAGACTTGTTGGACATCCGTCAGCTGTTGCAGGTCTCGCAACTGCGCATCGAGATCGAGGCGGGCGCGGCGGCATTGGCGGCACAGGCCCGCACGGACGAACAACTGGTCGAGCTGGAAGCCGCGCTGCGCAGGACCGACGCGGCGGGCAAGGATTGGGAGCGCGGCGCGGAGGCGGCGCTGCAGTTCCACCTGGTCATCGCCCGCTGTTCGAACAACCCTTATTTCACGCGCCTGATGGAACACCTGAGCTACGTCATCCACAACGCCGTGCGCACGCTGCGCTACCGCCACAGCGGCACGCCGCGCATCGGCCACGTGGATGCCGAGCACCAGGAGATCTTCGACGCGATCCGGCGGCAGGACAGCGATGCCGCCCGCGCGGCAGTGCGTAGGCATCTGAACAACGGCATCGCCGCTTACATGGACAAGGAAAGGACATGACCCGCCAGCGCCTGCTGCAAGACGAGATCTGCGACCAGCTGATCGTGGAGAAGGACGGCCCGACCGGCTGGATCACGTTCAACGATCCCGACCGCCACAACGCCGTCTCGTACGCGATGTGGGCGGCCATACCGGTCGCGCTGGACGCCTTCCTGCGCGACCCCGGCATCCGCAGCGTGGTGCTGACGGGCGCCGGCGAAAAGGCTTTCGTCAGCGGCGCGAACATCTCGCAGTTCGACGCGCTGCGCACCGGTACCGACGCGGTCGAGCAGTACGAGGTCGTGGCCGAGGCCGCCCAGCTCGCGCTGCGCGACTTCCCCAAGCCGCTGCTGGCGCGCATCCATGGCTATTGCATAGGCGGCGGGCTGAACATCGCGCTGTGCTGCGACCTGCGCATCGCCAGCGAGGCGTCCTCGTTCTCCATTCCCGCCGGCAAGCTGGGGCTGGGCTATCGCTTCACGGCCATCCAGAACCTGGTGCGCGCCACCGGCACCGCCAACGCGCTCGAGATCTTCCTGACGGCGGACCGCTTCCCCGCCGGACAGGCGCGCGAGAAGGGCCTGCTGCACGCGGTGGCGCCGCGCGAGGACCTCGATGCCTGCCTGGCCGGCTACCTCGACAAGATCAATGCGCTCGCGCCGCTGACGCTGCAGGCGGGCAAGAAGATGATCCACATCCTGGCCGACCGGTGCGCGGACATCGACCTGGATGCGATGAAGGCGCTGGTGGTCCAGTGCTTCGACAGTGACGATTACAAAGAAGGCAAGAAAGCCTTCGCGGAAAAGCGGCGGCCCGTCTTCAAAGGCCGCTGACCCCTCGTCGAAAAGGAGAAGAGGATGACATCACGGAAACTCATGTTGCTGGCGGCACTGGCACTGGCCGCGGGCAACGCCGCGGCGGCCTATCCTGAACAGCCCATCCGGCTGGTGGTGGGCTATGCAGCCGGGGGCACGACGGACCTGCTCGCCCGCGCGCTGAGCGAGCAGCTATCCGCCGAACTCAAGACTTCCGTGGTGGTCGAGAACAAGCCCGGGGCGGCGGGCAGCATAGGCGCGGCCTACGTACAGAACGCCAAGCCGGACGGCTACACCGTTTTCATCGCCACCGTCTCCAGCCATGGCATGAATCCTTCCCTGTACAACTCGCTCAACTACGACCCGGTGAAGGGCTTCGCGCCGGTCTCGATGCTGGCGTCCATTCCGCTGGTGCTGGTGGCCGATCCCAAGCGCAACTATCAATCGCTGGACGGACTCGTGAAGGCCGCGGCCGCCAAGCCCGGATCGCTGAATTATTCGACCAGCGGCAACGGCTCGCCGGTCCACATCGCGGCGGCCATGTTCGGCGATGCCGCCAGAGTGGAGATCGTCCACGTGCCGTATCGCGGCGGCGCCATGGCCAACACCGCGGTGATGAGCGGCGACGCGCAATTCACTTTCGCCACCCTGCCGGCCGCCATGCCGCTGGTCAAGGCCGGCAAGCTCGACGCGCTGGCCGTCACGACCCGCACGCGCGTGCAGCAGCTGTCCGAGGTCCCCACCATGGCTGAGAACAGCATGTTCGCGGACTACGAGATCAACACCTGGAACGCCTTGCTGGCGCCGGCCGGGACGCCCGACGACGTCATCAAGACGCTAAACGCCGCCGTGGTCAAGGTCATGAACTCACCCAAGCTGCAGGCCAGTTTCCGGCAGGAAGGCGCCGAGCCCACCAGCAGTTCGCCCGGCGAGCTCAAGGCCTTCATCGACAAGCAGATCCTTTACTGGAACAAGGTGATCAAGAAGCTGAACCTGCAGATCAGCTGACCCCCCGGCGGCGGCGCGTCACGCCGTGGCCCGCCGCATCCACCTGAACTGCAACACGACCAGCGTAGCCAGCAGCACCAGGTTCGCCACGTTGGTCAGCACGCCGGTGAAGAACGCCGGGTCGTACGAGGCATACCGGTCGTACATGTAGCCGGCCAGCCATCCGCCCACCGCCATGCCGCAGCCGCTCATCAGCATCAGCGAGGGAACCCGCCAGTAGGCTTCCTTCGCCGGGAAGGCCTCGCGCACGGCCAGGACATAGGCCGGGATCAGCGCGCTGAAGCCCAGCCCGAAGGCGATGGAGACGGTGAAAAGGCCGAACTGCTCGGTCACGTACAGGTAGCCCGAGACGGCGGTGGCCTGCATCACCGAACTGATCAGCGCCGTGCGCAGCCCGCCGATGCGGTCGGCGACGAGCCCCCAGGCCTGCCGGCTGATGAAGGCCGCGGCCAGCAGGACCGAGAGCATGGCCGCGCCCACGGCCGCCGGCAGGCCGCGGTCGGAGCACAAGGCGACGAGGTGGCTTTGCGGCATGGCCATGGGAATGCAACAGAGGAAGGCGGCGCCGGCCAGCATGACGAAGACGGTATTGGGGCGCAGGCCGAACACGGTGGGCCGCTCGCCGCCCTTGTGCTCCGCCGCGCGGACGGCGGTGTCGGCGACGGGCCGCAGGAAGCGGGACGCCAGCACCAGCACGACGCCTGCCTCGAGCACGCCGTAGCCCATCATGGTCGCGCGCCAGCCCCAGGTGCTGATGGTGTGTTCGAACACCAGCGGCCAGACGACGCCGGCGATGTAGCTTCCGCTGGACAGCAAGGCCAGCGCGGAGCCGCGCCGGCGTTCGAACCACTGGCTGACGTAGACGTACAGCGGCGCGTTCAGGCCGCCCATGCCGAGGAATCCGATGAACACGCCGTGGCCGATATACAGCAGCCACGGCTCGCCCAGGGTGGAGATGAACAGCCCCAGGCAGACCGACACGGAGCCGGCCATGACCGTCCAGCGCACGCCGAAGCGATGCGCGAGCCGCCCCATCATCACGCCGCCCACCGCCGACCCGAGCCAGGCCAGCGAGCCTCCCAGGGCGGGCACGGAACGAGCGCCTCCCATTTCGCCGGCGATGGCCTTGAGCCCGACCGTGGAGATCAGCGGCGCGCCGAAGGTCATGCCCAGGCAACAGAGGGCGGCGGTAGCAATGATCCAGGACGCCCTGGAGTCGACCAGCGAAGGGGAAGCCATATCGTCAGACACCCATGCTCGGCCCCGCGCATCAGGCGCGAGGACGACGGCCTACCGGAAGGCCTTTGATGGGCTTCGGTCGTCCGCCGGGCGCCAGGGTACCATGCTCGCGCCGGTCCCTTCACCCTCGTGCCGGCGCCCGCCGCAGCGCCCAGGCCACCGCAAGCACCGGGATGCCCAGCATTCCCCATGACAGCGCGTCCCACCCGCCGTCACCCAGGAGCGCCGACGCCAGCCCGACCGCGCTCGCCAGCGCGAGCCAGGCGGGCACGTGGAAGATGGTCCGCAAGGATCGCGGCTCGGTGTTCCAGGCGCGGGCCGCCGCCGTGCTCATGTCCAGGTCGCGCAATGCGGCGGCGCCGGCCTGCCGGCGCTCGGCGCCCGGCACCCGCCCGCCGCGCGGCCGCCCCAGCCACAGATAAAGGCCGCTGCCCAGCACGAAGATCGTGATCACGTCCAGCACGGCCCACAGGATCTTCAGCGGCAAGCCGCCATAGTCGCCGAAGTGCAGCGGCTGGGAGACGAACAGCGCATTGGTGTACCAGGGATTGTCCGGCACCCTGATCATCCGGCCGTCTTCGGCGTCGATCAGCGCCGCGCTAAGCATCCGCGAAGTGATGGGCGTATTGCCGCGCGTGAAGACGGCGTAGTGGTGCGGCGTGCTGAAGCGCGTGCCGGGAAACCAGACCGAGACCAGCGCCATGTCGGGCGCGGACCGGCGGACCTGGGCGATGGCCGCGTCGATCGAACCGGGATGCTCGGGCGGCGGCGCATGGCGGTAGCTTGCGGTCAGGGCCATGAAGCCCACCCGGACCTGGCCGGCGATCGGATCGTGCAGCGAATTGACGAAGCCCGTGACGCCCACCGTCAGCACCCATGCGCCGCTCGCGATGCCGAGTACGTTGTGCAGGTCCAGCCACTTGATGCGGCGCGTACGGTCGCGGCGCACCGCGCCGAACGGCAGCTTGCGCATGAAGGGGGCGTAGACGATGCAGCCGGAAATCACCGCCACCGCCAGCAGCAACCCCATCGCGCCGACGAACAGCGTGCCGGGCAGCCCGGCGAACAACGACTTGTGCAGGTCCAGCAGCAGCGTCATCACGGGGATGTCGTCGGGCAGCAGCAGCGCGGTCGGCTCGCCGCTGTGCAGGTCGAAGGCCTGGCGATGGGGCGGCGCTCCGGGCGGCGCGCCCTCCGGCACCGAGTCGACGACGACAGCGGCCTGCCCTTGCGGAAAGGCCACGGACACGAGCTGTTCGCCGGGCCGCGCCGCACGGGCGCGAGCGACCATGGCGTCGACGCTGGCCTTCGGCGCGCCGGCGACCTGCGTCTGGGGTGTGGGATGCGGCGACAGGTACTGCTCGATCTCTTCATGGAAGATCAGCGGCAGCCCGGTCACGCACAGGATCAGCAGAAAAAACGTCGAGACCAGGCTGCTCCACTTGTGGACCAGGTAGGCGATGCGCAGGAAACGCGGAGAAATCGTTGCCATGACGAGCGATCCGGCCGGTCCTAGAAGTCGACCGTGGCCGACAGCATGAGCGTGCGCGGACTGCCCAGCGAAACGAAGCTGCCGCCGTACACGCCCGACCAGTAGTTCTTGTCGAACAGGTTCTCGATGTTGGCGCGCAGCACGATCGGCCTGCCGGCGATCCGCGTGGCGTAGCGCGCTCCCACGTCGAAGCGGGTCCAGCCGGGCAGCTGCTGCGTGTTCGCCGCGTCGACGTATTGCGTGCTGGTACGGATGCCGCGCGCGGTCAGGGTCAGGCCGGGCAGGAACGGCGTGTCCCATTCCGCGCCCAGGTTCAATTGCAGTCCGGGCACGCCGACGGCGGTCTTGCCTTCCAGCGCGGGGGTCGCGGCCTTGGTGACCTTGCCGTCCAGCAGCGCCACGCCGCCCAGCAGGCGGACGCCGCGCGCCGCCTCGCCGAAGACGTTCAGTTCGATGCCGCGGTTGCGCTGCTGGCCGTCCATGGTGAAGGTGTTGTCGCGGATCACGCTGTTGGGCCGCTTGATCTGGAACAGGCTCACGGTGGCGGTGGTCCGGCCGAAGTCCATCTTGGCGCCGACCTCATACTGCTTGGACTTGTAGGGCGCGAACATCTGTCCGGGATTGGCCAGCCCGGGAATGTTGGTGGGCGCGGTCGGCCCCTGCGTCAGGCCTTCGATGTAGTTGGCATACAGCGACAGGTTGGACAGCGGCTTGACCACCACCGCGGCCATCGGCGTGGTGGCGCTTTCGTCGTAGCGCGAGGTCTGCGCGCCGCTGGCGGCGCTGAAATTGGTGACTTTCAACTGCTGCCGGCGCAGCCCCAGGGTCAGAAGGACCCGGTCGTCGGCGAACGACAGCGTGTCGGCCAGCGCGACGCTGGATGCCCGCGTCGTGCCGGTCTTGGGCGTGCCCGGCGGGTCGGCCTGGGGTTGCGGCACCGGTGCGGGATGGTAGATGTTGGACGGTACCGGGGTGCCCAGGGTCTGCGAAAAACCGGTCTCGGTCTCGAAGCGGCTCACGCTGGCGCTGAGCTGGTGCCGCACGCTGCCGGTATGGAAGCGGCCGCGTATGCCCGCCTCGCCGGACGCGTTGTCGAAGTAGCGCCGCTCGCGCGACAGCACGGCGGAGAAATTGCCCTGGGCATCGGCCAGCGGCGCGCCCAGCGCGGCATGGCGGTCGGCGTTCAGCGTGCCGTAGCTGCCGAACAGCGTGACGTCGGGCGTGAGGTCGAACTCGCCGTGGGCCAGCACGGTACGGTTGTAGGCGTTCGAGTAGGACCCGGGCAGGAAGACGGTGGAAGCGCGGGGCGCCGCCGGCACCGCGCCCGAAAAACGCATGCCGAATTCGGCGCCGCCCTTCAGGTGCTCGGCCTGCGCGATCGCGTCCAGCGACAGGCGCACCCGCTCGCCGCGATAATCCAGGCCCACCGAGCCCAGCGCGAGCCGCTGCGACTGGCCGTCCATCGCCGTGTCGCCGTCGCGATAGGCGCCGTTCACCCGCACGCCGAACTCCTTGTCCTGGCCGAAGCGGCGGCCGATGTCGGCATGCGTGGTCAACTGGCCATCGGACATGTAGCCGGCCGACAGGCGCGTAAGCGGTTCGTCGGCCGCGCGCTTGGTGACGATGTTGATGCCTCCGCCTATGCTGCCGTTGGGCGAGATGCCGCCCAGCAGCGCGCTCGGCCCCTTGAGCACCTCGATGCGCTCGGCGTATTCGGTCGTCACGCGGTAGGGCGAGAGCAATCCGTACAGGCCGTTGATGGCGATGTCGGGCGAGAAGATCTCGAAGCCGCGGATCTGGAAGGCCTCGTTATGGGTCGAGTTGGTGCTGCTGACACGCACCGACGGATCGTTCGCCAGGATCCCGGCCACGCTGTGGACCTGCTGGTCCTCGATGGTCCTGGACGTGTAGCTCGTGATGTTGAAAGGCGCGTCCATGACGTCGACGTTGCCCAGCATGCCGAGCCGGCCGCCCGTCGCGACCTGGCCACCCTCGTAGGCCGGCGGCAGGCTGCCAGCGCCCAGCCGCTCGGCGGTGACCGCGACCGCGGGCAGCGTCTGCGTGGCCGCGCCGGCCGGCACCTGGGCCTCGGCCGGCTGCCGGCGCAGCGTATAGCTGCCATCGCCGCGGCCGACGAATTCGAGGCCGCTGCCTTCGAGCAGCCGCGAGAACACTTCCGGCACCGAATAGCTGCCCGATACTTCCGGACTCGTCAGGCCATCGGTCAGCGCCGAATCGAATGACAGCGCAACGCCGGCGTTGACGGCCACGCCGGACAGCGTGCGGCCCAGCGGACCGGCGGGAATGCGGTAGGGCGCCTTGGCCGCGGAGGACGCGGGCACGCCGTCGGCGGCGTGGCTCGCGCCGGTCGCCATGGTGAACGCGAGGCCAAGCAGGGCGACGCGGATGGCCTGGTGCAGGCGGCGCTCGGCACGGCGCGCGCGGATGGACGGCATGGGAGAAGATCCTTTCGAGGGTCGGGCGAGGGGTTCACCTCGTCTGCCAGTCGAAACGGAAAAAAGTATCACCCGCCGCGAAAAAAATCGCGGCCTGGAGTCGGGACCGCCGTCAGCGGGGCACGACGCTGACCCAGTACCCGCCCGCCCGCGTCACCGCCCGCACCGGATAGGTGGCGGCCAGCATGCCCAGCGTGCGATCCGTGTCGGCGATCGGGAAGGCGCCCGAGACGGGAATGTCGGCGATGGCGGGATCGCACCGCACGATGCCGCCGCGATAACGCGCGACTTCGGCGACGACGTCGGCCATCAGCATGCGGTCGGCCAGCAGCATGCCCCGCGTCCAGGCAATGGCGGCCTCGTCGGCCGGCGCCGGAGCGGCCAGGCCGGAGGCGGTGAACGAGACCCGGTGTCCGGCCTCGAGCACGGCGGGCGAAGCGCCGCGCGGTTCGATCCGCACCGCGTTCTCGAACACGGCAACCGTGGTTCGGCCTTCGTCCTGCCGGACGCTGAAGCGCGTGCCCAGGGCCTCCATGCGGCCTTCCCCGGTCCCGACCAGGAAGGGCCGGCGCACCGGCGCGCTGTCGGGCGCGGTCTGGATCAGGATCTCGCCCGCGCGCAGGTGGATCAGGCGCTGCGTGGCGTCGAAGCGCACGTCGATGGCGGTGGCGGTGTTCAGCATCAGCCGGGTGCCGTCGGCCAGGCGCAAATCGCGCCGCTCGCCGGTCCGGGTCCGGTGGTCGGCCGCCCAGCCTTCGTGGCGCGCCAGCCGCCAGGCGGCCCAGCCCGCCGGCACGGTAGCCGCCAGCATGGCCAGCCGGGCGATGGCGGCGCGGCGGCTGCCGCGCGCGGGCCGGTCGAGCGACGGCATGGCCAGCGACGGCGGCAGGCCGCCGAGCTTGTTCATCAGCAACTCGGCCCGCGCCCAGGCGCGGTCGTGCTCGGGATCGCTCTGGCGCCACCGTTGGAAAGCGGCGCGCGCTTCGTCCGTCATGCCGCCGCCATGGAGCTGCACCAGCCAGTCGGAAGCCTGTTCCAGGATGCGGGGATCGATGGGCACGCCCGGCGCGGGGCGATTCATGGCGGACACCTTAGTCGATCGCCGCCAGGCAGTGCGAGAACGCCTGCTTCATATGGCGTTTCACGGTGATCAGCGCCACGCCGGTGGTCCGCGCGATGTCGTCGTACTTCATGCCCTCGATCTGCGACAGCAGGAAGGTCCGCCGGACCTGGGGCGGCAGGCGGTCGAGCAGGGCATCGATCTCGTACAGGGTTTCCAGGATCAGGACGCGCTGCTCGGGCGGCGGCGCCTGCGGCTCGGGCAGCGCCGCGAGCGCCTCCAGGTAGGCACGTTCCAGCGCCTGGCGCCGGTACCAGTTGACCAGGATGCCCTTGGCCACGGTGGTCAGGTAGGCGCGCGGCTCGGCCAGCGAGGCCGGCATGCGCCCGGCCAGCACGCGGGCGAAGGTATCCTGGGCCAGGTCCGCCGCGTCGAAGGAATTGCCGAGCTTGCGGCGCAGCCATGCATGCAGCCAGCCGTGGTGGTCGCTGTAGAGTGCCTCGATTTCCCGGGAACGGGGATGGGCCGTGGACATGGGCGGATACCAGGCGCCGGCGCGGGGACGCAAGAATGAGAATTGTTCTTGATTCTAATTAGATGACGGGCTTCGTGCAAGACGCATCCGGCCGCTCCGCCCGGCGGTAGAATTCGCACGCCTTGCTCTGCGCTATCGACGATGCCCGACGCCATCCCCGAACACCCCACTCTCGATCCGCTCTTCGTCGCGCTAAGCGAGCGCTGCGCCGAAACCCACGAACATTGCGACCGCGTGGGTCAACTGGCCTGGATGCTGGGCAGCGCCTGCGGCCTGGCGGCAGGCGAACTCGAATTGCTGGCCGCGGCCGCGCGCTTCCACGACATCGGCAAGATCGGCATTCCCGACGCCGTCCTGCACAAGCCCGGCCGCCTGGAGCCCGATGAGCGCGAACTGATGATGACCCATTCCGAACGCGGCGAACGCATCTTCGCCGCCGTTCCCTGCGACGACGCGAGCGTCGTCGCCGCCGCCATCCGCCATCATCACGAATGGTTCGACGGCGCGGGCTATCCCGACGGCCTGCACGGCGAACAGATTCCGCTCCTGTCGCGCATCGTGAGCCTGGCCGACAGCTATGACGCAATGGCCTCGACGCGTCCTTACCAGCGGCCGCGCACGCACCAGGACATCATGCGGATCATGCGGGAAGAGCGGGGGCGCAAGAGCGACCCGCGGCTGTACGACCTGTTCGAGCAGTTGACGCAGGAACGGACCTAGCTCCGCGCCGGCAAGGGCGTGGCCGGCGCCAGCGGCCGAAGCCGTGGCGATGCCAGCAGGTCGCTCGGCAGCAGATAGTTGCCCGGCAGCAAGGGCAGGGCCAACGAGGTGAACCGCACGTCCAGGTCCATCCCGGCATCGCGCCAGGCCTTCCAGACGAGTTCGGTGCAATAGGTACCGGCCGGGTCGGCGATGCGGAACGGCCGCCCCTGCATGGACAGCGCGAGGGCGACGGCGCGCTGGCGCGCCTCGTCGCCGGCCTCGACGTGATAGACCGCGTGGCGCCGGGAGCGCCGGGGATCGAGGAAGAACGCCAGCGCATCGACCACGACGCCATCGGGCCGGCCGCGCACTTCGGAAGGCGTGGCATGCACGACCTGCCAGTTTCCCGGCTGGCCCACCAGCATGCCGACATGGCTGTACGCGCCGCGGTCGACCGCCATGACGGCGGCGCTGACCGCCTCGGTGCCTTCGCGGAAGATCAGGTCACCCGCCCGGGCGCCGGGCGCGAGCAGGTCCGCCGCCTGTGCGGCCGCGCCCAGCAGCGCCAGGACCAGCGCGCCGCCCAGCCGGCGCAGCGCCGCGCGGGCCGGCTTCACTTGAGCAGGATCTTCCAGGTACCGTCTTCGTTGACCAGCTTGTGGACCTGGGTCTGATCCTTGCCGTTCTTGTACTTGATGCGCGCGCGAACCTGCGCGGCCTTGCCCGCTTCGTCGACGGTGACCTGCTCCATCTCGATCCTGTCCAGGCCGTCGTTGGCGTTGATGCGGCTTTGCATTTCACCCACGATCATCTGGACCTTGCCCTTGGCCTGCACCATCTGCGCGGCGGGCACCTGGGCGAAGGAGATCTGCTCGGTGGCCTTTTCCACATCGCCCTTGGCGGCCGCGCGATAGAAGGCCTCGATGGCCGACTCGGGCTTGCCGCCGGAGCAGGCCGCAAGCACCAGCGCGAACAGCGCGAGCATGAAGATCGAGAAGGGGCGGGAGGCAAGACGTTTCGCGGAACGCGGCCCCGCGGCCGCCGCCTCACTCCCGCCGCGAGGGATCGCTGACGACCACCAGCGCCTGCGCGGGCGTCTTGCCTATCGACCGGGAGCGGTGCGGAATCGACGCATTGAAATAGACCGAATCGCCCGCTTCCATCAGGACGCGGCGATCGGCGAACACGATCTCCATCTTTCCCGAGATCAGGAAGATCAGTTCTTCCCCCGCATGGCTGGCCAGGTCCTGCGTGTCGTCCACGGCATGCGGAGGGCGCATGATGAACGGCACCATGGCCTTGTTCTGCCGCGACGCGGCGATGGCTTCGTACGTGTAGCCGTCGCGTTCGTTGGACCGGCTGAACGGCACCCGTTCGGCCGCCTTGACCACGACCACGTCGCCGCCGTCGTGATGGTCGCCGATCAGGCGGTCGGTCTCGACCCCCAGCGCGCGCGCAAGCCGGAGCAACGTCCCGATGGTGGGCGAGGACAGGCCCCGCTCCAGCTTGGACAGATAGCTCTTGGTGATTTCCGCCCGGATCGCGAGCTGCTCCAGGGTGAGTCCGTTCAATTTGCGCAGCGCCGCCAGCCGCGCGCCCAGCCGGCGCGGGTTGCCCGGCTGCGCGTCGTCGGCCGCTCCGGCGCCCGGGCTGCGTGCGGTTCTGGATGGGGAAGACGGCATGAAGGCGGCGTTCTGTCGCGGAAAGATGACGTTTTCATTGTAGGGGAAGGCCTCGAGAAAAACCCGCGCCGCGCCGGTCGTATCTTGCACGTAGGAAACTTCAGTGTCATTATAGACACCGAAGTTTCCAAAACTCTCGCAAGGAGCAGCCATGGATACGCATCGCCTTCATCGGGCCCTGGCCGGCCTGGCCGCCTTCTGCTGTGCCGCGTCGGCCAGCGCGGCTTCCTACCCCGCCAAGCCCGTCACGCTGGTCGTGCCGTTCGGCGCGGGCGGCATCACCGACCTGGTCGCGCGGGCAACGGGCAAGGCCCTCGCGCAACAGCTCGGGCAACCCGTCATCATCGAGAACAAGCCCGGCGCCGGCGGCAACATCGCGGCCGAATACGTCAAGCATGCGCAGCCCGACGGCTATACGCTGATGTTCACCACCATGGGCGTCGTGGCCGTCAATCCGCACACCATGAAGGTGCCGTTCGACAGCTTCCGGGACTTTACCTACGTTTCTGCCGTCGCCTCCACGCCCCACGTGGTCGCGGTCAATCCGTCCGTGCCCGCCAAGACCCTGGCGGATCTCGTCGCCCTGGCGCGCGAGAAGCCGGAAAGCCTGAGCTTCGGCACGGCCGGCGTGGGCAGTTCGCCCTACCAGGGGATGAAGATCATGGAGGGCTCGGCCCGCGTCACCTTCCTGCACGTGCCGTTCAAGAGCGGCGCCGAATCGGTGGCCAACGTGGTGGGCAACCAGGTGAACCTGACTTTCGAGGCGGCCCCGGTGGTAATGCCCTTCGCCAAGTCCGGTAAGCTGCGTGCGCTGGCGCTGGCCAATCCCGAGCGCATTCCCGGCGCGCCGGACCTGCCGTCCACCGCGGAGCTGGGTTATCCGGACCTGATCTCCGGCTCGATCTCGGGCGTGATCGGACCGGCCGCCCTGCCCAGGGACATCGTCGATACCCTGAACCGGGCCATCCAGCAGGCCCTGAAGGACGACCAGTTCAAGGCCCTGCTGGCCGGACAGGGCACCGCGACCGCCAGTTCGACGCCGGAGGAATTCCGCAAGGCCGTCGCCGCGGAATACGAGCGCTGGGCACGGATCATGAAATCGGCGACGCTGGTCAAGAACTGAGCGTATCGGCCATCACAGCAAGAGGAACCAGAATGGCAATGAACACCATGCAGCTCGGCAAGACCGAGATCGTCCAGTCGGCGCTCGACGACATGGAAACCCACCTGCGCACCCGGCAGCTTCCCATCCGCGAAGCCGTGGCGCAGACCTGCCGCATCCTGTTCGCGTTCGGCCACGACTCCGGCCTGTCGGGCCAGATCACCGCGCGGGCCGAGCGCGAGGGCACGTACTGGACGCAGCGCCTGGGACTGGGCTTCGACGAGATCAAGCCCGACAACCTGCTGCTGGTCGACGAGGACCTGAACGTGCTGGAAGGCGGCGGCATGCCCAACCCGGCGAACCGCTTCCACTCCTGGCTGTACCGGACACGGCCGGACATCCGGTGTATCGTTCACTCCCACGCCCCGCACGTCTCGGCGCTGGCCATGCTGGAAGTGCCGCTGGCGGTATCGCACATGGATACCTGCGTGCTGTACGACCAGTGCGCGTTCCTGAAGAAGTGGCCCGGCATTCCGGTGGGCAACGAGGAAGGCGAGATCATCTCGGCCGCGCTGGGCGACAAGAAGGCGGTCCTGCTCGCCCACCATGGCCTGGTCGTGACCGGCGCCACGGTCGAGGAAGCCTGCGTGCTGGGCGTCATGTTCGAACGCGCGGCGCGCTTGCAACTGCTGGCCATGGCCGCGGGCGAGATCCAGCCCATACAGCCCGAACTCGGAGAGGAAGCCCAGAGATGGACCAGTACGCCGCGCCGCCACGAAGCGACCTTCGCCTACTATGCCCGGCGCGCGGACCGGATCCTGCATCCGTTCTGACGGCGCGGGGGGCCTGAACATGGCCCCCGCTTCCTTCGAACTGCCCGCCGCGCGGGCCCGCGCGATCTGGCTGCGCGCGCAGCGGCTGGATACGCCCACGCCCTTCGGCGCGGGCCCCGAGGCGGTGGGCCGGGCCATCGAACATCTCGGCTACGTGCAGATCGACACCATCAACGTGATCGAACGCTGCCACCATCACATCCTGTATTCCCGCATTCCCGGCTATCGCCGCGCCGACCTCGAACAGGCGCAGTCGGCGGACAAGAGCGTGTTCGAGTACTGGACCCACGCGCTGGCCTACGTGCCCACGGCCGACTACCGGCAGTTCGTCGCCGCCATGGACGCGCGCCGCGCCCGGCCCGGCCCCTGGATCTCCGGCGTGGACGACGCCGACTACGCGGCGCTGCTGCGGCGCATCCGCGACGAAGGCGCGCTGTCCATCCGCGATATCGACGAAGCCCTGATCGAGAAGACCCACCCCTGGGGCAGCCGCAAGCCGTCCAAGCGCGCGCTGCGGCTGGGATTCTTCGTGGGCGACCTCACGGTCAGCAAGCGCACGGGCATGCTCAAGACCTACGAGCTGTCCAGGCGCCACTTCGGCTGGGCGCGCCGCCCCCGGCCGGTGGCCGAGGCGAAGTACGCCGAATACCTGCTGCGGCGGGCGCTGCGCTCGCAGGGCGTGGTCGGGCTGGATTCGATCTGCTACGGCGATGCCGGCGCCAAGCCCGCGGTGCGCGCCCTGATCGAGTCCCGGGTGAAGAAGAAGGAATTGGTGCCCGTGCACATCGCGGGGCAGGCCAAGACCCAGCACTGGATCGAACCGGCCGCGCTGGACACGCCAGCGGCCCCGGCCGCCGCCACGCACATCCTGTCGCCGTTCGATCCGCTGATCATCCAGCGCAAGCGGCTACACGCCTTCTTCGGCTACGAACATCGCTTCGAGGCCTACGTGCCGCCCGAGAAGCGCGTGCTGGGATATTTCGCGCTGCCGGTGCTGGTGGGCGACCAGGTCGTGGCCGCGCTGGACCTGAAGATGGACCGCCAGGCCGGCCGCCTGCTGATGCAGAAATGGACCTGGATCGCCGCCAAACGGCCGGCGTGGAAGATGGCCATCGACGAGGCGCTGCACGGGTTCGAGCGGTTCCAGCGGGGGTGAGGAACACGCTGCCTGGACCGGGCGCCCGGCGCCGTCACTGCGCCAGCTTCACCTGCCCGCTGTCGATCATCGCGCCATAGCGCTTGGAAGCTTCCTGCACGACGTTGCGGAAATACGCGGGCGTGCTGCCTACCGGCTCGTAGCCCATGGACGCGAAGGATGCGCGCACGGACGGCGACTGGATGGTCTTGACCAGCGCCGCGTTCAGCCGCTCCAGCACCGCGGGCGGTATGCCCGCCGGGGCGATGAATCCCACCCAGCCGTCGGTGGAGAAATCCATGCCGGCTTCCTTGAAGGTGGGCACGTCGGGGTAGGCCTCGACCCGCTTCTTCGACGCGACGGCCAACGCACGCACCTTCCCCGTGTCGACGAAGGTCTTCGCTCCCTGGCCAGCCAGCATGTAGTCGATCTGTCCGCCCGCCAGGTCCGCCAGTGCCCCGCTTTCGCCCTTGTAGGGCACGTGCACGGTCTGGATGCCGGCCAGGTTGGCGAAATAGACGTTGTTGAAGTGGAAGCTGGTGCCCGCGCCGGGCGTGCCGTAGTTCAACTGGCCCGGCCGGCTCTTGGCCAGGGCGATGAACTCCTTCAGGCCTCCGGACGGCAGGATCTTCTTGCTGGCGACCAGCACCATGAAGGTATCGACGGCGATGGTGACGGGCGCGAATTCCTTCAGCGGCTCGATACCGTAGCCGGGATCGGTCAACGGCAGGGTCACCATCGTGGCGGGCACGGCCAGCCCTATCGTATAGCCATCCTTGGGCGCCCGCCGTAGATAGTCCATGCCGATCTTGCCGCCCGCGCCGGGCTTGTTCTCGACGACCACCGGCTGGCCGAGTTCGCGCGCGGCGCCTTCGGAGATCGTGCGCGCCACGGCGTCGGTCAACCCGCCCGGCGCGTAGGGCACGACGATGGTGATCGGCCGGGAGGGCCAGTCCGCCCTTGCCGGACCGGCGGCGGCCAGGGCAAGCGCGGCCACGAGCATGGCTGTGCGTATCATTTGTGCGTCTCCTTCCGTCGCGTCCGGCTTCGTTGCCGGCTTCGCGTCCATGGACCGGGATTCTTGGTGACGAGGCCGCCGGTTGACGACAGCTACCCGGTGCCGTTCCGGCATGCGGATCTGGCATGATTCCATGCGCGGACCGGGCATGGTCGCGCGTTGTGTAGCCGGAGCCTTCATGGCCATCATTCCCGATATGCGGACATCCTCTCCCGGCAAGACCCGACGGGCCGGCGCCGACGGCCGGCGCGGCGACTTCATGACCTCGCTGGCCAAGGGGCTCGAAATCCTGGCCGCTTTCGAGGTCGGCCATCCCCTGGGCAACCAGGAACTGGTGGCCATCACCGGCCTGCCCAAAACCACGGTCTCGCGCATTACCGGCACGCTGGCGTCGCTAGGCTACCTGCGCCTGGACGAGCAGAGCCGCAAATATTCCATGGGCGCCCGGGTACTGGGGTTGGGCGCCAGCGTACAACGCCACATCGGCCTGCTGCGCACGGCCCGCCCCCACATGCAGCGCCTGGCGGACGAACTCGACATCGCGGTGATCCTGGGCGCACGCGACCGCACGGGCCTGGTTTTCCTGGAAGTGATCCATCCGCCGCGCAATGCGCTGACGATCAATACCGACTCCGGCTCGGTGGTGCCCATCGAGCGCACGTCCATCGGGCTGGCGTACCTGGTGGCCGCCCCGGTGCCCGAGCGGGTGCACATGCTGCAGGCGCTGCGCGACGCGCATCCCGACGACTGGGAAGACATACGCGGCGTGGTCGAGCGGGCCCACAAGGATTACCGCGAGCGCGGCTTCGTGGTGTCCCAGCGCGGCCGAGGCGGACTGATCAGCGGCGTGGGCGTGCCGATGGTGCTGGGCCAGAGCGGCGTTTTCTCCTTCGCCTGCGTGGGGCCTTCGATCCAGTTGTCCGAAGTGCGCCTGGTCCAGGTGCTGGGGCCGCGCCTGGTGGAAACGGTGGCCGTCATCGGCCAGGCCATGCGCGCGGCGGGGCCCGAGCGCGGGTAGGCCGAGCCCGCCCGATCCGGATTGCGGAACGCGCCCGCAGCGGCGGTTTCCCCCGTCCCGGGCGCTACCTAGAGTTCGAAGCGTACCGATTCCCCCCACGAGCGCTTCGATGAACAGACTCCGCCTACCCGATCACGCCGTCAGCGGCGACTCCGATACCACCGTGTTCCTGCTGCACGGCGCCTACGGCTCCAAGGACTATTTCCGGGACCTGACCGCCACCCTGGTGCAGGCCGGTTATCGCGTCGTGGCCTGGGACGCGCCGGGCTACGGCCTGAGTCCGCTACCCGCGAACGGACTGTCGATCGAGCACCTGGCCGAAGCCGCGGCCCACCTGATCGAACATGCCGGCAGCCGGCGCAACGTCGTCATGGGACACAGCATGGGCGGCATCACCGCGCCGCTCGTCACCCGCCTGGCGGGCGACCGCGTGCACGGGCTGGTGATCTCCGCCACGCTGGGCTCCTTCGCCCGCAAGTCGGCCGAGGACAAGGTGACCTTCCTGAAGGAGCGCATCGATCCGCTCAAGCGCGGCGTGCCCTTCCGCACCGCCGCCGAGTCCGTGGTGCGCTCGATGTTCGCGCCCGGCTCGGCCGGGCCGCTGGTGGACCAGGTGCGCGAGGTCGCCCTGTCGATGTCGGCCGACACCTTCTGCGCGGCCATCGAAGCCATCGTGAACTACGACGGCCTGCAGACGATGCGCGAGGTCAGCGTGCCGGCGCTGCTGATCGCCGGCGCGCAGGACAAGGTCGGCCGGCCCGACGGCATGCGCGAGCTTACCGCCGTCATTCCCGATGCCCGCTTCGTCTGCATCGAGGGCGCCGGCCACTACTCCTTCGCCGAGCAGCCCGAGGCCTTCAACGCCGCGCTGCTGTCCTTCCTGGCCGGCCTGCCGCAGCGCGCCGCCGCCTGAATGCTCCCCCTTCACGACCGATTCCCGCCATGACCATCCAGACCCTGCCCAGCGGCGTAATGTCCACGCTGCAGCCCTCCGACCATCCGTTCCTGAACGGCCCGTTCCGGCCCATGTTCAACGAGTACATCGCCGACACCGACAGCCTCCGGGTCATTGGCGAGATCCCGCGCGACCTGGACGGCATCTTCATCCGCAACACGCACAACCAGATCCACCAGCCGCTGGGCATGTTCCACCCTTTCGACGGCGACGGCATGCTGCATGCGGTGCACTTCCACGACGGCCGCGCCACCTACCGCAACCGCTTCGTGCAGACCACCGGCTTCCTGGCCGAGCAGGCGGCCCGCCGCTCGCTGTGGGCGGGCCTGCTGGAGCCTGAAAAAGCGTCCCGCCGCGGGTCCGGCGCCATGGGGGCGATGAAGGACAACGCCGGCACCGACATCATCTGCCACGCGGGGCTGCTGCTGGCCACCATGTCGCAGGGCAGCGAACCCTGGCGCCTGGATCCCATCACGCTGGACACGCTGGGCCCGGACACCAACTGGGCGCGCAAGATCCCGGACGGCATCAGTTCGCACTACAAGGTCGATCCGGAAACGGGCGAGATGATGTTCTTCAACTATCCCGAGCACTGGCCGTACATGCACTACGGCGTCATCGACCGGAACAACCGGCTGGTGCACTACGTGCCGGTGGAGCTGCCGGGCGCCCGCTGGCCGCATGACCTGGGCATCACCAGGAACTATTCCATCCTGCACGACACGCCGCATTTCTTCGATCCCGAACTGCTCAGGCGCGGGCAGCACAAGATGACCTTCCATCCCGAGATGCCCGCCCGCTTCGGCGTGATCCCGCGCCATGGCGACGGCTCGCAGGTGCGGTGGTTCGAGGCCAAGGCCTGCCACATCCTGCACCTGGCCAACTGCTACGAGGACGGCGACGAGATCGTGATGGACGGCTGCATCATGCCCGAACCCAAGCTGCACCCGGTGGGCGCGACCGACGGCAAGGACATCTACGCCCGGATCAAGGCGCGGCTGGACAAGCACAACAACCCGACCATGATGCACCGCTGGCGCTTCAACCTGCGCACCGGCGCGACCACCGAACAATACCTGGACGACGAGATCACCGAGTTCCCGGCCGTCAGCAACGACTACGTGGGCCGGCCCTACCGCTACAGCTACAACGTGCTCTACCAGCCGGGCGAGTGGCTGTTCCGCGGCCTGAAACGCTTCGACCTGCACACCGGGGCCGTACAGCGCTACGAGTACGGCCCCGGCCGCTACGGCAGCGAACCCCAGGTGGCGCGGCGCCTGGGCGCGCGCGACGAGGACGACGGCTACGTCACCGTTCTTGTCACCGACATGAACCAGGACCGCTCCGAATGCCTGGTGCTGGACGCCCGCGACATCTCGCGCGGGCCGCTGGCCACCATCGTGCTGCCGGAACGCATTCCCATCGGCACCCACGCCTGCTGGGTGGAAGGCGACCGCATTCCCGGCGAACATCGCGATCCGGCGGCCTGGGCATGACGCCGGCCGATCTGGTCCTGCTGCCGGGACTGAACAACACGGCGGCCGTATTCGATGACGTGAAGGCGGCCCTGCCGGACCCCCTGCGCGCGCACTGCCCGGACCTGCCCGCGCTGGAGACGGTGGAGGAGCTGGCCGATCAGGTGTTGCGCGAAGCGCCCGCGCGCTTCTGGCTGGGCGGCTTCTCGTTCGGGGGGTATGTCGCGATGGCGGTGCTCGACCGGGCTCCCGAACGGATCCAGGGTATCGCGCTGATCTGCTCGGGCCCCGCGGCCGATACGCCGGCCCAGGCCGCCAAGCGGCGGGAAGCCATCGCCGGTGCCCGCCAGGGCGGCTACCTGGAGACGGCCGCCGCCTCCACCGCCCCGTTCCATCCGGACACCCTGGCGCGTCCCGAACTGATGGCGCGGCGCCGGGCCATCGTGCGGGCCTACGGCGCGCAACGCTATATCGCGCATTGCCTGGCCTGCATCGCCAGGCCGGATCGCACTGGGCTGCTCGACGGCCGCCGTCCAACCCTGCTGGTGACCACCACGCACGACCGGGTCGTGGCGCCGGAGAACCTGCAGCGGCTGGCGGCCGCCGTGCCGGGCAGCAGGCTGGAGACGGTGGCGGGGGCCGGCCACCTGTTGCCGCTGGAGCAACCCGCCGCGCTGGCCGCCGTGCTGGCGCGATGGATCGCGCATGGAGACGCATCGTGACGCCGCTTCCCCTGCAAGGGCTGCGCGTCTTCGACCTGAGCCAGGGCGTGGCCGGTCCCTATTGCACCATGCTGCTGGCCGCTCAGGGCGCCGACGTAGTGAAGGTCGAGCCTTTCGAGGGCGACTGGATACGCTCGGGCCGCAACCAGCATCGCGGACACACGCCTGCCTCCATCACGGTCAATCTCGGCAAGCGCAGCATCGCGCTCGATCTCAAGCATCCGGACGGCCCCGGGACGGCGCGCCGCATCGCCGCCGGCTGCGACATCGTGATCGAAAGCTTTCGCCCCGGGGTGGCCGCGCGGCTGGGCCTGGACGATGCCGCGCTGCGGACGGACCGGCCGGACCTGGTCTACGCCTCGGTCTCCGGCTTCGGCCAGGACGGGCCGCTGAGCCGGCGCGGCGTGGTCGACCAGATCATGCAGGCATTCTGCGGCTGGATGACCCTGAATGCCGATGCAGCGGGCCAGCCCCAGCGCACGCGCAATGTCGTCCTGGCCGACCAGGTCACCGGACTCTACGCATACCAGGCCATCAGCGGCGCCCTGATCGGCAGGCTGCGGCACGGCACCGGCGCGCGCCTGGACATTTCGCTAATGGGAGCGATGGCGGCCTTCCTCGCGCCGCGGCTGGTCGCCGCCGGTACGGGCGGCGGCGAAGCCGGCCAGGTCTATTTCGCCGCGCCGACGGGCGAGTACCCCACCCGCGCCGGCACGCTGATGCTGGCGGCCCGCAAGCCCGCGGAGTTCCAGCGCTTCTGCGAAGCCATCGGCCGTTCCGACCTGCACACGGACGCACGCTTCGCCACGCAAGAAGCACGCAACCGCCATGCCACCGAACTGGACCGCGAGATCGCCGCCAGCCTGTCCACGCGCACCGCCGACGAATGGGAGACCCTGCTGAACGAACGCGGCGTCATGGCCAGCGTGGTGCGCAGCGTCGGCCAGTTCATGGCCTCGGAACAGATGCGGTTTGCCGGGCTAGTGGAAACCGTGGACGTGGCGGGCGTAGGCGAGTGCCCGCTGGTCCGGCTACCCGGGGCGCCCGCCTGGTCGGCACGAACCCATGCGCCCGCCGTACCCGCGATCGGGCAGCACGGCGTCGACATCCTGCGCGAGGCCGGCCTGGCCGAACGCGACATACAACGGCTGGCCGACGCTCGATGCGTGCGCCTGCCCTCCACGGAAGAAGTGCCATCCCATGTCTCGTGAACTCCTGCGCGGCCTGCGCCTGCCCATCGTCTCGGCCCCCATGTTCCTGCTGTCCGGCCCGGAGCTCGTGCTTGCCGCGTGCAAGGCAGGCATCGTGGGCGCATTCCCCACACCCAACGCGCGTCCGATCGACGTGCTGGACCAATGGATGCACACCATCACCGAGGGCCTGGAAGCGGCGCGCGCCGCCGATCCGGACGCGCGGCTCGGCCCCTGGGCAGCGAACCTGGTCACCCACTCCTCGAACTCCCGGTTACCCGAGGACCTGGCGCTGGTCGCCCGCTACCAGCCCCCAATCGTCATCACCGCGCTAGGCAGTCCACGGCCCGCCATCGACATCGTCCATGGCTACGGCGGCATCGTACTGGCCGACGTGATCGACCTGCGGCTGGCCCGCAAGGCGATCGCTGCGGGGGCTGACGGACTGGCCTGCGTCAGCGCCGGGGCCGGCGGCCATACCGGCAGCCTGTCGCCATTCGCGTTCATCAGCGCGGTGCGGCAGTTCTTCGACGGCATCATCGCCGTCGGTGGAGGTATCGCCGACGGCTGGGGCGCGGCCGGCGCGATCGCCGCCGGGGCCGATCTGGTCTACATGGGCACTCGCTTCCTGGCGACACGGGAAAGCCGGGCCGCGGCGGCCTACAAACAGATGGTGGTCGAGTGCGACACCGAACAGCTGATCGTCAGCAGCGGCATCACGGGCACGCCGGCGAGCTGGCTCAAGCCGTCGCTCGCGGCCAACGGCATCGACCCGGATGCGCTCGCCGCCAGCAGCAGCCGGCACTACGACAGCAATACCCCCTTCGCGAAGAAGCGGTGGCTGGATGTGTGGGCGGCGGGCCAAGGGCTGGGCGTGATAGGGGACGTGCCGGACGTGGCGGAACTGGTGGACCGGCTGGAGCGGGAGTACCGCCAGGCGGGCGAGCGGTTCGATGCCTTACGCAGCACTGCCTCCCGCTTCGCCACCGCTACGGCATAGACCGTGGACGGCGCGTCAACCGGCCCGCATCACCTGCGCCATCGCGTCCCGCAGCCGCAGCAGCTGCGGATGATCCGCGCTGCCGGCGCGATAGACCAGCGCCGTCGGCACCGCCTGGGGCATGCTCTCGACGCGTACCCGCGCAACGCGGCGGATGCGTTCTTCGGCATGCATCATCGTTTCCGGAACGGCTGAGACACCGACTCCGGCGGCGACCAGTTGTATGGTGGTCGCGGGATGGTTGGAGGTGACCGCCGGCTCCGGCACGGCCACGCCGGCCCGCAGGAAATTGCCTTCGAGCGCCTGGCGCGCCAGGAATGAGGAATCCGGCAGGATCCAGGGCATGTCGAGCAGTTCCTTCCATGTCACGACCCGCTTCCTGGCCAGCGGACTCCCCGTCGGCGCAATGACGACGTACTTGTGCTCCAGGTAGTGTTCGTACACCAGACGGCTGGAGCGGTGGGCGGAAAAGACGGCCTGGTTGTAGGACGTCAGCAGCGCGTCGAGTTCGCCTTCGACCAGTCGCTCGAACAGCCGGGGGACCGGATCTTCACGCAGGCGCACGACGACGCGTTCGTTGTCGGTCCGCAGTCTCGCCAGAATGGCGGGCAGCATGCCCGCGCCGACCGCCGAGGGCGCGCCCAGGTGCAGGACCATTGCCGGCTCCTGCCGCGACAGGCGCGTCACCTCGTTCAGGTGTCCCAGTTCGGCAAGCAGGACCGCGGCGCCGTTCAGCACCGCCTGCCCCGCCGGGGTGGGCACCAGTCCGCGCGCGCCGCGCCGGAAGATCGGAAAGCCGAAGGCGTCCTCGATTTCCTTCAGTGCCTTGCTCAGGGCCGGCTGCGTCAGGTGCAGCCGGGCGGCCGCCTTGCCGATCGTGCCCGTGCGCCGCAGCTCCAGCAACATCGACAGGTGGCGAAAGCGCACGCGTGCCACGAGCCTGTCCAGGATTTCGGACGATTGCATGGGCATTCCATAATGTTATGGGTACATGAGAATACATCACTATTTATTTTGCCCCGGCGTCCCTATTCTTGCCGGATGCGCCACGGACGACGTCCCGTTGCGCGCCCATGAAGAACGCATCTGGAGACGCGTCAATGAAGCTCATTACCCTTGCCGCCGTGGCGGTCTCGCTCGCCTGCCGGGTGTTCGCGGCCGACGCCGCGGAATTTCCCCGGGCCGGCAAGCCCGTCCGCATAGTCGTCGGGCTGGCCGCGGGCGGCCCCACCGATACCCAGGCACGCGTGGTCGCGCTGCACTTGCAGAAGGAATTGGGTGTCCCCGTGGTCGTGGAGAACCGGCCCGGCGCAAGCATGATGATGGCGCCGTCCGAAGTGGCGCGTGCCGCGCCCGACGGCCACACGATCCTGTATTCGCCGTCCGGTCCCTTCACGCAAAGCCCCCATACCAACGAGAAGCTGGCCTACGACCCGTTCAAGGACTTCACGCCAATATCGCTGGGTTCCCTGGGGCCGCTGGTGCTCGTCGTCCACGAGTCCGTGCCGGCGAAGAACCTGAAGGAGCTGGTCGCCTATGCGCGGGCCCATCCGGGCAAGCTCAACTATGCATCGTTCGGCGCCGGGACTTCCTCGCACCTGTTCGGCCAGCTCATGGCCAGGCAGTATGGACTCGACATGGTCCATGTCCCCTACAAGGGCGCGGCGGACGTGCAGAAGGATTTGCTGACGGGCCGGATACAGATCATGTTCGCCGCCGCCGGCGGCGCCGTCCAGTTCGTCCATAGCGGCGGCGTGCGCATGCTGGGTGTCGCGGCCCCGCAGCGGTCGGGGCTGCTGCCGGACGTACCCACGCTGGCCGAGCAAGGCGCCAAGGGCCTGGATATCGATGGCTGGGTGGGATTCTTCGGTCCCGCCGGCATGCCACCCGCCGCCACGAAGCGGCTCAACGCGGCGCTGGTCAGGGTATTGGCGCTGCCCACGGTCAAGCAGGAATTCGCCAAGAGCGCCTACGAGGCCGCCTCGTCATCCCCGGAAGAATTCGCCGCCATGGTCAGGACCTCCTACGACCAATGGGGCAAGGTGGTCCGCGCGTTGGGACCGGGCAACCCATGATGGCCGTGGACGACCTGACCCGGCGGCTGAAGGCCGATCTCGAGCGGTATGCCGGCTTCGGCGACATGATATCGGGCGGGGCGGGAGATCTCGCCGCGGCCGATTGGATAGCCGCGCGGATGACAGACATGGGCTACGCGGTGGCGCGGCAAGCGTTCGACATCCCCTGCTTCGACCCCGCCGAATGCACGCTCACGGCCGGCGGATTCACCGCAACGCTGCATGCCCAGCCGCCGGTCACCCCCACTTCGCCTGCCGGCCTTACCGCGCCGCTCGCGGTCGTCCGATCGCCCCATGACGCCGGCGACGCCAGGGGCCGCATCGCACTCATCGTGCTCCCCCATGGGCGGCATGCTTCCATGCAGTCGCCAGCGGTCCAGCCGCTCGCGCAAGCCGCCGCCGCGGCCGGCGCGGTGGCGCTGGTCATCGTTCCCGTCGGGCCGACCGGCCGGATCATGGGCCTGAACTGCAACCTGGAAGAACCCACCGCGCCGCTGCCGGTGGGCGTACTGGCTCCGGCCGAGCTGGAGCCGTTCCTGGCTGCCGCCCGCGACGCGACGCCGGCGACGCTGGTGCTTCACGGCCCCGGGGCCATGCGCCCTACCTGCAATGTGCACGGCGTACTCGACCGCGGCCCGCGCTGGGTGGCGCTGTCGACACCCCGCACGGGATGGTTCGGCTGCGTCAGCGAACGGGGCACCGGCACGGCCGCGTTCCTCGCATTGGCCGAATGGGTGGCAGGACGGTTTCCGGCGCACTCCGTCTTCTTCATGAACAGCGGCGCGCACGAATACCATTTCGCCGGCGCGCACCGGGCCATGCGGTTCGCGCCGCCACCCGGCGACACCGACGTCTGGGTCCATCTGGGCGCCTCGCTCGCCACGCGCGGCCACGTCGAATTCCGGGGCCTGCAACGCATGCTGCGCTCGGCCGATTCGAACCGCATCCTCATGACGTCCGACCGGTTCCGGGACGCCGCGTCCGAGGCCTTCGCGGGCCTGAGCGGACTGGAATGCCCCGCGCCGGTGCTGGGCGGCATCAGCGAACTGGCCACGATACTCTCGCGAGGCTACGAAGGCTTCGCCGTGCTGGGCATGCCCCGCGCCTTCCATACGCGGGAAGACACCCTGGACACCGTGGATGCCGACCTGTTGGCGCCCGTGGTCCGCGCACACATGGCGCTCATGGAAGCCGCCGTACGGTCGCCGCGGCAGGCCTTGAACGAGGCAAGCCCATGAAGCTCCGGCGTTTTGACCAGAATCCCATCATTACCCGCGCCCTGGACCCATCCCTCGGCAATAACATCGACGGTCCCTCGTTGATCCGGGTACCCGACTGGGTCCCCGATCCGCTCGGCCGCTATTACCTTTACTTTGCCCATCACCAAGGCAGCTTCATTCGCCTTGCCTACGCCGACGACCTGCGCGGACCGTGGAAGATCCATGCGCCCGGCGTGTTGAACGTGCAGGACTCCACCTGCACGGACCACGTCGCGTCGCCGGACGTCCACGTGGATCACTCGCGGCGCCGGATCCGGATGTATTTCCATGGTGTCGCGTTCCCGTCGACCGGACCGACGGACGGCCACGAGCACCGCTTCGGCGAAGCCGGGCGCTGGATAGGCACGCAGCGCACCAAGCTCGCGCTTTCGCGCGACGGGCTGTCGTTCCAGGCACGCGACGAGGTGCTCGGCACCTCGTATTTCCGGGTGTTCCAATGGGAGCACCGGACCTATGCGCTGGCCATGCCAGGCGTGTTCTACCGCTCGCGCGACGGCATCACGGGATTCGAACCAGGACCGATCCTGTTTCCCGCGTCCTTCCGGCATTGCGCGGTGCACGTGTCGGGGTCGCGCCTGCACGTCTTCTTCACGCGCGCGGGAGACTGTCCGGAAAGCATTCTTCACACGGCCATCGACCTGCGGCCCGATTGGCAAGCCTGGACTCCCGGTCCGATCACTACGGTCATGCGGCCCGAACGCGACTACGAAGGCGCCCACCTGCCCTGGCGCGCGTCCGAGCGGGGCCCGGTTTTCGAGCCGGTCGCGCAGTTGCGCGATCCCGCGATCTTCGTCGAGGACGGCCGGGCCTATCTCCTGTATGCCGCGGCCGGGGAACAGGCCATCGGCATGGCCCGCATCGACCTGCCCGGCTAGCCGCTGCGGTTCCGTTCGCCGGCGGCGCCTCGCCGCCGGTGCTCAGAGCGTCGCCGCGCTGCCCAATATCACCGTGCTCTGGCTGGACAAGGTTCCGCCGTTGCCGTGCGCGATGGCCGTCTCGCAGTTCGCGACCTGGCGCCGGCCCGCTTCGCCCCGCACCTGGCGCACGGCCTCCATCAGCACGAACACCCCGTACATGCCGGGATGGCAGTACGACAGGCCTCCTCCATTGGTGTTGACCGGCAGGCTGCCGCCCGGCGCGATGGCGCCGTCCGCCACGAAACGGCCGCCCTCGCCCTTGGGGCAGAAGCCCAGGTCTTCCAGGAACAGCAGGGTGGTGATGGTGAAGGCGTCGTACACCTGGACCGCGTCGATGTCGCGCGGCGCGAGGCCGGCCATGGCATAGGCCGCCGCGCCCGATCGCGCGGCGCCTGTGACCGTGAGGTCGGGCATGCTGGTGATGTGGTAGTGGCTGAGGTGTTCGCCCGTGCCCAGCACGTAGGCGGGCGGCTTGCGCAGCGTGGCCGCCCTTTCCGCCGAGGTCATGATGAGCGCGCCGCCGCCGTCGGTGACCAGGCAGCAGTCGCGCACGGTCAGGGGATGGCTGAGCATGCGCGCGCCCAGGACCTCGTCCACGGTCAGCGGAGTCTTCTCCCACGCGACGGGGTTGAGCAGGGCCCATTGCCGTGCAGCCACCGCGATCTGCGCGAGCTGTTCGCGCGTGGTGCCGTACTGGTGCATGTGGCGCGAGGCCGCCAGCGCATACGAACTGGCGGTGTAGATGGGCCGATAGGGCGCTTCGTAGGGATTGACGTCGGGCGCGGCCACGTTGCTGCGGCCGGCGCTGCGCTGGGTGCTGCCGTAGGCGATCAGCGCGACCTCGCACAGGCCGGCCTGGATCGCCAGCTGCGCGTGCGCCACCATGGACATGAAGCTGCATCCGCCTATGTTGGTGCCGTCGTGGTAGCGCGGCGCGATGCCCAGGTATTCGCACAGCGCCAGCGTGGGCATGCGGCTTTGCGAGGTGGTGGCGAACACGCCGTCCACGTCGCGCAGCGACAGGCCGCAGTCCCGCAGCGCGCGATGCGTGGCCTGGCCCATCAAGTCCAGCGGCGACAGGCCTTCGGCCACCTGCCCCAGGTCCGATTCGGCCACGCCGACGATGGCGCAGGCGCCGCGTTGCAGGGCGTTCATGCGGCCTCCGGAAGGAAGACAGGATAGGGCGGCTGGCCATCCGGCGGAGTGTGTACCTGGACACGCACGCGCAGGCCGATGCGCACGTCGTCGGCCGGGACGTCCTCGACCCGGCTCATCAGGCGAAAGCCCTCGTCCATGTCGACCAGCACGACGTTGTAGGGCGTCTGGTCGCGCGGGCTGATGACGGTGACCGCATGCACGGTGCCCAGGCCCGCGCTGACCCGCCAGGCCAGGTCGGGATTGCCGGTGCCGGGCCCGATGACCCGTGGCGGGAACACCGCGCGGCCGCAGGCCGGATCGTACTGATAGGCCAGCTCGCCGCGGGCGAGGTGGTCGCGGAAGGCCGCCAGCGGCGACAGGGAAAGGCGTTCTTGGTCCATGGTTTCCGTGAGGGTTGGTTGCCGCTTCAGACGATGCCGTCGCGGCGCAAGGCCGCGATTTCCTGGTCGCTGCAATCGGCCAGTTCGCGCAGCACGGCGTCGGTGGAATCGCCCAGCACGGGCGGCGGCCGGTCGTAGGCCGGCGGCGTACCGCGCAGGCGCAGCGGGCTGGCGATGGTCGAAACGATGCCACCGTCGGCCTTGGGCATGTCCACGCGCAGCCCACGATGCCGGACCTGGGCGTCCTCGAACACCTGGGCATAATCGTTGATCGGCCCGCAGGGCACGCCGTGGGCTTCCAGCCGCGCGATCCATTCGTCGCGCGCACGGGTCAGCATGGTGCGGGCCAGCTCGGGCACCAGTTCCTGCCGGCCGACGATGCGGCCCGTGACTTTCTTCCAGCGTTCGCTGCCGGCCAGGTCGGGCCGTTCGATGGCGGCGCAGTATTGCTGCCACTGCTTGTCGTTGCCCACGGCCACCACGATCTCGCCGTCGGCCACCGCGAACACCTGGTAGGGCACGAGGCTGGCGTGCGCGTTGCCGTAGCGGTGCGGCACCTTGCCGTTGGCGAAGTAGCCGGTGACCTGGTTGCCGCCCAGCGCCACGATGCAGTCCAGCAGCGCCATGTCGATGTACTGGCCGCGATCCGACACGGTGCGGTGCTGCAGGGCGGACAGGATGGCGATGGTGGCGTACATGCCGGTCATCACGTCGGCGATGGCGACGCCGACCTTCTGCGGGCCGCCGCCCGGCAACTGGTCATGCTCGCCGGTGATGCTCATCAGGCCGCCCTGCGCCTGGAACACGAAGTCGTAGCCCGGCTTGTGGGCGCTGGGGCCATCCTGCCCGTAGCCGGTGATGGAGCAATACACCAGGCGCGGGTTGATGCGCGACAGGCTGTCGTAGTCCAGCCCGTAGCGTTTCAGGTCGCCGATCTTGTAGTTCTCGACCACCACGTCGGACCGCGCCGCCAGCCGGCGCACCAGCGCCTGGCCCTCGGGCCGGGCGATGTCCACGGTGATGGATTTCTTGCCGCGGTTGGCGGCCGCGTAGTAGGTGGAGTCGCCGGTGTCCCCGCCGTGGGCGTCGCGCACCCACGGCGGCCCCCAGGCGCGGGTGTCGTCGCCGGTGCCGGGGCGCTCCACCTTGATGACCTCGGCGCCCATGTCGGCCAGGTTCTGCGTGCACCAGGGGCCGGCCAGGATGCGCGACAGGTCCAGGACGCGGAGGTGCGACAGCGCGCCGGTCTGGCCGCCCGTGGCGGCCTGTGTGGTTTCGGAAGACATGTCGGAATCAGTCGATCTTGATGTTGGCGTCGGCGATGACCTTGGACCACTTGCTGAGTTCGGCGTCGACGAACGCGGCGAACTCGGGCTGGGTCATGGTGCCGGGCTCGGCGCCCTGCGCCGCGAACTCCTTGCGCACGGTGGGGCTGGACAAGGCTTTGCGCACGTCGGCCGACAGCCGGTTGGCCAGCTCGGGCGACATGCGGCCCGGGCCGTACAGGCCGAACCACGCGGTGGCCTCGAAGCCCTTCACGCCCGCCTCGTCGAGGGTGGGCACGTCCGGCAGCGCGGGCGAACGCTTGAGCGAAGTCACGCCCAGGGCCCGCAGGCGGCCCGACTTGATGTGCTGGATCACGCCCGGCACCGAGTCGAACATCACCGGGATCTGGCCGCCCAGGAGGTCGTTCAGCGCCGGCGCCGCGCCCTTGTAGGGGATGTGCGTCATCTGGATGCCGGTCATGGACTTGAACAGTTCGCCCGACAGGTGGTTGGCGCCGCCGGTGCCGGCCGAACCGAAATCCACCTTGCCGGGATGCTGCCTGGCGTAGGCGATCAGTTCCTGCACCGTGCGCGCCGGAAAGGCATGGTTCACCACCAGCACGTTGGGCACGGCCGCGACCTGGGCGATGGGGGTGAAGTCGGTGCGCGTGTTGTAGCGCAGGTTCTTGTACAGGCCGGGGTTGATGACGTGGTGCGTGGCCGTCAGCATCAGCGTGTAGCCGTCGGGCTGCATGGCCGCCAGTTGTTCCGAGAAGATGGTGCCGCTGGCGCCGGCGCGGTTCTCCACCACGACCGGCTGGCCCCAGTTCTTCTGCAGCTCGGCCGCCAGTTGGCGGGCCAGGATGTCGGTGGTGCCGCCCGGGGGAAACGGCACGACGAGCCTGACCGGCTGGGTGGGAAAGTTCTGGGCGTGGGCCAGGGCGGGCAGGGCCAGGCCCGCCGCGCCGGCCAGCACGGCCAGGGCACGCTGGATGCGCATCGTCATGTCGTCTCCTTTCTTTGTCTATCGTGCGCGCGTGCTCAGGCCGCGCCCAGTTCGTGCGGGAACTCGACCATGGCCTCGCCCGCCGCGACGATTTCGCCGCGCTGGTTCGCCACCTGCACCGTCAGCGTGGCCCAGCGGCTTTTCTTCGTGGCCTGCACGGCAGAGACCGTGGCGGTGGGCGTGATGGTGTCGCCCGGCTTGACCGGGATCTTCCAGCGCGTCTCGAGCCGGCGCTGCATGCCGCCCAGCGGATAGAGCCAGTCGGTCAGCATCTTCGTGATGACGCCGAAGTTGTTCATGCCGTGCATGATGATTCCGCCGAAATTGGTCCGGCCGAAATCGCCCTTCATGTATTCGTCGTCCCAGTGCAGCGGGTTGTAGTCCAGCGAAGCCTCGCAGAAATCGCGGATGGTTTCGCGGGTGGGGGAGAAAGGCGTGCCCTCGATCGTCAGGCCGGGCTTCAGGGTGTCGAATGCGTTGCTCATGATTGACCTCAGAACGGGCGGATGGTCCAGCCGCGGCCGGAGCAGATGACTTCGTCGCGCTGGTTGAAGAACACGTTGTCGTGCACCACGAACAGGCGGTTCTTCTTGATGACCTTGTCCAGCGCGCGCGCCTCGAGGCGGATGACGTCGCCCGGCCGGGCCGGCAGGTTGTAGCTCCACGACTGGCCGGCGTTGACCGTGCCGGGGCTGCGCATCCAGTCGTCGGTGGGAGTGCACGCGAACATCAGCAGGATGTGGATGGCCGGCGGGGCGATCAGGCCCTTGTAGGGGCTCTTGCGCGCATACTCCTCGTCGAAGTAGAGCGGATGCATGTCGCCGACCACGCGGCAGTATTTCTGGATGGCCTCCAGCGTGAGCGTGTAGGGCAGGGTCTTGCGCGGTTCGCCGGGAACGATGTCATCCCAGGTCTTGCGCAACTGCTCGTCTTTCCAGAAGTCGGTTTCGAAGCTTGTCTCGGTTGTCATGGAAGTCCATTGAGAGGTGTTGACCTGCGGCCTGGATCTGCTAGAATGACCGCTTAGCGGATACAAGTAACCGCTCTATGACCATTATTTGGATTCCGGCCTGCGCTGTCAAGGCCGTGGAGGACCCATGGCGACCCCAGAAAGCGAATCGTTCGTCCGCACCTTTGCCCGCGGCCTGGCCGTGATCGAGGCCATGGGCTACGGCTCGTATCGGAAGAACCTGGCGGAAATCGCCGAAGAGGTGGACCTGCCGCGCACCGCGGTGCGGCGCTTCCTGCTGACCCTGATCGAACTCGGCTTCGTGCAGACCGACGGCAAGCGCTACTGGCTGACGCCGCGCGTGCTGCGGCTGGGCCTGTCCTACCTGAACAGCCTGCCCTACTGGCGCCAGGCCCAGCTCAGCCTGGAAGAACTGTGCGGACGCATCAAGCAGTCGTGCGCGCTGTCGGTGCTCGACGGCGAACACATCGTCTACATCCAGCGCCAGCACTCCAAGCGCATCCTGACCATGAGCCCGTCGCTGGGCAGCCGCCTGCCCGCGCATGCGGTGTCGATGGGACGCATCCTGCTGGCAGGCCTGCCGGACGAGGCGCTGGAGCAGTATCTGCGGACCACCCCGTTCAAACGGCTGACCGGCGCCACCGTGGTCGATCCCGATACGCTGCGCGAGCGCATCCTGGCGGCGCGCAAGCAGGGCTACGTCTGGATAGACGGCGAACTGGACGAAGCCATCTGCGGCCTGGCCGTGCCGGTGCGCGACCAGGACGGCAACACCATCGCCGCGATCAACGTCAGCCTGCCGACCGGACAGGTCACGCAGGAAGAGGCCTTGAAGCTGTACCTGGCCGAACTGCGGCAGGCCGCCTCGCAAATCCGCGCGGCCACGATGTAGGGCGCCATGCCGGCGGGCGCGGGCCGGCGCCCGCCTCCGCCGGATGCGGATTCAGGTCCGCGCCACGCTCCACGACGGCCGCTCGTTCAGCGTCGCGACGTCGAAGCCCGCCAATTGCCGGTACGACTGCTCCACCCGCTCCAGCTCGGCCGCCGCCGAGGCATGGTCGCTGGCCCGCGCCAGCGTGCTGACCCGCTTCATCACGTCGCCCGCCATGCTGCGGTTGGCCCGCTGCACGGCGGCCACGGCCTCGCGGCGCGCCTGCTCGTAGGCCGACAGCGCCGCCTCGGGGCCGGGGTGCGTGGCCAGGTGATAGGCCAGGACCCGCGCGTCGATGATGGCCTGCGATGCGCCGTTGGAACCGAAGGGATACATGGCGTGGGCCGCGTCGCCCAGCAGCGTGGCCGGGCCGGCGGTCCAGCGCGGCAGGGGATCGATGTCCGCCATCGGATACTCGTAGGCCGCGTCCGACCGGCGCACCAGCGCCGGGATGTCCAGCCAATCGAAATTCCAGTGGGCGACATGGGCGGCCACCGCATCGGGGGAGACGGGGCGGTTCCAGTTGCCGAGCTCGCCTGCGGCCCCCGGCTCGGTGGGCCGCACCATCAGCCAGTTCAGCACGCCCGGGCCGATGGGATAGACCACGCAGCGCAGATGCTCGTCGCCCACGATCACCATCGAACGCCCGCCGCGGAAGGCCGGCCCCGGCGCCGCGCCGCGGAACATGGTCCAGCCGTTGGTGGCCAGCGGCGCGCCGTCGCCATGCAGCGCGGCGCGCACGGCCGAGCGGATGCCATCGGCGCCGACCAGCACGTCGGCGTCATGGACAGCCGTGCCACCCGAGGCGTCCACCGCCGTCACCCGCACGCCTGGGGCCCCGACGGCCACGTCCTGCACGCGCTGTCCGGTCACGACCGCCCCCGGCCCCAGGCGCTCGATCACCGCGGCCAGCAGCAATTCCTGCAGCTTGCCCCGGTGCACCGAATACTGCGGCCACCGGTAGCCGGCCTCCAGGCCCCGCGCCTCGGCGTTGATCAGCCGGCCGCCGCTGTCCACGTAGGCCAGCTCGGACGTGGGAATACCGAAGGACGCCAGCCGCTCGCCCAATCCCAGCTCGTCCAGTTCGCGCACGGCGTGGGGCGGCAGGTTGATGCCCACGCCCAATTGCTGGATCCGCCGCGCGGCCTCCAGCACCGTCACGTCGGCGATGCCCGCCGCATGCAGGCTGAGCGCGGCGGTCAGCCCGCCTATGCCCGCGCCCGCGATCACGATCTTCATGATGGTTCCCTGTTTTCCAGACACCGCGTGATCAGGGCTGGCGCATCAGCTTGGCATGCTCGACCAGCTTGCGTTCCGAGACGTAGTAGCTGGCGGCGAACTTGCCGTAGTCGGCCGGTGGGCTGAACCAGTAGGTCTGCCCCAGCTTCTCCAGCAGCTTGGCGTACTCGGGATCGTCCACCGCCGCCTTGAAGGCGGCCGCCAGCTTCTGTACCACTTCCGGCGGCATGCCCTTGGGCCCGATCAATCCATAGGGCGCGGAGTTGGCGATGTCGTAGCCCAGGCTGCGGGCGGTGGGCAGGTCCGACAGCAGCGGCGTCGGCTCGGCATCGAACGACATCAGCAGCCGCAGCGCGCCCGATTGCACGTGCGGCAGCAGGCTGCCCACGGCGTCCACCGCCGCCACGGTCTGGCCGCCCAGCAGGCTGACGGCGGCCTCGCTGCTGCTCTTGTAGCCGACGTGGGTCAGTTCGGCGCCGGCGGCGGCGGCGAAGGCCTCGGTCAGCAGGTGCATGCTGGTACCGGCGCCGGCGGTCGCCACCGACACCTTGCCCGGATTGGCCTTGGCGTACCGCACCAGGTCGGCCGCGGTCCGATACGGCGAATCCGCCTTCACCGCCAGCACGAAGGTATAGCCGCCCAGCCCCGCGATCCAGGTGAAGTCGCGGATCGGGTCCCAGTCCACTTTCTGCATGTACGGGACGCGGAACATGCCGGCCGTGGCCGAGGCGATGGTGTAGCCGTCGGGCTTGTCCTGCCTGGCCATGGTGGAGGCGGCCAGCGTGGCGCCGACGCCCGGCTTGTTCTCGACGATGATGGGCTGGCCGAGATGGCGCGCCGCCAGTTCGGCCAGCTTGCGGAAGGTCAGATCGGTGGGGCCGCCCGGACCGAAGCCGACCAGCAGGCGTATCGGCCGGTTCGGATAGTCCTGCTGGGCGGCCGCTGCGGGCTGGGGCGCGGCGGGCAGCAGCAGGGCCAGGGCGAGCGCCCAGGTCCCGCGGAAAAAGCGTTTCATCGATGGTCTCCTTTATTATCCGCTTAGCGGTTATTAATGACCGCTTATCGACCATAGTGCGGCAAAGGAAGAAACCGTGTCAAGAAATGGCGGTGGCGCCCGGTCGTCCACCGGCGGGTGGGCCCGAGTCCGAATCAATTTAAGTGTACGTATAACTGTACTTATTATTAATTCCTTAAAAATCAATATCTTACAAATTATATTGATTTGATATTTACGTATTGATATAGTCGCTCCACGTTTTCATGACATGGACCCCAGCGGTCCGCACATCGTTCAGGGGCCCTCTCATGCGTTGCCTTCGCCGTCTTGCCCTCGCCGCCGCCACCGCGGCCTGTCTGCTGCCCTGGGCGGCCCACGCCCAGGGCGAGGCCTGGCCCAGCCGCCCCTTGACCTTGATCGTCTCGTCGGGCCCGGGCGCGGGGGTCGACACCTTCGCCCGCGTCCTGGCCGAGCGCCTGCAGCCGCGGCTGGGCCAGAGCGTCATCGTCGAGAACCGGCCCGGCGCCTCCGGCATGATCGCGGCGCGCCAGGCCGCGCGGTCCGCCCCCGACGGCTACACGCTGTTCCTGATGCCCAACACGCTGGTCATCGCCCCCTACGTGCTGGCGCAGAACGCCGCCACGGTCAGCGTCACGAAGGAACTGGCGCCGGTGGTGATGCCGGTCTCGACCATGATGGTCATGGCCGTCAACGGCAAGTTCGCCGACAGCCACGGCATCAAGACGGTGAAGGACTTCATCGCCGTGGCGAAGAAGGAACCCGGCTTTCCTTACTCCGGCGGCGACAACGGTTCGCCGATGAACGTGATGGGCGAACAGTTCCACAAGGAATCCGGGCTGGAGCTGACCAGCGTGCCCTACGGCGGCGTGGCCAAGATGGTGACGGCGCTGCTGGGCGGGCAGGTCAACATGGCCTGGATGCCCACTTCGGGCAACACCCAGTACTTCCGCGACGGCCTGCTGCGCGCCCTGGCCACGTCCTCGCCCCAGCGCTCGCCGCAGATGCCGGACGTGCCGTCCATGGCCGAGCTGGGCTATCGCGACGTGCAGGCCACCGCCTGGTTCGGCATCCTGGCGCCGCTGGGCACGCCGGCGCCCGTCATCGCCCGGATCAACCGGGACATCAATGCCGTGCTGAAGGATCCGGCCATGCGCGCCCGGCTGGACCAGCTCGGCTACGAGCCGGAAGGCGGGCCGCCCGAGGCGCTGACCCGGCAGATGCGCGAGGACGACGAACGCTATCGCCGCCTGACCGCCGAACTGAAGATCCGCGCAAACTGATCGCCCTCGCAGCAAGGAGTCCCCGTTGTCCGCGCCGCCCCTGAAACTCAGCATGACCTGCGGTCCCTACGACCGCGCCCAGGCCCTGATCAACGGCACCGTGCGTGCGCGGGGCATCGAGCTCGACATCACCGTCAACGACGACGACGTCAGCCGCCAGTCGCAAAGCGCGCGCGGCATGTTCGACGTCGCGGAATTCTTCACCGGCACCTACATCGCCGACCTGCCGCGCCGCACCCTGGGCTTCACCGCGCTGCCGATCTTCGTCAAGCGCATGTTCCGGCACTCGTACATCTACATCAACCGGCGCAGCGGCATCGCCAAGCCGTCGGACCTGAACGGGCGCCGCGTGGGCGTGCAGACCTGGGCCACCAGCGCCGCGCTGTGGGCCAAGGGCATCCTGGAGGAAGACTACGGCGTCGACCTGTCGTCCATCACCTGGGTGGCCTGGCAGCCGGTGCGGCTGCCGGACTGGACGCCGCCGCCGTGGCTGAAGATGGAGATCGCGCCGGCCGGGTCCTCGCAGTACGACCTCCTGGCCTCGGGCGCGATCGACGCGGGCATCACCACCGAAGTGTGGGCGCCCAACGTCCATCCCGACATCGATTTCCTGTTCCCCGACCACGGCGCCGAGGAACGCGCCTATTTCGCCCGCACGCGCTGCTTTCCCATCATGCACACGCTGCTGGTGCGCACGGCCATCCTCGAGGCCCATCCGTGGGTCGCGCAAAGCCTGTACGACGCCTGGGAGGCATCCAAGCAGGCCTGCTACCGCAAGCAGGAGGAATGGGCGCGCATCCACACCACCTCGCTGTGGTATCGCGCGCTATGGGAAGAGGAACGCCGCGCGGCGGGGCCCGACATCTACCCGTGGGGCTTTGCCAGGACCCGCCACGAAGTGGACCGGATGCTGGCCTACGCCCACAGGCAGGGCCTGACGCCGCGCAAGTACGAGCCGGAAGAAATGTTCTGGCCCTCGATGCTGCAAACCTGAGGCCCGCGCCTCAGTCCGCCGTGATGCCGGCGCTGCGGACGATGGGCGCGTAGGTGTCCAGGTCGCGCTTGACCACCTTGGCCAGCGTCGCCGGCGGCCCGCCGACCAGGATCTGGCTGGCGCCTTCCAGCCGCTGCTTCACGTCGGGCAGGGCCAGGATCGCATTGATCTCGCGGTTGAGCTTGTCGACGATGGGTGCCGGCGTGCCGCGCGGCGCGAACAGCCCCGTCCATACGCCGACCACCATGCGCGGATAGCCCTGCTCGCGCAGCGGCACGATATCGGGCGCCGACGCCAGGCGTTCCTCGTCCAGGCCGCCCAGCACGGTCAGCGCGCCGGCCTTCACGTGCTGCGCGACGTTGCCGTAGGGCACGAAGATCAGGTCCACGTGTCCGCCCAGCGTGTCGTTCAGCGCCGGCGCCAGTCCCTTGTACGACACGAAGGACATGTCGATGCCGGCCATCTGCTTGAGCATTTCGCCGGCCACGTGCTGCGGCGAGCCGTTGGCCGAACCGGTGTAGGTCAGGCCGGGATGAGCCTTGGCATAGGTGACCAGCTCGGGCAGGTTCTTCACGCCCAGGCGCGGATGCGCCGCCAGCACCATCAGCGTCTTGGCCGGCAGGATCACCGGCGCGAAGTCGGCCTGCACGTCGAAGCTCACGACCCCCTTGGGCAGCACCAGCGGCGACAGCACGAAGGTATTGGGCGTCATCATCAGCGTATGGCCATCGGGCGCCGCGCGGGCCACGTGCGCGGCGCCGATGGTGCCGCTGGCCCCGGGGCGGTTCTCGACCACGACGGTCTGGCCCAGGCGCTGGCCCAGCTTGTCGCCGATCACGCGGGCCAGCATGTCCGGGCTGCCGCCGGGCGGGAAGGGAACGACGATGGTGATGGGCCGCGACGGATAGTCGGCGTCGGCCCCATGGGCGGCCGCCATCGGCAGGCAGGCGGCACAGGACAGCAGGAGTGCGGCAAGGGTCTTCATACGGAGCATCCTGAACAAGAGTGGAAACGCCGCGCTAGGCGACGCGCGTACCGCTGGCCGACACCCCGCCGTCCACGGGCAGCACGGCGCCCGTGATGAACGAGGCTTCGTCGGAAGCCAGCCACAACACCGGCGCCGCGATCTCGGCCGGCTCGCCCCAGCGGGCGATGGGCGCGGGCACGAAGCCGCGGTCCTTCAGTTCGGATTCGGACAGGCCGCGCGCGGCGGCGCGGCCCAGCGTGAATCCGGTCAGCACCGACCCCGGGCACACGGCATTGGCACGTACGCCATGCCGCGCTTCCTCGATGGCCAGCACCCGGGTCGCCGCCACCATCGCCGCCTTGGTGGCGTCGTACTGGCCCATGCCGGCCCGGCCGCAGATGCCGAAGGTGGAGGCGACGTTGACCACCGCGCCGCGCCCCGACCGGCGCAGCCAGGGCAGGGCGAGCGCGGTGACCAGGCTGGCGCCGACCACGTTGACCGACAGGATGCGCTGCCACGAGGCGGCATCGGCGTCGGCCAGGCGGTGGTATTCGCGCGTGGCGGCGTTGTTGACCAGGATGTCGAGCGCATCGCCGCCCGCCCGGATGGCGTCGCCCAGGCGCGCCACCTGGGCTTGGTCGGCGATGTCGCAGGTGGCGGCGACGATGCGCTCGCGGCCCAGGCGCGCCACGGCCGCCGCCAGCGCCTCGGCGTCGCGATCCACCAGGATCACGCGCGCGCCTTCATCGGCGAACAGCGCGGCAATGGCCTGGCCGATGCCGCCCGCGCCGCCGGTAACCAGCGCGGTCCTGCCTTCGAGCCTGTGTCCCATGCGCGCTCCTAGGCGGGGTAGGCCAGCGAGCCGGCCGGGTTGTCGATGCGCTCGCCGTGCTGGGCCTGCGACACGAAGGCCGTGCGCAGCAGCCGGCGGACCTTGATCACGTCCTCGTCGGGCGCCAGCAGGTACTCGCGCGAACGGGCCTCGATCAGGTCGCCCTGCGCCTCGGCGGCGAAGGCGTCCTCGGCGTTGACCAGCTCCAGCCGCGGCAGCGCCACCTCGTTGAACAGGCGCGTGGCGGCGGCGCGCTCGGCCTCGGTCCGGGCACGCCAGGACAGGAAGCGGACCACCGTCGTGTGCTGGGCATCCTGCGGAAATTGCCACAGCCGCGACGCGTAGGGCGCGGCGCCCGGCGCCGGCATGATGGGATTGGTGGTCAGACAGGGCAGGCAGAAGCGCTGGCCCTTGACGTCCACGGTGAAGTGGCCGTGATTGATGGGCTCGCCTTCCAGGTCGACCGACACGCCGCGCACGCCGTGCGAAGTGCGGATGATCTTGATGCGGCGGTCTTCCAGCGGCACCTCGTTGCTGCCCGGCTTGCGTTCGGCGCGGTGCACGGCCTGCGAATCGGTATGCAGCACGACTGCGTGGAAGCCGTCGCTGCCGTCGATGGCCAGCAGCCAGTTAGCCTTCCAGGTGGAGGTGGGCAGCCGGAAGCAGATGAATTCGTCGGGCTTGAGCAGTTCCTCGGGAACCTGGGTCTCGAGCGGCGGCGGCGGAAAGCGGACCGGATCGCCCAGGTAGGCCCAGATATAGCCCCCCAGTTCCCGCGCCGGATACGCGGGCACGCCCAGCCGGTCGTGATGGGGGGTATGCGCGGTTTCCCACGGGATCAGCGTGCAGCGGCCTTCGCCGTTGAAACGCAGCCCGTGCATCAGGCATTGCAGTTCGCCATCCATGACGCGGCCGACCGACAGCCGGATGCTGCGATGCGGGCAGCGATCGCGCACGACATTCGGCTGGCCGTCGGCATCGCGCCAGGCGGCGAGGTTCTCGCCCAGCACCTTCAGCCCGACCGGCTTGCCGGCAGGCAGTTCTTCCGTTTGCAGGATCGGATACCAGTAGTTGCGCAGGCCGGTCGGCAAGCCTTCCGGAATCAACTGGACCAGTTCCTTGACCGCGGTGTCGCTCATTTTCATCCCCTGGGTTCTAGCATGCGAACACTATAAGAAGATGGAAATAACATGTCAAATAATGAATTCATTAAGTCAATAACTCATTGTTTTATATGAAATTATAAATTTGTACACGTATAAGTGTTCATATAAGTAGGCAAACTCGGTCGATGGGTGTGGTAACGTTGCCGCCGAGGAGATTCCATGCAGCCCGAACCCGACCACGAACTGCCGGCCAGCGCCGGCTCTACGCGCGGCGAGCCCGATCCGCTGCTGGTCATGTACAGCATGCCGGGGCACCTGATCCGGCGCGCCAAGCAGAAGACCACGCTGGCCTTCGCGCCCATCACCCGGCGCTTCAACCTCACGCCCATCCAGTACGTCGTGCTCAAGACGATCTCGATCCGGCCCGGTGTGGACCAGGCCGAACTCGGCGACATCGTGGGGCTCGATACCTCGACCACCGGACAGGTGGCCGCCCGGCTGGAACAACGCTCGTTGATCGTGCGCCGGCCCGACGGCCGGCGCCAGCGCGTGGAAGCCTCGGCCGAAGGCCTGGCGCTGCTCGAGCAGCTGGGGCCGATGCTGGAGGACATCCAGGACGAGGTCGTCCAGCCTCTTACGGCCAAGGAAAGACAGCAACTGCTGCGGTTGTTGTCAAAAATGCTGGGCGTGGCCACGCTGTACTACCGGCCCAAGCCACGCGGACGGCGGCGCGCGCCGCGCGATCCGGACACTGCGGGCTGATTCGCCGCGATGCCCCGCCAGGGGGGCATCGCACGCCCGTCACTCTATCGTCACGCCCGTCCGGGTGATGATGTCCTTCCAGGCCCGCGCCTCGTCCCGCAGGCGGCCGGCGAACTGCGCGGGAGAATTCGCGATCGGCAGCGTGCCTTGCTCGACGAACTTGCGCTGCACGTCCGGATCATTGACCGCCGCGCGCAGGGCGCCGGCCAGCCGCTCGACGATGGCCGGCTCGGTGCCGCGCGGCGCCGCGATGCCCCACCAGTTGGCCAGGATGACGCCCGGCGGCAGGCCGACCTCGGCCGTGGTCGGGACCTGCGGCAAGGCCGGCAGCCGCTGGTCGGCGGCCACCGCCACGGCGCGGATGCGTCCCGCCGCGATCTGCCCGGCAACGATGCCGTAGCTGGCGATCAGCAGTTGCACGTCGTTGGCGACCAGCGCCTGCACTCCGGGCTGCGAGCCCTTGTAGGGCACATGGACCATGCGCGCGCCCAGCTGGTCCGACAGCATCAGCGCGGACACGTGGGGCACGGTACCCGCGCCCGGCGATCCGTAGTTCAGCTTGCCCGGGTGGGCCTTGGCGTAGTCGGCGAATCCGGCATAGTCGCGGGCCGGCAGCGCGCCCGTGATCGTGACCAGATAGGGCTGCTCGACCAGCAGGCTGACCGGCGTCAGCGCCGCCAGCGGATCGAAGCCCATCTTGGGGAACAGGAACTGGTTGATGACGAAGTTGTTCGTCGGCCCCATCAGCAGCGTATAGCCGTCGGGCGCGGCGTTGACCACGTCCAGCGTGCCGATGTTGCCCGCCGCGCCGGCCTTGTAGTCGACGATGACGGGCTGCCCGAGCTGCTTCTCCAGGGCCTGCTGCAGGTTGCGCAGCACCAGGTCCCCGCCGCCGCCGGGCGGATAGGGCAGGACGATCTTGACCGGCCGCTCGGGATAGGCGGAGAAGGCGGCGGCGGCGAACGACAGGCTGGCGATGGCCAGGACCAAACGGCATCCACTGCATGGCTTGCTCATAAGAACTCCCATGAATGTAAGGAAACCCTGGCCGGCACCTACGCCAGGTCGAAGCGCTGTCCCCGGTTCTGCTCGTCGGCGCGGCGGTAGATGTCCCACGCCACCGCCACGTCTATGCTGCCTATGCCGGTCATGAAAGCCATGACCCGATCCGTCGTGGCGGCCCGTCCCGGGGCACGGCCGCTCACGATGTCCTGCATGCCGACGCCGCGGGCGTCGTCGATGGCCAGCCCCGGCCGGTAGCGCTCGAAGGCGCGCGCCAGGTTGTCCCGGTGATCGCACACCACGCGGTCGGCCCGCCGATAGGTGGCGTCGTCCCACGAGCCCGTGATGTCGAGCGGGATCAGCACCGTGCCCGGCGACCACCATTCGGCCGCGATGGGGTGCGTCTGGAGCTTGGGCACGGAAGACACCACGATGTCCATGTCCTGCACGGCCTGCCGGACCTCGTCCACCGGCGTCAGCGTCCACGGCCCCTGGCCCGCCATGCGCGCGCAGAAGTCCGCCCGCGAGGCGGGGCGCTGCGAAGCCACGAATACTTCCGTGATCGAGGGGAACAGCGCCGCCAGGCAGCGCAGGGACCACTCGCCCAGGCCGCCGCAGCCCACCAGGCCGACGCGGCGCGGCGCCGGGTTCGCGCAATACCTGGCCGCCAGCGCGGCGCAGGCGCCGGTGCGGGCGTAGGTGATCCACATCCCGTCCATGATGGCCACCGGCACGCCGGTAAGCGGATCGTTCAGCACGATCAGCGCGCTGGAGTCCGGCGCGCCATGCCGGGCATTGCCCGGAAAGAACGACACCCATTTCATGCCCAGCGCCTGCTGGCCGCCCACCCAGGCCGGCATGGCGTGCAGGAAGCTCGACGGGCCGTGCGGGTGCAGCGCGACCTTGGCCGGCACCTCGACTTCCCCCGCCGCATCGCGGCGATAGGTGTCCTCGACGACGCGGATGACCTCGGCCAGCGGCGGCGCGCAATGCGCGACGTCGGTGGCCGACAGCAGGAGCGGGCGTATGGCGGCGGGCATGTCGGTCTCCATCGAGGCCTGCGGGTTCACAGGGAAATGGTGTGCAGCCGCCAGTCCAGGGAGCCCGAGATGATCTCGCACCCCTGCGCGCGCACGATCACGTGCTCTTCCGCGTTCAGCAGCCCTTCATGCGTCTCGATCTTGGGTTCCGGCGTGATGCTCATGCCTTCCTGGAACACGTGCGTATCGAACGCGTTGATGTAGGGCGGCTCGTTGACCAGCCCGATGCCGTGGCCGATGCGCTTGGCGGGATGGTCCGAGTAGTTGGTCCAGCCGGTCCGGGCCAGCAGCGACTGCGAATACTCGAACACCGATGCGGTCGTGACGCCGGGCCGGATCTTCTCCATCACCTGGAAGAGGATTTCCCACATGCCGTCGTGCTCGCCCTGCTGGCGCGCGCTGGGCGCGCCGAACACCGCGCGCCGCGTGATGTCCATCTTGTAGCCGTTGACGCTGCAGCCACCGTCCAGGTACAGGATGTCCCCGCGCCGGAACGCGCCGCCGGGACCCGTGGCGCCCAGCGCCACCGGCGGCCCCGAATCCAGGTCCGCGCCCAGTTCGGCGTACAGGGCCATGATGCGCTGCTGGACCGCGCGCTGCGTCACGCCCTCGTCCAAGGATTCCAGGCATTGCCCCCAGGCCCGCGATCCGATCGCGCACGCCTGCCGCAGCTGCTCGATCTCCCATTCGGACTTGATCATGCGACAGGCCCAGATCACCGGCGAGGCATCGACCCAGCGTATGCCGGGCAGCTCGCCGCGCAGGCGGTCGAGATCCGCCAGCCCCAGGCCCAGCCGGGGTTCGTTGCCCAGCTCGATGCCCAGCCGCGCGGCGTGCAGCCCGCGTTCGGCCAGGATGTCGCGCAGCCCCCAGTCGGTGGCCGGCTCGCGGTCGAACGGCACCTCGGGGTAGATGCGCCGGTCGGCCACGCTGGGATTGCCCGGCCGGCGGTACAGGCGCGCGAACATGTCCGGGCCGCTCCAGTTCACCAGGGCCGGTTCGCCCGCGGCCGGCAGCACGAAGGCCGCCGGGCGGCCTGGGCTGGCCTTCTCGCCGGTGAAGTAGTAGAAGCCCACGGGATCGGTAACCACCAGCCCGTCCATGCCGGCGCGCGCCATTTCCGCCCGCGCGCGGGCCATCCTCGATTCGAATTCCTGCCGTGGCACGCTCACTGTTCGCTCCTCCTGTCGCCGCGCCGCATCCTTGGGGAAGCGGGTGGCGCGGTAGTCAAAAGCCGACGGCCGCGCCGTCCTTGCGATGGTCCGATCCCGCCACATAGCCGTCGTCGCCACGCAGGATCAACTGCGCGCCGCCGAACGCGAAAGCGGCCTGCGGCGATTCCCGCCGCACCTCGTGGCCGCGCGCGAGCAGGCCCGCCACGATGGCTTCCGGCATGCCGGCCTCGACCAGCACCTTGCGTCCCGACACCACCTGCCAGCGCGGCGCGTCGGACGCGGCCTGCGGGTTCTGGCCGTACAGCTGCGTGCGCACGGCCAGTTGCAGATGCCCCTGCGCCTGCATCGGCCCGCCCATCACGCCGAAGCTCATCGCGGGCTGGCCCGCGCGCATCGCGAAGCCGGGGATGATGGTGTGCAGCGGCAGCCGCCGCGATCCCACCAGATTGGGATGCCCGGGCCGCAACGAGAAACCCATGCCGCGGTTCTGCAGGCTGATGCCGGTGCCGGGCACGACCACGCCCGAACCGAAGCCCTCGTAGTTGGACTGGATGAACGAGACCATCATGCCCGCCGCGTCGGCCGCGGCCAGATAGACCGTGCCGCCCTGGCGCGGCGCGCCCGCGCCGAAATCGCCGGCGCGCGCCGGATCGATCAGCGCCGCGCGCGCATCCAGGTAGTCGTCCGCCAGCAGCGACCGCGGGTCGATCTGCATCGAGGCCGGATCGCCGACGAAGGCCTCGACGTCGGCGAACGCCAGTTTCATCGCCTCGATCTGCAGATGCATGGCTTCGACGCTGTCGACCGCGTGCCGCCGCGGGTCGTGGCGCGCCAGGATGCCCAGCGCGATCAGCGTGGCGATGCCCTGCGTATTGGGCGGAATCTCGTGCACGTCGACGTCGCCGATGCGCTGCGACAGCGTGCCGCACCAGTGCGCTTCGTGCGCCGCCAGGTCGTCCCGCGTCATCGCGCCGCCGTGGCGCGCGGCATGCGCGACCAGGGCCTCGGCCAGTGCGCCCCGGTAGAAGGCCTCGCCGCCCGTGGCGGCGATGGCCTCCAGCGTGCCGGCCAACGGCGCGTTGCGGAAGATCTCGCCGGCGGCCGGCGCGCGCCCGCCAGGCAGGAAGGCTTCGGCGAAACCCGGCTGGTCGGCATAGTTGGGCGCGATGCGATGCCACAGCGCGGCGATCAGCGGACTGACCGCGAACCCCCGCCGCGCATAGTCCACCGCCGGCTCGAACAGGCGCTCGAAAGGCAGCGCGCCGAAGCGCCGGCTCAGCGCCGCCCATGACGACACCACGCCCGGCACCGTGACGCTGTCCCAGCCGCGGCGCGGCATGGTCTCGCCCCCGGCGAAGCGCGCCGCCTCCCAGGCGGCCGGCGCGCGGCCGCTGGCATTCAGCCCGTGCAGGCTCGCGCCGTCCCAGACCACCGCGAAGGCATCGCTGCCCACGCCGTTGGCGGTGGGCTCGACCACCGTGGAAGCGATGGCCGCCGCCACCGCCGCATCGACGGCGTTGCCGCCTTGCAGCAGCATGCGCAGCCCGGCCTGCGCCGCCAGCGGCTGCGAGGCGCACACCACGTTGCGCGCCAGCACCGGCGAACGCTGCGACGGATAAGGCAATGCGTAATCGAGATCCATGGCGCTCAGGCGGGCACGCCGGCCACCGGGGTCACCCAGTGCGCGTAGCGTTCGTCGCGCCCGCGCACGGCATCGAAATACAGCGACTGCAACCGCCGCGTCACCGGTCCCGGCACGCCCTGGCCGATGGGCCGGTCGTCCAGCGCCACCACCGGCGTGACCTCGGCGCCGGTGCCGACGAAGAAGGCCTCGTCGGCGATGTACATGGCGTCGCGGGTGAAGAACTCCTCGCGCACCGCCAGGCCCGCGCCGCGCGCCAGCTGGATGATGGAGTCGCGGGTGATGCCGTCCAGGATGTAGGTCAGCGGCGGCGTGATCAGTTGCCCGTCGCGCACGATGAAGACGTTCTCGACCGAGCCCTCGGCCACGTGCCCCTGGGCATCCAGCAGCAGCGCCTCGTCGTAGCCGCCGCGCAGCGCGTCGGTGCGCGCCATCTGGAACAGCATGTAGTTGCCGCAGGCCTTGGCCTTGGACATGTTCGAATTGATGTGATGCCGCGTATAGGACGAGGTCTTGACGCGCGTGCCCTGCTCCAGCTTGCCCTGGCCCAGGTACTCGCCCCAGAACCAGACCGCGATGCCCACGCTGACCTTGCAGCCCGTGTAGTTCAGCCCCATGCCGCCGTAGCCGATGTAGGCCACCGGCCGCAGATAGCACTTCGCGTGGCCGCTGGCCGCGACGGTTTCGCGGCAGGCCTCGACGATGGTGTCCCGGGTGTAGGGAATGTCCAGCCCGATGATCTTGGCCGACTTGAACAGCCGGTCGATGTGGGCGTCGAGCCGGAATATGGAGGTTCCCTGCTCGCCGTCATAGGCGCGTATGCCTTCGAAGACCCCGAATCCATACTGGAAACTGTTGCTGACGAAATGGACGGACGCATCCGCCCAATCGACCAGCTTGCCATCGATCCAGATGGGTGAACCCTGCTCTTCCATGACCGCCTCCTTCCAGGAAAGGCCGACCGCAAGAACTGCTTGATGGGATTGCCGCTTACTTGATGGGGGAAATCTTCAGGTTGCGCAGCATGCGCTGCAGCGTGGTGCGCAGGATCTCCAGGTCCGCCGGCGGCACGTCGTGCACCGACCACTCGTACTGCGCCGACACCGCGGGCAGCATCGCATCGAGCAGGTCGCGCCCCGCCTGGGTGATGGAGATGATGACCGCGCGGCCGTCGTCGTCGTCCTGTTCGACCGTGACCAGTTCCTGCGCCTCCATCCGGCCGATGGTGCGGCTGAGCGTTGACGACTCGACCAGCGTCAGCTCGATCAGGTCGCGCATCCGGGCATGGTCGCGGCGGGTAAGGGCGATCAGCACCCGGTACACGCTGGCGGTCTGGTTGAAGGGGCGCAGCGCCTCGGTCAGGCTGATGGCCAGCCGTTCGGACACCTGGCGCAGCAGGTAGGCCGTCTTCTTTTCGCTGCGCTGGTCCGAGAAGGCATCCGGCTCGTCATCGACCGGATCGACCGGCTTGCGGCGGGAGGAACGCGTCGAGCTGGAGGCCATGGCGGAGGAACCGTGATGGTTGCGATGGGCCTATTTACTCACAAATAAACTTGCATATGCAAGTTCTTTTACAAGTATTTTTTCGGATGTGTTTGCATATAAATGATGAAAGAGGAGTGAACTCGGTCCGCGTATCAGGGCCGCCTTACAGGGAAATCCGCTCAGGGGCTGGACGATTGAAGGGATTGATTGAACGTCGGGACAGTACGGTTCTTCGCTCAGGGCTTACCGCCACGCTCGATGAAGGCATCCGCACCGACATGGAACCGCTCGACCAGGGCTGCAATCTGCCGGGTGTTGAACATCCTGCGGCCTGCCAGGATTTCGGAAATCACACTCTGGCTTCCCACCTCGGGCAGGTCGGACTGGGTCAGCCCATGCTGGTCCATCAGAAAGCGCAGCACATCCCGAGGGGATGAGGCCGGAATGGCATGGTGGTCGGCCTCATATTCATGCACCGCTGCGGTCAGCAGGTCCAGCAAGTCAGCCAGCGGGTGCGTCACATCTTCCCGTGCAGGGGTATCGCGGGTTTGGTCCAGAATCGCTTCAATCAGCGCCAGGGCACGGTCGTAGTCCACCTCGTTGCGGATCGCACCCACGCCGGCCACGGCGCGGAACTCGCCATAGCTGCGGGCCACCTTGGTCAGGTCGGGGATCACGGCTTCCATGAGTCGTACTCCTTGTGCGTAAAAACGTGCTTGATGAAGACAGTTTGCGATCGGAACACCACGTCCGCAACGATGCGGTACTTGTTGCCGCCTACGTCGAAGACTACATAGCCACCCACCCAGTCCACCGTGTTGAACACCGTCTTCAATGCAGAGAAATCGGTTGCTTGAGCGTGTTCCAGCGTGGTGTGCCAATGAAGCAGCGCATTGGTGGATGCTGGGTGGACGACCCAGAATTCACGCAATGACCGCTTGGAGATGATGTGCATGGAATAGATTATCGCAAAAGCAAATAAAAATAGCAAAATGCAATACAACCGTAGCTGAATCCGGACGTACACGCACGACGTGTTGCCATCCACGACTAGCTAGCGCACCAAGCGCCCCATCCTCACCCCCAACGCCCCCAGTGCCGTCGCCGTGGCCAGCCCCACCACGCCCAGCCAGCCCGCGTGCGCCCACACCAGGCTGCCCAGCCCCGCGCCAGCGGCCATGCCGATGAACATTCCGGCCACCAGCAGGGCGTTCAGCCGGCTGCGCGCCGCGGGCTCCAGGCCGTAGACCTGGGTCTGGCTGGCCACCAGCGAAGCCTGCACGCCGAAGTCGAAGCCGATGGCGCTGGCGACCAGCAGGGCGAGCTGCGCCTGCGCCGGCAACACCTCGGTCAGCGCCAGGCTGGCGAACGAGACCGCGGCGATGATGGTGGCGATGCGGGCCACGCCGTCGGAACCGCGGCGGTCGGCCAGCCGGCCGGCGAAGGGCGCGGCCAGGGCGCCCGCCGCGCCGGCCAGGCCGAAGGCGCCGGCCGCCGTGCTGCCCAGGTGGAAGCGGTCGTGCAGCATCACGGCCAGCGTGCACCAGAAGGCGCTGAAGCCCACCGCCAACAGGCCTTGCGCGTAGACCGCGCGGCGCAGCGCGCCATGGCGGCGCCACAATTGCGCCATGGAAGCCAGCAGCGCGCCATATCCCAGCTGCGCGGTGGGCGCGAAGCGCGGCAGGCCGCGCGCCGCCACCACGCCCACGCCGGCGACGGACACCGCGGCCACCAGGAACATGGCGCGCCAGTTCCAGTATTCCGCCACGAAGCCGCTGACCACGCGCGACAGCAGGATGCCCAGCAGCAGGCCGGTCATGACGGTGCCCACGGCCTTGCCGCGCTGCGCATCGGGCGCCAGCGTCGCGGCCGCCGGCACGATGTCCTGAGCCAGCGTGGCCGCCAGTCCCACCGCCAGGCTGGCGGCCAGCAGCCAGCCCACGCCCGGCGCCAGGCCGCTCAGCAACAGGGCCAGCGCCAGCACCGCCGACTTGCCGACGATGATGCGGCGCCGGTCGTAGCGGTCGCCCAGCGGCGCCAGCAGCAGGATCCCCGCCGCGTAGCCCAGCTGGGTCAAGGTGGGCACCAGGCCCACGGTGCCTTCGCCGGCCCCCAGGTCCTGGCTCAGCAGCCCCAGCATGGGCTGGCTGTAGTAGATGGAAGCCACGCTCAGCCCCGCCCCGGTAGCCAGCAGGCCGACCAGCGAGGTGGTCAGCCGCGCGGCGGGTGCGGCAGCTAGGGACGCACCATGCGCGATTTGTATGGATGACATGCTCGTAAACCCGGAATCGTTCGATAGGACGGGATTCTGCATGGCCGCGGTTACGTCGTGTAGCCCCTGAGGACGCAGATTCGTTATACGCTTGACGCATGAAAACCAGCGTGTCCCCTTCCATCGACCGCATCGAACTGATGCAGACCTTCGTCCGCATCGTCGAAGCCGGAAGCCTGTCCGCCGCCGCCGTGCAACTGGGCACCAGCCAGCCCACGGTCAGCCGCAGGCTGCAGACGCTGGAACGCCTGTTGGGGCTGCGCCTGCTGCAGCGCTCCACCCACGGCATGACGCTGACCAGCGACGGCGAACGCTGCTATGCCCACGCGAAGGAACTGGGCGCGACCTGGGACGCCATGGAGGCCGACCTGCGCGGCGCCCACGACGAGCCGCGCGGCACGCTGCGCGTGCTGGTGCCGCATGCCTTCGGCCAGGACCAGATGGTGGCGCCGCTGACCGACTACCTGCGGCGCTATCCCGAAGCCTCGGTCGAATGGCTGCTGCAGGACCGCCACGCCGACTTCATCGCCGAAGGGCTGGACTGCGCGATCCAGGTGGGCGCGGTGAACGACCCCGATGTCGTCGCCATCCTGCTGGCCGAAGTGCCCCGCATCGTCGTGGCCGCGCCGTCCCTGCTGCCGAACGGTACGCCGCCGGACGAGGTCAAGGCCCTGGAGACATTGCCCTGGGTGGCGCTGAACATGTATTACCGCGACGAGGTGGTGCTGACGCGCGGCGCCGACGGCATCGGGCACCGCTTCCCCATCCGCCCGCGCATGAGCACCGACAGCCTGTACGCGCTGCGCGCCGCCATGCTGGACGGCGTGGGCGCCGGCATCACGTCGGCCTGGGTGGTGGCCGACGACCTGCGCCAGGGCCGGCTGCGCCACGTCGCGCCCCAATGGCGCGCCGCTTCGCTGCCGCTCTACCTGATCTATCCGTACGCCCGCTACTACCCGGCCAAGCTGCGCGCCTTCATCGACATGATGCGCGCCGCCATGCCGACCATGGCGGGCGTGGCCCCGGCGCTCACTCGACGGTGATGTTCGCCGCCTTGATCAGCTTCCCGTACTTGGCGCTTTCGGCGCGGACATAGTCCGCGAACGCCTGGGGCGGCGACCCCTTGCCGACGAACGCCTGTTCGCTCAGCGTCTGCTTGACCCGCGGCGAGTCGATGGCCTTGCGCACGGCGTCGTGCAGTCTGGCCACCACGTCGGCGGGCAGGCCCGCCGGCCCCCACAGGCCGTACCAGGACACCATCTCGAATCCCTGCAATCCCGATTCGGCCACCGTGGGCACGTCGGGCAGCGAAGGCAGGCGCTGGGCGCTGGTGACGGCCAGCGCCTTGGTGCGGCCGGCCTTGACCGGCGGCAGCGACGACGGCACGGCATCGATGACGGCGCTGATGTGGCCGCCCATGAGATCGGTCAGCGCAGGCCCGGTGCCCTTGTACAGCACGACGGGGATGTCGGCCTTGGCCTCGTAGCTGATGGCGGCCTCGGCCAGGTGGCTGGCCGAACCGGCGGCGGAGGCGCCGAAGAAGTATTTGCCGGGCGCCTGGTGCGCCAGCGCGATGAACGACTTGAGGTCTTTCGCCGGCACGCCGGGGTTGGCGGTAACCAGCAGCGGCACCTCGCCCAGGTTGGTGATGGGCGTGAAGTCCTTGTGGATGTCGTAGGGCAGGGACTTGAGCAGCCACGGGCCGGCCGCGAAGGTCGAGGCATTGACCAGCAGGGTGTAGCCGTCAGCCGGCGCGCGCGCCACCGCTTCGCTGCCTATGGATCCGCTGGCGCCGGCGCGGTTCTCGACCACGAAGGTCTGGCCCAGCTGGTGGCCCAGGCTGTCGGCGAACACGCGCGCCACCGCGTCCACCGTGCCGCCCGGCGGATAGGGCACGATGACGCGGACGGGCCGCTGGGGATAGGCCTGCGCGCTGGCGGCCAACGTGGCGGCGCAGGCCAGCAGGCCCGCGAGATATCGGATGAAAGGCTTCATGTCGGTCTCCTTTGTCGTTGTGATGGGCGGGGGGGCTAGGGTTGTCGGCGCTCGAAGATCCTGAGCGTGTCGTCGACCAGGTCGCGGTCGACGTCGCGGGTGATGAAGACGATGCGGGTGCGGTGGTCGTCGTCGGGCCAGGCGGGCAGGAAGGAATGGGGATGGAACACGTGCTGGACCCCGTGTATGACCACCGGCCGGCCCGGGTGCTCGATGACGTTGACGATGCCCTTGACGCGCAGCAGGTCGGGGCCGCGCAGCGTGGCCAGCATGGCCAGCCAGCGCTGCACGCCGGCCCATGACACGGGTTCGTCGCGGGTCACCACGTACGACCGGATGCGGTCGCCGTGGCGGGTGCGGTCGTGGTCGTGATGGTGTCCGTGGTCATGGCGGTGGGCGGGATGTCCGTGCGCATCGTGCGCATCGGCGTGCAGCCAGCGCCGTACGTCGCGCGGGCGGCCGTCCGGCGCCGCCAGCCAGTCGCCGTCGTCACGGCCGGCGCGCACCGCATCGGCGCCCGGATTGATCTCCCGCAGCCGGCGCAGCAGGGCCTCGGACTGGCCGGCGGACGCGAGGTCGGTCTTGGTCAGCACCAGCAGGTCGGCCACCGCTGCCTGCTTCACCGCCTCTTCCTGCCGGTCCAGCGTATCGATGCCGTTGCAGGCATCGACGGTCGTGGCCACGTGGTCCAGCCGGTAGCGGCGCGCCACCGCGGGCTCGCCCATCAGCGTGTGCAGGATGGGAGCGGGATCGGCCAGCCCGGTGGTCTCGATCACCACGCGCCGCAACGGCGCGGCCTGGTCCGCCATCCGCCGGTCCAGCCGGTCGAAGGCCTCGACCAGGTCGCCGCGGATGGTGCAGCAGATGCAGCCGTTGGCCAGCAGCACCATGTCCTCGGCGCTCTGTTCCAGCAGATGGTGGTCCAGCCCCACCTCGCCGAACTCGTTGATGATGACCGCCGTGTCGCGCAGGGCGGGCCGCGCCAGCAGGCGGTTCAGCAGCGTGGTCTTGCCGCTGCCCAGGAAGCCGGTCAGCACCGTGACCGGGATGCGGTCGTCCGTCTCTATCATGGCAAGGCTCCGGAACGCGCGCCGCCGTGCAGGCGGGCGAAAGAACTCAGGGTGCGATCCAGCCGGCCCAGCAGCCATGCCGCGCCGGCCTGCGGAACACCCCCGTCGGGATCGGCCAGCGCCGACAGCACGGCTGCCATGCCTCCTTCCTGTCCGGCGGGGGCATGGCATTGCAGCAGCGCGTGGGCCTCGGCCTCGCCCAGCCGCCCGGCATCGTCGCGCAGGTAGTCCAGGATGTCGCGCTCGAAATCCTGCAGCCGCAGCGTCACGCCGCCCATGCCGCACGCGCAGGCGCCGCCCATGGACACGTGCTGCAGCGCCAGGTCGTTCCACAGGCGCAGCAGCGCGGCGGCGCGGGCGGCGGCATCAGGCGGCACGGCGGCCCCGCAGCGCCTGGGTGGCGGCATGGTCCACCGCGCCTTCGGCGGTCATCGCCACGCCGTAGACGTCGCGCGCCGCCTGGGCGCTGACATAGCCCTCGCGCACGTCCTCGGCCACCGTCTCGGGGTCGCGTCCGCGCGGATCGCCGAAACCGCCGCCGCCGCCCGACAGCATCTTGTAGGCATCGCCGCGCTCCAGCCGCACGTTGAAGATCTTGGCGTTGGGCATGCCGTCGTCCCATTCGCCCTTGCGGCGGATGGCGATGCCGTTGCCCGCGGCCTCGTGGCCCCCCTCCAGACCCCAGGGCTTGCAGTGCATGCGGTCGATGCGCGTGGTCACGGCGAAGGGGGACAGCGCCTGCACCACCATCTCGGCGCCCAGTCCGCCGCGATAGGTGCCGGCGCCGCCGCTGTCGGCGCGGATGGCATAGCGCTCGACCAGGACCGGATACTTGGCCTCGAGCTGCTCGGTGGGACTGTTGTGGGTGTCGCCGTCGTTGATGCACACCGTGACGGACACGCCGTCCTCGCGCGATTTCGCGCCCCAGCCTCCGCCCAGCGGGCCGATGCCCACGATGAACAGGCGGCCGTCCTCGGGCGAGATGCCGTGGATGTTGGGGAACACCAGGTCGGCATGGTGGCCGGCGATGGCGCGGTCGGGTATGGCCGGCGCCAGCGCCTTGAAGATGGTGTCGATGACGGTCATGGGGAAAGTCATCCAGACCCGCATCGGGAACGGGCGCTCGGCGCTGATGACGGTACCCATGGGCATGACCACCTTCAACGGCCGGAAGCTGCCGTCGTTGACCGGATAGTCGGTGGGCGTGGTCAGGCACTTGAAGGCCACCTGCGCGCACGCGATGCCGGTGGTGAAGCCGGAGTTGTAGAAGCCGCGCACCTGCCGGCTCACGTCCGACAGGTCGATGGTCATCTCGTCGCCCTGCTTGATCACCTTGACCCGGATGGGAATGCGCCGCCCCACGTCCACGCCGTCGTCGTCCATGTAGGACTCGGCCTCGTAGACGCCGTCGGGAATGCTGAGCGTGTTCTGCCGCGCCACCGCTTCCGACTGGTCCATGATCTGCGCGATCGAGCCGTGCACGGCATCGGCGCCGTAGCGCTGGACCAGTTCCAGGAAGCGCCGCTCGCCGGTGGTGATGGCGGTGATCTGCGCGCGCAGGTCGCCCAGCGCGCGCTCGGGCAGGCGCACGTTCATCGCGATGATGTCGACCAGGTCCTGGTTGACCACGCCGGCGCGGCGGTACTTGACGATGGGGATCTGTATCCCTTCCGAGAAGATGTCGGTCGTGACCTGGCCCAGCGTGCCGCCCACGTCCAGCCAGTGCGCCATGCAGCACGTGAAGGCGACAATGCGGCCCTCGTGAAACACCGGCATGGTGAAGGTGAAGTGATTCAGGTGGCTGCCGGTGACGTAGGCGTCGTTGGTGACCAGGATGTCGCCGGGATGGATGTTCTCCATTCCGAAGTGGCGGATCTTGGCCTTGACGGTCTCGGACATCCCGCGGATGAACATGGGCAGGCCCAGGCCGATCGACACCGTGTCGCCCTCGGGCGTGAACAGGCCCACGGTGAAGTCCAGCGCCTCGTAGATGATGAGGTTGTAGGCGGTCCTCGTCAGGTTGGTCTTCATTTCCTCCGTCACGGCCAGCAGGCCGTTGCGGATGATCTCCACCGTGACCGGATCGACGGTGTGCTGGTTCGTTTCTCGCGCGTTCATCAACGTTCGCTCCCGATGGCCACGTGCAGGTTGCCGCAGTCGTCCACGGTCAGTTCGTCGCCCGGCTGGACGACGGTCGTGGAGGCGTGTTCTTCGATCAGGGCTGGCCCCGGAATGCGGTTGCCGGCCAGCAGGGCGTCGCGGCGGTACACCGGCGTCGGCACCTGGCCGTGCGAACGGAAGTACACCGGCTTGGTGGCGCGCAGCGCGCCTTCGGGCGGCGTCTGGCCGCCGGCCCGCACAGCATGGCGCGGCGGCTTGCGCATCACGCCCAGCACGGTCACGCGCAGGCTGACGATGTCGGCCGGTTCGGCCGGCGCGCTGGTGCCGTAGCGGATGGCGTGGACGTCGTCGAAATGGCGCTTGATCGCGTCGCGGTCCTGGCGCTCGAAATACACGCGCGGCAGGTCCACCGTGACCGCATGTTCCTGGCCGACGTAGCGCATGTCGGCCGAACGCTCGATAACGATCTCGTCCGGCCGCACCGCCGAGGCCGCGACCGCCGCACGCCCTTCCGCCTCCATCGATGCGTACAGCGACTCGATCTCGTCGAACGACAGGTCGTCCAGGTGGCGGAACACCGAACGCACGTAGTCGTAGCGCAGGTCGCTGAACAGCATGCCGTAGGCCGAGAAATAGCCCGGCGCATAGGGAATGAGCACGCGGCGGATGCCGAGTTCGCGCGCGATGGCCGAAGCGTGCAGCGGCCCGGCGCCGCCGTAGACCACCATGGTGAAGCTGCCGGCGTCCAGGCCGCGCTCGGTGGTGACCGCCTTGACCGCGTGCGACATCGCCGTCACCGCGATGCGCAGGATGCCGTCCGCGGCCTCGACCGTTTCCAGTCCCAGCGGCGCGGCGATGCGCTCGTGCATGGCGGCGCGCGCGCCTTCCAGGTCCAGCGGCATCTCGCCGCCCAGGAAGTGTCCGGCGTCCAGGCGGCCCAGGACCAGGTTGGCGTCGGTCACGGTGGGTTCGGTGCCGCCGCGGGCATAGCAGACGGGGCCGGGCATGGACCCGGCGCTGCGCGGGCCTACCCGCAACGCATTGCCCAGCTCGACGCGCGCGATGCTGCCGCCGCCGGTGCCCACCTCGAAGATGTCCATCATGGGGATCTGGATGGGCAGCGCCTTCTCGTAGCCGCCGATCAGCGCGCTGCCGGTGGTAAGCGGGCGCCCTTCGCTGATCACGCCGGCCTTGGCCGTCGTGCCGCCCATGTCGAAGGCGATGGCGTCGGGCAGGCCGAGCTGCGCGCAGATCGCCTGGGCGCCGATGACGCCCGCGGCGGGACCCGACTCCAGCATGCGCACGCATTCGCGGCGCGCATGTTCCAGCGGGAACAGGCCGCCGGTGGACTGGACCGCGTAGAAGTCGCCGCCGAAACCGCGCTCGCCCAGGTGCGTCTCGAGCTGGCCCAGGTAGGCCGACACGCGCGGCCCCACGTAGGCGTTGGCGACCGCGGTCGACACACGCTCGAACTCGCGATATTCCTGCGACAGCTCATGCGAGGCGGTCACGAAGGCGTGCGGCAGTTCCTCGAGCAGGATCTCCTTCACGCGCTTCTCGTGGTCGGGCTTGCGATAGGAATGCAGCAGCAGCACCGCGGCCGCCTCCACGCCCTGCGCCTTCAATTCCCGCGCCACCTCGCGCACCCGTGCCTCGTCCAGGGGCTTGTGGATGCTGCCGTCCGCGCGCAGCCGCTCCTGGACTTCGTAGCGCAGCGAACGCTTGACCAGCGGCGTGTGCTTGGAGAAGAAGAGGTTGTAGGCATCGGGGCGGTTGACGCGGCCGATCTCGTAGATGTCGCGGAATCCCTCGGTGATCAGCAGCGCCGTCTTCGCGCCGTTTCGTTCGAGCAGCGTGTTGATGGCGATGGTCGAGCCATGCAGGAAAAGGTAGCCGTTGCGCAGGTCGATGCCGGCGCCGTCCAGCGTGTGCTGGATGCCTTCGACCAGCCGGCCGTGCGTGGACAGGGCCTTGCCGAAATGCAGCGTGCCGGTGCCTTCGTCGAAGGCGGCCATGTCGGTGAACGTCCCGCCGATGTCCACGGCGATGCGCAGGGGCGCCGCTGCGGGCGCCAGATGGGGTGCGGTCATGGTTGTGGGCGCAGTGCGCGCGATGTCGTGACGGCTGGCAGTGTAGGAAGCACGCAGATATCTTCCTAGACTGTGACCAGAGATTTCAGACATGCCAAAATAGAGATGTCTTAACGAACCTGCCAACCCATGAACCAGGCCGACCTGAAACTGTTCGTCGAAGTGGCCGAAAGCGGCAGCTTCACCAAGGTGGCGGCCGCGCGCATGACCGTGCAGTCGCACGTCAGCCGCCAGATCGGCAACCTGGAACGCGAGTGCGGCGGCAGGCTGTTCCGCCGCACGGGCCGCGGCGTGGTCCTGACCGAACTGGGCGAACACATCATCGCCCGCGTGCGGACCTGGCTGGCCGACACCGACCAGTTGTTCCGCGAAATCCGCTCGACGTCCCCGGTACCCATGGGCGAAGTCCGCCTGGGCATCCTGCCGTCGGCCGCCCATCCGCTCCTGACCACGCTGTTCGGCCGCGTACGCCAGCAGTACCCCCTGATCCGCCTGAACGTGCGCGAGGGGCAGGGCGGCGAACTCGACGCACTGCTGGACGCGGGCCTGGTCGACATGGCCGTCCTGTTCCGCTTCCACAAGCCGGCCAGCGCCGAGGAACGGCTGCTGGCCACCGGCCACACCTACCTCGTGGCGCGTCCCGGCGACCCCCTCACGCGCGCGCCTTCCATCGACTTCGCGCGCCTGCAGGACCTGCCCCTGGTGCTGCCCCGGCGGCCCGCCCACTGGCGCGCGATCCTGGACGAGACCGCCCGCAGCAAGGGCTTCGCGCTGCAAGCGGCGATCGAGGCGGATTCGCTGACCGCGCAGAAGGAACTGGCCGCCACCCAGTCGGTGTATGCCGTCCTGGGGCCCTATTCGATCATGCACGAACTGCGCCAGGGATCATTGCAGGCCACCCGCCTCGTCAATCCGGACCTGCGCCGCTACGTCACGCTGGCCCTGCCGAAGTCGGGCGTGATGACGCCCGCCTGCCAGGCCGTTTCAACCATGTTGCAGGACATCGTCGAACAATGGGGCGGCGACCTCAGCCCGCCGAAGGAAGCGGCGGCGATCGGATACACTGCCCGGCACCGTGGCGCCAGGTCCGGCGCCAGCCGCGGCACAAACCCGAGGTCCGCATGAGCAAGAGCACCGACAAGCCGCATCCCGACCGGCGCCAACTCCAGCAGATCATTTCGGGGCTGACGGAAGGCATCGTCCTGCTCGATCCGGACGGCGCCATCATCTGGGCGAACGCAACGGCGCTGGCCATCCACGACGCGAAGAACCTGGCCGCCCTGGGCCGCACGGCCGAGGACTATGTCGCCGCATACACCCTGAAGTACCGCAACAACCACACGCTCGCGCCGGCCCAGTATCCGATCATGCGGGTGCTGGCGGGCGAGCGCTTCAGCGACGTGGTGGTCGAGGCGACCCGGCCCGGCGACGAGTCTTTCCGGCGCATGCTCCAGGTGCGCGGCCTCGTGCTGACCGGCGCATCGGAAGAACCCCAGTCGCTCGTGCTCGTGATCCAGGACGTGACCGAGCGCTTCAGCGCCGAGGAACGCTTCGAGCGCACCTTCAATACGAACCCCGCGCCCGCCATCATCTGCAGCCTGGCCGACCTGCGCTACGTCAAGGTCAACCAGGGTTTCCTGGACATGACGGGCTATGCCCGCGACGAGGTGCTGGGCCGCTCCACCTACGAACTGGACGTCCTTAACGAGGCCGCGCGCCGCGACGAAGCGATACGGCTGCTGGAGGAAGGCCGCACGATTCCGCAGATGGAAGCCTCGCTGCGCCTGAAGGACGGCGGCACCAAGCTCGTCATCGTGGCCGGCCAGCCGCTGGACGTGTGCGAAGACACCTGCATGCTCTTCACCTTCATGGACCTGGAGCCGCGCCGCCGGGCCGAGGACGCGCTGCGCCAGACCGAGGAACGCTTCTCGAAGGCCTTCATGCTGGCGCCCGTGCCGATGGCCGTCTGTCACCGCGGCGACTTCGCGCTGATGGCGGTGAACGAAGCCTTCATCGCCGCCACCGGCCACGAGGCGCCGGACATCCTGGCCAAGACGCCGGCCGACCTGCACCTGTGGGCCGACGCCGCCGTCCATCGCAAGCTGAAAGACAACCTGGACGCCACCGGCAGCGTGCGCAACGCCGAGGTCGCCCTGCGCACGCGCGGCGGCGACGTGCTGGACTGCCTGCTGTCGGCCGAAACCGCCACCATCAACGGCCAGGCCTGCGTGCTCGTGGCGATCCAGGACATCACCGATCGCAAGCGCGGTGAAGAGGAACTGGTCGCGGCCATCGACACCGTCATGCAGGACGCCTCCTGGTTCAGCCGTACCGTCATCGAGAAGCTGGCCCAGATCCGGCGTCCGCAGGACGCCCTGGCCGGCACCCTGGCGCTGTCGGAACTGACGCCGCGCGAACACGAAGTGCTGGGACGGATGTGCCAGGGCGAGAACAACGAGCAGATCGCGGCGGCGATGCGGGTATCGCCCAATACGGTGCGCAACCACATCGCGATGCTGTACAGCAAGATCGGCGTGCACCGCCGCAGCGACGCCATCGTCTGGGCGCGCCAGCGCGGCGTGACCGGATACGAGGTGCCGGCCAAGGGCGCCGGACGCACACGTGGGCGCTAGAAGCGCGGCCCGTGGGACAGAAAGACTACCGCCCCTGGTACATGCTCATCTAGCCGCGGTCCCGGCTCGACGCTAAAGTCTGTCCCACCCCCAGTCCGGCAACGGACTGCACCCTTACCATCGATGAGGAGTTCGCATGGACAAAGATCGCATCAAGGGCGCAGCCAAGGAAGTCAAGGGCACCGTCAAGGAAACCGCGGGCAAGCTGACGGGCGACCGGTCCACCGAAGCCAAGGGCAAGGTGGAGAAGACCGTGGGAACCGTGCAGCGCCGTATCGGCGAAGCCAAGGACAAGCTGCGTGACGAGCTGAACGAGAAGTAACGCAGCGGCGGCCCACGGGCCGCCGCCCCATCCCGGTACACCAGCAACATCCATGTCCCCACCTGACGACGCCAGCACCCTCCACGAACTTCGGCTACGCGAACTGCACCATCGCATGCGCAACGGCCTGCATCTGCTCTCGAGCGCCTTGCAGGTCCAGGCGCGGCGTTCCGGCAACGAGGACGTGCGCCGGGAATTCGGCGTCGCGGTCAGCCGCATCGAAAGCCTGGTACGGCTGCACGATCATGCGTACCGGCAGGAACCCGGCGTGGTGCCCGACGCGTCTGCGTATCTGGCCGACCTGGCGCAGCATCTGCAGTCGGCGCTGATCGACCCTCGCTCGAACCGCCTCGTGGCCATCACGTCCAGCGACGAGTTGCCGCTGGACAGCGACGCCGCGATGTCGCTCGGCTCGGTCCTGATCGAGCTGGCGACCAATGCCGTCAAGTACAGCGCCGGCAACGTCCATCTCGACGTGGAGTACGGGCCGGGCCTGGTCACGGTTACCGTCGAGGACGAAGGCGTGGGCTTTCCGCCCGAGTTCCAGCTGCCGGCCGATGCCGGCTTCGGGCTGCGGCTGGTCGGACGCATCTGCGAACAGCATGGCGGCTCGCTGACCATCGACCGGTCCGTTGCCTTCGGGCGCATCATCGCGGTCATCGGGCTGGGGCGCTAAGGCTCCAGCCGCCAGCGCGGATCCCGCTCGAAGCACGCCGACACGAAGTCGACGAACTCGCGTATCTTCAGCGACGAATGGCGCGGCCGCGGGTGGATCACATACAGCGTGCGCGACGCCGGCGTCCAGGCGGGCAGCACCGGTACCAGCCGCCCTTCGTCCAGGGCCCGGGCGATCATGAAGGTCGGCAGCATGGCCAGGCCCGAGCCGCCCAGCAGCGCATCCTTGAGCACCTGGCTGTTGTTGCTGCGCAGGCTGCCGCCCACGTGCACCATGCGCTCGGTCCGTCCGTCGGAAAAATGCCATTCGTCCGGGGCCGGACCGCGATCGTAGACCAGGCAGTCGTGGCGCTTCAGGTCCTGCGGCGCGGCGGGCGCCTCGCGTCCCGACAGATAGCCGGGCGATGCCGCTACGGTGCGCGTCATGCGGGCGATGGCGCGGGTGGCGTGCGTGGGATGGTTGACGTATTTCTGGTTGCTGCCCAGGGCCAGCGCGACGTCGTAGCCTTCGTCGTCCAGGTCGACGAAGCGGTCGTTCAGCGTCATCTCGACCTTGACGGCGGGGAACTGCCGCAGGAACTCCCCCATCATGACCCCGAAGCCCGCGTAGTCCAGCGACACCGGCGCGCGGACCTTCAGCATGCCGCGCGGCATGGTCTGCATGGACGCGGCCGACCGCTCGACCTCCTCCAGGTCGTCCAGCAGCCGCGCGCATTGCGCGTAGTAGCTGCGGCCCGCCTCGGTCACGTTCAGGCGGCGCGTGGTGCGGGCCACCAGCGAGGTGCCCAGGTGCAGCTCCAGCCACGTCAGGTACTTGCTGACCGATCCCACCGACATGCCCAGCTGGCGCGCGGCCTGCGTGAAGCTTTCGTGCTCGACGACCTTGCGGAACACCGACATCGCCACGAAGCGGTCCATATTTTTTCCGGATTGGAAAACAATTTTTTGATCTGACGATGTTTATCGCCGATGGGGAAAATGTCAACATGGCTTCCCTACGCAGTCGCGCGCGTCCTGCCTCCGCCCACCCGGCGGTCCACGGCCTGATGGCCCGGGCCCCGGGGATCTCCGCCATCACATCCGAGGGGACACATGAGCCGCACGCTGATCAGGAACGCTTCCATCCTTTCCATGGACCCCGCCGTGGGCGACTTCGCCCAGGCCGACATCCTCATCGACGGCGACCGGATCGCCGCCATCGGCCCCGGCCTGAACGCGGCCGCCGACGAGATCGTGGACGGCACGCACCGCATCGTCATGCCGGGCATGGTCAACGCCCACATCCACACCTGGGAATTCCAGCTGCGCGGCATCGGCGCCGACTGGGTCGGCAGCCGCGACTACCATGCCAACCTGCACAAGAAGCTGGCCACCTACTACACCGCGCGCGACGTCTACCTGGGCAACCTGCTGGGCGCGCTGAACCAGTTGCGCAACGGCACCACCACCATCGTCGACTGGTGCCACATCCTGCGCGACGCCGAGATGACCGACGCCGCCATCGACGCCCTGGAGGAATCGGGCATACGCGCCGTGTTCGCGCGCGGCACGGTCAAGCCGCCCGAGCGCGAAGGCGCCGTTCCCTACTACAAGCAGCCTTTCCCGCGCGACGAGATCCACCGCCTGCGCACGGGCCGGCTGGCCACCGATGACGGGCTGGTCACGCTGGCCATGGCCATCCTGGGCCCCGACTGGGGCGAGTACGACGTGGCCGCCCACGACATCCGCCTGGCGCGCGAGTACGGCCTGTTCAATTCCGCCCACACCTATGGCCGCAAGGGCAAACGTGTGGTCGAGGACGGCTATCCACGCCTGGCCCGCGAGGGCCTGCTGGGTCCCGACCACAACATCGGCCACGGCAACTGCTTCGATGACGACGAATTGAAGATCGTGCTGGACGCCGGCTGTACCATCACGGCCACCAACCTGACCGAGATGCTGAACTACGAAAAGCCCGCCATGCTGGGACGGCTGGTCAAGCACGGCGCCACGCCCTCGCTGGGAACCGACTGCGATCCCTACTTCAACAGCTCCATGCTGTGGGTCATGCGCCATGCCTTCCTGCACCAGCGCGAACTGGACAACCGCAGCCTGTTCGCCGAAGGCAACTGGCCGGCCAAGACCCAGCACTCCACCCAGACGCGCGATGCCATCCACTGGGCCACGCTGGGCGGGGCCAAGGCCTTCGGCCTGGACGGCAAGACCGGCTCGCTGGCGCCGGGCAAGCAGGCCGACCTGATCATGATCGACACGCGCGGCATGAATATCTTCCCCGCCAACGCCGGCGGCGATCCCGCGCACATCGTCGTCATGTACGCGGAAACCTCTGACATCGAGAACGTCATGGTCGCGGGCCGCTTCGTCAAGCGCGACGGCCGCCTCGCCTTCGACGCCGGCCGCCTCGCCCGCTTGACGGACGAACTGCTGGCGTCCCGCCTGCGCCTCTTCCAGGACGGCTCGTTCAAGAGCGTGCCGGTCGAGCGCGGACCCCAACCCGGGAGGTTCCTGGTATGACACGCCGCCGATTCATCCGCGAGCTGGCCACGCTGGCCGGCGCCACCGCCACCCTTCCAGGCGCCCGCGCGCTGGCCCAGGAAGCCTGGCCCGCCAAACCCATCCGCCTGGTCCACGGCTTCACCGCCGGCGGGGCGGTGGATATCCAGGCCCGCCTGCTGGCGCAGCAACTGACCGAACACCTGGGCCAGACCGCCTACGTCGAAGGCAAGCCCGGTGCCGGCGGCACGCTGGGCGCGAACCTCGTGGCCAAGGCCGCGCCCGACGGCTACACGCTGTTCTTCATGGCCTCGGGCCATTCGGCGGCGCCGGGACTGTACAAGTCGCTGCCCTTCGATCCGGCCGGCGATTTCACGCTGGCGTCCATGGTCACCCGCAGTCCCTTCGTGATCCTGGCTGGCCCCGCCGCCAAGTCCGCCTCCGTGCGGGACCTGGTGGCCGAAGCCCGGGCCAGGCCGCGCGGCGTCGACTTCGGCACCGGCGGCATCGGCACCGGCATGCACCTGGCCGCGGTGCTGTTCCAGTCGCGCCTGGGCGTGCAGATGACCCACGTGCCGTACAAGGGCGGCAACGCGCCCATGATGGCACTGATGGGCGGCGAGGTGCCTTACATCTTCACGTCCCTGGCCGGCAACGCGGTCAGCCAGATCCAGGCCGGCGCGGTCCGGGCGCTGGCCGTCACGTCGATCGACCGCTATCCCGGCCTGCCCGAGGTGCCCACGGTGGCCGAGACGGTGCTGCCCGGCTTCGATGTCAGCGCATGGTACGCCCTGGCCGGTCCGCGCGGCCTGCCGCCGGCGGTCGTGCGCCGGTTGAACGAGACGGTGGCGCAGGCGCTGTCGGACGCCGGGATGCTGGCGGCGCTGAAGAAACAGGCGGCCTCGCCCTGGCCTACGACGGCCGCGCAGGCCCAGTCCTTCGTGGCCGAGGACATCCAGCGCTGGACCCAGGTCATACGCAGCGAGAACATCGCGCCGGAGACCTGACCCCGCCCGCCGCGCGGGGCTAGCGGGACTCCGCGGCCCCGGCGGTACCCGCCTGTTCGCGCCACGCGGCTTCGGTCAGCGGGCGCATTTCCACCAGATGGTCCTGCAAGGCGTACCAGCCGCCGCCCTGCATGCGGCCCACCAGGTCCAGCGCCGGGGTATCGATGTAGTGGCGCCCGGCATCCAGCACCGCGCCGTCGCGCACGTGCATGGCCACCGGCCGGCCCACCACCAGCCAGCGGTGGTCGTCGATGGGCAGCACATGCTGCGTCACGCATTCGAACGCCACCGGGGCGGCGGCGATGCGCGGCGGATCCACCTTGATCGAGGGCGCCGTCTCCAGCCCCGCCATCTCCAGCTCGTCCACCTCGGGGCCGAAGTCGATGGCGGTAACGTTCATCTGCGCCATCAGTTCGCGCGAGACCAGGTTGACCACGAACTCGCCGCCGTCGCGCAGGTTGACGCCGGTGTCCTTGGGCTTGCCCTGGCGCGACCCGACGCCGATCGCGATCACCGGAGGATCGCCCGACATCAGGCCGAAGAAAGAGAATGGCGCGGCGTTCAGGCCGCCGCCGTTGTCGCGCGTCACGACCCAGGCGATCGGCCGCGGGACGATGGTGGCCGTCATCAGTTTGTAGATGCTGCGCCGGTCGATGGCTGCAAGATCGAAGTACATGCCGGAAGCTCCAGGGGATGGATCGGGGAATCTGCCATGCTTGCCAATTAGTGTCACTATAAACTAATATGAAACTAAATGGCGGTCATCGGCACCATCAGGAAAGCGGAGAAATCGGCATGGATGGGACACAGCGGACGCAGGAAGGCATAGGCGCCAGCGTCATCCGCAAGGAGGACGCCCGGCACCTGCACGGGCGCGGCCAGTTCGTCGGCGACATCGCGCTGCCCGGCATGCTGGACGCGGCCATCGTGCGCAGTCCGGCGGCCCATGCGCGGCTGCGCGGCATGCGCCGCCCGGCCGGATCCCTGATCTTCACGGCCGGCGACCTGGCCCTGCCCGACATCATGGCCCCGCACCTGCCGCCGGCCGCGCGGCAGGCGGCCATGCCCGTGCTGGCGAAGGATCGCGTGCGCTACGTGGGCGAACCGGTGGCGGTAGCGCTGGCGCCGACGCGCGCGCGGGCCGAGGACCTGGCGGAAACGGTCGAGCTGGACCTCGATCCCCTGCCGGTGGCGATGTCCGTCGAGCAGGCCGCGGCCGAAGGCGCCGCCGTGCTGCATGACGGCTGGCCTGGCAACCAGATCCATGAATTCCGCTTCTGCAGCGGCCAGGACGGCGCGCTGCCCGGCCATCTCGCGCAGGCGCCCATCAAGGTCGAGGGCGTCTACCGCATGGCGCGCCAGTCGATGAACCCGATGGAAGGCAAGGGTTGCCTGGCCTATTGGGACGACCGGCAGGACCAGCTCATCCTCCATACCTCGACGCAGATCCCGCACCTGATCCGCGACGGCGTCAGCGACGTGCTGGGCCTGCCGCGGTCGCAGCTGCGCGTGATCGCGCCGGACGTGGGCGGCGGCTTCGGCTACAAGAGCATCCTGCAGGCCGAGGAAGTGCTGGTCTGCTGGCTGGCCCGGCGGCTGCGGCGACCGGTGCGCTGGCTGGAGGACCGCCGCGAGCACCTGATCGCCGCGGCCAATACCCGCGAGCAGCTTTACCGCGTCACCGCCTACGCGGACCGCGACGGCAGGCTGCTGGGCGTGGATGCCGACATCGCCATCGATGCCGGCGCCTATTCGGTCTATCCGTTCACCAACCTGCTGGACGCGGGCATGGCGGCCGGCGCGATTCCCGGCCCCTACGACATTCCGTGGTACCGCAGCCGCTCGCGCGCGCTGGCCACCAACAAGCCGCCGGTCGCCCCCTACCGGGGCGTGGCCCGGCCCGGCGCCTGCTTCGCCATCGAGCAAGCGCTGGACGCCGTCGCGCGCCAGGCCGGCCGCCCGGCCTGGGAAGTCCGGCTGGCCAATCTGATTCCCGCGCAGGCCATGCCCTACACGACCCTGAATGGCAGGGTCTACGACAGCGGCGATTATCCGGAGGCGCTGCGGCGCGCGGTGGAAGCGATCCGGCCCCGGGCCCGGCAAGCGGCGGAAAGCATGGCCGCGCGGGAACATGCGGCCTCCCATCGCATCGGCGTGGGCGTGGCCTGTTTCGTCGAACTGACCGGACACGGCATGCGGGCCGCGCACGACTGGAAGCTGCCGGTGCGCCCCGCGCCGGAGCCCGCCACGGTACGGCTCAACGCCGACGGCACGCTGGAGGTCCGCCTGGGCCTGCAATCGCACGGCCAGGGCATGGAGACCACCATGGCGCAGGTGGCCCACGAGATCCTGGGCCTGCCGCTGGACGCCGTGCGCGTGCTGCACGGGGACACCGGCCTGTCCGCCTTTTCCACCGGCACCTATGCCTCGCGCGGCATGGTGATGGGCGGCGGCGCCGTGGCCGGCGCGTGCCGGGAACTGGCGCGGCGGCTGCAACGCCTGGGCGCGGTCCTGCTGGACTGCGACGCCGAGGACGTGGCCGTGGCGCACGGGCGCATACAGGGGCCATCGGCCAGCCTGACGCTGGCGCAGGTGGCGCGCACCTGGCACGAGGACTGCGGCGCCTTCGGCAACCCGGCCGAGCCGGCCAGCCTGGAAGTCACGCACGGCTACGAGCTGCCGGGCGAGGGCGCCTTCAGCTACGGCGCGCACGCGGCGGTGGTCGACGTCGACCTCGAGACCGGCTACGTACGCGTGGTGGACTATCTGGTGGTCGAGGACTGCGGCGTCGCCGTCAATCCCATGATCGTCGACGGCCAGGTCATGGGCGGCGTGGTGCAGGGCATAGGCAGCGCGCTGTACGAGGAATCGCTGTACGACGCGGCCGGGCAGCCCCAGGCATCGACGCTGGTGGACTACCTGCTGCCCTCGGCCGGCGACGTGCCCTTCGTGCACGTGGACCACCTGCACCATCCATCGCCGTTCACCGAGTTCGGCATGAAGGGCGTGGGCGAAGGCGGCGCCATCCCCTCGGCCTCGGTCGTGTGCAGCGCGGTCAACGATGCGCTGGACGGCGAGGGCGCCTGTCTGTCCGAGCTGCCGCTGTCGCCCGCGCGCGTGCTGCGGGCGCTGGCCGGCGCGCGCCGGCCCGCGGCGCGCCACGAGGAGGCGGCATGAAGCCCTGTGCCTTCGACTACGTCCGGCCCGCCGACCTGGCGTCGGCGCTGGACACGCTGTCGGCTGGCGCCGACGTCCGGCCCATGGCGGGCGGCCAGTCGCTGGTGCCCGTCCTGTCCATGCGGCTGGCTCGGCCCGCGCGGGTGATGGACGTCTCGCGGCTGCGCGAATTGCAGGCCGGCGGCCGGCAGGGCGATGTCCTGGAACTGGGCGCCGCGGTCACGCACGCGCGCATCGAGGACGGCATCGCCGCATCGTTCGCGCAGGGCTACCTGACCCACGTCGCCGGCGGCATCGCCTATCGGGCGGTACGCAATCGCGGCACCGTGGGCGGCAGCCTGGCGCACGCCGATCCCATCGCCGACTGGCCCGTGGCGCTGCTGGCCGCCGGCGCCTCGGTGGTGGCGGCCAGCGCGGCGGGCCGGCGGGAACTGCCGCTGGAAACCTTCGCCGACGGCCCCTTCTCGCACACGCTGCGCGAGGACGAACTGCTGGTGTCCATCCGCCTGCCCTGGCGCTCCGAGGCCACGCGCTGGGCCTACGCCAAGCTCGCCCGCAAGGCCGGCGAGTTCGCGCAGGCCATCGCCGCCATCGTGATCGACCGGCCCGCCGGCTACGCGCGCGTGGCGGTGGCCGGCGCCGGCGGCACGCCCATGCTGCTGCCCGCGCTGGCCGAACGGCTGCTGCGCGGCGAGCTGCGCGGCTTCGACCTGGCGCAGGCGGGGCAGGCGCTGCGTGGCGGCGGCGCGCAGGCCGACGATCTGCACGCGGCCGCGGTGGCGCTGCGCCGCACGGTCCAGGAGTTGTCATGACCGAGCATCCCATTTCCCTGACCGTGAACGGCGCCGCCACGCGCGCCTGGGTCGAGCCGCGCACCTCGCTGGGCGACTTCCTGCGCGAGGACCGGCGCCTGACCGGCCTGCACCTGGCCTGCGAGCACGGCGTCTGCGGGGCCTGCAACGTCTACGTGGACGGCGCGCTGAGCCGGTCGTGCACCGTGCTGGCCGTTGCCTGCGAGGACCTGGAGGTCGCCACCATCGAGGCCTTCGACGACGATGCCCTGATGGCGGCGCTGCGGCAGGCCTTCTCGCGCGCGCATGCCTTGCAGTGCGGCTATTGCACGCCGGGCATGCTGATGTCCGCCCGCGACATCGTGACGCGCTTCCCCGACGCCGACGAGGCGACGATACGGCGCGAGCTGGCGGGCAACCTGTGCCGCTGCACGGGCTATGCCGGCATCGTGCGCGCCATCCTGGACGTGGTGCAAAGCGGAGCGGGACACCGGCTCGCCACGCCGGTGGCGGCGCCGCAGCCGGCGCACGGCGCGCCGGCGCCGGACTCCCTCCATCCCCGGCAGGCCATGCCCGCATCCCCGCCCGAGGCAGCGTCCGCCGCCGAACCCGCGGCCCTCGACATGGCCGCCCCCGTGGATACCGCCGGAATGACGCGCGTGTCCCGCCACTTCGACCTGCCCGTCCCCGCCGACCGGGTCTGGGACTTCTTCGGCGATCTGCCCCGCGTGTCGCGCTGCATGCCCGGCATGGAGGTCGAACACGTGGAAGGCGACCGGCTCCGGGGAAAGATGACGGTGAAGGCCGGGCCGATACGCGCGGTGTTCGATGCCCAGGCCCACGTCACGCGCGATCCCGCCGCGCGGCGCGGCACGGTCCACTGCCGGGGCGTCGATCGCATCACGCGCACGCAGGTCGTGTGCGAACTCGGCTACGCGCTGGCGGACGCGGCTTCAGACGCCACGTCGGTGCGCATCGACGCCGCCTTCCGGCTGGCCGGGCGGCTGGCCGAGTTCAGCCGCGCCGACGTGGTGCAGGCGCTGGCCGACCAGCTGACGGCCCGCTTCGCCGCCAATGTCGCGCACCAGCTGACGCAGGGCGACCAAGCGCCCGCGGGCGCGCCCCCGGACGGCGGCGAACTCCGGCTGCCGCTGGCCCTGCTGGCGCGGCAGTTCGTTTCCACCCTGGCCGCCCGCGCCTGGCGCGTCCTGCGCCGCCAGCCCACCCAACGACCACGCAACGAGGACGAATCATGAAACACGCCGACGAGGAGGCCCTGGCCTACCAGCCGGGCTTCGGCAATCACTTCGTGTCCGAGGCATTGCCCGGCGCGCTGCCCCCGGACCAGAACAGCCCGCAGCGCGGCAACTACGGGCTCTACACCGAACAACTGTCCGGCACCGCCTTCACCGCGCCCCGGGCCGAGAACCTGCGTTCGTGGGTCTATCGCATCCATCCGTCGGCCGGCCACAGCCCCTTCGAACTGATCGACCACGGCATGCTGCGCACCGCGCCGTTCGACGAAGTCCCGACCACGCCCACGCAGCTGCGATGGAATCCGCTGCCCGCGCCCGCCGGGTCCGTCGATTTCATCGAAGGCCTGTTCACCATGGCGGGCAACGGCCACGCCGACACGCAGGCCGGCATGGGCATCCACCTGTACGCCGCCAATCGCTCGATGGGCGACCGAAGCTTCTACGACGCCGACGGCGAACTCCTGATCGTCCCGCAGTCGGGACGGCTGCGCGTGCGCACCGAGATGGGCGTGCTGCAGGCGGGGCCGGGCGAGATCGTCGTGGTCCCGCGCGGCATCAAGATGAGCGTGGACCTGCCCGACGGCCAGGCGCGCGGCTACGTCTGCGAGAACTACGGCACGCCGTTCCGGCTGCCCGAGCTGGGCCCCATCGGCTCGAACGGCCTGGCCAACCCGCGCGATTTCCTCGCGCCCGTGGCCGCCTACGAGCATCGCGCCGGCGATTTCGAGATCGTCGCCAAGTTCCGCGGCCGGCTGTGGTCGGCGCGCCAGCAGTGGTCGCCTTTCGACGTCGTGGCCTGGCACGGCACGCTGGCGCCCTACAAGTACGACTGCAGGAAATTCATGGCGATCAGCACGGTCAGCTTCGACCATCCCGATCCGTCCATCTACACGGTGCTGACCTCGCCTTCGGGCGATCCCGGCATCGCCAACGCCGACTTCGTCATCTTCCCCTCGCGCTGGCTGGTGGCCGAGCACTCGTTCCGTCCGCCCTGGTACCACCGCAACGTGATGAGCGAGTTCATGGGGCTGATCCACGGCGTTTACGAAGCCAAGGTCGAGGGCTTCGTGCCCGGCGGGTGCAGCCTGCACAACAGCATGAGCGCGCACGGTCCCGACCGCGAGACCTACGAGCGCGCCATCGGCGAACCGCTCGCGCCGGCCAAGCTGCCCGACACGCTGGCCTTCATGTTCGAGAGCCGCTACGTCATCTGCCCGACGGCGGCGGCCATGCAGTCCCCCACCCTGCAGGCCGACTACTGGCGCTGCTGGGCCGACCTGAAGATCCATTTCGATGGACCCGCAACTTCCGCCATGGAGAGCAAGAAATGATAGTGATCGACGCAGATGCCCACGTCATGGAATCCGAGGAGACCTGGTCCTTCCTCGAACCCGAATACCATGCGCGGCGCCCCGTGGTCGTGACCTTCCCCGAGGACACGTCGCTGGGCGTGTTCAACGCCGCCTGGCTGATCGATGAAAAGGTCCGGCTGTTCGGCGCCTCGCCCACGGCCGGCACGCGCTCGCTGCGCAAGAAGTACAACCTCGACTCGCAGCACCTGAGCAAGCCCGAGGAACGCCTGAAGGACATGGACAAGCGGCGCATCGACTACCAGGTCATCCACACCACCTTCGGCCTGTTGAACCTGTGCGAGGATCCGGAGCTGGAAGCCGCGCTCATGCGCAGCTACAACACCTTCATGGCGAAGAAGTGCGCCGAGTCGGGCGGGCGCATCATGTACAACGCACTGGTGCCCTTCCGCAGCCCGGATGCCGCCGTGAAGGAAATCCGCCGCGTCAAGCAGATGGGCGGCGCCGTGGCCGTGTTCATGCGCGGCATCGAATGGGACCGCCCCGTCAGCGACCCGAGCTTCTTCCCCATCTACGCGGAAGCCGAGAAGCAGGACCTGGCCATGGCGGTGCACGTGGGATCGGGCAGCCCCGGCCTGCGCCACCTGTTCGACACGCAGAAGCGCGTGGCCGGCGAAGAGCCGTTCTGGCCGGCGCGCATGAAGCGCTTCATCGGCCCCATCAGCGTGCAGTTCGGTTTCTACAGCCTGGCCGAGAGCTCGGTCGTGACGGACTTCCCCAAGCTGCGCTGGGCCTTCCTGGAAGCCACCGGCAGCGAATGGCTGCTGGGCGCGGTGGGCGCGCTGGAACGCGCCGGCAAGCCGGGCGCGCGCCGCCTGTTCGACGAAGGACGGGTGTTCGTCGGCTGCGAGCCGAGCGAGGACCTGGCCTACGTGGCCAACCGCTTCGGCTCGGATTTCCTGATCATCGGCAGCGACATGCCGCACCAGGACGAGGCCGCGCACGAGGACCTGGTGGGCGAATTCGAGGCCCGTACCGACCTGGCCCCCGAGCTGATGGAAAAGATGTTCTGGCGCAACGCCCAGCGGCTGTACGGCTTCGAGGCCCGGTCGGCGCTCCGGTCGGCCGCATGAGCGCGCCCACCCGGCCGCCCGAAGGGCGCGCGACCTTTCTCGGGAAGGATGTCGCGCAGCGACAGGAGGGTAGTCCAGTGAACGCCGCCCGCACGCGCCTCTGGTACACGCGCTGCCCGCTGCCCACCGCGTCGGGCCTCGCGCTCGACGCGGGCCTCCTGACCGGCGCCCTGGCCGGGCGGGGGGCGGCGCTGGCGGCGGTGGAGACCCTGGACACGCCGGATGCCCGGCAGTCCCACTTCACCCATGCGGTGGCCGGACTGTTCCGGCAGGGCGGCAACATCCCGCCGATCTGGGCGCGCGCGCGCGGCGCGAACACGGTGCTGGCGGGCATCGCGTGGACGCCGGAGTACCAGGCCATCCTGGCGCGTCCCGACGCGGGCATACGCGGCGTCGCCGACCTGAAGGGCAAGCGGCTGGCGTTGCCGGTACGCCGCTCCGGCGAGATCGATTTCTGGCGCGCGATGTGCCTGCGCGGCTACGATTCCGCGCTGCGCCTGGCCGGCCTGACCCTGGCCGACGTCACGCTGGTCGAGCTGCCGGTGGACGAGGTCTACATCGCCCGGCAGGGCGAGGACGAGGCCTCGCGCGCCTGGATGTGGGCCGGCGCGGCGCGCGTGCGGCGCCAGCAGGCCGAGACCTTCGCCTATGTGCGCGGCGAGGTCGACGCCCTGTATGCCTCGGGCGCACTGGGCCTGCAGTTGCAGGCGCTGCTGCAGGCGACCGAAGTGGTCGAGCTGGGCTTCCATGCCGACCGGCGCGCTCAGATCAACAATCAGGTGCCCAACATCCTGACCGTGGACGCCGACCTGGCCCGCAACCGGCCCGAGGTCGTCGCGGCCTACCTGTCCGCGCTGAACCGGTCCATAGCCTGGGCGCGCCAGCATCCCGGCGACGCGCTGCGCATCTACGCCAAGGAAGTGGGCGCGCCCGAGGAATGGATCGCGCCGTCCTACCGCGAGACGGATTTCCGGTCGCTGCGCGTCGGACTCGATCCGGAATTGATCGCGGCCGTATCGAGTCAGAAGGACTTCCTGCTCGAACACGGATTCATCCAGCACGACTTCGACGTCCAGGAATGGGTGTGCGACGAACCCATGCGGCTGGCCAGCCAGGAGACATGACATGAACGAACACCTGAACCCCGACGGGCTGGCCACGCCCAACGGCTTCTGCCACGTCGTGCGCTCGCGCGCGGCCACCACCATCCTCGTCGCCGGCCAGGTGGCCTACGACGAACAGGGCAACATCGTCGGCGAGAACGACCTGGCGACGCAGGTGGACCAGGTCTACCGCAACCTCGAACGCGCGCTGGCCGCCTGCGGCGCGACCTTCGCCGACGTGGTCAAGACCACCTTGTTCGTGAAGGACATGACACCGGAGAAGATCGCCATCATCCGGCAGGTGCGCGCGCGCTACCTGGCGCCCGACCGGCCGCCGGCCAGCACCATGATCGGCGTGCAGGCGCTGGCCAAGCCCGCCCTGATGCTGGAGGTCGAGGCCACGGCCATGCTGGACTGAGGACTATTCGGACGAAGCCGTGCGCCGGCGCGAGGGAAAGGTGCGGGACGAGGCCTGCCGCAAGATGGCGGCCTGGCTGAGCAGCCGGTCCACCAGGGCCTCCAGCACCCTGCGCTCGTCGGCGCTGAGCGGCTTGAGCAGGTCGCGTTCGTACTCGACCGCGCCGGGCGAGATCTCGTCGTAGATGCGGCGCCCTTCCTCCGTCAGCTCGATGGTGGAGCGGCGCCGGTCGTTCTCGTCCAGCGTGCGCGTCATCAGGTTCTTGTCCACCATCTCGCGCAGCGCCCGGCTGACCGTGACCTTGTCCATGCCGGAATAGTCGGTAAGTTCGGTAACGGAAGTGGGCTCGAGCTGCGCGGCGGCCGCCAGCATGCGCCATTGCGAGACATTCAGGCCGAAGCTGGGCGTATAGGTACGCTGCAGTCCGATACTGACGTCGTTGAGCAAGCGGGAGAGCTTGTACGGAAGGAAGTGCTGGAGTTCTAGTGTCGAGGCTTTCTTCATGTGTGGAGGGCTTGCACATGATCCCGGCGCCTCGGACTCGCGGCACCTGATCCGGCGGATTATAACGGAACGCTATATCGAAACGGCACGCGGCGCCAGGGCTGGCGCCGCGTGCCGTCGAGGCGGACGGTTCGGTGCGCGCCGCTCAGGCCGCGCTCTCCAGCGACACTGTACGGGCGTCGTAGCCATAGATCCAGCGGTAGCGTTCCTCTACCTGCTGCTGGCCCCATTCGCGCTCGATGTAGCGCTGCGCCTCGGCCGGATCGGCCAGCTCGGGATTGTGCACGCGCCGCACCTGTTCGGCCGAGCTGCGCGTGATGTTGGCCGTGCGCGGCCGGCGCAGCGCTTCGTAGCTGCGCAGCGCATGGCCGGCATCCTCGCCGTAGGCTTGCAGGCAGCGCGCCAGGATGAGTCCGTCTTCCAGCGCCATGTTGGCGCCCTGGCTGAGAAAAGGCAGCGTGGAATGGCAGGCGTCGCCCAGCAGGGTGATGCGGCCGTCGGTCCAGCGTTCGAGCGGCGCCCGCACCATCAGCGCCCACTTGTAGGGAATGGTGATGTTGCGGACCATCCGCTGCACGTGGGGATGCCAGCCGGCGAAGTCCGCCAGGCATTCCTCGGTGGTGCCGGCGGCGTTCCAGGATTCGATCAGCCAGTTGTCCTGGTCCACCATGCCGATGAAGTTCAGCAGCTTGCCCTGGCGCACCGGGTAGGTCACGATGTGCGCCGTGGGACCCAGCCACATGCTGCCGCCGACCAGATCGATCGTGCCCTGGATGGCTTCGGCGGGGATCAGGCCGCGCCAGGCCATGCAGCCGGTGAACGCGGGCTTGTCGGGCCCCAGCAGGATCTGGCGCACGCGCGAATGGATGCCGTCGGCGCCCACCATCAGCGGCGCCGTGGCCTCGGAGCCGTCGACGAAGCGCATGCGCACGCCGCGGTCGTCCTGCGACAGCGCATCGAGCTGCTTGCCCAGATGCACCGCGCCGGGCTTGGCCTGCAGCACCGCGCGCAGCAGCATGCCGTGCAGGTCGGCGCGGTGGAAGGTGACGTAGGGCGCGCCGTAGCTGTCGACCGACTGTTCGCCCAGCGGCATGAACGGCCGCTTCTGCCCGGTGTTCCAGAGGTAGGTGTCCTTGCCCTTGCTGAAGGTGGCGTACCGCTGCAGCTCGTCGCCCAGCCCCAGCTCCAGCAGGACCCGCGAGCCGTTGGGCGTGGTCTGGATGCCGGCGCCGACCTCCTTCAGGTCGGTGGCCTGTTCGTAGACGTCGACGTCGATGCCCCGCCGTAGCAGCGCCAGCGCCGCCGCCAGGCCGCCGATGCCGGCACCGATGATTGCCACATGCTGCGTCATGAATGAAGACTCCTAATATCAGGGAGAAGTATCGAGCTGGATGTGGGCGGCCTTGATCAGCGCCGTCATCTTGCCGCGTTCCTGGTCGATGTAGCGCGCGAACTCGGGCGGCGCCATGTAGGTGGGCTCTATGCCGGCATTGCGCAGGCTTTCCTGGACCCCGGGCGAGGCCATGGTGGCGCGCAGCGCGCCGGTCAGCTTCTGCACGACGTCCTCGGGCGTGCCCTTGGGCACGACCATGCCCTGCCAGCCCGTCACGTCGAACGTCGGAAAGCCCGAAGCCGCCATGGTGGGCAGGTCGGGCATGAACTCGGTGGGCTTCTGGCTGCCCACGGCCAGGCCCCGCAGCTTGCCGGCCTTCAATTGCTGGCCGCCCGCCGCGTAGTCGATGAAGATGGCCTGGACCCGGCCGGCCATCAGGTCGGGCAGCGCGGGCGCCACGCCCTTGTAGGACACATGGGTGGCCTGGATGCCGCTCTGGAACTTCAGCATTTCCATCGCCAGGTGATGGGGCGTACCCACGCCGGGCGAAGCATAGCTGAGCGTGCCGGCCTTTTCCTTGGCCAGGCTGACGAACTCGGCCACCGAGCGCGCCGGGACCGAGGGCGACACCGCCAGGATCATCGGGAAGGCACCGGCCATGCCAAGCACCGCGAAGTCCTTCACCGGGTCGTAGTTGAGCGACTTGAACAGCAGCGCGTTGACCACGAAGGTGTTGGTGTTGCCCAGCATGAGCGTATAGCCGTCGGGCCGCGCCTTGGCCACCAGTTCGGCGGCGATGTTGGTCGATGCGCCCGGACGGTTCTCGACCACGATCTGCTGGCCCAGCCGCTCGGACATGGCGGGCGCGAGGATGCGCGCCAGGATGTCGGAGCCGCCGCCCACCGCGAACGGAACAATGAGCCGGATGGGGTGGGTGGGATAGGCGCCGTCGTTGGCCTGGGCCGCCGGACCGGCAAGCATCAGGCCGGCGCCCAGACAGCAGAGAGGCGCCGCTTTGGGGAGGAAAGTCTGCATCTCGGATCCCTTTTCGGATGGAGTTCGGACAACCAGTGCCGGCCATATTTCCACAAACTTGTTCCGATGTAAACAATTTTGAAACTATATGGAGGGAAATCCTGACTCGTTGATCCGGCGGTTGAACGCCTACCTGCCCGGGGAGGGGTAAGACAGAATGATCAAGGCGTTGGCCGCCCGGCGGCCCCGCCTGCGTTCACAGCGCGGGGCCGGTCCCTTCGACGAAGGCCCGCACCAGGTGATGCGCGATGGCGTAGGGCCTGGGCGCGGACAGGCCCTCGGGATGCGTGCCGTCCAGCATCTGGCGGACTTCCTCGCGCGTGAACCAGCGCGCGTCTTCCAGCTCGTTGCGGTCGATCACGATGTCGGTGCCTTGCGCGCGGGCGAAGCAGCCTATCATCAGCGACGACGGGAAGGGCCAGGGCTGCGACGCGAAGTAGGCCACCTCGGCGCAGGCGATGCCCGCTTCCTCGCTGATCTCGCGCCGCACGGCGTCCTCGATGGTCTCGCCGGGCTCGAGGAAGCCCGCCAGGGCCGAATACATGCCCGCCGCGAAGCGCGGCTGCCGGCCCAGCAGGCAGCGGTCGCCGTCCACCGCCAGCATGATCACCACCGGATCCACGCGCGGGAAGTGCTGGGCGCCGCAGGCCGGACAGTCGCGCCGCCAGCCGGCGCAGGATACGCGGCTGGGTTCGCCGCAGTTGGCGCAATAGCGGTGCCGGTCGTGCCAGCTCAGGATGGCCTTGGCGCCGCCCAGTTCTCCCAGCAGGTCGGGCGGGAACAGGCCGCGCATGGCGATGCTGCGCAGGTCCAGCAGCTCCAGCCCGGGCCGCTCGGCGGCCGCCTCGGCCAACCCCGCGTCCAGCGCCACCGCGAATAGCGGGCGGCCCTGTTCGTCCTGCCCCAGGAAGATCTCCTGGCGCGCGGGCCCCAGGCCTATCCAGGCCTCGGCGGCGAACAAGGGAGAAGGCGCGCCCGCGCCCACGTCCAGCAGGGGCACGTCGCCGACGAACACCATGAACCGGGCCGCCGCATCGTGCCGGCGCGCCCGGACGAACTCGGCATCGGCGCGCGCCTCGGACATGCGGTCGAGCGGATTGAGGCCGAAGCCCACGGCGGCGGAGCGATCGAAGGATGGCATGGGAAGGGGCGGCCACGCGCAGCGTGCCGCCGCAGAGTCGTCTGACCGACGATTCTACCGCCGCGCGTTCAGGAAGTGCCCGGATTGAGCAGCGTGCGCAGGCGCTGGCGCATCGGCGTCTCGGCCGGGGCGTCGTCCCCCAGCGCGCGGCGGATGAAATCGCGGCTCTGGCCGCTGCGCAGGTCCACTTCGCGCGCGACCTGCCCGTCCTGGTAAAGGAAGGCGACGTCGGCCAATTCCAGCACGTCGTCGATGTCGTGCGTGATCATCAGCACGGGAACGCCCCATTGCCGCGCCACCTCGGCCAGTTCCTTGCGCAGTTCGCCGCGCAGCATGGGATTGAGCGCGGCGAAGGGCTCGTCCAGCAACAGCGCGCGGGGCTCGCAGGCCAGGGCCCGCGCCAGCGCCACCCGCTGCTGCTGGCCGCCCGACAGCACGCCGGGCCGGCTGTCGGCCATGGCGGCCAGGCCGAAGCGGTCGATCAGGTCCTGCACGCGCCGTTCGTCCTCGGGCGCCAGGCGCCGCCGCCGCCACGAGGTCAGGCCGAAGGCGATGTTCTGGCGCACCGACAGATGCGGGAACAGCGCGTAGTGCTGGAACAGGTAGCCGATGCCGCGCGCGGGCGGAGCAAGGTCGATGCCGCGCACGGCATCGAACAGGGTCCGGCCGTCCAGCCGGATGTGGCCGGCACCGGGCCGCAGCAGCCCGGCCACCGCCTGCAGGGTCAGCGACTTGCCCGAGCCCGACGGCCCGTACAGCGCGACGAAGGGCGCATCGGAGGCGAAGCGCGCGGCCAGGTCGAAGCGCCGGTTGCCGTCGCGCACCGTCAGCGCGATGTCGACATCGATCACGGCTTGCCGAATCCGTAGCGGTCCAGCACCTGCTGGCCAGGCGCGGACAGCAGAAAGTCGACGAAGGCCTTGGCCTGCGCCTGTTGCTTGCTGCCGGACAGCACGGCCACGGGATAGGTGACCGGGGTATGCCCGCCGGCGGTCAGCGTGATCCTGACCTTGTCCTGCATGATGGCAGCGTCGGTGCGGTAGACGAAACCGGCGTCCACTTCGCCCCGGCCCACGTAGTCCAGCACCTGGCGCACGCTGTCGGCCTGGATGAACTTGGGTTCGAGCGAGGTCCACAGGCCGGCGCTGTCCAGCGCCTGCCTGGTGTAGTTGCCCACCGGCACGGTGGCGAGCTTGCCGATGGCGATGCGCTTGACCGGCGCGCCGGCCAGGTCCTGCAGCGAGGCGATGGCCGGGCCGCCCTGCACGGGCGTGACCAGCACCAGGCTGTTGGCGGCGAAATCGCGCCGCGTCGGCACGTCGATCAGCTTTTGCGCCACGGCCCTGTCCATCGTGGCCTGGTCGGCGCTGGCGAACACGTCCACCGGCGCGCCCTGGCTCATCTGCTGGAGCAGCGTGCCCGAGGCGGCGAAGTTCAGCCGCACCGTGGTGCCGGGATGCCGTTGTTCGAATTGCTTGCCAAGGTCCTTGAAGGCATTGGTCAGGCTGGCCGCGGCCGATACGGTGATCTCCTGGGCGAAGGCCGGGAACGGCAGGGCCAGGGCAAGCAGCAGGGCGGCGTAGCGGGTGCGGGACATGGGACTCCTTCAGCGTAGCGACAGGTAGCGGTTGCAGGCCACCAGGATGGCGATGGAAATGGCCGAGGTGATGACCACCAGCAGCAGGGCCAGATCGTCCTGGCCGGCCTGCGTGGCGTCGTAGATGGCCATGGAAAGCGTTTGCGTGCGCTGGGGAATCGAGCCCGCCACCATCAGCGAGGCGCCGAATTCGCCCATGGCGCGCGCGAAGGCCAGCAGGGTGCCGGCCAGGATGCCCGGCCAGGCCAGCGGCAGCGTCACGCGCACGAACACCGACCAGCGCGACTGGCCCAGCGTGCTGGCGGCCGATTCGAGCGTGCGGTCGATGCCGGCGAACGCGGCGCTGGCCGACTTCAGGACCAGCGGCAGGGCGACGATGGCGGAGGCCACGACCGCGCCGTGCCAGCTGAAGATGATGGTGTAGTCGAAGTGCTCGTATATCCAGCTGCCCAGCGGACTGCGCCGGCCGGCCGCCAGCAGGATGGCGTAGCCGATGACCGTGGGCGGCAGCACCAGCGGCAGCATGAACACGGCCTCGGCCATCGAACTGCCCGGAAACGGCTTGCGCGCGAACAGCCACCCCAGGCCCACGCCCGCGACCAGGGCCAGTACGGTGGCCAGGGCCGCGACCTTCAGGGACAGGATCAGCGGAAAAGCGTCGAATGAATCCAGCAGCGCATTCGTCATATTCCGAAGAATACAGCGAATCCTGGCTGGACGGTAGCGCGAGAAGGCCGCCCGGCGCGGCCCCCGGCCGGTCAGTCGGCCAGCATGCCCGCCATGGCGGCGATGTCCTCGGCCGCGGCCGATTGGGCGGTGGCCTCGATGGAGCGGTAGCGCCGTATCAATTCGCGGCCCACGTCGGTCACAACGGTGCCGCCGCCGCGCGCGCCGCCGGCGGCGCTTTCGACCGCGGGCTCGCGCAGGGAACGGTTCAGCTCGTCCACCAGCAGCCAGGCGCGGCGGTACGACATGCCCATATGCTGGGCGGCGGCGGTGATGGAGCCCGCCTCCAGGATGGCTTCCAGCAGCGCGATCTTGCCCGGCCCGATCGCGATGGCGTTTTCGCGGTAGACCCGCAGCCGGAACTGGAACCGGGGTGTGGTGGACGTATCCATGAGACGAGGAAAGACTCCGATGACGCGGGTCATTGTAGGTGCGGGGCGCGGATCTGTCTCAGCCCTTGGCCCGGCACGCGGTGACCTCGGCCGGAACGTCGGCCGGCGCGCCCGCCATCCAGGTTTCCAGCGGCGCGCAGCGCGAACCGATGCAAAGCGTGTAGTCGCCGGCGTATTCCGAGCGGGACAGGGTCAGTGCGTCGCGCCACGGCTGCGCCGGGCGATAGTGCCAGGCGCCATGCTCCAGGCGGGCCCCCTCGGGGGGATCCATGCCGGCGCCGGAACCCTGTATGGCGGCGTCGGCGATCAACAGGCGCTCGCCGACGATGCGGTAGGTCTCGCGCCATTCGATCTTCTCGATCGAATGGCGCCAGGACAGCGAAAACCCGTCCGCCGGCACGGCCAGGTGAAAGCCCCCCGCCGCCAGGCACAGGGCCGCCGCCAGCATGTCAGTCATCCATGGCGTCGCGCGCCATCCGGAACCGGCGTGACGGGCGTGCCCGGGCTGCGGCTGCGATACCAGTGCCACGCGCCCAGCATGGCCGCCATGACGAAGCCCACGGAATCGGTCACCGGCACCGCCGCCACCAGCAGGCCGGCCGCCACGAAGGCCCAGGCGCGCTCCAGCACGTTCAGCCGGGCGCGCCAATAGCCGATGGCGGTACCGCCCCACAGCACCACGGCCACCACGGCCTTAATGACGACATAGGCGGTTTCCAGCAGCGAGTCGTCCTGCAGCATCAGGGCGGGACTGTAGACCGCGATGTAGGGAATCAGGAAGCCCGCGATGGCGATCCGTACCGCCTGTACCCCGATCTTCATGCCCGAGGCCCGCGCGATGGGCGCCGCGGCGAATGCCGCGAGCGCCACGGGCGGCGTCAGGTCGGCCATGATGCCGAAATAGAACACGAACATGTGCGAGACGATCAGCGGCACGCCCAGGTGCAGCAGGGCCGGCGCCGCCAGCGAACTGGTGATGATGTAGTTCGGGATGGTGGGAATGCCCATGCCCAGCACCAGGCAGACCAGCATGGTCAGCATCAGGCTGAGCAGCAGGCTGTTTTCCCCCACGCTGATCACGTAGCCGGCGAAGGTCGTGGCCGCGCCGGTCAGCGTAAGCGTGCCGATGATCACGCCCACCAGCGCGCAGGCTACCCCCACCGGCAGCGCGTGGCGGGCACCGTCGGCCAGCGCCAGCAGCGCCGTGCGCAGGATGGCGCGGCCGCCCTGGCGCACGTACAGCACGACGCCCAGGACGGCGATCACGGCCACCACCGCGCCTATGCCGTACTTCAGGAAGGCCGAGCACGCCAGCGCGATGGCGACCCAGAACGCGATGCGCCAGCCCATGGAGCCCAAGCCCAGCATGACCCCGGCGCCGAAGATCAGCACCACCGTCAGCGCCAGCCCGACCGTGCCCGAGAACAGCGGCGTATAGCCCGAGAACAGCAGCCAGACCAGCGCGATCAGCGGCAGCAGCAGATACCACCGGTCCCGGATGGCGCGCCAGGGATTGGGGCAGTCTTCCTTGGCCATGCCGTGCAGGCCGGCGCGTCCCGCCTCGAAGTGCACCATGACGAAGGCGGTGAAGAAATACAGGATGGCCGGGATCAGCGCCGCCTTGCAGATGTCCACGTAGGGAACGTTGATGGTCTCGGCCATGATGAAGGCCACGGCGCCCATCACCGGCGGCATGATCTGGCCGCCCATGCTGGCGGTGGCCTCGACGCCGCCGGCGAAACTCGATTCGTAGCCGAAGCGCTTCATCAGCGGAATCGTGAACTGCCCGGTGGTGACCACGTTGGCGACGCCGGAGCCGTTGATGGTTCCCATCAGTCCCGAGGAGATGACCGCCACCTTGGCCGGGCCGCCCCGCCGATGGCCGAACAGGCCGAGCGCGAAATCGGTGAAGAGCTGGATCATGCCGGCGTGTTCCAGGAAGGCGCCGAACAGGATGAACAGGAAGATGTAGGACGACGAGACGTAGATGGGCGTGCCGTAGATGCCTTCGGTGCCGAACCCCATCTGCCCGACCACCTGGTCCAGGCCATAGCCCCGGTGGGCCAGTTCGCCGGGCAGGTACTGGCCGAACAGGGCATAGGCCAGGAAGCAGGCGCAGATGATGGGCAGGGCGATGCCCATCGCCCGGCGCGCCGCCTCGAACACCAGCACGATCAGCACGATGCCCACCGCCATGTCGGCCGGCGTGACCTCGCCCGCGCGCTGGATCAGTTCGCCTTCGAACACCCACTGGTACAGGCCGGTGGCGAACGCCACCGCCCCGATCGCCCAGCCCAGCCATTTCTGCCGCAGCGGCGGATACAGCACGAACACCATCAGCAGCAGGAAGCCCACGTGGACCGCCCGCACCACGGAGCTGGACAGCGGGCTGAAGGCCGCCGTGATGATCTGGAACGCCGAAAAGGCGATGGCGATGTAGAACAGCGCGCCGGTCAGGACGACCGGTTCCGGCCCCGCCGCCGTCGAGGCGGCGCCGGGCGTTGCAGTGGTTTGGTCCATGTTTCCCCGGCGCGGTGGCGGTTATTTCAGCAGCCCGATTTCCTTGTAGTACTTCTGGGCGCCCGGGTGGAAAGGCACGGACGTGCCGCCCATCGCGTTCTCGCGCTTGATCTCCTTGGCGGCGGAGTGCGCGGCCACCAGTTGATCGAGGTGCTCGAACAGGTTCTTGGTCATTTCGTAGGCGGTATCGTCCGACACCCCTTCGTGGCTGACCAGGAAGTTGCGGATCGCGATGCTGGGCACAGCCTCGGTCTGCCCGGTATAGGTGTTGGCCGGAATGGTCGTGCTCTGGTAGGCGGAGTCGCCGATCTTGGCGACGACATCGGGCGGGATCGCCACCACGACGATCTTCATCGTGGTCGCGAGATCGCGGATCGAGGCCACGCCCAGTCCGGCCGATTGCAGCGTCACGTCGAGCTGGCGGTTCTTGATGAGTTCCACCGATTCGCCGAAGGGCAGGTATTCGACCTTGGAGAAATCCTTGTAGGTCAGGCCGGCGGCCTTCACCACGGCGCGCGCGTTCAGCTCGGTGCCCGAACGCGGCGCGCCGACCGAGATGCGCTTGCCCTTGAGATCGGCCAGCGTCTTGATGCCCGACCCCTCGCTGGCGATGAGCTGGATGTAGTTGGAATAGATGCCCGCGATGACGCGCAGTTTCTTCAGGGGCGTCTTGAAGCCCGCGTCCTCGGAACCGTTCCAGGCGTCGGACAACGCATCGGCCAGCGTGAAGGCGATCTCGCCGCGGCCGGCCTGCAGCAGGTTCAGGTTCTCGGCCGAGGCCTTGGTGGCCTGCACGCTGGTCTTCGCGCCGGGAATGGTCTTGGAGTAGATCTGGCCCAGGGCCACGCCCAGCGGGTAGTACACGCCGCTCTGGCCGCCCGTGAGCACATTGATGAATTTCTGCTGGGCCAGCGCCGGACGGCCCATGACCGAGGCGGCGACGCCGGCGGCCGCGGCCGTCAGCAGCGTGCGGCGACGGGGGTCGAACGCGGAAACAATGGGAAGGCTTTTCAAGTCTCTCTCCTCATCCGTATCGTTGTACGCCCGATGGTACACGAGGACGCATCCGGATACATACAGGAAAGACGCGTTCAACCGGCCGCCAGGTCGAACCGGAACACCGTGCCCGGCCCGCCGTCCTCGACCAGCCGGATGTCGCTGCCGTGCAGGGCGAGCATGCGCTGGACGATGATCAGCCCCAGCCCGCCGCTCTCCTGTGCCTTGCGGCCCCAGGCGGGGATCCGCTTGAACAGGCGGGGCCGCAGCGCCTCGGGGATGCCCGAACCGGTGTCGCGCACGTCGATCCGCACCCCGTTCGCAGCCGCGGCCAGGCCCACCGTGACCCGCGTGCCGGGCGGATTGTGGCGGATGGCGTTGTCCAGCAGGTTGGTCAGCACGCGCTCGATCATGGCGATGTCGGCATGGACCTGCGGCAATGCCGGCGGGATCTCGGTCAGCAGGCGCTGGCCGCGCGCCTCGGCCGCCAGCTCGAACTTCTGCACGACGTCCTGCACCAGGTCGGGCAGGGCGAAGGTCTCGCGCTCGGGCTGGACCAGCCCCGACTCCAGGCGGGCCAGCTCGAACAGCGCCTGCGCCAGCACCCCGACCTTGCGGCTCTGGTCCAGCGCGATGTCCAGGTAGCGATGGTGCTCGGCCTGGGTCAGCAGGCCGTCCTTGACGCGCAGGGTTTCCAGGTAGCCGTGCAGCGAGGTCAACGGCGTGCGCAGGTCGTGCGAGATGTTGGCGACCAGCTCCCGGCGCTGCTGGTCCTGGCGGGTCAGTTCGCGCCACTGTTCGGCGATGCGCCGGCTCATCTGCGCGAAGGCGGCGCGCAGCGTGGCGATTTCGTCGCGCCGGCCGTCGTCGGGCGGCGGATCCAGCGGCGGCGTGGGCGCATCTCCGGCGGCGTCGAAGCTGCGCACCGTATCGGCCAGCGCGCGCAAGGGGCGGGTGATGAGATGGAAGGCGACGAGGCCCATGATCAGGCCCAGCAGCGCGACCAGGCCCATGGCCAGGCCCGTCATGCGCCACACCGAGTGGCGGGCGAGCCCCGCGGCCAGCGCATCGTGCGTCTCGCCCTGCAGGATGACGTAGACGTAGCCGGCCTCCTTGCCATCGACGCGCACCGGCGCGGCATTGAATACCTTGCGCGCATCCGCGCTGCGGGGATCGTCGCCCAGTATGGGCAGCGCGGCCCCCGCGGCCAGGCGGCGCACCGGCGCCAGGTCGACGCGGTCGCGCCGCAGGCGGCCGGGCGGAGCGGCATGGCCGACGATGCGCCCGTCGGGATCGAGCAGGTACAGTTCGACGGCGGGATTGACCGCCATCAGCTTGTCGAACAGGTCGCGCACGGCCTCCGGTTTCCATCCGCCGGCATCCATGAGCTGCGCCGTGCCGGCGATGTGCGCGGCCAGTCCGCTCGACAACTGCTGCACGACCTCCTGTTCGTGGCGCGCCTCGGCCCGGATCTGGAACAGCAGCGACATCCCGCTGCAGGCCAGCAGCAGCACGGCGAACACCAGCGAAAGCCGCTGCGTGAGCGAAAGGCGCTTCATGGCGCGGCGGCCTCGTCCCGCGCGCCCGAGGCGAACTTGTAGCCGCGGCCCCACACCGTCAGGATGCGACGCGGCTGGGACGGGTCGTCCTCGACCTTCGTGCGCAGGCGGTTGATGTGCGTGTTGACCGTATGCTCGTAGCCGTCATGCTGGTAGCCCCACACCTCGTTCAACAGGTCCATGCGCGAGTACACCTTGTCGGGATGCCGCACGAAGAAGGCCAGCAGGTCGAATTCGCGCGGCGTCAGGTCGATGGCCCGGCCATTCAGCAGGGCCGTGCGGGCCAGCGGATCCAGGTCCAGGCCATGCAGCGACAGCAGCCCGGCTTCGATGCGCGCGTGGCGCGCCAGGGCATCCACGCGGCGCAGCAGCGCCTTGACGCGCGCCACCAGCTCCAGCATGGAGAAGGGCTTGGCGAGGTAGTCGTCGGCGCCCAGCTCCAGCCCGACGATGCGGTGGACTTCGCTGGAACGCGCGCTGGTGATGATGATGGGGGTGTAGCGCGCCATGGCCCGGGCCCGGCGGCAGATTTCCAGTCCGTCCACGCCGGGCAGCATCAGGTCCAGGACCAGGGCGTCCCAGGCCCCGCCCTCCAGCATGCGCATGCCCTGCTCGCCGTCGGCCGCGTGCTCGACGGCATAGCCCTCGTCGCGCAGGTGCATGCGCAACAATTCGGCGATATGGGCATCATCCTCGACGATCAGGACGCGCTTGACCCGTTCCATGAACCTGCCTGTGAAAAACCGTAGACGCCATTCTCGCCAATCCCGGCGCGGGAATTCATCACATTTATTTTAAGTTTGCGTGAGGACTCCGGTATGGCGGGGGGCCAACAATGCGGCAAACCCTGAACGGAGAGCCCGCATGTCCCCCATTCATCCCGCCTGGGTGCGCATCGCCCACGCCCTGAACGCGGTGGCCGTGCTGGCCATGGTGGCGAGCGGATGGCGCATCTACAACGCTTCGCCGCTGTTCGACTTCGCGTTCCCCCAGGCGATCACCCTGGGCGGATGGCTGGCCGGCGCGCTGCAATGGCATTTCGCCGCCATGTGGCTGCTGGCGGTCAACGGCCTGGCCTATCTCGCGCTGAACGTCGCGACCGGCCGGCTGGCCCGCCGCTTCCTGCCGCTTTCGCCGCGCGGCGTGCTGCGCGATATCGCGGCGGCGCTGCGCGGCCGCCTGGCCCATGACGACCCGCGCCGGTACAACCAGGTCCAGCGCCTGGCCTACCTGTTCGTCATGCTGGACGTCGCGCTGCTGGTCGTGTCGGGACTGGTGCTGTGGAAATCGGTGCAGTTCGGCCTGCTGCGCGAGCTGATGGGCGGCTACGAGGCGGCGCGCCGCGTGCATTTCGCCGCGATGGCCGCCCTGGTGGGATTCGTGGCCGTACATCTGGTCATGGTGGCACTGGTGCCTCGCACCCTGCGTGCCATGATCCGGGGCAGGTAGGAGGCCGCCATGGAAAAACGCTCTCGCCTGTCCACGTCCGATGCCCGGCTGGCGCTGCGCGAAGCCCGGCGGCTTCTGGCGCCCCGGATCGAGCGCCCCGACCGGCGCGCCTTCCTGACGCGCACGCTATCCCTGGGCGGGCTGGCCCTGCTGTCGGGCTGCGACGTCACCGGCCAGGCCGGTGTCGAACAGGCGCTGTCGGCCGTCTCCCGCTTCAACGACAAGGTACAGGGCTGGCTGTTCGATCCGGACGCGCTGGCGCCGACCTATCCCGCCTCCATGATCACGCGCCCGTTTCCGTTCAACGCCTACTACGGGGTGGACGAGGCCCCTCGGGTGGACGAGGCGGACTACCGGCTCGAGGTCGCCGGCCGGGTGGCCGACCGCCGGCCATGGCGCCTGGCCGACCTCCGGGCCCTGCCCCAGGCCGAACAGATCACGCGGCACATCTGCGTGGAAGGCTGGAGCGCCATCGGGCGCTGGGGCGGCGTGCGCTTCTCGGATTTCCTGGCCCGCATCGGCGCCGACACCCGCGCCCGGTACGTGGGCTTCAAGTGCGCGGACGACTACTACACCAGCATCGACATGCCGACGGCGCTGCATCCGCAAACGCTGCTCACGCTGAGCTACGACGGACGCACGCTGCCGCGCGAATACGGTTTTCCCATGAAGCTGCGCATGCCGACCAAGCTTGGCTACAAGAATCCCAAGCACGTCCGGGCGATCTTCGTCACCGACACCTACCCTGGCGGCTACTGGGAAGACCAGGGATACAACTGGTTCGGCGGCAGCTGAGCCGAGGTTCCATACGGCGCGGATTCCCCGCGCCCTCTTTCGACCCACGCTTCAAGGAGCGACGCATGAAGAAACTGACCCCTCTCGTTCTTTCCCTGGGCATGGCCCTGGCCGCCGTCACGGCTCACGCCGCCGATAACATGGGCAAGGACAACATGGCCAAGGACGGTATGGGCAAGGACGGCATGGGCAAGGACGCCATGTCCAAAACCGCGCCCGCCAAGGACGCGATGAAGAAGGACGGCATGAAAAAGGATGCCATGGCCGGCGACAGGATGAAGCACGATGGCATGAAGAAGGACACCATGTCGAAGGACGGCATGGGCGATGGCATGAAGAAATAGCGCCCCGCGCCTATCCCCGCAGCTGGCCGTAGTCCACGATCCGGCCCGCCAGCGCGCTGGCGGCCACCGAATACGGGCTGGCCAGCCATACGCTCCCGGGTCCCGAGCGGCCCGGGAAATTGCGGTTGATCGCGCTGATGGTGACCTGCGAGGCCGAGGTCGACTGGCCCGGCCCGCAGTTGGCGCACGAACCGCAGCCCGGCATTACCAGCTCCACGCCGGCACGCTCGAAAACGTCCAGGTAGCCGCGCTGCTCGCAATAGCGCTTGACCTCCATCGTGCCGAACTGCAGGTAGAAACGGGTGTGCGGCGCGATGCGCAAGCCCTGGTCCAGGCCCCATTTCAAGACCTCGTGGTAGGCGTCGAAATCGGCCCGCTTGCCGCCGGTACAGGAACCGCCGTAGGCGATGTCGACCGCAACGTCGCCGTCCAGCTCGGCAATGGCCACGCCGTTGCCCGGATCGCCCGGGCGGGCCGCCATGGGCCGCACGCTCGCGCCGTCGATGTGGATCACGCGGCGGTAGGCGGCATCCGCGTCGCTGGCCATCCAGTCCTCCAGCGCGAAGTCGACGCCGCGGCGTTCCTTCAGGAAAGCGACGGTGCGTTCGTCCGGCTCGACGATGCCGGTGAATCCGCCCAGCTCGGCCACCATGTTGGTCAGCGTGGCGCGCTCGTCCACCGACATGGCGCGCACCGCCTCGCCGCCGTATTCGAACACCGCGCCGATGGCTTCGCCGTTGCGCACCGCCTCGGACCGCAGCAGCACCAGCACGATGTCCTTGGCCGTGACGCCGGGCGCCAGCGTGCCCGAGATCTCCACGCGCAACGTTTCCGGCACCTTGCAGCGCACGTAGCCGGTCGCCCAGCTGTTGGCCATGTCGGTCGAGCCCACGCCGAACGCCAGGCAGCCCAGCGCGCCGGCATGCGGCGTATGCGAATCGGTGCCGGCCACGACCTCGCCCGGCAGCGCGTGGCGCTCGGCCATCAGCGCATGGCAGATGCCTTCGGAGCCGCTGCCGTCGGGCAACTGGCCGTAGTGGCGCACCGGATAGTCGTCGATGAAATCATGGTGTCCCTGCACCAGGGTCGCCACGCGCGGCAGGAGGCCGCCCTTGACGTGCGGCACGCTCTGCGGCGCCAGGACCAGGTGGTCGTGGAAGGCCACGATGCGGTCCGGATCGCGCAGCGGCGCCGGCTTGCCGTAGGCCAGGTGCATCAGGTGCGCGCTCATGCCGGTGAAGTAGTCGTGGCTGAAGCGCCAGTCGGCGCGGATGAACACACCGCTGCCGCGTCCCGCCTCGACGGTGTCGGGATGCAGGTGCCGGTGGATGATCTTCTCGACCAGCGTCAGCCCCTTGCCCGCGGCGCGCGGCGTGGACCCCGTGTCGGCGCGCAGCGCCTGCCGGCTGTAGGCCATCAGCCCGCCGCTGCGGATGATCGCCTGGGTCAGCGCGTCGCGGCCGTTCAGGAACCGCTCGATGGGAATGGCTTCGCCGGCCTCGATCCGGCGCAGCACGTCGAAATCGGTCGTGGTCAGAATGCCGATGTTGTCGCAGTTCTGCTGGTAGATGCGCTCGAAGCTCTCGGCCACGATCAGCCGTATGCCGGCCGACAGCTCGGCCAGCGGGCTGTGCTCGCGCGACGAACCCTTGCCGTAGCGCTTGCCCGCCACCGTGATGCCGAAGCCGCCCTGGCGCACGGCGTCCTCGCCTATGGGCAGTTCGTCGCCGGCCTTCAGCCCGACGTAGGGGTAGCGGCCCAGGCGCTCGTCGTAGACCAGCATGGTCGTGACCGGCGTGATCTCGTCGGTCGAGACGTCGTCGCGCAGCGGTCCGGCCTGGGCGAGCGAGACCGATTCGCCGGCCAGCTGGCGGCGGATACAGGACGGATCGCGCGACAGGTAAAGCACGCGGCCCTCGAAACGGATGCTGTCTTGCATGAACGACTCCTTTCCCGAACTGTAGGGGAGGGGCCGTCCATGCATAAAGCCTCGTTTCGACACTCCAGCCATCTCGCTCCGAGATCGCTGGCCGGCGTCACTCCTGGCGGAACAGGTGGGCCACGCCCAGGGCGTTCTCGGCCGGCACCATGAAGCGGCCCGGGCCGTCCACGACGGGGAAGCCCGCCTGCGCCACCCATGCCCGCGCCGCGGCCAGGTCGCGCACGCCGAAGGTCGCGGCCACGATGGCCGGGGCCGGCGCCATCAGCGTGCCTGGCAATTCGACGCCGGCCTGCTCGGGCCCCATGAAGCGCAGGGCCGTCACCACCGGCAGCCGGATCAGGAACGAACCGTCGTCCTGCCGGACGCTGGGCTGGCCGCTCAGCACCGCGTAGCGCGCGGCGGTCTGCTCGGGGTTCTCGGACACCAGCAGGATCTCGGCCAGCGAGGTCGCGCCGTTGGCGTGGCCCAGGTAGCGGGGCTGGTGGACGTATTCGGGATTGCGGTGGCGGGCAGCCTGGATCAGTCCCTCGGGCGTGGCGGCGCTGTCGAAATGCACGCAGTCGAAGCGCGCCGTGCGCATGCCGTCCTCGGTACCGATGTCGCGCTGCAAGGTGATCACGCCCGAATTGGCGACCTTGCTGTCCTCCAGGCGCCGATGCACGGTCTCGGCATCGGTGCAGCCGAAGCAGATGATGTGGGCGCCCTGGAACTTGTCCACGAACCGCTCCCATCCCCAGTCCATGGCGCCGGGGTTCACGATGCCCAGCACCTCGATGTAGTTCTTCGGGAAGATCGCGCAGCGGTTGCCGGTCGCCATGGGAACGGGCGCCTCGCCCGGCGCCTTGGAACCGGAATGCACGGAGAGCGGGCTCAGGGTGAAACCCAGGCGCTCGTACAGGGCGCAAGCCTGGTCCATGTCGCGCACGGCGATGCCCAGGTGATTGACCGAATCGATGTCTCCGCTCATTGGAACCTCCTCTGTTTCGATGGCATCCATACTGGCACCGCGCCGCCGCCACGGTCTTGCGCCGGAGTGCAACGCCGCTTGTCACCCAGCGCAATGCGGCGCAGGACATTCTTGCGCATGCGGTACTGCACTCCACGACAAGAGCGCGGCGGCGGTGGACGCCATACTCGCTGCGGGCAAGCAACGGAGTTCGACATGGGCGGTGATGCAAGCGGGTTCGTGGAAGTCGGCCTGGCGGAGGGGCGATTGCGTGGCGCGCGCCGGGACGGCGTGCTGTGGTTCTCGGGCGTGCCCTATGCCCGTCCACCCTTGGAGTCCTTGCGCTTCGCCCCGCCCGAGCCGCCACGGCCGTGGACGGGTACGCGCGACGCGACCGGCGCCATGCCCATCGCGCCGCAGGCGGCCTCGCGGCTGGCGGCGGTGATGGGCGACTTCTCGCGCGAGCAGAGCGAGGACTGCCTGCAACTGACGATCGCCACGCCGGGCCTGGACGGCGGCCACCGGCCCGTGATCATCTGGCTGCACGGCGGCGGATTCTCCAGCGGCGGCGGCGGGCTGGACTGGTACGACGGCTGCCGGCTGGCGCGCGAGGGCGACGCCGTGGTCGTGGGCGTGAACTACCGGCTGGGGGCGCTGGGCTACCTGTACGCGAACGGACTCTCACCCGGCAACCTGGGCCTGCTGGACCAGGCCCAGGCCATCCGCTTCGTGCGCGAACACGCGCACGATTTCGGCGGCGATCCGAACGCCATCACGCTGATGGGCCAGTCGGCCGGCGCCAACGCGATTGCCGCGCTGTTCGCGGGCGGCCATGCCGGGCCGGGCATACGCCGGGCCGTCCTGCAAAGCGGCGCCTACGGCATCGGGACGCTGGACACGGCGCGCGCGGGCGAGATGGGTGAACGCTTCCTCCACCACCTGGGCCTGGCGGATGCGCCGGGCCGCGCGCGGGACCTTTCCGTGGCCACCATCCTGGCCGCGCAGGGCGCCGTCGCGCGCGAGACCGCGCAACTGGGAGAAACGGCGCCGCCCTTCCATCTGCTGGCCGATCCGCCCGGCCTGCCGGCGGACTTCCGCTTCGACACGCTGGCAGCCGACGCCATGGCCGGCGTGCAGATCCTGGTGGGCGTCACGGCCCGTGAATGCCAGGCCTTCTTCGCGCGGGACCCGCGCATGGCCGGCTTGGACCACGACGGCGCGCAGGCGCGGCTGCGGGCGCTGTACGGCGACGCGGCGGCTGGCGACTACGCCCGCCGCCGTGAAGCCCGCCCCGACATCCACGCGGCCGACCTGTTCAGCGACTGGATCTCGGATCACGTCTTCGATGCGCCGACGATCCAGTTTGCGGACCGCGCCTCGGCGGCGGGCGCCGACGTGTATTTCTATCGCTTCGACTGGCAGGCACCCGCGTCCGGCTTCGGCAGTTGCCATTGCCTGGAACTGCCCTTCCTCATGGGCACCGCGCGCGCCTGGAACGGCTCGCCCATGCTGGAAGCGGCCGACCCACAGGCGATCGACCGCCTGTCGGCCACGATGCGCGCGGCCTGGCTGGCCTTCGCGCGCGACGGCGTGCCGGCGGCACCATCGCTGCCCGCGTGGCCGCGCTATGCACGGGACACGCGGCTGGCCATGCACCTGGACGACGCGCCGCGCGTGGGGAGCGCGCATGCCTGAGACGACGCTCCCGGCCACCGTGATACGCGGGGTGACCCTGGTCGATCCGGAAGCGGCCGGCCAACCGTTCCAGGCGGACCTGACCATCGCGGGCAAGCGCATCGCGCGCATCGTCCCGCACGGCACGATGCCGCTTCCTTCCACGGCGCGCGTCGTCGACGGCTCGCGCTGGCTGGCCGTGCCGGGCCTGGTCAACGCGCACTACCATTCGCACGACGTCCTGCTCAAGGGATGCTTCGACGTGATGTCGCTGGAGCGCTGGACCTTCCGCGCGCTGCCGCGCTACTTCCCGCCGCGCTCGGACGACGAGCTGCGCCTGCGCACGCTGGTGGGCGCGGCCGAATGCCTGCTGGGCGGCATCACGACGGTGCAGGACATGCTGAGCCTGTGGCCGCTCGACCGGCGCCAGATCGAGGTCGTACGGCGCGCCTACGAGGACGCCGGCCTGCGCGTCGTGCTGGGCATGCAGGTGGCGGACGTGGGCGCGCTGGACACCATGCCCTTCCTGCGGGACGTCCTGCCGGCCAAGGCCGCGTCGCTGGCCGCCGGTCCGCCGCCGCCGGCCGGCATGCGCGACGCCGTGGCCGAGATGGCGGACATCCTGGCCGCGCATCCCGCGCGGGACGACGACCGGCTGAGCTGGGCCGTCTGCCCGTCCAGCCCCGAGCGCTGCGGCCCGGCGCTGCTGACGGCCCTGCGCGATCTTGCCCGCGAGCATGGGCGGCGCATGTTCTCGCACGTGGCCATCTCGCGCATGGAAGCGGTGGCCGCGCGCGAACTGTTCAAGGCGGACGGCGGCTCGCCCATCCGCTACCTGGCGCGGCTGGGCCTGCTGGGGCCCGAGCTGACGCTGGCGCACGGCGTCTGGCTGGACCGCCGCGACATGGCCATGCTGGCGAAATCCGGCACGCGCATGGTGCTCAACCCCATGAGCAACCTGAAGACCAAGAATGGCATCGCACCGCTGCGCCGCTACCTGGACCACGGCGTGGGCGTCGCGCTGGGTTGCGACAACTGCTCGTGCTCGGACGCGCAGAACATGTTCCAGGCCATGAAGCTGGCCGTGCTGCAGGCGGCCATCACCGGCCACGACGAAGGCCCGCCCCATGCCGCCGACGCCCTGCGCGCCGCCACGCTGGGCGGCGCGCAGGCCCTGGGCCTGGAGCGCGACATCGGCCGGCTGGCGGAAGGCCGCAAGGCCGACATCACCTTCCTGGACCTGCGCGATCCGGTGTACCTGCCGCTCAACGACGCGGCGCGCCAGGTGGTCTTCGGCGAAAGCGGACGCGGCGTGGCCGCCGTCATGGTCGACGGACGCATGCTGGTGGAAAACGGCCGCCTGGCTTCCATCGACCTGGAAGCCGTCCGGCGGGAGTTGGTCGGCCTTCTGCCCACGCTGGAACGCGATGCCCGCGAAGCCGCCGCGCGCGCCGCCCGCCTCGACCCCTACCTGCGACGGGCCCAGGAACAGGCACTGGGCGTGAAGCTGGGCATGCGCCGTTTCGCGGAGCTTGCCTCACGGGGCTAGGGAACAACCCCCAGGCGGACGTGCACCAGGACTCAACCAGTCATGCGCTGACGCGCAAGCGCCTGCCCGCGAACCCTTCCACTATGCCCCTGCACAACACCAAGACGTTCCGACAACCTCCCGCCTGGGGAACCCCATGAAACGCATCCATTTCCGACTCGCCCTGGCCACGCTCGCCGCTGGCCTGGCACTGACCGGCGCCGGTGCCGGCGCGGCCGAACCCACCATCCGGATCGGCGTGCTGAGCCCGAACACCGGCCCCTACGCCGCCATCGGCGAGGACGTCCGCAACGGCTTCCAGCTCTACGTCGACGAAATAGGCGCCAAGGCCGGCGGTGCCCGGCTCGAACTGGTCTTCGAGGACTCCCAGGCCAAGCCCGACGTGGGCCTGACCAAGGCCAGGAAACTGGTGGAAAGCGACAAGGTGGCCTTCCTGGGCGGCGTGGTCTCGTCCAGCGTCGCCTACGCCCTGCGCGACTACGTGGTGGAAAAGAACATTCCCTACGTCGTCTCGGTGTCCAGCGCCGACGGCCTGACGCAGCAACTGGCCGCGCCCAACATCTTCCGCACCAACAGCTCCGGCAGCCAGGCCAGCCATCCCTTCGGCAAGTGGCTGTACGACAAGGGCTATCGCCGCCTGGTCCTGGTCGCCACCGGCTACGCCGCGGGCTTCGAGCAGACCGGCGGCATCGCCCGCACCTTCACCCAGGCCGGCGGCAAGATCGTGCAGACGCTGTATCCGCCGCTGGGCACCGCCGACTTCGCGCCCTTCCTGTCCAGCATCAAGGTCAAGGACGCCGACGCCGTGGCCGCGGTGTTCGCCGGCTCGGAAGCCATCAAGTTCGTCAAGCAGTACGACGAGTACGGCCTGAAGGGCACGCTGCCCCTGGTCGCCTCCAGCATGCTGACCGATGACATGATCCTGGAGGCGCAGGGCAAGTCGGCCCTGGGCATCCTGTCGTCGTCGCACTATTCGGCCCGCGTGAAGACGCCGGAGAACGAGGCCTTCGTCAAGGCCTACCAGAAGCGCTTCGGCCGCACGCCCACCTTCTATTCGGAGGGCTCGTACGTGGCCGCGCGCGCCATCGGCGAGGCCATCAAGGCCCTCAAGGGCGACGTCTCGGACAAGAGCAAGGTGAACAAGACGCTCGCCGGCGTGAAGTTCGCCGCGCCGCGCGGGGCATTCCGCTTCGACGACTACCGCAGCCCCGTGCATGACATCTATGTGTTCGAGGTCAAGCGGGTCGATGGCAAGCTGGTCAACGAACCCGTGGCGAAGGTGCCGGACGTCTCGCAGTTCTACACCTGGCAGCCGAAGGAATTCATGGAGATGAAGCCCTACCGGGACATCGCCAACGAGTGGGCGAAGTAGCGAGCGGGCCGTTCCATGTCTTTCTACTCGATCCAGATACTGAACGCGCTGTCGCTGGCGATGCTGCTGTTCCTGATCGCCGCGGGCCTGTCCATCATCTTCGGGCTGATGCGCATCATCAACCTGGCCCACGGCTCGTTCTACCTGCTGGGCGGCTACTGCGGGCTGAGCGTGCTGGCACGCACCGGCAGCTTCTGGCTGGCGCTGCTGGCCGCCGCCGTCGTCGTCGGCCTGGTCGGCATCGTGCTGCAGCGGCTGTTGCTGCAACGCGTGCAGAACAACGAGCTGGGCCAGGTGCTGATGAGCTTCGGCGTGCTGCTGGTGATCTCGGACTTCGCCTTGTGGTTCTGGGGCGGGCTGCCGCAGACCCTGGAGCGTCCGGAGTTCCTGGACGGCGCGCTGCGGTACGGCGGCATGGTGTTCCCCAAGTACCGCGTGGCGCTCATCGCCTGCGGCGCCGCCGTCGCGCTGGCCCTGTGGCTGCTGATCGAGAAGACCCGCATCGGCGCCATCATCCGCGCCGGCGTGGACGACCCGGGCATGGTGCGCGCCCAGGGCATCGACATCCGCCTGGTGTTCACGCTGGTGTTCGCCGCGGGCGCGGCCCTGGCGGGCGTGGCGGGCGTGCTGGGCGGCGCCATGCTGGGCATTTATCCCGGCGCCGATTTCGAGGTCATGCTGCAGGCCTTCGCCGTGGTCGTGATCGGCGGCCTGGGCAGCTTGAAGGGCGCGCTGTACGGCAGCCTGCTGATCGGGTTCGCCGACACGCTGGGCAAGGCCTTCATACCCGAGCTGGCCATGTTCACGATGTTCGTTCCCATGGTGGCCATGCTGGTCATCCGGCCCAACGGCCTGTTCGGCCGCGCATGAGGCAAGCCATGACCGCTTCCCGATTCTCTTTCTCCTCCCCCTGGCTTGCCACGGCGCTGGGCACCGTCGCGCTCGTCGTGCTCGGGCAGGGGCTGTCGTCGTACGGCGCCGGACTCGTCATCGACTGCCTGGTGTTCGCCATCCTGGCGCTCGGCCTGAACCTGCTGCTGGGCTACGCCGGGCTGCCGTCGCTGGGGCATGCCGCGTACTTCGGCGTGGGGGCCTATACCGCCGGGCTCGTCTACCTGCACGTGTCCACCAACTTCTGGCTGGCGGCCGCCGCCGCGATCGTGGCCAGCATGGCCGTGGCCGCGGTGTACGCGCTGCTCGCGCTCCGGACCACGGGCGTCTACTTCCTGATCATCACGCTCGCGCTGGGCCAGATCACCTGGGCCACGGCCTTCTCGTGGCGCTCGGTCACGGGCGGCGACGACGGACTGCGCGGCATCGGCCGGCCGGACCTGGGCCTGCCCGGCCTGTCCGTCGCCGACACCGACGGCTACTACCTGCTGGTCGTCCTGGCCACGGCCGCCGCGCTCTGCCTGATGGCCATCCTGGCGCGATCTCCATTCGGCCACGCGCTGCGGGGCATCCAGCAGAACGGTCCGCGCATGGCGGCCCTGGGCTACAACGTCTGGCTGTACAAGTACCTGGCCTTCATCATCTCGGCGGGCTTCGCCGGCTACGCGGGCGTGCTGTTCGTCTTCTACAAGGGTTTCGTCAGCCCCGAGTCGGTCGGCATCGTGATCTCGGCCGAGATCACGCTGATGGTCATCATAGGCGGAGCCGGCACGCTGGCCGGGCCGGTGCTGGGCGCCTTCATCGTGATGCTGCTCAGCCACCTGGTCAGCGGCTTCACCGACCGCTGGATCACCTGGCTGGGCCTGCTGTACGTGGCGGCCGTGCTGTTCGCGCCGCGCGGCATCGTCGCCCTGGCCCACGACCTCGTGCGCATCCGGAGGGCTTCATGAGATCCGCGGCGGTACAACTCGATGGCATAGGCATTTCATTCGGCGGTCTGCGCGCCGTGTCCGACGTCTCGCTCGACATCGCGGTGGGCGAGCGCCGCGTGCTGCTGGGGCCCAACGGCGCGGGCAAGACCACCCTGTTCAACATGATAGGCGGGCAACTGACGCCGACCGACGGCAAGGTGCGGCTGTTCGGCGAGGACGTGACCGCGCTGGCGCCGCACCGGCGCGCGCACAAGGGCCTGGCGCGCACCTTCCAGATCACCTCGCTGTTCCAGGACGCCAGCGTGGAAGAGAACGTCCATCTGGCGGTGCGGGCCTTGTCGTCCACCCGCTACGGGATGATGCGCGGCGCCGCCCGGCCCGGCCCGGTCTGGGAACGGGTGCGCGCGCTGCTGGACGACTGGCGCTTCACCGCCGATCGCCGCACGCGCGTGTGCGACCTGTCCTACGGCGACCAGCGCAAGCTCGAACTGGCCATGGCGGTGGCCGGCGAACCCCGGGTGCTGCTGCTGGACGAGCCGACCTCGGGCCTGTCCGCCATGGAAACCGAAAGCGTCGTCACGCTGATCAAGGAACTGCCGGCCGACGTCACCGTGATCGTGGTCGAACACGACATGGACGTGGCCTTCGAGGTGGCCGACCGCTTCACCATCCTGCAGAACGGCCAGATGGTCATGACCGGCACGGCCGAGGAAGTGCGCAACAACGCCGAGATCCGGCGCATCTATTTCGGTGAAGGCGAATGACCACGACGCATCCCCGCTTGCTCGACGTCGCGGACGTCCACACCTACTACGGCCCGAGCTACATCCTCCAGGGCGTGACCCTGGGCGCCGCCCAGGGCGAGGTGGTCGCCATCCTGGGGCGCAACGGCGTCGGCAAGACTACCCTGGTCAGCACGCTGGCGGGTTTCGTACCGCCGCGGCAGGGGAAGATAAGTATCGGCGGAATCGATATCACGGGCACGCCCCCGGAACGCATCAGCCGGCAGGGCATCGCGCTGGTCCCGCAAGGGCGGCGCATCTTCCGTTCGCTGACGGTGCACGAGACCCTGGAACTGGGCAGCAACCTGCGCCGCTACGACCGAGAAGGCTTGTCGTGGACCAAGGACGAGGTCTATGCCGCCTTCCCCCGCCTGGCCGAGCGACGTAACAACCGGGCGGGCGGCCTGTCCGGCGGGGAGCAGCAGATGCTGGCGGTCGGCCGCGCGCTGGTCGGCTATCCGCGCGTCGTGCTGCTGGACGAACCGACCGAGGGGCTGTCGCCGCTGCTGGTCAAGGAACTCCACGCCGTGCTGGTCGAGGTCAAGCGGCGCGGCTCGACGCTGCTGCTGATCGAGCAGCGCCTGAAATTCGCAATGGCGCTGGCCGATCGCGTCCTGCTGGTGAACAAGGGGCGCATCGTGTACGAATCCACGCCCGAGGCCCTGCAGGCCGCCGAGGAGGTCCGGGACCGCTACCTCGGCGTCTGATCCCCTACCTGGCAACCAGGGAATACGAGGCCCCGCCCGGCGGCCATCGGCGTCCAGTCTGTGTTACGTTGGACGAGCATGGTCCGATGCGCTCGCCGCAGCCGGGCGGGAACCTGGAGGAACGCCATTCAATGGGTACGCATATCGGACACCCGCCGCAGGACGTGTGGGGCGCCATGCCGGGCGGGCCGTTCGGTAGCCAGGACGTCGTCAGTTCGGATAACGTCGAGCAGTACACCAAGCTGGTCAGCAGCCAGATCGCCCGGGTCGAGATCGGCACCGCCAGCCGCAACCGCTTCCAGCACCAGATCGCGCGCACCAGCGTCGGCCCGCTCAACTTCATCTACATCCGCTCCGATCCGCTCGAAATCCACCGCACGGCCCGGTGCATAGAACGCGACAACCAGAACGACTACCTGGTCGGGATCAACCTGGTGGGCAACGCCGTCGTCAGCCATCCGCACCAGCGGACGGTGGTGGACGCCGAAAGCCTGTTCCTGCTGGACAAGGCCATTCCCTACCGGTCCACGCACGACGACGCCACCGCGCGCATGCTGGTGTCCGTCCCGCGCCGCCTGCTGGAAAGCCGGCTGCCCGACCCCAGCCATTTCCTGTCGGTCACGCCCAGCATCCGCAACGGCATCGGCCGGCTGGCGGCTCACCATCTGGGACTGCTGGCGCAGGAAGGCCTGCTGCTGAACAACAACACGCGCATCCAGGCCATCGACATGGCGCTGGACCTGGTGGGACTGGCGTTCCAGGGCGGCGAGGCCGCGCCCGACCCCGAGGCCGGCGCGCCGCCCCAGAGCAGCGCCATCCTGCTGTCGCGCGCCAAGGCCTACCTGCGCTGCCACCTGGACGATCCCGACATGGATCCGGCCACGGTCGCCAAGGCCATGAACATTTCCAAGCGCTACCTGCACAAGCTGTTCTCGACCGCCGACACCACTTTCGGCACCTGGGTCCGGGAAGAACGCCTGACGCGGGCCAACGCGATGCTGGTGGACCCGCGCTTCGACCACATCTCCATCACCGAGATCGCGCTGCGCCAGGGCTTCAACGACATTCCGCATTTCAGCCGCCAGTTCCGCGCGCGCTACGGCTATCCACCGCGCATGGCGCGCACCGACGCCATACGCATGACGCAGTGCCCCCCCGCCATCGGCGACGGCAGCCCTCTCCAATCGTCATCCCACGCCGCATCCGGGGCTCCTATCATGGAAGCCCGCCGGCCCCAGGCCGGCCCGCGATGATGGATGACCACGCATGCCGCGCACGCTCTACGACAAACTCTGGGACACGCACGCCTTTGCCGCCGAACCCGACGGCACCTGCCTCTTGTACATCGACCGGCACCTGATCAACGAGGTGTCCAGCCCACAGGCCTTCGAGGGCCTGCGGCTGGCCGGCCGCGCGCCGTGGCGGGCCGATTCCTGTCTGGCGATCGCCGACCACAACGTCCCCACCACCGACCGCAGCCAGGGCATCGACGATCCGTTCTCGCGCGCGCAGGTGGGCGCGCTGGAGGACAACGCCCGCACGTTCGGCCTGACCTTCTTCGGCATGCAGGACCGGCGCCAGGGCATCGAGCACGTGGTCGGCCCCGAACAGGGCGCGACGCTGCCGGGCATGACGGTGGTGTGCGGGGACTCCCACACCAGCACCCACGGCGCCTTCGCCTGCCTGGCGCACGGCATCGGCACCTCGGAAGTCGAGCACGTGCTGGCCACGCAAACGCTGATCGCGCGCAAGATGAAATCCATGCTGGTGCGCGTGGAAGGCACGTTGCAGCCCGGCGTGGTGGCCAAGGACATCGTGCTGGCGCTGATCGGCCGGATAGGCGCGGCCGGCGCCACCGGCCACGCCATCGAATACGCGGGCTCGACGATACGCGCGCTGTCGATGGAAGGCCGCATGACCATCTGCAACATGTCCATCGAGGCCGGCGCGCGGGCCGGCATGATCGCGGTGGACGACACCACCATCGACTACCTGCGCGGCCGGCCGTTCTCGCCGTCGGGCGGGCAGTGGGACCAGGCCGTGTCCTGGTGGCGCACGCTGCGCTCGGACGACGGCGCGGTGTTCGACACGGTGGTGGAGATCGACGCGGCCTCCATCCTGCCGCAGGTGACCTGGGGCACCTCGCCCGAGATGGTCGTGGCCGTGGACGGCAAGGTGCCGGATCCCGACACCGAAGCCGATCCGGTCCGCCGCGAGGGCATGCGCAAGGCGCTGGCCTACATGGGGCTGGCCGCCAATACGCCCATCGCCGACATTGCCCTGGACAAGGTGTTCATCGGCTCGTGCACCAATTCCCGCATCGAGGACCTGCGCGCCGCCGCCGCCGTGGTCAAGGGCCGCCGCAAGGCGCCGAACATCCGGCTCGCGATGGTGGTGCCCGGCTCCGGGCTGGTGAAGGCGCAGGCGGAACAGGAAGGCCTGGACCGCGTCTTCATCGACGCCGGTTTCGAATGGCGCGAATCCGGCTGTTCCATGTGCATGGCCATGAACGCCGACCGGCTCTCGCCGGGAGAACGCTGCGCCTCGACTTCCAACCGCAATTTCGAAGGCCGGCAGGGCGCCGGCGGCCGCACGCACCTCGTCAGCCCCGCGATGGCGGCGGCCGCGGCCATCGCCGGCCGCTTCGTCGACGTGCGCGCGCTGTAAGGAGTCCATCATGGAAAAATTCGATCGCCTGCAAGGCCTGGTCGCACCGCTTGACCGCGGCAACGTCGACACCGACGCCATCATTCCCAAGCAGTTCCTCAAATCCATCCGCCGCACGGGCTTCGGCCCCAACCTGTTCGACGAATGGCGCTACCTGGACCAGGGCGAGCCTGGCCAGGATTGCAGCGGCCGCCCGCTGAATCCCGACTTCGTGCTGAACGAGCCGCGCTACCAGGGCGCGACCATCCTGCTGGCCCGCGCCAACTTCGGCTGCGGCTCCTCGCGCGAACACGCGCCGTGGGCCTTGCAGCAATACGGTTTTCGCGCCGTGATCGCGCCCAGCTTCGGCGACATCTTCTACAACAACGCGATGCAGAACGGCCTCCTGCCGGTGGTGCTGCGCGAGGACGAAGTGGATGCGCTGTTCGCGCTGGCGACGCGGGAACAGCCGGTGCAGCTGCTGGTCGACCTCCAGGCGCAGACCGTGTCCGGTCCGGACGGCTCGCCCTCCTTCGGCTTCGACATCGCGCCGTTCCGCAAATACTGCCTGCTGAACGGCCTGGACGACATCGGCCTGACGCTGCGCAAGGCCGACCAGATCCGCGCCTTCGAGGATGCGCACCTGCGGACGTACCCCTGGCTGTCGCCCGCGCGCCGGAGCGCCTGAGCGCGTTGCCCCCTGTCGCCCGCCGTGCCACAATCCGCGCAGCGACAGGAAGGCAAGACCATGAGCAATCTCGTCCGTAAACTCGACCTGACCTCGCTGCGCCTGTTCGTCGCCGTCTGCCAGGAACGCAACATCGCGCGCGCGGCCGAACGCGAGGCCATCGCGCCCTCGGCCGTCAGCCGCCGCATCGCCGAGATCGAAGGCGTGATCGGGCAGCCGGTCATCCACCGCGAATCGCGCGGCATCTCGGTCACCCCCATAGGCGAGGCCGTGTATCGCCACGCACGGGAAGTCCTGGCCGACATCGAACGCATGGAAGCCGAGCTGTCCCAGTACGCCACCGGCGCCAAGGGCACGATACGCATCGTCGGCAACATGTCGTCCATCGTGCAGTTCCTGCCCGAGGACATCGCCGCCTTCAAGCGCGTCTTCCCCGACGTGGACATCCAGATCGACGAACAGACCAGCAGCGAGGTGCTGCGCAGCCTGACCGAAAGCGATTTCGACCTGGGCTTCTCCAACAAGGTCCCGGGCATCGAGCGGCTCGAGCACCTGCCCTACCGCAGCGACCGCCTGGTACTGGCCGTGCCGCGCCGCCATCGCCTGGCCAAGGCGCCCGTGGTGCGCCTGCGCGATTTCATGGACGAGAACATCGTCGGCATGGGGCAGGGGACGTCGCTGACGCAATTGCTGGTCAAGGAAGCCGGACGGCTGGGCGCCACGCTGCACGTCAAGATCAGCGTCAGCAGCCTGGACGCGCTGTGCCGCATGGTCCACGTCGGCCTGGGCGTCGCAGTCGTGCCGCAGCACAGCGGCGAACTGTACGTGGGCACGCTGGACCTGGCGCTGATCCCCATCGACGAACCCTGGGCCGCGCGCGAACTCTTCGTGGTCTTCCGGCAGCGCGAGGGCCTCTCGGCCCCCGCTGCCGCATTAGTCGACTTCTTGATGAGCCGCTAAAGAGCTACTTGGCAATGGGCATGGCGAATTCCGCGCCCTTCTCGATGCTGCTCGGCCACCGCTGCATGATGCTCTTCTGCTTCGTGTAGAAGCGCACGCCTTCCTCGCCGTAGGCATGCATGTCGCCGAACAGCGAACGCTTCCAGCCGCCGAAGCCGTGCCAGGCCATGGGCACGGGAATGGGCACGTTGATGCCCACCATGCCGACCTGGATGCGGCGGCCGAATTCGCGCGCCACGTTGCCGTCGCTGGTGAAGCAGCTCACGCCGTTGCCGAATTCATGGGCGTTGATCAGCTCGACCGCCGAGGCGAAGTCGGGCACGCGCACGCAGGACAGCACGGGGCCGAAGATTTCCTCGCGATAGATGCGCATGCCGGGCTTGACGTGATCGAACAGCGTGCCGCCCATCCAGAACCCGCGTTCGCAGCCCGCGCCGGCCGAGGCCGCGTCGAAGCGGCGTCCGTCCACCAGCAGTTGCGCGCCTTCTTCCACGCCCACGCCGATGTAGTCGCTGATGCGGCGATGCGCGCCGGCATGCACGATGGGGCCCATCTCGGCATCCAGCTCCATGCCGTTCTTGACCTTCAGCGCATGGGTGCGCTCGATCAGGCGCGGCACGATGCGGTCCGCCACGTCGCCCACCAGCACCGCCACCGAAATGGCCATGCAGCGTTCGCCGGCCGAGCCGTAGCCCGCGCCCACCAGCGCGTCCACGGCCACGTCCAGGTCGGCGTCGGGCATGACCACCATGTGGTTCTTCGCGCCGCCCAGCGCCTGCACGCGCTTGCCGTTGCGCGCGCCGGTCTCGTAGATGCTTTGCGCGATGGGCGTGGAACCGACGAAGGACACCGCGGCCACGTCGGGGTGGGCCAGCAGCGCGTCCACCGCTTCCTTGTCGCCCTGCACGACGTTGAACACGCCGTCGGGCAGGCCGGCTTCCTTGAGCAGCTCGGCCATGATCAGCGAAGGCGTCGGATCGATGGGACTGGGCTTGAGCACGAAACTGTTGCCGGCGGCGATGGCCACGGGGAACATCCACATCGGCACCATCACCGGGAAGTTGAACGGCGTGACGCCGGCCACCACGCCCAGCGGCTGGCGCAGCGTCCAGTTGTCCATGCCGGTGGAAACCTGGTCGGTGAACTGCGTCTTGAGCAGCTGCGGAATGCCGCAGGCGAATTCGACGATGTCGATGCCGCGCGCGACTTCGCCCTGCGCATCGGTGAACACCTTGCCGTGCTCGGCGGTGATCGCGCGGGCCAGCTCGTCCTTGTGGCGGTTCAACAGCTCCAGGAAGCGGAACATCACGCGCGCCCGGCGGATGGGCGGCACGTCGGCCCAGGCGGGGAAGGCGCGGCGGGCGCTGGCGACGGCGGCATCGACGTCGGCGGCGGTGGCCAGCGCCACCTGGCCGGAGACGGCGCCGGTGGCGGGGTTGAAGACGTCGGCGACGCGCGATCCCTGCGCGGGCATCTTGCGGCCGTCGACCCAGTGGACGATGGAAGCGGACATGGCGGTCATCCTGAGAAGAAGAAATCGAGGATCCCAGTCTAGGCCCGCGCCGCCGATTGGATAAGCCGGCCGAAGCCGATTAAAGTGTTCAATATCTTGAACAATCCGAACGGAAAAAAATGGCTGCCGACATCATCGGGCCGTGGGTGGCCGACATCCACCTGCTGACAGTGTTGGCCGAGACCCGCAGCTTCACCCAGGCGGCGCGCCGCCTGGGCCTGTCCAAGGCCTCGGTCAGCATGCGCATCGTCGCGCTGGAGCGCGCGGCCGGCGTGCCGCTGGTCCAGCGCACGACGCGTTCGGTGGTGCTGACCGATGCCGGCCGGGAACTGGTGGCCGACGCCGCGCCGGCGTTCGAGCGCATCGACGCCGGCTTCACCGCGGTGAAGGACCTGTCGGGCACGCCGCGCGGCACGGTGCGCGTCACCGCCCCCGTGGCCCTGGGCAGGCAGCACATCTCGCCACGGCTGGCGGCGTTCTTCCGCGGCTATCCCGACGTGCGCATCCACCTGGACCTGACCGACCGCTTCGTCAACCTGGCGCAGGAAGGCTACGACCTGGCCATCCGCCACACGGCGGCCGCGCCCGAAAGCTATGTCGCCTGGCCCCTGTGCGAGACCCGTTCGCTGCTGGTGGCCAGCCCCGCCTACCTGCGCCGGCGCGGCGCGCCCCGGCATCCGCGCGACCTGGCCGACCACGACTGCGTGCTGTACCTGGGACCGGGCGCCGACACCTGGACCTTCGTTCCGGCCGGCGACGCGCAGGCCGACACGCTGTCGGTGCCCGTGCAAGGCCCCTTGAAGGCCAACAACAGCGAGGTCCTGCGCGACGCGGTGCTGGACGGACTGGGCATCGGCCTCCTGCCCGATTTCAGCGCGGCGCCCGCCATGCGCCGGCTCAGGCCGGTACTGCCGGACTGGCGCGTACAGGGTTTCTTCGGCAACCAGCTGTATGCGCTGCGCCCCTGGGCGCCACGCGTGCCGCGCGCGGTGCAATGCTTCGTGGAATACCTGCGCGAGTCGATGGCGCCGGGTTTCCCCTTGCCGGACTAGCAAGGAGCCAGCGGTCCACGGCACAACTTTTCACGGCCTCATGCCGCCGCGCGGTCCGCCAGCATGAAGGCCAGCGCCTCGGCACAGGACTGCTCCACCTTCAGGGTCAGCAACTCGTCGGCGCGCGTGCGCCCCAGGTTGACCGCCGCGACCGGCAGGCCGGCCTGCGCGCCCGCGCGCACGTAGCGATAGCCGGAATGCACCATCAGCGACGAGCCTACCACCAGGATGGCATCGGCCTCGTCCAGCGCGCGCAGTACCGTCGCCACGCGCGGCGCGGGCACCTGTTCGCCGAAGAAGACGACGTCCGGCTTCAGGATGCCGCCGCAGGCGGGACAGGGCGGCACGGCGAAACGGGAGAAATCCACCGCCTCCAGGTCCGCGTCGCCATCCGGCGCATCGGCCGCGTCCAGCGCGATCCAGGCCGGGTTCATGGCCTCCAGCCTCTGCTGGAACACGGCGCGCGGTTCGCGGTGCACGCAATGCATGCAGCGGACCTGGTCCAGCCGGCCATGCAGGTCCACCACCGCGCGGCTGCCCGCCGCCTGGTGCAGGCCATCGACGTTCTGGGTGACCAGGAGCCGCATTCTCCCGCTGGCCTCCAACCGCGCCAGCGCGCGATGAGTGGCGTTGGGCCCGGCCTTCCCGAAGCGGCGCCACCCGATCATGCTGCGCGCCCAGTAGCGCGCCCGGGCCGGATCGTCGCGCATGAAGACCTGGAAGTCGATGGGCGGCGTACGTTTCCACTGGCCATCGGCGTCGCGGTAGTCCGGGATGCCCGAGTCCGTGCTGCACCCGGCACCGGTCAGCACGAACAGGCGTTCGTGCCGGCCCACGAACGCGGCCAGGGCGGAGGAAGAAGCGAATACATCCATGAACGGCTCCAGGCAGGCGACCAGAATACCCGATGCGAGCCTCCAGGGCCTGTGGATAACCTCTAGGAAGCAGGGGTGTGCACACAATGTTGAGCCTTTGTGGATAACTTCGCTTTCGTCTTCGGTCGAAAAACTTGTCCAATTTCCGGGTACACCATGTGGACAAGGTTATCCACATGCTCAAAAATTAGGCAAACCGTTGAATCGAAAAGGATTTTTTGAACGGTCGAAGTTATCCACAGGCTCCTATTAACTACTACGAATTGGATAGATAGTTTTGGGATAAAGCTCAAACATCTTTTCTTCCTATTGCCACGAGGGCCGCAAGCGGCCCGGGGCGCCGCTACGCGGACGCCGGTTGACCCCGCCGGGTCGAACACCTAGCATCCAGGCGTCCCATCCCTATAAGTAAGTACGGAGCACGCGATCCGCCATGCGCATCCTGCTGGTCGAAGACGAACCCGAACTGGCCCGGTGGCTGTCAGGCACGCTGGCCAGGCATGCCGGCTTCGTCGTGGAATGGGCCGACGACGGGGTGGTTGCCGAAAAGCGCCTGCAGGTCGAGGACTTCGATGCCGTCGTCCTGGACCTGGGACTGCCCGGACTGGATGGCCGCACGCTGCTGGCCAGGCTGCGCGCCCGCGACGACCGCACGCCGGTCCTGATATTGACCGCGCGCGATTCCCTGACGGAACGCGTGACCACCCTGCACGAAGGCGCGGACGATTTCCTTCCCAAGCCCTTCAACGTGGCCGAGCTGGAAGCCCGGCTGCTGGCGCTGATACGGCGCAGCCGGGGCAGGGAACATCCACGCCTGGCCTGTGGATCGCTGGTCTTCGACCTGGCGGCCCAGAAATTCCTGCTGGACAACCAGCCCCTGGCCCTGTCGCCCCGGGAACACGCGGTTTTGCGGGCCCTGATCCAGCGTAGCGGCGAGCCCATGACCAAGCAGCAGATCCTGGACCGGGTATTCGACGATGACCGCGACGTCGGGCTGGACGCCATCGAGGTGATCGTCCACCGGCTGCGCAAGCGCCTGGGCGACACCGGCGTCCGTATCGTGACCCTGCGCGGGCTGGGATACAGCCTGGAACCCGCGTGACGGCTTCCTCGTCCGGAACCCCCCTCTTGCCGGCCCGGCCACGGCGCCGCAGCCTGAAGACCACCCTGCTGTGGTGGCTGCTTCCCGTCCTGGCCGTGGTGGCCGGCGGTGGCCTGTGGCTGTCGGTCAGGCTGCTGGACGACCTGACCAATGCCGCCTACGACCGTTCGCTGGCAGGCGCGCTGCGGGCCATAGACCTGAACATATCGACGGAAAGCGGCGGGTTGGCAGTGGAACTGCCCTACAGGCTGCTGCAATTCTTCGAATTGACCGCCAGCGGCAACGTGTATTTCAGGGTGTCCACCGAGGACAACCTGACCGAGATCGGCAATCCCTCGCTTCCCATGCCGGCGCATGCGCTGGTGTCGGGCCAGGCGGAATTCTTCAATGCCGAGTATTTCGGCGAACCCGTGCGCGTGGGCGTGCTCGCGCGCCGGCTCGATCCGCCGTTGTATGGCGCGAAAGACCGCCAGCGGGTGGTCATCCAGGTCGCGGAAAGCATCGAATCGCGGGCAGCCTTCACCCGGGCCGTGCTGATGCGCGCGATCGAGCGCGATACGCTGCAGATCCTGTTGAGCGCGATCCTGCTGACAGGCGGGGTGATCATCGCGTTGCGCCCGCTGGTGCGTTTGAGCGAGGAAATCGACGCGCGCGATCCCGACGACCTGAGGCCCGTCGACGACAGCCAGGTGCCGGCCGAGGTCCAGCCGCTGGTGTCCGCCATCAACCGGCATATCGCGCGGCACGACGCCCAGGCTCGCGCGCAGCGCCAATTCCTGGACGATGCTTCCCATCAGTTGCGCACGCCGTTGACCGTGCTCAAGACCCAGGTGGATTTCGCGCTGCGCGAGAACGATCCGCAGGCGGTCCGGCAGGTCTTGCAGGCCATGCATGCCGGGGTGGACCGGTCCATACGGATGGCCAACCAGATGCTGGCGCTGGCCCGCGTCCATGATGCCTCGCTGGCCGAGGGGGGCCTGCCTTTCGTGCCGACGGACCTGGCCGAGCTGGCCGGGGAGTGTGTGCGCAGCCTGTTGCCGGCCGCGCGTGCCAAGCAGCTGGACTACGGCATCGAGGCACCCGAGGAAGCCTTGTGGATGCCGGGGTTGCCCGTGCTGCTGCGCGAAGCCGTGCTCAACCTGCTGGACAATGCCATTCGCTACAGCCCCGAGGAAGGCATGGTGACGCTGACGCTGCTGCGCGAGCCCGGGCAGTTCGTGCTGCGGGTGGAGGACAGCGGGCCGGGCATGCCGGTATCCGACATCGAGCGGGCCGGCGTGCGGTTTCGCCGCGGCGAGTCCGGCAAGGGCAAGCCGGGCGCCGGCCTGGGACTGGCCATCGCGCAGCGGATCGCGGGCCTGCACAAGGGCAGACTGGTGTTGGAAAACCGGGAACCGGGCCCGGGCCTGCGCGCGTCCCTGGTTTTCCCCAGGTCTTGAATGTTGCTTCGCAGCACGAAAACACGGGAAATTGAAAGCCGGTTGAAAGCCCCGTGTTCGTACAGTCGCCTCGGTGCGGCCTGACAGCCGCGACATCGACAACAACGACAAGGAGGTGACTGATGAAACCCACAGTCCGACTGCGGGCGGCGGCGTGTGCCGCGGCCATGGCCTTCGCGGGACTGGCCGCGCAACCGGCGGCCGCCGCGCCCGAACGGCCCGAGTGCATCGCCCCCGCCAAGCCCGGCGGCGGTTTCGACCTGACCTGCAAGATCGCCCAGAGCGGCCTGCAGGAAGGCAAGTACCTGAGCGCTCCGATGCGATCGGTGTACATGCCCGGCGGCATCGGCGCCGTGGCCTACAACACCATCATCGCCCAGCGTCCGGCCGAGGCCGGCACCATCGTGGCCTTCTCGGGTGGTTCGCTGCTGAACATCGCCCAGGGCAAGTTCGGCCGCTACACCGAATCCGACGTGCGCTGGGTATCGGGCATCGGCACCGACTACGGCGCGGTCGTGGTGCGCAAGGACGCCCCCTGGAAGGATCTCAAGAGCCTGATGGCCGCCATCAAGGCCGATCCCACCAAGGTGGTGTTCGGCGCCGGCGGCACCATCGGCAGCCAGGACTGGATGAAGGCGGCGCTGACCGCGCGTGCCGCCGGCATCGACTACAAGACCATGCGCTTCGTCGCCTTCGAGGGCGGCGGCGAGACCCTGACGGCCTTGCAGGGCGGCCATGTGCAGGTGTATTCGGGCGATGCCGGCGAGGTCGCGTCCGTGCTGGACGCCGGCGTGCCCATCCGCATCCTGGCCGTGTTCGCCGACCAGCGCCTGCCGGGCCGGCTGGCCGACGTGCCCACCGCCAAGGAGCAGGGCTTCGACATCCAGTGGCCCATCATCCGTGGTTTCTACGTGGGACCGAAGGTCGCGGATGCCGACTATCAGTGGTGGGTGGGTACCTTCGACAAGATGATGGCCACGCCCGAATTCGCGAAGTTGCGCGAACAACGCGGCCTGTTTCCGTTCAACAAGACCGGCAAGGAGCTGGACGGCTACATCAAGCAGCAGGTTGCCGAGTACCGCAAGCTGGCCGACGAGTTCGGACTGGTGCGTAAATGAGCGGCGGCCGTGTCGTGTTGAACGACCGGCTGCTGGGAACGGCGGCGCTGGTTTTCGCCGCCGTGATGGTGTGGCAGGGCTACGGGCTCGAGGCGCCTTTCGCCTACGAGCCGGTGGGCCCGCGCGCCTTTCCCATGCTGCTGTCGCTGGTCATCGGCCTGTGCGGCCTCTGGCTGGCCGCAAGGGGCGGTAATCCGGTCGAGTCCGTGGCGGCGGGCGTCAAGGGACGCGTCGTGGCCGTGTCGGTGGCGCTGGCCGCCTACGCCTTCCTGTTCCAGTGGCTGGGCATTGTCCTGGCTACCTTTCTGATGAGCCTGCCGGTGGGCCGCGCGTTCGGCGGATCGTGGCTCAAGACGGGCATCACCGGGCTGGCCCTGGGCGTGGCCGTGTTCCTGCTGTTCGACAAGGTGCTGGACGTGGTGCTGCCCACCGGCCTGCTGGGAGGCCTGCTGTGAACGATATCTTCGGCCATCTGGCCACCGGTTTCTCGGTCGCGCTGACGCCGCTCAACCTGTTGATCGCGGCCATCGGCTCCTTCATCGGCACCATCGTGGGCGTACTGCCCGGCCTCGGGCCCATCAACGGCGTGGCCATCCTGATGCCGCTGGCCTTCGCGATGCAGCTGCCGCCGGAAAGCTCGCTCATCCTGCTGGCCGCGGTCTACATCGGCTGCGAATACGGCGGGCGCATCAGTTCCATCCTGATCAACGTGCCGGGCGAAGCCTCGGCCATCATGACGGCACTGGACGGCTACCCCATGGCCCGCCAGGGCAAGGCCGGCGTGGCCTTGTCGATCTCGGCCTGGAGTTCCTTCGTGGGCTCGGCCGTGGCCACCGTCGGCATCGCCATCGCCGCGCCCCTGCTGGCCCGATGGGCGCTGGCCTTCGGGCCGGCGGAGTACTTCGCGCTGATGGTGTTCGCCTTCTGCTGCCTGGCCGGGCTGATGGGCGAGCAGCCCGTCAAGGCGCTGCTGGCCGCCGCCGTGGGCCTGGCCTTGTCCACCGTGGGCATAGACGAGAACTCCGGCATCTACCGCTACACCTTCGATTCGCTGCACCTGAGCGACGGCATCCAGTTCGTGGTGGTGGTGATCGGCCTGTTCTCCGTCAGCGAGATGCTGCTGCTGCTGGAACAGTCGGTCACGGGCAACGCGGTGGTCAAGCCGACAGGACGCACCCTGTTCAACATGCGGGAAGTGGCGATGACCTGGTGGGGCACGGTGCGAGGGGCGTTGATCGGCTTCGTGGTGGGCGTGCTGCCGGGTGCCGGCGCCACCGTGGCCTCGGCCATGGCCTATTCGACCGAGAAGCGCCTGGTCGAACAGTCCGACCCGGAAGGCGCGCATTTCGGCAAGGGCGACATCCGCGGCCTGGCCTCGCCCGAGGCGGCCAACAACGCGTCGGCCACGGGTTCGTTCGTGCCCATGCTGACGCTGGGCGTGCCGGGATCGGGTACCACCGCGGTGATGATGGGCGTGCTGGCGCTCTACAACATCACGCCCGGGCCCGCGCTGTTCGAGCAGCGCCCCGAGATCGTCTGGGGCCTGATCGCGTCGCTGTTCATCGGCAACGCCATGCTGCTGGCGATGAATATTCCCATGGTGGGCGTGTTCGCGCGCATGCTGTCGGTGCCGACCTGGGCGCTGGTGCCGTTCATCGTGACGGTGAGCACGATAGGCGTGTACTCGGTGCACGCCACCACCTTCGACCTCGTGATGATGGTGGCGCTGGGCGTGGTGGGCTATCTGCTGCGCAAGATGTCCGTGCCCATGGCGCCGCTCATCCTGGGGCTGGTGCTGGGCAACATGATGGAGCAGAACCTGCGCCGGGCGCTGTCCATCACCAACGGCGACACGGCCATCCTGTGGGAAAGCCCGGTCAGCATCGGTCTGTGGCTGTGCGCGGCGGCCGTGCTGATCGTGCCGGTCACGATGCGCGTGCTGGCCCGGCGTCGCGCGGGCGCTTCCGAACCCGCCGCGTCGGCCTAGGCGACACAGGCGGCAGGCATGCGGGCGATCGGGCCCGCATGCCGCTTTCAGACCCGCTGCAGGCGCTCCAGCGCCGCGTCCAGCGTGCTGTCCTTCTTGGCGAAGCAGAAGCGCACCAGTTGCCGGTTCGAGGCCGGCGCGTCCGGATCGGCATGGAAAGCCGCGATGGGTATGACCGCCACGCCGTGCTCGGTGGTCAGCCAGCGCGCGAATTCGCTTTCTGGCGCATCCGAGATCGCGCTGTAGTCGGCCAGCAGGAAGTAGGTGCCCGGGCAGGGCAGGGTGCGAAAGCGCGTCTGCTTCAGACCCGCTTCCAGGCGGTCGCGCTTGGCCTGGTAGAAGGCGGGCAGTTCCAGGTAGTGACGGGGATCCTGCAGGAACGCGGCCAGCGCGTACTGCATGGGGGTCGAGACCGCGAACACCATGAACTGGTGGATCTTGCGGAATTCCACGGACAGGGCGGCGGGTGCGCAGCAATAGCCGATCTTCCAGCCGGTGGTGTGGAAAGTCTTGCCGAACGACGAGACCAGGAAGCTGCGGGCCGCCAGCGCCGGCCGGCGCGCGATGGACGCATGCCGGCGGCCGTCGAACACGATGTGCTCGTAGACCTCGTCCGAGATCAGCACCACGCCCGTGCCTTCAAGGATGCGTTCGAGCTCGTCCAGGTCGCCGTCGTCCAGCACCGCGCCGGTTGGATTGTGCGGGAAATTGATCAGCAGGGCCCGGGTGCGCGGCGTGATGGCGCGCCGCACCGCGTCCCAGTCGGGCCGGTAGCCGGGAGCCTCGGGCGTGGGCGCAAGCAGTTGTACCGCCACCGGCGTGGCGCCCGCCAGGCGTATGGCCGGCACGTAGGAGTCGTAGTTGGGTTCCAGCACGATGACCTCGTCACTCGCGCCGGCCACCGCCAGGATGGCGGTCATCAGGGCCTGGGTGGCGCCGCTGGTCACGGTGATCTCCGTCTCGGGATCGTAGGCCGCGCCGTACAGCGCCTGCGTCTTGGCCGCGATGGCGGCGCGCAGCGCCGGGATCCCCGGCATGGGGGCGTACTGGTTGTGGCCCGCGGCCATGGCGGCGTCCACCTGCGCCAGCAGGCCGGCATCGGGATCGAAATCGGGGAAGCCCTGGCCCAGGTTGATGGCGCGGGTTTCCGTGGCCAGCCGGCTCATGACGGTAAAGATGGTGACGCCGACGTCCGGCAATTTGGAATTAATCATCAGCTTGCTTGGGCCTTGGATGTACCATTCGTCTTCATCGAATCAGTCTACCTCCATGCGTCCGCCGGCGGCCACGCCCGCCTGTTTCGTTCCCCATGTTCGTCCGTCTATTGCTAGGTTTCGCCATCGCGCTTTGCGGCTCGCTGATAGCGGTCGCGCTCCATACCCCGCTGCCCTGGATGCTGGGCGCGCTGATCGCCACGGCGGCGACCAAGATCGCCGGCGTGCAGTCCCGGAGCCGGACCGAACTGCGCTATGCGGGACAGTGGGTGATAGGCGTGGGCCTGGGGTTGTATTTCACGCCCATGGTGGTCGACGAGATCGCGGGCAATCTGCTGCCGCTGCTGCTGGGGGCCATCTTCTCGGTGGCCGCGGGGCTGGCCGGCGCCTGGTTCCTCCAGCGCGCCGGCGGCGTGGAATTCAGCACCGCCTATTTTTCGTCCACCATAGGCGGCGCGGCGGAAATGGCCAACCTGTCCGACCGCTACGGCGGCAAGGTGGCGCTGGTCGCCTCGGCCCACAGCCTGCGCATCCTGCTTGTCGTCGTGCTGGTGCCGCTGGCTTTCCGGATGTCGGGCGTGACCGGCAGCGGGCTTTTCGCGCCCGCCATGACGGCGGTGGATCCCGCCGGCCTGGCGGCGATGTTCGCGCTGGGTGCCGGCGGCGCGCTGCTGGCCGTGCGGCTGCGCATACCCAATGCCTGGGTGCTGGGGCCCATGGCCGTCACCATCCTGCTGACGTCCAATGACATGGCCTTGTCGGCGATGCCCACCTTCATGCTGAACGCCGCGCAGTTGCTCATAGGCTGGTCGCTGGGCGACCGCTACACCCCCGATTTCTTCCGGACGGCCCCGCGCTTCATGGGATTGATCCTGGCCTACACCCTGGTCGTGATCATGCTTTCGGTGGGCCTGAGCCTGCTCCTGGCGCGTCCCAGCGACATCGCGCTGCCCACGCTGATCCTCGGGCTGGCGCCCGGCGGTATTGCCGAGATGTGCATCACCGCCAAGGTGCTGCAATTGGGCGTGCCGCTGGTAACGGCTTTCCAGGTGTTCCGGCTGGCCTTTGTGCTGCTGATCACCCCGCCGCTCTACCGTGGTTTGCTTATGCGTTTTCCGGCGTTGCGCGACTGATTTCGAGCGCCCTGCGCAGGGTGATCCGGGCCTGTTGCGCGGCGTGGACATGGCATTTGCGATACGCCTGCTAAATATTATTGATTCGCAAAGTACACGCGGGTATGCTGCGATTCGCAGTTGAATTCAAGCAGCACGCAAGTCCCGTCTGCCATTGCGGATGTCCGCCATTACCGCATTTCAGTTCGTGTCGGCGTTCTTGGTTCCATTGCATTGTTTATTGATTAGAGGACGCCGAACATGGCACAGAAGGGCAAGGTCAAATGGTTTAACGCGGACAAAGGTTTCGGCTTCATCACGCCGGACGCCGGTGGTCCGGATGTGTTCGCTCACTTTTCCGCCATCGTCGGCCGCGGCTATCGCAGCCTGGCCGAAGGGCAGGAAGTCGAGTACGAAGTCAAGGACGGCCCCAAGGGCCCCCAGGCTTCCGACATCAAGCCGCTGTAAATAGCCGCACATGCGCGGGGCGGCGCACGCCGCCCCGCTTCCCCATCCCGCTCCCCAGCGGGGTGGGCTTGTTTTTTTCTAAAGTATTTGACCCCACCTACTGACCCCCCTACGCCCTTCGGGCGCCCCCCAGGGGGCGAAACCGGCGGACTGGCGAAGCCAGATCCGCGGTTTCCTGGGTCTAGGGAAAGCATCTTGAACTGAAACACGGGTGCTACCGCCGGCAGCCAGCGATAGCACCGGTGCCATAACCCAAGAAACGGGTACTAGACCCAGGATGCGGTGGATCCGGCTCCGCCGGTCCACCCGCATCGTCCCCTTGAGGGGGAGCGGCCAAAGGCCGCTTGGGGGTGGGCTTTCCTTCCGGTCCACCCGCATCGCCCCCTTGAGGGGGCCCGCGTAAGCGGGTAGGGGGTGGGCTTCCCTGGCCCGCACAAGCGGGCAGGGGTGGGCTTCCCTACGGGGTGACCAGATTAGCGGGTTTCCCCGCCGCCCACGCCAATATGTTCTCGAATGCAACCTTGAAATAAAGGTTGTAGCTGTTGCTTTCCACGAAGCCGATGTGCGGCGTGCAGATGACGTTCTCCATCCGCAGCAGCGGGTGGCCTTGCAGGATGGGCTCGCTTTCGAAGACATCGACCGCCGCCAGCCCCGGCCGGCCCCGGTTCAGCGCCAGGACCAGGGCATCGGGCTCCACCAGCTCCGCCCGCGAGGTATTCACGAACAGTGCCTCGGGTCCCATGCGCTGCAGGTCGGCCAGCGTGACGATGCCGCGGGTTTCCTCGCTCAGCTTGAGCAGCATGCACAGCACGTCGCTGCCTTCGAACAGCGCCTCCTTGCTGGCCGCCGTCTCGAGGCCGTCGGCCCGTGCCCGGTCCAGGGTGGATTCGCGGCCCCAGACCGTCACCTTCATGCCGAAGGCCTTGCCGTAGCCCGCGATGATCTTGCCGATCTTGCCGTAGCCGAACAGGCCCAATCTGCCCCCGTGCAAGGTCCGGCCCAAGCCGAAATTGGGCGGCATCGACGACGCTTTCATGCCGGATTGCTGCCAAGCCCCATGCTTGAGGTTTGCCGCATATTGAGGAATTCGCCTCATCGCGCTCATAATGAGCGCCCACGTCAGTTCTGCCGGCGCAACAGGCGAGCCGACCCCCTGGGCGACGGCGACCCCGCGCTCGGTGCAGGCCTCCACGTCGATGTGCGACCCGACGCGCCCCGTCTGGGAAATCAGCTTCAGCTGAGGCAATTTATCCAGCAGGGCGCGGGTGATGGGCGTACGCTCACGGATCAGTACCAGCGTTTCCGTGTCGCGCAGCCGGACGGCCAATTGGCCCAGCCCCTTGACCGTGTTGTTGTAGACCTTGACGTCGTGGCCATCGAGCAGACTGAAGCAGTCCAGCTTGCGTACCGCGTCTTGATAGTCGTCCAGAATCGTTATGCGCATGGGCTTTCCTTCAATCAGCGTCGATGGTAGTCCAATTGGTCTTGTAAGTGGTAGCTGCCAACGGTAACGGACCCTTTCTTCCTGGAAACTTTTGCGGAAAGGGGGTGGGGTATATTAAGTTAAAGTCCGGCCGGGCCAATCGATGCCCGGCTCATTATTTACATCATGATCAGGCGCCCCAGCGTCGAGGAGAATGTCACCAATGAACGCCGTGCCTAAAACATCGGTTCCCAAACAACTTTCGGCGGTCGACGCTCCCGACTGGGTACGTCACGAACGATTGAAGGCCTGGGTGGCCGAAGTCGCGGCGCTGGCGCAGCCCGATCGCATCGAGTGGTGCGATGGCTCGCAGGAAGAGTATGACCGGCTGTGCGAACTGATGGTCCAGGCCGGCACGTTGCGCCGCCTGAATCCCGCCAAGCGTCCCAATTCCTATCTGGCCTGGTCCGATCCGTCCGACGTCGCGCGCGTCGAGGACCGCACGTTCATCTGCTCCGAACGCAAGGAAGACGCCGGCCCCACGAACAACTGGGTGGACCCGGCGGAAATGCGCACCACGCTGAACGGGCTGTTCGCCGGTTCCATGCGCGGCCGCACCATGTATGTGATTCCGTTCTCGATGGGGCCGCTGGGCTCGCCCATCGCGCAGATCGGCGTTGAGCTGTCCGATTCGCCCTACGTCGTGGCCAACATGCGCATCATGACCCGCATGGGCCGCAAGGTCTATGACGTGCTGGGCGCCGACGGCGTGTTCGTTCCCTGCGTCCACACCGTGGGCAAGCCGCTCGCCCAGGGCGAGGCCGACGTCATCTGGCCCTGCAACGACACCAAGTACATCGTCCACTATCCCGAGACCCGCGAGATCTGGTCCTTCGGTTCGGGTTATGGCGGCAACGCGCTGCTGGGCAAGAAGTGCCTGGCGCTGCGCATCGCTTCCAAGATGGGCCGCGACCAGGGCTGGCTGGCCGAACACATGCTCATCCTGGGCGTCACCTCGCCCGAGGGCAAGAAGATGCACGTCGGCGCGGCCTTCCCCTCGGCCTGCGGCAAGACCAACTTCGCGATGCTGATCCCGTCGCTGCCGGGCTGGAAGGTCACCACCATCGGCGACGATATCGCCTGGATCAAGCCCAGCCCCGACGGCAAGCTGCGCGCCATCAACCCCGAGGCCGGCTATTTCGGCGTCGCGCCCGGCACCAACGAGAAGACCAACTTCAACTGCATGGCGACGCTGCGCGAGAACGTCATCTTCACCAACGTCGCGCTGACCGACGACGGCGACGTCTGGTGGGAAGGCATGAGCGAGCCGCCCGCCCACTGCATCGACTGGCAGGGCAAGGACTGGACGCCGGAAATCGGCAAGACCACGGGCCGCAAGGCGGCGCATCCGAATGCCCGCTTCACCGTCGCCGCCGACCAGAACCCGGCCATCGACGCCGAGTGGGACAACCCCGCGGGCGTGACCATCGACGCCTTCGTGTTCGGCGGCCGCCGCTCCACCACGGTGCCGCTGGTGACCGAGGCCCGCAACTGGGTCGAGGGCGTCTACATGGCCGCCACCATGGGTTCGGAAACCACCGCCGCGGCCACCGGCAAGCAGGGTGTGGTGCGCCGCGATCCCTTCGCCATGCTGCCGTTCTGCGGCTACAACATGAGCGACTATTTCAGCCACTGGCTGCAACTGGGCGCCAAGCTCGAGTCGGCCGGCGTGCGCCTGCCCGCCATCTTCTGCGTGAACTGGTTCCGTACGGACGAGAACGGCAAATTCGTCTGGCCCGGCTTCGGCGAAAACATGCGCGTGCTGAAGTGGATGCTCGAACGCATCGACGGCAAGGCCCAGGGCGTGGACCACGTCTTCGGCGTCACGCCTTCCTACGAGGACCTGAGCTGGGAAGGCCTGAACTTCACCCGTGAGCAGTTCGATCACATCACCGCGATCGACACGCAAGCCTGGAAGGAAGAGCTGCGCCTGCACGACGAACTGTTCGACCTGCTCAAGCAGGGCCTGCCGAACGAACTGGTGGAGGTCAAGCAGCGCCTGTCCAAGCGCCTGCAAGGCTGAGCCTCGCTCGCAAGCCGGGCGGCGTACCGCTCCGGCTCGCGATGCACGGCCCCGATGCCCGCCCTGGGCGTCGGGGTTTTTTTATCCTGTCGGCAAAATTCGCCAAAAGATAATAACTGCTACGTTTCTTCCGTTATTGGAAGGCAAGATTCGAACGCCATGGATCTTCTGTCCGCAGCACGCATCTATACCCAGGTCGTCGAACTTGGAAGCATCTCCGCCGTTGCCCGTGAACTCGACCTGGGCCATGCCTCGGTCCGCGAGCGCATCGAGAAACTGGAGGAATTCCTCCAAGTCCGCCTGCTCAGCCGCGATGCGAACGGGCTGGTCTGCACCGAGGAAGGGAAGACCTTCTACAATCACTGCAAGACCCTCCTGGCGGCCGCCGACGCCGCCGTAGCCGTCGTCCGGCAGGGCGAGCAAGAGGACATCCGCGGCAGCGTCCGCATAGCTTCCGCCCAGTGCTTCGGCGAGATCGTTCTGCCCGCGATATTGCTTCGCATCCGGATCGCCTATCCCAAGCTGCACCTGGACGTGATCCTGAACGACGCCGTGGTCGATCCCGTGACGGAAGGCGTCGATATTTCGCTGCGCGTCGGCTCCCTGGCCGAAGGCAGTTTCGTCGCCCATCCGCTGGGCCAGATCGGACGGGTGCTGGTTGCCGCCCCTTCGTTCATCGAACGGCACGATTCGATCGAAACCCCGGACGACCTCGTCCGCCACCCGTTCATCCGGGTCAACGGAATCTTCCCCAATGACCGCGTCCCGCTCAGCCATCCGGAAAAAGGCGTGCGGCAGGCGCGGATACAAACCTCGTGCACCACCAGCCATTGGCGGCCCATGTACGAGCTGATTCAGTCCGGCTGTGGAATAGGCGTGGTGCAACAACCCGCCTGCATCGACGCGCTACGGAAGGGAAGCCTGGTGCAGCTGCTTCCCGAATACACCGTGCCGCCTTTTCCCATCCATGCACTGGTCCATGCCCATCGACCCACCGCGTCCAGGGTCAGGGCCGTGCTGGATCAATTGAAGAAAGACGTTCCGGCGGCCCTGGAAGGGACGCCGTAGGGGCGGGATGCCGTTCCCTGTTGCGCCCCCTTGCCAAGCGATGACCCTGGTTACAGCGTGGCGAGCGACCATGAAAGACGGCCGCAAGCCGGTCATGTCCCAAGGAGAAACTTGTCGCTCGGGAGAAGCGCATGCATGTCAGATACATCCTCGGATCGATCGCCACGGCATTGGCATTGGGCCTGATGAGCCCCGCCGGTGTCCAGGCGCGCAATATCATCGACACGGCCCAGACGGCCGGAATGTTCAGTTCATGGGTCAACGCGGTACGCGAGGCGGGTATGGAGCAGACGCTGAAAGGCCAGCCCTATACCGTGTTCGCGCCGTCCGACGAAGCCTTCGCCAAACTGCCCTCGGCCCAGCGCGAGGCATTGCGGAACAAGGACACGCTGGTGCAGGTGGTGAAGCTGCACATGGTGGCGGGCAAGGTCAGCCTGAAGGATGCCAAGGAAGGAACGCAGATCAGGACCGAGGGCGGCAAGACGCTGACGGTCCATCGCAAGAACCGCCGGCTGTTGCTATCGGATGCCGAAGTGCTGGAGCCCGACGTCGAAGTGGACAACGGCTACATCAACGTTTTGGATACGGTCCTGTTTCCCTGATTCCGCGGAGTGAACATGGGAGTCCCGCGCCTTATTAAGATTCATGACTGAATCTTGCATTTTCTTCTAGCTCGACGAAAATAGCACGGTTTGTCATGGAATTGTACGAATGCAGACAGGTCGAGGATAATGACGCCTCATCTCCCCCATGAAAACCTCGAACGAGTTGCCACCCATGATAAGCAATCCCCTGCCTGGAAAGGAACCCGCCGGCTCCTTCGAAGCGTTGGACGTACGCGGCCAGGAGGGTTTGCTGGCTCCCAGGGTGGCTGCGCTTGGCAAGGCGCTGGCACGCGCTTCCCAATTGCAGGCCCGGATGCAGTTCGGGTTTTCTCAGACAGAGTGGCAAGTCGTCATGTTGCTTGCCGATTTTCAGCCAGCCTCGATACGCAAGTTGGCTTCCCTGGCCATGGTCGATGCGGCGCAGATCAGCCGGGCGATCGGTGTCTTGACCAGAAATGGATTGGTCGAAAGAGGGACCTCGGCACGGGATAGCCGGCGAGCCGACCTAAGGCTGAGCCCTCTGGGCATGGAGACCGCCGTCACCCTGCGGCAGTTGTCCCGGCAGCGCAATGAGCGGCTATTGGATGGCTATTCGCCAGAACGGATCACCGGCTTGTTTGAAATGCTGGAGGTACTGACCGCGCGGGCCATGCGTGAAGAGATGGACATTGCCGAAGGGGAGGCCAGCCGGGAAACGTGAGCGGAAAAGTTTCACGTGGAGTATTGCGGCCGACTTTCCCGAAGTGAACGCCCTGAGTGGCTAGATGGTGAGTACTGGGACCACCACAGCTTTCAGAAACGCAATGGCCGAGAGCTGTTTCTCATCGGTAGCGCATGACCGGATCGAGCGGGAACTGCGATCGACCAACCCGATGTCCCCCTTGCTTGGTAAGTGGTCTTGCCACTTGTGTGCCGTGGTCGGGCTGATGCCAGCGACAGGGCCGCTGCCTTCACCCCCAAGCTGGCTTATGGCTGTTCACCCGACAAGTGTTCCCAAGTGGCTGAAGCGTAGAGAACTCGAATTTCCCGGGCTCTTTCGGGTGAAAGAAGAGTGGCCCCAGCGCGTCGATGTTTCACGTGAAACATCGGCACGCCTTGATCGTAGAGGAAATTTGGTCGAGACCTTGGCGAGGGCTCATCCGCATCTCCCGACGCCTATTCCCGGTGTTAGCGGGTACGGCGATCACGTACCCACCCTATCCACTGCCACGTAGCGCTGACACACGCATCCTGAATAGCTCAAGCAGGCACCCCAGTGTTCCACGTGAAACACTATGGAGCAGCTTGTCCAGGGTAATGCTCGCGCTGACAGGGCGAGAATCCTATAATCCCAAGTTACCGTGGCGTTTTCTCACCAGACCCGGATATCTCTCCCTGGCCACGAAGGCTGCCAGGTCGCCAGGTGAAACCTGGCCTTTTGCGGATCCCACCATGCTGTATCCAATCGAATTTGATGTCATTGTTGTAGGCGGCGGCCACGCTGGTACCGAGGCTGCATTGGCGGCTGCGCGCGCTGGCTGCAAGACGCTGCTGCTCACGCATAACATCGAGACCCTGGGGCAGATGTCCTGCAATCCCTCCATAGGCGGGATCGGCAAGGGCCATCTGGTGAAGGAAGTCGACGCACTGGGCGGGGCCATGGCCCTGGCCACGGACGAAGCAGGGATCCAGTTCCGCATCCTGAACGCATCCAAAGGGCCTGCGGTGCGGGCTACCCGAGCCCAGGCAGACCGGGTGCTCTATCGCAAGGCTATTCGTCATCGCCTGGAAAACCAGCCCAACCTCTGGCTGTTCCAGCAAGCGGTGGACGACCTGATGCTGGAAGGGGACAAGGTAGTCGGCGCGGTCACCCAGATCGGCCTGCGCTTCCGCGCGCGGGCGGTGGTATTGACCGCAGGCACTTTCCTGAACGGACTGGTTCACGTGGGACTGCAGAACTACTCGGCGGGCCGGGCCGGCGATCCGCCCGCGATCTCGCTGGGCAAGCGCCTGCAGGAACTCAAGCTGGGCCAGGGACGCCTGAAAACAGGGACGCCGCCCCGTATCGACGGGCGCTCTATCGACTTCAGTGTGCTGGAAGAACAGCCCGGCGACCTGGATCCGGTACCGGTGTTTTCCTACCTGGGCGATGCCGCCATGCATCCGCGCCAACTGCCGTGCTGGATCACGCACACGAATGCGCGGACGCACGAGATCATCCGTGGCGGCCTGGACCGTTCGCCCATGTACACCGGCGTCATCGAAGGGGTGGGGCCGCGCTACTGCCCGTCCATCGAAGACAAGATCCACCGTTTTGCGGACAAGACATCCCATCAGGTTTTCCTGGAACCGGAAGGGCTGACGACCCACGAGTTCTACCCCAACGGGGTATCGACCAGCCTGCCCTTCGATGTGCAGCTCGACCTGATCCATTCGCTGCCCGGGCTGGAAAATGCCCATATCCTGCGGCCCGGCTACGCCATCGAATATGACTATTTCGATCCACGTGGACTGAAAACGTCGCTCGAGACCCGCGCCATTTCCGGACTGTTCTTCGCCGGACAGATCAATGGCACGACGGGCTACGAAGAAGCGGCTGCGCAGGGACTGCTGGCCGGCATCAACGCCGCCCTGCAGGTGAAGGGCGAGGAAGCCTGGGTGCCGCGCCGCGACCAGGCCTATCTGGGCGTGTTGGCCGACGACCTGGTCACGCGCGGCGTGACCGAGCCCTATCGCATGTTCACGTCGCGGGCCGAGTATCGCCTGAGCCTGCGCGAGGACAATGCCGACTGGCGCCTGACGGAAACCGGCCGCCAGCTCGGGCTGGTGGACGATGCGCGCTGGGATGCCTTCAACCGCAAGCGGGATGCCGTGGCGAGCGAGGTCGAGCGCCTGCGGTCCACGTGGATCAATCCCCGGACTTTCCCGGCCCACGCTGCCGAGCCTCTGCTGGGCAAGGCGATCGAGCGTGAGTACACACTATTCGACTTGCTCAAGCGCCCGAACGTTTCCTATGATGCACTTATGCAAGCTAAGAATGCGGACGAGGAATTGTTGGCGGGGCCGGGCGTAACCGACCAGATCGTTGCCGAACAGGTCGAGATCCAGGTCAAGTATGCGGGCTACATCGCGCGCCAGCAGAACGAGATCGACAAGCAGGCCGGGCACGAGAACCAGCGCATACCCGAAGACATCGACTATGACTCGGTGCGCAGCCTGTCCTTCGAAGTCCGCCAGAAGCTCAAGACTCATCGGCCGCAAACCATCGGCCAGGCCGCCCGCATCTCGGGTATCACGCCTGCCGCCATCTCGCTCCTGCTGATACACCTGAAGCGCCGCCAATACGGAAAGCTGAATGCCGATTCCGCCGCCGACGCGAACCGGGCGGCATGAGCGTGTCCCACGGCCGCTCGACAACCACACGCCTTCTCCTGGGAGAAAAGCCGCGCCACGACGAGACAGGAGGCTCGTCGGTATCGATGCGCGGCTTGCGGGGAAGCGTGTCCGCTTCCCCGGCAAGGGGAGCTCCCGGCCGCCGGAGGGTCGTCCCATGAACATGTCCCGGAAACCGATCCCGATGCAGGAACCTTTCAATGGCGCGGTATTCGCCGCCCAGCTCGAGTCGGACTGCGCGGTGTTGCGCCTGCCGCTCGATCATGCGCGTATCGATCTGCTGCTGAATTATCTGGCGCAGATGCTGCGCTGGAACCGCACCTACAACCTCACGGCCATACGCGAGCCTGAGCAGATGCTTTTGCATCACATAACGGATAGCCTGTCGGTGGTGCCGGAACTGGCCCAGCGCCTTGCCGGCCAGCCGGCCAGCATCCTGGACGTGGGTTCGGGCGGAGGACTGCCCGGCGTGGTCCTGGCCATTTGCCGGCCGGAATGGCAGGTGCGCTGCGTGGACGCGGTGGAAAAGAAGACCGCGTTCATCAAGCACGTGGCCGGGGTTCTGCGGCTGTCCAACCTGGACGCGACGCACGCGCGGGTCGAGGAGCTCGAACCCGCCGAGTGCGACATCGTCGTCTCGCGCGCGTTCGCCTCGCTGCACGATTTTGCCGCGCTGGCCGGACGCCACGTCAAGCCCGGAGGGCGGCTGGCCGCCATGAAGGGCCATCCGCCGGAAGACGAGATGCAGGCGCTGAAGGACCAGGGCGCATGGCAGGTGGAAGGCGTTACGACGCTTTATGTGCCAAGATTGTCCGCCCGCCGCTGCCTGGTCTGGATGGACCGCATCGAGGGCGGGGCAAACGAGGGTTAGCAGAACGCGGCGCCGGCCATCGGCGCGTCAGATTCACCCAATAATCAGGTTGTATTCGATGTCTTCCAATTCCAGCATGGTCAACGAGGCGGCACCGTCCGGAGAAGAAGCCGGCGAGCTGGAGGCGATCAGCGGCGCCGAGCCGCTGGCCGCCAAGCGCACCGCCCGCATCTTCTGCATCGCGAACCAGAAGGGTGGTGTCGGCAAGACCACCACCGCGGTCAATCTGGCGGCGGCCCTCGTGGCCCAGAAGCAGCGCGTGCTGCTGGTCGATCTCGATCCGCAGGGCAACGCCACCATGGGCAGCGGCATCGACAAGCGCGAGCTGCAGGCCACGCTCTACGAGGTCCTGATCGGCGAAGCCAGCATCGCCGAGGCCGCGAAGGCATCCGAGAGCGGCTATGACGTCCTGCCCTCCAACCGCGAACTGGCGGGCGCCGAGATCGACCTGGTGGAGCTCGAAGAGCGCGAGCGGCAGCTCAAGCACGCCATCGCCGCCGTGGCCGACCGCTATGACTTCGTGCTGATCGACTGCCCGCCCACCTTGTCGCTGCTGACGCTCAACGGCCTGGCCGCCGCGCATGGCGTGATCATTCCCATGCAGTGCGAGTACTTCGCGCTGGAAGGGCTGTCGGATCTTGTCAACACCATCAAACGGGTCCACGCCAACCTGAATCCCGACCTGCGCGTGATCGGCCTCCTGCGCGTGATGTTCGATCCGCGCGTGACCTTGCAGCAGCAGGTCTCGGCACAGCTCGAGAGCCATTTCGGCGACAAGGTATTCAACAGCATCATCCCGCGCAACGTCAGGCTGGCCGAGGCGCCCAGCTATGGCCTGCCGGGCGTGGTGTTCGACCCCGCGTCCAAGGGGGCGCAGGCCTACGTGGCCTTCGGGGCGGAAATGATAGAGCGTATGAAGACGCTATAGCTTTGGGGAAGCACATCATGGAAATGAAAGCAGGATCTAAGGGTGTGAAGAAACCCAAAGGACTCGGACGCGGACTGGACGCGCTGCTGGGCGCCGACATGCCGGCGGTCAGCACGCTGGGCACCAAGTCCACGGCCCAGCCCGAAGCGAAGGAAGGCCCGCCCAACACGCTGCCGGTGTCCAGCATGCAGGCCGGCCGCTACCAGCCGCGCTCGCGCATGGATGAGGGCGCGCTGGGCGAACTGGCCGAATCGATACGCACCCAGGGCGTGATGCAGCCCATCCTGGTCCGCGCGATCGAAGGCGGGCGCTACGAGATCATCGCGGGTGAACGCCGCTTCCGCGCCGCGCAGCTGGCCGGCCTGGCCGAGGTGCCGGTGCTGGTGCGCGAGGTCAGCGACGAGAACGCCGCGGTCATGGCGCTGATCGAGAACATCCAGCGCGAGGACCTGAACCCGCTGGAAGAAGCGCAGGGCGTGCAGCGATTGATCGGCGAATTCGGCATGACGCACGAGCAGGCCGCCCAGGCCATCGGCCGCTCGCGTTCGGCCACGAGCAACCTGCTGCGCCTGTTGAACCTGGCCGCGCCGGTGCAGACCATGCTGCTGGCAGGCGATCTCGACATGGGCCACGCCCGCGCGCTGCTGGCGGTGGATGCCGCCACGCAGATCCAGCTTGCCACGCAGATCGTGGCCAAGCGGCTGTCGGTGCGCGAGGCCGAGAAGCTCGTCGCGCAGACGCTGCAAGAGGCGGCGCAGAAGTCCAGCCGCAAACCCGCGGCCAAGTCGCGCGACGTGCTGCGGCTGGAAGAAGCGCTGTCCGATCGGCTGGGCACGCAGGTGGCCTTCAAGATCGGCGCGAAGGAACGCGGCCAGATCATCATCGACTTCCACGGCTGGGAACACCTGTCGTCGCTGCTGGAAAAGCAGGGCCTGGCGGACGTGCTGGAAAACAGCTGAACGGATCGAGGGATCAGAGCGGTACGGCCAGCATGTTGTCGATGCTGAAGGAATCGACGATGACCAGGCGCCGCCTGAGCCTGAGGCGATCGCCGGTGATCGCCATCTGGTCCTCGTATCGGCCGACCATATAGACCGACGCGTTTCCCTCCAGATCCGACTGCATCACCAGGAAGTTCGCGCTGGCGGAAATGGCGCCCGCGTCGGTTTCGTCGGCGCGCACGTTGGTGATGTAGTGGCGGAAGTTCACGTCCCGATACGTAAGCGTGCCCTTGATCAGCATGGTCACGCGGTCCTTGACCATCCCATGGCTGTAGCAGCCCATCAGCGGGGCGGGCAGTCCGGCGTCATGGTTTTCGCGCGACACGACGCGGTAGTCGCAGGCGTCGGCCGTGAAAAAGTCCGGCCATTCCGCATAGCGCCGCTGATCGAGCGCGTCCGCATAGTCGTAGTTGAAGCGTTCGACCCGGGCTTGAAGTGAAGGAACCATGGGATTGCCTTTAGACCTTTTCAGTAGCAGCCGGCTCGAAGCCCATCAACTGGTGATAGTGCGTCCAGAACCCGCGGATCGAGATTTCCTGGGACAGGTAATCCGTGTCGTGCAGTTCTCCCGTGCCTCCCATCTCCAGCACGGAATGTTCGCCGTGCCGCGTCTTCAGTCCTAGCTGGACCAGCCGAAGGGCTTCGCCGTCTTCCATCGAGATGTATCCCGCGGGCCCGATCAGGTTGACCTGCAGCAGTCGATTGTGCAGGTCCTCGTCCGTATCGCCCTCGAAGCCGAGGTAGGTGATGTGGAGTTCGACCGCATCCGGGCCCTTCGGACGCAGATGGCGGATGGCGTAGGTGTTGTCCACCTGGGCGACGACCAGCGACGGGAACATCGACAACAGGGTGGTCTTGTAGCCGTCCTGCAGATCGAGCGGCACCTCCAGCATGGCTGGATCGTGCATCTGAAGATCCGGCATCAGCTTGCCGCTGTCGGCGTAGTCCCGATCCAGATCACGCAGCCCCTGCGCATCGTCGTCGCTCAGGATCGAATGATTCCAGGTGTTCTTGCCGTCCTTGTCCAGCTTGATGCCGCCTTTCATCGCGGGTGTCTGGATGCCGAAGGACACCTGGAACAAATGCAGCAGCGACGCGTGATAAGGATCGCGGACGTTCTCGTTATAAAGCTTCCAGTTGCCCGCGATCTTCTGGCGCAGATAGCCGATGACCTTGGGCGTTCGCTGCATCAGCAGGCGGTCTATCTGCGTCAGGCTGTGCGGGCCCAGGTAGGCGGGAAGGGGCTCGGTGTCATCGCTATACGTGCCGAAGACAAGGCCGCCATGGGTCGCGATGCGAAGCTTGCGCAGGCCATGGTCCTTCTTGTCGAAGCAGGGCGGCATGCCGCCTTTTCCCTTGTGGCCTTTCTCGAAAGGCACGCTGGCAAGATCGCCCGACAGGCTGTAGGTCCACAGATGGTAAGGGCAGACGTGGCGCCTGGCGTTGCCGCGCACCTTGTCGGCAAGCCGGGCGCCCCGGTGCGCACAGGAGTTCTCGACGGCGTGGATGGACCCGTCCCTGGAGCGGCTGACGATTACCTGGGTGTCGCCGACCCAGTTGGTGACGTAGTCTCCCCACTGCGGAATCTCGCATTCCATTGCAAGGTAGTTCCAGACGGGACCGCGAAACAGCCGTTCCATCTCCAGGCGGTATATGCGCGGGTCCGTGAACACCTCGTAGGGAACGCGGGAGAAATCCGCCGCGGGCCAGACAGGTTGAGCGCCATGCGCCTGCGTGTTCATTGTCGAGGGTTCCTTTTCGATTGGAGACGCCAGCGGTATGGGAGAATCGTAGCGAAGCAGCCGCCGCGGAAAAATGGCCGAGCCTGAAAACGAGTTTTTCAGCAAATGGAGAAATGCACGATGGACCGTTGGGCTGAATATGAATTCTTCGTGCGGGTCGTCGAAACGGGAAGCCTCAGCAAGGCGGCCGAAGCGTTGAACTTCTCCACGCCATCGGCAAGCCGGCACCTGGCGGCATTGGAAAAGCGCCTGGGCGCGCGGCTCGTGGAGCGAAGCACGCGGCGCCTGTTCGTGACGGAGGTGGGCCAGAATTTCTATGCCCGATGCAAGGCCGCGCTGGAGGAGATGACCGAGGCGGAAGAGGAAGCGGCCCTGACTTCCAGCTCGCCGTCGGGCAGCTTGCGCGTGACCGCGTCCCTGTCGTTGATGCTGCAGCACGTCACCCGATTGCTGCCACGCTTCACCGAGAAATATCCCAGCGTCAAGATCGAGCTGATCGCCGCGAATCGGTACTACGACATCACCGACGATGACATCGACGTGGCGATCCGGACCCGCGAGTACGAGCCCGATTCGACACTGGTGATACGGCGGCTGGCGACGACGCGAAGAATCCTCGCGGCATCGCCGGCCTACATCGACCGTCATGGATTGCCCGCCGTGCCGCAGGCATTGGCGGGACACAAGTACCTGGGCTACAGCTACCACAATCCGAACGAACTCACCTTCCAGCGCGGGAAGGAAGTCGTCACCATTCCGATGGCGCCGCTGCTGGATGCCAACGACGGACAGATCGTACGCAGCGCCGCCCTGGAGGGACTGGGCATTCTCAGCCAGCCCATGTATGTCGTCCATGACGACCTGATGGCCGGACGGCTGGTTCCCGTGCTGCTGGATTGGGAACTGCCCCGGCTATCGATCAGCCTGGCCTATCGGCGCCGCAAGCTGGTGCCGGCGAAAACGCGGGTCTTCCTCGACTTCATCACGGAAGACTTTCACCAGAACGAATACGAGAAGCGCTGGGAAGCCGCGTTGACCATGGCGCAGCGGCCACCGCAAGCGCGCACCGGCGTTTCGCGCCGGCGTGGACACGTGGCCTGAACGTGGCGTTCAGGCCACGAGCAGCGCGGCCATCCGGTGCGGATCGGCATGCGTCGCGATGATGGTCAGGCCGGTTCGCTGTTGCGGGATATCAGCCGCCGACAGCGGCCGCACGTCGAAGCGCCTTTCGTCGGGAGCGAACTGCACCAGGCAACGCCGGCCGTCCGCCAGGGCGACGACGCCCTTGAGCCGCAGCAGGTCCTGTCCCAGCGCATCGGCCAGCGCATGCAGGCGGATCAGCAGCGCGTCGCGCGCCAGGGGATCGGGCAGGGGAAGGAAATGCGCCTGCTCCGCATGATGATGCGCGTGCCGGCCATGATCGTGAGGGTGGGCATGATCGTGGACATGCGGTGCCGGCGGGCTCGCGGCATGGTCCACATGCCCGGGTTCCGCGACCGGGGGCGACGACGGGCCGCATGGCGCGAGGGCGCGCGAAACCGTCTCCCACGCCAGGTCGGCCTGGTTGGAACGCAGCACCGGCACGCCGGGCTTGAGCGCCGCCAGCCTCGCGGCCAGGGCGCGGGTCGACGCTTCGTCGGCTTCCCGTGTCTTGGTCATGATCAGCGCCTGCGCCGCGCGTACCTGCGCCCGCGCTTCCGGATGGCGATCGAGCAATGCCGCGCCGGCCGGCGCGCCCGCCACCGTGACGACGGCCTGCAGGCGGTAGCGTTCGCGCAGCAGCGGATGTTCGTGAAAGGCCTGGAGAATGGGCGCGGGGTCGGCCATGCCCGTGGTCTCGATCGCCACGGCGGGAAACGCCGGCATGCGACGTTGCAGCCGCGCCCAGAACAGGTCTTCCAGGGCCTGCTCCAGGCCCGGCAGCCCGGTGCAGCAGACGCACGATCCCGATACCAGCGAAGCCTGTTCGGTCACGCCCAGCAGGGCGCCATCCAGGCCGACCTCGCCCAGTTCATTGACGATCACCGCCGCGCCCCGCAGTCCCGGCTGTTCCAGCCACGCCGACAGCAGCGTCGTCTTGCCGCTGCCCAGGAAGCCGGTCAGCAGATAGACGGGGATGGGGGACGAGGTGGCCATGAATGATCGCGAGTCCGTTCAGGGCTGGTAGCCCAGCCGCGCCGATACGCCGTCGGCGGCCTGGAGCACGGGCGCAACGAAACCGCGCAGCGCCTTCTTGGTCAGCCGCTGGATGGGACCGGCGACACCGATCGCGGCGATGACCTGCCCGGTATGGTCGCGCACCGGCGCCGCCAGGCCCCGCATGCCGACCTCGCTTTCCTCGTCGTCCTGCGCATGGCCCTCGCGCCGCACCTGTTCCAGCGTGTTGCGCAACACGGCCGGATCGGTCGGCGTGTTCGGCGTGCGCGGCGCGAGGCCGTCCTTGAGCACGCGCGCCAGCACGTCCGCGCTCTGGAAGGCCAGCAGCGCGCGGCCCTCGCTGGTGCAAAAGGCGGGCTTGCGCGCGCCGACGTACGAACGCATGCGTATGGCCTGGTGGCTTTCGAGGTTGAACAGATAGATGATGTTGCTCTGCTCCAGCGTGGCCAGGTGCACGGTCTCGCCGGTGATCTCGCGCAGCTCGTGCAGATAGGGCAGGGCCTGCGTCGAAATATCCATGCGCCGCCGCACCAGCGCGCCCAGCGCGAACAGCCCCAGCCCCAGCCGGTAGCGGCCGTTCTCCGGGTTCTGCTCCAGCAGCCCCTCGGCCGTCAGCGTGCTGGCCAGCCGGTGCACCGTGCTCTTGGCCAGCCCCAGCCGCTTGGCAAGCGTACTGATCCCGATCTCGACTTCCGTCTCGGAAAACGCCTTGAGCACACGAATGGCCGAAGCGACCGAAGACAGCCGCCCGTCGCCTCCGTCCTGAGTGTCTTGCATGATGATGGACAATGTTTGTGTCAACCCACCTTTATAACAAGTGCTGGCAGCCAGCGAAGCACGGAAGCGACAAACCAGGAAAGTCCCACCGGGCCCAGGAAACCGCGGATCTGGCTTTGCCAGTCCGCCGGTTTCGCCCCCTTGAGGGGGCGCCCGGAGGGCGTAGGGGGTGGGCTTTCCTTGCGCGCGTCAGCGCGTAGGGGGGGGCGCTATATATTGTTTCCAGTGCACGATTTCCTTCTTCACGAAATCGTTGAACGTGGGCGCGTCCCAGTCGAAGGTCTCCATGTTCTGGGCCCGCAGCTCGGCCTGCCCTTCCGGCGATTGCAGGGCCTTGCGCACCGCGAGGTTGAGCTTGGTGACCAGTTCGGGCGACATGCCGGCGGGACCCGACAGCGAGAACCAGGTGGTACCGGTCAGCTGCGGATAGCCCAGTTCCTTGAAGGTCGGGATGTCGGGGAAGTCGGTCACGCGCTGCGCCGAGGTCACGGCCAGCGGGCGCAGCTTGCCGGCCTTGATGTTGCCGGCGGCGGTGCTGAGCGTGATGAAGGCGGCGGGTACCTGGTTGGCCGCCACGTCCGCCACGGCGGGACCCGCGCCCTTGTAGCTGATGTGCACCAGGTTCAGCTTGGTGATCTGGCGGAAGGCTTCGCCGATCAGGGCGCCGTGCGTGCCCTGTCCGGGCGAGGCCCAGCTCAGGCCCTCGGGCATGGACTTGACCTGCTTGATGAAGCCGGGCACGTCCTTGATGGGCTGCGCGACGTTGACCGCCAGCACGGTGGGCGGTCCGCCCAGCAGGGCGATGTGGGTGAAGTCCTTGATCGGGTCGAAGCTGGTCGCGTTGGTCAGCGGGGCGACCACGTGCGAGCCGATGCCCGAGACCACCAGGGTATAGCCGTCGGGCTCGGCGCGCGCCACCATCTGCGAACCGATGACGCCGCCCGCGCCGCCGCGGTTGTCCACCACGAAGCTCTGCTTGAACGTCTCGGCAAGATGGCGCGCGATCAGCCGGCCGAGGGTGTCGGCGCTGCCGCCGGGCGCATAGGGCACCACGATCTTCACCGGGCGGTTGGGCCACGGATCCTGCGCACAGGCCGGCGCCGCGAGCGCGCCGGCTGCAAGGCTCGCGCACAGCAGGCGCGCGAGGAAATGGCGATGAATCGTCATCGGCGTGTCTCCTTTCTGAGGTTCTGATCTCCCGCCGCGGCATGGACCGCATTGACATCGGGATCGAGCGAATGATAACTTTGTTTCCTATCAAGGAACAGTGTTCCTGTATACGGAACGAATTTCAAGCGAGGGGACCAAGGATGTTGAAGAAAGAACAGAATGACCTGCTTACCCAGACGGGGCCGGGAACGCCCTTGGGCGAGCTGTTCCGCCGCTACTGGCAGCCGGTGATGCTGAGCCGCGAGCTGCCCGGTCCCGGCTGCGAGCCGGTGCGCGTGAAGCTGCTGTCCGAGCGGCTGTTGGCGATACGCGACGAAGAAGACAACCTTGGCCTGATCGACGAATTCTGTGCGCATCGCGGCGTGTCGCTGTGGTTCGGCCGCTACGACGAGAAGGGCCAGGGCGGCGGTATCCGCTGCCCCTATCACGGCTGGAAGTACGCCGCCGACGGCCAGTGCCTGGACGTGCCGTCCGAGGCGGAAGACAGCGGCTTTCGCAGCCGCATCAAGCTCACCTCGTATCCGCTGGTCGAGCGCGGCGGCATCCTGTGGACCTACATGGGTCCGCCCGAGCACCAGCCGCCGCTGCCCGAGTACGAGTTCGCGATGGTGCCCGACGCGCAGCGCTTCGTGTCCAAGCGCATCCAGGAAAACAACTGGCTGCAGGCGCTCGAAGGCGGGATCGATTCCAGCCACGTCTCGTGGCTGCACCGCGACAGCCTGAAGTCCGATCCGCTGTTCAAGGGCGCGGCCGGCAACCAGTACAACCTCAAGGACCTGCGCCCGGTATTCGAAGTGGTCGACACCGACACGGGGCTGCTGGTGGGCGTGCGCCGCAATGCCGACGACGATTCCTACTACTGGCGCATCACGCCCTGGCTGATGCCTTGCTTCACCATGGTGCCGCCGCGCGGCGACCATCCCGTGCACGGACACTTCTGGGTACCCATCGACGACGAGAACTGCTGGGCGTGGAGCTTCGACTACCACGCGGGCCGCGCGCTGACCGAAAGCGAGGTCCAGGCGATGGAGGACGGCAAGGGCATTCACGTGCGTTACGTGCCGGGCACGTTCCGGCCCTTGCAGAACAAGGAAAACGATTACCTGATGGACCGCGAGGCGCAGAAGGCCGGCAGGACCTACAGCGGCGTCGAGGGCATAGGCATGCAGGACGCGTCGCTGCAGGAAAGCATGGGTCCGATCCAGGATCGCACCAAGGAACACCTGACCTCCACCGACAACGGCATCGTCAAGATGCGCCGCGCGCTGATGAAGGCCGTCAAGGCGCTGGCCGAGGAAGGCGCGGCGCCTCCGGGAACGCATCCGTCGGCGCACCACGTCCGCTCGGCCGCGGTGATCCTGCCGCGCGACCAGCACTTCAAGGATGCCGCCGCCGAGGCGCTCACGGCGCAGCCGGGCCGGCCGCACGCATCGGTATGACGGCCATGGCGCTTACCGTACGAGCCGCGGTCGCGGTCGAGGCCGGCAGGACCGAACTGCGCGAGCTGGCCGCGCCGGCCACCTCGGCCACCAGCGGCCTGCTCAAGGTCGCCGTCACCGGCGTGTGCGGCAGCGATTGGCCCTACTACCAGCAACTGCCGGCCAGCCGCGGCCCGCTCGTGCTGGGCCACGAGACCGTGGGCCACGTGGCCGAGCTGGGCGAGGTGGCGCGCGCCAAATGGGGCGTGAAGGAAGGCGATCTGGTCGCACTGGAGGAATACCTGCCCTGCGGCCACTGCGAGTTCTGCCGCAGCGGCGAGTTCCGGCTGTGCGACGCCACCGACTGGCGGCTGGGCGGCTTGCGTTACGGCGCCACCGGCCTGTCGGTGGAACCGGGACTATGGGGCGGGTTCAGCCAGTACCAGTTCCTGCATCTGAACACGGTGTTCCATCGCGTGCCTGCCGGGGTCTCGCCCCGCCACGCGGCGCTGGCGCTGCCGCTGGCCAACGGCATCGAATGGACCTACCTCCAGGGCGGCGCGGGGCCGGGCCAGACCGTGGTGATACAAGGGCCGGGCCAGCAGGGCCTGGCGTGCGTCGTGGCCGCGCGCGAAGCGGGCGCCGAACGCATCATCATCACCGGTCTTTCGAACGAGACGGATGCCCGGCGCCTGGCGCTGGCGCGCGAACTCGGCGCGCACCACACCATCGACATCGAGTCCCAGGACCTGCTCGAAACCGTTGCCGATCTGACCGGCGGCCTGATGGCGGATCTCGTCATCGACTGCGCGGCGGGCGGCACCGATTCGGTCGTCACCGCGATCCAGCTCGCGCGCAAGCGCGGGCGGGTCATCCTGGGCGGGCAGAAGCGGCGGCGCATTCCCGAGTTCGACAGCGACCGCATCATCGCGCGCTTCCTGACCGTCAAGGGCATGCGCGGCCACAGCTACGAGTCGGTCGAGCTGGCCCTGCAACTGATCGCGGGCGACCGTCATGGCGTGAAGAAGATGAGCACCCATGCCTTCGGGCTCGAGGATACCGACCTCGCGCTGCGCAGCCTGGCGGGCCAGGGCGTGCAGGGGGCCATCCACATGACCATCGATCCCTGGAACTGAATCCGGCCCGCTAGCGGCCGGAACTTTCCCACCAGGCAGCCATGGCCTTTCGACGCGGCAACACCGCGGCGAAGGGCCATGGCTGTTGCCGTTTCCTCCTTCTTGACACCCGGCCATGCGAATCTCATACTGGCCAAATACTAGCGAATCGCTAGTATTTGGCCAGTGCAGGGCTGCGCCCATCTGCCAGGGCGGGACGCGGTCATGGAAAAGGAGACGGGAATCGATGCTCAGCCTCGAAATGAATCGCATGCTTACCCAGGTGGAGAACGGCGCGCCCATGGGGAATCTCATCGGCCGGTTCTGGATGCCGGCGCTGCTGTCGGAGGAAATCGCCGAGCCGGGGGGGCCGCCGGTGCGGGTCGGCCTGCTCGGCCGCAGGCTGGTGGCGTTCCGCGACTCGCAGGGCCGGGTCGGGCTGCTGGATGCGCGCTGCCCGCATCGCTCGGTCGACCTGTTCTTCGGCCGCAATGAAGAGGGCGGATTGCGCTGCGTCTACCACGGCTGGAAGTTCGGGGTGGACGGCGCCTGCGTCGACATGCCCAGCGAGCCTTCGTCCAGCCCGATGAAAGACAAGGTACGCGCGCGGGCCTATCCCGTGCACGAATCAGGTGGCATGGTCTGGGCCTATCTCGGCCCTGGCGAGGCGCCCGCCGTGCCCGACATCGAATTCATGTCGTTGCCGGCAAGCCACGTCTATGCCTCGAAGCGGCTGATGCGCTGCAACTACATGCAGGCGCTGGAAGGCAGCCTGGACACCTCTCATCTGTCTTTCCTGCACCAGATGAACCTCATGTCCAAGGACGTGTTCGGCGTAGGAGACTTCCAGCGCTTCTCCGACGCCGATGGCGCGCCGCGGTTCTTCTGTGCCGACACCTCCTACGGCATGTCCATCTCGGCGCGCCGCGACGGCGACGACGACACCTACTACTGGCGTGTCACGCAGTGGATGATGCCGGTTGGCGTACTGGTCCCGACCGCGCCGGGAAGCGTGTGCCGCGCCAATTTCTTCGTCCCGATCGACGACCGGAACTGCTGGTGGTACCGGATCCGCTACCAGCCGGAGCGGCCGCTCGAACACGAGGAAATCGAGGAGTACGACGCTGGCGACCTGGATTATTCGCGTCGCGTGCCGGGCACTTATGAATCGGTGGGCAACAAGGAAAACGACTACCTGATCGATCGCGACAGACAGCGCACCGAATCCTTTACCGGCATCCTCAGCGCCCAGCTGCAGGACATCGCCGTGCAGGAAAGCCAGGGCGAGATCGTGGATCGCAGCATCGAGCACCTCGGGACGTCCGACACCGCCATTGCCCAGACCCGGCGCCGGCTGATCAACGCCGCCCAAGCGCTCGAGGAAGGGCGGCTGCCGCCGGAAGCGGACGCGGCTTCGCAATACCGCATGCGTGCCATCGCCATTACGCTGAACCGCGCCAGGAGTTTCGACGAAGCTGCGGCGCTGGCGCAGTTGCCGCCGGCATAGAGGCCCCCCGGGAGGAGACGAAATGCATCTTACGACGACAAGCATCATCAGACATCTTGTCCTGGCGGCCGCGTTTGGCGCCGCTGGCCTGCTCCCGCTGGGAGCGTGCGCGCAGGAACCCTCTTGGCCCACCCGCCCCGTCCGGGTGATCGTGCCCTTCCTGGCGGGAGGGTCGATCGACGTCGTGGCCCGTACGCTGGCGGCCGAACTTTCGGCCCGCTATCACCAGCAGTTCGTGGTGGACAACAAGGCCGGCGCCGGCGGCACCATAGGCACGGACCTCGTGGCCAAGAGCGCGGCGGACGGCTACACGCTGCTGCTTACGGCGCAGGGACCGCTCGTGATCAATCCGTTCATCATGTCCAAGCTGCCCTACGACGCCCAGCATGCTTTTGCGCCGGTGTCGCGGGTGGTCGATGCGCCCAACGTCCTGGTGGCCTCGCCCAAGGCCGGACTGCCGACGTTCGACGCCTTCCTGCAGCGGGCCCGGTCGGGCGGCGCGCCGCTGACCTATGCCACCCAGGGTGTCGGCACCACGGGCCACGTCACCGGCGCGCTGCTGGACCAGGCGCTGGGCATTTCGCTGACGCACGTGCCGTACAACGGCTTTCCTCCCATACTGACCGACGTCATGCAGGGCCGCGTCGACCTGATGATCGCCGACACCGTGAACGTGGGAGAGCGCGTCCGGACGGGCCAGTTGGCCGCCGTCGCGGTGGCATCGGCCCGGCGCAGCGCGGTGCTGCCCGACGTGCCGACCTTCGCGGAAAAGGGCTATCCCGAGATCGTGGCGGGTCCCTGGTTCGCGCTGCTGGCACCGGCAGGCACGTCCAAGGCGGTGCGCGACAAGCTATCGGCCACGGTCAGGGATATCCTTGCAAAGCCCGGCATTGCCGCGCGCTTCCAGGGCATGGGGCTGGACATCGTCGGCTCGACGCCGGACGATCTGCAAGGCTACATGGACAAGGAATACGCGCGCTGGGGCGCGATCATCCGCAAGGCCGGCATACAGCCGGTTTCCTGAGCCGCCGCGGGGTCAGTCGGCGAAGTCTTTCCAGGTCCGGGGAGACTTCAGCCGGTCCGAGGCCGTGGCCGCCAGCCTGCCCAGGATCTCCCGGATGTGGCGCTCTTCCCCCGGGCCCATGGCACCCAGCACGTCGTGCTCCAGGGCGCTCATCACCTGCTCCACGTCGATGCGCGCCCGCTCGCCCGCCGCGGTCAACCGCAGCACGGAGCGCCGGCGATCGCGCGGGTCGACGCCCTTGGTCATGTAGCCCTGCCTGGTCAGCTGCACGATGGCCCGCGAGACGAAAAAGGCGTCCGTGCTCGTGTGTTCGGCCACTTCCTTGGCCGACAGCGGGCCGTAGCGTCCGACCACCGCCATCACGCGCCACGTGATGGTCGTCAGGCCGTATTTTTCTTCCCACATGGGTGACAGGAACTGCGAGATGCGCGTCGCGATCATCAGCGCCTGATAGGCGATGCGGTGCTCGAGCGGGACGGTCGGGTCGGGCGGAGTCTTCTTCGGCATGGTCGATTGGGGCGCCGCGGCGATGGGATGGCAGTCGGGCGCACGGCGGAAGTGGCTATATATTATGCAGTCTGTCAGCGCTCGTCGATGATCAAGGAGACCGCCATGCCCTACCGCTTCGACCGCATCGATCCCCGCCACACCGCCATGGTCGTGGTGGACATGCAGAACGACTTCGTCGCCGACGGCGCCAAGCTCCAGTCCCGGCAGGCCAAGGACATGGTCGGCAAGCTGGCCGAGACCCTGCGCTTCTGCCGCGAGCAGGGGATACGCGTGCTCTACACCGCGCATGTGCATCGCGACGACGGTTGCGACATGGGGATGTTCCGCGACCTGTACGGGCCCATCGCCGACCACTCGTCGCTGGTGGACGGAACCACCGGCGCCGACATCTACCCCGAACTCGCGCCGGCCCAGGGCGAGCACGTCATCAAGAAGCACCGCTACAGCGGCTTCTACGGCACCGACCTGGACATCATCCTGCGCGAATGGGGCATACGCAACGTCGTGGTCTCGGGCACCACCACCGAGAACTGCTGCCACGCCACGGCGCGCGACGCGATGTTCCACAACTACAAGGTGGCGTTCCTGGCCGACGCCACCGGCACCTTCGACTATCCCGACGTGGGCTGGGGCGCGATGAGCGCGGCCGAGGTGCACAAGGCCACGCTGACCATCCTCGCGTTCTCGACCGCGCACGTGATGAACGTGGACGAGTTCAAGTCGCTGGTGGCCAAGGGCAGGGACTGAACTAGCTCAGCACGAGCCAGGTCCCGGCCAGGCTCGTGATGGCCACCAGCGCGGTGATGCCCGCCATCCACGCCGACGAGGCGGCGTGGATCTTGTCCAGGGCCAGGGCCGACCGGCGCCACGACGCGGTCGCGAAGAACAGGATGGCGCACAGCATGTCCAGCGCGCCCACGACGAGGAACGCCGGCTGGTTTTCCTGCACGCCCGCGCGCAGCACCAGCAGCGCCACGGCGGTCATCGACAGGCCGGTGCGGCCCCAGGACAGCGCGGTGCGCTGGGGTTGCAGCCCTGGGTCGAGTTGCGAACTCATCGGAACAGCACGAACAGGCCGGCCACCACGGCAACCAGCAGGGTCACGCCCGCGGCCAGCGGAATCAGCGCCGAGCGCGGCAGCGGCCGCGAATGCCGCATGGCCTGCTGGTTGGCCTTCCACTGGAAATAGGCGCCGCAGCAGAAGATCAGGCCGGCAACGGTCATCGCCACGCTCAGCGCCAGCAGCGGCCAATGCGGCTGGACCACGCCGCCGAACTGGTGGAGCAGGATGGCGCCAGCCAGCACGGCAAGCGCGGTGCGTATCCAGGCGAGGAAGGTGCGTTCGTTGGCCAGCGTGAAGCGATAGTCGGGTTCGCGGCCGTCATCCTCTTGCATGCGAGGGTTCTCCTGCGGGGTTTATTTATTTGGGTGCCCGCTATTTTAGGCTCCCGCGGGCGGCTTTCATGCGGGCGACAGCGGCCATGCAGTAACCTTGGGCGGGACAACCCACAACCGGAGCACAGACGTGGAATACCGCAAACTGGGACGCACCGATCTCGAAGTCAGCGTGATCGGGCTGGGAACCATGACCTGGGGCGAACAGAACAGCGAAGCCGACGCCCACGAGCAACTGGACCATGCGCTGGCGCAGGGCGTGAACCTGGTGGATGCCGCCGAGATGTATCCGGTGCCGCCCAAGGCCGAGACCCAGGGCCGCACCGAAACCTACATCGGCACCTGGCTGGCCCGTACCGGCCGCCGCCATGACATCGTGCTGACCAGCAAGGTCGCCGGCCCGCTGCGCGACGCCAAGCGCCCCGGCCACATCCGCGACGGCAAGCCCTTCCTGGACCGCAAGAACCTGACCGCCGCGCTGCACGACAGCCTCAAGCGCCTGCAGACGGACTACCTCGACCTCTACCAGCTGCACTGGCCCGACCGCACCACGGCCACCTTCGGCCAGCTCGCCTATCCCTGGGTGAAGGACGACCACACCGTGCCCATCGAGGAAACGCTGTCGGTGCTGCAGGACTTCGTGCGCGAGGGCAAGGTCCGGCACATCGGCGTCTCGAACGAGACGCCCTGGGGCGTGGCGCAGTTCCTGAAGCTGTCCGAGACGCAGGGCCTGCCGCGCATCGCATCCATCCAGAACCCCTACAGCCTGCTCAACCGCGTGTACGAAATCGGCCTGTCCGAGTTCACGCAGTTCGAACAGGTCAGCCTGCTGGCCTATTCGCCGCTGGGTATGGGCGTGCTGTCCGGCAAGTACCTGGGCGGGGCGCGGCCCGAGGGCGCGCGCCTGACGCTGTTCTCGCGCTTCACCCGCTATGACGGGCCCGAGGCCGAATCGGCCGCGCGCCGGTACGTGGAACTCGCGCGCGACCATGGCCTCGTGCCGGCGCAGATGGCGCTGGCCTGGGTGAACAGCCGGCCCTTCGTGGCCAGCAATCTGATCGGCGCGACCTCGATGGCGCAGTTGCAGGAGAACATCGCCAGCGCGCAGGTCGTGCTGCCGGCGGCGGTGATCGAGGGCATCGAGGCCATACACCGGGCGCAGCCGAATCCGTGCCCGTAGCCAAGCCGGCTCGCCCTATCTCGATCCCTTGAACAGCCGGATGACCAGGTCACGCATCCACTGGTGCGCGGGATCGAGTTCGAACCGCTTGCTCCAGTGGAGCATGACGGGAAAATCCCCGTGGGCGAACTGGGCCTCGCTTACCGCGTAGCCTCCCGAGTCGGCAAAGTAGTTCGCAAGCCCTATCGGCAGTACCACCGCCAGATCCGTGGTCTTCACGATGGCCGGCAAGGCCAGGAAATTCGACGAGGTGATGCGGATCTTCTTGTCGATGCCCATTTCCTGCAGGACCCGGACGGTATCGCCGTAGGCGCGTATCGCGACATAATCCAGGCGGCCCAGCTGTTCCCGCGTCAGGGCACCGCCGCCTTGCCCGAGCAGGGCCGGGTGTCCCGCTCGCAGAAGGACGGAATACCTGTCGCGCACCAGTTCCAGGCTCTGGGTCCCCACCAGGTCCGGGATGAAGCCGAGCGCCAGATCGACGATGCCCGCATCGAGCGACGCGCAGATCGCGTCATGCGGCAGCGCGCAGCTGTCCACCGTGACGCCGGGGGCTTCTTTTCTCAGCGTCTCGATCAGCCTGGGCAGGAAGAGTGCCTCGCCGATGTCGTTCAGGTGAAGCCGAAGCCGCATCCGCGATGTCGACGGCTCGAACTGCTCGCCCTCGTTGAGGGCCGCTTCGATCATGGCGATGGCTCCCTGGACGGCATGCGCCAGGCGTGCGCCGCGCAGCGTCGGCCGCACGCCGCCGGGCGCCCGCACGAACAGGGGGTCTCCCAGGCTTACGCGCAGCCGAGTCAGTCCCTGGCTTGCCGCCGGCTGCGACAGGTTCAGCGCATCGGCCGCGCGGCTCACGCTGCCGGACCGATAGATGGCGTCGAACAGCCGCAGCAAGTTGAGATCGATGTCTCGTATATCCATCTGTGGATGCACCTCCTCGATCGCCGGAATGGCTGCCGTCGCGCGCAGATGCCGGCTAGTTTAGCGGCGGGCGGCAACCCGCGAGGGCCAATATTCACGAGATGGAAGTTCACTTAGTTGGCAAGGCTAATGGAGCGCCTCGCGAGCGGAGGGTAATCTTGCGCACTGTCGTCGCCCCGGATCCTCCGGCGCGGGGCCGTCATCGTCATGCCATGGACAGCAACCTCAGAAAAGACGTCAGCGCCGGGGGTGGAAATCCCCTGATCGAAGCGGGCCTGCGCAATCTGCTGGTCGATTGCGCCGGTATCAGGAACGGGCAGCGCGTCGTGCTGATCCACGAAGAAGGCAACCCCGCCGTCGAGCGCGAGGTCGTTGCCGCGATCGAGCAAGGGGCGCGCGCACTCGGCGCGACCGTAATCAGCCTGGGATGCGGCGAGCGGCTCGCAGGCCCCGAGGCCATCCCGCCCCACATCGTGGAGGCCATGGCCCAGGCCGACGTCACCATCCTGAGCCATTACATGGGCGCGATGCTGCGCCTGCGCCCGCCGATCGGCGCGGGCGTCCACGTGCTCAACTACGCCACCAACAGGAACGTTCTTGCCTCGCGCTGGGCCACGGTGCCGTACGGCGTCTGGCTGGAAGCCGGCGATGCCATCGCGCGCGAACTGCGCGGGGCCACGAACTGGCGTGTGACGTGTCCGCTCGGCACGGATTTGCGAGGCCACGTCACACCGCCTCCTGCGTCCGCGCCAACGCAACCGTTCACCGTGCTCACGTTTCCGATAGGCACGCACAACCCGATCCGTTCGCACGGGGCCTCCGGGCGGCTCGTGATCCGCTGGCTGGCAAGCTCCGCGAATCACGACATCGGCGACGGCCTGCTGCTTCGGAGTCCGGTCACCGCCGAGGTGCGCGCCGATCGCATCGTGAGCCTGGAAGGCGATGCCGAGGAGGTTGCCAAGGCCGAATCGCTGCTGCACAGCCTGGGGCGCAGGAACGGCGTCGATCCCATGCTTATCAACTCCTGGCACGCGGGCATCAATCCCCAGGCCCGGCCCTGCTGCGATCCGGAAAAAGACCTGAATCACTGGCAGCTCATGTCGCACAACAACCCGCGCCTGATGCACTTCCATGCCGTCGGCCACGCCATGCCGGGCGAAATCTCGCTGCCCGTCCTGGATCCCGATATCTGGCTGGACGATCGTCAGTTCTGGCGCCAGGGCGAATTCCTGCTGCTGGAGTTGCCCGCGATCCAGGACATCCTTCGGCGCCACCCGGGATCGGAAGACGCGTACGAGCTGAACCGCGAAGTCGGCGCCTGATTTCACCATACCGGTAGCCAGACGTGCCGCTTTCCTTTTCCCTTTCAGACGTCGAGCCCGTCGGCCATGGCCTGCGCCGGCCGGAATGCGTACTGTGCAACCGCCACGGCGACATGTTCGTCGCGCACCTGGGCCACGGCATCATGCACATCGCCCCGGACGGCACGCAGCGCGCGATCGGCAACCATGCCGAGGTGGATGGCGCGCCGTGGATTCCCAACGGCATTGCATGGATGCCCGACAATTCCTTTCTGGTCGCGAACATGGGGCCGGCGGGCGGGCTCTGGCGATTGACGGGCGAGGGCGCTCTCGAACTGGTGCTGGCCGAGCTGGACGGCCTGCCCCTGGGAGCCACCAACTTCGTGATGCTGGACGATCGCGGCCGCACCTGGGTCACGGTCACGACGCGCCAGTGGCCGATCTCGAAGGCCTTCGCGCCGCTTGGCGGCCCGACGATGGACGATGGCTACCTGATCCTGATCGATGCGAAGGGACCCCGGATCGTCGCCGATGGCTTCGCCTTCGCCAACGAAGTCCGGATCGATGCCGGCGGGCGATACATCTATGTCGTCGAGACCTTCGGCAGGCGCGTCACCCGGTTCGCCCTGAAGGGCGACCACCTGGCGGACCGCACGGTTTTCGCCCGCTTCGGCCATGGGACCTTCGCGGACGGCGCCGCCTTCGATGCAGAAGGGCATCTGTGGGCGGCGAGCATCGTCAGCAACCGGCTGCTCAGGATCGCGCCCGACGGCAGCGTGCAGACGGTGCTGGAGGAGCTGGATGCGCAGCACGTCGACAGGATCGAGCGCCGGCTGGCGGCGGGCACCATTGAGCGCGAAGACGTGCAGCACACGCCCACGCGCGTGCTGAAGAACATCGCCAGCGTGACCTTCGGCGGTCCCGACCTGCGCACCGTGTACCTGGGCTCGCTGGGGGGCGACACCCTCGGCATGTTTCGTTCGCCCGTGGCCGGCGTACCGCCGGCGCACTGGAACCAGAAATTCCGATAAGGAGACGATGATGAAACATGTTTACGGTGCCGCGGCCGTCTTGCTCGCGTGCTGCATCTCGGCGCCCGCCGTCGCGGCGGACGCCGATTATCCCAACCGTCCCGTGCGCATCGTCGTCACGACCCCGCCCGGCGGTGCCGTCGACGTACTCGGGCGGCTCATGGCAGGCGAGCTGACCAAGAAGCTGGGCCAGACGGTCTTCGTCGAGAACCGCGGCGGCGCGAACGGCAACATCGCGGGGGAATTCGTGGCGCGGGCGCCCGCGGACGGCTATACGCTGCTGCAGACTTCCGGCGGCATGCTGACCACCAATCCGCACCTGTATCGGAGCATGGCCTTCGATCCCTTGAAGGACTTCACGCCGATCACCCAGGTAGCCTTGAATCCCCTCTGGCTGGTGGTCCGCGCGGGCCTGCCGGTCGACACCGTGACGGAGTTCGTGGCCTATCTGAAGGCGCATCCGAATACCGTTACCTACAGTTCAGCCGGCAGCGGCAGCGCCCTGCACATGGCTCAGGCCGAGTTCGCCCGCGCAACGGGCGTCACCGCCCGTCACATTCCCTATAAAGGAGCGGGGCAGGCGCTGCAGGATGTTATCGCCGGTCAGGTCGATTTCACGTGGGACCCCGGTCCGGCTCTGCAGCACCGCTCGTCCGGCAAAATCAAGATCATCGCCGTGGGCATGCCCAAGCGGTCGAGCGCCGCGCCCGACGTGCCGACCGTCGCGGAATCGGGATATCCCGGGCTCAATACCGCTTCCGCGCATGCGCTGCTGGCGCCGGCCGGGACACCGCGAGACATCGTGAATCGCCTGAACAAGGCGGCCGTGGAGATCCTCGGCAATCCCGACGTCGCGCAGCGGATCCGCGCGATGGGCATCGAGCCCATCGGCAACTCGCCCGAGCGGGCGGCGGCCGATATCCGGCGGGAGTCCGAGCACTACAAGCAACTGATACGCGAGGCCAACATCAGCGTCGAGTAGGCCGAGGAGGCCGGTAGTGCCCGGACGGTTCGCGCCTAGATCTTGAACGCCTCGAACGTCTCCGGCGCGAACAGGTCTTCCGGCGTCAGCAGCTTCTTCGACAGTCCACCCTGGTGGTGGTAGCGCAGGAAGGTCTCCAGCGTCTTGCGGTTGTTCTCGAAGCCGTAGGCCCAGAAGTCCTCGCCCATTTCCTTGACCACCGCCTCCATGTTGCCCAGCAGCCAGGGGTGCATGATCTTGAGCGCGGCGGTCTCGCGCAGGTTCTGGTAGGCCACCTGCTGCGCCTGCACGAAGGCCTTGTACAGCGACTGCGCGACCCAGCGGTTGGCTTCGTAGATCTCGCGGCGGATGACCAGCGTGTGCATGATGGGGAAGATCCCCGTGCTGCGGAAGTACTCGCGCTCGACCGCCTCGAAATCGGGGAACAGGCGCGTGACCTTGCCCTTGCCGGTCAGGAAGGTGGACGGCATGCGCGCGGTGTGCAGGGCATCGATCTCGCCGTCCAGCAGCATTTGCGACAGGGTCTGCGTGGGGCCGATCTGCTCGACTTTGATGTTGGGCGGCAGGTCGATCTTGAGCTTCTCGGGGCGGCCGGGCTCTTCCTCGCCGCCGGTGACGTAGGTCACGCTGTCCACAGGCACGCCGTAGTGTTCGTCCAGGATGCCGCGGATCCACACCGGCGCGGTCATCTGGTACTCGGGCGTGCCGATGCGCTTGCCGATCAGGTCCTTGGGTTCGCGGATGCCTGCGTCCGCGTTCACGTAGATGCACGAGTGGCGGAAGAAGCGCGAGGGGAAGATGGGGATCGCGATGAAGGGCCGCTCGGGCTTGAACAGCGACACGGTGTAGGACGACAGCGACATCTCGGCCACGTCGAACTCGCGATGCCGCAGCATGCGGAAGAAGGTTTCCTCGACCGGCATGTTCAGGTAGTTCAGGTCGATGCCGTCGGGAACGACGGTACCGTCCATCAGCGCGCGGGTGCGGTCATAGTCCCAGCAGCCCAGGGAAAGTCTCAGTTTGGACATAAGCGGCCTCGATAGAGAGAAGGTTGGACGGTCATTCGATGCGGATGTTGGCCTTGCGGATGACGGCGCCGTAGCGGTCGATGTCGGAACGGATCTTCTGCCCGAACTGTTCGGGCGTGCCGCCCACCGGCGTCAGGTAGCTGGTGGCCAGCGTCGATTGCACTTCGGGCTTCTTCAGGATGGCGTTCACCGCCGTATTCAGCCTGGCGACGATCTCGCGCGGCGTGCCCGCCGGGGCCAGCATGCCATACCAGATGTCGATGTTGAAACCGGGGAAGCCTTGTTCGGCGCCGGTGGGCAGGTCGGGCGCATAAGGCGTGCGCTGGTCGGCCGCGACGGCGTAGACGCGCATGCGGCCGTCCTTGAGGTAGCCGGCGATGTTGGTCAGCGTGATGAAGATCAGGTCGACCTGGCCGCCCAGCACGTTGGGCACCGAGTCCGAGCAGCCCTTGTACGGCACGTGGGTGACGTCCACGTCGGCCTGCTGCTTGAACATCTCGCCCGCCAGGTGCAGCGCCGAGCCCGTGTCGCAGCCGGCGTAGGACAGCTTGCCCGGATTGCTCTTGGCGTAGGCCACCAGATCCTTGAGCGACCCGGGCGCGAGGTTGGCGCGCGCGCCCAGTACCGCCGGCGTGGTGCCGATCTGCACCACCGGCGCGAAGCTCTTGAGGGTGTCGAAGGGCAGCTTGTTCATCAACGTGTGGTTGATGGTCATGGTGTTGGGGATGATGGCCAGCGTGTAGCCGTCGGCCGGCGCCTTGGCCAGCTGGTCCAGCCCGATGTTGCCGCCGGCGCCGGGTTTGTTCTCGACCACGAAGGTCTGGCCCAGTTCGGCGCGCAGGTGCGTGGCGATCAGGCGCGCGGCCGTGTCCACGCCGCCGCCGGCGGTCACGGGCACGATCACGCGCACGGGCTTGGCGGGATAGCTGTCCGCCATCGCCAGGGGCGAGGCGGCGGCCGCGGCCACGGACAGGGCGGCGAACAGGGCGCGTGCCGGGAATTTCATGCAGGTCTCCATCTGTGCTTCTTCAATGACTCGTACCGATCCCCATGCCACGCCGGACACGATCGCTTTGCGGGATGGGGGAATGTGCGCGCCGGTGCGTGGGTCACCACGCCCGGTGCGTCTTGGAGGCGCCTAGCGGCCCCGCCGGGGCGGCTTGCGGCGTTGCGGAAATTCTAAGTCGGGAAGGGGGGCGGGAACCGGTTCGGGGCCATGATTAATACTGATCGCAGCCATCATCGATCGGTATCGCCCGCCCGTGGCGCGCCGTCCGGCAGCCCGCGTATGTGCGTGCGCAGCACGTCCAGGAACAGCGCGGAAGCGGAGGTCAGCGGGCGGCGCGGGTGGGTGACGCAGATGATCTGCCGCGTCATGGCCGGCGCCTCGATGGTGCGCACGCGCAGGGGCGAGCGGCGCGCACGGCGGCGCACCACGCTGCGGGGCAGGATGGCGTAGAAGCCGGCGTCCTCGGCCAGGTTCAGCAGCGCCGTCATCGAATAGATCTCGAACACGGGCTTGAACACCAGGTTCTCCTGGCGGGCGTAGTCTTCCAGGATCTCGCGCAGGTTGTGCTCGCGCGGGGTGAACAGCAGCGGCAGGGCGGCAGCCGCCGACAGCGGCAGGGATGCCGGCACCGTGTCGTCGTCGGGGCCGACCAGCAAGAGTTCCTCGTCGATGATGGGTTCGACGCTGAGCGAGAACGGCCGGCGCGGCTTGTCCACGATGGCCGCGTCGATCTTGCCGGCCGCCACCCAGTCGAGCAGCGGCCCGTTGGTGACGGTGACGTTCACCTTGGGATAGGCGCGCGCGAAATCGGTCAGTGCCTCGCTCAGCACGCTTTCGGCCAGCGACGAGATCATGCCGACCACCACTTCGCCGCCGACTTCGCCGCCGCGCAGGGTCATCTGCTCGCGCGCCTGCGAGAGGTCCCGCAGGATGGGCAGGTACAGCTGGTACATGCGCCGCCCCGCCTCGGTGGGCTCCATCCCGCGCGCGCTGCGGATGAACAGTTTCTGACCCAGTTCCTCTTCCAGCTTGACGATCTGCGCGCTCAGGGCGGGCTGCACGACGTTCACGCGGCGCGCCGCGCCCGTGACGGTGCCTTCCTCGAAAAGGCAGATGAAGTACTGGATCTGGCGGAGTTCCAAGGCGGTGGTCCCGGGCTGCGGTATGTCCGATTTTATCGGTACCGGCGCCCTTGAAGGGGCCGCCCGCGTCAGTCCAGCAGGGCGGCCAGCGCCTGGGCGCTGCGGACGGCGATGCGCCGGCTCGCGGCGCTGTCGGCTACCCAGCGCAGGAAACCATGGGGCATGCCCGCCGCGCGCACCAGTTCGCACGCCGCGCCGGCCGCCCGCAGGCGGTCGGCCAGGATCTCGGCGTCGCTGCGCAGCGGGTCCAGTTCGGCGGCCACGGCCACCGCCGGCGGCAGGCCGGTGAAGTCCGGCGCCAGCAGCGGCGCCACCCGGCTGTCGCCCGGACCGGGTTCGCGCCCCAGGTAGTCGCGCAGGATCCGCCGGCAGCGGGCGCGGGTCAGCAGCGGGGCGTTGGCGTTCTCGCGGTACGAGGGGGTCTCGAAATCGATGCCGATGATGGGGTAGGCCAGCCACATCGCCCGCAGCGGGATCCGGCCGCGCGTTTCCAGCGCGGCGGCCAAGGCCAGGTTCGCGCCGGAGCTGTCGCCGCCCACGGCCAGGCGCGCGGGGTCGGCGCCCAGCGCCTCGGCCTGTTCGTGCAGCCACCGCAGCGCGCCTACGGTGTCGTTGAACGCGGCCGGGAAGGGGTGCCCGGGCAGCACGCGATAGTCCACGCTGGCCACCATCACGCCGGCTTCCATCGCCAGCAGGCAGCAGGTGGCGTCATGGCTGTCGAGGTCGCCGTTGGTGAAGGCGCCGCCGTGCAGGTAGAGCAACGCGGGGGGGCGGGGCCGGCGCGGGCGGTACAGGCGCAGTGCCAGCGGCGCGCCGTCGACGGTGATGCCGACGTCCTCGATGTCCAGCGGCACTGGCGGGCGCCGCAGCGGTTGGCGCGCGCGCAGGAAGGTGGCGCGCACCTGGGCCGGCTCCAGCAGGTGCGAGGGCGTGGTCTCGGCCTCGACCAGGCGCAGCACGCGCGGCGCGATGTCGGGGTCCAGCCGGGCAAGCAGGGCGTCGTCGGGCTTCATGGTCAAGGCGGCGGTGACGAGGGTGGGCAGCGTGGCTATGATAGGGCCGGCCCTGCTCGGCCGCGTCATATTTCCGCGGTCCAGGGGCCATGCCGCCAGGGTATGGCGCACGACGGGGGAATGGCGGGACCATGGACATTCGTCAACTGAAGTATTTCGTGACCGTTGCCGCGCACGAGAATTTCTCGAAGGCGGCGCAGCAGCTCTTCATCGCCCAGCCGGCCCTGAGCCGGCGCATCCGCATGCTGGAAGACGAACTGGGCGTGCGGCTGTTCGAACGCCACCTGCGCGGCGCGACGCTCACCCCCGAGGGCCGCCGCCTGCTGGACCGCGCGCAATACCTGCTGCGCAGCTTCGACCAGCTCAAGAGCGACGTGCACGACACGCAGGGACCGCCGTCCGGCCCGGTCATCATCGGCATGACGCCCAACTACGTGACGGTGATAGGCGCCGCGCTCACGGTCGCGATCAAGCAGCGCTTTCCCGATGCGCAGCCGCACATCGTCCAGGCCTTCAGCCCGGCCATGCACGACATGCTGCGCGACAACGCGGTCGACATCGCGCTGCTGAGCGGCGCCACGCCGGCGCCGCCGCCGGCGCACATGCTCGCGGTCGAACCCCTGTTCGAGGACCGCCTGTGCCTGGTGGGACGCGCGGGGGATCCGCTGCTCGCGCGCAGCGAGATCCCGGTGCGCCAGTTGCGCGGCCTGCCGCTGATCCTGACGGGCGTGTCGCGCGCCGGCATACGCAACGAGATCGAAGCCCTGGCCGCGCGCCAGCGGGTGCCCCTGCGCATCGAGGCCGAGGTCGGCGCCTTCGCGCTGGCGGCGCAACTGGTGCGCCTGGGCATGGGCTACACCGTCTATCTGCCGTCCAGTGTCGCGCTGGAAGCCGGCCTGGCCGCGGTGCCCATCGCCGGGCTCTGGCTGCAGCGCAGCCTGGCCTGGCCGGTGTCGCGCCCGCTGTCGCGCGTGGCCAGCGAGGTACTGCCCATGGTGCGCGAGCTGATCCTGGCGCAGGTCGAACAAGGGCAGTGGCAGGGTGCCCGGGCCATGGGCCGCAGGCGGCCGCGCGGCTGAGCCGGATCCGCCATGCCGAGCCGGCATGGCGGGCATAGCAAATCGATAATTTATCGCCGCCGCGCACGCGGCCATGATGTGGACATCGCGGCCTTCCCGGCCCCGACCGTGAAGGAGCATCCATGGCCAGTCCATTGCTAGAAACCATCGCCCGCACGCGGGTCGCGCGCTTCTCGGAACTCAAGCCGTTCAGCCTGGCGTTCGTCGATTCGCTGCTGCCCGAGGGGCGCAAGAAAAACCTCAAGGTGATCGGCCGCGGCGTGGTCGAGAATGCCGACATGCAGCCGCCCATCACCGAGGACCACGGCTTCACCATTTCCTATATCGTCGTGCCGCCCGGCGGCGGCGCCGGCCTGCATGCGCACAAGACCGCCGAGGTGTTCATACCCATCTCCGGCCCCGTGCACGTGCTGATCGGCGACGACAAGGAAGAACTGGTGCTGCAGCCGCTGGACGTGATCTCGGTGCCGACCGGCGTGATGCGCGGCTTTCGCAACTACGGCGAGCGCGAGCTGACCATGCTGGCGCTGGTGGGCGGGCACACCGGCGGCGGGGCGGTTACCTGGCACGACGAGGTGCTGAGCCGGGCCGCGAGCGAGTCGGGCCTGGCGGTGGACGAGAAAGGCAACCTGAAGCGGCTGTCCAATTTCAAGATGCCCGAGGACGTGGAAGGATCCGTCCTCTGACATCGCCGCCATGTCCGCCGCAGGGCGGGAGAGGGGAGACGATCATGAACAAGACCTCGCTGTTCGTTGCGGCCGCGGCGTGGCCGGCCGCCATCTTGCTGGCCTGTGCCGCGTCGGCGGCCGGCGCGGCGCAGAGCTATCCGTCCAAGCCGGTGCGCATCATCGTGCCGTTCCCGGCCGGCAGTTCGCCCGATATCGTGGCGCGCTACCTGTCGGGCAAGCTGGCCGAGCGCATGGGCCAGCCTTTCGTGGTGGACAACCGCGCGGGCGCGGGCGGCATGCTGGGCGCCGAGGCCGCGGCCAAGGCCGCGCCCGACGGCCACACCATTTTCTTCATGGTCAATTCCATCGTGACCATGAACCAGTTCGTCTACAAGAAGCTGCCCTACGATCCGGTCAAGGACTTCGCGCCGGTCAGCATCGTCGCGGCCGTGCCCTACGTGCTCATCGCCAACAAGGACTTCCCGCAGCGCACGCTGGCCGACCTGATCACGACGGCGCGCGCCAGGCCCGCCTCCATCAACTACGCCTCCATGGGCGTGGGCGGCGCCGGCCACGTCATCATGGAACTGATGACGTCGCTGGCGGGCGTGCGGCTGACGCACGTGCCCTACAAGAGCGGCGCGCTGGTCGACGTGATCGGCGGGCAGGTGCCGCTGATCTTCCAGCCCACCACCACCGCGATCGAGCAGGTCAAGGCCGGAACCGTAATTCCGCTGGGCACCACTGGCAAGAAGCGCCTGCCCGCGCTGCCCGACACGCCGGCCATCGCCGAAGTGGTGCCCGGCTTCGAGGCCGACGGCTGGCAGGGCGTGGAGGCGCCGGCGGGTACGCCACCCGACGTGATCGAGCGGCTGAACAAGGAGATCGCGGCGGTGCTGGCGCTGCCCGAGACCGCGGGCCGGTTCGACGCGTTGGGCATCCAGGCCTGGCCCACGTCACCGGCGGAGATGACGCGGATCATCGCCGCCGATATCGACAAATGGGGTGGCGTCATCCGCCGCGCGGGCATCGATTGACCCATAGATCCGCCTGCGCGCGCAGGCGGTTTTTCACGAGGATGGAGCGGATATGGCGAAGGCGGCGCGACGTGCCGGCACGGGCGAGGCGGAATGGGCGGCGCGGGTGGACCTGGCGGCGTGCTACCGGTTGGTGGCGCACTTCAGGATGGACGACCTGATCTACAACCACATCTCGGCCCGCGTGCCGGGCGCGCACGGGCATTTCCTGATCAACCCCTACGGCATGGCCTACGAGGAGATCACGGCATCCAGCCTGATCAAGATCGACCTGGACGGCAACGTCGTGGACGACGGCGGCCAGGACTACGGCGTGAACCACGCCGGCTTCGTGATCCATTCGGCCGTGCACCGCGCGCGGCCGGAGGTCGATTGCGTGATCCACACCCACACGCCCGCCGGCATGGCCATCTCGGCGCTGGAATGCGGCCTCTTGCCGCTGTCCCAGACCGCGATGTTCTTCGGCCAGGTCGCCATGCACGAGTACGAGGGCGTGGTGGTGGACCTGGGCGAACAGCAGCGCCTGGTCGCCGACCTGGGCGACAGCCAGGCGATGATCCTGCGCAACCACGGCCTCCTGACGGTCGGGCCGTCCATCGCCGAGGCCTTCACCGCCATGTACTGGCTCGAGCGCGCCTGCCAGGCCCAGGCGATGGCCATGGCCTGCAACACCCCCCTGCATCTGCCCACCCCGGCCGTGGTCGAGCTGACCAACCACCTCTACAAACCCACCACCCGCCGTCCCTTCGGCCTGCTCGAGTGGCCGGCCCTGCTACGCCTGTTGGACCGCCGCGACAATTCCTATAGGTCATGAGGCCACGACCCCCTACGCGCGTAGGGGGTTTGAACCTTTCGGGTAAACCCGCTATACTCGTATGGTTTGTCGGAAAGCAGGTCTTGAAAAGGTGCAAGTCGTCCGATGAAGACGATCGAAGACGATCCGCGCCCTTCAGATGCATACGGAAAAGCGGCCAGTGGCAACGGAGCCGTGGGGACTGCGCAGCAGGGGACATCCAGTGCGCGCGACCACAGGGAAGCCGGCGAACCTGATCCATGGGGTTGGGAGGCCCGCGACGCCGAGCGTCTGCGTTCCAATGAACAGGTAGAACCGCTTCGGCTTACCGAAGCAGAAAGGACAGTGTTGCGTCGGCAGGCCGTGCGGGACTTGCTGCGTGCGATAATTGTTCAGATTGTTGTCAGCATCGTGGTTGCCGTGCTGGCCTACGCGGTGTCCGGGAGCGCTGCAGGGCTTTCGGCGCTGGCCGGTGCCGCGGCATACGTCATTCCCAACGCCTTGTTCGCATTCAGGCTGATTCTGAGTGTGCAGAAGCCGGGGGGAGCAAACCCCGCAACGTTTTTCTTCGGCGAGTTCTTCAAGATCGCCGTCGCTGTCGTGCTTATCGTCGCAGCGGCGAAGTTCGGTCATGAATGGCTCGTGTGGCCCGCCTTTCTGGCGGGCTTGGTGTGTGCGCTCAAAAGCCAGTGGCTGGTACTGGCTTTCGGCAAGAAAATGGATTGAAGATGGCGGCGCGTGCGGGAAACCCCGGCCGACATCGCGAGAATTTCAAAATCAGGTCGTAGGATAGAAACCCCCGATATGGCTTCCACCACAGCGCCGACCGCGTCCGAGTACATCGTCCACCACCTGGGACACCTGAACAACACCGGACACAAGCAGTCTCTTATCGCCGACTTCTCGGTCGTCAACTACGACACGCTTTTCTGGTCCATCTCCATGGGCCTCCTGGTCGTGTTCCTGATGTGGCTGGGCGCGCGCCGCGCCACCGCCGGCGTTCCCGGCAAGATGCAGGCCTTCGTCGAGATCCTGGTCGAGTGGGTGGACGAGGAAGCCAAGGGCATCGTCCACAACGCCAAGTCCCGCCTGTTCGTCGCGCCGCTGGCGCTGACCGTGTTCATGTGGATCGTCTTCATGAACGCGCTCGACCTGCTGCCGGTCGACCTGCCCCACTACCTGTTCAGCCTGGTCGGGCTGGACGACGTCATCCACTACCACCGCATCGTGCCCACGGCCGACCTGAACGCGCCTATCGGCATGTCCATGGGCGTGCTGCTGCTGATGTTCTACTACGGCATCAAGATCAAGTCGCCCGGCGGCTTCGTCAAGGAATTGTTCACCGCGCCCTTCCATGCCCATGGCATCGGCGCGCTGCTGCTGGCGCCCTTCAACTTCCTGCTGAACATCATCGAATACGCAGCCAAGATGGTTTCGCTGGGCATGCGGTTGTTCGGCAACATGTTCGCCGGCGAACTGATCTTCATGCTGATCGCCATGCTGGGCGGCGCGTGGGCCGGCCTGAACGCCACCAGCGTGGCCCTGGGCATCGGCCACATCCTCGCCGGATCGGTCTGGGCCATCTTCCACATCCTGATCGTCGTGCTCCAGGCCTTCATCTTCATGATGCTGACCCTGGTGTACATCGGCCAGGCTCACGAAGGCCACTGATCTCGAGGGTCTTGGGAATATCGGGCGCGGTCGGTACTGCCGCGATCCGTAGCAGGTTTGCAGTATCCGTGGTTTCAATCTTTCAACATAACTAGTCGTTTTACGATTCATATCAAGGAGTTGTCATGACCAACGTCGCTTTCGTCGCTCTCGCTTGCGGTCTGATCATCGGTCTGGGCGCCATCGGCGCTTGCCTCGGAATCGCGATCGTGGGTGGCAAGTACATCGAAGCTTCGGCCCGTCAGCCCGAGCTGATGAACCCCCTGCAAACCAAGCTGTTCCTGCTGGCCGGCCTGATCGACGCCGCGTTCCTGATCGGCGTGGGTATCGCCATGCTGTTCGCCTTCGCGAACCCGTTCGTCGGCTAAGACCTATTCGACATGACCGCTCCGTGACGCGGCTGTTGATCCCGTCACGGATGATGTTCTTTTCCGAATAAGGAAACACCGTGAATCTGAACGCGACACTCGTCTTCCAGATGCTCGTGTTCTTCATTCTGGCGTGGTTCACGATGAAGTTCGTGTGGCCGCCTCTGATGAAGTCCATCGAAGAGCGCCGTCTGAAGATTGCCGAAGGCCTCGCCTCGGCCGAGAAAGGCAAGGCCGAACTCGTGCAGGCCGAGGCCCGCATCGGTCAGATCGAAGCCGCCGCCAAGTCTGACAACCAGGCTCGCCTGGCGCAGGCCGAAAAGCAGGCCGCCACGTTGATCGAGCAGGCCCGCAAGGACGCCGAGGCCGAACGCGCCCGCATTCTCGAGCAAGCCCGCCAGGAAGCGCAGCAGGAAGCCCAGCGCGCCCGTGAAGGCTTGCGCGACGCCGTGGCGCAACTGGCTGTGAAAGGCGCCGAGGAAATCCTCAAGCGCGAAGTCAACGCCCAGGTGCATGCCGAACTGCTCGGCCAGCTGAAGGCGCAGTTGTAATGAGAACCCGCGGGGGTGGCACGAACAACGCGTGCTGCCCACGCGTTTGCGAATCACCTCGCTAACCGTATCAGGCATCGAGAGCCACCATGGCTGAACTGTCCACCATCGCCCGGCCATACGCTGAAGCGCTGTTCGGCGTCGCCCGTGCAGATAGCGCAGGCCTTGCCGCCTGGGCCGAGCTTGTCGCCGAAATGGCGCAGGCCGCCGCGCACCCCGAGGTGCGCAGCGCCATCGCCGATCCCAAGCTCGACAACGCACAGCGAGTCGAATTGTTCACGGCCACGCTGAAGACGCAGCTTTCGCCCGCCGCGCGCAATTTCGTGACGCTGCTGGTCGAAAACGGCCGTCTGCTGCTGCTGCCCGAGATCGCATCGCAATTCCTGTGGCTCAAGAACCGCCACGAAGGTAGCGCCGATGCCGATATCGCCAGCGCCTTCGCGTTGAACGATGCCCAGGTTGCCGACCTGGTCGCCGGGCTGGAAAAGAAATTCGGCGTGAAGATCAAGCCCACCGTCCGGGTCGACGCGTCGCTGATTGGCGGCGTGCGAGTGGCCGTCGGGGATCAGGTGCTCGATACCTCCGTGCGTGCGCAGCTTGATCGCATGCGCGACGCGCTCGTCGCATAGTTCGGTCGCTGCGCACACATCGGCACCGAGAGAAAGGATTCCAGGAGTCAACCATGCAACTCAATCCGTCTGAGATCAGCGAATTGCTCAAGAGCCGCATCGAAGGCCTGAGCAACTCTGCTGACATCCGTACCCAAGGCACGGTCGTGTCCGTGACCGACGGTATCACCCGCATCCACGGCCTGTCGGACGTGATGCAGGGCGAAATGCTCGAGTTCCCCAACAACACCTTCGGCATGGCGCTCAACCTCGAGCGCGACTCCGTCGGCGCCGTGATTCTCGGCGACTACACCCACATCTCGGAAGGCGACACGGTCAAGTCGACCGGCCGCATCCTGGAAGTGCCGGTCGGTCCGGAACTGAAGGGCCGCGTGGTCGACGCACTGGGCCAGCCCATCGACGGCAAGGGCCCGATCAACGCCAAGGCCACCGACGTGATCGAGAAGGTCGCCCCGGGCGTGATCGCGCGCAAGTCGGTGTCGCAGCCGGTGCAGACCGGCCTGAAGGCCATCGACGCCATGGTGCCCATCGGCCGCGGCCAGCGCGAGCTGATCATCGGCGACCGCCAGACCGGCAAGACCGCCGTGGCTGTCGACACCATCATCAGCCAGAAGGGCAAGGGCCTGACCTGCGTGTACGTGGCGATCGGCCAGAAGGCCTCGACCATCAACAACGTGGTCCGCAAGCTCGAAGAGCACGGCGCGATGGAATACACCATCGTCGTGGCCGCCTCGGCCTCGGAATCGGCCGCGATGCAGTACATCGCCGCCTACTCCGGCTGCACGATGGGCGAATACTTCCGTGATCGCGGCGAAGACGCCCTGATCATCTATGACGACCTGACCAAGCAAGCCTGGGCCTACCGCCAGGTCTCGCTGCTGCTGCGCCGCCCGCCCGGCCGCGAAGCCTACCCCGGCGACGTGTTCTACCTGCACTCGCGCCTGCTCGAGCGTGCCGCGCGCGTCAACGAAGAGTACGTCGAGAAGTTCACCAACGGCGCCGTGAAGGGCAAGACCGGTTCGCTGACCGCGCTGCCCATCATCGAAACGCAGGCCGGCGACGTGTCCGCCTTCGTTCCGACCAACGTGATCTCGATCACCGACGGCCAGATCTTCCTGGAATCGGACCTGTTCAACGCCGGTATCCGCCCCGCCATCAACGCCGGTATCTCGGTGTCGCGCGTGGGTGGCGCCGCCCAGACCAAGGTCATCAAGAAGCTGTCCGGCGGTATCCGTACCGACCTGGCCCAGTACCGTGAACTGGCTGCCTTCGCGCAGTTCGCGTCCGACCTGGACGAGTCGACCCGTCGCCAGCTCGAGCGCGGCCGCCGCGTGGTGGAACTGCTCAAGCAGCCCCAGTACCAGCCGCTGCAGGTCTGGGAACTGGCCGTCTCGCTGTTCGCCGCCAACAACGGCTACATCGACGACGTCGAGGTCAAGGACGTCCTGGCGTTCGAAAAAGCGCTGAAGGAATACCTGAAGTCCAAGTACGACGCGCTGGTCAGCCGTATCGAGGACACCAAGGAACTGTCCAAGGACGACGAAGCCGCGCTGCACGACGCGGTCAAGGATTTCAAGAAAAACGGAGCCTTCTGAAGCAGGGTACACGGGGCGCCGCTCGGCGCCTCTCTGTGAACACTGACAGGGGAAGATAGATGCCCGGAATCAAGGAAATCCGAACCAAGATCAAGAGCGTGCAAAACACGCGCAAGATCACCAAGGCGATGGAAATGGTCGCCGCGTCCAAGATGCGCAAGGCGCAGGACCGGATGCGCACGGCCCGCCCGTATGCCGACAAGGTGCGCAACATTGCCGCGCACATGGCGCAAGCCAATCCCGACTACGAACACGCCTACCTGGCCAAGCGCGACGACATCAAGGCCGCCGGCCTGATCGTGGTCACGACCGACAAGGGCCTGTGCGGCGCGCTGAACACCAACGTCCTGCGCGCGGTGCTCAATCGCCTGAAGGACTCGGAGGCGAAGGGCATCAAGGTCCAGACCACGGCCATTGGCAACAAGGGCCTGGGCTTCCTGACCCGCCTCGACGCGAACGTCGTGTCCCAGGCGGTGCAGCTGGGCGACGCGCCCAACCTGGAACGCCTGATCGGCGCGATCAAGGTGCAGTTGGACGCGTATGCCGAAGGCAAGGTCGACGTGGTGTACGTCGCGTACAACCGCTTCATCAACACGATGAAGCAGGAGCCCGTGATCGAGCAGCTGCTGCCGCTGTCGGCCGAGCGTTTCGCGCAGACCGAGGAAGAGAAGAAAGCCTACTCGTGGGACTACATCTACGAACCCGATGCCAAGTCGGTTGTCGATGAACTCCTGCTGCGCTACGTCGAAGCGCTGGTGTACCAAGCCGTTGCCGAAAACATGGCGTCCGAGCAGTCCGCCCGGATGGTGGCCATGAAGGCTGCATCGGACAACGCCAAGAAGGTGATCGGCGATCTGCAGCTGGTCTACAACAAGACCCGCCAGGCAGCCATCACCAAGGAAATTTCGGAAATCGTGGGCGGTGCGGCGGCTGTATAAGCCGGCGCGACGCCTTAAAGAATCAGGAATCGAGGAATCGATATGAGCAACGGAACCATCGTTCAGTGCATCGGTGCCGTGGTGGACATCCAGTTCCCCCGCGACAGCATGCCCAAGATCTACGAGGCCCTTACGCTGGCCGACGAGAGCTCGGCTTTTGCCGAGAAGGGCCTGACGTTCGAAGTGCAGCAGCAGCTCGGTGACGGCGTCGTCCGTACCATCGCCATGGGCTCGTCCGACGGCCTGCGCCGCGGCATGGCCGTGGCCGCCAGCGGCGCGCCCATCTCGGTGCCCGTCGGCACCGGCACGCTGGGCCGCATCATGGACGTGCTGGGTCGTCCCATCGACGAAGCCGGCCCCATCGCCTCGGAAGAGCGCCGCGCCATCCACCAGGACGCGCCCAAGTTCGACGAGCTGTCGCCCTCCGTGGAACTGCTCGAAACCGGCATCAAGGTTATCGACCTGGTCTGCCCGTTCGCCAAGGGCGGCAAGGTTGGCCTGTTCGGCGGCGCCGGCGTGGGCAAGACCGTGAACATGCTCGAGCTCATCAACAACATCGCCAAGCAGCACAGCGGCCTGTCGGTGTTCGCGGGCGTGGGCGAGCGGACTCGTGAAGGCAACGACTTCTACCATGAAATGGCGGAAGCGGGCGTCATCAACCTGGACAAGATCGAAGAGTCCAAGGTGGCGATGGTGTTCGGCCAGATGAACGAGCCCCCGGGCAACCGTCTGCGCGTGGCGCTGTCGGGCCTGACGATGGCCGAGAAGTTCCGCGACGAAGGCCGCGACATCCTGTTCTTCGTCGACAACATCTACCGCTACACGCTGGCCGGTACCGAAGTGTCCGCGCTGCTGGGCCGCATGCCCTCCGCCGTGGGCTACCAGCCGACGCTGGCCGAGGAAATGGGCAAGCTGCAAGAGCGCATCACCTCGACCAAGACCGGCTCGATCACGTCGATCCAGGCCGTGTACGTGCCCGCGGATGACTTGACCGACCCGTCGCCCGCCACGACCTTCCTGCACCTGGACTCGACCGTCGTGCTGTCGCGTGACATCGCCGCGCTGGGTATCTACCCCGCCGTCGACCCGCTCGACTCCACCAGCCGCCAGCTCGACCCGCAGGTCGTGGGCGAAGAGCACTACGCCGTGGCCCGTGGCGTGCAGCAGACGCTGCAGCGCTACAAGGAACTGCGCGACATCATCGCGATCCTGGGCATGGACGAACTGTCGCCGGAAGACAAGCAGGCCGTGGGCCGCGCCCGCAAGATCCAGCGCTTCCTGTCGCAGCCCTTCCACGTGGCCGAAGTGTTCACGGGTTCGCCCGGCAAGTACGTGCCGCTGAAGGAAACCATCCGTGGCTTCAAGATGATCGTCGAAGGCGAGTGCGACGCGCTGCCCGAGCAGGCCTTCTACATGGTCGGCACGATCGACGAAGCGTTCGAGAAAGCAAAAAAGTTGTGACCCCCCCTACGCCCTGACGGGCGCCCCCCAGGGGGCGATGCGGGTGGACCGGCGGAGCCGGATCCACCGCATCCTGGGTCTGGTCGGGGTGTCTGGGGTAGGGGCGCTGGGGCTGCGCGAAGCGCAGTCCAGGAGAATTGAGTATGGCAACTATTCATGTGGATGTCGTCAGTGCCGAGGCGTCGATCTTTGCCGGTGAGGCGAAGTTCGTTGCGTTGCCTGGCGAGTCGGGCGAGCTGGGCATACTGCCTGGCCATACGCCGCTGATCTCGCGTATCCGTCCGGGTACGGTGAAGATCTCGCGCGCGGACAACGGCGAGGAAGAGCACATCTTCGTCGCGGGCGGTCTGCTCGAGATCCAGCCGGGTACCGTGACGGTGCTGGCCGATACGGCCATCCGCAGCCACGACCTGGACGAGGCCAAGGCCGAGCAGGCGCGCAAGGCGGCGGAAGAAGCGCTGCGCAATGCCAAGGACAAGGCCGAAGTGGCCGTGGTCGAGGCCGAGCTGGCGATGCTGGCGGCGCAGCTGGCCGCCATCCGCAAGCTGCGGGGTGGCCGCAGCTAGCGCGGCATGCGCATGCCCCGCCACGCGGGAGCAAGCAGAAACGGGGCAAGCGCGAGCTTTGCCCCGTTTTTTCTTGAAGCCCCCATGGCCGGACGATCGGCCATGGCTCATGGAGCGGCAAGCCCGCCCACGCTGGCCGAGATGGTCTCCAGGAACGCCTGCCGGAGCAATCGCAGCGCCCGATGGTTTTCGTCCGTGTGTCTCGTGACCAGCCCGACCGGCGGCAGCTTCCACGGCGGCCGGTTGCCGAGGACGACCAGGCCCTGCCGCGCCTGTACCTCGTGGGCGACCGAGGTCGGCAGGGGCACGAGCACCTGCTTGCGCTGCGCCATGAGGACGAGGATGTTGACGGACAGCGTCTCGAGAATCGATTGCGGCGGCTGCAGGCCGTGCTCCACGAAGTAGGCATCGATGACGGTTCTTAGCGGTGCCTCCACGGGCGGAAGAATCCAGTCGGCGCGCGCCAATGCCGCCGCGCTTATTCTGCGCGCCCCGGCCAGGGGATGGTCTGCGCGGCAGACGACGCTGATGGTTTCCTCGTAAAGGACGTCCCAGGCATATTTCCCCTGGACCGCCTCGCCGGCAAGGCGGGTGATGACGCAGTCGACCTTTCCCTGTTCCAGCGCGGTCAGCAGCATGTCGTGGCTGCCGGTCTGCATCGATATCTTCAGCCTGGGGTGGCGTTCGGTGATTTCGGTGATGGCCTCGATCAGCAGCAATTGCTGCGAAAACGTGGTCAATCCCAACCGTACCCGGCCCATCGCGCCCTGGCCGATAGCACCGATCTCGGTCTCGATGGCGTTGAGCTGGGCCAGTAGCGCATGAGCCCGCGCCGCGACCGCGTCTCCCGCTTCGGTGGGCCGAAGGCCCTGGCTACTGCGCAGGAACAGCGGGCTGCCGATAAGTTCCTCCACTTCGCGCAGCAGCTTGCTGACCGCCGACTGAGTCAGGAACAACTGCTCGGCCGCCCGATGGACATTGCGGGTTTCATGCAGTCTGGCGACTGCCTGCAAATGGCGGAATCGCAGGTGGACCAGGGTTTTCATGGCGGGGACTCGACGCGGGCAATGGTCGCATCGTAATTCCAGAACCGACTCACGCAGCGATATATTTTCATTATTCGGTGATCGCCGAGTTCTCTACCATGACCCTACGTTCTCCTTCAGATGGAACATGGCCATGAGATTTCGACGACAGCTTGTCGCGTTGTGGATGTCGCTCCTGCCTTTGCTCGCCGCGGCGGCCACTCCTTACCCGACAAGACAGATCCAGATCGTGACGTCCAGCGCGCCGGGGGGCTCCATGGACGTCCTCATGCGCCTGCTGGCCAAGCGCATGACCGAGGAAATGGGCCAGCCGGTCGTCGTGCTGAACAAGCCGGGAGGCGGCGGGCTGGTCGCGGTGAACCATGTTGCCTCGATGGCCCCGGATGGCTACACGTTCCTGTTCACCCAGATGGGTGCCCTGGCGATCAGTCCGGCCATCAACGGCCAGGATCTTTCATTGCTGGATCGCTTCGAGCCCGTTACCCAGATCAGCACCCTGGCGATATCGCTGGCCGTCAACGCATCGCTGCCGATCCACAATCTTGCCGAGCTGGTCGAATTCGCGAAGACGCGCGGCCGGCCGCTGCACTACGCAACGGCCGGCAATCAGTTCAGCCTGACCTATCTCTACTCGGTACTGTTCGCGCAGCAGGCCGGCATTGCGCCCGGCTTCGTTCCCTACAAGCTGTCCACGCAGGCGCTGACGGACCTGGTGTCGGGCCAGATCGACATGATGTTCGATGCCGTGATCCCGCAGTATCCCGAGATCCAGGCGGGCCGCATCCGGTCCATTGCGTTGTTCGGCAAGACCCGTTCGGCGCTGCTTCCGGACGTGCCGACCGCGGTCGAGCAGGGCTATGGGCAAGTCGTCCAGGGCGAGGGCTGGTATGGCCTGCTGGCGCCCGCGGGGACTTCCGGAGCGATCGTGGACGCCGTCCATCGCACGTTGGCCGGGATCCTGCAGGAGCCGGAAGTACGCGCCCGCATCGGCCAGTTCGACATGACGGTTTCCGGCATGCCGCCCGCCGAGTTCAAGGCCGTGCTGCATGCGGATGCGCGGCGCTGGGCCAAGCTGATCCGGGACAATCACATCGCCAAGGGAGAGTAGGCATGCGGCCTTCCCCATCGACCGACGTTCCGTTGCATGCGCTCGCGGCGGCCGAACTGGCGGCGCTGATACGTGCGCGGCGGCTTTCCGCCGAAGAGGCGACGCGATATTTCATCGACCGGATCGAGCGCCACGATGGGCCCGTCAATGCGGTGCCCGTGCGCGATTTCGAACGTGCGCTGGCCTGCGCGAGGCAGGCCGACGTCGACCTGGCGCGCGGGGACGCCGGCGGTCCGCTGCACGGCGTACCGATGACCGTGAAAGAGTCGTTCTTCGTGCAAGGGCTGCCTACCTGCATGGGCGAGGCCAGCCGCGCGGGCATCCCGGCCGTCGAGGATTCCGTGACGATCCGCAACCTGAAGCGGGCCGGCGCGATCATCCTGGGCAAGAGCAACGTGCCGCTGATGTGCGGCGACTGGCAATCGAGCAACGACGTGTATGGCGAGACCCACAATCCGTGGCGGCACGGCCATTCGCCGGGGGGCTCGTCCGGAGGGTCGGCGGCTGCCCTGGCCGCGGGCCTGACCCCGCTCGAACTCGGCAACGATCGTGCGGGATCGATCCGCGTCCCGGCGTCGTTCTGCGGCGTCTACGGCCACAAGCCGACCTGGGGTGCGATATCGGGACTGGGGGATGCGTTCAATGGCCAGGTGTCCCCGTCGGATATCGGAACGGCGGGCCCGATGGCGACGAACACCGGCGACCTCGAGGTGCTGCTGCGAGCGCTGGCCGTCCCCCAGGCCGGGCCGCGCCGCTTCGTCCTGGAAGCGCCGCGCGCCGCCAGCCTGAAAGGCTACCGCGTGGCCGTATGGTGCGGCGATCCGGCCGTCAGGACGAGCGAAGAGATCACGAGCCAGCTTGCGGCGCTGGCCGATGACCTGGCCCCGGCCTGCAAGTCGGTGACGCTATTCCAGCCCTTCTTCGATACGGCCAAGGCGCGCGAGGTCTACGGCGCCTTGCGCGTCGCCGCGGTGGCGACTGGCAAGTCCGCCGACAAGTGGTCCGAGCATGTCCGAGCCGTGGAAGCGGGGCCGGGCGGCCATCCGGTGGCCTACCGGCACGCGAAGGCCGCGCTGATGACGCATCGCGAATGGTCCCTGCACGACGAATGGCGCAATCGGCTGCGGGCGGCATGGTCCCGGTTCTTCGAGGAATGGGACATCCTCATCTGTCCGGCCACGCTGCGCGATCCTTTTCCCATCTACCGGAGCGGTACGCCGGAAACCCGGCAACTCGAGGTGGACGGACGGCTCGTCGACTACTACGACCAGGAGTTCTGGCCGGGATTGATCGGCATGTGCTACCTGCCGGCCACGGCCGCGCCATTGGGACTGTCGCGCCAAGGCCTGCCCCTGGGCATGCAGGTCGTCGCGGCGGAAGGGGCGGACTACGATGCCATCCGGGTTGCCGGGCTGCTGGCGGATCTCAGGCCGGTGCCGGCATTGCCCGGGCGCGGGGCAGGTGGCTGATTCGCCGCGCGAGCACGGCTGGCGGCGCGGCAGCGCTATGCCAGCAACTGCCTGGCTCGAAGGAAGGCAACAACGATCTCGTCGAACCCCGCCGGGTCCTCGATGCAGCATGCGTGTCCCGTTCCGGGCAGGATGCGGTGGACGGCATTGGGTATGAGGCCGGCGGTTCTGCGCCCGTCTTCGAGCGAGATGTCGAATTCGCCATTGACCACCAGGGTGGGGACGGCCAGCGATGGCAGGCGGGCGCTCATGTCCAATGCCGCCCGCGCCCGGAAGATCTGCGCGATGGCCGCCCCGGACAGGGACGGGCCCACTTCGGCAAACCTGTCCAGCAGATAGGCGCCGAGCCTGGAGCTGGCGAACTGCGGAGCGACCAGGTCGTGCAGGTGCTCGCGATGGTAGCGGGCCACGCCCAGGTCGCCGTAGCCGTGGATACGGCGATCGAAGTTCATGCCGCCGCTGCCGCCGCCGACCAGCACCATGGCCCGGAACAACCCGGGCCGCTCGAGGCCGAGCATCAGCGCGATGCCCGATCCCACGCTGGCACCCATCAGCACGGCCTGATCGATCTCCAGGTCCTCGCACACGCCCAGCACGTCTTCGGCCATGTCGAGGATGGAGAATTCGCCCGCCGGCTTGTCCGACCGCCCATAGCCCCGGATGTCGATCGAGACGACCTTGAACCAGGTGGAGAAGTGCGCCACCTGGTAGAGCCAGAGCCGGCGGTCGAAAGGGTTGGCGTGGATGAGGACCATGGGGGGGCCCTCGCCGGAGACTTCGTAGTGGATGCTGACGCCGTTGCGGATGCTGTATGGCATGCGGGGCCTGCGGGTGGACGGGGTTCAGTCGAGCTTGGTGCCGGTATTCCGGATGACGGTGCTCCAGCGCTCGCGCTCCTGCTTGATGAACTTCGCCATGTCGGCCGGCGTCCCGCCGATCGGGTCCGCATTCATCTGCGACAGCCGCGTCATCGTGTCGGGTTCCTTCAGAATCTCGTTGACCACCGCGGACAGCTTGTTGACGATGTGTTCGGGCGTCTTGGGCGGAGCCGCCATGCCGAACCAGGTCATCGACACGAATCCCGGGATGACTTCGCCGATCGCGGGCACGTCCGGCAGCCCGGCTTTACGCGACTCGCTGCCAACGCCGAGCGCGATCAGCTGGCCCTTGCGTACAAAGGGCAGCACCGAGCCGAGATCCACGAAGGCAATGTCGGTTTCGCCCGAGACCACCGCCGCGAGTGCCGGACCGCTGCCGGAATAGGGAATCTGGAAGATCTTGACCTTGGCCAGTTGCTTGAACATTTCCGCGGCCAGGTGCGGGGTTGAGCCGGTGCCGCCTGACGAATAGTTGAGCTTGTCCGGCCTTGCTCGGGCGGCCGTCAGCAAGTCCTGCAGGTTCTTGAGCCCGGATTTGGGATTGGCCACCAGCGTGCTCGGACTCGTGGCGATGACCGATATCGGAACGAATTCGTCCGGCACGAACGTGAGCTTCGAATACAGGGCCTGGCTGGTCACCAGCGGTCCGGGCGCGGTGAAGAGCAGCGTATAGCCATCGGGAGCCGCGCGAAAGACGGCATCGGCCCCGATGTTGCCCGAACTGCCGGGGCGGTTGTCGACGAAGACGGTCTGGCCCAGGCGCTTGCCCAGTTTGTCGGCGATCAATCTGGCGAAGGTGTCGGAACCGGCGCCGGGCGCATAGGGCACGATGAAGCGGATCGGATGGTTCGGATAAGCTTCGCCCTGCGCATGCGCGCCCGTACAGAAGAGGAAGGCAGACAGGGCATGGGCAGAGATTTTCAGGATTTTCATCGCGGCCTCTGGATGGCGTGGTGAAACGATGATGAATTCGCGGAATAGGCGTGTCAACAAAAAATAGAAGTTGATTCTGTGTAGCAGAATCCTTACCATTTCCTCCATGAACAATGAAATCGTTGCTTCCGTCGACCGCGCCATCCGCATACTGAATGCCTTTGCGGACGACGGTTCGCCCATGACGCTGCACGACCTGTCCTTGCGGACCGGCTTCTACAAGAGCACCATCCTGCGTCTGCTCTCGACGCTGATCGAGCACGGCTGCGTCCTTCGCCTCGACAACGGGACGTACCAGCCCGGACCGACGCTCGCGCGCTGGGGCCGGCTGTACCTCGGGTCGGTCAAGAGCGAAACCCATATCACTCCCTTGCTCGAGAAACTCGCCGCGGATACCGGGGAAAGCGCCACCTTCTACGTCAGGCAATCGGACGAAACACGCATTTGCGTGGCGCGGGTGGACAGCAACCGATCCATCAGGGACCACGTGCGCGTGGGCGACATCGCGCCGCTGGGAACGGGCGCCGGGGGCAAGGCCCTGCTCAGGTTCGACCCGGTGATCCGGAAGGCCCGGCCGCCGGAGGCGATGGTGCTCGTCAGCATCGGTGGCCGCGATTCGGAAATCGCCGGACTTGGAACACCTGTTTTCGGCGCGGGCGGATCCCTGCGCGGCGCCATGACCGTTTCCGGGACCGTGACCCGGTTCACCGAAGCGGCGATCGCCAAGTACGCGAGATCCCTCCTGGCCAGCGCCATGGAACTGACGGTGTTGTTCGGTGGAGACCCGCAGGCGCATCAAGCGGCTCTCGCTTCAAATCCCATCCGCCTTGAGTTCAGTCCCAAGGGCAAGCCCTGCGCTTCCTAGCGGCGCCCGACCGGCGCACGCGCGCCGGTCCTCGCTTCCCGTCTCTTCCCGTTGTCTCGAGAACCTCCTCGCCGGCATGCGCGCGCCCGGTTGACAGGCGAAGCCGCCGGCCGCAGAATTGATTCTGATAGACGGTACTTGATTCTGTCTAGCAGAATTCAAATAAGCATGGGGTCTTTCTCGAGGAGGTGCCGTGATGGCCGATGTTCGGTGTGTAGACGTTGCCGCAGGAACGGCGGACCGCCGCATGTTCGTGGACGATGATCTGTTCGCCCAGGAAGTGCGGCAGATCTTCGGCCGCGCCTGGCTGCTGGTGGGCCACGAGAGCCAGATCCCGAATCCGGAAGACTTCATCCAGTCGAAGATGGGGACCGACTCCGTCATCGTCACGCGGACCCGGCAGGACAAGGTCGTCGTCCTGCTCAACAGCTGCCGGCACCGGGGGATGAAGGTATGCCGGGTGGATGAAGGCAAGGCCCGCGCCTTCACCTGTCCCTACCACGGCTGGACCTACTCGACCGACGAAGAGCGGGTCTCGCGGCCCGGCGAGCTGGCGGGCGTGCCGGGCTTCGATGTCCACTACGAGGGCCGCCTCGACAAGGCGGAATGGGGTCTCAAGTCGGCGCGCGTGCGCGTCTACAAGGGAACGATCTGGGCGACGTGGGACGAGCAGGCCCCCACTCTCGAGGCCTATCTGGGGGGCATGCTGAAGTGGCTCGATTCCGCGCTGGATCACCGCAACGGCGATAGCGGCGGCAGCACGCTGCTGGTCGGGGTGCAGAAATTCCGGGTGCGATGCAACTGGAAGTTCCCCGCGACCAACTTCGTGGGCGATGCGTCCCATGCGGTAACGCACAACTCGGCAAACATGATCAAGCTCAATCCGAGCGGCAAGGATGGCCGCAGGGATGAACGCCCCTCCGGCCACGCGGCCTTCGGATGGCCCGATCTGGGCCACGGGGGACTGGGGTTTCTGCCGCGTCCCGAAGAGGAATTCCCCCGCCCGGACACCTTCCAGCAGTTTCCGGCCGCCAGCAACTATCTGCGGGCAATGGCGCGGGAACACCTGCGCAAGCGGGCGGGCGGCATCCACTACCAGGGCAAGGGAACCATCTTCCCGAACATGTCGTTCCACGAGGACCAGCCCCGTACGCTGGTGGTGCACCACCCGGTCAGCGCCACCGAGACCGAGATGTGGCGCTACTACCTGATCGACGCCGACGCGCCTGACGAGATCAAGGACATCTTCCGGCATTACTACATGACCTATTCCGGCCCGGGCGGCATGACCGAGCAGGACGACATCGAGAACTGGGAATCAGCCACCCGGCAGAGCCTGGGCGGCATGGGCCTGGGCCTCCCGTTCAACTACGCCCAGGGCCTGGGGGAATCCGAACCCTGCGACCTCATGCCGGGGGCGGTCTGGTGCGGGCGCACCATCACCGAGCAGAACCAGCTCATCTGGCTCAAGCGCTGGCAGGAGTTCATGGAGGGCCGATCCTGGGACCAGCTCATGCATCGTGTCGAGGTCGAGCATGATGCCGTCTTTCCTCTCAAGCGGTCCACCGCAGGAGCGAAGTGATGCAAGACGCCATGAAGGCCATGCTCCAACTGCACGAGGTGTCGGAGTTTCTGTACAAGGAGGCCGAGCTCCTGTCCGACAGGAAGTACGAGGAGTGGCTCGACACCCTGGCGGAGGACATCACCTACCGCATGTTCGTCCTGCGCAACCTGTCGGGGAAAGCGCAGCCATCCGAATACCTCGAGGGCCCGCTGGACATCAGCTGGTTCGATGAAGGAAAGGAGACGATAACCAAGCGTGTCCAGCAGATACGCACGCATCAGCACTGGGCGGAAGAGCCGCCTTCGCGAACGACGCGCTATCTCACCAACCTGCGCATACTCGAGACCGATTCCGGGGCCGAACCCGCGCTGGTCCGGACGCGGTGCAATTTCATGGTGAACCGGAACCGCAACGAGGCCGACGACCATTGCCTGTACGGGCATCGCATCGACCTGCTGGCCCGGCACCAGGGCACATGGCGGATCAGGGAGCGAAAGATCTACATCAACCAATCGACGATCCTGATGGGGAACCTCAGCTTCATCGTGTAGCGGCCATCGCCGCGCCCGATCCTCGAAGCACCCCCGTCCACACAACGAAGGCCATCCATGAGCAAGCCCGTCATTCTGAACATCGCGAAGATACCGGCGGTTCTCCAGCAGTCGCTCGAGCGCGAGTTCGACCTGAGGACCTTGAACGCGCCCGGCGATGCCTCGGAGATTTCCGGATTGGTCTCGTCGGCGATACGCGGAGTGGATCTCGCCATGCTCGATCGATTGCCGGGCCTGAAGGTCATGTCGATTTTTGGCGTAGGGATGGACAAGGTCGATCTGGCCGCCGCGCGCCGCAGGGGAATACGCGTGGGCTATACGCCCGACGTCCTGAACGACTGTGTCGCCGACCTGGCCATCGGACTGATGATCGCGGCCAGCCGCAAGATTCCGCAAGGGGATGACTACGTGAGATCGGGCCTGTGGGCGGAAACGGGCAAGGTATTCGATTTGGGCGACAGGGTAAGCGGCAAGCGCATGGGTATCGCCGGCATGGGAAGGATAGGCAGGATCATCGCGAAAAGGCTTGCCGGCTTCGATGCGGAGATTCGATATTTCTCACGTTCCGAAGTTCCGGGTTGTCCCCATGAACGCGTTGCCAGCCTGCGGGAGCTTGCCGCGTGGTGCGACTATCTCTTCCTTGCCGTTGCGGGCAGCGCGCAAACCCGGCACATGGTCGACGCCGGCGTGCTGGAAGCGCTCGGACCCCAAGGCTATCTGATCAACGTCGCACGGGGCAGCGTGGTCGACGAGCAGGCGCTGATCGCCGCGCTGGAGAACGAAGCCATCCGGGGCGCGGCGCTCGATGTGTATGAAGTCGAGCCGCTGGCGTCGTCCCGGCTCACGGGACTGCGCAACACGGTTCTGCTGCCTCACGTCTCCAGCGGGACCAACGAGACCCGGACGGCCATGTCGAACATGGTGGTCGAGAATTTGAAGCGCTTCTATGCCGGGGAACCGATGCTGGCGGAACCGGCGTAGGGGCGGTTCAGCGCGCAGCGAAGGCCTGCTCGACCAGCTGCTCGGCCGTGGCGCGCGCGGCCGCGGCCGCGCTGGCGTTGTCGTCCACGTGCGCCGACACCGACGCGCCGTCGTAGAGCAGCATCAACTGACAGGCCAGGGCCTCGGGGGCGGCCGCGCCGGCCTCGCGGGCCAGGCTGGTGAACAGGTCGCGCAGCCAGCTCCGGGCGGTATCGCAGGCTTCCCGGATGCCGGCGCTGGGCGCCGCCTCGGCGGCCGCGCGGCTGAACGGACAGCCCCGGAAGCGGGGCGACGACGCGGTTTCCCGCATGATGTCGAAGACGCCCAGCAGGCGCTCGCGCGGGCCGGGGTAGTCGGCCAGGCGGTCGGCGATGCGCAGCTTGCGTGCCTCGTGGCGGGCCAGCAAGTAGGCCTGGATCAGGGCTTCCTTGCTGCCGAAGGTGTCGTACAGCGAGGCCTTGGCCACGCCGGCGCGCTCGATGACCCGGTCGATGCCGACCGTATGGATGCTCCCTTCGTAGAACAGCTCGTCCGCGGCGTCGAGCAGGCGTTGGCGCGCGGAACGGCGCGCTTCGGGGCTTTTTGTCGTATTCATGGTCATGCCTTGACATTACCAGACAGGTCTGTACACTTCAAGCAAATCAGACAGACCTGTCTGTTTAATGTTCCCGGATCCCGCCATGACCAGCGCTTGCCCCAAGGCCGCCCCTGCTTCCGTTTCCGCCTGCCCCCCGGCGGCCGGGCGCCTGTCGCCGCGCTTCAGTTTCCATCTGCTGGCATCGATCACACTGGCGTTCCTGGCGGGGTCGGCGGCGCCGACCCCGCTATACGCAATCTACCAGCAGCAATGGGGCTTCTCGACCACCATGCTGACGGTGGTGTTCGGCAGCTATGCCCTGGCCGTGCTGGTGGCGCTGCTGGTGGCGGGCCGCCTGTCGGATCATATCGGCCGGCGGCCGGTGCTCATGGCCGCGGCGCTCGCGCAGGCCGCGGCCATGGTGGTCTTCGCCACCGCCGGCGGGCTGTCCGATCTGCTGGCGGGCCGCATCATCCAGGGGCTGTCGGCCGGGGCCGCCATCGCGGCCGTGGGGGCCGGCATGCTGGACATCGACAAGACGCGCGGCGCGCTGGCCAATGCGCTGGCACCCATGCTGGGCACGGGTACGGGCGGCATCGTGGCTGGACTGATGGTGCAGTACCTGCCCGCGCCCACGCACCTGATCTACGTGATCCTGGGCGTGATCTTCATCGCGCAGGGGGTGGGCGTTTTCTTCATCGCCGAGACCGCACGGCGCCGGCCGGGGGCCTGGGCCTCGCTCAAGCCCAGCTTCGCGCTGCCGCCGGAAGTCCGGATGCCGCTGCTGCTGGCGGCGCCCGCCGTAGTGGCCGTATGGGGCCTGGGCGGTTTCTATGCGTCGCTCGGCCCCACGCTGCTGCGCAGCCTGGTGGGGTCGGGGTCCAGCCTGCTGGGCGGACTGGCCCTGTTCATCATGGCCGGCGGCGGCGTCGTCGCGGTGGTCCTGCTGCGCGATCGTTCCGCGCGGTTCCTGTCGCGCCTGGGCGCGCTGGCCCTGATGCTGGGCATGGTCCTCGTGCTGGTCTCGCTGTCGCTGCATTCGGTGGCGCTGTTCATGGTGGGCACCGCGATCGCCGGCATGGGCTTCGGCACGGGTTTCCAGGGCGCGCTGCGCAACGTGATCGCGCCGTTGCCGCCCACCGGCCGCGCGGGCGTGCTGTCGGTGCTGTTCGTGGTGTCGTACCTGGCCATGGGCGTGCCCGCCATCCTGGCCGGCTACGACGTGGCCCTGCGCGGCGACATCGTCTCCACCTCGCGCGAGTTCGGCGCGGGCGTGCTGCTGCTGGCGGCGCTGGCCTGGCTGGGCGCCGGGAGGACGGTGCCGCAAGCGCGGGCGCAGGCGGCGTCCCCGCGCGCCGAGCCCTAGCCTTCGGCGTTTCCTAGCGGTTCGAGGCGCCCGTCACGCGGATCACGTCGCTCCACAGGCGGGCGTCCCGTTCTATGGTCCGGCGCATGTCGTCCGGGCCGCTGGCCAGCGGTTCCACACCCTGGTCCTCGAAGCGCTTGCGCAGCTCGGGCATGCGCATGATCCTGCCCAGGACGTCCAGCCAGGCCTGGACGACGGTATCGGGCGTGCCCGCCGGCGCCGCCAGGCCCATCCATACCGTCGTGACCATGTCGGGGAAGCCGGCCTCGCGCAGGGTCGGCACGTCGGGCAGCGCCGCGCTGCGCTGTTCGCTGGTAACCGCCAGCGCCCGCAGCGGCGCGTTCTGCCCCAACTGGGGCAGGGCATTGGCCGAATCGAAGAACACCAGGTCCACGCGGCCCGCGCGCAGGTCCGCCAGAATGGGTGGCGCTCCCTTGTAGGGCACGTGCACGAGTTCGAGCCCGGCCTTGATCGCGAACAGTCCGCCCAGCAGTTGCGTCGTCGTGCCGTAGCCTTGCGAGGCATACGTCATCTTGCCGGGATGGGCCCTGGCATGGCTGATCAGGTCCGGCAGGTCGCGGGCCTCGACCCGGGGCCCCGCCACCAGCACGCTGGGCATGGTGCCCACGATGCTGATGGGCCTGAACGCCGTGCGCGCATCGTAGGGCATGTTGGGGAAGACGTAGGGGTTGATGGCCAGCGGACCCGGCGGCGTGAACAGCAGCGTGTAGCCGTCGGCCGCCGCGCGCGCGACTTCGTCGGCGCCGATGTTGCCGCCCGCACCCGCGCGGTTCTCGACCACGACCTGCTGCCCCAGCATGGGCGAGGCCTTGGCGGCGATCAGGCGCATCAGCGTGTCGGCCGTGCCGCCGGGCAGGAAGGGCACGACGATCTTGATCGGCTTGGCGGGATAGGCGGGCGGCTGCGCGTGGGCGGCCGGCGCCGCCAGGAGCAGGGACAGCGTCGCGAGACGCAGCAGGTGATGGGGGGGCAGGCGCATGGCGGGTCTCCTGGTGTTTTTATCCGGTGCTACGCCGGGTCGAATACTGCGAAGCAACGGTTGGCGTTGAAGACGTAGGTTTCGATGTAGTCGATGATGCGGGGGCGATGGCCCAGTTCGGTCATGGCGCCGGCCAGCACGATCCAGTTCAGCAGTTCATGCTGGCCGGCGGCTTCCAGGCTGGCGGTGGTCAGCGTGTCCCATTGGCGAAAGCCGCCGCGGGTGAGTTCGTCCAGGCGCGCCCGGTCGCTCTCGTGGTCGGGATACAGCCAGCCATGGCGCGGCGTCAGGAACGCGTGCGACCAGCTGGACGAGGCGACGATGGCCACGCGCCAGGGTGAGGCGGCCAGGGCACGCGCGATGGCGCGGCCCAGTTCGAAGCTCTGGCGGGGGGAAGGCGAGGCGGGATCCGGTTCCGCGCCCGCCTCGCTGGGCGGGGCCAGCCCTCCGTGCATGCGGATCAGGTCGCCGCCATAGCAGTTGACGTGGAAGGGCACGACCGGATGGGGGAAGCCGCGGCGGCCCGCGTCCAGGTAGAGCAGGGTGTTGATGAAGGCGTGGGGCAGCCCCCGGTCGTAGCGGAGCCGGTAGGCGTAGGGCAGCGCCAGGCCGGCCTCGTTCAGCCGGTTCAGCAGGTAGCGTCCGCCCTGGGGATGTCCGGTGTGCCGGAAGGTGGCGGCCTTCGGCTCGTTCCATTGGTTGCGCCCGGGAAAGGGAGAGGATTCCGGCACGTCATAGGGCCGCGACGCCATGGTGTCCGCCAGGTACACGCAGAACGGCGGCACGACGTCCTCGGTGAAGTTCTCGTACTGGTCGTCGCCGAACATCAGGATGAAGTCGGGCTGGAACGCGTCCAGCAAGCGGCGCTGTTCGTCGAAGGCGCGAAAGCAGCGCGCGCGATGCCGGCCCGCAGCGGCGGCGCCCTCGTCGTCGCCCCACTCTTCCCGCATGGCCTCGGGCCAGTTGCGCGTGTCCTGCAAGGCGGGATCGAGGCGCTTGCCGTTCAGCGTCCGCTTCAGGATGACCGACATATCGTCGTCGTGCATCCAGAAACCGGGGTAGTGGGTGGCGCCCAGGCCCAGGATTTCCGCCATGGCGTGTCCTCATGCAAAGAGTCTGTCGATGCGCCAAGCTTAGGATTGACGTCCTGTGGCAACCAGTGAAAAATCAGGCTCGATTCATGCAAAAAAATATATGAATAAGGAAGCATCGGTTCAATGGATCCGGCGGCTGAAATTCCGCCATCTCGAAATGCTGGTCATGCTGGGCCGCACCGGCAGTTTCGGCCGCGCGGCGGATCTGTGCGGCCTGTCTCAGCCGGCGCTGTCGAAGTGGGTGAAGGACCTGGAGGCGACGCTGGGCGTCACGTTGTTCGAACGTTCCACGCGCAGGATGGCGTTGACGGACAGCGGCCGGCTGGTCATGCACCACGCGGAACGCGTGCTGACTGACATGGCGCGGCTGCACGGCCAGCTCGAGGCCCAGCGCAGCGGCGGGGCGGGGCGCCTGCACATAGGCGTGCTGGCGGCGCTCGGCCCGGTGCTGCTGCCGGGCACGCTCGCGCGGGTGCAGCAGGCCGGTCTGGACCTGGAGGTGCAAAGCCTGGAAGGCACCATGGACCATCTGCTGCCGCTGCTGGGGGAACGCAAGCTCGATCTCGTCATCGGCCGCCTGGGAACGACCGGCTATGCCGGCTCCCTGAATCGGAGGCTGCTGTACGAGGACACCCTGTGCGTGGCCACGCCTTCGTCGCATCCGCTGGCGCGGCGGCGCAGGCCGGTCAGCTGGCGCGACGCCTGCGCCTATCCCTGGATCATTCCGCCGGCTGAATCGCCCATACGCGGCATGCTGGAAAACATGCTGGCGCAGGAACATCTTCCGCTGCCGCGCGTCGTGCTCGAATCGGCCTCGGTGCTGACCAATTACCATGTCGCGCGGCGCCTGGACTGCCTGTTCGCGACATCCGAGAAGGTCATCGCGCTGTTCGCGGGACAGGGATTGCTGCGACGGGTGCCGCTGTCGTTCGCGGGAGTTCCCACGACCATAGGCATGCTGTGGTCGGAGACCGCCTCGCCGCTGCTCGAACGCTTCATGAACCTGCTCGAACAGGAAGCGAAGGCAAGCCTGTAACACGTAGGCACACTACTTGCTGGCATGGCGCCCGATTCGACCCAGACGAGGCATCCATGCTGGCATTCCTACCCCTGGATTTCCTGCCCGAAGCGCTGCGCCCCTGGTTCGTACTGGCGGTCGCGATGGTCCTGGCCATCGTCGTCGCGCTGGTCATCCACCGGATAGGCTTTCTGATCCTGCGGCGCATCACGGCGCCACGTCCCTATCTCCATGCCGTGGTGGTGGGCGCGTGCACCGCCAGCCAGTTCGTGGTGGCGCTGCTGGCGCTGCGCGTGGTGCTGACCGGCACCCCGGAGGACATGCCCTATACCCGGGGCATGTCCTACTTCGTCACCGTCCTGCTGATCCTGTGCGTGACCTGGCTGGCCAACAGCAGCATCAAGTCGCTGAGCGACGCGGCCATCCGCCTCAATCCCTACGACGTGGCCGACAACCTGCTCGCGCGCCGCAAGCTGACGCAGACCCGCGTGCTGGCTCGCAGCGCCCATGCCATCGTGCTGTTGCTGGGGCTTTCGTTCGTGCTGCTGACGCTGCCGGGCGCGCGTCAGCTGGGGGCCAGCCTGCTGGCCTCGGCCGGGGTGGCGGGCCTGGTCGCCGGTATCGCGGCGCGGCCGGTGCTGGGGAATTTCATTGCCGGGTTGCAGATCGCCTTCAGCCAGCCGATACGCATCGACGACGTGCTCATCGTCAACGGCGAATGGGGCCGGGTCGAGGAAATCACCGGCACCTTCGTCGTGGTGCGCATCTGGGACGAACGGCGCATGATCGTGCCCCTGCAGTGGTTCATCGAGAATCCCTTCGAGAACTGGACGCACCGCACCGCGTCGCTGCTGGGCACGGTGTTCCTGTGGCTGGATTTCTCGGTGCCGCTGGAGCCCGTGCGCAAGGAGTTCGAACGGCTGTGCAAGGCTTCGCCGCTGTGGGATACGCGGGTGGCGGCGGTGCAGGTTACCGATACCAGCGATCGCGCCATGCAGGTCCGCTTCCTGATCAGCGCCGCCAACTCGGGCAACGCGTTCGAGCTGCGCTGCCTGGTGCGCGAAGGCCTGATCGCCTTCATCGCCGCGCATCATGCGGAGGGTTTGCCGCGCATACGCGCGAACGTCGAGGGCGAATCCACGAACCCTCCGCCCCCTCGCGTGGTGCCGGTCTGACGTCCGGCTCGCCCGGTTTCAGGCCGGCCGGCCCCGCAGCGAGCCTTCGATCTCTCTGGCGTGCTCGTGCAGGCTGCGGGCCAGCGAGGCCACGCGTTCCTCCCGCATGCGGTCGTCGATGGCGGCCACGCTGATGGCGGCAATGGGCCGGCCCAGCGTGTCGCGTATGGGCACGCCGGCCGCGGTGACGCCCAGGGTGACGCGGTTGCGGATCAGCGAATGGCCCTGGCGCCGGCACGCTTCGATGGCGGCGCGCAGGTCGGCCTCGGTCAGGCGGCCTTCCTCGCAGATGCGCCGGCCGTCGGCCGCGATGATGTCCTCGCGCTCGACGTCGGGCAGGAAGGCCAGGATGGCCAGCCCTCCCGCGCCCAGCCCCAGCGGCCGGCGGCTGCCTATGGACAGCGTGTTGACCCGGATCGGCGACGGCCCTTCATGCCGCGCTTCGCACACCGACTCGCTGCCGCTGCGCACCGACAGATAGACCGTATCCCCGACCTCCTCGGCCAGCCGGTCCAGGCTGGCGCGGCAATGTTCGCGCAGGTCGTAGGCGGCCATGGCCGCGAGTCCCAGCTCGAAGGCCAACGGCCCCAGCGCGTACCACTTGTCCGACTCCTTCTGGATGACCAGGTGTTCGTGCATGAGGCGGCGCAGCAACCGGTGCACCGTGGAATGCGGCAGCGCCGTGGCCTCGGCCAGCTGCGTGAGGGCCCGCCCCCGCTTGCCGGCCGTGGCCAGCAGCTTCAACAACTGCACTGCGCGTTCGATGCTGCCCGGCTCCGCCGTGGTGCTGCCGCTTGCCATAAGTCGTGTCCATTCAGTGGAAATGCGGATGTCTACCCCTGCGGCCAATCATATATTGCCCTTCACGGTGCGACCGGGAATTTCCGGTCAATGGAAAGCACCGCAAGAACAAGGAGGAGACCCCATCATGTACGAACGGATCATCGGCGCGGTTTTCGCGACCGCACTGGCCGGCGCGGCGGGCGCGGCCTACCCCGAGCGGCCCATACAGCTCATCCACGGCTTCGGCGCCGGCGGCAATGCCGACACCGTGTCGCGGCTGGTCGCCCGCCACCTGCAGGCGGCGCTGGGCCAGCCGGTGGTGGTGGAAATCAAGAGCGGCGCCGGCGGCGTGGTCGCGTCCAGCTACGTGGCCAAGGCCGAGCCCGATGGCTACACGCTGGTGATGCTGACCGGCGGCCATACCGTCTCGGCCGCGGTGAACAAGTCGCTGCCCTACGATCCGGTCGCGGATTTCCAGCCGATTTCCACGGTGACCGCATTTCCGTTCGTGGTCAGCGTCAAGGCCGACAACCCGGCGCGCACGCTGGCCGACCTGCTGGCGACGGCGCGCGCCAAACCGGGCACGGTGTCCTTTTCCTCGGTGGGCGTGGGCTCGACCCAGCACCTGACCGGCGAACTGCTGGCCGCCACGGCCGGCGTGCAGATGCTGCATGTGCCGTATCGCGGCGGCGCGGCGCCCGTGCAGGCCGTGCTGGCCGGCGACGTGAACGTGCTGGTGGATACCGCCACGGTGGCCGCGCCGCAGATCAAGGCGGGCACGATGCGCGCGCTGGCCGTCACCAGCGCCAAGCCGTGGCCGCTGCTGCCTGGCGCTCCCGTGGCGGCCGATACCGTTCCCGGGTTCCAGGTGTATTCGTGGCTGGGCATCGCGGCGCCGGCGAAGACGCCCGGCCCTATCGTCGACCGGCTGCACGCCGCGCTGGCCGCCATGCTCCAGGACCCGGCGTTCCGCAAGGCCGTCAACGACATCGGCAGCGAACCCAGCGGCAGCAGCCCGGCGCAGATGCGCACCATGATCGAGTCGGAAATCACGCGCTGGAAGAAGGTCGTCCAGCAGGCGAACATCGTCGCGAACTGAACAGGGAGCAGGCAAGGATGGACAGGGCAGCCGCGGCGGAGCCGCAGTACCAGAGCGGATTCGGCAATGAGTTCGCGACCGAGGCCAGCCCGGGCGTGCTGCCCGTGGGCCGCAATTCGCCCCAGCGGGTGGCGCAGGGCCTGTACGCGGAACTGATCTCGGGCACGGCCTTCACGGCGCCTCGTGCCGTGAACCTGCGCACCTGGACCTATCGGCTGCGGCCCTCCGCCGCGCATGGCAAGGCCCATGCGGTCGCGCATCCGGGCTGGCTGACCGCCCCGTTCACCGACGTGGCCGCGCCGGCCAACCGGCTGCGGTGGAATGCGTGGCCGGAGCCGGCCCGGGGCACGGACTTCGTCGACGGCATCGTGACCGTGGCGGGCAACGGCGGCGCCGATGCCCAGAGCGGTTCCGCCGTCCACGTCTATCGCGCCAATGCGTCCATGCGCGACCGCTACCTGATGAACGCCGATGGCGAAATGCTGGTGGTGCCGCAGTCGGGCGTGCTCGACGTCCATACCGAGATGGGCCGCCTGCGGGTCGCGCCTGGGGAGATCCTGCTGCTGCCGCGCGGCGTGCATTGCCGTGTCGACCTGCCCGACGGCGCGGCGCGGGGCTACCTGTGCGAAAACTACGGCGCGCCCTTCAGGCTGCCGGAACTGGGGCCGCTGGGTTCCAACGGCCTGGCCAATCCGCGCGACTTCCTGGTGCCGGTCGCCGCCTGCGAACCCGCGACCGGACCCGTGCGCATCCTGCGCAAGTTCCTGGGCGGCTTCTGGGAACTGGAGCGTTCGTCGTCGCCGCTGGACGTGGTGGCCTGGCACGGCAACCTGACGCCGTGCAAGTACGACCTGGCGCATTTCATGGCCGTGGGCAGCATCACCTTCGACCACCCCGATCCGTCCATCAACACCGTGCTGACCTCGCCGTCGGAAATCGGCGGCACCGCCAATTGCGACTTCGTGATCTTCCCGCCGCGCTGGCTGGTCATGGAGGACACCTTCCGGCCGCCCTGGTTCCACCGCAACGTGATGAGCGAGCTGATGGGACTGGTGCGCGGCGTCTACGACGCCAAGGCCGAGGGCTTCGTGCCGGGCGGGATCAGCCTGCACAACTGCATGCTGCCGCACGGCCCCGATGCCGCCACCTTCGATCGGGCCAGCACCGAGGCGCTGGCGCCGCGCCGCCTGGAAGACACCATGGCTTTCATGTTCGAGAGCCGCCACGTGTACCGCCCGACGGCGCAGGCGCTGGCCGCGCCCAACCTGCAACCGGACTACGACGAGGTCTGGGACGGATTCCGATCCGGCAATCCCGCCTAGGCCCTGGACATCATCGTGGCGCGGGCAAGGGGCCGCGCGCCGCACTCTTGGAGAAGCTGGAATGAAATTGGCATCGCAACGCGCGGGGCGCGACGGCGCATTGCTCGTGGTCAGCCGCGACCTCGCCACGGCGGTGAGCGCGACCGACATCGCACCCACGCTGCAATCGGCGCTGGACGACTGGGAGCGCGCCAGCCCCCGCCTGCAGGCGCTGTACGACGACCTGAACGCCGGCCGGGCCGCCAACGCCTTCGCGCTGGACCTGGACACGCTGGCCGCGCCGCTGCCGCGCGCCTACCAGTACCTGGACGGGGCGGCGTATCCCAGCCACATCCAGCGCAACCGCCAGGCGCGCGGCGAATCGGTGCCCGACGACTTCTTCCAGAAACCGCTGATGTACCAGGGCATCTCGCACGGCTTCATGGGCTGGAACGACGACGTGCGCCTGCCCTCGGAAGACGACGGCATCGACTTCGAGGCCGAGATCGCCGCGATCACCGGCGACGTGCCGCTGGGCGTGGACGCCAGGCGCGCGTGCGAGCACATCCGCCTGTTCGTGCTGCTCAACGACGTGTCGCTGCGCGCCATCATCCCGGGCGAACTCAAGCGCACCTTCGGCTTCCTGGTCGGCAAGCCGGCGTCCAGCCTGGGCCCCATCGCGGTGACCCCGGACGAACTGGGCGAGCTATGGCAGGGCGGGCTGGTGTCGGGCACCATGAAATGCTGGGTGCGCGGCGAGGAACTGGGCAGCATCGAGACCGGTATCGACGTCGCCTTCCACTATGGGGACCTGATCGCCCACGTCGCGCAGACGCGCGCCTTCGAGGCGGGAACGCTGGTGGGCCTGGGTACGGTGTCGAACGAGGACGAATCCGTGGGCGTGGGCTGCCTGGGTGAACGCCGGGCCCTGGAGACCATCCGGCAGGGCGCGGCCCGGACCCCGTTCCTGAAATTCGGCGATACGGTGCGTATCGAACACTTCGACCGCGCGGGCAACAGCGTCTTCGGGGCGATCGAACAGCGCGTCGCGCCGCTGGCCTAGCGCGGGCAGGCGCCGGTCAGCGCCCGTCTTTCTTCGTCGTGCGGGTACCCAGGGCCGGCCGCGGCGTGACGGCCTTGCCGGCGCCGGCCTGCGGGCCGCTCGTGGCCGCGGTGTCCAGCGAGGCATGCAGGCCGCTGCCCCCCAGGCCCGAGGACGACGGCGTCCGCGCGCCCAGGCGCAAGCCGTTGCCGCCATAGGAGCGGGATGAGGTATCGACGGAACTCTCGCGCCCGCTCGTGGATTCGCGCAAATCATCGGCGCGGACCGGCAGGCCCCACGACAGGGCGGTGGTGACGAGGATCAGCGATGCGGTGGAACGTAGGCTTGGCTTGGTCATGCTGGACTCCAACTCCAGACTGCTAGCCGTGCAGTTTGCCGCAGAATCGGGGCCATGGCGGGCCAAGTAACAACCAATTTGTAGCAGGATATGAGCCGGCGGCGGGGTTGGGCAAGCCGCCCAACCCCGCTGCGCGTCAATCCGCATAGATGCCGGCCTTCCTGATCAGGGGCCCCCATTTCTGGATTTCGTCCTTGACGTGCGCATCCAGCGCCTGGGGCGTGGCCCGTTCGGCGGGTTCGACCTGGGCTCCCAGGTCGGTCATGCGCTGCTTGAACGCTGGATCGCTCAGCGCAGCCTGCATTGCATTCACGAGTTTGTCGATGATTGGCTTGGGCGTGCTCCTGGGGGCCCACAGGCCGTGCCAGATGCCGACCTCGAAGCCCTTGAGGCCGGCCTCGTCCATCGTCGGCAGCTTGGGCAGCGATGCGACGCGCGTCATGGCCGTCACGGCATAGGCCTTGACCTTGTCGGCCTTGATCTGGCCCGACGTGTTGGTCGTCTGGTCGCACATAAAGTCGACCTGCTTGCCGAGCATGTCGTTCATGGCCGGAGCGGTTCCCTTGTACGGGATGGTCTGCACGTCGGCGTCGATGGCGCTCAGGAACAGCAGGCCGCACAGGTGCGACGCGGAGCCGATGCCCGCGTTGGCCATCGACAAGGTTTTCTTGTGGGCCTTCACGTACGAAAGGAATTCGCCGAAGTTGGAGGCCGGAAAGTCATGCCGGGCGATCATCGTCATCGGCACGTCGACCGCCAGGCCGATCGGCTCGAAGTCCTTGATGGGATCGTATTGCAGCTTGCGGTACAGCGCGGGAGCGGTGGAGAAACCGATGTGCATGAGCAGCAGGGTGTAGCCGTCGCCCGCGGCTCGTGCGACACGGCCCGTGCCCAGCGTGCCGCCGGCACCGCCAAGGTTTTCCACGACCACCGTTTGCCCCAGGGGCTTGCGCATGGCTTCGGCCAGCGATCTCGCCACGACATCCGTCGGTCCGCCCGCCGCGAAGGGCACGACCATCGTGACCGGCCGGCTGGGAAAGTCCTGAGCCGCCCGAGCGATCTGCGGACCGGCGAATGCGGCCGCCAGGGCCGCGAGGAGAACCGCTTGTTTGGACACTCTGATACTCCTGGTTGGTATTCGAGGCTGAACGGAACAGGCGGCCGGCGCATGTCGCGCCCGGCCGCCGCGCGAGGGCCTGCCGACTAGGTGGCAGGCACGCGAGACTTCGCGCTGGAGATGAGTTCGTCGACGGATTTGGCGCTGGCATCGACCAGCTGCGCCGTTACGGCAGCGGACAATGCATCCAGCAACGCCGGAACCTTCTCGTAGGTGCCCGCTCGCACCAGATCGAAGATTTCCTTGTGCTTGCCTTGCAGTGCCTGGCGCTGCGCGGTTGCCGAGCCGGGATTCTTGAAGTCGTCGTCCTCGAGATTGATCAAGGCGCTGCCGAGCTTGCCCCAGTCGGGATTCAGCGCCACCAGATCGCTCGTCATCACCGTTCCCACGAGCTGGATGGCTGTTTCCACTTGCGCGATGAAGACGTCCGACCGGAAGCGGTTGATCCCGGGGTAGAAGGCCTGATAGCCGGAGCTGGGCCAATCACCCGTTACGTGCCAGACGGGGCGTCCGCCGAACTCGTCGAGGTAGGTCGCGAAGTTGCGGCCCAGCCACGAGTTCTGCGGCTGGCCATGCACGCCGGGCCGGTCATTCACGTTGACCTGGGCCCGTGGAAGGTTCGCGCCCTTGACCGCCTCGATGGCCTTCTCGACCAACAGGTCGTTGCCGTAGGTGTTGATGTACGTGGTCATCGCGCGGCCAGTCGGCTCGTAGCGGTCGCCCACATCGTGCATCTGCGCCCCGCCGCTATGCTCCATGGCGACGCCGCCAACGATGTACTTGGACAGCGTTTCCAGGTTGTCGTGGATGTAGTCGTAGGGCACGCCCCGTTCGGCGCCGGCCACGAAGTGGCGGCAATCGAGATAGACGTAGATGCTCATCGGCCGCTGGGACTGCGGGATCTGCGAGAAATACTTGATCACGCCCAGGATGCCCAGCCCACCGGAGTCCTGGATGAGGCCGGGGCCATCGGTGTGCGTGGCCATGAAGACGGCCTTGTCCTTGGCGGTCCCGTAGTCGCGGCCGGGCAGCGTCGCGATCAGCTGGAAGGCCGTCGCATCGGTCTCGACCTTGGCATCGAGCTTGAGCGTTGCGGTCTTGCCGGCGCGCGCGTCCTCGATCACCTTGGCGCCGTTCTTCTTGTCGAGCAAGAGGCCCGGCACCTCGTAGCGCGACGGCGTGCCGTGCTGGCGGCCGCCCTGCGCCGCACCGGGAGGCATGTCGAGCACCGCGATGTGGCCTACCGCTCCGGAGGGCTTGAGCACGCCCGTGATCACGCTGCCCATCGCGCCGAACTGGTTGCGGTTGCGATAGCCGCCTTCATAGGTCGGATCGACGAAGACTCCGGGCTCCAGGAAGGTGTCCGGATCGGTACGGAACTCGTAGTCCGTGTATCCACCCGTGGTGCCGCTACCGGTGAACGGCGCCTGCTTGACGACGACGATCTTGCCGGCCAGCGCGCTCAGGGGCGGCCGCTGTGCGGCGGGCAGCGTCATGTCATAAAGCACCATGGGGGCGGTCACGCCCATCGGCCCCGTGGATCCGGATTGCGTGGCATAGGACGCGACCTCGACCGGCGTGCCGTCCGAGACCAGCGACCATCCCGACTTGTCCGGATACTCGGAGGTGTACCAGCGCTCGTAGGGGAACTTGTGCTTGTGCAGACCCTGCGCGCCGTACTCCACCAGGCGTTCCTCGAGGAACGCCATGAATGATTTCCAGGCGGGCGAGCCCGTGTAGGTCGGTCCCCAGCCGTTCTTCTTCTCGAACCAGCCCTGCGCTTCGGTAGGAGTGATGACCAGCGAAGGATCGATCTTCGTGAGCCGTGGGTCGAACGCCGCCGTGGGCGGGTCTCCCGGATTGGTCGGCGTATTGTCCGAGCTTCCACCGTCTCCACCGCCGCATGCGACGAGGGACAAGCTCAAGAGCGCCGCGAGCGACAAACGCTTCGCTTTCATTGAGTGCCTCCACCTTGGTTTTGATTGGTCACGCATCCTCGACGGGATGCGGCGCCATTCTTAGGGAGGGGCACGCGCAGGTCTAATGCAAAATTCCGCCAGTCCATTCAAGATTTGAATGGCTTGCCGTGGAACCTAGTGCTTCACCATCGCCGCGAAGCGCCGAGCTTCCGCGGCGACCAAGGCATCGAAACCATCGATGCTCTCGGGATCGGCCGACACCACGCCCAGTGCGGCCTGTACGCGCGAGAGCTCGGGCGACGTCAACACCCGCGCCATGGCACGCTTGATGTGCGCGATCTCCCGAGGCGGCGTGCCACGCTGGGCGAATATGCCGGTCCAGGGGTCGACGACCCAGAAGCGCAGCGAGGCGTTCTCGTTCACGGTGGGGATGCCTGGAAACAACGGAGAGCGCTTGGCACTGAACAGTCCCAGTATCCTGCCGCGCGCGGCGTCGACGCCGGTTGCCGCGGGCAGCGCGAGTATCGCCAGATCGAGGCGGCCGCCGCCCAGGTCTTGCAGCAAGGTCGACGTCTTGACGTAGGGGACGGCCTGGAGATTGCCCCCCAGCCGCGCGGACATGGAAAGCGCCAGCAAATGATGCAGCGTGCTTGCGCCCGGCGTGCCTATCATCAGGGGGCGTTTCTCCTGGCGAGCGAGTTCGATGAGTTCGTCCATCGTTTGCGCCGGGAGGTCCGCACGGGCGAGCAAGGTCAGGTGCGAACTGCTGACCGGGGCGACGGGTACCAGGTCGTGGCTCGTGAACCCGGCACCGGGAATCTGCAAGGGCGACAGCAGTACGGCATTGCCCGACCCATAGAGGTATGTGTTGCCATCGGGTTTGGCGTGCAGCACCTTTTGCACGGCCAATATGCCGCCCGCGCCGCCTATGAATTCGAGGACCACCTGCCGCCGCAGGGCGTCGGACAACTGCCTGGCCAGTTCCCGCGCCGACAAGTCCATCGATCCGCCGGCCGCGTAGGGCACAATCAGGGTGACGGGGGCGGCGGCCCGGCTTTGCTGCCGGTGGTGGTAGGCGGCCGCGCCCGCGAACGATGCCAGAGCCAGCAGGCCGCCCGCTATCATCCACGTGCCGGTGCGGCCGACGCGCCGTATGTCCCCGAGGCGCATGGGCATGGCCTTCTCCCTCCTGTTCTTGTCAAGCTTCTGAAATGATATCCGCGAACCTGATGTTCAATCGCCTGATGGGCAAGGCTAGGCTGCGGCAGTTGCAGATCATTACATCGGTGGCCGAATTGGGCAGCCTGCAGAAGGCGGCCGATGCGGTGGGGCTGAGCCAACCCGCGACGACGCACGCGTTGGCGGAGATCGAGGAATTGCTGGGGGTGCGGCTCTTCTTCCGCCAGACCCGGGGCATGGCGCCCACCGACGAGGGCCGTGCGCTCATACCGCTCGTGCGTTCCGCGCTCGATGCCATCAAGGTCGGCACCGCCACCGTCGCTTCGACCATCAACAGCCGTGGAGGGGTCGTACGTATCGGTTCGATTTCCGCGGGCGTGTCCGCCATCGTCGTCGATACTTTGCCGCGCTTTGTCGATGCCAATCCCGACATCGTGACGCGTGTCCAGGAGGCCGAAGCGCTGCGGCTTCCCGCGCTGCTGTCGGAGGGCCGGGTCGACCTGGCCATCTGCCGCGAACCGGCCAATCTGCCCTTGAACGCCCGCTTCCAACCCTTGCTGCCGGACAGGCTGATCGTCGTGGCGGGCCCGGGCCATCCCTTGGCCAATAAGGGGCAGGTCAGCATCGAGGCATTGGTGGATCAGACGTGGGCCCAGCCCCCGTCCGACGTACAGACCGTCCAGATATTCAGCGAGATATGGGAGGCAACGGGTGACCGGCCACGGCTCTATCCGATCGACACCCGCTCCATCGTGTTGTCGTTTGCGCTCATAGAGCGGCACGGTCTGCTCGACTTCATGCCACGCAGCGTGGCGCATCAGATGCAGCGCGCGGGCCGGGTGGTCGAGATAGACGTGGCGTGGCCCGACCCTTCGCTATTGGCGCTGCCTCCCTTGGGAATGCTGCAACTCGGGAATGGCCGCAGTCCGGCCGTGGAAAAGCTGACGGACTTCCTGGTGCGGCAATGGCCGGCCGACGAGCTTCCGCGCCAGGCGCGAAAGGACACGCCCGATTCATAGCCGCAGCCGGTACGCACGAGGCGTCATGCCGTAGTGTGCCCTGAACACGGCGGTGAAGCGCGAGTGGCATTGCCAGCCGGCTTCGGCCGCGACCGCCTGGACGCCCAGCCGGGTCTCGCGCAGCAGCGTGGCGGCAAGTTCCAGCCGCTGGGCCACCAGCAGGTTGTAGACCGACAGGCCGGTGGTATCGCGCACGTGCTGCTGGAGCCGCGCGCTCGTGCAGCCGACGCGGCGCGCGAGTTCGGTGATGGTCCACGGATACGCGGGGGCCTCGGCGATGGCTTCGCGCAACCTTGCCAGCACCGAGGCGGCATCGGCCGAGGGCGAGCGGGCGGGGCGCAGCAGATCGTCGAACCCCTGTAGCGCGCATAGCAGCAGTTCGGTGGCGCGCGCGTGGAAGAGCGGCACGAAGGCGGGCTGGTCGCTGCGTTCGCCGCGTATGCGTTCCAGGCAGCCCTGCAATGGCGGGGTGACGGCGGCGTTGCACAGGATGCGGCCGTCGTCGCGGTCCACCATCTCGTCGAGCTGGGTGGCCGGCAACCGCACGCCCAGGGCCTTGAGCCAGCGCGGCAAGAGGTCGCGCCGCAGCCGGAACTGCACGAAGCGATGGGTGCTGGCGCCCGGGATGTCGATCAGGTAGCCGCCATTGCGGTTGGGCGTGCGCAGCAGCATCCGGTTCAGGCGGAAGTCGAGTTCGGGACCGTGTTCATCGCCGACGTGTCCGCTGACGTGTCCTTCCAGGAAGAAGGTCAGCAGCAGTTCCCGGTCGGGGTCCAGCCGTACCCGCAGCCGGTCGTCCAGGCTGAAATCGAAGTACCGCGCGCTGGCGCCTTCCCACGGCAGCGTATGCAGCCGCGTGACGTGCCCGCCGCTGGGCCAGGGGACGTTGCGGCGCGATTCGCTCAGGATGTCGGACAGGGTCAGGCCGGCGGGCTCCGGCGCCGAGGGAGCCAGGATGGCGTTGAGGTCGTCTTCCCGCATCACCGGGCCCGCGATGGGGATCGGCACAGTTTGCGTTTCGATCTGCATACATGGCCTCGGGCCGGAACGTTAGCATCACTGCAACTTTTCGACGGAGTGTAATGATGAACGTCCGGCATGTCAGCCGCCTGCTGCGGGCCTGCTTCGCGCTGGGGTGCGCATTGGCGGCATCGGCCGCCGCCGCGGCGGCGCCGGATTGGCCGGTCCGGCCGGTGCGGCTGGTGGTGCCCTTCGTGGCGGGCGGGGGCGCTGATGTCGCGGCCCGCCTGATCGCGCTCAAGGTGCAGGAGCGGCTGGGACAGCCCATCATCATCGAGAACAAGGCCGGCGGCAATACGCTGATCGGCGTGCAGGAAGTGTTGCGCGCGCCGCCCGACGGCTACACGCTGCTGTGGTCCATCGACCAGACCTTCGTGCTCAATCCGGCGCTGTACGAGAAGCTTCCCTACGATCCCAAGAAGGATTTCACGCCGATCTCGCTGGCCGTGGTCGGCCCCAACGCCGTGGTGGCGCGCAGCCAGCCCAAGGATCCGGCCAGCGTGGCCGACCTGGTCGAACGGGGCAAGTCCGGCGGCGCCGACCTGAATATCGGCGCAGCGGCCATCGTCTCGCAGATCCTGGTGGACACGTTCAACGACGCGGCCGGCACGCAGGCCAGGCGCGTGCCGTTCAAGGGCAGCGCGGAAGTGGCGCAGGCGCTGATGGCGGGCACCGTCGATGCGGCCTTCGACGGGATCGCGCCCTATGCGCAGTTCGTGAAGTCCGGGCGCGCGCGCTTTCTGGCGGTGAGTTCGGCGCGGCGCTTCTCGGGCCTGCCCGATGTGCCCACGCTGGACGAACTGGGGTTCAAGGGCATCGATATGTCGGTCTGGTTCGCCATCGTCGGGCCCTCCGGCCTGCCCGCCGGCATCGCGCAGCGCGTGGCCGGGGCGGTGGAGTGGGCGGTCAGGCAGCCCGACGTGGTCGACAAGCTGCTGGCGTTCGGCTTCGAGCCGGCGCCGCGCAACGATCCCGAGACCCTGCGGCGGCAGATCGCGGTCGACCTGGACCGCTACGGTCCCATCATTCGCAAGCTGGGTTTCAAGCTCGACTGAGCAATCACGGCATCCACGGAGCAAGCCACCATGCAGATCGCGGACTTTCCCCTGCCTTTTCCGCGCGCGCCCTATAGCCGCGCCATGTTCGACGACGACTGGGTCTTCGTGTCGGGCACCATAGGCATGGACTACACCGCGCAGAAGCTGGCGCCGACGGTCGAGACGCAGACGCGCCTCATGCTGCGCAACATCGCTTCCTACCTGGAGGCGGCGGACGCGCGCCTCGAGGACATCGTCAACTACACGCTGATCATCGATGACATGGCCCACGTCCAGCCGGTCATCGGCGTGCTGGCCGACGACCTGCCCTGCAAGCCCACGGGCACGGCCATGATCGCGGGCATCGCCTATCCCGGCGCGCATGTCGAGATGCAGGTCATCGCCCGCAAGCAGGGCAGGGCGTCATGACGCCGGCTCGGTGGGTGCGGGCGGGCGTGGCGGCATGCCTGGTCGCCGGATGCGGGGGTGGCGACGATTCGCCGCCCGCCCCGCCCGCGGCGCGTTTCGATGCGCAGGTGCGCTGGACGACGTACGGCGTGCCGCACGTCAAGGCGAACGACCATGGCGGCCTGGGGTACGGCTACGGCTATGCCGTGGCGCGCGACCAGCTGTGCGCGCTGTCCGATCGCGTCATCACCTTGCGCGGCGAGCGGTCGGCCCGCTTCGGCGCGGATGGCAAGGCGCTGGTGGGCTTCCTGCCGCTGCCCAACCTGGACAGCGATCTCTTCTACCGCATGCAGTTGTCGGCGGACGACGTGGACACGGCCTGGAAGGCGCTGTCGCCGCAGGCCCGCGCGCTGGCCGAGGGCTACGCCGCGGGTTTCAACCGCTACGTCCGCGACCATGCGGAGCCCGCCGCGTGCGGCGGACTGCACCCGCCGACGATGGTCGCCACCGACGTGCTGCGCGCCGTCATGCAGATCGGCACCTTGAACCGGAGCTTCCTGGCGGCGCCTTTCGCGTCGGCCTCGCTGTGGGACGACCTGGACCAGCCGGCGCGGGCCGCCGCCGCGCCCGCGCCGCCCCGCCTGGGCATGGCCAGCAACACCTGGGTCTATGGCGCCGAGGCCACCGGCACGGGCGCCGCCATCGTGGTGGCCAATCCGCATACGTACTGGCAGGACCACTGGCTGCTGATGCACCAGATGCACCTGACCATTCCCGGTGAACTCGACGTCATGGGCGCGGACTTCCTGGGGGTGCCGCTGCCCCTGTCGGGCTTCAACGACGCGGTCGCCTGGAGCATCGAGGCGCCTTCCACGGTGACCTACGGGCTGCCGCTGCGGCTCGACCTGCGGCCCGGCGCGAGCCCCGCCTATGTGGTCGACGGCGTGTCCCGCGCCATCGAGCGGCGCGTGGTCGAGATCGGCGTGCGGCAGGCCGATGGGTCCACGCGGACCCAGGCCTATGCGGTGCCGTACACCGCGCTGGGTCCGCTGTACCGGCTGCCCGCCGCGCCGGGCCGGCCCGCCGGATGGTATGCCATCACCGATGCCGCCGCGGGCGACGCGCGTGGTCTGGACCAGATGCTGCTCGTCGCGAAGGCCCGCAGCACCGCCGATTTCCAGCGCGCCGTGAGCGGGCATCGCGGCATTGCCGCCCACCTCGTGGCGGGCGACAGCGCGGGCAACGCGTTGTTCATCGAATCGGGGCCCATCCTGGACATCGATGACGCCGGCCTGGCCGCCTGCGCGGTCGAAGCCACGCCATCGGGCCGCGTGCCCGCCGCGCTGGACGGTTCGCGCGGCGCATGCCTGCTGCGCGACGAGCACGGCCGCCCCCGGCTGGCGCCGGCGGACCGGATTCCCGCGCTGGCCACGCGGGGCGTGGCCTACAACGCCAACGACAGCTACAGCCTGTCCATCCACGGCGAGCGGCACGACCGCTACTCGGTCCTGTTCGGCCGGCCCGATGCCGAGCCCAATGGCCGCACCCGGATGTCTTACCGCCTGGTGGCCGAGATGCTGGCCGCGGGCAAGGTAACGATGGAGCAGGCTGTGGACGTGGTCTTCGGCAACCGCAACTACGCGGCCGAAACCTTGATGGACGGCATCGCCGATGCATGCGCCACCGCCACGGGCGACGCCGCAACGGCCTGCGGCGTGCTGTCGCGCTGGGACCGGCGCAACAACGCCGACAGCCGCGGCGCCCTGCTGTTCGGCGAACTGTGGCCCAGGCTGGGTGCCATCGAGAACCTGTACGCCCAGCCGTACGACGCGGCCGATCCGCTGCGCGTGCGTACCCTGTCCGGCAGCGCCCCGGTCCAGGCCGCCGTGCTCGCGGCGCTGGCCGACACCGTTGCCGACCTGGGCACCCATGGCCTGAAGGGCGACGAGACATGGGGGCGCATGCTGGCGCGGCCCACCGCCGCGGGCCGCGTTCCGCTGCACGGCGGATCGGGAGACCAGGGGATACTCAATGCGCTGGAGGGGGCGCCGCTCGGCCCCGAGGGCTACGGCGACATCGTCGCGGGAACGGCCTACATGCACGCGGTGACCTGGACCGGCGGCAAGCTCGTGGCCAAGGTGATGGCGGCCAACGGCCAGTCCCCCGATGCCGCCTCGCCCCATCATGACGACCAGGTCGGGCTGCTGTCGCGCAAGCAACTGGTCGATGCGCCCTTCACCGACGCGCAGATCGCGGCTTCGGCGGTCGAGAGCCTGCACCTGGCGGAGTAGTCCGGAGATCATTAACGACCCGGCTCGCGGCAACTGGATACGCAGAATCGCGCTTGTTGGTTTCTCTGATTGAGGCCTTCGTCACGGGCTCCTAGTCTGGCGGCTCGGACAATCTGGGGGCAGCGACATGAGGGGAATGATCGATTGCGGCGTATTGATGGTGCCCGAGCATGCGGGCTGGATGCGCGAGCTGATGGAAGACTGGAAGGATGCGCGCGAGCGCATTGCATTGCATGGCGTGCAGCTGGACGCGCCATCGGTGGGCGCGTCAGCATCCGCCGATGCGCTGCGGCGCCAGGCGCTGGCGCTCAAGCGCTACGACGTCTGTCTGCTGCCGGTCACCCTGTCCACCCTGGGATGGACACGCACCGCGATGGCCGTGGCCGGCGACACGTTGCAGACCCCCGTCCTGGCGCTCGCGCGCGAAATGAGCGCCGCCGGGCTGCAGGACTTGCTGTCGCTTGGGCTGGACGATTTCATGCGCTATCCGATGTGCGGGGAAGAATTCAAGACACGCCTGGTGTTGCTTGCGGGGCCGGGCAAGCCGCCGGAGGCCTGCCCAGCCGCCGATGCGCCGCCGGACGAGGCCGAGGCGCAAGACGACCACGAAGCCGAATCCACAGGTCGAGACGAAAATGCCAATTTCGTCTCGCGCGAACCGTTCCAGTCGGCCAAGGCCAGGATCGTGACCGAGTTCGAGCGCCACTACATTTCCGACATGCTGCTGCGCTACCAGGGCAACATCTCGCAGGCGGCCCGCGCGGCGCACAAGAACCGGAGGGCGTTCTGGCAACTGATGCGCAAGCACGAGATCGTGGCGGATCCCTACCGGCGCCGGAATCGCTCCGTGCCGGGCGGCGGCGCGATGAGCCGGCCCTAGGACTGGCTGGCCATGTCGCGCGGGCAAGTGTTCAGCCAGACGATGCCGTCTGCCTCGCGGGTTGCGTAGGTCTTGACGGGCCGGTTGCAGGGCAGCGCCGTGGGGGCGCCGGTTCGGATGTCGAAGCAGCCCTGGTGGAATGGACACTCGATGGTGTGCTCTTCCAGGACGCCTTCGGACAGGCTGCCGCGGCCATGGCTGCAACGGTCGGCGGTGGCGTAGGTGGCGCCCTCGACCCGGTACAGGCAGAAGACCTGTTCGTCCAGGGTTACGGCCAGCGTGCCGGCTTCAGGAAGATCGTTGGAAAGACAGGCCTCGCGCCAGTGGTCCTGTGGGGTCATGCGATGCTCCAGGGAAAGGGGTTCAGCGCGCGCGCCGGGGCGCTGTCGCCCCGATGCGTTCCAGCTCGTCCATGTCGTCGTCTGCGAAGCCGGCTTCGCGCAATACTTCCCGCGCATGCTCGGCCAGCGCGGGCGGAGGCCGGCGCAGGCCGCCGGGGGTGCGCGACAGCTTGATGGGCGTGCCCAGACCCTTGTAGCCGTCGTGTTCGTAGACCATGGACCGGGCGTGCGTGTGGTCCGCGCCCAGGGCTTCGTCCATGCCCATGACGGGGCCGATGGGCAGGCCTTCGGCCAGCAGGGTCCGGCTCAGGGCCACGCCGTCGTGTTGTGCCAGGGCTTCGGCAAGCAGGGGATAGAGCGCGGCGCGGTTGCGCGACCGGTCGCTGTTGGTAGCGAACCGCGGGTCGGCCGCGAGGTCCGGTATGCCCAGCAGTTCCACCAGGCGGCGGAATTGCCGGTCGGTGCCGATGACCACGAAGATCTCGCCGCTGCGGGTGGCGAACTTGTCGCACGGCGTGACGTTCGGGTGCGTGTTGCCCGTCAGGCGTGGGCGGCTGCCGTCCAGGAAATAGTTGGCCGCGTGGGGATGGAGCAGCGACATGGCGCAGTCGTACAGCGCCATGTCCACGTACTGGCCCAGGCCCGAGCGGCGGCGTTCGTGCAGGGCCATCAGGATGCCTATCGTGGCGTAGAGTCCGGTGGCCAGGTCGACGATGGGCGTGCCTATGCGCAGCGGGCCGGTCTCGGGCGTACCGTTTACGCTCATCAATCCGCTCATGGCCTGGAGCACGGCGTCGTACCCCGGCAGGTTGCCCAGGGGGCCATGGCTCCCGAAGCCCGACACCCGGCAATGGATCAGGCGCGGGAAGCGCGGCGCGAGATCGCTTGCATAACCCAGGCCCCACGCTTCCATGGTGCCGGGCTTGAAGTTCTCGACCAGGACGTCGGCGTCCTCCAGCAGGCGCAGCAGCACGGCCCGCCCCGATTCGCGCGACAGGTCCAGCACCATCGATCGTTTGTTGCGATTGACGCCGATGAAATAGCTGGCGTCTCCGCGTTCAGCGTCCGTGCCGGCAAAGGGTGGGCCCCAGCCGCGCGTGTCGTCGCCTTGCGGCGGTTCCACCTTGATGATTTCCGCGCCATGGTCGCCCAGGATCATCGTGCAGTAGGGGCCGCCCAGCACGCGGCTCAGATCCAGGATACGCACGCCGTCCAGTGCGCCGGCGGCGCGGGACGGGGGTGGACAGGTGTCGGGCGAAGGCTCGGTCATGAGCGAGGATTCCGTAATGGGGCGGTCATGCCGCCGGGGTGGGGTCGGGAATGAACTCCAGGCGTCCGGCCGGATCGAAGCGTCCGCGCAGCGGCATGCCGATCTCGAGGGGCGTGCCGTCGTCCGCGACGATCCGGCTGACCAGGCGCGGGCCTTCCGCCAGTTCGACGTGCGCGACGTTGTAGGGAGGCGGGAAGTCCGGGTGGTACTGCTGCCGGTAGACGGCATAGGAATGGAGGGTCGCCCGGCCGCAGGCGGGTATCCATTCGATGTCTTCGGGGTTCGCGCCGTAGCCGTGCGACGCGTAGCCCAGGATCTCGCCGCTGGCGCGCAGGCGCGGCACGCGCAGTTCGCGCCTGGCGATGAAGTCCAGGAAACAGCGTTCGAAGTGGTCGGAAGCGAGCAGCATGGCGGGTCCTAGGCGAGCGAGCGGTGGGGGCTCAGGATCAGCGCGGCGTGATACTCCAGCCTGCCACCCGAGCCGTTGACCAGCACGATGTCGTTGGCCGCGCACTGCCGCTCGCCACCGTCGCCGCGGCACTGGATGACGGCCTCGCTCAGCGGGGTCATGCCTTGCAGGTAGTAGCTCGACAACTGGCCGCCGCCGGTGTTGACCGGCAGCGCGCCGCCGGGCGCGGTCGTGCCGTCCAGTACCATGCTGGCGGCTTCGCCCCGGCCGCACAGTCCGTAGTCCTCGAGCGCGGCCAGGGCGCAGTACGAGAACGCATCGTAGAACTGGCACATCGAGACGTCCCTCGGCCCGACACCCGCCATCGCATAGGCCTTGCGGCCGGCCAGTTGGCCGGCGGTGGCGAGGTCGTGCTGCCCCTGCGGCGTATCGGCGCTGGCGTGGCCCTGTCCCATGCCGTGGACGTATACGGGCCGCCGGCCGGCGTCGGCGGCGCGGTCGGCGCCGGCCACGATGACGGCCGCCGCGCCGTTGACCGGATAGGCGCAGTCCAGCACGTGGAAGGGTTCGACGATCGTGCGCGAGGCGTGGTATTGGGCCAGCGTGAGCGGTGTGCGCTGGAAGGCGAGGGGGTTGCCCGCGGCCCATTGGCGGCAGGCCAGGACGTAGGCGCCCAGATGATCGGGGCCGGCGCCATGCAGGGCCATGTAACGGCTCGCGGCCAGCGCGTAGGACCCGACCGGGCCGAACAGGCCGTACGAGGCGTCCCATCCGGCGATGCCGGTCAGCGAGCCTTCGTTGCTGAAGGAGGCCCCGCCGCCGCGCGCCGGGCCGATGGGCGCGTCGGCGAACACGCAGGCGACCACCGATGCCAGGCCGCTGTGGATGGCGGCCGTGGCGTACTGCACCATCTGGAGGACCGACGAACCCTTGGCTTCGATCGTGGTCAGCATCCCCAGCGTGCGCAGGCCCATGTCGTCCTGCACCTTGGGTGGCAGGACGCCGGGATCGGCCAGGGCGCTGGGATTCAGCAGCAGGCCGTCGACCTGGTCCGGGCCGACGCCGGCGTCCGCCGTGGCGGCCCGTACGGCGGCGGCCGCCAGCGCGCGCACGGAGCCGGCGGGCTCGCGGGAAAGGGGGCTGAAGCCCAGGCCGACGATGGCCGAGAGCGGAGCGTGGGCCATGGTCAGACCAGGAAGGAAAGGCTGGGCAGCGGGCCCGATGCGTGGACCAGGGACACCTTCTTCAGGAACATCCTGAGCTGGCCGTCCACCAGCCGCAGCCCATATTCGACCCGGCCCGGCCAGACGTTCAGCTGATTGACCGACTGCACCTGGTATTCGTAGATGGCGAAGTTGGCCGCGACGCGATAGTCGCCGTTTTCTTCCTTGTCGGCCGTCAGGTTGGACAGCATCCTGCGCAGGATGGAACGCGGCGCCTGGCTGTGCCGGGTGCCGGTGCGCAGCTGCCGCAGGCGGGTCGCCAGCCGGGAACGGTTGTCGTTGATGATGGAGACGTCGCTGTCCGGATCCGGCTCCTGGCCGTCGATGACGACGGGCACCCAGTAGCGGATGTTTTCGTCCCAGAGCGCTTCCCATTCGTCGAAGCGCGATTCGTCCGCCAACCGGGCTTCCTCGTGGACGAAGCGCTCCAGCATCCGGTGTTCGTCGATCGGCAACAGGGGGGTCTGCATGGCATGTCCTTCTAGAGCGTCGGCTGGGCGGTTTCCGCCATGATGTCCCGGTAGCATCGCCAGAAGCCCCGGTTGGGTGTCTCGTCGGTGTAGTGGGACACCACCACGCCGCCGTCGGTCGCCGTTTCGCGGGACAGTCCGCGGCTCAGGTCCAGCCAGGCCGGCGAACCCTTCAGCGCGCGCCACTGGCGTTCCGCGATGATGGCGTCGTCCGCCGTCAGGAACGACGACGGTCCCAGGGCGACCTCGCCCTGACGCATGATGCGTCGGTTCAGTTCCTCGGGGGCGCCCTTCAGGTAGAGCGGGGTGTGCCAGTTGACGGTCTCGCCCACGCCCAGGGGCTGGATCATGACCAGACAGGTCTCGGCCAGGAACAGGTTGGGGAAGATGAAGGTGTGCGGCGGCCCGGCCCGCATGATTTCCCGCGCGGCCGATTCGCCGTGACGGCGGACCATGTCGCGCGTGTAGTCCGGGTAGCGCGTCTCGTCCACGCCCAGCCAGGTCATGGGCCGGTCGTAGGTCGGGCCGTAGTCGAGCTCGGTGTGGCCGTTGCCCAGGTAGCGGACCACCGCCGTGATGCGGTCCTCTTCGCCGGACAGGATGTTGCCGTACTTGCCGGGGGTGCCCACGCTTTTCGTGAAGGAGTCGTGCACGAAGCCCACGTGATAGCCGTCGGCCTCGTTTTCGGACAGCATCTTCCAGTTGGCGCGGAACAGGTGCTTGATCCACGGGCCGCGCAGTTCGATCTCGCCTTCGGGCGACAGGTCCACCTGCCGGTCCAGCGCGCGCGCGGCGTGGCCGAGATGTTCCAGCAGGGGGATGGGCGAGGGGTTGAACGTCGCGAAGACGAAGCCGTTGTAGCTGTCGACGCGTGCGCGCTTCAGGTGCAGCGATTCATCCGGCTCGATACTGGACAGCGGCATATCGAGCAGCGCGCCGTCGGGCGAGAAGATCCAGCCGTGATACTGGCAGGCCAGCGTGCGTCGGTTGCCGCGCTCGGGCTGGCAGAGCAGGTTGCCGCGATGGGCGCAGCGGTTGGCCACGACGTGGATGCCGTCGGCGCCGCGGATCAACAGCACGGGTTCGAGTCCCATGGTGCGCCGTACATAGTCGCCCCGCCGCGGAATCTCCGAGGCGTGGCCGACATAGACCCATCCCTGGCCGAAGATGGTCTGCATCTCGCGGTCGAAGATGGCCGGGTCGGCGTACAGGCTGCTGTGGACCGAGGCGTCGCGGATCAGGCTGGCAATGTCTTTCATGAAGGGTCCTTCAGGAAGTGATGGCGCGGCCGGCGCGTTCCCACACCAGGCTGGCGGTACGGGCCTCGGGCGTGCCGTCTTCCAGCCGCGCGGACAGGTGCAGCAGGCCGTCGACGATCGCCGCCTTGCGGCGCTGCACGCCGCCCTCCCAGTTCGGGAACAGGCTCATGTCGACGTGCTGCCGGACTTCGTCCCCGGCCAGTTCGTAGGTACCGGCATAGCTCATGAAGCTCTCGTAGGCCCGCGCTTTTTCCTCGGCGCTGGCGTTCCACTGCCCGCCGGTGGCGAAAGCCTGGCGGTCCGCCCGCTCGATCATGCAGAACATGCGGTCGTCGTCATATTGGATGAAGCCCCGGGGTGCCTGCCCCATGGGGTGGGTCACGCGGCCGTCGTCATAGGCCTGCGTCCATTGCCTGAGGGTCCAGCGGCCCTGCAGATCCTGTTTGCGCATGGTGTCTCCTTTCAGCGTGGCGCCAGGAATTCCCCGACCAGCGCGGTGAACGCCGCTGGCTGTTCGATCTGCACCCAGTGGCCGCAGCGGTCGATCTCGGCCAGGCGCGCGCGCGGCATGGCCTGGGCCAGCCGGCGCGAGGCCTCGATCGGGATCACCTTGTCGCCGCGCCCGTGGACGATGAGCGTCTCGTGCGGGATGGTGCGCAGGACGGCCTCGTCCGTGGCCATGTCGTCCAGGATCCGCTGCCGGGGCGGCGGGAACATGCTGCCGAACCGGGCCTGCACGTCGTCGCGGATGCTGGCCCGGTAGCGCATGGCCGCCAGGTCGTCGTCGATGAAGGACGGATCGTGGACGAAGACGTCCAGCAGTTCGCGCATCGCGGCGGGCGAGGGTTGATACCCCCACACCTTCTCCAGTCCGTCGGTGATGGGAAACCGCAGGCCCACCGGTCCCATCAGCACCAGGCGATCGACGCGGCCGGGATGCCGGGCGGCCAGCTTGAGCGCCAGTGCGCCGCCGAACGAGTTGCCCACCACCGAGACCCGTTCCAGTTTCAGCGCGTCCAGCAGCGCGATGAGCTGGCCCACCCAGGTGGTCCAGTGGTACTGCACCCCGGGCGGCGATTCCGTATAGCCGAAGCCGACCATGTCGGGGGCGACGACGCGCGCCTGCCGCGCCAGGACGGGGATGGTCAGGCGCCAGTTGGCCCAGGCTGTCACGCCTGGACCCGATCCGTGTATCAGCAGGACGCCCGGCCCGTTGCCGGCGTCGTGATAGTTGGTCCGGAAGCCGCAGGTCGGCAGGCTGCTGCCGATTTCAGGCGGCCGCGCGTCCGGGGCGGAAGGTGTCTCCATCGGTTGCTCCTGGTGTCGTATTTTTTCTCAATATACAGTACAGATGCTTATTTGAGCAAAAAATTTCCGAATTATTAATTTGTTTTTCACGTATTATGGGATTTTGAAGATACGGAGCGGCGCAATGCTGCAATCTCTGGGATACGTGGGCCTGGGCACTTCTCGGTTGGCGGAGTGGGAAGATTTCGCCCAACGGCTGCTGGGCATGCAGATCGGCGACAGGAGCCGCCACACCCTGGCGCTGCGCATGGACGACTGGCGCCAGCGCCTGCTGCTCGACGCGGACGCCGCCCGGCCGCATTTCTTCGGCTGGGAAGTCGCCGATGCGGGGGCGCTGGACGCGTTGGGCGCCTGCCTGGAGCGCGCGCGGGTGCCGTTCGTCCGTGAACCGGAAGCGCTGGCGCGGCGCAGGGAGGTCACGGGGCTGCTGTCCCTGTCCGACCCCGCGGGCAATCGGCTGGAGGTCTTCCACGGCGCCGCCCGGGGCGGTGAACCGTTTCGCCCGGGCCGCGCGATATCGGGTTTTCGCACCGGCTCCCTGGGCCTTGGGCACGTGGTCTTGAACGCGCGCCATGTCGACGCATTGGTGCCGTTCTATCGCGACCTGCTGGGATTCCGACTGAGCGACTACATGCGCGAGCCCTTCAAGGCCTACTTCTTCCACCTGAATTCACGCCATCACAGCCTGGCGCTGATCGAGGCTGACTCCGACGGCATCCATCACCTGATGGTGGAGCTGTGTTCACTGGACGACGTGGGGCAGGGCTACGATATCGCATCGTGCGAGCAGGACCGCGTGGCAGTGACGCTCGGCCGGCACATCAACGACTTCATGACTTCGTTCTACGTCCGCACGCCGTCTCCGCTGATGATCGAATACGGCTGGGGCGGACGCAGCGTGGACGGGGACTGGCAGCCGTGTGAACTCACGCACGGGGCCAGTCTGTGGGGACACGAGCGCCAGTGGCTGCCCGCGGACAAGCGCGCGCTGGCGCTGGACCTGCGCCTGGCCGCGGCGGCCCAGGGGCAGCGCGCGCCGGTGCAGGTGCTGCCCGGCCATCATCAGCTGGCCGCCGATGGCATGCGGTAGCATTCCGCAATCCCCCACCGCTCCGGATCCGCGGACATGTCCAGTCTCAAACGTATGCTCGCCGTTTTCGACGCCTTCTCGTCGGAACATGCCGTCCTGACCGCCGAGGAGATCATGTCGACCCTCGGCTACAGCCGCGGCACCGCGTATCGCTACGTGAAGGAACTGTGCGACGCGGGCTTCCTGACGCGCGCGGCGGGCGGGTATGCGCTGGGGCCGCGCATCATCCAGCTCGACTACTGCATCCGGCAGCGGGATCCGATCCTGATGGCCAGCCTGCCGGTTATGCAGGTCCTGCGCAAGCGGTACGAATGCGATGTGCTGCTGACGGTCTTCTACGAGGATCAGGTCGTGGTCACGCACCGCGAAAGCGGTGACCAGGAACTGGTCATGAGCTACGGGCGTGGCCGGGTGATGCCACTGTTCCGGGGCGCGGGCTCCAAGGTGCTGCTGGCCTGCCTGCCGCCGGTCCGCCAGAAGCGGCTGTACGGGGCGCATGCCGAGGCCATCGCCCAGGCCGGCATGGGCGAATCGTGGGAAGCGTTCCGGGCCTCGCTGGCCGCCGTCAAACGGGTGGGCCACGCAGTGTCCTTCAGCGAACTCGACCAGGGTAACGTGGGCGTGGCGGCCCCCATCGAGCAGGATCCCCTGAACATGCCCGCCGGCCTCGTCATGGTGTTCCGCACCGAGCGGTACGAGGTGCTGGACAAGGAAGGCCTGCTGCAATCCCTGAAAGCCGGTATACGCCAGATCGCCGCCCCCCGGACCGGGGCGGACTGACCCCCTTGGCCGGAGCCCGCCCGCACCCCGGGCGGCGGCGTTTTTTGTCCCTCGTTCCGTAAAAATCCCAAAATACGAAAAAATAAATAGAAAAAAAACGATTGTAGTGTCACTATATTCCGTATATTGGGACTAAAAACGAGCGTCCCGTCCGAGAGGAGACAGCTATGGACCACAACAGGCGTGCCCTCCTGGCCACGCTGCCCGCGATGGCATGGGGACTGCCGGGCGGTGCCCGGGCGCAGGGCAATGCGTATCCCACCCGGCAGATGCGCTTCGTCGTGCCGTTCACCGCGGGCGGAGGCAACGACGTACTGGCGCGCGACATCGCGCAGCCGCTGGCGGACATCCTTGGCCAGCCGATCATCGTCGACAACAAGCCGGGGGCCGGCGGCAACATCGGCGCCGACCTTGTGGCCAAGGCGGCGCCGGACGGCTACACGCTGCTGCTTGCCACGAACACGCTGACCATCAATCCGTTCGTGTTGCGCAGCATCCCCTTCGACGTGGCCCGCGACCTGGCTCCTGTCATGCGTATCGCCAACCAGCCCATCGTCATCGTGGTCAACAACGCCTTGCCGGTGAAGAACATGCGCGAACTCGTGGCCTATGCGGGCGAACATCCCGACCGCCTGAACTACGCCTCCCCGGGCAGCGGCACGCCCCACCACATGGCGGCCGAACTGTTCAAGCAGGTCTCCGACATCCGGATGGTCCACGTTCCCTACAAGGGCGCCAGCCAGGCGCTCACGGATCTCATAGCGGGCCAGGTGCAGGTCATGTTCGCGTCCATCATCTCGGCGCTGCCGTTCATCCAGAGCGGACGGGTGCGCGTCATCGCCACGGCCGAAAGCCGGCGCCTGTCCCTGCTCAAGGACGTGCCGACCGTGCAGGAATCGGGTTTCCCCACCTATTCGGCCACCATCTGGGGCGGGGTCATGACCACCGCCGGCACGCCGCCGGCCGTGATCGACAAGCTGGCGGCCTCGATCCGGCGCGCGCTGGACAAGCCGGGCGTGCGCCCGGGCCTGGTGGCGTCCGGTTTCGAGATCCTGCCCGAAGGGCCGGCGGAGTTCGGCGCCACCGTGCGCAGCGATCTCGTCCAATGGCAGGCGGTGGCCCGGAAGATCGGCCTGGTGCCGGAATGATCCGTGGCGCGCCTTAGCCGCGCCCCGACCCGAACACCGACACCAGGAAATCCACGAAGGCCTTGATGTGGGGCGGCACCGGGCGGCGCGCGGTGTACAGCACCGCGATGGGCGGGCCCGGGCGCTTCCAGTCGGGCAGTACCTGCACCAGGCGCTTTTCCGCCAGCGACTGCGCCAGCAGGAAGTCCAGGTCCTCGTAGATGCCCAGCCCCGCCAGCGCGCAGGTCAGGCCCGCGCGGGTGTTGTCCACGATCAGGCGGCCCTCGGCGGCCATGCTCACGGTCTGCTTGCCCTTGACCAGTTGCCAGTCGTAGGGACGGCCGGTGTCCGGATCCCAGAACTCGATCAGCCGGTGCCGGCGCAGCTCGTCCGGGTGGCGCGGCGCGTGGTACAGCTTCAGGTAGGCGGGGCTGGCCGCCATGATGTAGTTGCCCCGGCCCAGCAGCTTGAAGCGCAGGGGCGAATCGCGCAGCGGACCCACGCGCAGGCCGATGTCGGCGCCCGAGACGGTGGGATCGACCACGCCTTCGTTCAGCGAGATGCGCAGCGAGATGTCGGGATACGCCTGGACGAATTCCGGCAGCCGCGGGATGACGCGCGCGTTGGCGACCGATTCGGCCATTTCCACGTGCAGGTGGCCTTCGGCGCGGCCGCTGCGCGTCTGGATCTCCGCGTCCAGCTCGGCCAGCCCTTCGAGCAGCATGCCGGCGCGCTCGGCGTAGCGGCGGCCTTCGCGCGTGAGCCAGACGCGCCGGGTGGTGCGATTGAGCAGCTGGGTGCCCAGGTGCCGTTCCAGTTCCTGGATGTGGCCGGTGATGGCCGAGCGGGAAACGCCGAGCTTGCGGGCGGCGCCGGTGAAGCTGCCGGTGTCGGCCACAGCCAGGAAGGCGCGTATGGGAGTCAGGCGGTCCATTGTTCAAGTATAGATAACAATGTAGTCAAGGCATCGAAGCAATGACACCCTATACTGGAATACGCAATCAGTATCCTTTTTCATAGGGAGCGACCCCATGTTCTGCCCGCTGTTCCGCGGACCGATCGCAAGGCGCCCTGCCACGTTCGCCGCAGGATATGCCCGAATCGCCGTCCATGCCCCGCATGGTGCCCGGCCGGTTCTCCGCAGCCATCCTGCCCGTGTCTTCCGCGCTTCCTCGATCCTGCCCGCACCGGATCGTTAGCGTCGTCCGGACGCCCGTGCCGCCGTGCACGCAACCAGACCTCGCCATCACGCACGACCGCCGCGCCAGCCGCATGGCTGCTCGCGCTCGTCAACTCAAGGAAGCGCATCATGAATACGCCCATTACCCATCGATTCACCCCCGCCGCCCCGCCGGCGATGCCGAACCCCGCGTTCGCGTTCCGCCCGGCCGAGGTTCTCGTGGCCGCCGCCAAGGTGCTGCTGCCCTTCGTCATCATGGCCGGAATATTGTTGCTCGCAAGGTAACAATTCCGCAATACAGCCATGAGAACGAGGAGCGCATCATGCGACATTGGTTTTTTCTTGCCATCGCCATCGTTGCCGAGGTGGCCGGCACCAGCTTCATGAAATGGAGCAGTATCCACGGACACCTGGGCGGCCTGGCCGCGATGTTCGTCCTGCTGGGCGCGTCGTACTACGCGCTGTCGCTGGCCGTGACCCGCGTGCCGGTGGGCCTGGCCTACGCCGTCTGGGAAGGCGTGGGGCTGGTGGCGATCACGCTGGTCAGCCTGGCCTGGTTCGGTGAAAGCATCGGCCCCGCCAAGGCGGCCGGCATCGCCGCCGTGCTGGGCGGCATCCTGCTGATCAAGCGCGGCATGACACCCGCCGCGGACGAGGACACCGTTCCCGCGCTTGCCGCCCCGCGGTAAGGGGGCGCCATGCTGGATTCCTTCACCTGGTTCCACGGGGTCATGCTGCTGGTCGCGGCGGGCCTGGAAGTGGCGGCTAACATTTTCCTGAAACTGTCGCGGGGCTTCACCCGCAAGTTGTACGGGGCGCTGTCGATCACCCTGGTGTTCGGTGCCTTCGCCTGCCTGTACGTGGCGGTGCAGGGCATCGAGCTGTCGGTGGCCTACGCCGCCTGGGGCGCGCTGGGCATCCTGGCCACGGCGCTGGCCGGCCGGGCCCTGTTCGGCCAACGCATCCGGCCCGCCGGCTGGGCTGGCATGGGGCTGCTGGTGATCGGGCTGCTGCTGATGAAGTTCGCTTGAGCGCCACCCAGGTAAAATCCCAGGCTTCTCTTTGCCGAGGTCCGCCGTGTCCGAGCCCAAACTCCAGAATGACGTCTTTTTGCGGGCTCTCGCACGCCAGGAAACCGAATACACCCCGGTCTGGCTGATGCGGCAGGCCGGCCGCTATCTGCCCGAGTACAACGCCACCCGCGCGCGCGCCGGCTCCTTCCTGGGCCTGGCCAAGAATCCCGATTACGCGACCGAGGTCACGCTGCAGCCGCTGGCGCGCTTTCCGCTGGACGCCGCCATCCTGTTTTCCGACATCCTGACCGTGCCCGACGCCATGGGCCTGGGCCTGGACTTCGCCGCGGGCGAGGGGCCGCGCTTCGCGCGCCCGCTGCGCACCGAGGCCGACGTGGCCAACCTGGCCGTGCCCGACATGGCCGAGCTGGACTACGTGTTCGCCGCCGTCAAGCAGATCCGGCGCGACCTGCACGGCCGCGTGCCGCTGATCGGTTTTTCCGGCAGTCCGTGGACGCTGGCCTGTTACATGGTGGAAGGCGCCGGGTCCAGCGACTACCGCACGGTCAAGACCATGATGTACAGCCGGCCCGATCTCATGCACCGGATCCTGAGCGTGAACGCCCAGGCGGTCGCCGTCTACCTGAATGCCCAGATCGAGGCGGGTGCCCAGGCGGTCATGATCTTCGACAGCTGGGGGGGCGTGCTGGCCGACGGGCTGTTCCAGGAGTTCTCGCTGGCCTATACCCGGCAGGTCCTGGCCGGGCTGGTGCGGCAGCATGAAGGCCGGCAGGTGCCGGCCATCGTGTTCACCAAGGGCGGCGGGCTGTGGCTGGAAGAGATCGCCGCGTCCGGCTGCGATGCCGTCGGCCTGGACTGGACGGTCAACCTGGGCAAGGCGCGGGCCGCCGTGGGGGACCGCGTCGCCTTGCAGGGCAACCTGGATCCGATGACCTTGTTCGGCGGCGCCGACCGCATCCGGGCCGAAGTGGCGCGCACGCTGGACAGCTACGGTACGGGGCCGGGCCACGTCTTCAACCTGGGCCACGGCATCTCGCAGTTCACGCCGCCCGAGGCGGTCGAGGTACTGGTCGAGGCCGTCCACCAGCACCGCCGCGGGCCGCGCGCCGGCGCCTAGGGGCTGTGTGGACAAGCTCCCGCCACGCGGGGGCGGGGCATACCAGTGCTTACCCGTATTGTCTGGCATGCGGATTCAACTTATGCACATTCGGGCATGGGCCGGGAACATATCTTGCAAACTCGATGGGACTACGGCTGTAGGCTTTAAGTAGTTGATTTTTCTAGGTTTTAGTGAATCTGTATCATTAGATCCCAAAGCAAGCACTTTTCGTCTACGTCCTATTACCTTATTTGTGCGCCGGTTGTCCCCAAAGTTATCCACAGGTTTCGGCACGAAAAAAATCCCCTGTCGAATAGTGGAGTTAGCAAAGTTTCAGAGGTTTTACTTTAAGTTCCCGCGACGGTGACGCCGTGGTCTTTCGCCGGAGTTCGACAGTTGTCCACATCCCCGTCCGTCCCTCTGTCCCTCGTCCCGCCGCCAAGCAGGGAGGAAGGGACGACCTGGGTGCGCGTGGCGCTGGACGTGCCGCTGGCGGGACTGTTCGACTACCGCGCCCCCGCCGGTGCGCGGGTGGGACAGCGCTTGATCGTTTCCTTCGGCCGGCGGGAGATGGTGGGCATCGTCATCGAGACCCCGGCAACGCCGGCGGTGGCGGTCGAGCAGGTCAAGGACGTGGTGCAGATGCTGGATGATCTGCCTCCATTTCCCGATGATTGGCTGAAGTTGGCGGCTTTTGCGGCCGATTACTATCAACGTCCGCTGGGCGAGGTCATGTTGCCCGCGCTGCCCGGGCCCCTGCGCAAGCCGGCGGCCTACCAGGGCTTGCGCGCGGCGGGCGGACCGGTGGCCCGGCTGGATGCGAAAGCTGCGCGCGCGGCCAAGCCCAAGCGGACACGGCGCAAGAAGAGCCCCGCGGAAAGTGAAGAGCAGGCGCTTACTTCCGAAGAAAACGGCTCTGTACCTGAAAACCCCGAGCCGACGCTCCCGGCGCCGCCGATTTCCCTGCCCACCCTGAACGCGTCGCAGCAGGAGGCGGTGGACGCGTTGTCGGGCCTGTCGGGCTTCAAGCCCGTCCTGCTGCATGGGGTGACCGGCAGCGGCAAGACCGAGGTCTACCTGCGCGTGGCCGAGCGTGTCCTGCGCGAGGGCCGGCAGGTGATGCTGCTGGTGCCCGAGATCAACCTGACGCCGCAATTGGAGCAGGTGTTCCGCCGGCGGCTGGAGGCCATCGCGGGACCGGGCGGGGTGGCCGTGCTGCACAGCGGACTGGCCGACGGCGAGCGGCTGGAGGCCTGGCTGCGGGCGGTGCGTGGGCAGGCCCGGGTGCTGCTGGGGACGCGGCTGTCGCTGTTCACGCCGCTGCCCGATCTGGGCCTGATCGTGGTGGACGAAGAGCACGACCCTTCCTACAAGCAGCAGGAAGGACTGCGCTATTCCGCCCGCGACCTGGCGATCTGGCGCGCCCGCGACCGCGGCGTGCCGGTGATCCTGGGCTCGGCCACGCCGTCGCTGGAGACCTGGCACCATGCCCAGTCCGGCCGCTACCTGCTGCTGTCCCTGCCGCAGCGAGCCCTGGCCGCCGAACCGCCGCGCATCCGGCTGCTCGACACCCGCAATGTAAAGCTCCAGCAGGGCCTGGCCCCGCCCTTGCTGGAAGCGGTGGCACAGCGGCTGGAAAAGGGCGAGCAATCGCTGATCTTCCTGAACCGGCGCGGCTACGCGCCCGTGTTGCATTGCGATGCCTGCGGCTGGGTCAGCGGCTGCCCGCGCTGCTCGGCCTACATGGTGCTGCATCGCCAGCCGCCGCGCATGCCGGGCGGCCCCGGGCGCCACGAGCTGCGCTGCCATCATTGCGGCTGGCAGCAGCGGGTGCCGATGGCCTGCCCGGACTGCGGCAACCAGGACCTGCAGCCCATGGGCCGCGGCACGCAGCGGCTGGAAGAACACCTGGGCGAGCTTTTCCCCGGCGCGCGCATCGCGCGCATCGATGCCGACAGCACTCGCCGCAAGGGCAGCGCCCAGGAACTGTTCGCCCGCATGCACGCGGGCGACATCGACATCCTGGTCGGCACGCAGATGGTGGCCAAGGGGCACGACTTCCAGAATCTGGGCTTCGTCGGCGTGCTCAATGCGGACGCCATGCTGTTCTCGCACGACTTTCGCGCGCCCGAGCGCCTGTTCGCGCAATTGATGCAGGTGGCGGGCCGCGCCGGACGCGCGGGCACGCCCGCCGAGGTCTACATCCAGACCGGCTATCCCGAGCAGCCGCTGTACCAGGCGCTGGTGCGCCACGACTACGCGGGCTTCGCGCGCTATGCGCTGCGCGAACGCGAATCGGCGGGCCTGCCGCCGTTCGCCTACCAGGCCCTGCTGACCGCCGAGGCGCGCGAACTGGCCCAGGCGCAGGCCTTCCTGGCGCAGGCCCGCGCCTGGACCGATGGGACCGATTCGTCCCAGGCCGCGGATATGTCGCGCATTACGCTCTATGATCCTGTACCGCTGCGCGTGGTTCGCGTGGCCAATGTCGAACGCGCCCAGTTGCTGGTGGAAAGCGACAGCCGTCCCGCGCTGCAGGGTTTCCTGCGGGCCTGGGGCGGCGTGCTGCCCGGCCTGGCGGCGACCGCCCGGGTGCGCTGGCACCTCGAGGTCGATCCGCTGGAGATCTGATGCGCGATCGCCGGCCGCCGTCCACGCCCGCCTCCCGATTACCGTCCGCGCGGCCGCCCGCCGCGCGCCATCGATAGCCAAGCTTCCGTATGACTGCCTCTTCCCCCTCCGCCGCGACCCGTGCCATGGACCGCGCCGACTCGCGGCTGAACAAGCCCGACGGGCGCGCATCGCACGCGCTGCCGCCGCTCGACGCCGGCATGAACCCGGCGCAGCGCGAGGCCGTGCGCTATCTGGACGGCCCGTGCCTGGTGCTGGCCGGGGCGGGCAGCGGCAAGACCCGCGTCATCACGCAGAAGATCGCCTATCTGCTGCGCGACTGCGGCTATTCGGCGCGCAACGTGGCGGCGCTTACCTTCACCAACAAGGCCGCGCGCGAGATGGCCGAGCGGGTCGGCTCCGTCGCCCCGCCCAACGCCATCAAGGGCCTGACCATCAGCACCTTCCACTCGCTGGGCGTGAAGATGCTGCGCGAGGAAGCCAAGCAGGTCGGACTCAAGCCGCAGTTCTCCATCCTGGCGGCGGATGACGCCATGGGCATCGTGCAGGAGCTGGTCGCCACGACCGACAAGGGCCTGATCCGCGCCGTGCAGAACGCCATCTCGCTGTGGAAGAACGCGCTGGTCGAGCCGGACCAGGCCGAACGCCTGGCCACCACCGACAGCGAGCGCGACGCCGCGCGCGTGTACCGCAGCTACAACGCCACCCTGCGTTCCTACCAGTCCGTCGATTTCGACGACCTGATCCGCCTGCCGGCCCGGCTGCTGGAGTCCGACCACGAGGCGCGCGAGCGCTGGCAGTCGCGCATCCGCTACCTGCTGGTGGACGAGTACCAGGACACCAACGCCTGCCAGTACCGGCTGGTGCAGTTGCTGACCGGACCGCGCGCGATGCTGACCGCGGTGGGCGACGACGACCAGGCCATCTACGCCTGGCGCGGCGCGACCATCGAGAACCTGGCCAAGCTCACCACCGACTATCCCAACCTGCGCGTCATCAAGCTCGAACAGAACTACCGTTCCATGCAGCGCATCCTGGCGGCGGCCAACAGCGTCATCGGCCACAACCCCAAGCTGTTCGACAAGAAGCTGTGGTCCGACCTGGGCGTGGGCGATCCGATCGGCGTCATCCCCATGGACGACGAAGAGTCCGAGGCCGAATCCGTGGCCATGCGCATCTCCGCCGCGCGCTTCGAGCTGAAGGCCGACTGGCGCGACTTCGCCATCCTCTACCGCAGCAACCACCAGGCCCGCATACTCGAACAGGCGCTGCGCAACCTGAAGATCCCGTACATGGTGTCGGGCGGGCAGAGTTTCTTCGACAAGGCCGAAGTGCGGGACATCATGGCCTACCTGCGCCTGATCGCCAACGACGAGGACGATCCGGCGTTCATCCGCGCCATCACCACGCCCAAGCGCGGCGTGGGGCAGTCGACCCTGGAAGTGCTGGGCACCTACGCGGGCGAGCGCGAGATCCCGCTGTTCACCGCAGTATTCGAGACCGGCCTGGAGCAGCGCCTGCAACCGCGCCAGCTCGGGCCGCTGCGCGAGTTCTGCGAGTTCATCAACCGCATGCAGTGGCGCGCCGGCGCGGCCAAGGGCGACGCCGCTCCGTCGGGCGAGAGCGCCTCCGAGATCCTGGACGACCTGGTGCGCGCCATCCAGTACGAGCGCTACCTGTACGACCACTTCGACGAACGTGGCGCGCAGAACCGCTGGCAGACGGTGCTGGACCTCCTGGGCTGGCTCAAGCGCAAGGCCGAGGAAGACAAGATGAGCCTGATGGACCTGGTCCAGCACATCGCGCTCATCACCATGCTCGAGAAAAGCGACGACGAGGATCCCGACCTGGTGCGCATGTCCACGCTGCACGCCTCCAAGGGCCTGGAGTATCCGCACGTGTTCCTGATCGGCACCGAGGAAGGGCTGCTGCCCCACCTGGGCAAGGACGACGAGGAAGGCGACCCCGCCAAGGCGGCCGAATCGCTGGAAGCCCGTGTGCAGGAAGAACGCCGCCTGATGTATGTCGGCATCACGCGCGCGCGGCGCACGCTGAACGTCACCTGGTGCAAGAAGCGCAAGCGCGGCCGCGAGGACATCGCGCGCGAACCTTCGCGCTTCATCAAGGAAATGGGGCTGGAGACCGACGAGGTGGCCGACGCCACGCCGGGGCTCAGCGCCAAGGAAAGGCTGGACCGGCTGAAGTCCCTGCTGAAGAAGGAGTGAGCCCGCGTGCGGCTATAAAAGGGTAATTACCTAGTCTTTTAACATTCTATAGTTCTATACATAGAATGTTTTTCGGGTTCTAATAGCGCCAGATTCGGACGCGGCCGCGTGGCTGCCGTGTGCCGGGGAACGATCGCCCGCTGGGGCGGCATCTGGAGGAAAGACTCGTGTCTTACATAGGTACGGATATCGGAGGGACGTTCACCGACCTCGTTCTTCTGTCCGACGACGGCGACGTGCGCATCTTCAAGGCACTGACCACGCCCGACGACCGCACGCGCGGCGTGCTGGACGCCATGAAACTGGCGGCCGAGGAACTGGGCATTCCGGCCGACCGGCTGGTGGCCGAACTGAAATACTTCTCGCACGGCACCACCGCCGCGACCAACGCGTTCATCGAGCGCAAGGGCGCGAAGACGGGGCTGCTGACCACGCGCGGTTTCGAGGACACGCTGCGCATCCAGCGCGCCATGGGCGGCTGGATCGGCATGCCCACGCACGAGATCTCGCACTTCTCGAAGCGCCGCGTGCCCGAGCCCATCGTGCCGCCGGACCTGATCAAGGGCGTGGCCGAGCGCGTGGACTACAAGGGCGAAGTCATCGTGCCGCTGGACGAGGCGGCGGCGCGGCAGGCCATACGCGAGCTGCGCGAGGCGGGCGTCGAGGCCATCGCCATCAGCCTGCTGTGGTCCTTCCGCAATCCGGCGCACGAGCAGCGCCTGGCCGAACTGGTGGAGGAAGAAGCGCCGGGGCTGTTCGTGACGACGTCCTCGCTGCTGGTGCCCATCATCGGCGAATACGAGCGCACCTCGACCACGTCGATCAACGCCTATCTGGGCCCGGTCATCCATCGCTACATCAACGGGCTGGAAGGGGCGATCCGGCGCTTCGGCTTCAAGGGGCCGATCTCCATCATGGAATCGGGCGGAGGCGTGCTGCCGGCGGCCGAGGCCGCGTTCCAGGCCGCCAACCTGCTGACCTCGGGTCCGGCCGGCGGCGTGCTGGCCTCGCAGAAGCTGGGCGACCTACTGGGCTACCGCAACGTGCTGACGGCCGACATGGGCGGCACCAGCTTCGACGTCGGCCTGATCGTGGACGGCCAGCCGCTGCTGGAAACCGTGCGCGAAGTCGGCCGCTTCCACGTGGCGCTGCCGTCGATCAAGGTCACGGCCATCGGCGCGGGCGGGGGCTCCATCGCCCGCGTGCGCGATGGCCACCTGACCGTGGGCCCGGAAAGCGCGGGCTCCACGCCCGGGCCGGCGTGCTACGGCCGCGGCGGCGTCGAGCCGACCATCACCGACGCCGACGTGGTGCTGGGCATCATCGATCCGCGCTACTTCCTGGGCGGGCGCATGGGGCTGGACGTCGAGGCCGCGCGCGAAGCCGTGCGCAAGCACGTGGCCGAGCCGCTGGGCATGAGCGTGGAAGAGGCGGCCGCGGGCATCCGCGAGGTCGCCAACAACCAGATGGCGGACCTGCTGCGCCGGGTCACGCTGCGCGCCGGCTACGATCCGCGCGACTTCGTGCTGATGGCCTACGGCGGAGCGGGCGCCACGCACGCGCACCAGTATGCCGAGGTGGCCGGCATCGGCAAGGTGGTCGTGCCCAACACCGGGCCAGCGCATTCGGCCTACGGCACGGTCACGGGCGACCGCCACCGTTCGTTCTCGCTGGCGGTGGGCCAGCACGCGCCGGCGCGCTTCAAGCGGGCGTCCGAGCACATCGACATCGCGGCCCTGAACGAGGGTTTCGGCCAGATCGAGGCCCGCGCGCGCGAAGCGCTGGGCGACGACGTCACCATCCACCGCTACATCGGCATGCGTTTCCGCCAGCAGGTGCACGAGATCGGCGTCGAGGTGCCGGCCGGGCAGCTCCAGGCCGCCGACGTCGATGCGCTGGTGGATGCCTTCGAGGCGCAGTACGAGCGCATCTACGGCAAGAACACCGCGCTGCGCAGCTCGGGCGTGGAGTTCACCGTGGTGCGGGTCGAGGGCACGTCCCCGGTCATCAAGCCGGCGGCGCGCCAGGTCGAGGGCGCCGGCCGCTCGAACCGGCCGGTATCCGATCGCCAGGTCTATTTCTACGGCCACGGTTTCATCCGCGCCGACATCTATCGCAGCGAGGACGTGGGCCCCGGCCATGCCATCGCGGGCCCCTGCATCATCGAGCGGCCCGACACCACCATCGTCGTCGGCCCGGACCAGTCGGTCGAAATGGAGCCCTACGGCAACTTCGTGATTTCCATCGCGCGCAACCAATAACGCTATCGAGACGAGCATGCATCAGGTCTACGAATACACGGCCAAGGAGGTCGACCCGATCACCTTCGAGGTGATCCGCCACCGGCTGCTGTCGATCACCGACGAACAGGCGGCCACGCTGGCCTCGGTGTCGGGGTCGGCGCTGGTGAACGAAGCGACCGACTTCAACACCGGCCTTTACCGCGCCTTCGGCGAAGTGGTCACCATGGGCAAGACGGTGACCTTCCACGCGGCCTCGCTGTCGCTGATGGTCAAACACGTGATCGAGGACTGCGAGGACTCGGTCGGCATCAATCCGGGCGACATGTTCATCGTCAACCACCCGCACAAGGGCGCGCTGCACTGCCCGGACGTGGGCGTGCTGGCCCCCATCTTCGTCGATGGCAAGCGCATCGGCTGGACCGGCGCCTGCGCCCACCAGCTGGACGTGGGCGGCATGGTGCCGGGCAGCTTCGCCTCCATGGCCAAGGACATCCGCCAGGAAGGCATGCTGATCCCGCCGGTCAAGATCATCGACCGCGGCGAGCTGCGCAGCGACGTGCTGAATTTCATCACCGGCATGTCGCGCCTGCCCACCAATATCAGCCTGGATCTGAAGGGGTTGATGGCGGCCAACAACATCGGCGTGAAGAGCCTGCTGGACACCATCGCCAAGTACGGCGTGGACACGGTGCTGACGGTGATGGACGGCATGATGAGCCTGTCCGAGACCAAGATGCGCAAGCGCCTGAAGGAACTGCCCGACGGTGTGTTCCGCGCCCAGGCCTTCCTGGACCACGACGGCTTCGACAACAAGATCTACAAGATCCACGTCGAGCTGCGCAAGCAGGGCGACCACATCGTGTTCGATTACACCGGGTCCGACCCGCAGGCGCCGGGCTTCGTCAACGCGACGCGCACGGGCCTCCTGGCCGGGGTCTACGCCGGCATCCTGCCGGTCATCGCCTATGACCTGCCGTGGAACGAGGGCCTGCTGAGGCCGCTGGAAGTGCTGTCCACCGAAGGCTCGATCGTTTCGTGCAAGTTCCCCGCGCCGTGCAGCCAGGGGCCGCTGGGCGCGATGTGGCTGGTCGAGGTCACCACCACCGAGGTCATCTCCAAGCTGATGGCCACGCATCCGGACTACCTGGCCGAGGCGCAGTCGTCGCCGGCCAGCGGACCGGACCTGTTCCACATCCACGGCCGCAACCAGTACGGCGAACCGGCCACCGCGCCCATCCTGGAAGTGATGCTGTCGGGCGGCGGCGCCTATGCGCACCGCGACGGCGTGAGCGTTTCGGGCCAGCGCAACATCACCGCCGGCCGCGCGCCCAACGTCGAGACCACCGAGCTGAAGCTGCCGGTGCTGTACATGTACCGCCGCATCATCACCGACAGCTCGGGCGCCGGCCGCAACGTCGGCGGCCAGGCCGCGGGCGCGGCCTTCGTGCTGCACGGCGTGGACGAGGTCGAGTCGCTGGTCGCCTGCCACGGCTACCAGTCGCCCACGTCGCGCGGCCTGTTCGGCGGCTACCCCAGCGGCTGCAACCATCGCCGCTTCCTGCGCCACAGCAACATCCGCCAGTTGCTGGCCGACGGCGTGTTTCCCGACCGCATGGACGGGCTGGAAGGCGAGGAAGTGGAGTTCAACGCCAAGCCCCCGGAGTTCGAGTTCGGCAAGGACGACGTCTACGAATGCAATCCCACGGCCGGCGGCGGCTGGGGCGATCCGCTGGGCCGGCCGGCCGACAGCGTGGCCGCCGATGTCGCGGCCGGAGCCTTTTCGGCCCAGGTGGCCGAACACATCTTCGGCGTCGTGACCAAGGGCGGTGTGCTGGACGAGGCCGCCACCGGCGCCGCGCGCGCCGCGATCCGCCAGCGCCGGCTGGCATGGCCCGCCGGCAAGACGCTGGCCGCGCTTCCGAAAACCGGACAGGCCGAACCCGTGGCCATCGTCGGCGACGTGGCGCGCATCGTGCGCGCCTCCGGTACGCCTTACCTGGTCTGCAACAGCTGCGACACGGCCATCGCGCCGGCGGCGGAGAACTGGAAGGACTACGCGCGCCACCACCTGGCCGCCCCCGAGGACCTGGGCCCGCGCGTGCGCATCCACCACGACCTCGAGGTCGTCCAGCACGCCTGCCCGCATTGCGCCACGCTGCTCGACGTCGAGGTGCGCCGCAAGGGCGAGGCATCCCTGTTCGACATCCAGGTCGCGGCCTGAAGGAGGCATCCATGAACAAGCGAACCAGCCATGGCCGCTGGGTGACCTTTCCCAGCGGCGCCGACCAGGTGCGGGGCTACCTGGCCGAGCCCGACGGCGACGACGTGCTGGGCGCGGTGGTCTGCGCGCCCGAGAACCTGGGGGTGACCGAGCATCGCCAGGAGGAAACGCGGCGGCTCGCGGCCGAGGGTTTCATCGTCCTGACCGTGGACCCGTACAGCCGCATCGGCGGCCGGCCGCCGCAGGACTACACCACCGCCGAGGAACGGCGCAGCAAGGCCTTCATCGCCGCGCGCGACGAGGTCGTGGTGCCCGATTGCCAGGCGGCGCTGGCCTGGCTGCGCACGCAGCCCCGGGTGGGCCGCGTCGGCGCGCTGGGCTATTGCCTGGGCGGCGGCACGGTGCTGGCCTGGGCCGCCGACACGCAAGACCTGGCCTGCTCGGTGGTGCTGTACGCGCTGCCGGTGGTGCCCGCCGCCTATGCGCCCGACGGCCGCGACCGCTCGCGCATCGCGCTGGCGCCGCGCATCCAGGCGCCCATGCAGCTGCACTTCGGCGACGCCGACGAAGCCATTCCCATGGACCAGACCCTGGCGTTGAAGGAAGCGCTGGAAGCGCGGGCGCCCGCGCCCATTTCCTTCCACGTCTACCCCGGCGCGCGCCATGCCTACATGGACAGCACGCTGGAGCGTTATTCGCCCGAGGCCGCGGCACTGACCTACGAGCGCTTCGTGGACTTCCTGCATCGCCATCTGGACGCGGGAGGCTGACCATGAGCGAAATCGTCTGGGCCGCGGCCACGGCCCATACGGGCGCCATGATGCGCGCGCCCAAGGGCGACCCGGACGACCTGGCGCGCGCCGACCGGGTGTTCCAGGCCTTCTCGGCCCTGTCCGCCTCGCTGCGGGCCGCGCGCCCCGACGTGCTCGTGGTCGTCGCCACCGACCATTTCCTGACCTTCGACCAGGCCGCGCTGCCGGTGTTCGCCATCGGCACCGGCGCGGCGTTCCCGGGGCACGGGGAATTCGGCGTGCCCAAGCGGGACTACACCGGCGTGCCCGGCCTGGGCGAGTCGGTGCACGCGGGCATGGTGGCGGCCGGCTTCGACGCGGCCGGCGCGCGCGGCCTGCCGCTGGACCACAGCTTCTCGTGCCCGCTGCAATTGCTGCTGGCCGGCTGGGACGCACCGGTGCTGCCGGTGTACGTGAACTGCACCATCGAACCGCTGCCGCGCCTGGACCGCTGCCTGGCTTTCGGCCGGGCGCTGGGCGACGTGCTGCGCGCGCAGGAACGGGCGCCGCGCGTGGCCGTGCTCGGCACCGGCGGCCTGAGCCACTGGGTCGGCATGCCCGAGACCGGGCACATCAACCGCGATTTCGACCGCCGCTTCCTGGAAGGCTTCGCCGCCGGCCGCTTCGACGAGATCGCCGGCTGGAACGCGGCCGAGGTGGTGAGCAGCGCAGGCAACGGCGCGGCCGAGATCCGCAACTGGCTGCTGGCCGCGGGCGCGGCCCGGGCCACGGGCGCGCGGGTGGCGGCCTACGAGCCGGTGCAGGCCTGGGTGACCGGAATAGGCGTGACCGAACTGCTGTTGCCCGAGACGGACACGCGCGAGGTCTTGCCCGCGCGGGCGGGCGGGGCGGACCGCGACCGCCATGCGCTGGAGCGCTACCTGTTCCGCTTCGACAAGGAGCCGGCGTTGCAGGCGGCGCTGCGGGCCGATGCCGGCGACGCGTTCGACGGCCACGGGCTGGACGACGAGGAACGGCGCGTCCTGCGCGAGCGCGACCTGGCCACCTTGTACGAGTGGGGCGTGCATCCGCTCCTGATCCGCAACTTCGCCGGAACCCTGGGACTGCGCTACGTGCAGGCCTACCGCGACCGTGGCCTGCTGCCGCGGCACGGCAACTGAGCAAGCGGGCCCCGCGATGGGCGGGGTCCACCTCTTCGACTGGAGACATCGACCATGAATGACACGGCAATTCGTTCGCGCTGGGTACTGGCCAACGGCGTGCGCACGCACTACGCGGAAGCGGGCGACCAGGGCCGCACGCTGGTGGCGCTGCACGGCGGCGGCGCGGGCTCGTCCGGCGCATCGGGCATGGGCCCCGTGCTGCCGCTGCTGGGCAAGGACTTCCGGGTGGTCGCGCCCGATTCCATCGGCGGCTTCGGGCTGACGGACACCCAGGCGCCCACGCCCTACGGGTTGATCAGCCGCGCGGCGCACACCGCGGATTTCGTCGATGCGCTGTGCCTGGACAAGTTCTCGGTGCTGGGCAATTCGCAGGGCGCGTGGTCGGGCGCGTACTACGCCATGCTGCATCCGGACCGCGTCGAGAAGCTGGTCATCGTGTCCTCGCTCACCATCGCCGGCTCGCTGGGCCTGAAACAGGCGCCGAACGAGGCCATGCACGCGCTGATGGGCTATGATGGCTCGCGCGCCGGCATGAAGCGCCTGCTGGAAGCGCTGATCATCGACAAGTCGCGCATCACCGACGCGCTGATCGACGAACGCCAGCGCGCCGCCACGCGGCCCGGCGCGTACGAGGCCTTCCAGCGCATGGCGCAGGGCATCGACTTCGTGCGCAACGACCCGGTGCTCAAGCTCCAGACCCAATGGCAGGAAGCGCTGCCCGCGCTGACGCGCCGCATCCCCACCCTGATCCTGTGGGGCGAGGAAGATACCTTCGCCGTGCCCGCCACCGGCCGTGCGCTGGCCGAGATGCTGCCCGACGCGCGTATCGAATGGGTGCCCGGAGCCGGCCACCAGGTGCAGACCGACGCGCCGGACCGCGCCGCCGCCATCATCCGGGAGTTCCTGAATGGATAGGCAGAGCATGCCGCAGTCGCCGGACGCGCCCGACCGCATGGCCGGCATGGTGCCTGGCGTGCGGGCCGGAGGCTTCCTGTTCCTGTCGGCCATACGCGGCCGCGACCCGGCCACCAACCGCATGCCCGACGACCCCTACGAACAGGCCTGCCAGGCGCTGCGCAACGTCCAGGCGGTGCTGGCCGCGTCCGGGGCGACGCTCCAGCACGTGGTGAAGGTCACGCTTTATCTGCATGACCTGGACCAGCGCAAGGGCTTCCATCAGGCGTGGATGGAGTTCTTCCCGCAGGATCCGCCCGCCCGCATCGCGGTGGGGGTCGCGGATGCCAACGGCGCGCCCGGCGGCAACGCCCACTATGCGCTGGACGTGATCGCGCTGGCGCCGTGACCGGAGCGGCTCGATTGCCAGCGCCCGCCGCGCCCCGGCACAATATGCGTTTGCGCCCCGGGCGCGAGACTGGCCATCCGCCGCAGGTGATTCGCTCCATGGCATCCGCACGACCCACTACCGACGCTTCCGATACTTCCGATACCTCCGCGCGCGCCGCCAACACCGGCCCGCGCGGCGGGCTGCCGATGTACGCGCAGCTCTTCGCGCTGTTCCGCCAGCGCATCGAGAACGGCGTCTGGCCGCTGAACGAATGCATTCCGTCGCTGGACGAACTGATGGAAGAGTTCGACGTGGGCCGGGTCACGGTGCGGCACGCGCTGGGCATGCTCGAGGCCGAGGGGCTGGTGGGCCGCTTCCGCGGCCGCGGCACCTTCGTGCTGGCGCGTCCCCAGTCCAACATCTGGTATCGCATCCCGATGAACTGGGACGAACTGACGGGGCCGCAACCCGACATCGAAGTCGAATGGCTGGAGAGCCACGAGTGCACGCATCCGCCCGCCTCGGTGCACACCGGGGCCGCGCTGGGCGAGTCCTACCAGGCGCTCAAGCGGCGCCTGCTGCGCCACCACATTCCCTACGGCATCGGCCATACCTACATCGAAAAGAACGTCTATGCCGCCTTCGGCGCCGACGTGCTGGCCAAGCCCATCCCGCTGAAGATCCTGGACGCCCGCCTGCCGGGCGGCGTCGGCCATGCCGAGCAGACGGTGCGCGCCAGCGTGGCCGACCTCGACACCGCCCGACTGCTCGACCTGACCTCGGGCGCCCCGGTCATCCAGGTGACGCGCTCGGTGCTGGATCACCAGGGCATGCTGGTCTATGAATCGCTGGGCGTCTTCCGCGGCGATTTCGTGGAAATCCACACCGACCTGAAGTAGGCGCGCCTCAGGCCGCTTCCTGGCTGACGTCCACCCATTGCGCGCCGACCAGTTCGGCCAGGCGCTGCGGCGCGATGCGCACCGCGCTGTGGGTGGACCCGGCCGCCGGCAGCACTTCGTCGTAGGCCCGCAGCGAGACGTCGCAATACACCGGCAGCGGCGTGGCCAGGCCGAACGGGCAGACGCCGCCCACCGGATGCCCCGTCACGGCCACCACTTCGTCGGCCGGCAGCATCTTCACGCGTCCGCCGAACACGGCCTTGGCCTTCTTGTTGTCCAGCCTGGCGTCGCCGCGCGTCACGACCAGCACTTCGCGGTCGCCCGCCCGCAGCGACAGCGTCTTCGCGATCTGGCCGGGCGCGACGCCGTGGTGCTGCGCGGCCAGTTCGACGGTGGCGGTGCTGTGTACGAGTTCGATGATGGCGATGTCGGGCGCGTGGGCGGCCAGGAAATGGCGGACGGATTCGAGACTCATGCGGGAACGATGCGTGTTGCCGGAAGAGCACCGACTATAGCCCACCGCGCGCGCCGCCTGCCGGGACAGGCCGCTGATAGAATGCAAGGCTAGTCAACCAGCACATTCCGCCTCATGACTTTGCCTCCGCCCCGCGCCACCCGCACGACGCCGTCGACCGCCATCGCGAACCTGGCGCAAGTGGGGACGCCCATCTACGTGAAGCTGGTGATGTCCTTCAGGAAGCGCATCGAGACGGGCGAGTGGGCGGTGGACCAGCAGATCCCGTCGCTGGACGAACTGGCCCGCGACGAAGGCGTGGCGCGCGCCACCATCCGCCATGCCATCGGCTTCCTGGAATCCGAGGGGCTGATCGGCCGCTATCGCGGCCGCGGCACCTTCGTCCTGCGCCGCCCGCAAAGCGGCGTCTTCTACGACATCCCGACCAGCTGGGACACGCTGGTCAACCATGTGCCCGACATCCAGATCGAATGGCTGGAAAGCAGCACCGTCATGCGGCCGCAGTCGATCAACCACCACGGCGGCGCGCTGTCGCCCGACGGCTACCAGCACTTGCGCCGGCTGCAGAAGCACAACCAGATTCCGTATTTCGTGGGCGACTCGTACGTGGAGCGCACGATCTTCCGCGCCATCGGCAAGAAGGCGTTCAACTCGCCCGTGCCCATGCAGCTGATACAGAACCACGCGGGCGAGCGTATCGGCCGTGCCGAGCAGACCATCCAGGCCAGCAACGCCGACTTCGAGGTGGCGCAGTTGCTGGATGTGCCGGTGAACACCGCCATCATGGTGGTCACCCGCTCGGTGTTCGACCGGGACGAGGTCCTGGTGTATGAATCCCAGGGCCTTTTCCGCAGCGACTTCGTGCGGGTGCACATGCGGCTGAAGTAGCGGCGGCGCCTGGCGCGCCGGCCGCCCGCGGCGGGCTACTCGATGCTGATGCCCAGCCGCTTGATGCGCGTTTCCACCTCGGCCAGTTCATCGCGCACGCGCGCGGACAACTCGGCCGGCGTGCTGCTCTGCGGCTCGATGCCCAGCGCCGCGAACTTCTCGACCAGTTCCGGATCCTTCAGCACCTGCGCGATGCCGGCGTTGAGCTTCTGCACCACGGCCGGGGGCGTGCCGGCCGGCGCCACCAGGCCCACCCAGGTCTCGATGGCCAGGTCCGGGCCACCGGATTCCTTCACGGTGGGTACCTGCGGGTAGTCGGCCAGGCGCTGCGGCGACGCGGTGGCCAGCATCTTCAGCTTGCCGGCCTTGACCAGCGGCAGGCCCGAGCCGATGGTGGCCACGCTGAAGCTGATGTCGCCGTTGGCGACCGCCGTGTAGATCTGCGCGCCTTCCTTGTAGTGGACCGGCATCATCTCGGTACGCGTGGCCTGGGCCAGGATGGCGCCGCCGAAGTGGGCCGGGCTGCCGACGTAGGGCGTACCGTAGGTGATTTTCTTCGGGTCCTTGCGGGCCGCCTCGACCAGGTCGCGCATCGAGGCATAGGGCGCCGCGGCGGATGTGTAGAACAGGAAGGGGGCGCGGAAGAACAGCGAGACCGGCGTGAAATCCTTCTGCGGGTCGTAGGGGACCGAGGACAGCAGCTTGGGATTGGTCGTCATGTGCGCGTCGCCCACGACCAGCAGGGTGTAGCCGTCGGGCGCGGCCTGCTTGGCGGCGCCCAGCGCCAGGAAGCCGTTGGCGCCGGGCTTGGCTTCGATGACGATGGGCTTGCCCCACAGCTTGCCCAGCTTCTCGGCCATGATGCGCGTGGCGACATCCGGTGTCAGGCCGGCCGGGTAGGGGGTAACCAGGCGGATGGGGCGGGTGGGAAAGTCGTCGGCATGGGCGGCCTGGATGCCGGCAAGCGCCAGGCTCGCCGCGACCAGGCCACACGATAGACTGGGTTTCAAGCTTGTCTCCTCGATGCGTCGCTCGACGCGCGGGCGCCGGGTACCTGCCCGGTCGCTCGGTTTAATGTGATAGTAAACTATACTACTAGCTATTATGAGCCGAGCGCGGACCGAGGGCAAGTGCGGGATGTCGAGAAGAAAGGAGACGAAGACTACTGCGCGGTGATGCGGCGCTCCTTGATGATCGCGCCCCAGGTGGCCGATTCGCTGGCGATGAACCTGGCGAGTTCCTCGCGGCTCATCGGATCCGGCGTCAGTCCGTGCTTGATCAATTGTGCCGATACGTCAGGATCCTTCAGCACTTTCACGATTTCCTCGTTCCAGCGGTCCAGGATCCCGGCGGGCGTCTTGCCCGGCGCGACGAACGCGTACCAGTTGGTGGCATTGAAGCCCGGAATACCGGACTCCGCGATGGTCGGCACGTCGGGCATGAAAGCCGGGCGCTTCAGGCCGGTCGTGGCGATGGCCACTATCTTGCCGGTCTCGATGTGGGGCTGGGCCGACGAGGGCGTGGAGTAGTACGAGGCGACCCGTCCCGACAGCAGGTCCACCATGGCCGGCGCGCCGCCCTTGTAGGGGACGTGGACGATGTTCACGCCGGCGCGCTGGTTGAGCAGTTCGCCCGCCAGGTGCGAGGCCGAGCCGGCGCCGGTCGAGGCGTAGCTCATCTTCTCGGGATGCTTCCTGGCCATCTCGATGTAGTCGTTCAGCGTCTTGACGCCCAGGCCGGCATAGGCCACCAGCACATTGGGGAAGTTGACGCCCATGGTGATGGGCGCCAGGTCCCTGGCCGGATCGTAGGGCAGCTTCATCAGGTGGGGCGCGATGGCCAGCGGGCCGATCGAACCGAGCAGGATGGTGGCGCCGTCGGGCTCGGCACGCGCGACCAGGTCGTGGGCGATGTTGCCGCCGGCACCGGCCTTGTTCTCGACCACCACCGGCCGGCCAAGGTTTTCCGACAGCTTCCGGGCGATCAGGCGGGCCGCGGTGTCGGCGCCGCCGCCGGGCGCGAAGCCGACGACCATGGTGATCGATTTGCGTGGAATATCCTGGGCCGTGGCCAGCGGGGGCAGGACACAGGCGAGCGCGGCCGCGATCCACGCGGCCGGCATGAGCGGGTGGTGATGCATGGCTCCTCCGTTCTGGTTGGCCGGGAGACCGGGGCGGCCCCTGGCGTCGGGCCAGCATACGAGGACCCTTCCGGCGGCGTAATCACCTGGCATGAATGGGGGCATCACGGCTTGTGACGGGGCGGCCCTGCGGTAAGCTTACGGATTGCCCGGCATTCGCCGGCCCTGCGGTCTTGTTCTTCCTTCACGCGAATTCGAGCAAAGCATGACAGCACGCACTTCTCCCCTGGCCGGCATCCGTGTCCTGGACCTGACTCGCGTCCTGGCCGGACCCTGGTGCACCCAGAACCTGGCCGACCTGGGCGCCGAGGTGATCAAGATCGAGCGGCCGGGAGCGGGCGACGACACGCGCAGCTGGGGGCCGCCGTTCCTGAAGGACGGCCAGGGCCAGGACACGGCCGAGGCCGCCTACTACCTCAGCGTCAACCGCAACAAGCGTTCGGTCGCGCTGGACATCGCCACGCCCGAGGGCGCGCGGCTGGTGCGCGAGCTGGCCGCGCAAAGCGACATCCTGATCGAGAACTTCAAGGTCGGCGGGCTGGCGAAGTACGGCCTGGACTACGCCTCGATGAAGGAAGTGAATCCGCGCCTGATCTATTGCTCGGTCACCGGGTTCGGCCAGACCGGCCCCTACGCCACCCGGCCCGGCTACGACTTCATGATCCAGGGGCTGGGCGGCTTCATGAGCATTACCGGCGAGCGCGACGGCCTGCCGGGCGCCGGTCCGCAGAAGGCCGGCGTGGCCGTGGCCGACATCCTGACCGGCATGTACGCGACCGTGGGCATCCTGGCCGCGCTGCAGGAACGCCAGCGCAGCGGCCAGGGCCAGCACCTGGACATCGCGCTGCTGGACACCGTGGTGGCCATGCTGGGCAACCAGGCGCTGAACTACCTGACCTCGGGCGTCGCGCCCCAGCGGGCCGGCAACGCCCACCAGAACATCGTGCCCTACCAGGTGTTCGCGGCGTCCGACGGCCACCTGATCGTCGCCGTGGGTAACGACGGCCAGTTCCGCGCCTATTGCGGCGTGCTGGAAGCGCCGCACCTGGCCGACCATCCCGATTACAGCGTCAACAGCAACCGCGTCATCAACCGCGACCGGCTCGTTCCCATCCTCGCCGGAATCATGGAAAAGAAGCCGCGCGACTACTGGCTGGAGCGGCTCGAAGCCGTGGGCGTGCCCTGCGGTCCCATCAACACCATCGACCAGGCCTTCGACGATCCCCAGGTCCGGGCCCGCGGCCTGCGCCTGGACCTGCCGCATCCGCTGGCCGGCACGGCGCCTTCCGTCGCCAGCCCGCTGCGCCTGTCCGACACGCCGGTGCAATACCGCCACGCGCCGCCGCTGCTGGGACAGGACACCGAAGCCGTGCTGCGCGACTATCTGGGCCTGAGCGACGAAGCCATCCAGCGCCTCGTGCCGCCCGCCGCATAGCGGCCGGGCCCGAATAAAAAACCCGGCCCCCTTTCGGTGGGCCGGGTTTTTTGAATCGAAGCGGGCGAGGTGGCTTACTTGGCCGCGTCGACCATGTACTGCACCGCCGCGCGGATGTCGGCCTCGGTTGCGTTCGCGGCGCCGCCCTTCGGAGGCATCGCGCCCTTGCCCTGCATGGCGACCGACACCATGGCGTCCATGCCGGTGGCGACGTACTTCGCCCAGGCGGCCTTGTCGCCGAACTTGGGCGCGCCGGCGATGCCGGCGCCGTGGCAGGCGAAACAGGTGGAGTCGTACAGTTTCTTGCCGTCGGCGGTGGAGGCGGCGGCGGGTGCCGCGGCTTGCGGAGCCGGCGCGGCGGCCTGGGGAGCGGGAGCGGCCGGCGCGGCAGCGGCGGGGGCAGCAGGCGCGGCGGGTGCGGCAGCCGGGGCTTCCGCGGTGGCGGCCGGGGCGGCGGGCGCGGGTTCGGCCGGTTCCTTGAAGCTGGCGCCGCTGTTGTTGGCCATGTAGACCACCGCGCGCGCGACTTCGAAGTCGTCCAGGTCGGGGTTGCCGCCCTTGGCCGGCATGGCGCCCTTGCCGTGCAGGGCGACCTGCAGCATGGCGTCGAAGCCGGTGGAGACGTACTTGGCCCACGAACCGCTGTCGCCGAACTTGGGCGCGCCGGCCACGCCGGCGGCGTGACAGGTGGCGCAGACGGCCTTGTAGACCGCTTCGCCGGTCTGGAAGACGCGCGGGGCGTTGGCGTCGCGCAGTTCGAAGCCGGCCACCGGCTTGATGCGGGCCTCGATGGCCTCGGGCGTTTGCGCGTCGGAACCCGCGTTGGACTTGTTGCCGCTGGCGACGAAGTTCACGAGCAGCAGGATGGTGATGATGGGGACGAGGAAAGCCAGTATGACCACCGTGATCAGCTGACGGGGCGTCCTGATCGGCGATTCATGTTCTTCTTCGTGGTTATGCTGCGCGTTGCTCATTGCCAAGTCCTGCAAGTCTATGGGCCGGGCACGCCCGACACGTGACGGTTTATGGGATGTTGCTGACTGCTTGCTTTGATACTTGTATTGCGCCGGATGGGCCGCCGCCTTTCTCCTCCCGGTCGGCTGCTTTCCCGCACATAAACGACTGATTATAACGGCAGGGCCGCCGCTCGGCTCAATCGGTGTTTTTGGGGCCCGGTCGCGCGGGGCAAAAGACGAAATTTTCCAGGCAGGGTACAATTAGCGGCTACGCGCCCGTAGCTCAATGGATAGAGTACTGCTCTCCGAAGGCAGGGGTTGCTGGTTCGATCCCAGCCGGGCGCGCCATTTCCCGCTTTTCTCCCTCGTGCAGCCGCCCGCCGCTGCCACGTCCCGCCTTCCCTCCATCGCTTTTTGCCCCGTTCACCGTCCGGCCGCCCGCCGCCGCGTGGCATCGACCCTCTCGCACAGGCGCTCCGTGGCTTCGATCATGCGCGGCCCCGGGCGGTGCATGGCGTCGGGGTCGACGGCCCACAGGTTGTCCGGCACCGCGGCCAGCGCCGGTCCGAGGTCCTTCCACGCCGCCAGCGCCGCATCGGCGCCGGGGCCGGCCTGACCCACGATGATGGCCTGCGGATTCTCCCGCAGCACGCTTTCCGCGCCCACCATGGGCGCGGCGGCGGACAGGCCGCCGAACACGTTGACGGCGCCGCAGGTCCGCAGGGCATCGCCGATGATGCCGCGATCGTTCACGGTGTACATGGGCTGCGAACCCACCTGATAGAACACGCGCACGGGGCGCTGGCCCGCGTAACGCGTGGCCAGCGCGGCCAGGCGCCGCCGCAGGTTCGCCGCGTGGGCCCCGGCCGCCGCGCGGGTGCCGGTCAGTTCGTCCAAGCGCTCGATGGCGTCGGGAATGTCGGCCAGCTTGCGGGGGTTGCTGTAGTACAGCCGGATGCCCAGCCGCTCCAGCAGGGAATCGGGTAGCCCCGCGTGCGCCAGCCCGTCGCCGTACGCCCACAGCACGACCAGGTCGGGCGCCAGCGCCACGATGCGTTCGGCGTTCGGCTGCAGTCCGTTGCCCACGCGAGGCAGTTTCAATGCCTCGGACGGGTAATTGCTGTCGCGGTCCACGCCCACGATGGCCCTTCCCGCACCGGCGGCATACAGCAGCTCGGTGGCATGGGGCGCCAGCGACACCACCCGCCGCGCCGGCGCGGGCAGGGTGATGTCGCGGCCGGCGTCGTCGCGCGCGTGGATGGCCTGGGCGCGCGCGGCCGCGGGGCCCAGCGCCAGTGCCAACGCCAGTGCGAGCACCGCCCGCGGGTGGTGCCGCTCAGGGGCGGTAGCTGAGGTTGACGAAGACCGTCGAGCCCGGGGTCGCATAGCCGCCCGCCACTTCATAGTGCTTGTTGAACGCATTGTTCCAGCGCACCTGCACCTGCGTGTTGCGATTGATGTCGTAGGACGCCATCAGGTTCATCAGGCTGTAGCCGCCCAGGCGTCCCACCGCGCCAGCGTAGTCCACGCGCGGCGTGGTCGCCAGCCATTCGGCGCCCAGCAGCCAGGGGCCCAGGCGGTGGTCGGCCGCCAGTTTCAGGCTGCCGCGGGCGCGCCGGGCCAATTGTTCGCCGGTGCGGGCGTCGCGCGGGTCCTGCCAGTCGGCGCTGGCGCGCAGTGTGGTCGCGCCCAGCTGCTGGGCGACGCTGACGTTCACGCCCTTCAGGATGGCCTTGTCGACGTTGGCGTTGCTGCCCGTCCAGTTGCCGGTGCCGTCGTCCACCCAGACGATCAGGTTCGAGACGCGGTTGCGGAAGGCCGTGACCGAGGCCGTGGTGCCGCCCTGGCGATAACGCAGGCCCGCTTCGACGTTGCGCGACTTCTCGGCCTTCAGGTCGGGGTTGCCGCCGAAGCCGTACAGGTCGCTGTAGGTGGGGGCGCGAAAGCCGGTGCCGGCGGCGGCCGTGGCCTGCCATCCGGGCGCGAAGTCATAGGCGTAGGACACCGCGCCCGAGGTGTTGCCGCCGTACTGGGAATTGTTGTCGTGGCGCAGGTTCAGCTGGACGTGGTGCCGATCGAAGTCGCCGCGGTAGATCGCGGCCACCGAATTGGTGCGGCGCCGGGTCGGGAAGTTGCCGGTCAGCGAGGTGCTCAGCACGTCTTCGCGCAGGTGTTCGGCGATCAGCGACAGGCTTTGTCCGGCGGCCAGCGCGAGATCGTTCTGCCAGGTGAACAGGTCCTGGCGCGTGCGCGCCTGCGCGCGCGGGGCCGTGGCGCTGGCGTAGTCGCGGTAGTCGTCCACGGTGCGACCGAAGCGCAGCGTGCTGGTCCAGGAATCGGTGATGCGGTCCACGCTGGACAGGGAATAGGACTGCACGCGGGTGACGGCGCGCGAATCGTAGGCGATGCCGTTGTTGTCGTACTGGCCGTTGATGCGGGAGTTGTAGACGCTGGCCTCGATGCGGTGGCCGGTCGCCCAGGCCAGGCCCAGGCGGGCGGCGGCGTTTTCCTGTTCGTAGCCGTCGCGGTCGCCGTAGTAGGCGAAGCTGCCCGGCAGGGTGGCGTTGAAGCCGCGGCTTTTGGATTTGCCGTACTGCAGGCCGTAGCTCCACATGCCCTGCGCGCCGTCCAGGTTGACCTGGGCCTTGTAGGTGTCGTGGCTGCCCGCGCCCACCGATCCGCTGATGGCCAGCGGACGGTCCGCCTGGCGCCTGGTGATGATGTTGATGACGCCGCCGATGGCGTCCGCACCATAGATGCTGCTGGCCGCGCCGCGCAGGATCTCGATGCGTTCGACGCTGGCGGGATCTATGCCGTTCAGGCTCATGGTGCCCGACGTGGCCGAGCCCACGCGCAGGCCGTCGATCAGCACCAGGGTGTGGCGGCTGTTGGCGCCGCGGATGAAGACGCTGGTGGTGGTTTGCGGGCCGCCGTTGGTGCCGATGTCGATGGCGTGTTCACGCTGCAGCAGTTCGGCCAGGCTGCTTTGCCCGGCGCGCTGAATGGTCTCGGCGTCGATGACGGTGACGTCGCCCAGGGCGCGCGACAGGGGCTGCTCGATGCGCGAGGCCGTGACGGTGACCGGGTCGAGGGTGGTGGCGGGAGCCTGGGCCTGTACGTTGGCGGCGCAAAGCAGCGCGCCGGTGGCGCCGGCCAGGCGCCAGGAGGGGGAACTGGATGACATGGATACCTGCGGTTTCGGTGACGTGCATCCCCGCACGTCGGCTAGCGAATCGGGAAGCGTTGCGCTTCCCCCTTTCGGTCCGGGGGACCGTCGAGCCGGCCGGTATCCGGGCTGGCATTCGCGGCCGCATCCCCTTCCCATGCGCGTCGGCGCCGGAGGATGCGGCGGGACGGGGCACAGTGGGTTCGATGCGGCGTGTCGCGCGCGGCGTGGCCACGCGGGACGGAATGCTTACCGTTGCGGGGGCAGCACAGGTTAGGTCCCGAAGGGGCCCTCCTGTTTCCCGTTTAACTGTGAAGCACCGACTCGGCGGCTACTCTAGCACGGCCAGGGGACGGAAGGCGGGAAACGCGGGTGGGGATGTTGTCCGGCCGCCGCGTGGCAGGAGGGATCAGGCGGTGTAGTCGCCGTTGGCTTCGGGCTGGTAGTCGATGCGCACGACGCGCGCCTGGCGCGGTTCGCCATCGGGCGGGGTCCAGCCTATCGTGCCGGGAACCTGGGTGCCCAGCAGGGCGGCGCCCATGGGCGAGAGCACCGACACCATGCCCTGGGCGGCATCGGCTTCCTTCGGATAGCACAGCGTGATCAGCCGCGCGCCGCCTTCGTCCTCGACTTCCACGCGGGTGTGCATGGTGACGATGTCGGCGGGGATTTCGCGCGGCTCGGCCTGGTCGGCCTGGTCCAGGGCCTCGGCCAGGACGGCCTGCGCCGTGCCCGCGGCGGGTTCGCGGTCGCCCAGAAGGTTGGTAAGGCGAACGTAGTCGAGTTCGCTGACGGTGATGTACTGAGGGCTGCCGGTTTGCATGCCTGTCTCCTGAAAAACGGTGCCGGAAAAACGGCGTTCAAGACGTTTGTTCGGGAAGCCCGGCGATCGATTGCGAGAAAGCAGTAGAGGGGAGGGGGATCGCCGGGCTCAGGAGTGGAAGGCCGGGATGAGCGGAAACAGGATGGACGGGCGCGACGAGGCGCGACGCGCGCAGATGCGCATCGACCGGGATCGAAGCGAGGAGGCGGGTGCCGGCACGGCACGCCGTATGGGTTCCATGAGGCTAGGATAGCCCATTCTGGCCGACCGGTTCAAACCGGGGCGGTCAGCGTGGCCAGCCAGGTCTCCATGTCGGCATAGACCGGGGCGGCCAGCGCCGGGGACTCGTTCAGCACCTCGTGGTAGGCCTGGTGGTACCAGCGCAGCGCCAGCTTGCCGGGCGCGCCCGCGTCGGCGAAGCGCCGGCTGCCCGACGGCGAGACGATGGCATCGTCCCCCGCCACCATCAGCAGCGTGCGCGGTTTCAGGCCGGAGGCCTCGGCGATCGATTGCGCCCCGGCATCGGCGATGAAGCGCATCAGCCGCGCGCTGATCCGGTCGTGCACCAGAGGATCCTGGGCATAGGCATCGATCACGGCCTGCTCGTGCGACAGCCGGGAGATCTTCAGGCCGCTGCCCACGCGCAGGTCGGGGGCAATGCCGCCCAGCATGTCCAGCATCCAGCGCTGGCGGGCGGACAGTTCCACGCTGAAGGCGGGAGAGGACAGCACCAGGCCCGCCAGCGGCACGTGGCCGCGCAGCGCCACGCGCGCGGCCACCAGACCGCCCAGGCTGTGCCCGATCAGCAGCGGCGGCGCGCCCGTTTCGCGCACGTATTCGGCCAGCCGGTGTTCGGCATCCACCACCAGATCGTCGCTGGCGCGCAGCGCGCCCCGCTTGCCGCTGGAACGGCCGTGGCCCCGATGGTCGTGCGCCGCCAGCGACCAGCCGCGGGCCGCGAACCAGCGCACCAGCCCTTCGTAGCGTCCGGCGTGCTCACCCAGGCCGTGCAGCAGGTACGCGGGCCGGTAGCCTTCCGGGCGGGGCGGCACGTCCCAGCGGTACGCCGCGAGCTGCGTGCCGTCTGGAGCGGTCGTCATGGAAATCAGCGACAATTCGTTGTCCCGTATCGATCGTGTATGGATTCAAAGGCGGATTGTCGCTCAGCCACTTCCAGCGGGCCGGCTGGCTCGTGTAACAGCTTGTACCGTTTTGTCGCGGGCGGGCGGACGACGCCGCCGCACACTGCCGCTGGAATGCCCATGTCTTCACCTATCCGCGCCTGTCTCGTCCTGCTCCTGGCCATGCTGGCCGCCTGCTCGCCCAAGTACAACTGGCGCGAGATGCCGGCGGCCGACGGGGCGATCCGCGTCACCTTCCCCGCCCGACCCAAGCCCGACCAGCGCGACGTCGACATCGCCGGCCACACGCTGCCGCTGGCCTTCGACATCGCGCCGGTGGACACCTCCATCTTCGCCGTTGGCCGGGTGACGCTGCCGGAGGCCATCCTGGCCGATCCGGCCGAACTGGCCAAGGTCGCGGACGCCTTCGAGCAGGTGTTGCTGGCCAACCTGCGCGGCACGCTTACCTACCGCAAGGAAATCACGCTGCGCCAGGCGCCCGCCGACACACGCAAGCTCGGCCGGGCGGTGGAGCTGGAGGTGCATGGCGTCGTGGCGAACACGCCGTCCTGGCTGCTGGGCCGGGTCTACCTGCTGGGGAACCAGTTGATCGAAGTCGTGGCCCTGGGCCGGGAAGACGAGCTGGACCGCGACTCGGCCCGGACCTTCGTGCAGTCGGTACGGGCGGATTGAACGCATGGAATGCCGCCCCGGCTGCGGCGCCTGTTGCACGGCGCCGTCCATCACCACGCCGATACCGGGCATGCCCGAAGGCAAGCCGGCCGGCATGCGCTGCATCCAGCTGGACGAAGACGAGCGCTGCAAGCTGTTCGGCCGGCCCGAGCGGCCCGCCGTCTGCGCCTCGCTGATGCCCGCCTCCGACATGTGCGGGGACAGCCGCGAGCACGCCATGCGCTGGCTGGGCCGCCTGGAAGACCTGACCCGGCCCGCCTGAACCCTCCCGCTTGACCTGGATCAACGCGCGCGGCCGGGCTTGCGGCCAGAATGCGCAGCGTGAACACGACTTCGCTGCCTTCCGCCTCCCTGGCCGCGCCGGCCCCCGGCGCCTCGGCCGTGGACTGCTATCACTGCGGCCAGCCCGCGGGCGGCGGCTTGCGCGCGTCGGTCGCGGGGGGCCAGCACTGGTTCTGCTGCGCCGGCTGCCTGGCGGTCGCCCAGACCATCCATGGCGCGGGCCTGGAGAGTTTCTACCGTTTCCGCAGCGGCCTGGGCCGGCCGCTGGACGATGCCGACGGGCAGGCGGATCTGCGCGCGGCGTTCGGGCAGTCCGACATCGAATCGCTATACGTGCGCGCCGTGGACGCCGGCACGGCCGAGGCCTGGCTGACGATAGGCGACTTGCGCTGCGCCGCCTGTGTCTGGCTGTGCGAGCAGCACCTGGAGCGCCAGCCCGGGGTGGTGGCGGCGCACGTCAACCATGCCACCGGCCGGGCGCGGGTGCGCTGGAAGACGGCGCAGACCGGCCTGGGCCGTGTCCTGGACGCGTTCGCCGCCATCGGCTATCGAGCCGTGCCCTTCCAGCCCGGGACCGCGAACGACGGCCTGCGCCGCGAGAAGCGCGGCCTGCTGCTGCGCATGGCGGTGGCGCTGCTGTGCATGATGCAGGTCATGATGTATGCGTGGCCGCTCTACCGCCACGAAGCCTCGATCGCGCCCGACCAGTGGCAGCTGCTGCGCTGGGCCAGCCTGGCGCTGACCCTGCCGGTGGTGATGTACAGCGCGTGGCCGCTGATGCGGGGCGCCTGGCGGGGGCTGCGCCATGGCCGGCCGGGCATGGACCTGCCGGTGGTGATCGGCATCCTGGCCGCCTTCGGCGCCAGCGTGGCCGCCACGGTGGCCAACCGGGGCGAGGTCTATTTCGATTCGGTCACCATGTTCGTGGCCCTGCTGCTGGCGGCGCGCTATCTCGAACTGGTGGTGCGCCACGAGGCGCAGGACGGCGGCCGCGCGCTGGCCGCGCAACTGCCCGCCACCTGCGCGCGGCTGCGGGACTATCCGGCCAGCCGCGAGACCGACATCATCGCCCTGCAGCAGGTGCGTCCGGGCGACGTGCTGCGCATCGGCCCGGGCGAGGCCGTGCCGGCCGACGGCCGGGTGCTGGAAGGCGCCACGCAGGTCGACGAGGCCATGCTGACCGGGGAAAGCCGGCCCATCGCCAAGGCGGTGGGCGATGGCCTGGCCGCCGGCAGCCATAACAACGGCAGCCCGGTATGGATGCGGGTCGAGCAGGTCGGCGGCGAAACCCGGCTGGCGCGGATCATCCAGGCCCTGGATCGGGCGCTGGAGGAAAAGCCGCGCATCGCGGTGCTGGCCGACCGCATCGCGGTGGTGTTCGTGCTGGCGCTGATCGCGCTGGCGCTGGCCACCGGCGCGGTGTGGTGGTGGCTCGATCCGTCGCGCGCGCTGCCGGTCATGATCGCGGTGCTGGTGGTCAGCTGTCCGTGCGCGCTGTCGCTGGCGACGCCGGCCGCGCTGGCGGCCGCCACGGCGGCCCTGGCCCGCAAGGGCATATTGGTGGTGAAGGGGCATGCGCTGGAAACGCTGGCGCAGGTCACCGACGTGGTGCTGGACAAGACCGGGACGCTGACGCAGGGCCGGTTCTCGGTGGCGAGCGTGGAGATATTCGGCGCGCTGGGCGCGGGGCAGTGCCTGGCCCTGGCTGCGGCCATGGAGGAAGGCAGCACGCACCCGACGGGCCTGGCGCTGATCGCGGCGGCGCGCGAGGCGGGCCTGCCAGTGCCGGACGTCCAGGACGCCCGCCACCTGCCGGGGCAGGGCGTGCAAGCCTGCTGCGCCGGGACCACGATGCGCCTGGGCAGCCCACGTTTCGCGGCGGGGTCGCGCGACCCGGCGCAACTGCCGTCGCTGGCCGATGGCCGGGACGGGGCAGCAGGCGCCGTCGCCACGCAGGTCTGGCTGGCCGGCGATGCCGGGCCGCTCGCGCGCTTCGTGCTGCGGGATGCGCCGCGCGAGGACAGCCACGAGACGGTGCGGGCGCTGCAGGCGATGGGCAAGCGCGTGCACCTGGTGTCGGGTGACGATGCGCGCACGGTCGAAGCCTGGGCCACCGAGTTCGGCATCAGCAGCCATGCGGGCGGCGTCAGCCCCGAGGGCAAGAAGGACTACGTCGCGTCCCTGCAGGCTGGCGGCGCGGTGGTGCTGGCGGTGGGCGACGGCATCAACGATGCCCCGCAGCTCGGTCTGGCCCAGGTGTCCATGGCCGTCGCGGCCGGCACGCCGCTGGCCCGCGCCAGCGCCGACGTCATCCTGAACGGCCACGGCATCCTGGGTGTGGCGCACGCGTTGCGCACCGCGCGCCGCGCGCGCCGCGTGATGCGCCAGAACCTGGGCTGGGCCCTGGCCTACAACCTGTCCTTCATTCCGCTGGCCGCCTCGGGCTGGATCACCGCCTGGATGGCGGCGCTGGGCATGTCGCTGTCCTCGCTGCTGGTGGTGGGCAACGCATGGAGGCTGCGCCGCTGATGGAAACGCTCTACCTGCTGGTCCCGCTCAGCCTGATGCTGGTGCTGGCCGTCGTCGTGGTGCTGTGGTGGGCGGTGCAGGACGGCCAGTTCGAGGACATGGACGGCGCCGACTACGCCATCCTGATGGACGACGACACGCCTGCCGGTGTGGACGAAACGCCGCGCTCCGAGCGCTCTTCCCGCGAAGCTTGATCTGCGTCAAGGCGCGATCCCCGGCGCCTGCGCATGATAGGAGCGGGAATTCAGAATCAGGGGAAACTGCCATGGGCGACAGCGCAAGCGGCGCGCTTTCCGGCGAAACATTCAACTACAAGATCGTCCGCCAATTCGCCGTCATGACGGTCGTGTGGGGGATCGTGGGCATGGCGGTGGGCGTGCTGCTCGCCGCGCAATTGATCTGGCCGGCGCTGAACTTCGACGTGCCATGGCTGACCTACGGGCGGCTGCGGCCGCTGCACACCAACGCGGTCATCTTCGCGTTCGGCGGCAGCGCGCTGTTCGCCACCTCTTACTACGTGGTGCAGCGTACCTGTCAGGCGCGCCTGTTCTCGGCGCCGCTGGCGGCCTTCACCTTCTGGGGCTGGCAGGCCGTCATCGTCGCGGCGGCGATCACGCTGCCGATGGGCTACACCAGCAGCAAGGAATACGCCGAACTCGAATGGCCCATCGACATCCTCATCACGCTGGTGTGGGTGGTGTACGCCGTGGTGTTCTTCGGCACCATCGTCCAACGCAGGACCCGCCACATCTACGTGGCGAACTGGTTCTTCGGCGCCTACATCCTGACGATCGCGCTGCTGCACATCGTCAACAACCTGGAATGGCCGGCCACGATGTGGAAGTCGTACTCGGCCTACGCCGGCGTGCAGGACGCGATGGTGCAGTGGTGGTACGGCCACAATGCCGTGGGCTTCTTCCTGACCACCAGCTTCCTGGGCATGATGTACTACTTCGTGCCCAAGCAGGCCGAGCGCCCCATCTATTCGTACCGGCTGTCCATCGTCCACTTCTGGGCGCTGAGCTTCACCTACATGTGGGCCGGCCCGCACCACCTGCAATACACGGCGCTGCCGGACTGGGCGCAGTCGCTGGGCATGGTGTTCTCGCTGATCCTGCTGGCGCCGTCGTGGGGCGGCATGCTGAACGGCATCATGACCCTGTCGGGCGCCTGGCACAAATTGCGCACCGATCCCATTCTGAAGTTCCTCGTGGTGGCGCTGTCCTTCTACGGCATGTCCACGTTCGAGGGCTCGATGATGTCCATCAAGACCGTCAACTCGCTGTCGCACTACACGGACTGGACTATCGGCCACGTGCATTCCGGCGCGCTGGGCTGGGTCGCGATGATCACGATCGGCTCGCTCTATTACCTGTTCCCGCGTCTGTTCGGGCAGAAGCAGATGTACAGCACCAGGATGATAGAACTCCATTTCTGGATCGCCACGCTGGGCGTGGTGCTCTATATCGCTGCGATGTGGATCGCCGGCGTCATGCAGGGCCTGATGTGGCGCGCCGTGGAACCCGACGGCACCCTGACCTACACCTTCGTCGAATCGGTCAAGGCCACGTATCCGTTCTACGTCGTGCGCCTGCTGGGCGGGGTGTGCTTCCTGGGCGGCATGCTGCTGATGGCGTGGAACTTCGTCATGACGGCGCGCGGGCGGCAGCCGTTCGACGCGCCGGTGCCGGCGCTGGTTCCGGTATCCGTGGCGGCCCGGCCGCAGCTGGCCTGAGGAGCGCTCCGCCATGAAATCGAAGCGCGCTTCCTTCTTCAGCCACGAGACGCTGGAAAAGAACGTGGGCTGGCTGATCCTGGCCACCATCGCGGTGGTCAGCATCGCGGGGCTGGTGCAGATCGTGCCCCTGTTCTTCCAGCACTCCACCACGACTCCCGTCCAGGGCGTGGAGCCCTATACCGCCCTGCGCCTGGCCGGGCGGGACGTCTACATCCGCGAAGGCTGCGTGGGCTGCCATTCGCAGCAGGTGCGCACGCTGGCGGCCGAGGTGCAGCGCTACGGCCGTTACTCCGAGGCCGGCGAAGGCGTGTACGACCGGCCCTTCCTGTGGGGGTCCAAGCGCACCGGGCCCGACCTGGCGCGCGTGGGCGGCCGCTACAGCGACGACTGGCATCGCGTCCACCTGAACAATCCGCGCGACGTCGTGCCCGAGTCCAACATGCCGGCCTATCCGTGGCTGAGCCAGACGCCGGTCGCGAGCGATCAGGTCGAGGCGGGCATGCGCGCGCTGCGCACGCTGGGCGTGCCCTATACCGATGAGCAGATCGCGGGCGCGGCCGCCGAACTGGCTGGCAAGACCGAGGAGGACGCCCTGGTGGCCTACCTCCAGGGTTTGGGCCTGGCGATGAAGAAGCAGGGGCGGTGATGGACATGATCGCTTGGGTGACATCGATCGCGACGGCGCTGGCGCTGTCGACCTTCCTGGCCATCGTGGCGTGGGCGTGGTCGCGCGCCCGGGTCGAGGCCAACCGCGAGTCGGCCATGCTGCCGTTCGCGCTCCCCGATGAAAGCGCCGTCGCGGCGCAAGGCAAGGATGCCGGGCAATGAGCGATTTCACTACCGATTTCTGGGGCTATTACATCGGCGCGATCGCGCTGGCGGGCATCGTCTGGTGCGTCTGGCTGCTGTTCTCGCAGCGGGCCTTCCTGAAGTCCTCTCCGGCCGCCGCGGGCGGCACGGTGGACGATACCGGCCACGTCTGGGACGAGGACCTGCGCGAGCTGAACAATCCGCTGCCGCGCTGGTGGATGTGGATGTACCTGCTGTCCTGTGTCTTCGCGCTGGGCTACCTGGTCCTGTATCCCGGGCTGGGCAAGGTCCAGGGCTGGCTGGGCTGGTCCAGCACCGGCGCGCTGGCCGCGCAGCAGGACCGGCTGCGCGAACAGGTCCAGCCGCTGTACGCGCGCTTCGAGGCCATGGAGATTCCGGCCATCGCCAACGACGCGCAGGGTCGGGAGATCGGCCAGCGGCTGTTCCTGAACAACTGCGCCCAGTGCCATGGGTCGGATGCGCGCGGCAGCAAGGGCTTTCCCAACCTGGCCGACGGCGACTGGCTGTACGGTTCTTCGCCCGACATCATCCGCGCTTCCATCGAAAAGGGGCGGCACGGCATCATGCCCCCGTTCGGCGAACAACTGGACTCGCGCGCGGTGGGCGACGTGACCCAGTACGTGCGCTCGCTGTCGGGCCTGGCCGCCGATCCCATCAAGGCCGCTCGCGGCCGGACCGATTTCCGCGCGAACTGCGCGGCCTGCCACGGCGTCGAGGGCAAGGGCAATCCGCTGCTGGGCGCGCCCAACCTGACCGACAAGGTCTGGCTGTACGGCAGTTCGGCCGCCGTCATCGCTGAGACCATCACCAGGGGCCGCAACAACCAGATGCCGGCGCACGAGGACGTGTTCACGCCGCAGCAGATCCGCTTGCTGACCGCCTACGTCTGGGGCCTGACACGGCCCGCCGAAGAGGCGAAATGAGCTCCCCGCGCGAGCGCGCCTGCGCGGCCGCCGGCGGCGACGAGGACGGCTCGGAACAGGCGCTGTACGAGGTCCGGCGCAAGATCTACCCGCGCTCGGTCAGCGGCATTTTCGCGCGCTGGCGCGTGGCGCTGGTGTTCCTGACGCAGGCCGTGTTCTACGGCCTGCCGTGGCTGACCTGGAACGGCAGGCAGGCCGTGCTGTTCGACCTGGGCGCGCGCAAGTTCTACCTGTTCGGAATGGTGCTGTGGCCGCAGGACATCATCTACCTGACGCTGCTGCTGATTCTGAGCGCGCTGGCGCTGTTCCTGTTCACCGCGGTGGCGGGCCGGCTGTTCTGCGGCTACGCATGTCCGCAGACGGTCTACACCGAGATCTTCATGTGGATCGAGCGCCTGACCGAGGGCGACCGGTTCGCGCGCATCCGGCTCGACGCCGCGCCCTGGTCCTGGCGCAAGCTCGGGCGCAAGGGCGCCAAGCACGCGATGTGGCTGGGGGTGGCGACCTGGACCGGGTTCACCTTTATCGGCTATTTCAGCCCCATCCGCGAACTGGCGGGCCAGGCGTGGCAGGGCGCGCTGGGGCCGTGGCAATGGTTCTGGCTGGTCTTCTACAGCTTCGCCACCTGGGGCAACGCCGGCTTCATGCGCGAGCAGGTCTGCAAATACATGTGCCCCTACGCGCGGTTCCAGAGCGTGATGGTGGACCCCGACACTTACGTCGTCACCTACGACTCGGTGCGGGGCGACCCCCGGGGCAGCCGGTCGCGCAGGATAGCCCCGCGCGAGGCGGGCCTGGGCGATTGCGTGAACTGCAGCATCTGCGTGCAGGTGTGCCCCACCGGCATCGACATCCGCGACGGCCTGCAATACGAGTGCATAGGCTGCGGCGCGTGCATCGACGCCTGCGACCAGGTCATGGACAAGATGCAGTATCCGCGCGGCCTGATCCGCTACGCGTCCGAACGCGCCATCGAGCTGCGGCTGGATGCCAAACAGGCGCGGCGCCGCCTGCTGCGCCCGCGCGTGCTGGTGTACGGCGCGATCTGGCTGGCGCTGGCGGCGGTGTTCGTCGGCCTGCTGGCGGCAAGGCAGCCGCTGCGCGTGGACGTGATACGCGATCGCTCGGTGCTGGCGCGCGAGGTCGAGGGCGGCATGATCGAGAACGTCTACCAGCTGCAGCTCATGAACGCGACCGAGCGCGCCATGCGCGTGCGGCTGGACGTGCAGGGCCTGCCGCAACTGCGCGTGCAGGGGGCCGACGGCGGCACGGACATCGAACTGGCGCCTGCCTCGAACCGCCTGTGGCCGGTGCGGGTGTCGCTGCCCGTGGACGAGGCGCGATCGGGCACGCACCGGATCGAGTTCATCGTGCGCGACGACCGCGACGCGGGCGGGCTGCGCGAGATGTCGAGTTTCATCGTTCCTTGAATGGACAAAGCGAGGTGCGGGATGCAGGAACAGAAGGATGCCGGACCCTGGTGGAAGGAACCCTGGCCCTGGCTGTTGATGGCGGGGCCGGCCCTGGCGATGCTGGGCTGCATCGTGACCATCGTGCTGGCGGTCACGCATGACGATCCTCCGGTCGCCGACCCGGTGGTCAAGCGCGGGCTGGTGGTGGAGCGTGCGCCATGAAATGGCGGCGCGTCAGCATGTGGGTGCTGTGGCCGGCCTTCCTGGCCAGCGCCTGCGCCGCGCTGGTCGTCTTCACCCTGCTCGATCCGCGCGGCCTGACCATCGTCGGGCGCCCGGTCGAGATGTCGCGCCAGGCGTTCTATACCGTGGCTTTTTTCCTCTTGTGGGCGATTGCCGGGGTCTCCAGCGCCATCACGCTGTACCTGGCGGGCGGCGGCGCGGGGCCGGACGGCAACGACGTGGACGACCTGCCATGACGCGGGTCGGCCGTGGGGGCGTGGCGTGAGCGGATGGGCGGCCGCCGGCTGGCCGGCGCTGGCCAGCGTGTTCCTGCTCGGCCTGCTGGGCGGGGTGCACTGCGCCGCCATGTGCGGCGGACTGGTGATGGCGGTCGAGCACCGGCATGGCGAACGCCTGGCGGTGCTGCGGCGCGCGGCGCCGTGGCGGCTGGGGTGGGAGGCCCTGGTCATGCATGCCGGACGCATCGCCTCGTATGCGCTGCTGGGCGCGGTGGCGGGCGGACTGGGAGGCAACATCTGGAGCCGGGACTGGCTGCCGCTCCAGCGCGGGGCGCTGGCCTTCGGGGCGGCGCTGCTGTGTGTCCACGGCCTGGCATTGGTGGCGCGCGCGGCCTGGCCCCGAGCGGTGGCGGGCGGCCCGGCGGCCGGCGCCTGGCGGGTCGCCCTGGTGCGCGGCTGGACCGGCACGGCGGCGGCCATCGCCCGCTCGCCCGCCGGCCGCTACGTGCGTGCGGGCATCGCCGGCCGGCCGCTGCTGGAACGTTTCCTGACCGGGCTTGCCTGGGGCTGGATGCCCTGCGGCATGTCGCTGGGCGTGCTGGCGGTGGCGCTGGTGGCGGGCAGCGCCGCGGCCGGCGCCCTGACGATGGCGGCCTTCGGCCTGGGCACGCTGCCCAACCTGGTCGCGCTGTCCGGCGCCGCCGGCTGGCTGCGCCGCCGCGCGCGGCGGCCGGCCTGGCGCATCGCCGGCGGCGCGGTGGTCGCCGCGTTCGGCGCGGTGGGGCTGGTACGCGCGGCCACGCTGCCGTCGGCGCTGCTGGAACAGGGGTTCTGCATCGTCTGGTAGCGCGGGGGGGGCGCGCCGCCGTCATTCCCGCGGCTGCCCCGTGGCCGGCATGTAGGTCGGCACCGGTATGCGGCGCCGCTCGCCCGTCAGGCAGTAGTTCGGCCCGCCCAGCCGGCCCACCGGGGCGAAGCGCCCGACGTCGACGCGTAGCGCCTGTTCGTCCAGCAGGTCGTCGCGGAAGTTCATCGCCAGGATCTCGCCGAAGACGATGGCCCGCTGCGTCGAGATGTCCAGAATACGGAACAGCCGGCATTCCCACGAGATCGGCGCTTCGACGATGCGCGGCACCCGCACGGTGGCGCAGGGCGCCAGCGAGAAGCCCACCGCCTCGGCCTCCGAGACGTGCGCGGGAAAATCGCTGCCGCACTGCACCGCCTGGTCGACGATGGCCTCGTCCACCATGTTCACCACGAACTCCTCGTGCTCGCGGATGTTGCGCAGCGTGTCCTTGGCCTCGCCCGGCCGGTGGCTTTCCTGTCCGTAGGCGACCACGGCGATGGCGAACAGCGGCGGATCCTCGCCCATGTAGTTGAACGCGCTGAACGGCGCGGCATTGCACAGGCCGTCCGCATCCAGGCTGGTGACGAGCGCGATGGGCCGGGGCCCGACGCTGCCGGTGATCAGCCAGTAGCGCTGCATCTCGCTCAGCCCGGCCATAGATACGTGTTTCATGCGATTGCATCCAGATGCCATGCGCGAAGCGCGGGGTCAGAGACCCACGTAGCGTTGCCAGATGGCCGGGTCGGCGCCGAGCTCTCCCGAACTGCCCTCCCACGCCACGCGTCCGCGTTCGATGATAGTGTGCCGGTCGGCGATGCCGATCAGGCGCTCGACGTATTTGTCGATCACCAGCAGCGTCTGCCCGGCGCGCCGCAGCGCGGCCAGGCAGTCCCAGATCTCCTGCCGGATCAGCGGCGCCAGGCCCTCGGTGGCCTCGTCCAGGATCAGCAGGTGCGGGTTGGTCATCAAGGCGCGGCCGATGGCCAGCATCTGCTGCTCGCCGCCCGACAACTGGTTGCCCATGTTCCGCTCGCGCTCGCGCAGGCGCGGAAACAGGGCGTAGATCCGGTCCAGCGTCCAGGGCTCGGCCTGGCGGCTGCGGTTGGCGGCGAAGGCCGTCAGGTTCTCGCGTACGCTCAGGTTGGGGAATATCTGCCGGCCCTCCGGGACGACCGCGATGCCCAGGCGGCCGATGCGGTGCGGCGACAGGCGGTCGATGCGCTGGCCGAGAAAGCGCACCTCGCCGCCGCGCGACGGCGTCAGGCCCAGCAGCGTCCGTACCGTGGTGGTCTTGCCCATGCCGTTGCGGCCCAGCAGGGTGCGCATCGCGCCCACGCCGATGTCCAGCGACACGTCGAACAGGACCTGGCTGCTGCCATAGGCGGCCTGCAGTCCTTTCACTTCCAATACCGGTTCCATGGGGCGTCTCCTCTTTTCATGCCGCTCGTACGGTGGCCTCGTCGCCCAGGTAGGCCCGGCACACGTCGGCGTTGCCGCGGATCGCTTCCGGCGAGCCGGTGGCGATCACCCGTCCATAGACCAGGACGGAAAGGCGATCGGCCAGGCGGAACACGGCGTGCATGTCGTGCTCGACCAGCAGCATGGTGACCTCGCCGCGCAGGCCCAGCAGCAGTTCCACCATCGCCTCGGATTCCTCGGGTCCCATCCCGGCCATGGGCTCGTCCAGCAGCAGCAGGCTGGGGGACGTGGCCAGCGCCAGGGCTACCTCCAGCTTGCGCTGCTCGCCGTGGGACAGGCTGTGGGTCAATGCGTCCGCGCGGGCGGCCAGGCCGACCCGTTCGAGCGCGTGCCGGGCCTGCGCATACACGTCGGCCTCGCGCCGCACCGGCCGCCAGCAGCCGGCGGCGCCGCCGGTGCGCGCCTGCACCGCCATCGCCACGTTGTCCAGGACACTGAACGCCTTGAACACGCTGGTGATCTGGTACGAGCGCGCCAGCCCCAGGCGTACGCGCCGGTGCATGGGGAGCCGGGTGATGTCGGCGCCATCCATCGAGATCCGGCCCCCGTCCGGCCGCAGCGCGCCCGATATCTGGTGGATCAGCGTGGTCTTGCCCGCGCCGTTGGGACCGATCAGGGCATGCATTTCGCCGGTCCTGACCTCGAAGCTGGCCTGGTCGGTGGCGGTCAGTCCTCCGAACCGCTTGACCAGTCCCGCCACGCGCAGCTTGCAGGAATCAGCCATGGCGCCACCTCGCGGGCAGGCTGAGCGCGCCGTTGCGGGCGTACAGCACCGCGGCCAGCAGCAGGATGCCCAGCGGCAGCTGCCAGTACAGCGTCAGCCCCGACAGGTATTCCTCGGCCACCAGCAGCAGCGCGGCGCCCACGACGCCGCCGTACAAGTAGCCCACCCCGCCCAGGATGACCATGATCATCAGCGAGCCCGACTGGGTCCAGTACATCAGGCCGGGGCTGACCATCCCGGCCTGGTTCGCGACCAGCGCGCCCGCCAGCCCGGCCGCGCCGCCGGCGATGACGAAGGCCGCGAGCTTGATGCGGAACACCGGATAGCCGATGGCCTCCATGCGCGTCTCGTTCTCGCGGATGGCCTGCAAGGCGCGGCCGAAGCGGGCGTTGACCAGGCGCTGCATCAGCCACATGGCCCCGGCCAGGATGGCCAGCACGACGTAGTAGAAGGTCAGGTCGGACGAGGCGTCCAGGCCGAAGGGCAGGGCCGAACGCGCCGCCAGCGGCATGCCGTCGTCGCCGCCGTAGGCGTTCAGCGAAACGAACACGTAATACAGCATCTGCGCGAAGGCCAGGGTGATCATGATGAAGTACACCCCGCGCGTGCGCAGGCTGACCACGCCGATCAGCCAGGCCGCCAGCGCGGCCACCGCCGTTGCCGCGGGCCAGGCGATCCAGGCCGCGTCCACCCCGGCATCCATCAGGATGGCCACCGTGTAGGCGCCTATGCCCAGGAAAGCCGCGTGGCCGAAACAGACCATGCCGCCGAAGCCCATGACGAGGTTCAGGCTGGACGCCGCCAGCGCGAAGATCATGATGCGCGCGGCCAGGTCGACGTAGAAGCCCTGGCCCAGCCAGTCGGCGCCCAGCGGAAAGGCCAAGGCCAGCGCCAGCAGGACGGCGCCGGTCCGGCGGCCCAGGATTTGGTCCAGTGGTGCCATGGTTACCCCCGTGCAGGAAACAGGCCCTGCGGCTTCCAGAACAGCACGGCCGCCATCAGGACATAGATCAGGATCGAGGCCAGCGTCGGCCCCAGGTTCGAGGCGACCGAGGGCGAGAACACCGTGCCCAGCGCGCCGGGCACCAGCGTGCGGCCGACGGTATCGACCATGCCCACCATGAGCGAGCCGGCCAGCGCGCCGCGGATCGAGCCGATGCCGCCGATCACGACCACCACGAAGGCCAGGATCAGGATGCTCTCGCCCATGCCTACCTGGACCGACAGCAGCGGCCCCAGCAATGCGCCGGCCACGGCGCACAGCAGCGCGCCCAGGCCGAACACCAGCGTGAACAGGCGCTTGATGTCCACGCCCATGACCGTCGCCATCTCGCGGTTGGACGCGCCCGCCCGCACCCACATGCCGACGCGCGTGCGCGCCACCACCAGGTACAGCAGCAGGGCCACCGCCAGGCCCACGCCTATCACCAGCAGGCGATAGGACGGGTACTGGATGCCGGCCAGGTCCACCGGGCCCGAGAACAGTTCGGGCAGCGCCAGCCGGCGCGGCTGCGGGCCCCAGATCATGCGCACCACCTCGTTGCCGATCAGGATCAGCGCGAACGTCGCCAGCACCTGGGACAAGTGGTCGCGCTGGTACAGCGTGCGCAGCACGGTCGTCTCCAGCAGCATGCCGATGGCCGCCGTGGCCAGCAGCGCCACCAGCATCGCCAGCAGGAACGATCCCGTGGGTTCCACCAGCGCGGCGGTCAGGTAGGCGCCGAACATGTACAGCGAACCATGGGCCAGGTTGATCATGTCCATGATGCCGAATACCAGCGTCAGGCCGGCGGCCAGCAGGAACAGCATCAGGCCGAACTGGACGCCGTTCAGCGCGGACTCGATGACCGTGCTCATGAGACGCCTCGTCCCGCCTTCGCGGCCAGCGCCGCCCCCAGTTGCCGGGCGAGCTGGCGCGAGGTTTCGTTCAGCAGGTTGCCGCCGGCGTCGAAGGCATGCTGGGCCTGCGGCAGCAGCACTTCGTCGGGCAGGACGATCGCGCCCATCTTGTTGAAGATGGCGCGCGCGTGGGTCACGGCGCGGATGCCGCCGAAGGGGCTCATCGAGGCCGCCAGCAGCGCGACCATCTTGCCCCGGTAGGGCAGCAGCCCGTCCTCGCCGTTGATCGGGCGCGAACACCAGTCCAGCGCGTTCTTGAGCAGGGCGGTAATCGATCCGTTGTACTCGGGCGTGGCGACCAGCAGGGCGTCGTGCCCGGCGATCAGGCCGCGCAAGGCCAGCGCGTTGTCGGGCACGCCCGACTGCATTTCGTCGTCGCCGTCGTAGATCGGCATGGGATAGTCGCGCAGGTCGACCTGCGTGACCTCGGCGCCGGCCGCGCGGGCGCCGTCGGCGGCCACCGCCAGCAGCAGCTTGTTCAGCGACGCGCCGCGCGAGCTGCCGGCGAAGGCGAGTATCTTGGGAGTTGCCATGGTGGAATCCTCGTGATCCGGTCAGGGGTTCTTCATCTTGCAGGCGCCGGCATAGCTGTCGGTGTGCGCCGTCATGATCTTGCCGACCGTCTTGTTGGTGACGCGGCCCGACTCGTCCTTCTGCACCTCGCGCAGATAGAAGTCGTTGATCGGGAACTGGTTGGTGTTGAACTTGAAGGCGCCCCGCACGGACTCGAAGCGGGCCGCGGCGATGGCGTCATGCAGCGCGCGCTTGTCCTCGATCTTCCCCTTCACGTCGGCCACCGCGCGGTCCAGCAGCCGCACCACGTCGTAGCCCTGGAAGGCGTACATCGACGGCAGCCGGCCGTAGCGCTGCTGGAAGCGCGCGACGAAGTTGCGGTTGGCGGCATTGTCCAGGTCCCATGCCCAGTGCGACGAGTTCTGCAGGCCGACCATCGCCTCGCCCAGCGCCTGGATGGTGTCCTCGTCGGCGGAATAGCCCGGCACGAAGTACGGCACTTCGCTCGCCAGTCCCGCTGCGCGGAACTGCTTGATGAAGTTGATGCCCATGCCGCCGGGCAGGAAGAAGAACAGCGCGTCGGGCTTCTGGGCGCGGATCCTGGCGATCTCGGACGCGAAGTCCAGTTCGCCCAGCTTGACGTAGATCTCGTCGGCCACGCTGCCCTTGAAGGTGCGCTTGAAGCCTTCCAGGTTCTCCTTGCCGCCCGTGTAGTTGGGCGCCATGATGACGACGCGCTTGTAGCCCTTGTCGCTCATGTGGCGGCCCATGGCCTCGCTCTGGCCATCGTTCTGCCAGGCCAGCCCGAAGAAGTACGGGTTGCACTGCGCGCCGGCCAGCGAGGCGGGGCCCGCCGCGGCGCTGATGTAGAACGTCCTGGCCGCGAAGGTGGGCGCGCCCACCGCCATCATCACGTTCGAATACACCACGCCGGTCATGAAGTCGACCTTGTCGCGCTTGATGAACTTGTCGGCCAGCTGCTTGCCGATGCCGGGGTTGGCCTGGTCGTCGCCTTCCACCACCTCGACGGGCAGGCCGCCCATCCGGTTGCCGGTTTCATCCAGGCCGAGCCGGAACCCGTCCCGGATTTCCGTCCCCAGCGCCGCCAGCGGTCCCGACAGCGTGCTGATGAAACCTATCTTCACCTTGTCCGCGGCGTTGGCGGACATTCCCAATAGCATTGCGAGCGGCAATGCGAGCCATTTGACGTGCATGATGGATACCCCTGGATGTGGAACGTTGAGATGGGAACCGGGGTGCTGCAAGCAAGGCGCCGTTCAGGGCGCCGAAGGCGGGTTCCTGTATTCGATCTGGCCGTCGGGCAGGAAGAACAGCATGGTGACCATGCCGCCCGTCACGGTCGGGAAGTGCGAGCTGTCGGGGGGAAATACCTTCCAGCCCGCGCCGGCGCCGCAGAAGCGGCCGGTTTCGTCCACGGGGCCGATCATGTTGATCTCGCCCAGCGGGTGCCGGTGGTAGTGGCCCGGCACGTCGCGCAGGCAGCCGCTTTCCACCGTGAATCCATCCGTGTCGGGCGAGGCATGCGCGATCCGGCCCCGCCGGTAGTCCGGGCCGTCTATCTCCGCATAGCAGGACCAGCCCTCGCCCATGCCGCGGCGCAGCAACGCCAGCAGGCGGGCATAGCCTTCGGTGTGCGCGCCGTAGCGCTCGTTCAATGCGGCTTCCAGTTCGGGGCCGAGGGGACGGCCGCCGATGAAGTCCAGCAGTTCCCTGACCGCCTGCATCATCTCGGCCTTGCTGGGGCCGGTGGGCAATTCCGATTGCGTGTTCATCGCTGCTACCTGTACGTGTGAGTCCACCTGCATGTCGAGCGAATGCTAGGCACTATCGTCCCCTGGCACTAGGAGCGCCGGCCGTATAATCGTTCGTAGAAAAAGTATGGAAGCGCGGCCCGCCGCCGGCGTATCCTGGGAAGCTCGCCATGGATCTGATTTCCTCGCTCCTCGCTTTCCTGCGTGTCGCGGAAACCGGCTCGTTCTCGGTGGTCGCCAACGAACGCGGCGTCACCCAGCCCGCCGTTTCCCGGCAGGTGCGCGCGCTGGAGGAACACGTCGGCATGCGGCTGGTCCAGCGCAGCACGACCGGCGTGGCCCTGACCGAGGAAGGCCGCAACCTGCTGCCCGCGGCCCGCAGCCTGGTCGAGGCCGCCGAAAGCCTGAGCGTCTCCGCCAGCCCGGACCAGGCCCGGCCCACCGGCAAGGTCCGGCTCAGCCTGCCGGCACCGCTGGCCCTGCACATCTGCAATCACGCGCGCGGCCTGCTCGACAGCCATCCCGGCCTGAGCCTGGACATGGTGGTGCGCGACAGCACCAGCAACCTGATCGAGGACGGCCTGGACCTGGAAGTGCGCCTGGGACCCATCGACGACAGTTCGCTGATCTCGCGCCGGGTGGGCATGACCTCGGCCTTCCTGGTGGCCGCGCCGTCCTACCTGGCCGGCCGGCCCGCGCCCCGGTCTCCGCAGGACTTGCGCCACCACGAGTGCGTGGTCTACAGCCGCTGGGGCAAGGACGACACCTGGTGGTTCGAGGCAGCCGAGGGGCAGTTTTCGGTGAACGTGCCGTGCCGGCTGCGGGCCAACAATGCGTCGGCCGTGCACCAGGCCGTGCTGGGCGGCAACGGCATCGCCATCCTGTCGCACCTGATGGTGGCGGACGACCTGCACGCGGGGCGGCTGGTCTCGCTGCTGCCTGACTTCCCGCCGGCGCGCCTGCCGCTCTACATCGTCTATCCGTCGCGCCGCAACCTGCCGCTGCGCACGCGCGTCGTCATCGAGTTCATCGCCGATCTGCTCAAGGCCGATCCGGCCATGCGCGACAGGACGCCATGGCCGGGCCCGTCCGGCGGCCTGTCGCCAACGGGGAACGGGCAGGGCGCCGTGGGCGCGGCCCTGGCATCGGTGGATGCGGCCGGCCAGGGCGCCGACCGCCGTTAGGGCCTGTGCGAGCCTCCTTTTAGCGGGAGCAGGCCCTCAGGCTTCAGGCCCGCGTATCCACCAGCGAGCCGGCCAGGCTGTTGATCAGACGTGCATGCCGCCGTCGGCCATGAAGACGCTGCCGGTGGAAAAGCTGCCCTGCGGCGAAGCCAGGAACAGCACCGTCTGCGCGATTTCCTCGACGCGCGCGTGGCGGCCCAGCGGAATGGCTTCGTCCAGCATCCGGGTGGCGTCCCGTCCTAGTACCTCGCCCAGCCGACGCTCGATGTCCGCCTGGAAGTCGTTGGCGATGGGGCCGGGAGCGACGACGTTGACGCGTATGCCGCGGCCGGCGGCTTCCTTGGCGGCCACCCGCATCAGGCCGATCAGCGCGTGCTTGGAGGTGGCGTAGGCGCACACGCCGGGATCGGCCGTCACGCCCATGACGCTGGAAACGATGACGATGCTGCCGCCGTCGGCCATGCGGGGCAGGGCATGCTTGCAGGCCAGGAAGGTACCCTTGACGTTGACGGCCATGACGGCGTCGAACACGTCGTCGGGATAGTCGGCAATGGGCTGGATGGCGCCGTTGATGCCGGCATTGCAGACCAGCACGTCCAGCCGCCCCCAGCGCCGCAGCGCGTCGTCGACGTAGGCGCGGGCCTGTCCGGGATCGGTGACGTCGGCGGCGAAGGTCGCCACCCGGTCGCCGTGGCTGGCCGCGCGGGCGCGGGCGGCGTCCAGCGCGTCGGCATGCCGGTCCACCAGCAGGACGCGCGCGCCCTGTTCCAGCATGGCGAGCGCGCTGTGCAGCCCGAGGCTGCCCGCACCGCCGGTGACGATGCAGACCTGATCTTTCATGTTCATGAGTCGTGTCCTGGAAAGAGTGGGAAAGCCCCGTTCAGGGCAGCGGGCCCCACCGGCGGTCCGCCGCGCGCGGGCAGGCGGCCAGCAGCCGCTTGGGAATGCGGCCGTGGACGCCCTTGACGCCGTCGACCAGCTGGGTGATCTCGAAATCCACGGCCAGGCTGGCCAGCGCGTAGGCGTCGGCCTCGGACAAATCGCCGAAGTGCCGCAACACGGCCACCGCCTGCGAGACGGCCAGCTCGGCGGCGGCATCCAGGTCTTCGTCCAGGCCCATGGCGATGTAGTGCTCGTCGGTCTCGGCCATGGGCCAGCGCAGGCTGCGGGCCTTGTGCAGGGCGAAGCGGAACACGCCGGTCATCGAGGTCTCGAGTCCGGTCAGGTTCACCTCGCCGTGGCCCTGCGCCGCGTGCCCGTCGCCGACGAAGAAGTCCGCGCCCGCCACCTGCACCGGCAGGTACAGCACCGCTCCCGGCCGCAGGTCCTTCAGGTCCAGATTGCCGCCGAAGGGGCCGGGCGGGATCGAGGACACCTTGCGGGTGGGCGCCACGCCCATGGTGCCCATGAACGGCGCCAGCGGGATGGCGATGCGTTCGTCGAAGCGGGCCACGCCGCCCGCCAGGTCATGGCGCATCAGCTTGAGCCGCGGTTCCTTCAGCAATCCCGGCAGCGCGCCCGCGCCGGGGCGGGCGAAGTTGACGCCGTATGCCGGCTCGCGCGGCGCCACCGCCAGGATCTCCACCGCCAGCACGTCGCCGGGCTCGGCGCCTTCCACGCTGACCGGGCCGGTCAGGATGTGCGGGCCGATGTCCTTGGGCACGGTGCGCATGATCTCCAGCATCTCGGCCACCGGTCCTTCCAGGGGCAGGCCGTGATGCCCGAAGAAGGCCAGCGCCTCGTCGGGCGGCAGCGGCACGCCCACGGCGTTCACCGTGTCGATGCGTACCGTGTCGCCCGGACGTATGCGCAGCGCGGGCGGCACGTCCGGCCCCAGGAAACCCCACACCACCGTGCCGGGGCCGCAGCGCAGGACGTGGTCCGCCCTCATGTCCCCTGCCGTCATTTCCATTCGGGCTTGGGGAAGACCGCGGGCTTGACGCCGATGGCGCTCTTGGGCGAGATGGGCTGGAACACGCCCCCCTGCCACTGCCCCACGCTGGAGGCCTCGGCCCACAGGCGGTTGGTCAGCTTGACGGGGCCCAGCACGGTCTCGAAGCTGCCGGTGCGGATCTGCTCGGACACGGCCTTGCGGTCGATGGAGCCCGCGCGCGTGATGGCCTGCTGCAGGATCTGCAGGGTGGCGTAGGTGACGGCGCTGCCGTTGTAGTCCGCCTCCTGCTTGAACATGGCGAGGTGCCGCTGGCGGTAGTCGCGCGTGGCGGGTAGTTCAGCGCTGACGCCGCCCAGGCCCATGACGCCGTCGGCATTGGCGCCGAAGCGGCTCTTGAACATGGGGAACACCGTGCCGATCGCGGTGTAGAAGACCTTGGGGTTGAAACCCACGACCTTGGCCTGGTCGTTCAGCGACATGGTGTCGGGCGGATAGCTGAAGGCCAGGAAGGCCTCGGGTTCGCGCCGGCGCACCTCGTTCAGGATGGTCTGCAATTCCTGCGAGCCCAGCGGATAGCTCTGGTCGTAGACGATGTCGAACTTCGCCTTCTTCAGGCCCTCGCGCGCGGCCTTGGACAGCTCCAGTCCGAACTGGTCGGCCACGTTGACGATGGCGACCTTGCCCTTGATCTTGCCTTCCTCGCGCAGCCGCGTCAGTACGTCCACCACGCCGTTGGCGTAGTCGGTGGAGGTCAGCGTGAAGAAGAAGAGGTTGGACCAGCGTTCGCGCAGCTGCGGAATGCGGTCCGAGATCATCGTGGTGGCGAGGTGGGGGTAGTCGTGCTTGTGCAGGATGGGCGCCACCGCCAGGTTCATGGCCGTGCCCCAGGGGGGCAGGATGAAGTCCACCTTGTCCTGGTTGATGAGCCGTTCCACCGCGCGCACGGCCTCTTCCGAGTTGCTGCGGTCGTCGTATTCGAAGAATTTCACTGGCACGCGCTTGCCGCCGATCTCGATGCCGCCGGCCTTCTGCACGTCGGCCGCCCACATCTGGTAGTTGGGCAGCACGGTGGTGCTGGCTCCGCCGGCGTAGGCGCCGGTCTTGGAAATGGCGTAGCCGATGCGGATCTCGGCCGGGGCCCTGGACTGGGCCAGCGCCGGCGCAGCCAGCGCGGCGGCTGCGGCCGCCGCGAGCAAGGTCGCGAATTGCCTGCGTTGCATGATGTCGTCTCCTGTGTTTTCGTTATGTCGCATCGGCCACGGGGGCCTGGTTCAGCGGAACAGCGTGTCCACGTAGGCAGCGCCCATGCCGATCTTCTCGTAGTGCGCGCGGCACATCGCGATGTAGTCGTGCACGTCGAAGTGGCCGGTGGACTGGCCCTTCTCGTCCAGCCAGATCAGCGGCCCCTTCACGATGAAGAAGACCTTCATCGGCTGCTCGTGCTCGAAGGCCACCAGCGTATGGCCTTCGCCCGGGGTCTCGTAGACGAAGTCGCCGGCGGTGGCGATCCAGTCGTGCTCCAGGTAGCCCCACTTGCCCGAGATCGTGTAGGCGAACACCTCGTGCGGATGGTAGTGGCGGTTGACCAGCCCGGCGGCATCGGCGCGCAGGATGTCGCACCAGCGGTTCTCGGAAGGCGAGATCCACAGCGGCCGCGAGGCTACCGTGTCGGTGAAGGGGACATACCACTTCCTGTCGTCGGTGGGCGCGTTGCCGATGTGCACCTCGGGTCTGGCATCGGGCTTGAACACGTCGGCGATGGGAGCGATGTCGCGCCAGAATTCGTTGCCGGCGGTCTTGAGCATGGGGGCCTCCTGATCATTCATGGATCGTGTCAATGTAGCCAGCGCGCCGTCCGGCCGCTTGTCCCGGCGGGACGAGGAATTTGACTGTGCGCGACATGGCCGCCAGCGGGCGCGGGGGATCCCCTAGGGTCAACCCGGGCCGGGGCCCCGGGGTGGGCCGTGCTAGCATCGGCTTAAGTCGCGGCGCCGCCGCCATGTTGGACGCCATCCGCCCCGCCGCCGGGCGGCTCTCCCACGGGCACGACCATGAGCACGACCTTGTCCCCTCGCGCGCAGGCTTCCACCGACCAGGTTCCGTCGTCCCAGCGGCTGGCATTCTGGGAGTCGTACAACGCCTCGCAGCTGATCGGCCTGACCTGTTCGACCTACGACCCGCACGGGCTGCGCGCCCAGGGTCGCGTGTTCGACGCGGACGACGTCGCCTTCACCGAAATCCGCGGCAACCAGCACGTCATCGAGCGGACGCGCTCGCTGCTCAAGACCCATCCCAAGGATTCCGTCTTCGCCTGCATCCTGCTCGAAGGCGACGCTTTCCTGTTCCAGTCGGGCCAGTGCTACACCGTGCGAGCGGGCGACGTCATCGTCTATTCCAACGCGATCCCCTACCTGTACGGCTTCACCGGCGACATGCGCCAGATCATCGTCGAGGTCGAGGCCGACCGGCTGTTCCGGGGGCGGCGCGAGATGCGGCCCGAGGAGCCCATCCAGGTGGACAACCGGCTGCGCACCGGCCGGCTGCTGGCCAATACGCTGCGCACCATGGCGGTGGATTTCGTCGAGCGGCCGCGTGCCGACGCCGTGGCCGGCGTGGCCGAGCAGGCCCGGCACCTGCTGCGCGCGGCGGTGGATCCCGGCGCGGCGCGCGAACTGAACGACATGGCCGCATGGCGGCTGCTGCGCGCCGAGGCCTTCATTGCCGAACACCTGAACGATCCCGCGCTGGATGCCGAGAAAGTGGCGCGCGCCCTGGGGCTGTCCGTGCGGCAGCTGCACCGCCTGTTCGCCCACCGGGACCGCAGCGTCAGCCAATGGATATGGGACAGGCGGCTCGAGCGCGCCCACCAGGAACTCGCGGGCGAGCGCACCCGCAAGCTGTCCATCGGCGACATCGCCTACCGCTGGGGCTTCGCCAGCCAGGCGCATTTCTCGCGCGCCTTCCGCGGCCGCTACGGCATGACCCCCATGCAGCACCGGCGCGCCGGGCAGGCCTGAACGCCGGGCCTAGCCCGCCACCGGCGAGCCCAGCAGCCACAGCAGGAACGGCGCCAGCACCAGGAACACCACGGTCGAGATCAGCACCGCGCCCGCCGCCGTGTCGCCCATGTCGGTATAGCGGCGCGCGTACATGTAGCTGACCACCGCGCACGGCATGCCCATCTGCAGGGCCACGTTGCCGATCATGTCGGCCGGCAGCCCCACCAGCCACGCCGCCGCCGCGCCCGTGGCCAGGCCCGCCACGAGCCGGATGGCGCCGACGATGCCGCCCAGCCTCAGGCCGGCCGCGGGAATCAGCGCCAGCGCGTGGCCCAGCCCCAGCAGCATCAGCGGCACCGTCATGCTGCCCAGCAGCTGGGCCGACTCCATGATCCACTGCGGCGGCGTGTAGCTGAAGAGCCGGCAGGCCACGGCCAGCACGGAAGCGATCAGGATGGGGCTCTTCCACGCCGCCGGCATGCCGTCCGCGCTGGGCAGCGTGCGCACGCCCACGGTGTGCTGGATGAACGAACAGACGGCGAAGAACGCGATCGAGGTCGACAGGCCGGCATCGCCGAAGGCCAGGTGCGTGATGGGCAGCCCCAGGTTGCCCGCGTTCGGGAAGGTCGTGGTCTGGAGCAGCTTGCGCACCGGCAGCTTGCACAGCTTGAGCGCCAGCGCCGAGATGCCCATGCACAAGGCCAGTGCCAGCACCGTGGCGCCGGCCACCGTGGCCATGATCTCGTTGCTGAGCTGGGTCGTGACCAGGGTGTTGAACACCAGCGCCGGGGTGGTGACGGTGGTGGCCAGCACCGTGACGAACTGCGCGGGAAATGCGTGTCCCAGCTTGCCCCAGGTGGTGCCGACGCCGATGACCACCAGGAGCGGGGCCAGCAGGCTGAGGATGGAGAAGTAGATATGGAAGACGCCCATCAGGCGGCTCCTGGCGGGAGCGGGACGGGCGGGAATGACAGAGGGGATCGGGGCATTGCGGCGCGTGGGGGAACGGGGCGGCGGGCAAGGGTGTAACAGGACGGCGGCCGGGGCCGGCCGCGGATCCCCGCAAGGATAGCGCGAAACGGGAGACATTCGGTTGCATGCGCAACGCGCGCGGACCGGGGCGTGCCCACTAGAATCGATCCATCGGCATACCCGCGAAGAGGCTCACGATGACCGAAACGCACGAGGGCGGTACTCCCCTGAAACGCGTGATGGGGCCCAAGCTGCTATTGCTGTTCATCGTGGGCGACATCCTGGGCACCGGCGTCTATGCGCTGACCGGCCAGGTGGCCGGCGAAGTCGGCGGGGCGGCCTGGGCGCCTTTCCTGGCCGCCTTCCTGATCGCGCTGCTCACGGCTTTCTCCTACCTCGAGCTCGTCACGAAGTATCCGCGCGCGGCGGGCGCCGCGCTGTACGTGCACAAGGCCTTCGGGCTGCACTTCCTGACCTTCATCATCTGCTTCACCGTGATGTGCTCGGGGCTGACCTCGGCCTCGACCGCGTCGCAGGCCTTCGCCGCCAACCTGCTCGTGTCCCTGGGCGTCGACGCCAGTCCCGCGCTGATTACATTGGGCGCCGTGGGCTTCATGCTGCTGGTCATGCTGGTCAACCTGCGCGGCGTGTCCGAAAGCGTCAAGACCAACGTGGTGCTGACCCTGGTCGAGCTGAGCGGCCTGCTGCTGGTGATAGTGCTGGGCTTCTATGCGATCGCGGGCGGCCAGGCCGACTTCTCGCGTGTGGTGGCCTTCGACACGCCCGAGGACAAGAGCGTCTTCCTGGCCATTACCTCGGCCACCGCACTGGCCTTCTACGCCATGGTGGGCTTCGAGGACTCGGTCAACATGGCCGAGGAAACCCACGACCCCAACCGCATCTTTCCCAAGGTGCTGCTGACCGGGCTGGGGCTGACGGCCACCATCTACGTGCTGGTGTCGATCTGCGCCGTGGCGCTGATACCCGTGGGCGAGCTGGCTTCCAGCTCCACGCCGCTGGTGCTGGTGGTCAAGCGCGCCGCGCCCGGCCTGCCCATGGAGGTGATCATGCCCGTCATCTCCATGTTCGCGGTCGCCAACTCGGCGCTGATCAACATGATGATGGCCAGCCGCCTCTTGTACGGCATGTCGCGCCAGGGCGTGCTGCCGTCCTTTCTTTCGCAGGTGCATGCGCGCACGCAGACGCCGTGGTCCGCCATCCTGTTCACCACCGTGCTGGCAGTGGGCCTGATCGTGCTGGTGTCCGCGGCCAGCGACTCCGAGGCCATCCGCGCGCTGGGCGGCACCACGGCCCTGCTGCTGCTGGGCGTGTTCGCGTTCGTCAACGTCGCGGTGCTGCTGCTGCGCGCCGACCGTGTCGGACATCCGCATTTCCGCACCTGGACGCCGCTGGCCATGCTGGGGGCCGTGGTGTGCCTGTTCATGGTCACGCCGTTCACCGGCCGTGATCCCATCCAGTACGAGGTGGCGGGATGGCTGCTGGCGCTGGGAGTGGTGATGTGGGGCGTGACCTACCTGGCGCGGCGCCGGGAAGCGGCGCGCCTGGATCCGGAAAGCCTGGGCTGACCGCCTACTGTCCGCCGACCTTCTCGATCAGCGCCGCCAGGCGCTGCATCTCGTCCTGGTCCAGGTCCGTCAGCGGCGCGCGCACCGGGCCCGCGTCGTGGCCGACCAGGCGGGCGCCGGCCTTGACGATGCTGACCGCGTAGCCGGCGCGGCGGTTGCGGATCTCCAGATAGGGCAGGAAGAAATCGTCCAGCAACTGGCCGATGGTCTGCGCGTCGTCCTGCGCCACGGCGTGGTAGAACGCCATCGCGGTCTTGGGAATGAAGTTGAAGACGGCCGACGAATACACGGGCACGCCCAGCGCCTTGTAGGCCGCCGCGTAGACTTCCGCGGTCGGCAGTCCGCCCAGGTAGGCGAAGCGGTCGCCCAGGCCGCGGCGCACACGCACCATGGCCTCGATGTCGCCCATGCCGTCCTTGAAGCCGATCAGGTTGGGGCAGCGGTCCGCCAGGCGCGACAGCGCCGCCGGCCCGAGCCGCGAGTTGGCGCGGTTGTAGAAGATCACGCCTATGTCCAGCGACTTGCAGACCTGCTCCACGTGAGCCTCGATGCCGGCTTCGCTGGCCTCGGTCAGGTAGTGGGGCATCAGGAGGACGCCCTTGACGCCCAGGCGCTGTGCCTCTTGCGCATAGGCGATGGCCGTGCGCGTGGGGCCGCCGGCGCCCGCCAGGATGGGAACGCGCTTCTCGCACACCTCCACCGCCGTCTTCACCGCGGCCGAATAATCGGCCGGTGTCAGTGAAAAGAACTCGCCCGTGCCGCCCGCCGCGAACAGCGCGCTCGCCCCGTAGGGAGCCAGCCATTCCAGCCGGGCGGCATAGCCCTTGGGCGCGAAATCGCCGTTCTGGTCGAAATCGGTAACGGGAAACGAGAGCAGTCCCTGGGAAATCGTGGCCTTCAACTCTTGAGGGGTCATGGCGGTATCCGGTAATGGAAGGATCGGCAAGTGATATGTCGTCAGTCATCGTACAACTTAAAATGACAGAAGGCAACAGAGGCGACGCCGTGGGCCGCCCGTGCGGAATGCTATATGGTGGCCGCGGCCGCGTCGCCCTGGCCGGCGGCATAGGCCTGCCGCACTTTTTCCCGGCTCCGGGCCAGGTGGGTGCGCATCGCGGCATGCGCGGCGTCCCCGTCCTGGCGGGCGATGGCTTCGTAGATGGCCTGGTGCTCGCGATGCACGCGCGCCAGGTAGGCCCGCCGGTCGTCGCGCGCCAGCTCGGCGGTATCGACCCGTGTCCGGGGAATGATGGTGGCGCCCATCTGCGCCAGGATCTCGTGGAAATAGCGGTTACCGGTGGCGATGGCCACCTGCTGGTGGAAGGCCAGGTCCGCCGTGACGGTGTCGCCGCCTGGCTCGATCTGCGCCTCGAACGCCGCCAGCGTGCGCCGCAGCTCGGCCAGGTCCTGTTCGGTGCGCCGCTGCGCGGCCAGGCGGGCGGCCTCGGTTTCGACCGTGATGCGCAGTTCCAGTACCGCCATCACGTCCAGCATCGTGACCGCGTCCTTGGTGTCGAGCCGCAGCGGCGCCACCGGCGGCTCCAGCAGGAAGGTGCCGATCCCGTGCCGGGTCTCGACCATGCGCGCCGCCTGCAGGCGCGAGATGGCCTCGCGCACCACCGTGCGGCTGACGCCGTACTCCTGCATGATCTCGGCTTCCGTCGGCAGCTTGTCGCCGGGTTTCCACACCTTGCCGTGGATCTTCTCGGACATGAGCTGCACGAGTTCTTCGGACAGACTTCGTGTGCGGCCTATGGAACGCATGCGCTGTGGATCTTCCCTGCACGGATTGAGGGCCGGACGCGGCGGGCGGCCGGCAAGGGTGCATGGTACTACCTTGTGGCGCATGGTTCGGACAGATCGTCCTTGGGTACGGCCGGGGGCCTGGATCAGAGCGCCGCGCGTCCAAGCGCGGTCGACAGCAAGTCCGAAAGTTCCTTGACTGACTCCGGCGCGAGTTTCCCCCGGGCCGTGATCAGGTAGAAATCGACGGTGACGTCGGGTTCGACGATGACGGCTCCCTCGATCCCATAGTGCGCGCATTTTCCCCACGCGAAGGCCGGGACAACCGCGCCTCCGGAACCGGCGGCCGCCATGGCCACGACCGTTTCGATGTGGTTGAACTGGCCGTGGGCGGGACGGCTCACGCCGCATGTCTGGAATTGCTTGTCGATCAACTGCTGGATGGGGCTGGATGGCGGCAGTTTCAGCAAAGGCAGTTCGGGCAGGTCCGTCCAGCGCAGGGTGGGAAGCTCGGACAGCGGCGTGGGCAGGGGGGCGTGGTGGCTAGCGCGCACATAGATCAGCCGCGAGCGGAACAGGAGATTGCGCTGGATGCCCGAGATCGGCTTGAAGAAGATGCCCAGCCCGCAATCGAGGTCGCCCGACTTGACCTGCTCCTGGATCGTGGACGCCTCCGCATCGATGAGCTGCAAGGAAAACTGCGGGTGCGCGTCGCGGAACTCCTGATAGATGATGGGCAGGAAAGAGGCGGCGAGCATGGGCGTGCATCCGATGCGCAGGCTCCGCTGCTGCTGGATCTCCAGCTTGGCGATCTCGCCGACGACCTGGGTCAGGTCGTCCGTTGCCCGCAGCGCAAACGGCAGCAATAGCGCACCCGCATCCGTCAGGCGTACCGATCGCGTCGTCCTGTCGAAAAGACGGCATCCGAGCTGACCTTCGAGTTCGCGAATCATGATGCTCAGGCCCGACTGTGTCATGTGGGCCTTCTCCGATGCGCGCGTAAAGCTGCCCAGTTGCGCGACGCTGACGAACGCCGCGAGTTGCCGGCTTGAGATATTCATGTGGATCGCTCATCAATTGATCAAACATCCACAACTAAGCGACGGATGTTCCTACCTATGATAGCGGCCAGACAGAAATGAGCGACATCCAACATGCCTTCCAACTCATGCGAGCACGGCCCTGAGCTGGTCACCGTCAGGGAAGCCTCGTTCCATCTTTTCCGCGGTCTTGGCTTCGATCGCATCTTCGGCAACCCGGGGTCGACCGAGCTGCCGATGTTCCGGGATTTTCCGCCGGACTTCCGGTACGTACTGGGGCTGAGCGAGTGCGGCGTCGTCGCGATGGCCGACGGATATGCCCAGGCATCCGGCCGCGCCGCGCTTGTCAATCTGCATTCCGCCGCAGGCGTGGGCCACGCCATGGGAAGCATCTTCACCGCGTATCGGAACGCAACGCCGCTAGTGATCACCGCGGGCCAGCAGGCGCGCTCGATGCTGCCCTTCGAGCCGTATTTGTATTCGATGCAGCCGACCGAATTGCCCAGGCCGTATGTGAAATGGAGCTGCGAACCCGCGCGGGCGCAGGACGTGCCGTTGGCGCTGGCGCGTGCCTATCGCACAGCGATGCAGTATCCCCGGGGGCCGGTGCTCGTGTCCGTTCCGGTCGATGACTGGGACGTCACGACGTCGCCGGTTCCGGCCAGGGAGATGGACTTCACCCTCCGTCCTTCGCGCACTTCCATCACGGCTATCGCCGATGCCCTCCAGGCGAGCAGGCGGCCGGTGTTCGTCGTGGGGTCGGAGGTGGACCGGGACGGCGCATGGCATCGGATGGTCCAGCTTGCCGAGCAGCAGAATGCCTTGGTGTGGGTCGCGCCCGCTTCGAGCCGTTGTTGCTTCCCCGAGAACCATCGGCTCTTCGCCGGCTTCCTGCCCCGCAGCCGGGAAGGCATCGTCGCCGCGCTGGCAGGCAGCGATCTGGTCGTGGTCGTGGGTGCGCCGCTGTTCACCTATCACGTCGAGGGTGCCGGTCCGCACACGCCCGCGTCCGCCGCCGTCTTTCATGTCACCGACGACCCCAACGCGGCCGCCTGGTGCCCTGTGGGAACCTCCGTCATAGCGAGCATCCGTTCGGCTGTCGATGAACTGCTGGCGACGTGCGGACCTGTCGACCGCACCGCGCAGAAGGGCCGGATCATGCCATCGCCGATCGGTATCCGCGAGGCGGTCATCGACGTGGCGTCGATGCTCCAGGTGCTTGCCGACTGCCGGCCGGAGGACAGCATCATCGTCGAGGAAGCCCCCAGCATCCGCGGAGACATCCAGGAGCGTCTTCCGTGTTTGCGGCCCGGTTCGTTTTTTACCGCCAGCAGCGGCGGTCTCGGCTATTCCCTGCCGGCCAGCATAGGCGTTGCGATGGCCAGGCCGGGGGCGCCGATCATCGCTCTGATCGGGGACGGTTCCAGCATGTATTCCATCCAGGCGATATGGACAGCGGTCGAGCACGATCTGCCCATCACGTTCGTCATCGCGAACAACCGCGGTTATTCCGCGCTGAAGAAATTCGCTCGCGTGTTCGGGATGGATGGCGCCCTGGGCTCCGACATCCGCGGCATCGATTTCGTCGCGCTGGCCCAGGGCCAGGGATGCGACGGCGAGCGCGTTTCCGATCCCGAAGCGCTGGAGCGGGCACTCGGCACGGCTTTCGCGCGGAAGGCCCCGTATCTCGTCGAGGTGGTCCTGGCCTAGGTCGGCCGGCCCGCGTCCCTTGTTCACAGGTTGTCGAAGGAGAATCCGATGTATTGCGAAGCAGCGAAAAAAAGCCTGTCGCGCCGTCTTGCTCTGGGCCTGCTCTTGTTGTCTCCCGTGGCCATAGCCGGGGCCGAGGATGTTGCGGCCTGGCCCGGCAAGCCCATCCGTCTGGTCGTCAATTTCGCGCCCGGCGGCGCCGTAGACGTCGTGGGGCGCGCGGTCAGCGCCGCGCTGCTTCCCCGCATCGGGCAGCCGGTCGTGGTCGAGAACCGGGCGGGAGCGGGAGGAGGCATAGGTGCGGAGAACGTGGCCAAGTCCGCCCCCGATGGCTACACGCTGCTCGTCAGCGCGGGCACCTTGTTCTCTATCGGCCCCTATGTCTACGACAAGATGCCGGTCGATCCCTTCAAGGATCTCGTGCCTGTCGCGCCCGTTTCGCGGGGTATCCAGTATCTGCTGGTTCGCAGCAGCTTGCCGGTCAAAGACGGTCGGGAATTCCTGGAATACGTGAAGAAGAACTCGGCCAACATGACCTACGGATCGGCGGGCAACGGCAGCGGACCGCATCTGGCCGGAGAGATGTTCAAGGCGAAGACGGGAACGTCGGCGCTGCATGTGCCCTACAAGGGGGCCGCGCCGGCGTTGCAGGACCTGTTGGCCGGGCGCCTGGACTATGTGTTCGACCCCGGTATCGGGCTTGCCCAGCTCGCAGGCGGCAAGGTCCGTCTGCTTGCCATAGGCGGCAACGACCGGGTATCGCGCTTTCCCGATGTGCCCACTCTGGGCGAGCTGGGCGTCAAGGGTTTCGACGCCGAGTCCCTGTTCGGCATCTACGCCCCCGCGGGTACGCCGCCGGCGCTCGTGAAGAAGATCAATGCGGAGATCGGCAAGGCGCTCGATACCGAGGCGATCAAGTCCGCCATCCTGTCGAACGGAGCCGAAGTCGTCACGCCGATGAGCCCCGAGGCCTTCCTCAAGGCATTGCGCCAGGAGGCGGGCCGGTTCGGACCGATCGCCAAGGAGCGCGGGATACGCGCGGATTGAAAAACGAGATGACCACCATGTTGAATGCATCCTTGATCATCGACGGCAACGATACGGCGGCCCAGGACGGTGGCGTGTTTCAGCGCATCGGGCCGATCGGCGCCGATCCTGCGTCGGTGGCGCCGGCCGGAACGGTAGCGGACGCGGTGCTGGCGGTCGACGCCGCCGCCGCTGCCTTCGCCACCTGGAAGGAGACGGGGCCGGGCGAACGCCGCCGCCTGTTGAACGAAGCTGCCCGCTGCCTGGAGCACGCGGCGCCAGCCCTGGCCGAGGCCATGGTGGCCGAACTCGGCGCCACGGAACTCTGGGCGAAGACCAACCTGCACCTGGGCGCCGAGATGCTGCTCGAAGCGGCCGCGCTGACGACGCAGGTCTCGGGACAGGTCATCCCCTCCGACGTGCAAGGCAGCATCTCGCTGGCCGTTCGGCAGCCGGCCGGCGTCTGCCTGGGCATCGCGCCGTGGAATGCGCCCGTCATTCTCGCGGTGCGCGCCGTGGCCGCGGCCTTGGCCTGCGGCAACACCGTGGTCCTGAAAGGGTCCGAACTGTGTCCCATGACCCACTATCTCGTGGCCAGGTGTTTCGTCGATGCGGGCTTCCCCCCCGGTGCCGTCAATTACGTCGTGAACGCGCCCAAGGATGCCGCCGCGGTCGTCGAGGCGCTGATCGCGCATCCGGCCACCCGGAGAGTGAATTTCACCGGATCCACGAAGGTCGGCCGAGTCATCGGCGGTCTGGCCGCGACCCACATGAAACCCGCGCTGCTGGAGCTGGGCGGCAAGGCGCCGCTCCTGATCCTCGAGGATGCCGACCTCGACGAGGCGGTGAACGCGGCGGCATTCGGCGCGTTCGCCAACTGCGGCCAGATATGCATGTCCACGGAGCGCGTGATCGTTGCCGAGGCGATCGCCGACGCGTTCGCGGACAAGCTCGTCGCGCGCGTTTCCTCCTTCGCTCCGCCCCGCGCGCAACGCGGGCCGCTGGGTTCCGTGGTCGGCAGTCATACCGTCACCCATTGCCGGGCGTTGATCGACGAGGCGACGGCAATGGGTGCCCGGATCCTGCTTGGAGGGACGGCCGACGGAACCTTCATGGATGCGACGATCGTGGACGGGGTCACCCCGGCGATGCGGGTGTTCCGTGAAGAGAGCTTCGGGCCCATGGTTGGGCTGGTCCGATTCAAGGATGAAGCGCAGGCCATTGCCCTGGCCAACGACAGCGAGTATGGCCTGTCCGCCGCGATCTTCAGCCGCGACATCAACCGGGCCATGGTGCTCGCGCGGCAGGTCGACTCAGGCATCTGCCATATCAATGGGCCGACGGTCCACGATGAACCGCAGATGCCTTTCGGTGGAATGAAGGAAAGCGGACTGGGGCGGTTTGGCGGTGACGCCGGCATCGAGGCGTTCACGGAGCTGCGCTGGATAAGCATCCAGACGACGCCGCGCAGGTATCCGTTTTGAACGACTGGCTGACACTGAAGGAGAAAGCCATGAAAGGAATCGCTTGCATCGCCGCGGCAGCGCTGCTCGGCATCGCCGGCACCGGTCACGCCGCCTATCCCGAAAAAGCGGTGAAAGTGGTGGTGCCTTACGACCCAGGCACCGGCGCCGACATACTGGCGCGCACGCTGGGTCAGCAACTGGGCGCGATCTGGAATACGCCGGTGGTGATCGAGAACCGCCCGGGCGCCAGTACCGGTATCGGCGCGGCCCATGTCCAGGGCTCCAGCGCGGACGGCTACACGCTGATGCTGGTTGCCAACACGCTGGTTCTCAACAAGAGCCTGCGGCCCAAGGCGCCCTACGATCCGGTCGGCGGCCTGGTGCCTGTCCTTCCGGTTGCCATCGGCCAACTGACGCTCGTCACCCATCCCAGCCTGAACGTCGGGTCGGTCGCCGAGTTGCTGGCGCTGGCGAAGAAGACGCCCGGACAGGTCGATTATGCGTCGCCGGGCAACGGTACGCCGCATCACCTGACGATGGAGCTGTTCAAGCAGGCCACCCAGGCAAACCTGACGCACGTGCCGTTCTCGAACACGGGCGGCGCGGTCCAGGGCCTGCTCGGCGGCCACGTGAAGACGATGTTCCTGCCCATCCACGTCGCGCTGCCCCACGTGAACAGCGGGAAGCTGCGACTGCTTTCATCGGGAGGCACCCATCGCGCAGACGCCACGGCGAACGTGCCGTCGTTGACGGAGGCGGCCGGCGTCGAGGTGGATGGCGACATCTGGTACGGGCTCTATGCGCCGAAGGGCACGCCGGCCGCGATCGTGCAGAAGTTGAACGCCGATGTCAACGCGTTGCTTCGGAAGGACGACGTGCGTTCCACCTTCGAACGCCAGGGGCTGACGCCCACGGGAGGAACGCCTGAGAGCCTGGGCGACCTGACCCGCAACGACCTGAAGAAGTGGACCGAGGTGGTCAAGGCCGCCAATATTCAAGAAGACTGAGGGCACCATGCAGATTCATGCCATCCATACCGCCGACCAGGTCCGCCTGCACCTGGCATTCTTTCCGCCCGCCGACAAGAGCCGCCCCGTCGTGCTGTGCACGCACGGCGTGGCCAACGCCTTCTACAACACACCGCTGTGGGAAGTGGCCCAGGCCATTCATGCCGCCGGGTGGGGCGTGGCCTTGTTCAACAACCGCGGGCACGATTGGGTCTCGGCCAATCCCGTCGATGCCAGGTGGATAGGTGCTGCGCATGAACGGATCGAGGATTGCGCGCTCGACTTCAAGGCCGGGCTGGACTGGCTGCTGGGGCAGGGGTACCGCAAGCTCGTCATCGGTGGGCACAGCCTGGGCGGATTGAAGGCGAACTATGCACTGCGCACCCTGGACGCCGGCAGTTTCATGGGATTGGCCATGTTCTCGTCGCCCCGCCTGCCCGACGAACAGGTCTGGAACTGGGCCAAGCATGAAGCGATCCTGGACCAATGCCGCGCCCTGACCGAGGCTGGCAAGGGACAGACGCTGATGGAAGTGGAAATGCCGACGAACACGCCGGCGATGCGCGGCCTGATGTGCGCGGACACCTATATCAACAAGTACGGCCCCGCGGCGGAGACGACGGTGCTGCGCGCTGCCTCGGACATCGCCGTGCCGGTGTTCCTCCTGGCCGGGACGAAAGAGCATCCGCAGCTCACGTTCTCCGTCGATATGGAAACGGCGCTGATCAACGCAAAATCGGTCACGCGCGTGGCCGTCGATGGTGCTGACCACCTCTACACGGGCCGGTCGGATCGGGTGGCCAATGCCTTCGCGGACTGGCTTGGGACGCTGGGCTGACAGGCCTGCCGCTGGGCAAGCTGGCGTTTGCTAAACTGCCGCGTTTAGCAGCCCAGCGCCCTGCCGCCCGGCTTCCGGTCTATCGGGCGACTGTTCTGCCAGGCTGACATCGGACGCGCTCGGCTGCATCGAATCTTGTTGCGCTGTCGGGACGTTATGGCGTGGGGTGGCTTTCGAAAGTATGTCCTGGCGGTATCGCTGTTCATGGCGATGCTGGCGCACCTTGGCGCCGGGCCGGCCAGCGCGGCTGAGTTCGCCGACATCCGCGGCGCTTGCTGGGCATCCGGCGGATTGTCGGATGATATTGTCGCGATAGCCTGGTCGGACGAGCGATGGTCCTGCGCCGATCGAGAATTCTCCATCGATGCCGAGCGCGTGCTGCTTCGTTTCGATCTGGGCCCGGACGGCCCCCTTCCCCGGTACTTTCTGTCGAGGCGCAGCGCGCTCCAGGCCGTGCATCTGCTTGCGATCGACCAGGACGGCGCGGTCCGGCAAAGCACCATTCCCGCCGCCGCCTTGCCCAGCTCGATGGTCGGCGGGTACTTCAAGGCTTCCCTGCCCGAGGTGACGCGCGCGACCAGGCAGGTCGTCGTCGCCATCGACCTGCCCAGCCACCGGATGTCGCTGGAGAGGGCCCATCTGGTATCAGTGGATGCCGACGGCGACGGCACCGGTGCCTCGCGGCTCCTAGTCATCGTTTCCGCGCTTGCGGGCATGCTCGTCATGCCGCTGATCTTCAATGCGGCGTTCTATCAAGTCCTGCGTAAACCGTTCGTGCTCTGGCACTCGGCTCTCACGCTGTCGCTGCTGATGACCTTGCTGGTTTCGTCGAACATCTCGGTCGTGCTGTTCGATCCGCCCGCCATGACGTTGAGCTGGATGACGACGGTGATCTTCGGGGCGACCATCGCGTCCGGAACGATGTTCACCTACAGCTTCATCGAGCCTGGACTGATGCACCCCGTTCTCCGGCGCATGCTGCCGTATTGCGCGGTGTGGGCAATATTCCTGAGTGCATTTCACGCGGCGTTCCCGTTCGTGGCGCGGCCCGTGCAATCGAGCGCCTACACGGCGGCGTTCGCGCCCATCCTTATCGTTTTCATCCTGTCGATGGTCGACGCGCTGCGCCGCGGAAGCCGTGCCGCGAAGTTCCAGGCGATTGGATACACGCCCATGGTGCTGGTCGGACTGACCCGCCTGGTGACGGGGGTGACGCCCTGGTTCCACAGCGCCGATGCCATGCTCATGTTCTACGCGGGTTGCCTGTGTGAAGTCCTCTTCACGACGCTGGGCGTGGCGGACCGCTTCGTGACCATGAAGCGGGAGCGGGACCGCGCGCGTACCGAAGCCTATTTGCTTGAACGGCTTTCCGAAACCGACCCGTTGACGGGCCTGTTCAACCGGCGGGCGATCGAGAGGCAGTTCGCGCAGCGTCGAGCCGAAGGCTTCGACACGCTGGCCGTCATCGATCTCGATCATTTCAAGTCGATCAATGACTTGAACGGGCACGCGGTGGGAGACGCGGTGCTCAGGGCCGTGGCCAGCGCTATCCAGGCCGGCCCGGACGTTGCGGCATACCGCCTGGGCGGCGAAGAGTTCGTGCTTCTCCTGCGTGGCGGCGATGCCGGTATCGAGGCCGAACGGCGCCGACAGGCGATCCCTGCCCTCGTGGCCGATACCGTTCCGGGGCTCGGGCGACCTGTTACCGCCAGCATGGGCGTAGCGGCTGCCTTGGGCGACGAAGGTTTCGTGGCGCTTTACGAACGGGCCGACAAGCTGCTTTACGAAGCCAAGAGCGCGGGGCGGAATCGAACCCGGACCGCTGCCAGGCCGACGACAGAGCCTGGGATCTTGCCGAGCGAACGCGCGACGGTCGCATAGGTACCGCCAGCGGTCCAGCAGGCGGCGCGGCCCTGCCTATCGCTCCCGCAATGGCCGCCGGAATTGCACCGCCTCGGCCATGTGCGGGCTTCCGATCTCGGCCGCGCCCGCCAGGTCCGCCACGGTCCGCGCCACCTTCAAGACCCGGTGCGCCGTGCGCGCCGACCACGCGAACTGCTTCATGGCCTGTTTCCACAAGGCTCGGGCGGCGGCATCGGGACGGCAGTGGGTGTCGACCTGTCCGGGCTCGAGCGCCGCGTTGGCGCAGCCCTGGCGGCGATGCTGCAGGTCCAGGGCGGTCTCGACTCGCCGGCGTACGGCGGCGCTGGGTTCGCCGGGGGGCAGGTCGGCCCAGTCGTCGCCGGCGGCGGGGACTTCGACCTGGAGATCGATGCGATCGAGCAGTGGACCGGACAGGCGGGCGCGGTAGGCGGCCACCTGGTCGGGGGTGCAGGCGCAGGCCTTCACGTTGCTGCCGTGCCAACCGCATCGGCAGGGATTCATCGCGGCCACGAGCTGAAAGCGTGCCGGATACTCGGTACGGTGCTGGGTGCGCGCGATGGAGACGCGGCCGGTTTCCAGCGGTTCGCGCAGGGTGTCGAGCACGTGCCGGCCGAACTCGGGCAACTCGTCCAGGAACAGCACGCCCAGGTGGGCGTAGGTGATTTCTCCCGGCCGGGGGCGCGCGCCGCCGCCTACCAGCGCGGCGCCGGAAACGGAATGGTGCGGCGCGCGGAAGGGGCGCAGGCCGAAAGTTGGAGCAGGACCGGGGGCAAGGCTGGCGATGGCGGCGGCTTCCAGCGCATCGTCATGGCGCAGGGGTGGCAGCAGCCCGGGCAGGCGCTGCGCGAGCATGCTCTTGCCCGAGCCCGGCGGCCCCAGCATCAGCAGATTGTGGCCGCCGGCCGCCGCGACTTCCAGCGCGCGCCGCGCGCCGTACTGGCCCTTGACGTCGGACAGGCAGGGCGGTGGGCCGGCCGTGGCATCGACGTGGCAGGCGGTGACGGACAGCATCTGTTTTTCTTCCAGGTGCGCCACGACGTCGCGCAGCGTGGCGGCGCCGTAGACCCGTAGTCCCGGCACCCGCGCCGCCTGTCCGGCGCTGCCGGCGGGCAGCAGCAGCTCGGCGCCCGGCTGGCGCCGCGACAATGACAGGGCAATGGCCAGGGCGCCCGCGATGGGCACCAGCGCGCCGGTCAGCGACAGTTCGCCGGCCAGCACCAGCCGGGCCAGCGGCGGAACTGCATCCTGCGCGCGGGCGCGCCCGGCCAGCGAGGGCATGGCGATCTGCCCGGATGCCAGCAGCACGCCCACCGCGATGGGCAGGTCGAAACGCCCGGATTCCTTGGGCTGGTCGGCAGGCGCGAGGTTGACGGTCAGCCGGCCCGCCGGGAAGTCGAAGCCGGAGCTGAGCAGCGCGGCCCGCACGCGCTCGCGGCTTTCGCGCACTTCGGTATCGGCCAGGCCGACCATGGTGAAGGAGGGCAGGCCTGGCGCCAGGTGGACCTCGACGCGCACCGGCGGCGCATCGATGCCGGTCAGGGCGCAACTGGCAAGGACGGCGAGGGTCATGGCGGCAGGGGGAAAGGAAAGCCGCAGTATCCGTCCAAACGGGGCAGGCCCGGCGGCCGGGCGGGACAAAGGTGTCCCAGCGCCGGCCGCTCTTTCATGTCGCCTTGCTCAATGCCCCTTCGTCATGCCGTGGGGATCGATGACGAATTTCTTCGGCGCGCCCGCGTCGAATTCGGCGTAGCCCCCCGGCGCCTCGTCGAGCGAGATGACCTGTACGCCGACGATGTCCGCGATCTTGATGCGGTCCCACAGGATGGCCTGCATCAGCGCGCGGTTGTATTTCATGACGGGCGTCTGGCCGGTGAAGAAGCTGTGCGATTTCGCCCAGCCCAGTCCGAACCGGACGCTCAATGCGCCCTTGCGCGCCGCCGGGTCGGCCGAGCCCGGGTCGTCGGTCACGTACAGGCCGGGGATGCCTATCTTCCCGGCCGCGCGGGTGACCTCCATCAGCGAGTTCAGCACGGTGGCGGGCGCCTCGTGCCGCGCGCCCTCGTGGCCATGGCCCCGCGCCTCGAAGCCCACCGCGTCCACGGCGCTGTCGACTTCCGGCACGCCCAGTATCTGCGCGATCTGGTCGCCCAGCGAGGCGTCGCGCGACAGGTCGACGGTCTCGAACCCCACCTTGCGCGCATGGTCCAGGCGCACGGGATTGACGTCGCCGACGATGACCACCGCGGCGCCCAGCAGGCGGGCCGAGGCGGCGGCCGCGAGCCCGACCGGTCCCGCGCCGGCCACGTAGACGGTGCTGCCCGGTCCGACCCCCGCGGTTGCCGCGCCGTGGTAGCCGGTGGGCAGGATGTCCGACAGGCAGGTCAGATCGCGGATCTTCTCCAGGGTGCGGTCGCGCCCGGGCAGCTTCAGCAGGTTGAAGTCGGCGTAGGGAATCATCACGTATTCCGCCTGGCCGCCTATCCAGCCGCCCATGTCGACGTAGCCGTAAGCCCCGCCGGCGCGCGCCGGGTTGACGGTCAGGCAGACGCCGGTCTGCTGTTCCTTGCAGGTCTGGCAGCGGCCGCAGGCGACGTTGAACGGCACCGAGACGATGTCGCCCTTGCGGAGGAACTCGACGTCCTGGCCGGCCTCGATGACCTCGCCCGTGATCTCGTGTCCGAGGATGAGCCCCGCCGGCGCCGTCGTCCGCCCCCGGACCATGTGCTGGTCCGAGCCGCAGATGTTCGTCGTCAGGACCTTGAGGATGACGCCGTGGCGGATCGCCCGGCCCTGTGGATTCTCGAGTTTGGGAAAGGGGATCGCCTGGACTTCGACGACGCCTTGCCCGACGTAGGCAACGCCACGGTTTCCTGTCATGTCTACCTCTCTTCGGTGTGGGAAAACGCTAGCCCGCCTGGTGGGCGGGCACGGGTTCGGGGGCGGGCGCCGATTGCTCCTGCTGGATCAATTCCTCCAGCAGGCGGCGACCGCGCAGGGGGCCGCTGTCCACGACGATGGCGAGGTTGACGGGATTCTCCCGTTGCGGCGCGGTCAGCGCGGCGTGCTGCAGCTCGACTACGACTTTGTCTTCGGTGTGCGTGGCATCGATGGCCTGCCGGATGTATTCGGTCAGCGCCGGTTCGTCCTGGCGGAACCGGCGGATGAAGGCCCAGAAGTAATGCGAGGTGCCCTCGGTTTCCGGCGTGATCAGGTGCATGACGACGCCTTCTATTCTGCCCAGCCCGTCGCCCGGCTGCATCGCCTCGCAGCCGACCTCGATGATGCAGGTGGAAGGCGCGTGGTAGTTCACGGTATGCCAGCGGTGGATGGGCTGCCGGAAGCCGCCCAGGTGCGCGTAGAAAGGCGGTGCGTGCGCGCCCACGACGTCGCGGTGGACGCTGACGACGTTGCCCTCCTGGCCGACCTTGATGGGCGATTGCGCGACGGCTGTGTTGCCGATGGTCCGCCCGTGCACGAAGGCGACGTGCGACAGGTCCAGCAGGTTGTCGTTGAGCAGGCGGTAGTCCGCTTCCAGCCGGCAATAGCCCGCGCTGGGCACCCAGTCCGGGTGCTTCATGCGGCCGACGTCCGGGGGCGAGGACTGTCCGGCCAGGGCCGGGTCGCCCAGCCAGATCCAGATCAGGTCATGCCGTTCCTGGATGGGAAAGGCGCGCACGCGCGCGGCCGGCGGTATGCGTTCCTGGCCCGGTATGGCGGTGCATTTCCCGTCGGCGCCGAAGGCCATGCCGTGGTAGCCGCAGACGAGCCGGTCGTTCTCGACATGGCCGAAGGAAAGCGGCAGGCGGCGATGCGCGCAACTGTCCTCCAGGGCCGCGACCTGGCCGTCGTCCCGGCGGTACAGGACGACACGGATTCCCAGGAAGGTACGCGCCAGCAGGTTCGCATGAACCTCTTTCGAAAAGGCCGCCACGTACCAGGCGTTCTTCATCCACATGAGTTGCTCCTTACCCTTGATGTGCGTTGACCGTTCCGACGGCCGCCTCGGCTTGCAGCCGGCGCGCGCGATTGGGGCCGACGTCCACGCGGATGTCGACCGTCGGGGCGCCGGCGAACCGCCGCATGTTGCGGTGCTGGGCTTCGATGACGGCCTTGTCTTCGTTGAATGTCAGCTCGACCTGCTCGCGGATCGCATCCGTCATGTCCGGCATGCCGGGATGGGGATTGGTGGCGACCGTCCAGAAGTAGTGGCAGGTCGTTTCCGTTTCCGGCGTTACGCCATGGAACCCGCGGATATGCAGGCCGCCCCGGTCCGGGTCGTCCAGCGCGCCCGAACCGGCATCCATGGCGCCGGCCCATATCAGCAGGTGGCTGCCGTGGAACTCGATTTCCTGCCAGCGGTCCACCTTGCCCGCGAACGGCCAGGCCAGGCCGTAGGTGGGGGGCGGGTCGGAATCGGGCATCAGGCGGACGATCCGCAGGATGTCGCCGGACTGCTCGACCTTGATGGGCGCGTGCATGTGCAGGCCTGGATCGCCGCCTATGGTCTTGAGGTGCACGTAGGCGAGATGGCTGAGATCCAGCAGGTTGTCGTGCACCAGCTGGCTGGGGGCGTCGTAGTGGACGACGCCACCGCGGAATCGATAGCGGTCGTCGCCGTGCACGCCATAGGCCGGTGGCGGTCCGGGCGGCGTGGCGGCCTCGCCGTCGCCGAGCCAGATCCAGAGGATCTGGTCCTGTTCGCGCAGGGGATGGCTCCTGACCCTGGCGCGGGGCGGAACGGTGGCCTGCCCGGGGATTTCGATACAGGCGCCCCGCGCGTCGTAGAGCAGGCCGTGATAGCCGCAGCGCAGTCCACGGTCCTCGATCGTTCCCAACGAGAGCGGCAGGTGGCGGTGGCAGCATCGGTCCTCCAGCGCCGCGACCCCGTCCGCGGTCCTGAAGAGGACGACCGGATGCCCGAGCAGGATTCTCGCGACGGGCTGCCCCTGGAGTTCCCAGGAAAAGCCGGCGACATGCCAGCGGTTCTTCGGGAACGCGGGGGATGATGGTCGCGCGGTCGCTTCGCCGTCATGTTTCATTGCGGTCTCCCTTCGCATTTTCCATATTGCAATTCAGTGCACTGAATCAGTTTATGCAAAGCCATTTCGGAAAGCAAGATACGGCTGGAAAAGCCCGAAAAATAGGGGAAAACGTGAACGGAGAATTCTCTTGTTGCCGCTCCAGGCTGTCGCTATGCTAGCTCCAATTCAGTAAGCTGAATTGCTTTCGGAGAAGAAGACATGAATGACATGGATGAGACAGGAAACCGCCCGCGGCGAGGGAGCGGGCCACCGCCCGGCACGACGTCCGAGCGGCGGGCCCGCATCGATCTCGCGGCCTGCTATCGGCTGGTCGCGCACTTCGGCTGGACCGACCTGATCTATACGCACATTTCCATGCGGGTTCCGGATTCGCACGATCAGTTCCTGCTGAATCCGTTCGGCTTGGCGTTCGACGAGGTCACGGCTTCGAATCTCCTGAAGGTCGACCTGGAGGGAACGCTGGTCGAGCCGTCCGGGCACGAGGTCCACAAGGCCGGCTTCGTCATCCACAGTGCCATCCATGCCATGCGCGAGGATGCCAACTGCGTGCTGCACCTCCACACCCGTGCGGGCATGGCGGTGTCCGCGCTGGAGGAAGGGCTGTTGCCGCTGACGCAGCACGCCATGCTCTTCCACGGACGGATCGGCTATCACGAGTCCGAGGGGCTTGCCCTCAGCCTGGACGAGCGTGCCCGGCTGGCGCGCGACCTGGGCGACAACATCGTCCTGATGCTGCGCAACCATGGAACGCTGGTGGTCGGAAAGACCGTGGCCGAGGCTTTCAGCATCATGTGGCACCTGGAGAAGGCCTGCCAGGCGCAGCTCGACATCCTGGCCTGTGGCCGTCCGCCCCGGCTGCCGCCGGCCGGCATCGCGCGGGAGATCGCCAGGCTGGGATTCAGCGATGCCAGGCTGGACGAATACTCCACCGGCAAGAGCCCGCTCGGCCACAAGGAATGGCCGGCCATGCTCAGGCTGGCGGACAGGGTGGCGCCGGGCTTCAGGGATTGAACGGGGGCATGCGATGAAGATAGTGGTCTTTGGCGCGGGCGGGATAGGCGGGTACTTCGGGGCCATGATGGCCCGCGCTTCCCATGACGTGACCCTGGTCTGCCGGGGAGCGCACCTGGAGGCGATCAGGAAGCACGGATTGAGGATCCGCCATGGCGAGGAGGAGTTCACGGTATCGAACCTGCTGGCCACGGATGCGCCTGGCGCGGAACTGGCGGACGTCGTGATCTGCGGCGTCAAGCTCTACGACCTGCAGGATGCCGCCCAGGCCATCCGGCCCATGGTGGGGCCAGGGACGCTGGTCGTGACGACCCAGAACGGTATCGTGGCCCACCGGATCCTGGCCGATCACCTTGCGCGCGGCAGCGTCTGTCCGGGTACCGTGCTGCTGTCGTCCCACATCGTCGCGCCGGGCGTGATCGAGCGCAAGACGCCCACGGCCACGCTGACGCTGGGCGACCCGGACGGAAACGTGTCGCCCGCGATGCTGGCGTTCCAGCGGGCGGGCCGGGAGGCCGGTTTCTCCGTCGAGCTTTCGGCGGACATCGTATCGGAGCTCTGGCAGAAATTCATCATGCTGGCGGCCACCGCCGCGCTGTGCTGCCTATCGCGCCAGCCCGTCGGACCGATTACCGGCGACGCGCGGCTGCGGGAACAGCTCGAACGCGCCATGCGCGAAGCCGCGTCGGTGGCGCGCGTGTTGGCGATCCCTCTGCCGCCGGACCTGATCGAGAAGGCCATGCGTTTCACCGACCGGGCCAATCCCGATGCCAAGGTCTCCATGCTGGAAGACCTGGAGGCCGGCAGGCGGCTGGAAGTCGAATGGATCATCGGGGAACTGTGCAGCCAGGGGCGCCGGGCCGGCGTGCCCACGCCCATCGCCGACCTGGCGCTGGCCTGCCTGGGCCCCTACAGGAATGGAAACCGTCGTGGATAAACCGGACATTACCGGAGGAGACAACATGAAAAGCAGCAAGACCGCAGGACTGGGGTGGATGACGAAGGCCTCGATCGCACTGGGCTGTGTCCTGGCCCTGCCCGCCCACGCGCAGGCGCCGTTCCCGTCCAAGCCCATCACGTTGATCGTGTCGTATCCGACCGGCGGCGTGGCCGACCTGGCGGCCCGGACCGTGGCCCAGCAACTGACCACGGCGCTCGGCCAGACGGTGGTCGTCGAGAATCGCCCGGGGGGCAACCAGATCATCGCGACCAGCGCCGCGCTGCGCGCGCCGGCCGACGGGTACACCCTGCTGGTGGCCGACGACGGGATCGTGACGCTCAATCCCCATCTGTTCAAGAAGCTGCCCTATAAGGCCGCCGACCTGCGGCCGGTGGTGGACCTGGCCGAGTCCCGCATCGTTCTGTCCGCTTCAAAGGGGCTGCCGGCGGATACCTTGCGGGGCATGGTGGACTACGCCAGGGCCCATCCCGGAAAGCTGAACTACGGCACGCTGGGCATCGGCAACACGCACCACCTGCTGCTGGAGTCGATCAAGCAGCAGGCCCGGGTCGACATCGTGAACGTGCCCTATCAGGGCTATGCGGCCGCCATCAACGACCTGGTGGCCAATCAGGTCCAGCTCGTGTCCGGTGGTGTGGGGTCGCCGGCGCTCGGCCATATCAAGACCGGCGCGATCAAGGCCCTGGCCGTCACCGGCGCGACCCGCAGCCCGCTGCTGCCGGACACGCCCACGTTCGCCGAGGCGGGATTCGCCGAGCTCCAGCCGCGGGTCAGCTTCATCGTGTTCGCGCCGTCGTCGGTGCCCGACCGGATCGTCGATACTTTGAACGAAGCCTTCGCCAAGGCGTTGGCCCATCCCCAGGCCGCGTCCGTTTTCACCCAGAACGGCCTGGATCCCCAGGGCAGGAAGGCGGACGCGGTGAAGGCCGACTTGTCGGCGACCTCGCGCAAGAACGAGGCCTTGGTGCGTACCGTGGGCCTGACCCTGGACTAACGCGGCATGGCGTCAGGCGGAGTTGCGCTTGCCCTTGGGGAGCCGGCTGACTTCCCCCAGCGGCGCCCGGCTGAACTCGTTGTTCACCTCGACGAACTTGCGCAGCAGGCGCATCAGGGTTTCCTGCTCCCAGGGGCTCAGCCTGGAAAGCAATTGCTTGCGCATGTCGGTCAGGCCCTGGGTCATGCCTTCCATGGTCCGGACCCCCTGGCCCGTCAGGTACAGCTTGCGCTGGCGGCGCAGGACGACTTCCAGGCGCCGCTCGACCAGGCCCTTTTCCTCCAGCCGGGTGGCGGTGGCCGCGGTGGTGGAGGTGTCCAGGCCGACCAGGCTGGCCAGTGTGACCTGGTCGACGCCGGGGTGGTGCTGGATGGCGTTCAGGAGGGCGAACTGTATGGGCGTGATGTGTTCCCCGAGATTCGCGTAGAAGACCGAGGTGGAGATCTGTTGCGCGCGGCGGAAGAGGTGGCCGGGATGCTCGTTCAGGTCGTCGATGAGGGAGGGCGAGTCATCGGCCGGTCGATCGGCGCCGGTTTTCTCGGCGGCGGGGCCGGATTTCGGGGTACGAGTCATCGTTCGCGAAGCGCTTTGAAAAAGCCATGGGGACGGCGGGCACGCATCGCGGCCCTTCGGCCTCGCATTGAAAAGCAATGTCCACCGGTAGTCAATGCAGCAGCAGGAGAAAGTGATGATCATAGGAAACCAGGCCGATGTGACGGCCGCCGTGCTCGAAGAGCTGGACCGGGCGCCCGATGCGCGCTTCAGGGAGATCATGGGCGCCGCGGTGCGCCATCTGCATGAATTCGCGCGCGAAGTGAGGCTGACCGAGGCCGAGTTCCAGCAGGCATGCGCGCTTATCGCGCAACTGGGGCAGCGCACCACGGCGTCCCACAACGAGGTGGTGCTGGCCGCGGGTTCGCTGGGGCTGTCCTCGCTGGTGTGCCTGCTGAACAATGGGCAGGGAGGCGAGACGACCGCCAACCTGCTCGGTCCGTTCTGGCGGGAAAACTCGCCGCCGATGGCCAACGGCGACAGCATCGTCCGCGACGAGACCAGCGGTGTGCCGCTGCTCGTCCGCGTGCGCGTCGTCGATCCCGCGGGACGTCCGGTGGCGGATGCCGAGGTCGATGTCTGGCACTGCTCGCCCGAAGGGTTTTACGAGAACCAGGATCCCGCGCAGGCGGAAATGAACCTGAGGGGGAAGTTCCACACGGACGCGGCCGGGATGGTGGAGTTCGTCTCGGTCAAGCCGGTGGGTTACCCGATTCCGGTGGATGGTCCGGTGGGCGCGCTGTTGCGCAAGCAGGGCCGGCACAACATGCGTCCCGCCCATATCCACTTCCTGGTCCACAAGCCGGGCTACAAGACGCAGTTCGCCCAGGTCTATTCGAACGACGACCCGAACCTGGACAGCGACGTGCAGTTCGGCGTGACGCGCGCGCTGGTGGGGAACTATGTGCGCCATGCCGGGCGCGATCCCCGCTTCGGCGCGAACGCGCACGTGGCCTGGTACAGCCTGGAGCATACGCTGGCCATCGAGCCGGGAGCGCCCCGGCTGCCGGTTCCGCCCATAAGGGAGAAGGCCACCGGCGGACGTCCCACGTTGACGGTGCTCGAACGATCCTGACGGTTTGGCGGGAAGGAGCCGCTGTCCGGGGCGTATGATTTCCGTCATGAAACCACTCGATCTGAACCAGAGCGGCGACGTGCTGCTGGACGGTCCGGCCGGAGACCTGGAGGTCGTGTTCGACCTGCCCGGCGGGCCCGTGGCCGGACTGGCGGTCGTCACGCATCCTCATCCGTTGCAGGGCGGCAGCGCGCGCCACAAGATTCCCCAGTTCCTGGCGCGGGCGCTGTGCGACGCGGGCTGGCTGGTGGCCCGGCCGAACTTTCGCGGCGTGGGGCGCAGTACCGGTCCGCATGGCGAAGGCGAGGGTGAGACCGACGACGTGCTCGCGCTGTGCCAGGCGCTGCGCGATGCCCATCCCGGCACGCGGCTGGCGCTGGTCGGCTTTTCCTTCGGCGCGTTCGTGCAGGCCAGGGTGGCGCGGACCTTGGCCGATCGCGGCGATCCGGCCTGGCGCGCGTGCCTGGCCGGGATGCCGGCCGGCGACATTCCGGGGCGGCGCCGCTACGACCCGCCCGAGGACATTCCGGACGCCATGGTGATCCATGGCGAGCAGGACGAGCGTGTGCCCCTGCCCCTGGTTTTCGACTGGGCGCGGCCGCGGACGCAGCCGGTGGTCGTGGTCCCGGGCGCGGACCATTTCTTCTCGGGCCGGCTGCCGGTGCTGCGTGCGCTGGTCATGGCGCACCTGGCCGGCTGAGCGGTCAGGACCGCCGCTGCGTGATGGCTACCCCGGCGATGCAAAGGAACATGCCGCCCACCAGCGTGACGGTCAGGGGTTCGTCCAGGAATAGCGTGGCGGTAATGACGGCGAATGCCGTCTGCAGCAATCCATACGGCGCGACCCGCGCCATCGAGTAGCGGCCGATCAGCCAGAACCAGAGTCCGAAGCCGGCGATGCCTCCCAGGAACACGGTGTAGGCCAGGGCCAGCCAGGCCGAGCCGGGGGCGGACCGCAGCGCGTCGATCTGGCCGGTTTCCATCGCCAGCGACATGACGAAGATCTGCGGCAGCGCCAGCGTGGACATCCAGGCAACCAGCATGAACGGATCGAAGGGGCCGTAGCGCTTGGTCAGCACGCCGCCCATGGCCAGGCCGAAGGCCGCGCCGACGAACATGAGCGTGGGCAGCAGCGCGACCTGCGCGCCGGGATCGACGGTGGCCAGGGCCACGCCTCCGAACGCGATGACCACCCCCAGCAGGACGCGCACCGGCGGCCGCTCGCCCAGCAGCGGCCAGGCCAGCAGCACCGTGAACGGCGTCGCCAGCTGGATGGCCACGCCCGCCAGGCTGGCCTGGCCCTGCCCCAGGCCCATGAAGATCAGCGAGAAGTTCAGGCCGCCCATGAAGATGGAGATCAGCACGACGGGCCACACCTGGTCGCGCCGTGGCCTGGGCACGAAGGGCAGCAGGATGGCGGAGAGGATGGCGAAGCGCAGCGACACGAAGAACAGTGGCGGGAAGGCCGCGAGGCCGACCTTGATGACGACGAGCTGCGCACCCCAGATCAGCGGAGCCAGGATGGCGCAGGCAATGGCAATGGGAGGCATGGACGGAATCTACTGTGCGAGGTAGCCGCCGTCCACCGGAAGGATGTGTCCCGTGATCATCGAGGCGGCGGGGCTGGCCAGGAACAGCATGGCCTCGGCCACGTCCTCGGGTTCGGCCAGCCTGCCGAGGGGCGTCAGGGCATCGATGCGGGTACGGACATCGGCGGACAGTTCGCCGATGAACGAGGTGCGGGTCCAGGTCGGCGCCACGGCGTTGACCCGGATCCGGCGCGGCGCCCACTCGATCGCCAGCGACCGCGTCATGTTGACTACCGCGCCCTTGGCCGTATGGTAGGCCGCGTTGGGATACAGGCTCCCGCCGGACAGCCCCATGATGGACGCGGTATTGACGATGCAGCCGCCCGCCGCCTCCATGTTGCGCACCGCTTCCCGCGCGCACAGGAACGCGCCGGTCACGTTGATGTCCAGGACCTGTTTCCACATCTCCAGTTCCAGCTCCAGGGCGCCCTTGCGGATCGAGATGCCGGCGTTGTTGATCAGGATGCCGATGGGGCCGTGCTGCGCGCGGATGGAGGCGAACACGGGACCGATGCCGCCCGCATCCTGAACATCCAGTTCCCGGGCATCGCCGTTGCCCAGCGCCCGCGCGGCGGCCTGGGCGGCGGGGCCGTCGCGGTCGACGATCACCACCCGGGCTCCCGCTTCGCGCAGCAGTCCGGCGCATGCGAGGCCGATGCCGTGGGCGCCGCCGGTCACGACGGCAAGCTGGCCTTCCACCCGGTACCGATCCATCGTTCCCGGCCTTGACTTCGATTGCATGAAGAACGTCCCTTTCTCGTTGCGTGTGGTGGTCAGTCGTCCAGCCGCAGGCCGGCCTGCTTGATGACGGCGCCCCAGGCGTCCGTGTCGCGCTGGATCCGGGCGGCGAACTGCCCGGGATCGAGGTCCGGATTCTCGTAGCCGAGCAGCCGGTAGCGTTCGACGATCTGCGGCGACTTCAGGACGGCGGCGACATCGTCGCTGATGCGCTGCTTGATCGCCTCGGGCGTGCCGGGCGGCGCGAACAGGCCGACCCAGGCCTGCACGTCGTACCCCTTGGTGTCCGGGCTCTCGTCCACGGACGGCACCTGCGGATGGGTGGGCGAGCGCGCGGGCGCGGCGATGGCGAGATAGCGCAGCTTGCCCGCCTTCTCCAGCGGCCCGGCGCTGGCGTCGCTGCCCAGCGTCCATCCGACTTCCCCGGCGGCGACGGCGGCCATCAACTGGCCCATGTCCTTGAACGGCACGTGCAGCATTTCGATGCCTTTGAGCGATTGCAGCCGCAGTCCGCCCAGGTGTCCCGGGCTGCCCACGAACCACGATCCATAGGTCACCCGGCCGGGTTGCTCCCTGGCGGCCCGGACGATGTCCCCCAACGTCTTGTAGGGGCTGTTCGCGCCGACCACGACGAAGAACGCCGTGTTCAGGATCGGCCGTATCGGTTCGAAGTCCTTCCGCGGGTCGTAGGGCAGCTTGCGGAAGGTGTGCGGATGCGTCGCGATGTGGCTGCTGTCCGGCGCGATCAATTCGTAGCCGTCGGGCCTGGCCTGCTTGAACAGGCCGGTGGCGACGAAGCCGTTGCCGCCGGGGCGGTTGTCGACGATCACGGGCTGTCCCCATTTCCTGCCGAGCTGTTCGGCGATGGCCCGCAGCGCGACGTCGGGGCCGCTGCCCACGGAAGAGGGCGTGAGGATGCGGACGGGCTTCGTGGGAAAGGACTGCGCGTTCGCCGCCGCGGCGGCCATGGAAAAGATGCCGGCCAGGACGGCCAGCCGTATGTACAGGTTCATGGTATTGCCTCCCTTGGCGCTGCTACTCTAGGGGACGGGTACTCATTTGAGAAATTAAAAGATAAGATTTGTGATATCGAATCCACTGATGACTGAACATGCGCCCGACGGCCCGGCCCCTGACCCGGCAGATCGACCTCAACCTGCTTGAGCTGTTCGACACCATCTACCAGACGCGCAACCTGACCGCTTGCGGGCAGCGGCTGGGCCTGTCGCAGCCGGCGGTCAGCTATGGCCTGGCCAAGCTGCGCGAGACCTACGGCGATCCGCTGTTCGTGCGCATGCAGCGGGGCGTCGTGCCGACGCCCTTTGCCGAACAACTGTCGATACCCGTCGCGTCCGCGCTGCAGACCGTGCGGACCACCATCGAAAGGACGGAGTTCAATCCCAGGGATGCCCATCGTTCATTCCGCATCGCCATGAGCGATGCCGGCGAGCGCTACTTCCTGCCCAAGCTGCTGGCCTACCTGGGCGACCATGCCCCCGGCATCACGGTGGAAAGCCTGTCGGCGGACCTGCGGGAACTGGGCGAGGGCCTGGCCTCGGGCGACATCGACATGGCCATGGGCTTCATTCCCGGCCTGGGCAAGCAGATACACCAGCAAACGCTGTTTCCCGAGCACTTCGTCTATGTGCGGCGCAAGAGCCGCGCCACGCAGGGCATGCCGTTGACGCTGAGTCAACTGCGCAACTCGCGGCATATCCTTGCCGCGCCGCCCGCGACGCATCACCTGGCGGCGGTGGAGGGCGTGCTGCTCAGCCGGGCGGTGCGCGCCGAGATCGCGCTGCGCGTGCGCAGTTTCCTGTCGGTGCTTCCCATCGTGGCCGACACCAATCTCATCGCGCCCGTGCCCAGCAACTTCGGCCGGCTGGCCGTGCGCGAATCCAGGCTCGAGATCTGCGAGTCCCCGGTGAAATTCCCGGTGTTCGACCTGAACATGTACTGGCATCACCGCTATCACGCGGACCCCGCGCTGACCTGGCTGCGCGAGAGCCTGGTCGAACTGTTCGGCAGCAAGGAAGGCAAGCGTGGCCGGAAAAATAGCGCCTAGCGCCGCGCCGTCCTGCCGAACAGCGACACGATGCCATTCCTTAGCCACCGGTGGCCCGGATCGTTGTTCCAGCGCTTGTGCCAGAACTGCCGGATCGCCAGGGGCTCCAGCTTGAAGGGCAGCGGCAGGGCCGCCAGCCGGTTGGGCCCGGCAAGTTCCGCCGCCACCGAGGTCGACACCACCGCCAGGAAGGGGCTGTCGCGCAGGATCATGGGCACCGACAGATAGTGCTGGACCTCGGCCACGATCTTGCGCCGGCTGGCCCGCTCGCCCAGTGCCTTGACCACGAACCGGTCGCCCATCGCCGGCGCGCGGATGACCACGTGCGGCAGCGACAGGAAGGCTTCCATCGTCAGGCGCTTGCGCGCGGCGGGGTTGCCGGCGCAGGCCAGGCAGACCAGGGTCTCGTCCTTGAGCCGCTGCTGCACGAAGTCCCGTTCGCCCAGCGGCAGCATGCCCAGGGCCAGGTCGGCGCCGCCGGTCTCGAGTTCGGCGCCGTACTGGTCGCGCGGAACCTGCCGGCAGCTCAGGCGCACGCCGGGCGCATGTTCGTGCACCCAGGCCGTCAGCTGCGGCAGGAACATCAGTTCGCCCACGTCCGTCATCAATAACCGGAACTCCCGCACGGTCGTCCGTGCATCGAAGCCGCGCGATTCCTCCAGCGCATCGCGGATCAATCCCAGCGCGTTGCCCACGGGCGTGGCCAGCGCGGTGGCCAGGCTGGTCGGCTCCATGCCCTGGCGCGTGCGCACGAACAACTGGTCGTTCAGCTGCTGGCGCAGGCGGTTGACGGCCGCGCTGGTGGCGGACTGCGTCAGGCCCAGCCGCGATCCGGCCAGGGTGATGCTGCGTTCCTGCATCACGGCCATGAAGACCCGCAGGAGGTTCAGGTCCAGCCGGCCCGCCAGGACATCTACATCATCAATAGTGGACATGACGAAAATTTGTTTGAGCAATTCTGTCCGTATCAATAGCATGTTTTCTCACCCGATAGAAGCCGACAAGAAGGGGTAGGAGACATGTGGAGACGAAGCATGGTGTATGCGGTGTGCGCGGCCGCCTGTTCGAGCGCGCTGGCCGGGCCGGCGCGCGCCGATGAATTTCCGTCGCGGCCGGTGTCCATCTATGTGGCCAACGCGCCGGGCAGCCAGGCGGACCTGCTGGGCCGCATCCTGGCGCAGGGCATGGCCGCGCGCCTGGGGCAAAGCGTCATCGTCGAGAACCGCGTGGGCGCCAGCGGCTTCATCGCGGCGCGGGCCACGGCGCAGGCGGCGGCCGATGGCTATACGGTCATGCTGGGCAGCTCGGGCGTGATGGCCATCAACCCGCACGTGTACGCCAGCGTTCCCTACGACGCCCGGAAGGATTTCGCGGCCGTGGCCTACGTGGCGTCATCGCCCAGCGTCTTCCTGGTGTCCGCCGAGACCCCGGCCGGCAACCTGCGCGACTTCGCCGCGGCGGCGGCGAAGGCCGGGCGGCCGATCAATTTCGGATCGCTGGGCACGGGGGCGACGACCAACATCGTGTCGCAGCTCTTCGGGCACGCGGCCTCGCTGCCGGTGACCGAGATCGCCTACAAGAGCGAGCCCGCCATCATCAACGATCTGGTCGCCGGCCGGCTCGATTTCTCGATCCTGCCCATCGCGTCGACCGTTACCTACATCCGTTCGGGCAAGCTCAAGGCGCTGGCGGTAACCGCCGGGAAGCGGACCGATTTCCTGGCCGAACTGCCCACCACCATCGAGGCGGGCTATGCGCCGGTGCAGATGACGCAATGGTTCGGCCTGTTCGCGCCGGCCGCCACGCCCCAGCGGGCCGTGGACAAGCTGGCCGCCGCGGCCCAGGCCACGCTGGCCGATCCCGACACCCGGCGGCGCATCGCCCAACTGGGGGTCGAGCCCGGCGGGCTGGACCGGCCGGCCTTCCTGCGCTTCTTCGCCTCGCAGTACGAGGAATACGGAACGATCGTCAAACAACTCGGCATCAAGGTCGATTGATACGGAGCAGTGCATGTTCTTGCGCAATACCTGGTACATGGCGGGCTGGTCGGGCGAGATCGAGGGCCGCATGCTGGCCCGGCGCATCGCCGATACGCCGCTGGTGTTCTACCGGCGGGAAGACGGCCGCCCGGCCGCCCTGCATGATCGATGTCCCCATCGCTTCGCGCCGCTGAGCCGGGGCAGGGTGGATGGCGACGTCGTCGAATGCGGCTATCACGGGCTGCGCTTCGATGGCAGCGGAAAATGCGTGGGCAATCCGCATGGCGACGGCAGGATTCCGCTGGCGGCCGAGGTGCGCGCCTTTCCCGCCGTCGAGCGATACACGCTGCTATGGGTATGGCTGGGCGAGCCGACGCTGGCCGACCCGTCCGCCATCCCGGACTTCTCCTTCCTGGACGATCCGGCGCGGCGCCGCGTGGACGGCTACCTGCGCGTGCGGGCCAACTACCTGCTGGAGACCGACAACCTGCTGGACCTCAGCCACACCCAGTTCGTGCATGCCAACTTCCATTCCAGCGAAGCCATCCTGAAGGGCCGGCACGAGGTCAGGCAGGATGGGCGCACCGTGCACAGCAACCTGTGGTGCCCGGACGGCGAGGCCTCGCCCATGTTCGCCAAGCGCCTGCCCGGCTACGATGGACGGTCGCCGGTGGACCAGTGGCTGGACATGCGCTGGGACCCGCCCTGCCTGCTGCGCCTGGACACCGGCGTCACGCCCGCCGGGCGGCCCCGGGAAGAAGGGGGGCAGAGCTTCACCGCCCACATCGTGACGCCGGAGACGGAAACGTCCACGCACTACTTCTTCGCCCACAGCCGCAACTTCCGCGTCGCCGACGAAGAGATGGACCAGGCCATCGCGCAGTGGCAGCAGGTGGGCTTCGGCGAGCAGGACAAGCCCATGCTGGAGGCGGTCCAGCAGGCCATGGGCACGGCCGACTTGATGAGCCTGAAGCCTGTCCTGCTGCCCATCGACACGGCGGCGGTGCGGGCCAGGCGGGTGGTCAGGCAGTTGCTGGAGGAAGAGGCTGACGGCGGCGCGCCCGCCGCCGTCAGGGCAGGTGGCGCTTGAGGTCCGCTCCAAGGAACTCGATGAAGCGGCGGGTCTTGGCCGGCGCGCGCAGGCCGCCGGACCATACGGCATGGATGGGCACGGGCGGGACTTCGTAGCTTTCCAGCAGGGGCCGCACGCTTCCCGCCGCGATGAGGTCGCGCAGCTGCCAGATCGGCGCGAAGCCCAGCCCCACGCCCTCGGCCACGGCGCTGGTGACGGCGGCCGTGTGGTTGGCGCGGAAGCGTCCGCCGACGCGCACCATGCGCACCTTGCCGTCGATGAGAAAGGGCCACCGGCCATCGGCATCCGAGGTGGTGCGCAGCACGCAGGCATGCTGGCGCAGCTCGTCCGGATGCCCGGGGGTGCCGGCCCGGTCCAGGTAGGACGGCGCGCCGTACACGACGCGGCGCAGCGCCCCCAGGCGCCGGACCCGCAGCCCGGAATCGCCCAGTTCGCCTATGCGCAGCGCCAGGTCGAGATTGGCGTCGATCAGATCGACGAAGCTGTCGGACAGCGCCAGCTCGACTTCGACCTTCGGATAGCGCTGCATGAAAGCCGCCACCACGGGCACCAGGTAGGCGGGTGCGAACTGCACGGAAGCGCCGATGCGCAACAGGCCGGCGGGCTCCACGCGGCGGTCGGCGGCGTCCAGCTTGGCGGCGCGCAGCGCCTCGAAGGCCGGCTTGGCCTTTTCATAAAACGCCGTCCCGGCTTCGGTGGGCGTGCAGCGGCGGGTGGTGCGGTGGATCAGTTCCACGCCCAGTTCGCGTTCCAGCGCCAGCAGCGACCGGCTGGTCGATTGCAGCGACCGGTTCAGCCGCGCCGCGGCGGCCGTCAGGCTGCCGTGTTCGTACACGCCCAGGAAGGCGGCAATGCCATCGGCGTTTTCCATGTGGATTATCCCGATAAACGTGATAGTGGCTGTGAAAAACAGCGTCTTATCATGAAATATGCACGAATGTAGCATCGACGCTTCGATATCCGTTTCGACGAGGACTGAGCGATGCAAGACGATTTCAAGGTGTTGAGCGTGGGCGGAGCGGGGCGCTTCGCGGGCATGGTCGTGCCGGAACTGGCGCGCCGGGGCGTGTCGGTGCGCGCCATGGTGCGCGGCGAGGCCGAGGCGCGCCTGGCGCGGGCCAACGGGGCGGCCGAGACGGTGGAGGCCGACCTGCGCGACCCGACCAGCCTGGACCGGGCCCTTCGCGGCGTGCGGGGCGTGTTCCACATCGGCCCGGTGTTCGCCGCCGACGAGGCGCAAATGGGCCTGAACATGGTCGCGGCCGCCCGGCGGGCGGGCGTGCGCAAGTTCGTGTTTTCCTCGGTCATTCAGCCCACCAACGCGGACCTGGACAACCATGCGAGCAAGATTCCGGTGGAAACCGCGCTGTTCGCCTCCGGCATGGAATATACCATCCTGCAGCCGGCCAACCTGTTCCAGAATCTGGCCGCCGCCTGGCCGGCCATCGCGGCGCATGGGCAGTACGTCGAGTCGACGCCGGTGGATCGTCCGCTGGCACGCGTCGACTACCGGGACGTGGCCGAGGTGGCCGCGATCGCGCTGACCGGGGACCGGCTGGCCCATGGCACCTTCGAGCTGTGCGCGGAAGGTATGTGGACGCGGGCGCAGATAGGCGAGATGGCGGCAAGGGCGCTGGGGCGGCCGGTGCAGGTCGCGCAGCTGGGATTCGACGAATGGGCCGAACGCGTGGCGTTGCCGCTCGATGCGCGGGAACGCGGCCAGCTGGCCGCCGTGCACGCGTACATCGGAGAACACGGGATGAGCGGCAACAGCCTCGTGCTGCGCGCCATCCTGGGCCGGCCGGCGCGTTCCATGCAGGCCTACGTCGAGGAGCTGGCCGCCGCCGGGCGCAAGGACCGCCGGGACGCGTGACGGCGGAAAAGGCGGCGCGGACTTGTGCTAACTTTCCCGCTCCGCCGCCCCTTTCTCCGCTCATGAACATACGCACGCAAAGCCTCGGTTTCGTCGTCGGCACGCTGAACCGGCGCGTGGTCTGGCGCCTGGCGCAACTGACCGGCCCGCACGGCGTGATGCCCGGGCAGTTTCCGGTGCTGCGCTGCCTGCGGGACGTGCGGGTCTCGACCCAGATGGAGCTGGCGCGCATGGTCGGCGTCGAGCAGCCGTCCATGGCCGCGACGCTGACCCGCATGGAGAAGAACGGCCTGATCGCGCGCGTGTCGGATGAACAGGACGCGCGCCGACGGTTGGTGTCCCTGACCGAGCGCGGAAGGGAAATGCTGGCCTTGATGACCGATTCGGCGATGGAGGTCTACAAGGACGCGTGCGAGGGCCTGACGCCCGACGAGGTGGCCGAGTTCCTGCGCATAGGCGCGAAGATGATCGAGAACCTGGAAGAGGACAAGTAGGGCGGCGGCGGCCGCCCCCGGCCATGGCTGCCGTTATTGCAGCTTGATCCCCGCCTCGTTCACCACCCGTTTCCACTTCGCCGATTCTTCCTGCAGGAAGCGCTGCAGTTCGGCCGGCGTGCTGCCGGCCACTTCCAGGCCCTGCGTCTGGGCGCGGGCGCGCAGCTCGGGCAGCGCCAGCGCGGTCTTCATTTCCGCGCTGAGTTTTTCCACGATGGCCTGGGGCGTGCCCTTGGGCGCGAAGATGCCTACCCAGGTATCGGCCGCGAATCCCGGCACGCCGGCTTCGGCCACGGTGGGCACGTCGGGCAGCGCGGGCGTGCGCCTGGTGCCGGTGGTGGCCAGCGCCTTCAGCTTGCCCGAGGCGATCAGCGGGATGGAGGCGGTCAGGTCCATGAAGCCCAGCGGCACGCGTCCGCCGATGATGTCCTGCAAGGCCTCCGGCGTGCCCTTGTACGGCACGTTGCGCATGTCCAGGCCGGCTGCCTGGCGGAACAGTTCGGCCGCCAGGTGGTGGCTGGTGCCCACGCCATTGGTGGCGTAGGTCAGCATGCCGGGCTTGGCCTTGGCCTGTTCGATCAGCTGCTTGATGCTGGCTATGCCGGCCTGCGGGTCGGCCACGACGACGACCGGCGCGCGCGCCACCATCGAGACCGCCACGAAGTCCTTGGCGGGATCGTAGTCCAGCGTGTAGAGGTTGGGATTGATGGCCATGGCGCCGGTCACGCCCACCAGCAGGTTGTAGCCGTCCGCCGGCGCCTTGGCGATGTAGCGGGTGGCGACGTTGCCCGCCGCCCCGGGCCGGTTCTCGATCAGGAAGGGCTGGTGCAGCTGGGCCTGGAGCCGTTCGGCCATGCTGCGCGTGATGGTATCGGCCGAGCCGCCGGGCGGGAAGGGCAGCGCCAGCTTGACCGGCCGCTCGGGGTAGCCGGCCGCGGTGTCGGCCACGGCGGCGGGGGCCAGCAGGACGCCCGTCAGCGCCAGCCAGGGCGCGAGGGTGCGCGATAGCGTGTAAGCCATGTATCTGTCTCCTCCTTGTTGACCGCTCAGGCGGCGTCTTTGAAGTGCGGGATGATTTCCTGCGCGATGGCCTGCATGTTGGCGCGGACCATGCCGTCGGGCATGGTGCCGAACTGGGTCTTGGTCAGGGTGGTGCCGAAGCCCGCCAGGTCCTCGTACTCGGCCAGCTTCTCGCGCACGGTGGCGGGGCTGCCGATGATGACCAGTCCGGATTTCACCAGGTCTTCCACCGACTGCGGCTTGGCGCCGACCGCGCGCGTGGACTTGATGCGCTTCATGGCCTCGATGTTGGTGTAGCCCGGCGGCAGCAGCATTTCCATGGGCATCTTCAGGAGGCGGGTCATCAGTGCCTCCAGGTGCGGCTTGGCCTCGGCCATCGCGCGCTCGTCGGTCTCGGCCACGTAGATGCAGTTGGACCAGGCAAGCTGGTCGCGGCCCGCTTCGTAGCCGGCCTTGCGCGCTTCCTCGCGGTACATGTCGAAGAATTTCTTGACCGTGGCGATGGGACTCAGGGTCTGGCAATAGGTGTAGCGCAGTCCCGCCGCCCAGCGGATGGTGCTGCTGGACCCCTGCGACGGCACCCAGATCGGCGGGTGCGGGTCCTGGTAGGGACGCGGCCACGGGTTCACGTAATTGAACTGGTAGTGCTTGCCCGTGTACGAGAAGGGGCCGGGCTGGGTCCATGCGCGCACGATCAGGTCGTGGGCCTCGGCGAAGCGCGCCTGCGACTCGGCCGGGTTGATGCCCATGGCGTGGTATTCGGCGCCGATGCCGCGCACGAAGCCGGCGATGAAGCGGCCGCGCGTCAGGTTGTCCAGCATGGCGAATTCCTCGGCCACCATCAGCGGGTTGTTCAGGAGCGGCAGCGCGCGGCCCAGCACGGCGATGCGCGCGCGCTTGACGCTGCGAGCCAGCGCGCCGGCCAGCACGCCCGGAATCGGCATCAGGCCGTATGCCGTCTGGTGGTGCTCGTTCAGGCAGACGCCGTCGAAGCCCAACTGGTCGGCGTATTCCATCTGATCCAGGTACTCGTGGTACAGCTCGGCGCCCAGCTGCGGATCGTAGTGGCGGTTGGAAAAGGTCACCCAGGCCGAGCCGTTCTTCTGGATCGCTTCCAGGTCCGCATGGCGATAGGGCATCAGGTGGAAATTGAAGAACTTCATGCGGGGCTCCCGGTCGAGGCGGTGAAACGGGTCAGCGCGGCCAGGGTCTCGGCCGGGCGTTCCAGGTGGGGCGCGTGGCCGCAATCGCCCATCTCGGCCAGCGTGGCGCGGGCGATGCGATCGCGCCAGGCGCGGCCGTATTCGGCGGGCAGGATGCGGTCGTTGGCGCCCCATACCACCAGCGTAGGCACGGCGATGCGATGCAGCCACTTGGCCAGGTCGGGATCGTGGCCGCGCGGCTGCCAGGTCAGGCGGGCGGTGACTTCCTTGTTGCGCACGGCCACGTCCAGCTCTTCCTCGGTGGGCGCGCGTTCGAGCACGCGCGCGGCCAGCGCGGGGTCGTGGTAGGTGTCGCGCACGAGATCGTCGTCGGTGCGCAGGAAGACGTCGGTGGCGGGCACGTCCGGCACGTGGATGCCCTGGGCCGAGACCAGGGTGAGCGAAGCCAGCGCGTGGCTGTTGCGCACCGCCAGTTCGGCCGCGATCCAGCCGCCCAGGTCGTAGCCGACCAGGTGCACGCCGCGCAGCTTCTGCTGGTCCAGGTAGTCCAGGTAGAAGTTGGCAAGGTCGCGCACGTTGTCCAGCCAGGCCGGCACGGCGGCGCCGCCATAGCCGGGATGCTCGGGGGCGTGGCAGTCGTAGTGTTCGGCCAGCGCCTGCAGCCAGGCCTGCGATTCGGCCAGCCCGCCGGGGCCGTGCAGGAACAGGAGCGGCTGGCCTTGGCCGGCGCGCGCGACGCGCAGCGCGGTATCGCGTATGCGCAGGGTGGACGCATTCATGGCGGTCATGATGTCTCCTAGGTGGAAAAGGGGGCGCGTCAGGCGGCGGCGCGCATCGCGATGCCGGGCTGCGGCGCGCGCATGCGGTGGGCGAAGTCGGCCACCTCGCGGCCCAGCGTGCGCAGTTGTTCGTCCACGCGTGCGTCGATGCAGCGGCCGTCGGGCGCGAAGGCGGGATCGGTGCCGCCTATGCACACGCCCAGCGGCGTGGGCCAGCCGCGCAGCGCGTGCACGATGTCGCGCAGCGCGCCCAGCGTGGTGACGGCCGCCTGCCAGCCGGCGGCGTTGGCGATGCAGCCCACCGCCCGGCCGCTCAGGTAGGGCCGGGCGTCGGTGCGCAGGTCCTCGGTGTAGTCCAGCGCGTTCTTGACCAGGCCCGACAGGCTGCCGTGGTAGCCGGGCGAGGCCAGGATGACGCCGTCGGCCCGGCGCAGCTCGGCCACCAGGCGCAGTGCCGCCGGCGTGCGGCCGGGTTCGTGCGGGGCGTACATGGGCAGGACCAGGTCGTCGCCGGCCAGCAGGACGACCTGCGCGCCGGTGGCGGCCACGGCATCCAGCGCGTGCCGCAGCGCGCGCTCGGTGGACGAGTCGGGGCGCGTGGTGCCGCCCAGTGCCACCACGCGGGGCGGGGAGGTGTTCATGCCTGTCTCCGTTAATACATAGCTAGCTATGTATTACGCGCGCAAGTGGCCGGAATGTCAAGAGGCGGGTTATTCCATGCTCTTGCTCCAGGACTTGGGTGTCCGGGCCCATTCCTTCAGGAATTCCAGGAAGACCTGCACCCGCATGGGCAGGTTCTTGCGCGACGAGTAGATGGCGTAGACGTCCAGCCCCGAGGGGACGTAGTCGGGCAGGACGACCCGCAGTTCGCCGCGCTCGAGCTCGTCGGCGATCATGTAGTAGGGGTGCATGGAGATCCCCATGCCGGTCAGCGCGGCTTCCTTCAGGGCGTCGCCGAAGTCCGAGCGTAGCGGCCCCTGGACCCGGACGGACACCGGCCCCTCGGGACCGGTGAAGTTCCAGGTGGCGGTGGGCGATTTGTTCCAGTTGACCAGGCACTTGCAATGCTGGAGGTCGCGGGGATGGATGATGGGCGGAACCTTGGCCAGATAGGCCGGCGAGGCGACCAGCGCCTGGCGCGCCTCGGCCAGCGGAATGGCGATGAAGCTGGCATCCTTGAGCACCGGGACGATGATGATGCCCACGTCCAGTCCCTGTTCGACGAAGGTTTCCTGCTTGCGGACGGTCAGCAGGCTAAGGGCTATCTGGACGTCGGGATAGCGCTCGTGGAATTCGCCGATCACCGGCAGGAGGCGCTGCGTGCCGAAGGCGGGCGGCACGCCCACCCGCACCACGCCCGCCACGTCGCGCGACAGGTCGTGAACGGATTCGCGCAAGTCGTCGTAGCGCTGCAGGAGGTCGGTGCCGTTCTCCAGTACCTGCAGGCCGGCCGGCGTCAGCCCCAGCTGCTTGGTCGTGCGGTTGAGCAGCTTGACGCCCAGCGAGCGTTCCAGCCAGGCCACCTGTTTGGTGCAGGTGGCGCGCGATACGCCGAAGTGCTGCGCGGCGCCGGCGAAGCTGTTGCGCCGGGCCACCTCCAGGAACATGCGCAGGCAACTGAGCTGGTCCACGTGCTTGTCCTTGCCGGTTTCTCTTTAGGAAATTTCAAATTTAGCACCGCCGCCTTGTTGAGCAGGCGGGGCGAACGAATAATGCCCCCATCCATTGTTTCGCATTCGATACGAAAATCCGGAGACCTCCTATGACCCGACTCCCTTCGTCCCCCACCCGCCGCCGGCTGACCGCGCTGGCGCTCGTGCTTGCCGCCACCGGTCCCTGGGCCGCCGCGCCGGCCGGCGCGCAGGGTTTTCCGTCGCACCCGCTGCGCCTGGTCGTGGCCTATGCACCGGGCGGCGCGACCGACATCGTCGGGCGGATGTTCGCCCAGGAGATGTCCGAAAGCCTGGGACAGACGGTGGTGCTGGAGAACCGCGCGGGCGGCGGCACCCTGGTCGGGACCGAGTCGGTCCGGCGTTCGCCGGCCGACGGCTATACGCTGCTTTTCGGCACCAACGCCTTCGTGATCACGCCGCTGCTGCATGACACCAAGACCTACGATCCCGTGGCCGATTTCCAGCCCATCGGCCAGGCCACCGTGCAATCGTTGGGCATCCTGGTGACGCCGGGGCTGAAGATCCGCACGGTCCAGGAATTCATCGCCTACGCCAAGGCCAACCCGGGCAAGGTGAACTTCGCCTCGTCGGGCAACGGCTCGGCGCAGCACCTGGCGGGCGAGGCCTTCGCCAAGGCGGCCGGCATCAAGATGGTGCACGTCCCCTACAAGGGTACGGGGCCGGCCATGGCCGACCTGCTGGCCGGGCGCGTGGACGTCATGTTCAGCTCCCTGGTGGGGAACATGGAGCACGTGGCCGAAGGCCGGCTGGCGCTGATCGCGACCACCGGCGCCAAGCGCTCGCCCGCCACGCCCGGCGTGCCCACGGTGGATGAAAGCGGCGTCAAGGGCTTCCAGGCCGAGACCTGGCAGGCCGTGCTGGCGCCGGCCGGTACGCCCGCGCCGGTGGTCGATCGGCTGAACGCCGCGCTGGCCAAGGCCGGCAAGTCGCCGAAGATCATCGAGACGCTGGCGGCGCAGGGCATGGAGGTGCGGACCACCGCGCCGGCCGAGCTGCGCGAACTGCTGGTGCGGGACACCACCCAGTACAAGGCCCTGCTGCAGCAGGCCAAGAACACGCTGCAATAGTCAGTTCCCGAACCGGCGCTGGCCCTGCTTCTCGTCCACCAGCCAGCGCCCGTCCGGTGTCCGGGACAGGCGCTCGTGGTGCAGGGAAATGGACAGGGGCGGCGGCATCGGGACCGGCCCCGCCTGCGGAGCCGCCGCGTCGACGCGGTAGACCAGCGTCATGTACCGCGCCGTGGCCCGGTCCGGGCCATCCAGGTCGATCACGAGGTTCTGCACCAGATGGGCCGTGGTGCGTCCGGCGGGCCGGTCGGCCAGCGCCGCGCGGACCTCGGCCGGGCCTTGCAGCGCCCGGCCCTGGCGATGCCAGACGCCGTGTGCGGACATGCAGGCGGCGACCGCGTCGAAGTCGCCGCCGTCCAGCGCCAGGTAGAAGCCATGGATGGCCTGCTGGCAGCCGGTCACCGCGGCCCAGTGTTCCAGATCGGTCATGGTGTCATCCTTGCACGAAAGTGTTGCGCAGCGTGCCCAGCCCGGTGATCTCGATCTCCACCACGTCGCCGGCACGCAGGTCGGGCGACTGGCCGTCGGTGCCCATCCAGACCACGTCGCCGGGGTACAGGGTCAGGTACTTCGTCATGGCGCACAGGAAGGTGGGCACGTCGAAGATCATCGCCGCGGTGGCGAAGTCGATGGTGGTCCGGCCGTTCACGCGCACCTGGGTGCGGGCCCGGGACGGATCGAAATCGGTGTCTATCCAGGGGCCCATGGGCTTGAAGGTGTCCGAGTTCTTGGCGCGCCAGAAGGTGCGGTCCGACCGCTGCCAGTTGCGCTCGCTGACGTCGTTGCCGATGGTGTAGCCCAGCACGCAGTCCAGCGCGTTCTCGGGCGTCAGGTGGCGGGCTTCCTTGCCGATGACCGCGACCAGTTCGCCTTCGTAGTGGATGGTGCGGGCATCGGGCGGCATCACCACGTCGTGGCCGTGCGGCACCAGGGCGTTGTTGGCGCGGTAGCCGATGTCCGCCTGCTTGGGCAGCTGCGGCTCCTGGCCCCGTTTGCGGGCCGCCTCGATGGCGTGCTCGGCGTAGTTCAGGCCGGCGCAATAGAAGGTGCGAGGGACCACCGGCACTTCCAGCCGCACTTGGTCCAGACGGGTCCAGTCGTTCGTCGGCGCATAGCCGTCGAAGGGCGAGCCCTCGACCCGCCGTATGCGGTCGCCCTCGGCCAGTCCGTAGTGGGTGCCCGTCGAATCCGTGTATCTCAGCCAGCGCATGTCCGTCCTTCGTGGGTTGCCTGGCGCGGCGGGCGCGCCAGGAGGGTTTCGTCGATGTCCTCGATGCGGGGCGCGCCGCACAGCTTCATCGCGCGCACCAGTTCTTCGGTCAGGATCTGCAAGGCCCGGTTCGCGCCCGGTTCGCCGCCCGCGACCGCGCCGTACAGCGTCGCGCGTCCGACCAGCACGCCTTCGGCGCCCAGCGCCCGCGCCTTCAGGATGTCCACGCCGCGCCGCACGCCGCCGTCCAGCCAGACCGGGATGCGGCCGCCCACCGCGTCCGCCACGCCGGGCAATGCGTCCAGCGTCGCGCAGGCGCCGTCGAGCTGGCGTCCGCCATGATTGGACACCACCACGGCGTCGGCGCCCAGCCGCACCAGCCGGTCGGCGTCGTCCGGGCGCAGGATGCCCTTGACGATCAGCTTGCGCGGCCAGCGGTCGCGTACCTGCGCCAGGCGGTCCCAGTCGAACGAGGGATCGTAGTTGCGCCCCACCGCCGAGGCCAGTCCCGCCACCGAGGTCACGTCGCGCTGCAGGCCGATCAGGTTCTTGTTCACCGGCATGCCGTGGCGCAGCAGCGCCAGCGCCCAGCGGGGGTGAGCCGCGACGTCGCCAAAGCTGCGGTATGTGAGCCGGAAGGGAGTGCGGAAACCGTTGCGCACGTCGCGCTCGCGCTTGCCGCCCACCGGCAGGTCGACGGTGATGACCAGCGCCTCGTAGTCCGCCGCCCGCGCGCGCTCGATCAGGCCGTGGAAGAAGTCCTGGTTCTTCAGCACGTAGGCCTGGAACCACAGGCGGCCGGGCGCCTCGCGCGCGACTTCCTCGATCGACGCCGTGGCGCTGGTCGACAGGGTATAGGGGATGCCGTGCCGCGCGGCGGCCTTGGCGATGGCCAGGTCGCCGCCGTGGCGGCCGTAGCCGACGCCGCCTGTGGGGGCGATGGCCAGCGGGTAGTCGGCCGGCGCGCCCAGCACGGTGCAGCGGGTGGAAACCCGGGATACGTCCACCAGGGCGCGCGGCAGCAGGCGCACGCGCTCGAAGGCCTGGCGGTTGTCGGCCAGCGTGGCTTCGCTCTCGGCGCCGCCGTCGAAGAAATCGAACACCAGCCTGGGCAGGCGGCGGCGCGCCGCCGCCCGCAGGTCGTCGATGGACTGGGCGCGGCCGATGCCGCGATCGAACAGGGCCATGGCGCGCTCAGTGCGCGGCCGCGGCGCGCGCGGGGCGGATCGCGGCCGGCAGGAAGGACGGATCGAAGATGCGGTCGGCCATGACCTGGCAGCGCTTGATCAGCCGGTGCTCGTGGGGCAGGTAGTCGGGCCAGGCGTTGTGCAGCGTTCCGATGTGGTCCCACATCAGCACGTCGCCCTCGGTCCATTCGTGGGTGTACTGGTACTTGGCCTGCAACTGGTGCGCGAACAGGAATTCCAGCATCTCGTCGCTGCGGCGCGCATCGAGTTCGTTGATCCGGATGGCGTAGCCGGGATTGCAGTACAGCACCTTGCGTCCGGTGATCGGGTGGGTCAGGAACACCGGGTGCGTCGACGGCGGCCGCTTGGCGCGCTGCTCGGGCGTGAGCGGCGGCCGCTCGCTGCCGGGCCGCGCCCGCATGTTTTCCCAGAACTTGTTGAAGTCGTGGACCGCGGTGGCGCCCTCCAGCTCGCGCTTGACGTCGGCGGGCAGGTCCTCGCAGGCGGCGTGCATGTTGGCGAAGCTGGTCGATCCCAGCGCGCGGCCGTCGCGGCGCGGCACCTTCAGGGCGTGCAGCACGTTCACGAAACCCACGGTCGGGTTGTAGGACATGTCGGTGTGCCAGTCCTGGCCGGCGTCGGCGATGCCGATCAGCCGGCCGTTCTCGACGATATTGGAAAGAATGCTGACCTCGGGAATGCCGGGCTCGTTGGCGTCCGACACCGTCCGCTGCAGGCCGCCGAAACGGGCCGAGAAATCCCGCAGCTGCGCCGGCGTGATCGATTGCGCCGGAAAGCGCAGGACGCCGTGCGTGCCCAGCGCCGCCAGCAGCGTGGCGAAATCCTGCTCCGAAAGCGGCCGGGAAAGGTCCAGGCCGCGCACCGTGGCCCCGAGTATCTTTCCGGTGGGGACGATATCCGTCATCTTGAGTCCTGTCTGGCTGATCGATGGCGAAATGGTAGGCATCGACGGCCGGTTTGGACACCCCGCCGGGCGCAAACTTGTTATTTCCTGAACGGAAACAACGGGGAGGATCAGGCGCCCTGGGGCCGCAGGCTGCGGCTGATGCTGTGGATGGCCGAATACAGCGCCTGCCCCGCCGGGCTCAGGATCTTCTGCACCGGCATGAACGCGGAAATCGTCAGCGACGGCAGGGTCTCGGCCACCGGCACGATGGCCAGCATGCCCCCGGCCTGCGCTTCCTCGGCCAGGTAGCGCGGCACGAAGCTGGCGATGTTGCCGTGCTCGATGATCTGGATGGCGCCGCCCACGGATTCGCAATGCATGACGCACTGGGGCGGCGGCAGGCCGGCGTCGACGAAGGACCGCTCGATGACCATGCCCGGTCCGTCGGCAGGCCCGGTAACGAGCCAGGGCACGTCGGCCAGTGCCCGCAGCGACTTCGCCCGCGCCTTGGGGTGGCCATGCCGCACCGCCACCACCAGGTCCAGCGTGAACAGCGGATCGTGCCTATAGCCTTCGCCGGGGCCGCCCGCGGGCAGCGGGCCGATGGCGAAGTCCAGGCCCTTCTCGCGGAACAGGTCCATGACCGTGGGGTAGGTGGCTTCCTGCAGATGGATGTAGACGTCGGGGAAGCGCAGCCGCATGATCTCGATCGCCCGCGGCACCACCAGCGCGAACGGCGCCGCCGACGAGGCGATGGACAGCTTGCCTGACAGGTCGCCGGCCAGTTGCCGGATGTGGGTGTGGGCGTCGGCCGCCGCGCGCACGATGAAACGGGCGTGTTCCAGCAGGGCCTGTCCGTAGGGGGTCAGCTCGACGCCGTGCGCCGACCGCGTCAGCAGCGTGGCGCCCACCGACAGCTCCAGTTGCTGCAAGGCTCGCGTGATGGCGGGCTGGGTCAGGTCCAGCAGCTTGGCCGCGGCGCTGATGCTGCCCGCCTCGGCCACCGCCGCGAAGGCCCGGAGCTGGTGGAGCTGCATGTTCAGGCCGGACGCGGCGTCGGCCGGGCGCCGCCGGCCTGGTTCCGGCAGTCATGCGGGAGCGCGGACGGCGCGGCGGCGGGGGCGGAATCCAGGTTCATGATCGTCTCGCGGGGCAGGCGCCAGATACAGTCAGGAGGGCGAGGATACGCGCCCGCGCGACTCAGGTAAACACGCTCAGGAATTTCTCGTTGAGCTTGCGGTCGTGGTAGAAGATGCCCGTGCCCAGCTCCTCGGCCGTCCACTTGATCACCGGTTTGTCCGGGTACCAGGTATAGCCGCCGGCGAACACCTCGTTGCGGTTGCCGCTCGGATCGAAGAAGTACACCGTTTCGCCGCGCGTGATGCCATGGCGCGTCGGCCCGATGTCCAGCGATACGCGCCGCTTGGAGATGATGTCGGCCGCCTTCAGCACTTCGCCCCAGTTGTCCAGCAGGAACGAAACGTGATGCAGCTTGTTCTTGACCGGCTGCTGGATGAAGGCCACGTCGTGGGCCTTGGTCGCGCAGCTCAGGAAGGCGCCTATCATCTGCTCGTCCGGCCCGGCCACGACCGCCTCGGTAAGGTTGAAGCCCAGCACCTCGGTGAACAGCTTGAACGTGCCGGCCAGGTCGTCGCCGTACAGCAGGCAGTGGTCGAAGCGGCGTGCGCCCATGCCGTGCATGTCGTCCGGCCACGGATCGGGGTTCAGATAGCCTACCGCGCACCCGGGCGTCTCGCGGTGCGCGTACAGTTCCATCACGTGTCCGGTCGGAACGGTGAAGCGAAAACGCCGTCCCGTCATCGGATGCTCGCCTTCCCTCATCCAAACCATGTCGGTCGCCAGGCCGCTGGCTTCGACATCGGCCGAGAGTTTGTCCAGCGTGGCTTCCGAGTCCACTTTCCAGCCCATGTAATCCATGCCGGCTTCATCGGCCTCGCGCAGCACCACGCTGTGGTGGTCGGCTTCGTCCCAGGCTTTCAGGAACACCCGCGCGCTGCCGTCGGCGGCGGTGTCGCGCATGACTTCCCTGAGCCCGATGGTATCGACGTAATGCCGTACCGCCGGCTCGATCTCCAGAACCCGTATGCAAACGTGTCCCGGCCGCATCACTCCTGTGATCGCCATGATGGTCTCCTTGCTGTCGTTGTCAGGTAGGGGGTACAGGCGGTCGGGCCGCCGGCGTCAAATGACGGGTCACGCAGCGCCGCATCCTGTCCAGCGCTTCGATCTCGATGTCGCTGCGCGGCACGACGCGGCAGGCCAGTACCACGCCGGCCGCCTGCTCGTCGGCGCTGACGCAGGCGCGGCTCATCTTCGCGGCGTGGTAGTCGCCCCGGACGATCCGGCTCTTGCATACGCCGCACCCGCCGCCGCGGCAGCCGACCGGAATGCCCTTGCGGCCGAGCGCCTCCATGCCGGCCAGCAGTGTCTGCGAGCCGCCGCAGGCATAGCGTTCGCCGGTATCGAGGATATGGACTTCGAAGCGCTGCTCGGCCGGATGCATGGGATTCCTTGCGAGAGGTTTACCACTGGCCGATGTGTATGCCGGGCGGCAGGTTGTCGGTCATGGCCTCGATGCGGTCGAGGTCGACGGCGATGCGGCGCTTGAGCGTCAACTGATGCGCCAGCAGCCGCGCCGACATCGATTGCCGCACCGGCTCGAAGGCGGGGTCCGCGCCCAGGTCGTGGAACTCGTCCGGATCCTCGGCCAGGTGGAAGAGCTGCGGGCGGTAGCCGTTCCAGGCCACCAGCTTCCAGTCGGCGGTGCGCACCATCCAGCCCCGGCAGTCGGCGTCGCGGGGCCGGCCCAGGACATGGCGCGCGCGCCGCGTCGCATAGTCCAGTTCGCTGAAGACGCAGTCGCGCCAGTCGTGCGCGGCTTCACCGCGCACCAGCGGCAGCAGCGAGCGGCCTTCCACCCGATGGGCCTGCGCGGGCAGGCCGAGCGCGTCCAGGATGGTGGGAACGACGTCCACCGCGGCGGCGAAACGGCCATCGCGCGTGCCGCGCGTGGCGTCGGCGGCGGGCGACGGATCGACCACGATCAGCGGTACGCGCTGGACGACGTCGTGGAACAGTTCCTTTTCGCCGAAGCCGTAGTCGCCCAGGAAATCGCCGTGATCGGAGGTGAAGACGATCAGCGTCTGGTCCGTCTGGCCGGTCTGCTCCAGGACTTCCAGCACCCGGCCCAGGTGGTCGTCGATCTGCCGGATCAGGCCCATGTAGGCCGGACGCACGTGGCGCACCACGTCCTCCTGGTCGAAGCTGCGGCATTCGTCATGCGAGCGGTAGGCGGCCAGCACCGGATGCTCGTTGGCTTCGGAGGCGCGATTGCGCCGGATGGGCGCCTGCTCGGCGCGGCGGTACATGTCGTGATAGGGCGCCGGCGCGATGTAGGGCCAGTGGGGCTTGATGTACGACAGGTGCAGCGACCAGGGTTCGTCGCGATGCCGGCGGATGAAATCGATGGCGGCGTTCGAGACGTAGGCGGTTTCCGAGTGCGGCTCGGCCACGTGGGCGGCCAGGTGCGCGTGGCGCATCTGCCAGCCGCTGGCGACCGAGCCGTCCGGATGACGGCCGGAGTTGGCGTGCTGCAGCCACGGGTCGTCGCCCGCGTAGCCGGCCGACTCCAGGTAGCGCCGGTAGTCCTCCTTGCCGGTGGGCAGGTCGCCCTCGTGCCGGCAGACCACCTCGAAGCCGCCTTGCAGCAGGCTGGCGGCGGAACGATCGGCGGCGCCGCCGCGCCAGGCCGCCGTCGCCTCGGCCGACGGCTCGAAGTGGGTCTTGCCCGCCAGGTGGAGCGCGCGGCCGGCCTGCGACAGGTAGTCGCCCACCGTCAGCTCGCTCATCGGCATGGGGATGAAGTTCCAGGTCGCGCCGTGGGAGGACGGATAGCGGCCGGTATAGAAGGACATGCGTGACGGTCCGCATACGCCCGACTGCACGTAGGCCTGGGTGAAGGCCACGCCGCGCGCGGCCAGGGCGTCCATGTTGGGCGTGCGCAGCCAGGGGCTGCCGTAGCAGGACAGGTAGTCCGCCCGCAGTTGGTCGCACATGATGAAAAGGACGTTGCGCATCCTGGTATCCGGAAGAAGTCGGTCGTTCGGCAGTCAGTCGATCTTGATGGCGGTCTGGCGCACCAGGTCCGTCAGCCGGGCCTGTTCGCTGGCAATCAGCGCGCCGAACTGCTCGGCCGTGGTGCTCGGGACCGGCTCGGCGCCCGCGTCGGCCAGCGCCTTGCGCGTCTCGGGATCGGCCAGGATCTGGTTCAGCGCCCGCGTGAATCCGGCGATAGCGTCCTTGGGCGTTTCCTTGCGCATGACGAAGCCGTCCCAGTTGCGCACGTCGAAGCCCTTGAAGCCCTGTTCCTCCATGGTCGGCACGTCGGGCAGGCCGGGCAGCCGGCTGTCGCGCGAAGCGATGGCCAGCGCCTTGACCTTGCCGCCCTGGATCTGCGCCGCCGCCACCGTGCTGGTCAGGAACATGAAGTTCACCCGGCCCGCCACCAGGTCGGCCAGCCCGGCCGTGAATTGGTTGTAGGGCACGTGGGTGGCCGTGACGCCGTAGCGCTGCTTGAAGAGCTCGCCCGCCAGGTGCGCCGGCGTGCCGTAGCCGCCCGAGGGAAAGCTGTAGGCATCGGGCTTGGCGCGCAGCAGCTCGATCAATCCCTTCACGTCGTGCACGGGCAGGGACGGCGTGACGACCAGCACGCTGTAGGTCCAGTCGTACTGCCCGACGGGCGCGTAGTCGCGGGCGAAGTCCTTCTTGAACGAGGACAGCAGCGCGGGGCCGACCACCACGGGCGTGAGCAGCGTCATCGCGGTATAGCCGTCGGCGGGATAGCGGTCGAGGTCGCCCGCGGCCAGGCTGCCCGAGGCGCCGGGCTTGTTGTCGACGTAGAAGGTCTGGCCCAGCTTGACGGTCAGCTTCTGCGCGATGATACGGCTGCTGATGTCGGGCGGCGTGCCGGCGTTGTACGGCACGATGATGCGCACCGGGCGGGCCGGCCAGGTTTCCGCCTGCGCGCCGATGGCGGCCAGGCCAAGCGTGGCGGCCAGCGCCAGTTTCCCGAACGTGAAGGTCATGGATGTCTCCTGTGCTTGAACCGTGGTCTTCTTGGGTTGGCCCGGCAAGTCGTTGGCGGGACTTTCGCAGTCCGCCGCGGGCCCGGCAAGTCGTTGTGCGCATGGGTCATAACCGGAAGACATGGTTGACAAGTCCTCGCCTTCTCCGGAGAATTTGATAATGATTTTCATTATCAATTGATTGGCGAGTGCGTTATCCGCCTCTTGTTCCCTTCTTCCCGTGTCGTCAGAAGTCATTTCCCCGTTCACCGTGGACCTGCTCTATCGCGAGCACCACGGATGGCTGCAGCGCTGGCTGGCCCGCCGGCTCGGCAATCCGGCGCAGGCCGATGACCTGGCCCAGGACACCTTCATCCGGGTGCTGGGCCATGAACAGGACCTGGTGCAGTTGCGTGAGCCACGCGCCTACCTGGCGACCATCGCGCGCCGGCTGGTGATCAACCTGCGCGAACGGCAGACCCTGGAGCAGGCGTATCTGGAGGCCCTGGCCAACATGGGCGGGGCGCTGGCGCTGTCGCCGGAAGAGCGCTGCCTGTTGCTCGAAACCCTGTGCCAGATCGATGCCATGCTGAGCGAGCTGCCCGCCGCGGTGCGCCGTGCCTTCCTGCTGTCGCAGGTCGAGGGCCTGGAGTATGGCGCGATCGCCGGCATGCTGGGCGTCTCGGTCAGGACCGTGCAGCGCTACGTGTTGCGCGGCCTGGAGCAATGCATTCTTGCCGCGCCATGAGGCGCCCGGGCGGCGCGTCGTGAGCGCTGGCGCGCGGCCTGCTTCCATCCAGCTCATCGATCGCCGCGCCGCCCGCGAGGCGGCGCGCTGGCTGCTGCGCCTGCGCGGCGCGGGTGCCGGCGAGGGCGACCATGCCGCCTGCCTGGCCTGGCGCTCGGCACGGCCCGAGAACGAGGCGGCCTGGCAGAAGGCGCAGCGCCTGGGCCAGCAGCTCGACGCGATGCCGTCCGGCCTGGCCATGCCCGTCCTGGACCGGACCAGCCGCCAGCGGCGCGCCGCGCTCAAGAAGCTCGCCCTGCTCCTGGCCGGCGTGCCGGCGGGGTGGCTGGCCTATCGCGAAACGCCCTGGCGCGCCTGGGCCGCCGACTATCGCACGGCGGTCGGCGAACGGCGGCGCGTGGTGCTGGCGGACGGCAGCATCCTCGACCTGAACACCGCGACGGCGGTGGACGCGGTGTTTGGCGCCGAGCGCCGGCTGCGCCTGCGCGGCGGCGAGATCATGATCGCGACGGCGCCGGATCCGCAGGCGCCGCCCAGGCCTTTCGTGGTCGATACCGGCGCCGGGCGGGTACGCGCCATCGGTACGCGCTTCATCGTCAGGCAGGCAGCGCGCGATACGTTCGTGGCCGTATTCGAGGGAGCGGTAATGATCCAGCCCGCCGCGCCGGATGCGTCGGCGCTGAGACTGGAGGCGGGGCAGGAAACCTCGTTCGGCGCGCAGGGCGCCCGGGCGCCCGTGCCGCGGGATCCGCGCCGGGGCGACTGGTCGCGGGGCGTCCTGCGCGCCAGCGGCATGCGGCTGGCCGATTTCTGCGAAGAATTGGGCAGGCACATGCACGGCGTGCTGCGGTGCGAACCGGAGGTCGCCGACCTGCGCATTTCCGGCGTGTTCCAGTTGGCCGACCGCGAGGCCGCGCTGGCCGCCGTGCCCACCATCCTGCCGGTCCGCATCCGAAGGCTGACCCGGTATTGGGTTTCCATCGGGCCGCGCGATTGATGTTGTCCGGTTTTCGTTTCTGGCTGGTCCTACCAGACAAGAGGTGAGCATTTTGTCGCTCACGACCCGCCAGAAAGGACCCCGATGGCCGTTCGCCGCCCCGCCGTACCCGTAGCCCTGACGCCGGCCGTCTATCGCCTCCCGCATCCGGCATGCCTCGCGCCTTCCATGCTGGCATTCGCCGTGGCGTGCTCCGGCCTGCTGTCGGGGCCAGCCTGGGCGCAGTCCGTGACGGCCCCGGGCACGGCCGTCACGGCGGCCGCGCCGCGCGAGTACCGCGTGCCGGCCGGAGCGCTGGACGCGGCGCTGGCGCAGTTCGCCGAAGCCGCCGGGGTCACGGTGCTGTTCGAGCAGGCCAGCGTCGCCAGCCTGAGGTCGACCGGATTGAACGGACGCTACACGGTGCGGGAGGCCATCGAGCTGCTGTTGCAGGGGACGGGGCTCGAAGCGATCGAACGCGGCGCCGGCGTCTACGCGCTGCGGCCCGTGTCCGGCGCGCCGTTGTGGGCGTTGCCGACGATCGAGGTGATCGGCCAGGCGGAGCACGATCCCAAGGACGAGGCCTACCGGACCGCGGGATCGCGCAGCGTGCTGACGCGCGACGACATCGAACGGTTCCGGGGCACCTCGGTGGGCGACATCTTCCAGGGCATGCCCGGGGTGCTGGTCGGCGAGAACCGCAACAGCGGCGGGCTGGACGTCAACATCCGCGGCATGCAGGGCCAGGGCCGGGTGCCGGTACTGGTGGACGGTACGCGCCAGGAAACCACGGTGTATCGCGGCTACGCGGGCGTGGCGTCGCGCAGCTACATCGATCCCGACCTGATCGGCGGCCTGTCCGTCGAGAAGGGGCCGACCATGAACGCCCAGGGTACGGGAGCGACCGGCGGCCTGGTCATCATGCGCACGATCGAGGCCGACGACATCGTGCGCGACGGCAAGGATTTCGGCATCCGGCTGCGCGGTACCGCGATCGGCAACAACAGCGGCTCGGTGCCCGCACCGGGTACGCCGGCGGGCTACAACACCGGTTCGGCGTCCGGCCAGACCAGCGGGGTGTTCCGTACCGATTGCGTGATCGCCAGCCTGTGCGAGGGCCCGTTCGACCTCGCCAATGCCGACGGCCCGAAGGAAAGCATGAACCGTCCGTCCATGCTCAAGCCGCGCGGCTGGGCCGGCAGCCTGGCATTGGCCAAGCGCTTCGAGATGGTGGACGTGGTCGCCGCCTATGCGCGGCGCCAGCAGGGCAATTACTACGCGGGCACGAAAGGGCCGGTGCCCCGCCTGGACCTGTCCGACCGGCTGAACCGGGGGTTCTACACCGAAGTGCGTCCCAGGCTGGAGGGGGCCACGCGCTTTCGCGCGGGCGAGCAGGTGGTCAACACCAACCTCGAGAGCGAATCCTATCTGCTCAAGAGCCGCTTCTATCTGCCCGGCGACCACGAAACGGAGCTGAGCTTCATGCGCTACGACAGCACCTACGGCGAGATGATGCCGTCGCAGCTGCTGTGGCTGGGGCAGGTCCGGCAGACCGAAGGCAGCCGCGTCGATGCCAGAACCTACGCCATCCGCCATCGTTGGAATCCCGAGGGCAATCCGCTGTACGACGTCAAGGTCAATCTCTGGCACACCGATACCAAGAGCCTGAACCGGAACTACTCGGACGACGACCTGAACCTGGGCTTCGGCGCGGGAGCGGAAAAGTACCGGCGCTGGGGGCTGGACCTGAGCAACGCCATGCGCTTGGATCGCCTGGGCGGCATCCGCCTGGAGTACGGGCTGTCGCTGCAACGCGAGACCGTGAACGGCACGGCGCCGGGAAACGAACTGGTCGGCAGCGGCGGCCGCTCCGGCAATCGGCGCGAGGTCAGCGCCTTCGGCAACATGCAATGGCGCGTGCTGCCCACCGTTACCCTGGATGCCGGCCTGCGCTATACGCGTTTCCGGTCGGCCGACGACAAACCGCGCATCGTCGACGCCGAGAGCGCCTACTGCGTCAATCCCGGCGCCGACGGGTACTGCGACCCCGTCATGATGACCAGCAAGGAGAGCGGCGCCGCGCCCCAGCTAAGCCTGCTATGGGAGCCGCGACCGGGCCTGCAGTTCTATGCGCGCCATGCCGAGGCGCTGCGCATGCCCAGCCTGTTCGAGACCACGTCGGGGTTCTCGGTCTCTCCATCGCAGGACATCCACCTCAAGCCCGAGCACGCGACCAGCCGGGAAGTCGGCATCAACCTGCTCAAGGACGGGCTTTGGCGGCCCAGCGACAAGTTCCGCCTGAAGGCCGCCTACTTCCGCAACCATACCAGGGACTATCTGACGCGCACGTTCCCCAACACCTGGGAGGAAGGCTCGGGCAAGCAGTTCTTCAGCCTGCGCAACATCGAGAGCGTGAGCTTCCACGGCTTCGAGCTGTCGGGTTCGTATGACGCCGGCACGTTCTTCATCAGCGGCGGCGCCACCCGGTACACCTTCATCGAGACCTGCCATTTCGGCAGCTACCGGCGCTACACCTGCACCGACTACGGCATCGCCAACAGCTACGTCAACAACATGATTCCGCCGAACTGGCACGCCTCGGCCACCGCCGGGGTGCGCCTGCTGGACCGGCGGCTGACCATGGGCCTACGCGGCACGTTCATGGGCAAGCGCAACCAGGTGCCGGAATTCAACGACGACACCCAGCAGGGCCTGAACGCCGTCGTGCCGTGGCACGGCTACCAGATCTGGGACCTGTTCGCGAGCTACCGCATCAACGACCGGGTCAGCGTCGATTTCAACATCGACAACCTGACCGACCGCTACTACCTCGATGCGCTCAGCCTCGGGCTGGTGCCGGCGCCGGGCCGCACCGCGCGGCTCAGCGTCACCATGCAGTTTTGATTTCACGCTGTTCCTTAAAAAAGGAAAACCTTGTCATGATTCTTTTCCGCAATCTTCTGCTGGGCGTCGGCGCATCGCTGCTGATGGCCTCGTGCGGAGGCGGTGGCGGCGGCGACGATGGCGGCACCGCCACGCCGGCCGACCGGCCCACCGCCGTGGCCCGGGCCGATGCCACCAGCGTTCCCGCAGGCCAGGCCGTCATGCTGGACGGGTCGGCCAGCTCGACGCCCAACGGCGGCAACCTGGCCTATCTGTGGAGCATCGACCAGCGGCCGGACGGCAGTACCGCCATGCTGTCCGACGAGCGGGCCGCGCAGCCCGTCTTCACGCCCGACAGGGCGGGCGCCTACCGGATCAGCCTGGTCGTCGACGACGGCAAGGCACGCAGCGCGCCGGCGCTGCTCGACCTGCGCGCCACCAGCGTCGACCCGGTGGCGGTGGTGACGCCCCAGATCAGCCAGTTGTTGGCCTCCACCGTGCAGCTCGACGGCTCGGCCAGCCTGCCTCCCGAGGGCGGCAGCAGCGCGGGGCTCGCCTATGCATGGACCCTGGCCGAGAAGCCCGAGGGCAGCAAGGCGGCGCTGGACGATTCCAGGATCGCGCAGCCGCGCTTCGTGGCCGACAAGGTCGGCATCTATCGCGCCGTGTTGACGGTGTCCTACGGCAGCCGCGTCAGCGCGTCTGCCACGACGACGGTCACCATAGGCGTGGCCAACTCCCGGCCGGTACCGAACGCCGGCAGCGACATCGCCGGCGCCGTGCGCGGCACGCGCGTCGCGCTGGACGGCAGCGCCAGTACCGACGCCGATGGCGATGCCCTGCAATACCGCTGGCGCTTCGCGTCCCGGCCCTATGGCTCGCGGGCCGTGATCGACGATGTCTCGAGCGTGCGGGCCTCGTTCGTGCCGGATTTCGCCGGCACCTACCGGATCAACCTGAGCCTGTTCGACGGCCAGTCGACCAGCCTGAGCCCGGCCACCCTCACCGTGCAGGTCGCTCCGCCGGCCGGCGCGCCGAACGCCAAGCCGATCGCCGTCATCACGGCGCCGTTCGGCAAGACCTTCGAGGCCGAGCGGGGCACTGCCATCAGCCTGACCGGCGCCTATTCGATCGATGCCGACGACGGCATGATCGCCTACGCCGCGCGCGAGTGGACGCTGCTGTCGGCGCCCGAGGGCTTCGATCGCGCCGCCAACTGGAAAGGCACTTCGTTCGTCGGTACGCACTATGGCAACTACCTGGTGCAATTGCGCGTCCAGGACTCGCACGGCGCATGGAGCGACGCGGTCACCCAGGCCTATACCGTCGTCAATGGCGCCAACCGCCCGCCGCGCGCCATCGCCAAGGTGGCGGGCGCGGGCAACTCGGTGGGCGTGGGCGGCACCGTCACGCTGACCGGCGAGGACAGCACCGATCCGGACGGCAACCGCCTGGCCTACCAGTGGACCCTGCTCGATCGCCCCGACGGCAGCGCGGCGACGCTGGGCAACGCCAATGCGGTCAACGCCAGCTTCGTGGCCGACAAGGCCGGACCCTATCTGTTCAGCCTGCTGGTGACCGACGAACACGGCTTTCCCAGCTCGGACGGCATTTCGGTCAACCCGGTCGAGCTCACGGTGGTGGCGCGGACGCGGAACCAGCCCCCGATCGCGCGCCTGGTAGCCAAGGAGTTCCTGGGCAACGCCAACAGCGCGATCCTGGCGACGGCGAACTACAGCGCGGAGCAGCCGATGGTGCTGGGCGAGTTCATGGCCGCCAACCCGTGGAGCGCGGGCGAGTTCATGCAATGGAATTCATTCCTGCTCGAGCCCAACGGCTATGATCCGGACGGCGATGCGATCACCTACCTGTGGACGCTGCCGCAGTCGCCCGCCGATGCGCGTTTCGCCATGCCGCTGGCGAATTACTTCTGCGCCGCCAACGCCGGCAATTATCCCGGCGCTTCGGTGATCGCGTTCGAGGACTGGATGAATGCGGGGCTGGCCCTGCGGCAATGGTCGTGCAACCGCCTGGGGCTGGCGCCGATGACGGCCGGCAAGTATCAGGTGCAGTTGGCCATCAGCGACGGCATCGACATCGCCGGTCCGTACACCCTGGACCTGTACGCGGCCGCCCGCGCGAACTACCCCAGCCTGCTGCTGGAAGACCTGCGCACGCACCACCAGTGGTCCAACGACGACCAGATGCTGGTCAACAGGCAGGACGCGGACGCCAAGGCCTTCCAGCGGCTCTTCCCGTTCGACGGCTTCGGCCCCACCTTGCCGGGCGCATTGGGGCTGGACAGCTTCCGCGGCGACCTGGTGGTCAAGACCTTCCGGTTGACGGCCTATGGGGGCGACTACGCCATCGCCGACCTGCGGGCGGTCGACGCCGGGGGCACCGAGACGCCGAAGTTCGTGGGCCTGGCCGATAACCAGGTCATCCGCCGCGGCGAAAGCGTGGAGTTCCAGCTGGTGTGGCCCATCACGGCAACGCCGCCTGGAGCCGGCGGGCTGGTCACCGGCCGGGACGGCATGACGTGGTCCTTCCGCGTCGCCGGGAAGGACGGGTGGACGTTCAGCTACAACCCGACGAACAACTACAACAACAATTATTGAAGGGGGGCCGCTTCAGATCGTGGCGAGCTTCGGATATCCGTGGCCTGAAGCGGCGAGACCGGCCCGGGGGCCGCTGCCTATAGTTCGGCATCGGCATCAAGCGAGGCGGCCCCATGAAGCACCAGACCACGATTCCCATGACCCGCCAGGACGGATCGGCGACGTCGGCGTATTGCGCGATGCCGGCCTCCGGCCACGGCCCCGGGCTGGTGCTGTGCCATGAGATCTTCGGCATCAACGAGACGATGCGCAAGCTGGCCGAGCGCTATGCCGAAGAGGGATACGTGGTGCTGGTTCCGGACCTGTTCTCGCAGATCCGGCCGGGAGTCGACCTGGGCTACGGCGAAGAGGACCACGCCCAGGCTTTCGCGCTGCTGGAACGATTCGACGTGGGCGTCGGCCTGGCCGACGTCGCGCTGGCCGCGCGGACACTGCGGGAATCGCCCGCCACGACGGGGCAGGTGGCGGCGGTGGGCTACTGCCTGGGCGGGCGGCTGGCCTATCTGGCCGCCGCCGAGGCGCTGGTCGACTGCGCAGCGGGTTTCTACGGCGTGGGCATCGAGGCGCACCTGGACCGTCCGCCGGCGCGGCCGCTCATGCTGCATTTCGGCGACGCCGACCGCTACTGTCCGCCCGAGACCGTGGCGCGCATCGCCGCGCACCTGGCCGGATCGCCGGATGCCCGGGTGCACCGCTATCCGGACGCCGACCACGCCTTCGCCCGCCAGGGCAGCGCGCTCTATCGCAAGCCCGCGGCCCTGGTCAGCTACGAGCGCACGATCGCCTTCCTGCATGAGCACATCGGGCCCCGCTACGACCTGTCGTCGCTGTGGGATCGCCACACCGAGCTGGAGTTCGACGTGCGCGACGCGGCCGAAACCATGCGCACCATGGTGGCCGAGCCCTACGTCAACCATATCCCCACCCTGACCGGCGGCGTCGGCGCCCGTCAGCTCTACCGCTTCTACAAGCACCATTTCATCCCGTCCACGCCCCGGGACACCCGGCTCATTCCCATCTCGCGCACCGTGGGAGCGACCCAGATCGTGGACGAGCAGCTGTTCTGCTTCACCCACGACGAAGAGATCGAATGGATGCTGCCCGGGATCGCGCCCACCGGCCGCCGTGTGGAGATCCCGCTGGTCGCGGTCGTCAAGTTCCGCGGCGACAAGCTCTGCCACGAACACATCTACTGGGACCAGGCGTCGGTGCTGGTGCAGATCGGCGTGCTGGATCCCGCGGGCCTGCCCGTGGCGGGCCGGGAAACGGCGGCGAAGCTGCTGGATGAAAGCCTGCCGTCGAACGTCCTGATGCGGTCCTGGGCGCGTAGCGAAGGGATGGACTGACAGGGATCCTTGCGTAAGGAGGTTGTGTTGTACACGAACGAACAATTGGCGGACATGGTGAAGCCGGACAAGGTGCACCGCGCGGTCTACGTGGACCCCGGCATATTCGACCTGGAGATGGAGCGCATCTACGGCCGCGTGTGGGTCTACGTCGGGCACGAAAGCCAGATCCCGCAAACCGGCGACTACGTGACGAGCCGCATCGGCAGGCAGGACGTGATCCTGGTCCGGGCGGCGGACGGCAAACCCCATGTGCTGTACAACCGCTGTCCGCACAAGGGGGCGCAGATCGTGCCGCCAGGAGACGGGCACGTGGACCGGCACTTTCGCTGCCCCTACCACGCCTGGACGTTCCGGCTCCACGGCCCGATGCTGTCGGCGCCGCTGCGGGCCGGCTACGAAGGCACGGCCTTCGATCCCGCCGACGAGGCGTTCTGGCTGCGGCGCGTTGCCCGCGTGGCCAGCTATCGGGGCTTCGTCTTCGCCAGCCTGTCCGAGGGCGGCGATGACCTGGTGGATTTCCTGGGCGGCGCCAAGGCGGCGATCGACAACCTGTGTGATCGTTCTCCCGTGGGCGAGGTGGAGGTGGCCGGCGGCGTGTTCCGCGTCTGGCAGAACTCCAACTGGAAGATCTTCTACGAGAATCTGCACGACACCATGCATGCCGCCGTCACGCACGAGTCTTCCGTCGTCGCGGCCCGGGACGAGTACGAGGCTTCGATGGCCGGCCAGGACATGCCGTTCGTGCTGCACATCATGGCGGGCAACGGCGAGCCCTATCAGTTCTGGGAAAAACTCGCGGTGCACGCCTTCGACCATGGGCACGGCTACATGGAAGGGATCTTCGATCCCGGCGGCACGGACCGGGATCCGACCAGCCGCGCCCACCACGAAAGCCTGGCCGCCGCGGTGGGCGAGGCGCGGGCCCGGGAAATACTGGGCATGAACCTGCACAACACCATCATCTACGGCAGCGGGTCGCCCCATACGGTGTTCCAGCAGTTCCGCGTCATCCGGCCCGTCGCGGTCGATCGCACCATGGTCGAGATCATTACCTTCCGGCTCAAGGGGGCGCCCGAGGCCGTGTTCGAACGCGCCGTCACCTACGCCAATACCATCAACTCCCCGTCGTCCAACGTGATGCCCGACGACGTGGAGCTGTACACCCGGGTGCAGAAAGGCAACCGGCTCGACGGCGGGGACTGGGTCAGCATGCACCGCTACTGCGGTACCGACCGGGACATCCCGGGCGGGAAGGTCGCGGTCAACGGCACGAGCGAGCTGCCCATACGCAACCAGTTCGCGGCCTGGAAGGCCTTGATGACCGAGGGCGGGACAGGATGCGGGGAGGCGGCATGAACGGGATCGGCGCGGTGGAAATGGACGAGGCGATCCGGCTCAAGCATCGGGTCGAGCAGTTCCTGTTCCTGGAGGCGCGGCTGCTCGACGCCAATGCCTGGGACGAGTGGCTGCGGCTGTTCACCCCCACGGGCATGTACTGGGTCCCGCGCATGCGCGGCCAGCAGGACGCCCGGACCCAGGTTTCGCTGTTCCACGAGGACGCGCTGCTGCGCAGCGTGCGCGCGCGCCGGCTGGCCAACCACCGGAACTGGTCGCAGCAGCCGCCGACGCATGGGGCGAGGACGATAGGCAACGTATCGGTTACCGACCCGGGCCCCGGGACGATCGTGGTCCGCTCGTCGTTCCAGATGCTTGAATGGCGGGCCGACAACCCGCGCGCGTTCGGCGGCAGCTATACGCATACGCTGCGCGAGGATCCCGCCGCGGCCGGGTCGTTCCGGATCGAGATGAAACGGGTGGACCTGGTCAACTGCGACGCGATCCACGAGAACCTCCAGGTGTTCCTGTGACGTCTCTCGATTTCTCGCGCCCCGTCGTCCTGGCGCTGCACTACCAGAACGAGGTCCTGCACCCGGATGGCAGGTTCGCCTTCGGCGTGGCCGGCGACGGCGCCGCGCAGCCGGCCGTGGTGCGCGGCGCGCGCGGCCTGCTGGCGCTGGGGCGCCGGAGGCGGTGGCCGGTGGTGCACGTGCGCATCGCCTATCGCCCGGATTTTTCCGACGTGACGCAGAACTGCGCCATCTTCAGGACGGTGGTGGCGCAGGCGGTCATGGCCGACGGGAGCTGGGGCGCGGAATTCCTGGAGGAGCTCGCGCCCATGCCGGGCGAACCGGTGGTGACGCACAACCGCATCAATGCATTCTTCCGCTCCGGCCTGGAGCCGATGCTCGATGCGATGCGGCCCTCGCTGCTGCTCGTGGGCGGGGTGGCGACTAACTCGGTGGTGGAGCATACCGTCCGGCACGCGACCGACCTGGGCTGGCAGTCGGCCGTGGTCGAGGACGCTTGCGGCGCGGCCAGCCAGGCGGTGCACGCGGCCGCGCTGCACAACCTGCGGCTGCTGGCCGAGGTGTGCCGGCTGGACGAGATCCAGAAGCTGGCCGAAGCATGAAGGAGGAAGGCGCGATGAACGACCTGCATGGCAAGGTCGCCCTGGTGACGGGCGGCGCAAGAAGCCTGGGGGCTGGTATCGCCGGGGCGTTCCTGCGGGCCGGCGCGTCGGTGGTGGTGGCCGACATCGACGCCCGGGCCGGCGAGGCGCTGGCCACCCGGCTGCGCACGCAGGCCAGGTCCGGCCAGGCGGCCGGCTTCGTCCACACGAACCTGGCCGAGGATGGCGATCTGGTCCGGCTGGTGGAGAGCCTGGATCGCGAGTTCGGCCGGCTCGACTGCCTGGTCAACAACGCCTGCATCTACGACGACGCGGGGCTGGCCTCGACCCGGGAGCAATGGCTGCGTTCGCTGAACGTGAACGTGGTCAGCGGGGCGCTGCTGGTCGGGCACGCGGTGCCCTTGCTGCGCCGGGCCGAGCATCCGGCCGTCGTGAACCTGTCCAGCGTCGCGGGCAAGGTCGGCCAACTGGGCCGGCTGCTGTATCCCGCGTGCAAGGCCGCCATCCTGCAGGTGACCCGCAGCATGGCGGTGAACCTGGCGCCGGAGGGCATACGCGTGAACGCCGTGACGCCCGCATGGACGTGGTCCGAGGCCCTGGTTGCCCAGGTGGCCGGAGACCGCGAGCTGGCCGATCGCGTCGCGTCCACCTTCCACCCGCTGGCGCGGGTGGGGAACATCGAGGACGTGGCCGCGGCCGTGCTGTTCCTGTGCTCCGGCGCGGCGGGCTTCGTGACCGGCGCCGACCTGCCGGTGGACGGCGGCTACGCGGTGCTGGGCCCCGACCAGGGGCGGTCCCCCGCCTATTGGTTCCAGGCCGCGCGCCAGGCGGAGTGAGGGCCGGGGCGGCCCGCTCAGGGTTGCCCGCGCGCCTGCCGGCGCAAGGTCTCGTTGGGGGATTCGCCGTAACGTTCCCGATAGGCCGCGGCGAAGCGACCCAGGTGCGGATAGCCCCAGCGATACGCCACTTCCGACACGCTGTCCGCCCTGCCGCCCTTGAGTTCGTCGCGGATCCTTTGCAGGCGCATGGCGCGCAGCGCGGCCATGGGGCTGACGCCGTGCTGGTCCTGGTAAGCCCGGGAAAGCGTGCGTACGCTGACCCCGGCATGGTTGGCGATGTCCTGCAGGGAGACGGCGTCCTGTACGCAGGATTCCATGAATTCCTGGGCGCGCCGCACGCAGCGCGGCAATACCCGGCGGGCATCCGGCGCCGGCCGGTCGCGCAAGCCCTGGACCTGCGAGTTCAGCAGGTGCCCGACCAGGGCCTGCTGTGCGATCTTCAGCCCCATCGGGCCGCCCGGCGCGGCCAGGTGGGAACAGAAATACTCGATCAGCGTGCGCAGCCCCTGGGCGGGCGCGGTGTCCAGGGGGATCTCGCGGGCGAAGTCGATCGGATCGTCGACCGGCCTGCCGGTCAGATGTTCATACACCTCGTACAGCAGTGCCTTGGGAATCTTGATCAGCAACTGCGTGGTCGCAGTTCCCCACTCCAGCTCCAGGGAAACGTTCGAGGGCATGATCAGGGTGTCGCCCGGCCGCAGGGACCATTGCCCTTCCCGGCACCGGACGCTTACTTCGCCGCGCAGCGCGGACTGGACCAGCAGGAAGTCGCGCGACGGCGCGGTTTCCACCGCCACGGCGCCGCCGTATTCCAGCAGGCACATCTGCAGGCCGGCCGTGACGGCGCCGTACAGGCGCGCGTCCAGGTGGCTGGCGCGCGGGGTCAGCCGGTGTTCGTTCAGCACGCCGGCCACGCCCGAGCGGACCTCGTCCAGGTCCGACGAGGACAGCAGGACGTGGTTCTTGAGCACGTTTTCCGAGTGGGCGAGAAATCCGCCTGCCATGTCTTGCTCCCTTGCGCCGGCGCCGCGCCGATCGCCTTCGAGCCTACTCCATCTTGATGCCGGCGTCGCGTATCAGTTTCGTGAAGCGCTCCTGCTCCCGGGCCATGGCCTGAGCGACCTTGTCCGGGTTGCTGGGCGCCACGATCAGCCCGCGTTCGGCGAAGCGGTCGATGAGCGCGCGGTTGCGCAGGGCCTCGGCTACTTTCTCCTGCATGCGGTCCACCGTGCTCCGGGGCGTGGCGGCATGGACGAACAGGGTGAAGTGGGTGGGGATCAGGAGATCGTCCGGCGCACCCACTTCGCGCAGGGTGGGAACGTCGGGCAGCAGCGGCGATCGCTGCGCGGCGCCGATGGCCAGCGCCCGCAGCCTGCCCGAACGGATGTGCTCGAGCACGGTTTCCTGGCCGGTGATGACACAGCCGAGTTCGCCTCCCAGCAGGCCGGCCACGGCCGGCGCGATGCCCCGGTAGGGGACGTCGACCATGCCGATGCCGTAGTGCCGCTTGATCAGTTCCAGGCTGAGGTGATGCACGCTGCCGATGCCCGCCGTGCCCACCGTCAGCGCGCCGGCCTTGCCACGGGCGAACGCCAGCATCTCGTCCCAGGTCTTGTAGGGCGCGTTCGCGCGGCAGACGAATACCAGGTCGACGCTGGCGACGTCGGTGACGCCGACGAGATCCCTGGGGTTGTAGGGAAGCTTGGCCAGCAGCGCGGGGTTGACCGTCAGGGTCAGGCGATCGTAAAGCAGCAGCGCGGCGCCGTTGGGCGGCGCGTTGGCCACGGCGGCGGTGCCGATCACGCCGTTGGCGCCGGGCTTGTTCTCGACGATGACGGTCGATTGCGTGGCCGCGGCCAGCCGCTCGCCCAGGCTGCGCGCGAGCACGTCGGGGCCGCTGCCGGGGGATGAGGGCACGATGATGCTGACGGGGCCGGTGGGCCATCCCTGGGCGCGGCTGCCGTTGGCGGCCAGCGCGAAGGCGCCGATCGATGTCCAGAGCAGGAGGCGTCCCAGCCGGGGGAAGGTAAGGGGCCAGACCATGGTGAATCTCCGTGTGAGGTTCCTACGGGGTTGTCGGGGCCGCCCGCCATCCGGCGGGGCGGTCTACGCGATGCGGGTGGGCAGGGGGGAACGGCTGGCCAGGGCCATCATTTTCCGGACGAGGGCTTCCATCAAGCCCGCGCGGGTATCCGCGTGGCGCGGGTCGTGCCACAGGTTCACGCGTTCGTGCGGATCGTTCTCGAGGTCGTACAGCTCTCCCCACTCGGCGCCCAGGTAGACGCTCAGCCGCCACCGGCGGGTGATCAGCGTGCGCAGCCGGACCGGGCTGTCGAAGCCGCCGAACACGCGCTGGATCTCGTCCTCGATCAGGACGGCGTCGTGTCCTTGCCAGCCGGGGTCGTCCAGCGCGGGCAGCAGGCTGATGCCCTGGATGTCGTGGTAGGGCGCCGTGTCGGTGCGGTGCAGCAGGGTCTGCGCCAGGTCCAGCGTGCCGTGCAGGGCGGCGCTGCGCCGTCCTCCCGGGACGCGCGGGTCGGCCCAGATGAAGGGCACGCGCACCAGCCCCTGGTAATGCAGCGGGCCCTTGAACAGCAGGCCGTGGTCGCCCATGAAATCGCCGTGGTCGCTGGTGAAGACCACGATGGTGTCGCCGGCCTGCCCGGTGGCTTCCAGCGCTTGCAGGATCTGGCCGATGCAGTCGTCCACCAGCGTGATCATGCCGTAGCTCAGCGCGATGGCTTCCCGCGCCTCGCGCGGTGTGACGGCCACCACGCGCGGCGTGTCCAGGTTCGCCCGGCCGGCGGCGCGCTCGTCGTGCAGCCAGCGCAGATGAGGCGGCGCGTCGGCCGCCGGCGGGGCACAGGTGGGCGGAACGGCGATGTCCCGGGGGTCGTACATATCCCAGTACCGGCCGGGCGGCGTGAAGGGATGGTGCGGGTCCGGGAACGAACATTTCAGGAAGAAGGGCTGCGCCGCGCCGCGCGCCGCGTGCGCTTCCAGATAGGCGGCGCCGCGCTCGGCGATGTAGCGGCTGGGGTAGCACGCTTCGGGCAGGCGCGTGCGCCAGGCCTGGGGAGTGACGTAGCGGTCGTCGGCCTGGGCGTGCCGGCGGCCGCGCAGGCTTTCGGCACCGGGCAGGCGCTGCGCCAGCCAGCGCTGGTAGTCGCCGAAGGCCTCGTCGCCGTGCTCCATGCACAGCTCGACGTGATCGAAGCCGTAGTAGGGCAGCCGGATGCGATGCGCCGGGTCCCGCCAGCGGCTGGCGAGTTCCTGTTCGTAGGCCGCGCCGTCGCGGCGGTCGCCGGTGGCGTCGGGATGGGCCTCGACCACGGTCCGGCCCTCGTGCGGCGCGCGCTGGACCAGCGGCGGGATGTCCTGCATGTTCTGCAGATGGCTCTTGCCGATCAGCGCGGTGCGGTAGCCGCGCGCGCCCAGCAGGGTGGCGAAGGTCGTGTCGTCCAGGCGCAGCGGGATGCCGTTATGCCGGACGCCGTGCAGCGACGGCATGCGGCCGGTCATCAGCGTGCTGCGGTTGGGCATGCAGATCGGCGAGGCGACGTAGAAGCGGTCGAACAGCGTTCCCTTCGCGGCGATGCCGTCGATGTGGGGCGTGCGGACCTGCCGGTTGCCGTAGCACCCGAGGTGGTCGGCCCGGTGCTGGTCCGTCATGATGAGCAGGATGTTGGGCTGTCGCATGGGGCGTCCGCGGTTTCGTCAGCGCAATGTAGAGATGCGCCATGGGGGCGGCAATCCGAATCGGGCCACGCCTGTCCGGCACTGGACATTTTGCGGATAGGGGGTTTGTTTCCGGGTAAACGATAGGTAGGGTCTGGTTGTGGCGGCGGCGGATCGCGATCTATTATTTCGAAAAGATAAAATCTTTTATAAAAAATGGAGTCCGGCATGGCGCGACACGATGCGTATCGGGAAGAGGTGATCGGCAGGGCCAATGTGGGCGACACCCCGGAGCTGGTGGCGTACTACGAGGAACTGGCCAGGCACGAGACCGGCGCGCTCTGGACCGTCGCCAACAAGATCGAGCCCTGGCAGCCCAAGTCGGACTCGGTGCCGGTGGTCTGGCGCTACCGCGACCTGCGCGAGCACGTGCTGCGCTCGGTGGACCTAGTCACGCCGGAGCAGGCCGGCCGCCGGGTCGTCTACCTGAACAACCCCGGCCGGCGCGAGGTGTCGGCGGCGGTCGGCTGGCTGTACTCGGGGCTGCAGGTCATGCATCCCGGCGAGGTCGCCTCGGCCCACTGCCATTCCTCCAGCGCGCTGCGCTTCATCATGGAGGGCAGCGGCGCCTACACCATCGTCGACGGCCACAAGATGACGCTGGGCGCGAACGACTTCGTGCTGACGCCCAACGGCACCTGGCACGAACATGGCGTGAGCGGGGACGGCACGCCCTGCATCTGGCAGGACGGCCTGGACATTCCGCTGGTCAACGCGCTGGAAGCGGGCTTCTACGCGGTGCATCCGGACCTGAACCAGGCCGTGACCCACCCGGTGGACGATTCCACCGCGGCCTGGGGCGGGGTGGCGCTGCGGCCCCATGGCGAGACCTGGAACAAGCCGTATTCGCCGCTGTTCAAGTACGAGTGGGAACCCACCTACGAAGCCCTGCGGCGCTACGCCGCGACCACCGACGGCAGCCCGTACGACGGCGTGCTGATGAACTACACCAACCCCGCCACCGGCGGCCCGGTCATGGCGACCATGGGCGCCAGCATGCAGATGCTGCGCCCCGGCGAAAAGACCAAGGCCCACCGGCATACGGGCAGCTTCCTCTACCAGGTGGCCAAGGGCAAGGGCTATTCCATCATCAACGGCCGCCGCTACGACTGGCAGGAGCGCGACATCTTCTGCGTGCCGTCCTGGGCCTTCCACGAACATGCCAACGCGTCCGACCGCGACGACGCCTGCCTGTTCTGCTTCAACGACCTGCCGGTCATGCATGCGCTCAAGCTTTACCGCGAGGAAGCGCTGGCGGAAAACGATGGCCACCAACCGCTGATCGGCTAGTCCACCCCTGATTCGATGCTTGTCATACACCGCGGGTCCGGCCCGCGGCGGGATTCTTGTCGCCTCGCGCGACCTTACGGAGAACAGAAATGCGTCTTGTGACCTACCGCACCACCACCGCCGAGCAAGCCCGCCTGGGGGCGGTGGTGGGCGACCGCGTGGTGGACCTGGCCCGCCTGGGGGCCGTGGCCGGTGTGCCGCTGCCCGACGACATGCTGGCCTTCATCGACCTCGGTCCGGACGCGGTGCGGTCGGCCACCGAGCTGCTGAAGGCCCACGAAGGCAAGTGGCCGGTGGGCACGGCGATCCCGGCCGGGAACGCGCGCCTGCTGGCGCCCATCCCGCGTCCGCGCAAGAACATCTTCGGCATCGGCCTGAACTACGTCGAGCACGTGGAAGAATCCAGCCGCACGCTGGATACCTCCAAGGACCTGCCCACCAAGCCCGTGATCTTCTCGAAGCCGCCCACCAGCGTGATCGGCCCCGGCGAAGCCATCGAGCACAACGCGAAGATCACCCAGCAGCTGGACTGGGAAGTGGAGCTGGCCGTGGTCATGGGCCGCCGCACGCACCGCGTGGCCGAGGCCGATGCGCTGGACTACGTGTTCGGCTACAGCGTGATGATCGACGTCAGCGCGCGCGACTGCCGCCGCGCCGGCCAGTGGATCTACTCCAAGGGCCAGGACACCTACGGCCCGTTCGGCCCCTGCATCGTCACGGCCGACGAGATCCCCGATCCGCACGTGCTGGACCTGTCCCTGACCGTCAACGGCGTGACCAAGCAAAGCTCCAACACGCGCCACATGCTGTTCAAGGTGCCGCACCTGATCGCCGACATCAGCGCGGCCATGACCATGGAAGCGGGCGACATCATCGCCTCCGGCACGCCCGAGGGCGTGGGAGCCGGCCGCACGCCGCAGGAATGGCTGTGGCCGGGCGACGTGGTCGAGGCCCATGTCGAGAAGATCGGCACGCTGCGCCATCCGGTGGTGGCCGTCTAGAGTCCAAACCCCCGCGTCCGCGCGGGTCCATTCCAGCTGTTGCAGTACATCCATAGGGAACAACAATGGTCAGGAACATGATCCGGGGCGGACTGTGCGCGCTCCTTTTCGCGGGCGCCGGCGCGGCGCAAGCCCAGACGCCGGTCAAGATCGGTTTCATCACTACTCTGTCGACGCCCGCCGGCTACATCGGCGAGGACGAGCGCGACGGCTTCAGCCTGGCGATCAAGCAGGGCGGCGGCAAGCTGGGCGGCGTGCCGGTCGAGCTGGTGGTCGAGGACGATGCCCTGAAGCCCGCGAACGCCAAGCAGGCCGTGGACCGCATGCTGCAATCGGGCATCAAGCTGTATACCGGCGTGAACTTCTCGAACGTGCTGGCGGCGGTGGCGCCTAGCGTGCTGCGCGATGGCGCCTACTACGTGAGCCTGAACGCGGGGCCCTCGACGTTCGCCGGCGAGAAGTGCGACAAGAACTACTTCGTCGCTTCTTTCCAGAACGATGCCTACCACTCGGCCGGCGGCGCGGCCGCCAACGAACTGGGCTACAAGCGCGTGGTGCTGCTGGCGCCGAACTACCAGGCCGGCCGCGATGCGTTGGCCGGTTTCAAGCGCACGTACAAGGGCGAGGTGCTGGCCGAGATCTACACCAAGCTCGACCAGTCGGACTTTTCGGTGGAAATGGCGCGCGTGCGTTCGCTGGCGCCCGATGCGATCTACCAGTTCCATCCGGGCGGCGCGGGCATCAACTTCGCCAAGCAGTATGCGAACGCGGGGTTGACCAAGACCGTTCCCATGCTGATGCCGTCCTTCTCGATGGATGGGCGGATGCTGGCCGCTTCGGGGGCGTCGGCCGAGGGCCTCTACACGGTCGGCATGTGGACCACGGAAATGGACAACCCGCAAAGCAGCGCCTTCGTGAAGGCCTTCACCGAGGCCTACGGCCGCAAGCCGACCGACTACGGCATGCAGGCCTATGACACCGCGCTCTTGATCGCCTCGGCCCTGAAGGCCGTGAACGGCGACCTGTCCAAGGGCGATGCCTTCCGTGCCGCGCTGGCCAAGGCCGACTTCCAGACGCTGCGGGGCAAGTTCCGCTTCGACACCAACCGGCATCCCATCCAGGACTATTACCTGATGCGGATCGAGCGCAGCGGCAACGGGTTCGCGCCCAAGATCGTGCGCAAGGTGGTCAGCGACGGGCGCGACGCCTACGTGGGCCAGTGCAAAGGCTGACATGGCGCTGCTATTCGAACAGCTGCTGAACGGCCTGCAATTCGGCGCCATGCTCTTCATGCTGGCGTCGGGCCTGACCCTGATCTTCGGCATCATGGGGGTCATCAACCTGACCCACGGGTCGTTCTACATGGTCGGCGCCTATTGCGGTGCGTTCGCGCTGGCCCATACCAACTCCTTCGCCGCCGGCGCGGTGGCGGGCCTGGCCGGCGCCGCGCTGTACGGATTGCTGGTGGAGTTCACGGTGATCCGGCGCCTGTACAAGCGCGACCACCTGTACCAGGTGCTGGCCACCTTCGGGCTGATCCTGTTCACCAACGAGGCGGTCAGCATGATCTTCGGGCGCCAGCCGCCCATGGTCGAGATCCCGGATTTCCTGCAGGGCACGGTGCCGCTCGCGCCGGGCTTCCAGTATCCGCTGATGCGCCTGGCCTTCATCGTGGTGGGCGCGCTGGTGGCGCTGGGGCTGTGGTTCCTGATCAACCGGACGCGCGTGGGCATGCTGGTGCGCGCCGGTGCCGACGACCGCGAGATGGTGGACGCGCTGGGCATCGACATCCAGAAGCTCTACAGCGTGGTGTTCGGCCTGGGCGCGCTGCTGTGCGGCCTGGCCGGAGTGATGGCGGCGCCGCTGCTGGCGGTGGAGATCGGCATGGGCGAGCGCGTGCTGATCACGACCTTCGTGGTCATCGTGATCGGCGGCGTGGGCTCGGTGCGCGGGGCGATGGCCGGCGCGCTGCTGGTCGGCATGGTCGACAGCCTGGGCCGCGCCTATTTCCCGCAGCTGCTGGGGGCGATGCTGTCGCCCGAGGTGGCCGACATGCTGGCGGCCGGGCTGGTATCGGCCAGCGTCTACGTACTGATGGCATTGGTGCTGATCTTCCGACCGAAGGGACTCCTGGGATGAACCGGATGAGTGGAATCGCGGTACCCGGGCGCGGCGCGGCGGGCTTGTTCACGCAATGGAACCGCCGGGCCGTGTTCGGCTGGGTGGGCCTGTTGCTGCTGGCCCTCGTGCCGGTGGCTTCGCACGCCACCGACACGCCCTACCTGATCAACGCGATGACGCGTTTCGTCATCTACGGGCTGGCGGCGGTCAGCCTGGACCTGGTGCTGGGCTACGGCGCACTGATCAGCTTCGGCCACGCCATGTTCTTCGGGCTGGGCGGCTACGTGGTGGCCATCGTCACCTTCCATGCGGTCGAGGCCGGGCCGCTGTTCGGCTGGGCCGGCAGCACGCAGGCGCTGGTGGTGTGGCCCATCGCGCTGGCATGCTGCGCGCTGCTGGGCTGGGGTGTGGGCTACCTGGCGCTGCGGACCAGCGGGGTACAGTTCATCATGATCACGCTGGCCTTCGGCCAGATGGTGTACTTCATCCTGGTGTCGCTGCAAGTGTACGGCGGCGACGATGGCCTGATGATGTCGCAGCGCAGCCAACTGCCGGGCATCGACCTGGCGGACCCGGTCAGCTTCTATTACGTCAGCCTGGCCGTGCTGGCGCTGTGGACTCTCTTCTGCGTGAAGCTGGTCAACTCGCGCTACGGCATGGTGCTGCAGGCGCTGCGCCAGAGCGAGCGGCGCGCGATCAACCTGGGCGTGGCGCCCATGCCGTACCGGCTCAGCGCCTTCGTGATCTCGGCCGTGGGCACCGGCATGGCCGGCATCCTGTGGGCCAACTACGCGGAGCTGGTCACGCCCGACATGGCGGCGTGGACCAAGTCGGGCGAACTGATGGCCATCGTCATCCTGGGTGGCGTGGGCACCCTGCTGGGGCCGATCGCCGGCGCCGCCGTGTTCCTGGGCCTGGAGCAGGCCTTGTCGGCCTGGACCGAGCACTGGATGTTCATCATGGGTCCCATCCTGGTGCTGGTGGTGCTGGCCGGCAAGCATGGGCTCTTCGGCCACTGGCTGGGGAAGCGCCATGGATAGCGCGGTCATGGAAGAAGTGCTGCTGGACGTGCGGGGCCTGCGCAAGTCCTTCGGGGCGGTGGCGGCCACGCAGGACGTGGACCTGACCGTGCGGGCGGGCGAGATCCATGCGCTGATCGGTCCCAACGGCGCGGGCAAGTCCACGCTGATCACGCAGATCTGCGGCGAGATCCGGCCCGATGCGGGCCAGATCCACCTTGCCGGGCGCGACGTGACGGCGATGCCGGCCTACGAGCGGGCGCGGCGCGGCCTGGGGCGGTCGTTCCAGATCACCCAGCTGTGCCTGGAGTACACCGCCATCGAGAACGTCATGCTGTCGCTGACGGTGGGCCCGCGCACGATCTTCTCGATCTGGTCCGATCCCCGGCGCGACGCGAAGCTGGCCGGGCGCGCGCAATCGTGGCTGGAGCGCGTGGGGCTGGCCGACCGTGCCGACGTGCCGGCGGCCGACATGGCCCATGGCGAGCGGCGCCAGCTGGAACTGGCGGTGGCGCTGGCGCGCGAGCCGCGCCTGCTGCTGCTGGACGAGCCCATGGCCGGCATGGGGCCGGAGGAATCGGCGCGGATGACGCGGCTCCTGGCCGGCATGCGCGAACGCTACGGCATCCTGTTGGTGGAGCACGACATGGACGCGGTGTTCGCGCTGGCCGACCGCATCAGCGTGCTGGTCTACGGCAAGCTCATATTCACCGGCAGCTGCGACGAGGTGCGCCAGCATCCCGAGGTGCGCAGCGCCTATCTGGGAGACACGGCATGCTGAGCGTGGACGGCATCCGGGCGGGATACGGATCGAGCGAGGTGCTGTTCGGCCTGTCGTTCGAGGCCGGGCAGGGCGAGGTCGTGTCGCTGATCGGCCGCAACGGCATGGGCAAGACCACCACCGTGCGCACGCTGATGGGCATGCTGCCCGCGCGCGCCGGCCGCGTCGCCATCCAGGGCCGGGACCTCGCCAACCAGGCGCCGCATACGGTGGCGCGGCTGGGCGTGGGCCTGGTGCCCGAGGGGCGGCGGGTGTTCGGCTCGCTCACGGTGGAGGAAAACCTGGTCGCCACGCGCCGCGCCAGCCGCGGCGCCACGGCGTGGGACCTGCCCCGCATCTATCAGCTCTTTCCACGGCTGGGCGAGCGGCGCCGCCAGTCGTCGCGCACGCTGTCGGGCGGCGAACAGCAGATGCTGGCCATCGGCCGCGCGCTGATGACCAATCCGCTATTGCTGGTGCTGGACGAGGCCACCGAGGGCCTGGCGCCCATCATCCGCCAGGAGATCTGGCGCTGCCTGGACGTGCTCAAGCGCGAAGGGTTGACCATCGTGGTGATAGACAAGAACCTGGCCGAGATGCGCGCGCTGGTCGACCGCCACCATATCGTCGAGAAAGGGCGGGTGGTGTGGGCTGGCACGCCGGACGAGCTGGCGGGCCAGCCGGAACTGGCCCAGCGCTATCTGGGACTCTGATCAAGGACGCGAGGAACATCATGCTGAATCTCCCCCGTTTCAAGGCCGCGGCCGTGCAGGCCGCCCCGGTTTTCCTGGACACCGACGCCACCGTGGACAAGGTGTGCGCGCTGATCGAGGAAGCCGCCGGCAACGGCGCCTCGCTGGTGGCCTTCCCCGAGGTGTTCGTGGCCGGCTACCCGTACTGGAACTGGATCATGACGCCCATCGAGGGCAGCCCCTGGTTCGAGAAGCTGTGCCGCAGCGCCATCGAGATCCCCGGTCCCGAGATCCGGCGCATCGCCGCCGCCGCCCAGGCCTGCAAGGTGCACGTGGTGGTGGGCGTGAACGAGCGGGCCGCGCACGGCCTGGGCACGATCTACAACACCCTGGTCACCATCGGCCCCGACGGCAAGCTGCTGGGCCGCCACCGCAAGCTGGTGCCGACCTGGGCCGAGAAGCTGACCTGGGCCAACGGCGACGGTTCCTCGCTGCGCGTGCACGACACCGCTATCGGCCGGCTGGGCGCGCTGGCCTGCGGCGAGAACACCAACACGCTGGCGCGCTTCGCGCTGCTGGCGCAGGGCGAGCTGGTGCACGTGGCCAGCTACATCTCGCTGCCGGTGGCGCCGGCCGACTACGACATGGCCGAGGCCATACGGGTGCGCGCCGCCGCCCACAGCTTCGAGGGCAAGGTCTACACGGTGGTGTCGTGCTCGACCATCTCGGAAGAGATCGTCGAGGCCATGGCGGCCTCCCATCCGCACACTCGCGACCTGCTGCGCCGCTCGAACAGCGCGTTCTCCGGCATCCTGGGGCCGGACGGCCGGGTCATCGGCGAACCGCTGATCGACCGCGAGGGCATTGTCTACGCCGACGTGGACCTGTCGCGCTGCATCCAGCCGCGCCAGATGCACGACATCATCGGCCACTACAACCGCTTCGACGTGTTCGACCTGCGCGTGAACCGGCGCACCCAGCAACCCGCGCAGTTCCTGGACGATCCCGATCCGCTGCCGGGCGAGTCCCTGGACGCCGCGCAGCCGTCCGCGAGCGTGCCCGGCGGCGGCGAATTATCATCTGGGAAGTTCTGAATCCACCACCCGCCGTACGGCGGCGGGCCTTGCCCAGGAGAAGCGAGTTGAAACCACGAGTGAAGGCGACCCGGCAGGAGTCCGGACTGCCTTACGATGCGCCGGACGGCGAGGTCGAGGAAATCACCCTGGCCGAGCAGGTCTACCGTTCGCTGCGGCGCGATCTCATCTCGGGGGACATCGAGCCTGGGCAGTCCCTGCGCCTGGAGTTCCTGAAACAACGCTACGGCATCAGCTTCTCGCCCATCCGCGAGGCGCTGAACCGCCTGCAGAGCGAACGCATGGTGGTGTCGACCGCCTCGCGCGGCTTCCGGGTCGCGCCGTTCTCGCGCGAGGAAATGTGGGACGCGGCCGAGACCCGCATCCTGATCGATTGCGAGGCCATGCGCCGTTCGCTCAAGAACGGCGACGACGTCTGGGAAACCCGCCTGGTGGCGGCCTACCATGCGCTCAACCTGGCCGCCCGGCGCGTCCACGACATGCCGGCGCCCGACGACGAGGCCAGCGAGCTGCTGGAGCAGCGCCACCTGGATTTCCATCGCGCCCTGATCGCGGCCTGTGGCTCGCGCTGGCTGATGGAGCTGTCGGTGCAGTTGTACACCCAGACCGAACGCTACCGCCGCCCCACGCTGCGCGGCCGCTCGGGCTGGGGCGACGTGGGCCGCGACGTCGGCCGCGAGCACCAGGACCTGATGGACGCCGCGCTGGCGCGCGACAGCAAGCGCGCCGTCGCGCTGCTGGCCGAGCACTACCGCAAGACGGTGGCGCTGATCGAACGCTTCACTCCCTTCAAGGACATCGCCTCGCATGACTCCCAGGAAGCCTGACCTGCTGTTCGCCGACCTGGCGCAGCGCGCCGTGCAGTACAACGCCCGCGCCTCGGTGCCCGACTTCGACGCCTGCGTGCGCGAATACGCCGAGCTGGCCGAGGCGGCGCGCGAGCGCTGCGCCGCGGTATGCGACCTGCAATACGGCATGGGCGCGGCCGAACGCCTGGACATCTTCCTGCCCGCGGCCGCGCGCCAGCCGGCGCCCGTGTTCGTGTTCATCCACGGCGGCTACTGGCGTTCGCAAACCAAGGAAGACGCGCCCATCATGGCGCCGGCGTTCAACGCCGCCGGCGTGGCCGTGGCGCCGGTCGAATACACGCTGCTGCCCGAAGCCACGCTGGGCGAGACCGTGCGCCAGGTGCGTTCGGCCGTGGCCTGGATTTACCACCATGCCGACCGCTACGGGCTGGACCGCGACCGCATCCACGTGGGTGGCAGTTCGGCGGGGGGCCACCTGGCCGGCATGCTGGCCGCCACCGGCTGGCAGGACAAGTACCGCGTGCCCGACGACGTGATCAAGGGCGTGCTGGCGCTGAGCGGCCTGTTCGATCTGCGGCCGCTGTGCGACATCAACGTCAACGAATGGCTGCGGCTGTACCCCGACCAGGCCGAGCGCCTGAGCCCGATGTTCTCGCCGCCACGCCGTGGGCTGGCGGTAGTCACCGCCGTGGGCGGGCTGGAGACCGACGGCTTCAAGAATCAGACCGCCGCCTACGAAGCCGTGTGCCGCGAGGCCGGCGTGGAGGTCACGCGGGTGGAGGCGGCGCATTGCAACCATTTCAACCTGTTGTGCGAACTGGCGAAGGCGGACAGTCCGCTGACGCGCGCGACGCTGGACATGATCGGGCGCGGCGCCTGACGACAAGGGTTCCGCGGCGCGGGGGGCGCTTATATAATCAGCCGCTTCCGGGCCCGAGCCACCATGAATCAGTCCTCTCCTTCGCCTCGTTCGCCGCTTGCCACGCCGGCCCAGGCCGAAGGCTACCTGCCGCATGCCCTGAGCCGGCTCATGAACGGACTGAACGCGCGCCTGATGAAGGCGCTGCGGCCCACCGACCTGACCATCCAGCAGTTTCGCGTCATGCAGTTCCTGCGCTGGGTGGACGTGGCCTCGATCAGCGAGATCTGCAAGGGCACCGTCATCGAGCAATCTGTGGTCAGCCGCATCGTCGACCAGCTCCAGCAGCGTGGCTTCGCCTCGCGCAGCCGCAGCGCCGCCAGCGGCCGGGTGGTCGAGGTCAGGCTGACGGCGGTGGGCGTGGCGGTGTACGACGCGCTCGATCCGCAGGCGCGCAGGATCGTCGAGGTTACCGCGTCGGTGCTCGAACCGGCCGAGCAGCGGCAGTTGCATGCCTTGCTGGGCCGCTTGTTCGAACAGGTACAGAAGCTGGAACAGGAAGACGGCGACCAGGCCTGACCACCGTCAGGCGTGCAATTGCTCCAGAACCTTGCCGCGCGTCTCGATGCCCAGCCAGGCCACCGCCAGCGCCGTCAGCAGCGGCACCGCGCCCAGCACGTAGAACGCCAGGTCCATGCTGCCCTGGGCCATCAGCGCGGCCACGATCATGGGCGCGATCATGGCCGAGAGCTTGACCCAGGTTCCGCCCAGGCCGCATCCCAGCGCGCGGATGCTGGTGGGATACATCTCGGGCGTATAGACGTAGGAAATGATGAAGCCGCAGGCCAGGAAGCCCCAGGCCAGCGAGCACAGCGTCGCCACGACGTAGATGCTTTGCGCGGACAGCGCGCCGGCCAGCGCCAGCGTGACGGCGCACAGCAGGAAGGCGGCGACGATGACGGGCTTGCGGCCGAACCTGTCCACGGTCAGCGCCGCCACCAGCGAACCCACCACGCCCAGCGCCGATGCCCCCAGCGACAGGTTCAGCGCCTGTTGCAGCGGCACCTTGTAGACCGTCTGGTAGATGGTGGGCAGCCAGGTCGACAGGCCATACTGGATGAAGCCGCAAGAAGACCACAGCAGCGCCACGACGACGTTGCGGCTCAGGTAGGCCCGGCTGAACAGGTCGCGCACGGTGCGGCGCGGATGGGACGCGAGCATGGCGTCGTAGCGGTGCGCGTCTTCCGGTTCGGCCAGCGCCACGCGGGCGCTGGATTCGAAGCGCGCCAGCGCGGTGTCGGCATCGGCCAGCCGCCCCTTCTCGGCCAGCCAGCGGGGCGACTCGGGAATCACGCGCGGCAGCACGAACATCAGGATCACGGGCACGCCGCCCAGGTAGTACATGATCTCCCAGCCGTGGCGCGGTACCAGCCACGCGCCCAGGGCGGCCGAGGCCAGCAGGCCGATGGGGTAGATGATCTCGTACAGCAGCACGAAGCGGCCACGATTGCGGGCGCGGGTGATCTCGTTGATGTAGGTGGCGGCCACCGGCAGCTCGCCGCCCAGGCCTATGCCCTGTATCACCCGCAGTAGCAGGAAGATCTCGAACGAGGGCGCGAAGCCGCAGGCGATGCTGGTGATGCCGATGATGCCCGAGCTGTAGGCAATGGCGCGCACACGGCCGTGGCGCTGCGCGTACAGGGGAAAGAGAAAGGTGCCGATCAGCTGGCCGACTGCCGCCGCGGCGATCAACAGGCCGATCTGCGTCGAATTCAGGCCCCATTGCTTGATCAGCAGCGGCAGCGTGGTGGCGATCGCGATGGCGTCGAAGCCGTCGAAGAAAGTGGCCATGCCCACCAGCAGCCGCGCGCGTATCTGCATGCTGCTGGCGGTCAGGCGCTCGATGCGGGCGATGATGTGGCCGCTGGTCAAGAGCGGCGCGCGCCGGCCGTCGGCCGCGGCGCCCAGGGAAAGATCGGAAACACCCATGAGTATCCCCTGTCGGGTTGATCGTGACTGGCGGGAAGGCTGGCGGAGCGAGGCCGTGCTTCAGGTTCCGGTCGGGGAATGGTGGGCGGTGCGCATGCGCTGCTGGAGCAGCCAGTGCGAGCGGCCGGCCAGGTTGAACGTGAACGACCGCAGCCGTTCCGGCCACCGGCCCACCGCGCCGTAGAAGCGCGAGACGCGCTGCGTGTGTTCGGTCAGCGGCCGTTCGCGCGCTTCCCAGCGCCGCAGCGCGCTGCCCAGGTCGGGGTCCTGGTCCACCGCGACCGCCAGGCCCAGCGCGTTCATCATGGCGCAGCCGCCGCCCTGGCCCAGGTTGGGGGCCTGGGCGTGCGCGGCATCGCCCACCACCGCCACCCGGCCCGACGACCACGTGCGCAGGTGAATGGTCTCGAACGGATCCCAGCGCCCCAGCGTGCCGATGCGCTCGAGCAGCGGCCGCAGGTGCGGAAACGAGGCGCCCCAGGCGCGCGTATCCAGCGGCAGGGCACGGCCGGCGGTGTCGTCCAGCAGCGTCGTCAGCGCCAGATACAGCCATGGCTTGCCGCAGGGTACGTACAGCAGCCGGCGCTTGCCCGACCAGTGTTCGACGATCTCGTCGGCGGCATCGACGGCGTCGCCGCGCCGGGGCATCAGCACGCGGATGGCACCGTCGCCCATGGTGACGCGCGACTTCAAGAGGCCCAGCGCATCGCGGATGCGCGAGTTCACGCCATCGGCGGCGACGACCAGGTCGGCGGTGGCGCGCTCGCCGCTGGCCAGCGTCAGTTCGCCGCGCGGCGTGGCCGACACCACCTCGGAGTTCATGACGATTTCGGCGCCGGCGCGCCGCGCCGCCTGGGCCACCGCTTCCAGCAACTGCTGCCGGACCACGGTGTAGACCCGGCCGTCCTGGCTGGTGTTCAGGCGGGCCAGCAGCCTGCCCTGGGCGTCGCGGGTCTCGCGTGCCGGGGCCTGGTGCCCGCCCGCCACCGCTTCGTCGTAGGCGCCGATGGCGCGCAACACCTTCAGGCCGTTCTCGAAGATGAAGATGCCGGCGCCGGCGGTGCGCAGGCTGCCCGCCCGTTCATGCACGCGGACCGACCAGCCGCGCTGCGCCAGCGCGGCCGCCGCGGTCAGGCCCGCGAAGCCGGCTCCGGAAATTTCTGCGTGACGCCTTGCCATCTGCTGACTCCTGGGGGGCGAGCGGTTCTCGCCATGACGGCTAAGTTAGTCCCTTTGTTTTATATATGCAATTACATTTAAATGTTTGATGGCTAGGAAAAACACCAATAAAAGGTTAAACATGATTAATTTTCTATTTAAATGTAGTTGCATGTATTTGATGCGTGAGCTACCTTGTCCCCTATCGCGGCCGGCATCGGTCCATCTCGCTCCGGAGCATCCATGGCGTTCGACGATCTGCCGTCACTTCCCCCCTTGCTGCACGCCGGCGCGGCCGACTATGCCCGCCGCGCGTTGGCCGCGACCGCTGAAGTCATGGCACGGCACCGCGTCCTGGCCGACCAGCCCTATGGCGACGACTACTGGCAGAAGGCCGATGTCTACCTGCCCGATGCGCCGCGCGGTCCGCTGCCGGTGCTGCTGTATTTCCATGGCGGCGCCTGGATGAACGGCTACAAGGAATGGATGGGCTACCTGGCGCCGTCGGTGCTGGCGATGCCTGCGGTGTTCGTCTCCGCCTCGTACCGGCTGGCGCCGTCCGTGGGCATGGCGCAGATCGTGGGCGACTGCGTGGCCGCGCTGCGCTGGGTCCATCGCCACGTCGCCGCGCTGGGCGGCGATCCCGGCCGCATCGCCGTGGGCGGACATTCGGCCGGCGGCCACCTGGCCGCGGTGCTGGCCCTGCGCCCGGATCTGTGCCGCGACGCGGGGCTGCCCGGCGACGTGGTCAAGGCCTGTCTGCCCTCCAGCGCGCCGCTGGACCTGGGCTTCCTGCAACGGCCCGCGGCCGAGGCCGACCGCAGGATGCGGGAAGCGCTGGGCGGCGACCTGGATGCCTGGGACCCGGCACGGCATGTGACCGGCAGCGTCGTGCCTTTTCACCTGGCTTGGGGTGAACACGATTTCCCCCGCACGCGCGAACAGAATCCGGCATTCGTTCGCGCCCTGGCCGCGCAGCCTGGCGCCCGCGTGACCTGGCAGGTGTTGCCGGGCGATCACTTCACCTCGCACGAAGCGTGCGCCGACCCCGCGGGCGAGTGGTCGCGCGCGGCAGGCCGCCTGCTTTCGACCCTCACCACAGGAAAACCACAATGAACCAGGGAGCCATCTTCCAACCCCGACGCCTGGGGCACGTGAATCTCGTCGTGGCCGATCTGCAGCGGTCCATCGACTTTTACCGCGACGTCTGTGGCCTGAACCTGGAGTTCACCGAAAGCGGCCTGCGCGCCGCCTTCATGGGTACCGGCCATACGCCCCACGACGTCGGCATGATGGAACGCACGACCCAGGCGCGCCAGGGCCGCGACGGCCACACCCAGATCGCCAGGGGCGCGGCGCGGGCGGTCAACCTGAACCACATCGCCTGGGAGATGGACACCGAGGCCGAGCTGGTGCGTGCCTACGAACGCGCGCGCGCCGCCGGCATCGCGGTGCCGCGCACGCTCGACCACCAGATCGCCCACAGCGTCTACCTGAAGGATCCCGACGGCAACACCAACGAGTTCTACGCCGACACCATCAAGGACTGGCGCGCCGTCCTGCATGGCGACGTGGCATTGATCACCTCGACCTGGAAACCGGGGGGCGAGGCGCCCGCGACCGACCGGCGCTGGAGCGCCGAGGCCGACCGCCGGCCGGTGCCCGGCGCGGTCATGCAGCCCCTGCGGCTGTCGCACGTGGTGCTGACGACGAGGTCGCTGGCGCCCATGGCGGCTTTCTATACCGAGGTGGCGGGGCTGGAGACCGTGGCGCGCACCCCGGGCGGCATCCTGCTGCGCGCCTTGGGGCACCCGACCGCCTATCAGCTGGCGATCGTCCAGGGCGACGCAGCCGGCATGCATCACTACGGCTTCGACGTGGGCGGCGGCGCGGACCTGGACGTGGCCGCGGGGCGGCTCCGGTCGCTGGGATGCCTGGTGGAGGCGCCGGCCGCGCGGCGCCTGACGGCCGTCGATCCCGATGGGTTCCTGGTGGAGTTCGCCCAGGCGGGCGACGCCGACCTGGCCATGCTGGAAGACGCGTTGAGCGCGGCCTAGGCGGCCGGCGGCGTTCCGCCTGGGCACGCGGGTCCGGGCGGAGCGCCCAGTTGCCGGATGCCCGGGCCGACCGGCGGCCGGCGGTTGCCGGGGTGGCGCGGGTCGGCGCCCCAGATCGCCTGGTAGGTATCGATGCACCAGCCCCGGCATTGCAGCCACGCGAACGCGCCGGCCCATGCCAGGCTCCAGGCGCCGATCAGCACCGGCATCCAGCGCGGCGCGTTGACGTGCAGCAGTCCGGTAACGATCGCCACGGCCGCCACGGCCAGCGCCAGATAGCCCGCCAGCTTGTGCGCCGCCTCGAACACGATGCGCCGGCCGGTCATGTCGTAGTGGTCGCCCGATTCGTCCGGGCTTCCCTTCGAGCCGCGCAGCACGCCGCCCAGCACCTGCAAGGCCGCCAGCGCACAGGTGGCCCAGGCCGAGACGCGGTGCAGGCGGGCCAGCCCGGCGTCCGACCCCGACACTTGCCAGACCAGCGCCACCGCGCCCGCGGTCAGCAGCACGCCGCCGATCTGGAGAGCGAGATGGCCGTGCCACCACCACTTGTTGTCCAGCGCCGCCGGCCACGCCTGTCGCGGCGTGACCTTGAAGAAGCGCGCGGCCAGGATGCCCAGCGGGATCATGACCGCCCAGGCCAGCACCATCGCGCGCGCATGCCAGGCCTGGATCATGTCGATGCGATGCGGCCGGCCGTCCACCATCGGCTGTTGCAGCCACGCCAGCGCATCGGCGCCGGCTACCCAGGCCACCAGCGCCAGCGCTACCAGGACCACCGCGCCGGCCCCGGCCAGCACGCCGGGACCGGGCAGCAGCGGGCCGCGTCCGAGCGGGTCATTGTTCATTGAGCAGCTTGACCTCTTCGCCCGGAATGGGGGTGTAGCTGCTGCCGCCCCGCTTGAGGATGCGCTCGGTGCCGCCATGTTGGGCGATCAGCGCGGCCTGGTCCCGCTTGGCCTGCCCGTCCACGGCCTCGGGATCGAGCAGGCCGCGCAGGTGCGACTCGAACCCGGCCAGCAGCGGCGCGCTTTCGGGCTTGCCCGCCAGGTCGTGCAATTCCTCGGGGTCCTGCGCCAGGTCGAACAGCTCGGGCGCGTAGCCGGTGTAGTGGATGTACTTGTGGTGGCCGCGGCGCAGCATGTAGGCGGCGCTGACCGATCCGGCCGCGTGGTATTCGCTCAGGATGGTGCGGTGGGCGTCGTCCGGCTCGGCGGCGATCTCCAGCAGCGACTTGCCGGGCAGTTCCGTGGGGCAGTCCAGGCCGGCGGCCTGCATGACGGTGGGATACATGTCCACGTGCGAGACCGGCGTGCGCACCTTGCGGCCGGCCTCGAAGCCGGGGCCGCTGGCCAGCATGGGGATGCCCGCCGATTCCTCGTACATCGTCGACTTGCCCCACAGCGAGCGCGAGCCGAGGTTGTCGCCGTGGTCGGACAGGAAGATGACGCGGGTGTCGGCGGCCAGTCCGCTGGTCTCCAGCGCGTGCAATATGCGCCCGACGTTGTGGTCCAGGAACGAGCACAGTCCGAAATACGAGGCGATGGCGATGCGCCGCTGCTCGTCGCTTTCGAAGTGCGAGTCGAAGCGGTAGCAGTCGTTCCAGGCCTGTATCCACGGATGCAGCGCGCCCGAGGCGCGCTTGGGTAGCGGAATGGCCTGGGGGTCGTACATCGCGTAGAACTCGGGCGGCGCGATCAGCGGCGAATGGGGCGCGATATAGGACGTGAACAGCGTCCACGGCTGGTCCTGGCGCTGCCGGCCGCGGGCCTGCAGCCACTCGACGGTCTTGTCGGTGATGTCGCGGTCGTATCGGGTGTAGCTGCTTTCGCCGGGGCCGATGCTCTTGGCCAGGTCGGCCGACTGATGGCGGATGGGCAGCGGGTCGCGTATCAGGCCGTACAGGTCGCCGACCCCGGCCTCGATGTGCATGGGGATGATCTGCTCGGTGAAGCCGCCATCGATGTCGTCGCCGGTGTAGTGCAGCTTGCCGATGGACACCGCCAGCCGGCCGGCGTCGCGCAGCGCGTGGGCCCAGCTGGGGACGCGTCCGTCGTAGGCGATGGCGTTGTCCCAGTAGCCTGTTTCGTGCACGTGGCGGCCGGTGGCGAAGGCCGCCCGCGCCGGCACGCAGATGGGGGAGCTGGAATAGGCGGCCTCGAACGAGGTGCTGCGCGCCGCCAGCCGGTCCAGGTTGGGGGTGCGGACCATGGGATGGCCGTTGTAGCCGAGCACTTTCTTGTTGTGCTCGTCGTCCATGATGATCAGCAGGTTGGAGGGTTTCATCTACTGTGCCTTGATGCCGTTGTCGTCGACGATTTTCGTCCAGCGCGCGGTTTCCGCGGTGACTTTCTCGGCCAGCTCCTTGCCGGTGCTGCCGGTGGGCGCGGCGCCCAGAGATTCGAACTGCTTCTTCACCTCGGGAGACTGCAAGGCCTTGTTGACCGCCGCCTCCAGCGTGGCGCGCACCGGCGCGGGCAGGCCGGCCGGCGCGAATAGCGCGTGCCAGTTGTCCACGTCCAGTTCGGGCAGGCCGGCTTCCGGCGCGGATGGCACGTTGGGGAACTGCGGGAAGCGCTGGCCGGCGGTCACGAACAGGGGCGTCACGCGCTTGGCCTGCACCAGCCCGATGGCGGCGGCGATGCCGGCGAAGCCGACCTGGGTCTCGCCGCCCGCCACCGCGGTCAGCGCCGCGCCGCCGCTCTTGTACGGGACGTGCAGCAGTTCCGTGCCCATCTGCTTGCCCAGCAGCACGCCGGCCAGGTGCTGGGGGCCGCCCACACCGGGCGAGGAATAGCTGTACGAGCCCTTGGGCGCCTGCTTGAGCTTGGCGCGCAGCTGCTCGACGCTGGCGATGCCGGTGGCGGGGGATGCCACCAGCACCAGCGGCACCGAGGCGACCATGCTGATGGGGGTGAAGCTTTCGGTGGGCTTGTACTTGATGGGGTAGAAGGACGGGGCCAGCGCGATGTTGGACACCGTGCCCATCAGCAGCGTGTAGCCGTCGGGCGCGGCCGAGGCCACCGCGTTGGCGCCTATGGTGCCGGTGGCGCCGGCGCGGTTCTCGACGATGATGGCCTGCCCCAGCCCCGCGGACAGTTCCTTGCCCAGCACGCGGGCCAGCACGTCCGGCGCGCTGCCGGGCTCCGAGCCGACGATGATCCTGACCGGCTGGCTGGGAAAGTTGCCCTGGGCCTGAACGGCGGGCGCGGCAAACAGTGTGCAGGCGGCGGCCAGGGCCAGCTTGCGTGGGGTGGGGAAGTGCATGTTCGTCTCCTGAATGGTTTTCAGCTTGCGATGTAGGCGGTCTTGACCGTGGTGTAGAACTCGGCCGCGTGGCGGCCCTGCTCGCGCGGGCCGTAGGACGAAGCCTTGGTGCCACCGAAGGGCACGTGATAGTCGACCCCGGCCGTGGGCAGGTTCACCATCACCATGCCCGCCTGCGCGTGCTGCCGGAAATGCGTGGCGTGCTTGAGCGAGGTCGTGCAGATGCCGGAGGCCAGGCCGAACTCGGTGTCGTTGGCCAGGTGCAGGGCCTCGTCGTAGTCGCGGGCGCGCAGCACGCTGGCGACGGGGCCGAAGACTTCCTCGCGATTGATGCGCATGCCGGGCTCGGTGCCCGTTACCAGCGCGGGCGCCTGGAAATGGCCGACGGTGTCGCGCTCCAGCGTCTCTCCGCCGATGACGGCCTGCGCGCCCTCGCGGCGGGCGATGTCCAGGTAGGACAGGTTCTGCGCCAGCTGGCGCTCGTCCACCACGGGTCCGATGTCCACGCCGGCGCGCAGCGCGTGGCCGACGTTCAGCTTCGCCATGCGCTCCCGCATCGCCTGCACGAAGCGGTCATGGATGCCGGCGGTCACGATCAGCTTGCTCGACGCCGTGCACCGCTGGCCGGTGGAAAAATACGAACCCTGCACCGCGGTTTCCACGGCCTGCTCCAGGTTGGCGTCGTCCAGCACCACCAGCGGGTTCTTGCCGCCCATCTCGCATTGCACCTTGGCGCCGCGCGCGGTGGCGCCGGCGATGATGCGGCGGCCGGTGGCCACCGAGCCGGTGAAGCTGATGGCCTGGACCTCGGGGGAATCGACGAAGGCCTGGCCGACGGCCGAGCCCGCGCCCATGACGAGGTTGAACGCGCCCTTGGGCAGCGCGGTGCGCGACAGGATCTCGGCCAGCAGCCAGGCCGAGCCCGGCACCAGTTCGGCGGGTTTGAAGACCACGGTGTTGCCGTAAGCCAGCGCCGGCGCGATCTTCCACGCGGGGATGGCAATGGGGAAGTTCCACGGCGTGATCAGGCCGACCGTGCCCACGGGCTGGCGGAACACTTCCACGCCGACGTTGGGCCGCACCGACGGCAGCAGGTCGCCCGGCGTGCGCAGCGCCTCGCCGGCGAAGAACTTGAAGATCATGGCGGCGCGCGCGACCTCGCCCATGCCCTCGGGCAGGGTCTTGCCTTCCTCGCGCGACAGCATGCGGCCGATTTCTTCCTTGCGCGCCAGCAGTTCGTTGCCGACCGCGTCCAGCACGTCGAAGCGCTGCTGGGGCGTGGACGCGCCCCAGGCCGGCCGTGCCTGTGCCGCCGCGGCGATGGCGCGGCGCGCCAGCTCGGCGTCGGCCTGCGCGTACAGGCCGATCACGTCGCTGGTGTCCGAGGGGTTGACGTTGGGGCGGGCGGAAACGCCCGGCACCCATTCGCCGGCTATGTAAAGATGGTATTCCGGTGTATTCATGTCGGTTCTACAGGGACGTGACGCCGACCATGGCCGGGGCGGGTTCGAAGCGGACCGCGTTGCGCAGGGGGCGGCCGAAGCCGTCCAGCGAGATCTCGAAGCGGTCGCCGTCCACGGTGCGGATCTGGTCGGAGAAGCTCAGCGTGGCCGTGCCGAAATAGTGCACGTGCAGGTCGCCGGGACGGCGGAACTGCGGGTACTTGAAGTGGTGGTGTTCCAGGTTGGCCAGGGTGTGGCTCATGTTGGCCTCGCCGGTGACGAAGGGCTTCTCCCACAGGACTTCGCCGCCGCGCACGATGCGGCTGGCGCCCCGCAGGTCGGCGGGCAGTTCGCCCAGCAGCAGCTCCGGCCCGAAGGCGCAAGGCCGCAGCTTGGAATGCGCCAGCCACAGGTAGTTGAAGCGCTCGGTCAGGTGGTCCGAGAATTCGTTGCCCACGGCGAAGCCGACGCGGCGCGGCGCGCCCTGGTCGTCCACCAGGTAGATGCCCACCAGCTCGGGTTCCTCGCCCGCGTCCAGCGCGAAGCCGGGCACGGGGAAGTCGCATTCCGGTGCCACCAGCAGGCTGCCGTCGCCCTTGTAGAACCATTCGGGCTGCGCCCCCGCCTGGCCCGCCGCCGGCTTGCCGCCCTCGACGCCCAGCTTGAACATCTTCATGGAGTCGGTCAGGTTGGTGTCTTCCTGCAGCTTGGCGTGCATGGCATCGCGCGAGGCCGCGCTGCCCAGGTGGGTCAGGCCGGTGCCCGAGATCAGCATGCGGGCGGCGTCGGGATGAGTGACCGGCGGCAGCAGGCGCCGCTCGTCCACCAGCGACTGGTAGCGGACACGGCGGCTGGAGGCCTGGCGCCGGATCAGCGCTTCCAGCGGCACGCCTTCGCGCGCCGCCTGCAAGGCCAGGCCGTAGACGCCCTCGCGGGCGGAACTGACTTCGATCTCGTCGTCGCCGGCCACGACGCCCACGCAAAGCCGGCCGTCTTCGATGAATTGGATGACGCGCATGGTGTTTACTCGCTGATCTGGAATTGATCGAGATAATCGGTGTTCAGGGTCAGGCCCAGGCCCGGCAGCGTGTCGTCCAGCTGCAGGAAGCCGTCCTTGGCGACGGGTTCGCCCTTGAAGATGTAGTAGAAGAGCTCGTTGCCCACTTCCACGTCGAACTGCGGGAAGTACTCGCTCATGGGCGAGGCCAGCGTGCTCATGGTCAGGTGGTAGTTGTGCATCTGGCCGGCGTGCGGGATCACGGGTATCGAATGCGCCTCGCACAGCGCGTTGATCTTGTGGGCCGCGGTGATGCCGCCGACGCGGTTGGTGTCGTACTGCACGACCGATACCGCCTTCTTGTCCAGCAACTGGCGGAAGCCGTGCAGCGTGAATTCGTGTTCCCCGCCCGAGATGGGAATGGCGCTCAGGCGCGACAGTTCGGCATAGCCGTCGACGTCGTCGGCGATGACGGGCTCTTCCAGCCAGCGCGGCTCGAACTTCTCCAGCCTGGGCAGCATGCGGCGCGCGTAGTCCAGGTCCCAGCCCATGTAGCACTCCAGCATCAGGTCGGACTCGTAGCCGATGACCTCGCGCACGGCCTGCACCGATTTCAGGTTCTCGGCCACGCCGCGCGTGCCATGGTTGGGGCCGTAGCCGAAGCGCATCTTGAACGCGGTGAAGCCCTGGTCCAGGAAGGTCTGCGCCTCTTCCTGCATGGCCTTCAGGTCGCCCCGGTACAGCTTGGAGTAGTAGCAGGGAATGCGTTCCTTGGTGCGGCCGCCCAGCAGCTTGAACACCGGCTTGTTCACCGACTTGCCCAGGATGTCCCAGATCGCCAGGTCCACCGCCGAGATGGCCGCCATGGCCACGCCCTTGCGGCCCCAGGCCAGCGTGGAGCGGTACATGCGCTGCCACAGGTATTCATAGTCCCAGGGGTCCTGGCCGACGACCAGCGGGGCCAGGTACTGATCGATGATGGCCTTGGCGATGTGGGGCGCCAGCGCGACGTTGCCCAGGCCGACGATGCCGTCGTCGGTCTCGATCTCGACCACGGTCCAGCCGTGGAAGCGGAAAGTCTTCATGGAATCGCCGCGGTCGTACAGGGCATCCATGGCGTTGGAGCAGAAGTTGGCCTGGGGCGGAACGGTCTTGCCCTTCCATTCGAAGACGCGGGCGCGGACGGATTTGATTTTCATGATGGTTCGCAAAAAGGAAAGTTATCGGGTGGCGCCCTGGCGCTGGGCGAGGCCCATGCGGCAGGCGATGGCGTAGGCGTTGGCGATGGCGTTGTCGTCGGCCCGGCCCTGGCCGGCGATGTCGTAGGCCGTGCCGTGGGCGGGCGTGGTGATGGGAATGGGCAGGCCGCCCTGGACCGTCACGCCTTTCGAGAATCCCAGCAGCTTGATGGCGATCTGGCCCTGGTCGTGATACATGGTGACGACGGCGTCGACCTGGCCGTCGCGGGCCTTCAGGAAGATGGTGTCGGCCGGGTACGGGCCTTCGATGGGCAGGCCCTCGGCCACCAGTTCGCGCACGGCGGGTTCGATGATCTCGACTTCCTCGCGTCCGCAGGTGCCGCCATCGCCGCCGTGCGGGTTGAGCGCGGCCACCGCGACGCGCGGGGCCGCGATGCCGTTGGCCAGCAGGGAACGGTGGATCAGGCGCGTGGCGTCCTTGATGCGGTCCTTGTCGATGTAGCGCGGCACGTCCTTGATGGGGATGTGCGACGAGATGCGCGAGGTCCACAGCGCATCCATGGTGTTGAATTCGCAGAAATAGGTCGTCACGCCCAGGTACTCGGCGAAGTGATGCAGCTCGTCCTCGTGGCGCAGGCCGCCCAGCTTCATCGCGTGCTTGTTCAGCGGCGCGAAGCAGATGGCGTCGATCTGGCCGTCCATGGCCGCGGTCATGCAGCGGTCCAGCACTTGCAGCACGGACTTGCCGCCCGCCGCCCGCGCCGTGCCAACGATCACATCGACCGGGTCCACGGTGTTCATCGGCAGGAAGGCGGGGACGTCGGCGTCCGGACGCGCGCGGACTTCGGCGAAGTCCTCGACCGCGCGGGTCGCGACCCGTACGCCGGCCACGCGCTGGCCCTCCTCCCACAGCCAGGGGTCGCCGACCAGCACGACATTGGCCTGGCGCGGGACGTCCGGCCGCGACAGCAGCCGCGCGACGAGTTCGGGACCGATGCCCGCCGGATCGCCCAGGGTAAGCGCGACGACGGGACGAAGAGGGGTAGTCATGGAGTGTCAGCCATCAAGAGGGTGAAGGGGTCAGATCCGGACGATCCGGGAGACGTCGGGTTCGCGCTGCGTGGCGATGAAGCGCGTGAAACGCAGCGATTGCAGGTCCAGCACGCCGACGCGGTCGTCGTCCTGCGAGATGTAGGCCAGCGGCCGGGTGGGATCGAGCGACAGCGCAATGGCGCGCGCATCCATCTTCACGTAGCCCGTTTCCCGCAGCGTGGAGGGGTCGACCACCGAAACGCTGCGGTCGCCGTAGTTCGTCACCAGGAGGCGGTTGCCGGCGCGATAGATGCGGGTCGCGTCCTCGCGCGAGGGCACCGTCAGGCGCACCTCCATGGTCTCGGTGTCGATGGCCGACAGCGTGTTGCTCCAGCGGTTGCTGACGAACAGCGTGCGCTCGTCCTCGCTCAGGCAGCAGCCCTCGGGCTTGAGTCCCGGATGGCAGGCCACGGGCTGGGACAGTGGTTCCCAGGGGCGCAGCTTGGTCACTGTGTGGCTGAGCAGGTTCATGCTGAAGGCGGTCTGGCCGTCGCGCGTCAGCACGAACAGATGGCTTTTCACGCCGCCCGAGGGCATCGCGCGCTTGGGTGCCGTGTCGGTGTCGGGCTGGTCCAGCACCAGCAGCATGGCCTTTTCCTCGCTCAGCGCGTAGAGCCGGTCGTGCTGGTCCATCTGCATGCCGTGGATGCGGTTGAACGGGAACAGGTCTATAGACCTTACCAGTTGGGCCGAACGAATATCGATCTGCAGGATCGCGGATCCCCCCGGGCCGACGTGGCCGGAGGTCTCGACGCCGTAGTGCCCCACGTAGACGTAGCGCTGCGCCGAGTCGATCACGAACTCATGCGGGAAATCAGGAAGGGGCAGGCTGCGCAGCCGCTCGCCCGACTCGGGGTCGTACCAGCTGATGCAGTGTGAACATTTTTCTACCAGCAGAAGGGTGTCTTGGCTCATGGCGGGATCTCAGGAATGGCCGTTCGTGTTCAGGCGGATGCGATACAGCGACGTCGACGCGCAGATGTAGAGTTCGTCGCGCGCGGCGCCGCCGAAAGTCAGGTTGCCGACCTTCTCGGGGACGGGGATGCGGGCCAGGCGGGTGCCGTCGGGGTGGTAGACCTGGACGCTGTCCTCGCTGCTGGTATAGACCCAGCCGCGTTCGTCCACCCGTATGCCGTCGGCCAGCCCGGGCTCGACCACGGCGAACACGCGGGGGCGGGCCAGCGTGCGCCCGCCGGTCACGTCGAAGGCCAGGATGTGGTGGTTGCCGCCGCCGTCCTGGCGCAGCGCGGCCGAGGTGTCGGTGACGTACAGCACGCTTTCGTCGGGCGAGAACGCCAGGCCGTTGGGTTCCTCGGGAAAGTCGCTGGCGACGTCCAGCGCGCCGGTGGCCGGGTCGTAGCGGAACACGTAGTTGGCGCGCAGCTCGGACGGCGCCTGGTGGCCTTCGCGGTCGGACAGGATGCCGTAGGGCGGATCGGTGAACCAGATGCTGCCGTCGCGTTTCTCGACCAGGTCGTTGGGCGAATTCAGGCGGCGGCCCTGGTAGCGGTCGACCAGCACCTCGGGCGCGCCGGGCCGGCCGGTGCTGTCGAAGCGCGTGCGCAGGATGGCGCGCATGCCGTGCGAACACTGCAGCAGCGAGCCGTCCGCCGAGGCGGTGTGGCCGTTGGTGAACTCGACCCGGTCGCGCCAGACCCGCCCGCCTTCGCGCTCGTCCCAGGCCAGGATGCGGTTGTTGGGGATGTCGCTCCACAGCACCATGCGCTGCGCGGCCAGCCACACGGGGCCTTCGCTCCAGGTGGCGCCGGTGTACAGGCGTTCGAGCCGGCTGTCCGGTCCGAACAGGTTTTCGGCCCGCGGGTCCAGGGAAGTGAGGGTGCTCATGAGTGATCGAGTTCCTGTTGCGTGGTGCGATGGACCTGGTCCAGGTGCCGCTGCATGGCGGCCACGGCGGTTTCCGGGTCGCCGCTCTTGAGCGCGGCGACGATGGCGCGGTGGTCGGTCACGCTGTGCGCGATGGCGCCCGACCGCTGCAAGGCGCGGCGCCGGTGTTCCAGCGCATAGCCGTAGAAGTCGAACACCACGTCGGCCAGCAGGCCGTTGCCGCAGGCGCGGTACAGCACCTCGTGGAACTCCTGGTCCGAGATCTGGAAGCGGACGGGATCGTCCATCATCGTTTCCTGGTCCGCCACCAGGCGGTCCAGCCGGTTCAACTGCGCGGGCGTGATGCGGCGCGTGGCCAGGCGGATCACCTGGATCTCCACGGCGGCGCGCGCCTCGGCCACTTCCTCCAGCGACCGGTCGCCCAGGTCGCGCAGCGTGCTGACCGAATCCTGCACCGCCACCGCGCCCGGTCCCAGTACCCGGGTGCGCGCGCCCTGGCTGACTTCCAGCATGCGCCATGCCTGGAGCACGCCGATGGCGGCGCGGACGGTCTCGCGCGAGACGCCCAGCGTGGTCGCCAGTTCGCGCTCGGACGGCAATTCGTCGCCCGGCCGCAGCAGGCCCGAGTGAATCATGTAGGCGAGCTTGTCGCTGATCTGGTCGCGGATGGTCCGGCGCGTGATGTTCGGGGTATCGCCGGGGATACGGGAGATGAGCTGCATGCGTGTGATCCCTGTCACTTTGGCCACTGGTTCGGTAAGCATACCTGTCTCCTCAGGCCATCCGCGCCGGCAGCGGGCATTCGTCCGCGTGCCGTGCCATGGCGCGCACCAGTTCCAGCGTCAGTTCGGCCCGGACCGTGGCGCAGGCGGGATCGTCCCAGCGGTTCACGGATTCGTCCGGATCTTCGCGCAGATCGTAGAGTTCCCCCCATTCCTCGAAGGCGTGGACCGACAGGCGCCAGTGTCCGGTGACCAGCGTGCGCACCTTGGGCAGGCCGCTGCTGGGCATGGGGCGGTGGCCTTCCTCCTCGACCAGGACCGAGGCGCGGGGCGTGGCCGGCGTGGAGGCTGGCGCGAGATCCCGCCCCTGCGTTCCATGCGGCGCGGCCAGCCCCGCGCGCGCCAGGATGCTGGGACCGATGTCGATCGCGCTGGCCAGATCGGTGCGCCGGCCGCCCGCGCCGGCCTGGGGGTCGGCCCAGATCAGCGGCATGCGAATCACGCTCCGGTAGTGCAGCGGGCCCTTGAACAGCAGGCCGTGGTCGCCCATGAAGTCGCCGTGGTCGCTCAGGAACAGCACCACGGTGTCGCGCGCCAGGTCCAGGGCTTCCAGCTTCGCCAGGATGGCGCCGACCATGTCGTCGATGCAGGTGATGGCGCCGTAGTTCAGCGCGATGGCCGCGCGGGCCTCGTCCTGCGTGACGGCGATGACCCGGCTGCCGGCCGTGGAGCGCCGGCCGGCGGCGAGTTCCTCGTGCAGCGCGCGCTTGAGCGGCGTGTCCGCCGGCGTGGCCGGTCCGCAGGTCGGGGGCAGTTCGATGTCCTCGGGCCGGTACATGTCCCAGTAGCGGCCGGGCGGCGTGAAGGGGTGGTGCGGGTCGGGGAAGGAGCAGGCCAGCAGGAAGGGCTGGTCGCCTCGCGCCGCATGGTCTTCCAGCCAGTCGATGGCGCGGTCCCGGACGAAGGCGCTGGGATACAGGTCCTCGGGCAGTGCGGTGCGCCACGCCTGCGGCGCCGCCGTCTCGCCGCCGGGCAGGGCGTGGTCCGGGCCGCGCAGCGTTTCGGCTTCGGGGCAGCGGGCCAGCAGCCAGCGGTCGTAGGCGCCGCCAACCTCGTCGCCGTGCTCCAGGCACAGCTCGGCGTGATCGAAGCCGTAGTAGGGCAGGCGCACGGCATGGTCCGGATCCCGCCAGCGCACCACCGACTCCTGCTCGTAGGCGGGGCTGTCGCGGTCCTCGCGCCGCGCCTGCGGCCGGTCGGCGGCCTCGCCCTTGCGCCAGGACGGCTGGACGTCCGTCATGTTCTGCAGATGGCTCTTGCCGATCAGCGCCGTGCGCCAGCCGGCCTCGCGCAGCGCGTCGGCGAAGGTGCGGCTGTCCAGCGGCAGCGGCACGCCGTTCATGCGCGCCCCCGCCGCGCCGGGCATGCGCCCGGTCATGATCGCGGCGCGGTTGGGCATGCAGGCCGGCGAGGCCACGTAGCACTGCTCGAACACCGTGCCGCGCGCGGCGATGCCGTCGATGTGCGGCGTGCGCACCTGCGTGTTGCCGTAGCAGCCGAGATGGTCCGCGCGCTGCTGGTCGGTCACGAAGATCAGGAAGTTGGGGCGCCGGGTGGACATCTCAATTGGCTTCTAATTTGATCGCGTCGGCCAGTTGGCGATAGCGGCGGATGTCTTCTTCCGTCATGGCCGCCAGCGTGGCGGGCGAACCGGCCTCGGCCACCATGCCTTGCGCGGCGATGCGGTCCTTCACCGCCGGATCGGCCAGCACGCGGCGCAGTTCCCGATTCAGGCGCTCGACCACGGCCGCCGGCAGTCCGGCCGGACCGTACAGGCCGAACCACGTGCGCGTCGAGAAGCCCGGAATGGACTCGGCCACCGTGGGCGTGCCGGGCAGCATCTTCGAGCGCGCGGCCTGCGGCACCGCCACGGCCACCAGCTTGCCGCCCTGGATGTGCGGCAGCGCGGGCGAAAGCCCGACCAGCATCACGTCGATCTGGCCGCCCAGCAGATCCTGCATCGCGGCCGGCCCGCCCTTGTAGGGCACGTGCGAAAGCGGAATGCCGGCGGCCTGCATCAGTTGTTCCATGAACAGATGGTTGGGCGAACCCACGCCCGCCGACCCGTACGTGGCCTTGCCCTGCTTGCCGCGCGCATAGGCCACGAATTCGGCGAAGGTCTTGACCTTCAGGGCGGGATTGGCCGCCAACACGAACTCGTTGAAGCCCAGCAGCGAGACCGGCGTGAAATCCTGCAAGGGCCGGTAGGGCAGTTGCTTGTAGACGATGGTGTTGATCGCCATGTTGCCGTCGTGGGCGATCGCCAGCGTGTAGCCGTTCGGCTCCGCCTTGGCCAGCGTTTCCATGGCGATCAGCCCGCCCGCGCCGGGCTTGTTCTCGACCACGACCTTCTGCCCCAGCCCGCTGGACAGGGGTTCCGCCAGGATCCGGGCGAAGGCGTCGGGCGCGCTGCCCGGCACCGACGGCACCAAGAGCTTGATGGGCTGGCGCGGATAGTCCTGGGCGGCGGCGGTGCCGGCCGTGGCCAGCAGCAGGCCGGCGGCCAGCGCGGCCAGCGATGGGCGGCGCGGAAGATGGGGAAGGCGGGGGCTCATGAGCGGGGTGGTCCTTGCGGGTTGGGTCGAGTAACTGGTCTGCTGGTACGGATAGTAGACCAGTTGAAGCAAGCTCACTATTTAGGGTTAACCCGCGATCGATGAGGTCATGCACCAGCTAGCGGCGAAGCTGGCGCTTGTCCAACTGGTCGTACACGGCCGACGCCACCCGCGACAGCTCATCCTTGGACACCCCGGCCGACAAGGCATAGCCGAAGGGCCCGTCTATCCAGTAGAAGACATTGATGCCGCCCTCGCGCGCGAAGCGGAAGGCCGTGTCCGGATTGCCGTCGCGCTCGGTGCTGACGTAAAGGGTCAGGCGCTGCCCGGCGGCGTCCTGGTACATGAACTGGGCCACCGGCCCTTCGCTGCCCGGCAGCAGGCGGCCGCCGACCAGTTCAAAGCCCAGCCCGCCCAGCTTGGGCGCCCGCACGTCCTGGCCCAGCCGCCGCGACAGCCAGGTGACGAGCTGCGTTTCCTGGTCCGCGCCGATCTCGACCGGTCGGCGCACGTCCGGACTGTAGACGGCATGGGCGATGGCGGCCTGCTGGGGCAATGACGGCCGCGCGTCGGCGACGGCCGACGCCTGGTAGCGGCCATGACCCCACCAGCCGGCCAGGCCGCCCAGCAGGGTCAGCATGACGCCGGCGGCGATGCGCAGGGCGGGCCGAGCCGACCCGCGTTGCCGGGCGCCCGGGGGAACCGCCGCGGCTTCCAGCGCGGGCGGGATCGGTTCGTCCAGTACGGGTTCGAACAGCCGTTGCAGCGCGCGCTTCTGTTCCTGCCAGGCGCGTACGCGCACGGCGGCGTCCGGATGGCCGGCAAGATGGGCCTCCACGTCGGCCCGCCGCGCGGGCGACAGCGCGCCATCGACGTAGGCATGCAGATCGGCTTCGGTGATGGGCATCATGGTTTCACTTGATCATCCGCAGTGTTCCGGCGGCGGGCGGCTGTCCGTCCAGGATCAGCCGCAGGCGCTCCCGCCCCCGCGACAGCCGGGACATGACGGTGCCCAGCGGGATGCCCAGGGTGTCCGCCACCTCCGTGTAGCGCATCCCTTCCAGCGCGACCAGCAGCAGGACCGCCCGCTGCTCTTCCGGCAACTGCGCCAGCGCGCTTTCCAGATCCTGGAGTTCGATGCCGTCCGCCTGCGTGGGCCGCGACGGCATATCGTCCAGGGTTTCGTTCCACGGCACCGTATTCAACCGCTGCCCCCGCAACTGGTCCACGCGCAGGTTGTGCATGATGGACAGCAGCCACGCGCCCAGGTCGCGCCCGGTGTGCCACGTGTGCAGGCGCGCCCACGCGCGTTCCAGGGTGTCCTGCACCAGATCGTCGGCCGCCGCGCGATCGCCCGCCAGCGCGCGGGCATAGCGCCGCAGACGCGGAAGCAGGGCGGTCACCGCGCGGCTGTCCATGGGCCGGTCAGGGCTTGGCGGTGTGCCACACGTTGTTGACGCCGTCGCCGGTCTTGTCGCCCGGCTTCTGGTCCTTGACCCAGAAGTACAGCGGCTTGCCCTTGTACGCCCACTGGGCCTTGCCGTCGTCGCGGGTGATGACCGTGTAGTCGCCCTCGGCCTTGTCCGAGGCCGCCGCCATCAGCGGCGGCCAGTTGGTCGCGCACGGGCCGTTGCACACGCTCTTGCCGCTGCCGGCGACGTCCTTGTCGAACACATAGAGCGTCATGCCGTTGCCGCCGGCCAGCACGCCGTCCTTTGCCTGGGCGGGGGCCGCCTGCACGGCCGACGAGCCGAACAGGGCCGCCGATGCCAGCAGCAGAGAGGGCAGAAGCGATGTTTTCCTGGCTACCATGGGATGCTCCTTGGTGGTTGATGAAGGGTGCTTGAACGGTATACGGGGGCGGGCCGTCCGGTATTCCCTTCGGAGGAAAAAATCTGCCCTGATTGTCCTCCTATTGCAGGCTGACGTTCGCCGATTGCACCGTGGCCTGCCACCGCCGCCCTTCGGTGTCCATGAAGGCGGCCATGTCCTCGGGCGTGCCGGGGCTGGGCGCCACGCCCAGTTCCTGCATGCGCCGCTTGGTGGCCGCTTCGCCCAGGACCGCGTTGATCTGCTCGTTCAAGGTGGCGATCACGCTGGCCGGGGTTCCCGCCGGCGCGAGCATACCGTACCAGGCGGGCGCGTCGAAGGCGGGCAGGCCGGCCTCGGCGAAGGTGGGGACGTCGGGCAGGTCGGCCAGGCGCGACTTGCCCGTGACCGCCAGCGCGCGGACCTTGCGGCCCTTGATCTGCGGCAGCGCCGACGGCGCCGTATCGAACATCATCTGCAGGCGCCCGCCTATCAGGTCGGTCATGGCGGGGCTGCTGCCCTTGTACGGAACGTGCTGCATGTCGCCGTGGATCAGGGACTTGAACAGTTCGCCCGACAGGTGCACCGAGGTTCCCGCGCCGCCGGAGCCGAAGTTGACGGTGCCGGGCTTGCCGCGGATCAGGTCAATGGCTTCCTTCAGCGTGCGCGCGGGGAACTGGTCCGCCACGATCAGCACGGTGGGCGACGTGGCGATCATGCCGACCGGCACGAAGTTCTTCTTCACGTCGTAGCCCAGGTCTTTGTACAGGTAGGGGTTGATGGACAGCGTGACCTGGCCGAACAGCAGCGTGTAGCCGTCGGCCGTCGCGCGCGCGGCGAGCTGGTTGCCGATGTTGGTGCCGGCGCCGGGCTTGTTCTCGATCACGAAGGTGCCGCCGGTGCGTTCGGACAGGCGCGAGGCGACATAGCGGGCGATGTTGTCGCTGCCTCCGCCGGGGGCGAAAGGCACGATGATCGTGACGGGCTTGTCGGGATAGGCGGCCTGGGCCGGGATGGTGGCGGTACCCAGGGCCGTGGTCAGGGCCGCGGCGAAAAGCGATGCGATCTTCATGGTGTCTCCTGCGTGTTCTTGGAATCGGGCAAGAGGCGAGGCGGCAGGGACCGCCACGCCGGGGTCAATGTTCGAGCTGCCTTGCGACGGCTTCGCCGAAGGCGCGGCATCCCAGCGTGCCGCCCAGGTCGGCCGTGCGGGTGGAGGGATCGGCCAGCACGGCGTCCACCGCCTGTTCGATGGCGGCGCCCGCCCGGGCGCAGGCCGCCGCGTCGCGATGTTCGCCCAGCCAGTTCAGCAGCATGGCCACGGACAGGATCATCGACGTCGGATTGGCCTTGTCCTGGCCCTGGATGTCGGGCGCCGAACCATGCTGGGCCTGCGCGCAGCAGAGCGTGTCGCCGGCCATCACGGACCCGGCCAGGCCCAGGCTGCCGGACAGCTCGCTGGCCAGGTCGGACAGGATGTCGCCGTAGAAATTGGTGGCGACGATGACGTCGAAGCGCGCGGGGTCGCGCACCAGGTAGGCGGTCGAGGCATCGACCAGCAGGTCGTCCAGCACGACGTCGGGGAAGTCCGCCGCGACCTTGCGCACTTCGCGCAGGAACAGGCCGTCGGTCATATGGAAGCTGTTGGCCTTGTGGATGGCGGTGACGCGCCCGCGCCGCTTGCGCGCCAGCTCGAAGGACCGGCGAGCGATGCGTTCGCTGCAATGGGCGGTGATCTTGCGCACTGAGATCGCCATGTCCGGCGAGGGCATCATCTCGCCCCAGCCCTGGTGCATGTTGCGGTCGGGATAGAAGCCTTCGGTGGCTTCGCGCATGATGACCAGGTCCATGCCGTGCGCGCCGCGGCCCAGGAAGGGCCGCGAGCGCGCGGGGCGCACGTTGGCGTAGAGGTCGAGGTCGCAGCGAAAGGCGGCCGAGATGTTGCGGCCGCCTTGCTCGGGCGCGGGATAGTCGGCATGGGACTGGGTGCCCAGGATGATGCCGTCGTAGCCGCGCGCCTGTTCGAGCACCGATTCGCGCAGCGTGGTGCCGTGTTTCTCCAGGCTGGCGAAGCCGACGTCTTCGTAGTCGAAGGCGAGGTCCAGGCCGTAGGCGCGATCGGCCTGCCGCAGGACGTCGATGGCGGAGGCGACGATCTCGGGGCCGATGCCGTCGCCGGGAAGTACGAGGAAACGCATGATGGTTGGCCTTGTTCGGGAAGATTATTGGTGTTCGGCCGACACGGGGCGGGTCTCGCCCGAGTCGGCCAGCGTGCGGGTGGCATCCAGCGCCGCGTAGATCCACAGGATGCGCATGGGCTGAGTGGCCGAGAGGTTGCGGAAGCGGTGTGGCACGTTGGGCGGGATGAAGGTCGCGTCCAGCGGCTTGAGCCGGTGTTCCTGGCCGTCGATGTCGAGCACGGCCTCGCCTTCGATCAGCACCACGCTTTCCTGGCAGTTGTGGCTGTGGAAGGGAATCTGCGCGCCGGGGCCGAAGCTCGTGTAGCCGGTGATGAAGCTGTCCGAGCCGACGGCGCGGCCGACCAGGGGTGTGGTCGAGGCGCCGCCGCCGCGGTCGTAGGTGGGCAGGGTGTCCAGCGCGAGCAGGGCCGCGCCGGAGGGAGTCTTGATGGTCATGGTTGTCGTCCTGGTGAGATTCAGGTGGCAGGGCCCACCCAGTAGGTCTTGATGTTGGTGAACTCGCGGATGCCGGCCGCGCCCAGTTCGCGGCCATAGCCCGATTGCTTGATGCCGCCGAACGGTAGCCGCGCGTCCGAGGCGACGATGCCGTTGACGAACACCGCGCCCGCGTCGATGCCTCGGGCCAGTTCGCGCGCGCCGTCCACGTTTCCCGTCCACAGTGCCGCGCCCAGGCCGAACTCGGTCGCGTTGGCCAGGGCGATGGCCGCCTCGGTATCGCGCACCCGCATGACGGCGGCCACGGGGCCGAAGGTTTCCTCGCAGCCCGCGGCCATGGCGGGAGTGACGTGGTCTAGGACGGTGGCCGGATAGAAGAACCCGGGGCCGTCGGGCATGCCGCCGCCCAGCTTCAGTTCGGCGCCCTGGGCGAGCGAGCGCTCGACCTGGTCGTGCAGCGCCGTGCGCAGGTTGGCGCGCGCCATGGGGCCCAGCCCGGTGCCGGCTTGCAGCGGATCGCCCATGGCCAGCGCGCCGGCATGCGCGCACAGCCGGGCCGAGAACTCGTCGGCCACGCGGCCGTCGACGATGAAGCGTTTGGCGGAAATGCAGCTCTGGCCCGTGTTCGAGAAGCGCGCCTTGGCCGCCGCGGCGGCGGCGCGCTCGACGTCGGCATCGGCCAGCACGATGAAGGGGTCCGAGCCGCCCAGTTCCAGCACCTGCTTCTTCATGGCGCGTCCGGCCTGCGCGGCCACCAGTTTGCCGACGGCGGTCGAGCCGGTCAGCGTGACGGCGGCGATGCGCGAGTCGTCGATCAGCGCGGCGACGCGTTCCGGTTCGATGAATACATTGCCGACCAGGCCGGGCATGTCGATGGCGTCGCGGAACAGTTCCTCCAGGGCCAGCGCGCACTGCGGCACGTTGCCCGCGTGCTTGAGCACCGCGCCGTTGCCGGCGCACAGCGTGGGCGCGGCGAAGCGCACGAACTGCCAGAACGGATAGTTCCACGGCATGATCGCCAGTACGACGCCCAGCGGATCGTAGGTGACCGCGCTGTAGCTGCCGTTGGCCGGAACGGGTTCGTCGGCCAGGAGGCGCGGTGCGTGGTCCGCGTAATGGTCGCAGGTCCACGCGGATTTCTCGATCTCGGCCAATGCTTCGGACAGGGGCTTGCCCATCTCCAGCGTGATCAGCCGCGCGTAGGCCTTTTTGCGCTGACGCAGCAATTCGCCCGCGCGGCGCATGCCCGCGCAGCGCGCCTCGATGGGCAGGGCGCGCCAGCGCGCCTGGGCCCGGGCCGCGGCATCCAGCACGGTATCGACGTGCGCCGGATCGTGCAGCGGGTACTGGGCGATGGCCTCGCCGGTGGCGGGGTTGATGGAAATCAGCATGTCGGGTCCTGTCTAGGAAGGCGAAGGGGCCGGCGCGCCGGGCACCGGGAATGCGTAAAGCCGGGCGGGGTTATCCACCAGAATGCGTTGCCAGTCGGCCGGATCCGGCAGCCAGCCGCGCAGGCGATCGAGCGCGGCGCCGGCGTTCTCGGACCGGAAGGGTTCGATGCGGTCGAGCCCGCCTTGCCGGACGCCGTGGCCGCCGGTATGGGGCCAGTCCGACGCCCACAGCAACCGGTCGGGGGCGGCGTCGGCCAAGCGGCGGGTGAACGCCGCCAGTTCGTCCAGGTGCGTGCCGTCCGGCGCGGCGCGATAGGGGGCCGACAGCTTTACGTACAGGGGAATGGCGCTCGCCAGGGCCACCACGGTGTCGGCCGGCTGGGCGGTCGCGGCGCCGGGATGCGCGCGCAAGCCGGCGAAATGATCCAGCACCACGGGAATTTCCAGCGCCGCCAGTGTTTCGGCCAGGGCGGCCACCCGGACGATGTCCGCATGCAATTGCAGGTGCCATCCCAGCGGCGCGATCCGGTCCCGGGCGCGCAGCAACTGGCTGGCGGCATCCGGTTCGTCGCCGCCCCGCACCGCCAGGTTCAGGCGCACGCCGCGCACGCCCTGTTCGTGCAAGGCCGTCAGGTCGAGCGGGAGGCCGGCGGGACCATCCAGCACCGCGACACCGCGCGCGCGGTCCGGCCCCAGCGTGCGCAGGCCTTCCAGCAGCGCGGCATGGTCCGAGGCATAGACGCTGGGCTGTACCAGCACCACGCGCGCCATGCCCAGCCGCGCCAGGAAGGCATTCAGGTCGCCGGTCCCCGCCGCGCCGGGGGTGTAGGCGCGATCCGCCGCATAGGGGTGGCGGCCGGGCGCGAACACGTGGACGTGGCAGTCGCAGGCCCCGCGGGGCGGCGGCACCGTGGGTGCCTCGACCGCCGCCAGCGAGACCCGGCCCGTGCCGGTGTCCATGCGCGTTTCGTTCATGCCTGGTCTTCCTGTTGTTTGGTATTTTATCGAATCATAGTACCAAAATAAAAAGGAAAACCAGATTTAAAAAGCTATTAATAGGTTCTTTTTGATTGTCAAATTCCAACTCGGGAAGGCGGTGGGCCGGCGTGTATGATTGCCGGAGCCTTCCCTTTCCCGCCCCTTCGTGACTCGACCCCTTACCGATACGCTCGCGGCTGACATCCACCGCTACATCGCCACCCAGGGCCTGGGAGCCGGGCAGCGCCTGCCCGAGCGCGCGCTGGCCGAACAATTCCGCGTGTCGCGCTCGCCCATACGCCGCGCGCTGGAGCGCCTGGCGGCCGAGCGGGTGGTCGAGGCGCGGCCCGAAGGCGGCTACGTGGTCACCGAGACGGCGCTACGGCTGCCCCGGGAACAGGCCGAAGAGGCCTATGGCGCCGCCGGCGAGGACGACGTCTATTTCCGCATCGCGCGCGAGCGGCTGGCGGGCCTCCTGCCCGACCGCTTCACCGAAAGCGAATTCATGCGCCGCTACGGCGTGACCCGGGGGGAACTGGCGGCCATCCTGCGGCGCATGGCGCAAGAGGGCTGGGCGGAACGGCTACCCGGCCACGGCTGGGCTTTCCTGCCCACGCTGGCCTCGGCCGAGGCCTATGGGCAGGGCTATCGGTTCAGGCTGATGCTGGAATCGGGCGGGATACTGGAACCCAGCTTCAAGCTCGATCGCGAAACGCTGCTGCAATGCCGCGCGGAACAGGAGGCGCTGGTCGCGGGCGCGGTCCACACCGCGTCGCCGGCCTATCTGTTCGATGCCAACAGCCGCCTGCACGAAACCATCGCGGCCTGTTCCGGCAATGCTTTCATCCTGGATTCGCTGAAGCGGCTGGACCGCCTGCGCCGCCTCATGGAATACCAGAAGGCGGTGGACCGCCAGCAGGCCGAGCGCCGCTGCCGGGAGCACCTGGTGTTGATCGACCTGTTGCTGTCGGGGCAGCGCGAGGCCGCCGCCGATTTCATGCGGGTGCACCTGCGGCAGGCGGCCATCGAGAAGCAGGCGGGGCCGGAGGAGATGGGCGGGGCCGGGGATTAGGGCCGGGCGATTCCCTGCAGCGCCTGGGTGGCCAGCTGCCCCGCCACGCGTTCCTTGAAATTCGCCGCTTCCGTCTCGCGCGGCCGGTACCAGACCGTGATCCAGTTGAGCATGCCCAGGATGCCCTTGGCGGCGATGGAGTCGTCGATCTGGGCAAACTGCCCGCTGGCGATGCCCGCGCGCACGGTCTGGCTGAACAGCCGTTCGTAAGCGTCGCGCATGGTGATGACCTCGGCCAGGGCCTCGCGCTCCATGGGGGTGGTGCTGACGGACTGGTGCAGTTCCACGCCCTGCACGGTTACCCGCTGGTAGTACAGCGCATCCATCATCAGGTGGGCGTGCAGGTAGGCCATGCGGTAGAGCTTCTGCGCCGGCTCCAGCGTGTCGTCGAAGGCCACGGGCGCCTGGGCCTTCAGGTTCATGATCATCGCCCGCTTGTGGACGGCGAAGAACAGCTCGGCCTTGCTGCGATAGTAGTAGTAGACGCTGCCCTTGGTGGCGCCGATCTGGTTGGCGATCACGTCGATGGAGGCAGCGGCGAAACCGTAGGCGGTGAATGCCCTGGCCGCGGCGTCGAGCACCTTGAGCTGGATGGGCGGCAGGGCCTCGTAGTCGATACCTACCCAGTTTTCAAGTTCGGGAGGAAGAGTCACTGTAGTCGCGGATTCCGCTGGCTGGACGAAGACCATGAATATAACGGCGTGGAGCGCTGCGTGTCCGGTCAGCCGAAGGCGGCGTCGTTGGCCGCGGGCCAGGGCGTGCTGCCCAATGCCGGCGCGGGCAGGCGGATGCTGGCCGGGGTGTCGGACAGCTTGATGGGAACGCCCGGCCCCGTGTAGCCGGGCGTGCGCACGACCATCTGGCGAAAGCGCGCGTGCTCCGACCGGGCCACGGTCTCGATGTCCAGGATGGGAGCCGCCGGCACGCCATCGGCCAGCAGGGCGGGCCCGAGTTCGTCGCCGTCCGCCTGGGCGAACGCCCGGGCCAGTTCGGTCTCCAGCGCCTCGCGATGCTCCACCCGCGCCCGGTTGGTGGCGAAACGCGGATCGGCCGGCAGGCCGGGAACGCCCAGCTTCGCGCATAGCCGGGCAAACAGCCGGTCGTTGGCCACCGCGATGAACAGCGGCGCGGTGCGTGTCCGGTAGACGTTGTAGGGGACGATGTTGGCGTGCCGGTTCCCCGACGGGCCGGGAACCTTGCCCGAGTGCAGGTAGTTGGTCAGGAAGGGGTGGGCCACCGCGACGGCGCTGTCGTACAGGCTGATGTCCGCCATCTGGCCGCGTCCGGTCCGGTGCCTGGCCTGCAAGGCCAGCAGCGCGGCCATGGCCGCGTTCATGCCGGTCGTCAGGTCCACCACCGGAACGCCGATGCGCACGGGTTCGCCGCCCAGGTCGCCGTTGATGGACAACAGGCCGGCCATGGCCTGGACCGCGGCATCGTAGCCGGGCAGTCCGCCGTAGGGGCCGTCGTCGCCGAAGCCGGTGATGCGGCAATGGACCAGGCGGGGATACCGCTGCGTGAACCACTGGGCATGGGGAATGCCCCAGGCGCGCAGCGTGCTCAACTTGAAGTTCTCGATCAGGACGTCGGCGGTTTCCAGCAGTTCGAACAGCTTTTCACGCTGCTCGGGCTGCCCGAGATCCAGCACGCAGCTGCGCTTGTTGCGGTTGACGGCGTTGAAGTAGGCCGAGCTGCCGTCGACGAAGGGCGGCCCGAAGCCGCGGCACTCGTCGCCGTCGGGGCTCTCGATCTTGATGACGTCGGCGCCGTGGTCGCCCAGTATCTGCGCGGCATAGGGGCCCGCCAGCACGCGGGCGGCATCGACCACTTTCAGGCCGGCCAGGGCGCCGGAGGGAACTTGCTTCATCGTCTCGTCCGTCATGGGGTCAGCGTATCGTCCACGCCAGCGAATGGCCGCCGCTTTCGTTTCTACCCGAATGGAAATCCAGTTCCAGGCGGCGGTTGTGGGCCTGCATGCATCCTTCCAGCAGCCCGTTCCAGGCCGGCCCCAGCGCCGGATGGCATTCCTCCAGTCCTGCCATGAAGGTCCAGCCGTCCTGGTGGACGTCGAGCGCGCCGTCGGCACGCCGTTCGACGCGGCTGTCGTCGCCATGGGCGGCCCCCAGGTCGGCGACGAAGCGCGCGAAACCCGCGGCGTCGGGCGTGTAGTCGCCACCCAGGTCGAGGGCGGTTTGATGATGGAACTGCATGCCTATCATGCGTCCCGCCATGCGCAGCCGGTGCGCGGCCTCGTCGGGGCCCCACAATTGCAGCGCGGTGGGAAAGGCCGAGCGCACGTATTCCATCGCGTAGTTCCGATGGGCCTTGGCCAGCCGCGCCGCCGGCCATTCGCGGGTGGGCAGGCGCGGGGCCTGTTCGGGGTCGAAGTCGGGCGCATCCTCGTGGCGGGCGAACCGCAGCCGTTCATGGGGCAGCAGGTCGTGGTCGTATTCGTAGTAATAGCCTTCCAGCCCGGACTGGCCGTCCGCGGTCTGCTTGGTGCAGACGAAGCCCAGGCGCGGGTTGCGCAGCATGACGCCGTTCTGCGCGTGCCAGCCCGTCAGCATGGCGCGGGAGACTTCCGGCGCAATGCCGCACAAGGCCGTGCCCGCCCAGATCCAGCGCGGCGCCGCGTAGCGTATCCACGCCTTGCGATCGGATTCGTACATGTATTCCACCGACACGCCGCCGATGTGATTGGACAGGTAGTGGTACTGCGCCGCCGCGACCGCATGGGGCAGGCCATCCAGTCCGAGTTTCTTCAATCCCGGCAGGAAGCGTTCCCGGCGCTGGCGGCAGAAGACCTCGTAGACGAATTCCGTGGCGCTGGCCGTGCCGTGCCGCGACGACACATACAGGACGATGCCGGTGAAGTAGGCGTGGTACAGCTCGGCCACGGCGCGCCAGGCTGCCGTCCGGGCGTCGCCGGTGGGGTCGTTTGTCATGGTTCTTCCTTCAGGCCTGGAGAAGGACGGTGGCCGGCACGGCTGCGCGCAGCCGGCCCTCGGCCTCGCGCTTGACCGCGCGCGCGATCACCAGCCGCTGGATTTCCGAGGTGCCCTCGTAGATTTCGGTAATGCGCTGGTCGCGGTAGCAGCGTTCGACGACGCTGGGCTTGACGTAGCCGCGCCCGCCCAGGATCTGCATGGCATCGTCGCAGATCGTGTGCGAGGCTTCGCTGGCGAAGAGCTTGGCCATCGCGCCCAGGGTGCTGATGTCCTGTCCCGCGTCGTAGGCCTTGGCCGCCTCGAACGTCATCATGCGCGCGGCCGAGAGCTGCGTGGCGGCATTGGCCAGCATGAAGCCGATACCCTGGTGATCCACGACCGCCCTCCCGAAAGTCCTGCGCGTGACGGCGAAGTCGCTGGCGGCGCGATAGCTGCAAAGCGCGATGCCCAGCGCCTGGGCCGCCACCACGACCCGGCCCACGTTCAGCGTCGACAGGGCGAGTTTCAGGCCCTGCCCCTCGTGGCCGATGATACTCGCGTGGGGAACCCAGCTGTCGACCTTGAAGTTGGTCGTGGTGGTGCCGCGTATGCCCATCTTGTCTTCATGGAAGTCCACCGTGGCGCCTTCGGTGTCGCGCGGCACCCAGAATGCGGTGATGTTGTTCCGGCTGCCCGGTTCGCCGGTCAGCGCGAACACGATGAAGTGCCTGGAGTGGCCGCCGTTGCCCAGCCAGCATTTTTCTCCCCGTATCCGCCAGCCCGCACCGTCGCGCACCGCCGTGGTCTGGATGGCCGCGGCGTCCGACCCGGCTCCCCGTTCGCTCAAGGCGAAGTTGACGGCCTCGCCCCGCCGGGCCAGGCCGCCCAGCAGTTCCTGCTTCTGTTCCTCGGTGCCGCCCAGCAGCACGGGAAAGGCGCCCAACGACAGCGCCGCCATGATGGCCGCGGTCGAGGCGCAGCCTTCCGCGATGGCTTCGACCACGGCCACGAGCGCGGTCAGCGTGGCGCCGCCGCCCCCGTACTGCTCGGGAATGAACAGGCCCGACACCCCCGATTCGCGCAAGGGGGCCAGATGTTCCACCGGGTAGCGCTGATCCCGGTCGATGGCGGCCGCCACGGGTTCGAAATGGCTGGCCGTCAGGTCCCGGGCAATCCGCTGCCAGTCTTGCTCCGTATCGCCCAGGGCGGGGCGCCAGATCGTTGTCATGCTGCTCTCCAGACGTATCGTTTTTAACATACTACCAAGTATTATTTTTTCTGGCGAGATTGGTTTAAGCAGATATATCGGCATATGAACGCGACTTTTAGTCTTGCAAAGACCGATCTCCATGTTCATACTACTCAGTATCTAAAAACTTGAAACGATGGGAAAAACGGTGGCGAGCCCATGAATGGACCGTTGAAGGATGTACGGGTGCTGGACATGACGGGCGCCCTGTCGGGCCCCGTGGCCACCCAGATCCTGGGCGACATGGGCGCCGACATCATCAAGATCGAACCGCCCGAGGGGGACAGCATCCGCGACCTGGGGCCATCCCGCCATGGCGGGATGGCCGCCATGTTCCTGCATACCAACCGCAGCAAGCGCAGCGTGGTGCTGGACCTGAAGGCCGAGGCCGGACGCCAGGCCTTCATGCGCCTGGCCGCGCAGGTCGACGTCGTCGTCTGCAACACCCGACCCAAGGCCATGGCGCGGCTGGGCCTGGCCTACGAGCACGTCGCGGCGGTCAATCCGCGCATCGTCTACGTGAACATCGTCGGCTACGGCCAGGGCGGCCCGTGCTCGGACAAGCCGGCGTACGACGACCTGATCCAGGCGGCGGCGGGGATCGCCTCGCTGCACGCGCCGCAGGATCCGCCGCGCTATGCGCCGGTCGCCTTCGCGGACCGCGTCTCCGGCCTGTTCGCCGCCAACGCGGTGCTGGGCGCGCTCTACCATCGTGCGATCACGGGGGAAGGGCAGCACATCGAAGTCCCCATGTTCGAATCGATCGCCTCGCTGGTGCTGGCCGACCACATGGGCGGCCTGACGTTCGAGCCGCCCATCGGCCCGCCGGTGTTCGAGCGCTACGCGTCGATCCGACGGCCCTTTCCCACGCGCGACGGATCGCTGTGCATGATGGTGCTGACCGATCGCCAGTGGCGTGCCTTCTTCGCGGCGGTCGGACGCGGGGAAGTCATGGACGACCCGCGCTTCAGCCGCATGGCCGCGCGCACCGGCAATCTCGATGCCCTGTACGCCATCGTGGGCGAGATCCTGGCCGCGCGCGGCACCGACGAATGGGTCGACCTGCTGGAGGCGGCCGACATCCCCGTCACGCGCATAGAAAGCATCGAGTCGCTGCTCGGCCACGCGCACCTGCGGGCGACCGGCTTCTTCGAGACGGCCGACCACCCCACCGAGGGACGGATACGAAGCATGGTCCGGACCAGCACCTGGTCGGCCACCCAGCCGGCGCCGACGCGTCCCGCGCCTCGCCTGGGCGAACACAGCCGCGAGGTTCTGCTGGAAGCCGGCTATGCACAAGAGGAGGTCGATGCCATGTTCGCCGCCGGAGCGGCCCGGGGGTGCGAAGCATGAAGGCAGTCGTTTGCAGACAGTACGGAGGCCCGGGCACGGCGGCGCTCGAAGACGTGGCGCCGCCCGGGATCCGACCGGGCGCGGTTCGCATTCGCGTGGAGGCCTGCGCCGCCAGTTTCGCCAGCCTGCTGGTGATGGAAGGCAAACACCAGAACCGCGCGCCGCTGCCGCTGATCCCGGGAACCGAGGTGGCGGGAGTGGTTACCGAACTCGGTGGCGGCACTTCGCACTTCCGCCTGGGAGACCGCGTGATCGCCGGTGTCCAGTCGGGCGGGTACGCGCAGGAAGTCGTGGTACCCGAGCAGACCGTCTTCCACTTGCCGCCGGCCATGGACTTTACCGTCGGCGCGCAGTTTCCCACGATATACGGCACGGCCTACGGCGCCTTGAAGTGGCGCGCGGCCCTCGCGCCCGGCGAGATCGTGCTGGTGCACGGCGCCGCCGGCGGCAGCGGGCTGGCGGCCGTGGAAGTGGCCAAGGCCCTGGGCGCCACCGTCATCGCGACCGCCGGCTCCCAGGCCAAGCGCGACATGGTCCTGCGACACGGCGCCGACCACGCCATCGACTATCGCGGCACGGACTGGCGCGAGCAGGTGCTGGCGCTGACCGGTGGGCGGGGCGCCGATGTCATCTACGATCCCGTGGGCGGCGAAACATTCGACACCTCGCTGCGCTGCATCGCGCCCGACGGCCGGATCGTCGTCATGGGATTCGCCAGCGGCACCATTCCCAGCATCCCGGCCAACATCGTCCTGGTCAAGAACATCAGCATCCTGGGCGTCTACTGGGGCTACTACTTCGGCTGGGGCCGGCATGCCGTGCCGCCGTCGAACGATACCCGGCTACGGCGGGCCTACGAGCAGCTCTTCGCCTGGACGCTGGAAGGAAAACTCAATCCGCGCGCGCATGCGGTACTGCCGCTGTCGCGCTTCGAAACCGCCCTCGAAATGATTGCCAGCCGGCAGGTCATGGGAAGGGTCATCATGCGGCCGCAGGAATAGCGGGACCTCCCGCCTGCAGCCACCTCCACAGCGCGCATCAGGAGACAACCATGCACAGACGCGTAACCATGATCGTCGCAGCGGCCCTCGCCGCCGCCAGCGTCGGCGCCCAGGCCCAGGACAAGTATCCCAGCCGTTCCATCGTGCTGATCTCGCCCTACCAGGCGGGCGGCACGACCGAGACGTTCGCCCGGCTCATCATGGACGACGTGGCCGCCATCCTGGGGCAGCCCATCGTCATCGAACAGAAGCCGGGCGCCGCCGGCACCATCGGCGCGCGGCTCGTGGCCAACGCCAAGGGCGACGGCTACACCCTGCTGGCCAACACCTCGCAGCACGTCATGTACGAAGGCATGTTCGCGAACCTGCCGTTCCAGCCGATGAAGGACTTCCGCCCGGTGGGCGTGCTCGGTTCGGCTCCCATCATCGTGGTCACGCGCGAAGGGTCGCCGTACAAGACCTTCCGCGATGTGCTGGAAGCGGCCAAGACCAAGGACATCACGTTCGCGTCCGGCGCGCAGGGTTCGCTGCCCCATCTGACCGGAGAGCGCGTCGCGGTCCAGGGCAATTTCCGCATGTCGCACGTGCCCTTCAGCGGGACCGCGCCGGCCTTGACCAACGTGCTGGGTGGCCACGTCGACCTGCTCTACTCGACGGCCGCCAGCGTCATGCCCCAGATCCGCGGTGGCAAGCTGCGCGCGTTGGCCGTTTCCACCAAGGACCGCATGAGCGAGCTGCCCGACGTGCCCACGATTGCCGAGTCCGGCATGCCGGGCTTCGACGTGACCGCCTGGTACGGCGTGTGGGCGCCCAAGGACACCAGCCAGGAGATCGTGGATGCCTTCAACAAGGCGATGCGCGAGGCCTCCACGCGGCCCGACGTGCTCAAGCGCATGGAAGCGGTAAGCGTGACGCCCAGCAGCCTGACCGCGCAGCAGTTCGCGGCATTTGCCGAAAGCGAGCGCAAGACCTGGCTGGAAGTCATGAAACGCGCCAACATGAAGCCGAGCAACTGACATGGCGCAGCCCGACGAAATCATCGTTCGCGTCGAGGACGCCGTGGCGTGGATCACCATCAACCGGCCGGAGCGCTTGAACGCGCTGGCCCGATCCACCTTCGCTCGACTGGTCGAGGTCTCGCTCGAGCTGGACCGGGACGCCGCCGTGCGGGTGGTGGTCTACACCGGCGCCGGCGAGCGTGCCTTCAGCGCCGGCGTGGATCTGAAGGAGCTGGATGGCGCCGGCAGGATGGAGCATCCGATGGGGGGGCCGGGCCGCAACCTGAACGAGGTCCTGCTCGAAATGTCCAAGCCGACGATCGCCGCGATCAACGGCGTGGCGGCGGGAGGCGGATGCGAACTGGCCCTGGCCTGCGACATCCGGCTGGCCGCCGACGGCGCGCGGATGGGATTGCCGGAGGCGCGCGTGGGCCTGGGCGCGAATTTCGGCAGCGTGGTGCTGCCCCGGCTCGTGCCGCGCGGCGCCGCGCTGGAACTGCTATTCACCGGTGAACTCATCGGCATGGACGAGGCCCTGCGCCTGGGATTGGTCAATCGTGTCTGCGCGGCGGCCGAACTGGCCGAGCGGACTCGCGCGCTGGCGCGCCGGATTGCCGACAACGCGCCGCTGTCGGTTCAGCGCATGAAGGCCATGGCCTCGAAAAGCCAGGGCCTGCCCATTGCCGCCGGCCTGCGGCTGTCCGCCGGTCCCAATCCCTACGACAGCGAGGATCGGCGGGAAGGCGCGCGCGCCTTCGTGGAAAAGCGCAAGCCCGTGTTCCTGGGGCGCTGAACGCCTCCAGGTGCGCCCCGGGTCCGCTACTTCTTGTCGGCCTTCACCGCCGCATGGTCCGCGGCGATGTCCTTCTTCTCGCCCTTGATCACCTGCTTGTCCTGGTAGACCTTCTCCGCGTCGGCCGAGGTCGCGGCCATGCGGCCGTGCTTGTCGTCCGAGCGCATCTGTGTCTGATCGTGGGCAAGCTTGGCCTTTTCGCCCTTGAGTTCGGCGCGGTCTTCCTTGCGCTGGGCCGAGTGGCGCTTCTCGTGCCGGATGTCCTTCTTCAGGGCCTGGATGTCCTGCTTGTCGTTGGTGACGCGCATGGAGTCGGGCGACTGGGCGGCCATCTCGCCATGCGCCTTGTCGGACTTGAGCCTGGCCTGGTCGGTGGCCAGTTGCGCCTTGTCGTGGGGCAGGGCGTTCTGGTCGGCCTTGAGCTGAGCCTGGTCCTCCTGGAGGCGCGCGGTCTGCGCCCAGGCGCCGGCGGAGCCGAGCGACATCATGGCGGCGATGGCAAGGGATGTAAGGTGCAGTGCGGTCTTCATCTTGGTGCTCCTTGAGCTTGGGAACGAGGGCCCCACGCTTGTCGGTGGGCCCTGGTTGCCAATCTAAGGAGCGCGGGGGCGGTGCGATAGTGCCGATGGTCATCTTTCGCGATGGCGCCGGTCACGAGTTCGCGTGCGGGCTACCGCTTTCTTGCCGCGCGCAGCGCGAGTTCCGTCCGGGTGTGGGCGTGCAGTTTTTCCATGATGCGGCTGACGTAGTTCTTCACGGTGCCTTCCGCCAGGAACACCGTCGCGCTGATCTGCTTGTTGGTCATGCCCTGGGCCAGCAGGTCCAGGACGCGATGTTCCTTTTCCGTCAGCGCTTCGTCGGGAACGGGCGGGGGCGAGCCGGCCGGGCGGGCTTGCGGCGGCGGATCCTCGCGTCCGGACAGCGCGCGCAACTGCGCCAGCACCTTGCGCGCGATGGTCGGCGACAGCCGCGACTCTCCCTGATGCACCGCCCTGACCGTCTCGAGCACGACGTCCTCGGTGGCATCCTTCAACAGGTAGGCGTGCGCGCCGGAACGGATGGCCTCGAAGACCAGTTCGTCGTCGTCGAAGGTGGTCAGGATGACGATGCGCACGTCGGGCAGACGGGTGGTGATCTCGCGGGTGGCCATGGCGCCGCTGACCCCCGGCATCTGCTGGTCCATGATGACGACCTGGGGCTGGAGCCGCAGGGCCAGGTCGATGGCCTCCTGGCCGTTGGCCGCCAACCCCACGACCTCGATGTCCGGCTCGGCCCCCAGCGTCATCGACAGCGCGCGCCGTATCAGGGGCTGGTCGTCGGCGATCAGCAGCCTCAGCTTGCTGGCGGCGGCGCGATCTTCTGGCGGCATGGTCAGGCCTGCGTGTCGGGGTCGTGCGGTTCGTCGGGCGACTGTCCGGGGCAGGTGTCGGGCGGGCCGGCCACCCCGAGCGCTGCATGCAGGGCGCCGGCTACCGGCGATGGCATGTGGGCCGTCAGGTATCGCAGCGTCGCGGCAACGGCCAACGACGCCTGCTCCGGGGGCAATTTAGCACTCCGGGAAACCGTATCCACGAGTTCATCCAGCATGGAACGCCACATGATGCACCGCGGCCTCGGGGCCGGTGGTTGGTGGTCGAAGACACAGCTTAGCGTCGGCCCGGCCCGTGCTCACAGTGCCGAAAGTCACTTTCGCCGGACGGGGGGCTCTGCGATACTCCTGGGCATCCGGGCATGGACACTCATCCATGAAAGAGGATTCGCCCTGGCAGCGCCTGAATCCCAGGTACAGCCTGTCGGCCGCCATCGGGTCGGTCGTGTTCGTCGTCGTGGTGATCGCCGCCGTGCTGGGCGCGGTCTTTTCGGCATCCCGGGCCGAGCAGCAGGCGCAGGACGACCACGAGCGGCTGCTGCGCCAGTTCGCGATGCAGATCATGGCCAACCTGCAATCGACACTGGCCGCGCGGATGTCCGTCATCAAGGCCGCCGCATCGCAGATCGGCGCGTCTTCCGACAACGGCCCCGGTGCGCTCAACCGGCACCTGGCCGCCATCTACCGGGAGTTCCCGGAGTTCTCGTCGCTGTCGGTGGCGGACGGGCGGGACCGGCGCGCCATGGACGCCTCGTCCAGCAGCCGTTCCGGCACGGCATTTTCTTTCGAGCCGGGCGGGGCGCCTCCTGCGGCCGACCTGCGGCCGGACGCCATCGAAATCGCCGTGCCGCTGCCACGCGGCGGCGGCCACGCGCCGGACGTGATCGTCGGCGCCTTGTCGTGGTCCTGGCTGGGCACGGTCCTGCACCACCTGGAACAGGGACTGAACACCGAACGGCGCGTCCAGGTTTCGCTTGGCGACAGGAATGGCCATGTGCTGATCGGTCCGGGCCGGCAGGGGGCCGCGGATGCCGATCGCCTGCTGGTGGGAGCCTATTCCGCGAACGTGCTTCCGGGCCGGGCCTTCGACTGGACCGTCACGGTCCGGCAAGACGCCAGCGTGGCCCTGGGCGCGGCGCGGCGGACGCGCGACATCGTGTTCGTGGCGACCTTCCTGTCGGGCCTGCTGGCCGCGCTGCTGGCGGCCTGGGCCACCCACGTGCTGCTGCGTCCGCTACGGCGCCTGGCCGGACAGGCACAGGCGGTGCAGCAGGGCCGGCGGGGCGCGCTGGACGCGGTGCGCGGGGTCGACGAGGTCGCGCACATCGGCAACACGCTGGCTGCCACGCTGCAAAGGCTGGGCGAGGAAAAGCAGGCGCTGCTGCAACTGAACGCGGAACTCGACCTGCGCGTGGCCGACCGCACCGCCCGCATCGAGCGGATGGCCGAGGAGGCCCGGCAGGCGGCCATCGGCCGCGAGCGCCTGCGCATGGCCCGCGACCTGCACGACACGCTGGCGCAGTCCTTGATGGCGGTGCTGACGCAGTTGCGGATGATCCGCAAGCTGGGCGCGCGGATGTCGCCCGACGAACTGGACGCGGAGCTGTCCAGCGCCGAGACCGTTGCCGGCAGCGGCCTGGACGAGGCCCGCGCCGCGATCAAGCAGATGCGCCACAACGGCGTGCGCGAACTGGGGCTGGGCGCGGCGCTGGCCGAGCTGGCGGACCGCTTCGAGCGCCGCACCGGTGTGTCCACCGTCCTGGCCAAGGACGAGCGGGCCGCCGCGCTGGCCGGCGAGCGCGCCGAGGTGGCGTTCCGCATCGCCGAGGAAGCCTTGCGCAACATCGAGCGCCATGCGCGCGCCAGTCGGGTTTCGATCACCCTGTCGATGGCAGCCGCGACCGATCCGGCCTTGCCCGCGCTGTCGGCGGTTCGCCTGGAAGTGGTGGACGACGGCGTTGGTTTCGACCCCGCGGTTCCGGTGCCCGGCCACTACGGCCTGCGCGGGATCGCCGAACAGGCGGCGCTGATGCAGGCGCGCCTGGAGGTCCGCAGCCGGCCCGGGCGGGGAACGCGCATCCTGCTGGAGCTGGATCCCTGATCCGCCGGCCGATCTGTGCGAGCATGGTGCCTGGACGACACACGCCAAGGAGGCACCACGGGTGGATGCACTGAGCCCTTCTCTCTGGATCGCCGTGGCGGCGATCATTCTTGCCGTTCCCGGACTCGGCATGGCTTTCGGGTCGCGCGGGCTGCGGCCATTGAGGCGCCTGCTGGGGCTGGCGCTGGTTGCCCTGAGCCTGGTATCCGGGCTGCTGGCCTTCACGGTGTACCGCTACCTGCAATTGTTCGAAGACCGGCAGGTGGCCATCATCGAACTCAAACAGGAAGGCCCGCAGCGCTTCCGCGCCACCGTCGTGCTGCCGCCCGGACCGGCGGGCGCGCCCCAGGGCGAGCGCCAGTTCGTGCTGTCGGGCGATGCGTGGCAGATCGATGCGCGTGTGCTGCGCTGGCGGCTGCCGGCGGCACTGGCCGGGGTGCCTTCGTTGTACCGCCTGGACCGCATCGGCGGACGCTACGACGACATCGAGCGTGAACGCAGCGTCCTGCGCACCGTGTACGCGCTGGACGACGACCCGCGCCTGCCCGACCTGTGGGTGCTGAAGCGCGAGTTCTCGCGCTGGCTGCCTTACGTCGATGCCGAGTACGGCAGCGCCACCTTCATGCCCATGTTCGACGGCGCGCGCTACGAAGTGTTGTTCAACGACCGCGGCGGCCTGCTGGCCAAACCGGCGGACGAGGCCACGGCGGCGCGCCTGCGGCAGGGCTGAGCACCGGGGGGAGGGCCGGACATCCGAGCGATCGGGTGTGTTCGTCAAATGGTTGACTCATACAACTCGTGTCAATAAACTACTATCAAGCCCGGGATGCCGGGACGAGTCGTCGCCTATCGCCCACGCAGGAGCCACCATGTCCTCCCTATTCCGGTCCAGGCTTTACCTCCGCGGCCGCCGCCGCATGCTCCGCCTGGTCATGGCGGCGCTCCTGCCGTCCTGTCTGCTGCTGACCGCGCCTAGCGCGCGGGCCCAGGACGCCGACCGCTATCCGTCCCATCCGGTTCGCATCGTCGTCGGCTTTCCCGCCGGCGGCTCGTCCGACATGGCGGCGCGCATCGTGGCCGAGGGCATGAACGCCGAATGGAGCACGCCGGTCTTCGTCGACAACCGTCCGGGCGCCGGCAGCACCATCGGGGCGGCCTACGTCGCGGCGGCGCAGCCCGACGGCTACACGCTGCTGTTGATCGGCCCCGGTACGCACGCCGTGACCTCGGCCATGTATCCCAACCTGTCCTACGACGCCATCAAGAGCTTTGCCAGCGTCATCCAGATCGCCAAGGGACCGTACTTCGTGCTGGTCAACGCCACGTCCGGCATCAAGACGATGGACGAGCTGGTCCAGCGCGCCCGGGCGTCGGCGCGGCCCATCAGCTATGCCTCCACCGGCAAGGGGTCGGGGTCGCATTTCGTGGCCGAGTCGCTGTCCAAGGCCATCGGCGCGCGCCTGCTGCACGTGCCCTACGCCGGCGCCGCGCCCGCCACGCTGGCCCTGCTGGCGGGTCAGGTGGATTTCGCGATCAGCGACATGTCGGCCATGACCCACATGCAGAGCGGCAAGCTGCGCGCGCTGGCCGTCACGACGCCCGAACGGCTGCCCTTGTTCCGCAACATTCCCACGCTGGCCGAAGCCGGCGTGCAAGGCGTCAGCTACACGTTGTCGGTCGGCCTGGTCGCGCCCGCCGGCACGCCCGCCGGCGTCATCCGCAAGATCAACGCCACGGTCGAGCGCGTGCTGCGCAAGGACGAGGCACGCAGGAAGCTCGAGGCGCTGGGATTCGAACCCGCCCCGACCACGCCCGAAGCCTTCGCGGCCAGCATCGCCAGCGACGTGTCGCGCTTCTCGGCGTTCGTCGAACAGGCCGGGCTCAGGCTACAGCAATGACAACGGGCGGCCAGGGCGCCGTCCCGAACAGAGAAAGCGAGGAGAACATGGCCACCGCCAACAACGTGGAACCTTTGCGCGCCAGGAAGGCGAATCGCATCGACTGCGCGCCCACCGGACCGGGTACGCCGGCCGGCAACTATCTGCGCAGCTTCTGGCAGCCGGTCTATCACGGCGCCGACTTGGCGCCGGGCCAGGCGGTGCCGCTGCGCATCATGAGCGTGGACTACACGCTCTACCGCTCGGCCGGCGGACAGGTGCACCTGACCCAGGGCCGCTGCCCGCACCGGGGCACGCAATTGTCCACCGGCTGGGTGGAAGGCGATGAACTGCGCTGCTTCTACCATGGCTGGAAATTCGATGCCGCCGGCAAATGCGTCGAGCAGCCGGCCGAGCAATCCGCGTTCATCGACCGGATCTCGCTCCAGACCTGGCCCACGCGCGAGTACCTGGGACTGGTCTTCGCCTACCTGGGCACGGGCCAGGCGCCCGACTTCCCCCGCTACCCGCAGTTCGAGCAGTTCCGCGGCCTGCTGGAAATCGATTCGTACTCGCGCGACTGCAACTATTTCCAGAATCTGGAGAACGCGCTCGACATGGCCCACGTGGGGTTCGTGCACGGCGACAACCGGGCCTCGTTCGAGGGCATCGGGCTGGGCAAGCAACTCCAGGCGGTCGAATCGGACTGGGGCATCACCTATACCTTCCTGCGCGGCGACGGCGCGCGGCGCGTGCAGCAGTTCGGCATGCCCAACATCTTCTACATGACCGCGCTGCCGAACGAACCCGACGTGGACTGGCAGGAGTCGCTGTTCTGGTGGGTGCCCATCGACGATGCGCGCCACATGCAGTTCAGCCTGCACCGCGTGCCCATCCGCGACGAAGCCATGATCCGCTTCAAGCAGCGCCGCGAACAGCGCCGGTCCGAGATCGACATTGCCCACCAGGACCTGTGCGAGGACATCCTGGATGGCGTCGCCCGCCTTCAGGACGCCGATCCCCGCCGCGTGGACATGGTCCGTCTGCAGGACGACATCGCCCAGATCGGCCAGGGGCGGCTGGCCGACCGCGACGACGAACGGCTGGGCCGTTCCGACATCGGCGTGGCCGTGACGCGGCGGATCTGGGCGCGCGAGATGACGGCCTTCCTGGAAGGGCAGCCGCTCAAGGCCTGGACCCAGACCGCCGACATCGTGCCGCGGGTGTGGGGTCTGTCTCAAGACGGCGAGAAGGCCATGGGCCGCGCCGAACCGGGCCACGAGGCCGAGATCATCGACATCCGGCCCTTCGTCGAGATCCAGGTCCAACTGAAGGCGCTGCACGGCGCCGCCACCCGCCGCTGACGCGCGGACAGGAGCACGCCATGACGCAAGCGGATGCGGCCACGCCGCCGACCCTGACGCTGAAGGAGCGCGACCGCCGCTGGAGCGGGCTGCGCGCGCGGATGCGGGAACGCGGGATCGACGCCATCGTGGTGGGAAGCTTCCAGGGGCGCGAGCGCCTGGAAAGCTATCTGATCGACGATTTCCTCGACTCGGTCGTCGTGCTGACCCACGACGACGATGCCATCGTGATGACCTTCGGCCCGGGCCGCGTGTCGCGTGCCTTCGAAAGCCAGCGGCGCGGCATCCCGCTGTGGACCACCGATTTCCGCATCGGCATGGGCGGCGCCAAGACGGCCGAAGCCCTGCTCGACAAGGGGTTGGGCAAGGGCGTGATCGGCCTGGTGGGCCGGGGGCCCACCGCGCCCGGCGAAGCCGAGGGCCTGATGCCGCTGGGTTTTCACACCAACCTGCTGCGTGCGCTGCCCCAGGCGCAATTCCGCGATTTCACGCGCGACTTCACCGACTTCATGCTGGTCAAGAGTGACGACGAACTACGCCTGCTGCGCCACGCCGCCCAGGTCAGCGAAAAGGCCTGCGTCGCGATGGCGCAGGCGTGCCGGCCGGGTGTCAGCGAGGCCGAGGTCTATGCCGAGATCCTGCGCGAAATCCACCGCAACGGCTGCGACGTGCGCTACCCCTTCCTGAGCCTGCAATCGGGCGTCGACAACATCGGCTGGGGCGCGCCGCGCTGGACGCTGCGGGCCGAGCCGCCCCGCGTGCTGCGCACCGGCGACGTCGTCCAGGCCGAGATCCACACGACCTACGGCGGCCAGGAGGCCCAGGTCCAGATGTGCGTCGCGCTCGATCCCATCGACGCGGAACTGCAACGCTGCGAATCGGTGGCGCGGCGGGCCTACGAAGCGGGACTGCGCGCGGTCCGGCCCGGCGTCACCTTCGGCGAAGTCGTCGCCGCGATGGAACAGCCGATCGCCGCCAGCGGCTGCTGGAGCAAGACCCCGCTGCTGCACACGCTGACCTTCGGCTCCACCGGCTTCACCCCCGTCAACCGCGCCCAACTGGCCGGCACCTTCGAGGAACGGATAGAAGGGTGGGCGACCCCGGGCGTGCGCCGGGCGGACCTGGTGATGGAAGAAGGCATGAGCCTGGAGCTGGAACCCAACGCCTGCATCGGCCTGCGCCGCGTCAACATCGGCGCTGGCGTCGTGGTGGGCCGCTCCGGTCCGGAGGAACTCAACGACGTGCCGACCCGCGTCTGGCACGTCGCCGCCTGAGGCGCGCGCGGCCGTCAGCCGCGCCGCTTCACCCGGCCGCGCCGAAACGCCGGCGCAACTGGGCTTCCATGTGCGAGAAGGTGTCGAACATGTCGCGCACCTTCTCCTGCGGCAGGCCGTCCAGCACCGAGGCCTGCAGCCGCTGGATGCTTTCCGCCATGCGCTGGTAGCTGTCGCGCCCCTTGCGCGTGGGCAGGATCTCGGAGAAGCGCGCGTCGCTGTCGCTCAGCCGCCGCTCGATCAGCCCCGCCGTATGCAGCTTGCGCACCGCGCGTGAAATGGCCGACTTGTCCAGGGTTACCCACTGCATGATGTCCGAGGCGGGCATGGGCGCGTAGCTGCAGACCACGCTCAGCACCTTCCACTGGTGCGTGGTCAGGTCCTCGGCGCCATAGACCTCGGCCGTGGCCTTGCCGAGCAGGAAGCTCAGGATGGACAGGTGGTACGACAGGTTGCCCTCGAAGGCGGAGGCCGGTTCGGCCTGGGGCTGCGGGGATGCCGGCTTCGCCGGGGCCGCCTTGGACTTGGGTTGTGCCATGCGATGTGAAAAAAACAACTGGTTGTCGAATGATACCGTTTCACGCCGGCAGCGGCAGCTTGCTCGAGAACTTCACTTCCCTTAGCGACAGGCTGGTGCGCACCGTGGCCACGTTGGGCAGCGTGCGCAGCACCTTGTCGATGAAGTCGCGCACCGAATCCAGGTCCTCGGCCACCACCATCATCACGAAATCGGCCTCGCCCGTGACGCGGTGGCAGGTCAGCACCTGGTCGTTCGCCGCCACCAGTTGCTCCAGCGCCTCGAAGGCCTTGGCCGTATGCGGCGAGAAATTCAGGCTGATGAAGGCCAGCTCGCCCAGCCCCAGCTTGCGGCGGTCCAGCATGGCCTGGTAGCCCTGGATATAGCCTTCGGACTCCAGCTTGCGTAGCCGGTGCCAGCAGGGGGTTTCGCTTAGCGCCACGCGCTGGGCCAGCTTGGCGTTGGACAGGCGGCCGTCTTCCTGCAGGTGACGCATCAATTGCAGGTCGGTCTGGTCCAGGGATTCGGTCGGAGCATTCTTTTTCATTGATTCATCGTAGAAAAAGAATCTTCTTCTGTAAAGGCGGTCAATGGCGGTAACGCCCCGAATTCGGCCGCTTCGTTCAGGGGGACTTCCTTGCCGATGCGATTGCGGCCCTGGCGCTTGGCGTGCGCCAGCAGCCGGTCGACATGGGCATAGGCGTCTTCGAAAGACACCTCGCGTCCGAAACTGCCTATGCCGAAACTGGCCGTGCAGCGCAGGCCGGGCACGATGGACGAGAAATCGTGCTGCGCCAAGGCCGCCTGCAAGCGCGCCGCGGCCTGCTCGGTTTCCCCCAGTGTCGCCCCCGGCAGGACCAGCATGAATTCCTCGCCGCCTATGCGGCCCAGGGCGTCCATCTTGCGCACGTGCTGCGCCAGGACGCCCGCCATGGCCTGCAGCACCGCGTCGCCCACCGGGTGGCCGTAGCGGTCGTTGATCTGCTTGAAGTGGTCGGCGTCCAGGATGACGAGCCCGTAGTGCTCCGTGGCCCTGCGGCTCCTGGCCAGGAAATCGAGCAGGCTGTTGCGGTTGCGCAGCCCGGTCAGCGCATCGCGTTCGGACACCAGGCTGAAATGGGCGATGGTGCGGAACGCCGTCAACAGCACCAGCAGCACCGCCGCGCCCACGCTGAAAAGATAGAAGCTGAGCTGGGTCAGCACCCAGTACATGCCGCCGTCGTACCCATAGGTCAGGGTCTTGGCGTTCATGGTCAGCAGCACGCGCGGCAGCAGGCTGACGGTGCCCAGCAGCAGGAAACCGAACAGCAGCCGCTCCAGCGCCGTACCCCGCGCAAGATGCCGGATCCGCCACAAGGCCAGCAGGAACAGCAGGGTCACCGCCATGTACAGCGTGCCTATCCGCAGGCCGGACCAGGCCGGATCGCGGACGCTCCACAGGCGCACGGCCAGCATGGCGACCACGATCAACGCCGATGGCCAGGGCGGCAGGCGCTTGCGTTCCAGCTGCGCGATGCCGCTGGCGAACAGGAAGGCGCCAACGCCGTACAGCACGCCCGTCGCGGCGATGTTGGCCATCAGGTTGGCGGGCCAGAGCGTGATCTGCAGGATCAGCCCCGTGCCGTAGCCTGTGAAGGCACCGATGAAATACCGCAGGTGCGGAGGGCGCCCCATGAAACGCCATGCGCCGCCCAGCAGCGCGGCGATCAGCAGCGCCACGAGAGGGTGGGAAAGCGCGAGTAGCGTGTCGGTATGGGACATGGGAGGGTCTGTCCCCGCCAGTGTAGCCCTGATGGGGTTTTTGGGGCCTTTCCGGGTGTCTGGGTAGTCGTATAGGGATTTCTTCCTTCTTAAACCTTAAAAAAGGGAGAATCTTCTTTCCGAGGCAGTGGAATGCCCAAAAAAAGCAAGGCTATTTCCGCCCGCCTGGAAGATACTATCGGACGTATCCGTATCAGCATCACCACACTCAGGAGCGGCTCATGGGGCGGCAAGACGACAACAAATCCAAAGTGGCGATCATCGGCTCGGGCAACATCGGCACCGACCTGATGATCAAGATCATGCGCCATGGCAAGGCCCTGCAAATGGGCGCCATGGTCGGCATCGACCCGAAATCGGACGGCCTGGCCCGCGCCGAGCGCCTGGGCGTGCCCATTACCGCGGGCGGCATCGACGGCCTGCTGGCCATGCCCAACTTCGACGAAATCCGCATCGCCTTCGACGCGACCTCGGCCGGCGCCCACAAGCGCCACAATGAACTGCTGCAGGCCAAGGGCGTGCAGGTCATCGACCTGACTCCCGCCGCCATCGGCCCGTATGTGATCCCCGCGATCAACATCGACGAGCACCTCGACTCGCCCAACATCAACATGGTCACCTGCGGCGGCCAGGCCACGATCCCGATGGTCAACGCCGTGTCGCGCGTGGCCAAGGTGCACTACGGCGAAATCATCGCCTCGATCTCCAGCAAGTCGGCCGGCCCCGGCACGCGCGCCAACATCGACGAGTTCACCGAGACCACCTCCAAGGCCATTGAAGTGATCGGCGGCGCCGCCCGCGGCAAGGCCATCATCATCCTGAACCCGGCCGAGCCCCCGCTCATCATGCGCGACACCGTGTTCACGCTGTCCGAAATGGCCGACACCAAGGCCATCGAGGAAAGCATCGCCGAGATGGTCGCCAAGGTGCAGAGCTACGTGCCGGGCTACCGCCTGAAGCAGCGCGTGCAGTTCGACGAAATCCCCGCCAGCGCGCCGCTGAACGTCCCCGGCCTGGGCAAGCTGTCCGGCCTGAAGACCTCGGTGTTCCTGGAAGTGGAAGGCGCCGCGCACTACCTGCCCGCCTACGCCGGCAACCTGGACATCATGACCTCGGCCGCCCTGGCGTGCGCCGAGCGCTTCGCGCAGACCCACCTGGTCGAAGCCGCCTGAGGATCGAACTATGAGCAACAAGAAACTCTACATTTCCGACGTCACGCTGCGCGACGGCAGCCACGCCATCCGCCACCAGTACAGCATCAAGAACGTCCGCGACATCGCCAAGGCGCTGGATGAAGCCAAGGTCGACAGCCTGGAAGTTGCCCACGGCGACGGCCTGTCGGGCTCCAGCTTCAACTACGGCTTCGGCGCGCACACCGACCTGGAATGGATCGAGGCCGTGGCCGACACGGTCAAGCACGCCAAGGTCGCCACCCTGCTGATCCCCGGCGTGGGCACCGTGCACGACCTGCGCAACGCCTACGACGCCGGCGCGCGCGTGGTGCGCGTGGCCACCCACTGCACCGAGGCCGACGTCTCCAAGCAGCACATCGAATACGCCCGCAACCTGGGCATGGACTCGGTGGGCTTCCTGATGATGAGCCACATGACCACGCCCCAGGCGCTGGCGCAGCAGGCCAAGCTGATGGAAAGCTACGGCGCCTCGTGCGTGTACGTGGTCGATTCGGGCGGCGCCCTGAACATGAACGACGTGCGCGACCGCTTCCGCGCCTTCAAGGACGTGCTCAAGCCTGAAACGCAAACCGGCATGCACGCCCACCACAACCTGAGCCTGGGCGTGGCCAACTCCATCGTCGCGGTGGAAGAAGGCTGCGACCGCATCGACGCCAGCCTGGCCGGCATGGGCGCCGGCGCCGGCAACGCGCCGCTGGAAGTGTTCATCGCCGCCGCCGAGCGCATGGGCTGGAACCACGGCTGCGACCTGTACACCCTGATGGACGCCGCCGACGACATCGTCCGGCCGCTGCAAGACCGCCCGGTGCGCGTCGACCGCGAAACCCTGGCCCTGGGCTACGCCGGCGTGTACTCCAGCTTCCTGCGCCACGCGGAAACCGCCGCCGCCAAGTACGACCTGAAGACCGTGGACATCCTGGTCGAGCTGGGCCGCCGGAAAATGGTGGGCGGCCAGGAAGACATGATCGTCGACGTGGCGCTGGACCTGAAGAAGTAATCGGCAGGCCGTTGCGACGGCCGCCGCGGTGTTTGAGTAGTAGTTAGCACGTGGCGCCGAAGGGCGCTTTGGTAGCCCGGAATGGTTTTCCATTCCGGGCTTTTTTACGTAGTATCGGCAATATCGATATTTCGGGATTATCGGTATTATCGATTTCTTGGCATTACAAACCAAGATTTGTTATTGCGCTGTATCGAGAAGAGCGATAAATTGGTTTTATCGATATAGCCGATGAAAAGCCATGTTCCGAATTTCCATGCCTTCTCAAATTGGAACCATATTGGTCAGTCGCCGCAAGTCCATGGGCCTTTCCCAGGCCGTGGTTGCCTCACGTCTCGGTATCAGCCAGAACCGTCTGTCGGAACTCGAAAAGAACCCTGCTCATCTGACGCTGGATCGCTTGTTGGCGTTGACGGCGATATTGGGTTTGGACCTGGTGCTGCAGGAGAAGGGGAAACCGTCGACGGCCGGCGGCGAGTGGTGACCATGGGCCGTCCTTCCCAAACCCGGGCTCTGGACGTATGGGCCAATGGCATTCGAGTTGGGCAATGGCGCCTTCCCGCCCGGGGCGCGGACGAATTCCTCTACGACGACGCTTGGGCGGTTTCGCCGGTCGGACGCCCGCTTTCCCTGTCCTTGCCTGTGCCATTGGATCCGATTCCGCTGCGCGGTGCGGCGGTCCGCAGTTTTTTCGACAATCTGCTGCCTGACAGCGATCGGATACGCCAACGTATTCAGACTCGTTTCCGGACCGCGGGAACCGGCGCTTTCGACCTGCTGGCGGCGATAGGCAGAGACTGCGTCGGGGCGGTGCAGTTGCTACCCGAGGGAGAAGACTGCCCCGACATACGGCGCATCCTGGCCGAACCGCTGGGCGACGCCGATGTCGAGCGCATTCTGCGAGGAGCCGCTGGTTCGCCGCGAGGAGTCGGCCAACTCGATGACGATGACGAAGAACTCAGGATCTCGATCGCCGGCGCCCAGGAGAAGACCGCGTTGCTGTGGCATGAGGGTCGGTGGTGTCGGCCGCTAGGTGCGACGCCCACGACGCATATCTTCAAGCTGCCGCTCGGGTTGGTTGGGAACCGGCAAGCCGACATGCGCACCTCCGTAGAAAACGAATGGCTGTGCGCGCAAATGCTGTCAGCGTTCGGCGTGCCTGCGGCATCGTGCCGGATCGGGGAGTTTGGCGAGCAGAAAGTATTGATCGTCGAGCGCTTTGATCGACGGCTTGCCGACGGTGGCTATTGGTTGCGCCTGCCTCAGGAGGACTTCTGCCAAGCCTGCGGCGTATGGGCGGACGTCAAATACGAAGCGGATGGAGGCCCGGGTTTGAAAGAGATTGCCGCCATCCTGGCCAACTCCGACCGCCGCGACACGGACTTGCGCACACTGTTGCAGGCCCAATTGCTGTTCTGGCTGCTGGCGGCCACGGACGGGCATGCCAAGAATTTCTCCATTCATCTGTTGCCTCAGGCGCATTACCAACTGACGCCGCTCTACGATGTGCTATCGGCATGGCCCGTGATCGGCAAGGGTGCCAATCGGCTCGATTACAAGAAGTTGAAACTGGCGATGGCGCTGCCCGGCAAGAACAAGCACTACAAGCTGGCCGAGGTGCAACGCCGGCATTTCAACAACACCGCGCGCTTGTGCGGCTATGGGCCGGATATGGAGCAGATCATCGGGGAAACGCTGGCGAACGTCGATGGTGCGCTGGAAGATGTGGGTAACAAGCTTCCAGCGGGCTTTCCTGCCGATGTCTTCGAGTCGATTGCCTCGGGAATGCGCCAGTCCGCCGCCAGATTGGCGGCCATGCCGAGTTAGCTGCCAGCAAACCGGGCCATGGGGCGCAGGGGGCGCACCCACGCGCCCCAGGCTCGGAGTGCGAGACCCCTACTGCCGCGCGATCGCCGCGGCGGCATCGGCCTTCATCTTGTCCAGCGCCGCGCTGGAAAGATACCGGCCCTTCAGCACCACGGCCCGGATCCTGCCCAGGTTCGCCACGTCGGCCACCGGGTTGGCGTCCAGCACCACCAGGTCGGCGTCCTTGCCTTCCTCCACCGAGCCCAGGCTGGACTGGCGCCCCAGGAACTCCGCCGGATCCCGCGTCGCCATCTGCAGGACTTCCAGCGGCGAAAAACCCGCCGACGCCAGCTCGCGGAACTCCTGGTGCAGGCTGACGCCCGGCACCAGCCAGATGCTCATGTCGCCGCTGAAGTCCGAACCGGCCATGATCCTGACACCGTTCTGCTTCATGAGTTTGGACACCCGCTTCTGCAACTCGTAGAACTGCTGCAGCGTAGTAACCGCGCTCGCGGGCAGCTTGGCGAACTGGTCACCCACCTGCTGCCAGATCGCGCGCGTGGACTTGTCGATATAGACCAGGTTGGGGTCATTGCGGTACTGCGCATCGTTGCCGTAATCCTGCGTGCGCAGCCGGATCAGCGTCAGCGTCTGCCAGGTGCCGTTCTTCGCGAACACCTTGCTCAGCTCGACGCACTTGGCTTCATCGTAGGTGTCCAGGATGCGCTGGTAGAACGGCGCGTTCTGGGCGCCATCGTAGGCACGTGGATTGGTGACGAAGGTAGGCGGGAAGGGCGGCTTCAGCGACCCGGCCAGCGCCGCCGGGCGCAGCGTCTGTTCCTCGCTCGAGCAGTCCATCAGCAACCCCCAGCCGGCGCCCAGGTGATCGAAGGACGGCGCGCCCGCGTTGCTCGCGTCCCGCGCGCTGATGGCGGGGTTCAGGTGCGCCTCGCCGCCATGGAAAATGACCTCCGGCGCCAGCACCCGCCCCGCGGCGCTGTCCTGGTTCAGCACCTTGCCGCGTTCCATGTTGGCCGGGGAATCGGATTCCTCGCGGAACCCCGTGATGCCGCTGGCGATCATCAGCGGCCAATAGGGCGGATCGCGGTCGGCACTTTCCACGGCATGCGCGTGCATATCCAGGTAGCCGGGCACGACGTATTTACCCGATACGTCGATGGCCTGCGCGCCGCTCGTGGCGCGCAGCGGCTGCGAGGTGATGCGCCGGATCTTCCCGCCTTCCACGTGGACGTTCATGCCGGCCGCGAGCGAGCCGTCGCGCGTGTTCACCACGGTCGCGTTCTGCAGGACCGTTCCACCGGCCACGTCGATGCCGCCGTCACCGCCGCCGCCACAGGCGGCAAGGATGGGCAGCAGGGCCGAGAGGGCGCCAAGAATGGCGTGCTTGCGTCGTGTCATTGCCTGTCTCCGTTTGGTGTCGTTATCCGCGTCGGATCTTAGGAGGCCCAGGCTCGGCCGAGGAGATGGCGGCTTTGCCGCGACGATACCCACGAGGTATCGGTAATGGGGCGCACCACCTGTTGCACCCCGTTGCCGCTTGTTCCAGGATAGTTGGGAATACTGGAGGCGAACCCATCCAACCCCCACAGGAGCACAGCATGGTCTCGGATCGCAACGTGGAAAAAGCCAAGGATGCCCTGGAAGACGGCGCGGACGCCGTCGACAAGGCCGCCCACGCCACCGCCGACAAGGTGACCCGCGCCACCCGGCGCGCCAAGGACGCCGCCTCGGACGCCCTGGACCAGGGCAACGACACGCTGGAGGAAGCGCTGCTGTGCGCCAAGGACGTCATCCGCCAGCACCCCATTACGTCGGTGGCGGTGGTGGCGGTGGTGGCGTATCTGTGGGGGCGGATCCGGGGGTAAGGTGGAAGGGGCGGTGCGCGCGGGCCGCCCCCCTCGGAATCATCCGGCCTGTCGTGCCGATAGTTCGCGTCCGGCTTGCTGGAACATCGCACGCAGCCAGCGGTGCCCGGGATCCTTGTGGCTACGCTCGTGCCAGTATGCCGCGTAGCGGATGCGCGGCAGGCGCAGCGGCACTTCCAGCAACCGCAGCGCGTACTGGTCGGCGAATGGCCGGGCCAGCATGCGCGGCAGGGTCGCCAGCATGTCGGTGCGCGAGACGATGGCCGGTATGGTCAGGAAGTTCTGGACCAGGAACGGCCGCTCGATCTTGCGCCCCCCTTTGGCTACCGCCTCGTCCAGCACCACGGCCGTGGTCGGCCGGCCCGTACCCAATGGGCGCACGTGCGGGCACCGCAGGAAATCCTCCACCGTCAGCCTGTCCCGGATCGTGGGATGCGAGCGGCTGGCCAGGCACACGACCTGGTCCTGGAACAAGGACATGGATCGCAGCGTCGGCGTGGGCGCCAGCAGCCAGGCGATCCGGAGATCCACGTCGCCGGCTTCCAGTTGTTCGATGGCCCGGGCCGGCTGCGGCGGGCGCACCTCGATGCGGATGTCGGGCGATTCCCGCCGCAGGCGCTCCAGCAAGGGCGGCATCAGCATGTGCTCGGCATATTCGGGAATGGTTACCACGAAGCGCCGGCGCGACGTCGCGGGATCGAAGCGATCGGCGGGCGAGATCATCCTGTCGTACTCCGCCAGGATCTGCCGCGCCGACTGCTCCAGTTCGCGTGCCCGCTCGGTGGGCACCATGCCGCCGCGGGTGCGAACGAGCAGCGGGTCGTTGAAGTGTTCCCGCAGCTTGCCCAGCGTCTGGCTCAAGGCCGGTTGGCCGACACCCAGGAGATTCGCGGCGCGGGTCACGTTCTTCTCGGTGACCAGGACGAGCAGGGCGCGCAGCAGGCGGAAATCCATATTATCCATAGTCGGTGATTTTAGAGATTAGCGAACGCCTATGGCAATGAGCCAGGGGGCTGGAGTCTAATCCAGTCGTGATCAACGACTCTCCCACAACCATGTACCGGACGTTTCAGGAAGCGCAGCAAGGGCTGGCCGGACAACGGCCCGGCGATCCGCTTGCCATGCCCATCGAGGAAGCCCGGCTGCGCCAGTCGCGCTACTTCCAGGCCCTGAACACCGGAGTGCCGGACGTAGCCCGGTCGGACGACCACATCGTGCGCGGACCGCATGGCGACATCCCGGTGCGGCTGGTTGCCAGCCATCGGCAGGAGCGTACGCCCTGTCTGGTGTTCCTGCGCGGCGCGGGGTTCTGGGCCGGCGGCATCGACTCGCACCTCGGCACCATTCATCGGCTGGCGGCGTTGACCGGCTGCGTGATCGCCGCCATCGATTACCGCAGGGCCCCCGAGCACCGCTATCCCGTCCAGCAGGACGAGATCCTGTGCGTGTTGGCATGGCTTCGAAGCCAGGGCGCGGACCTGGGCCTGCATAAGGACGCATGGGCGTTCTTCGGAGAATCCGCCGGCGCGACGCTGGCGCTGTCCGCCACGCTCGCGCTGCGCGACCGGTGGCAGGCGCTACCGGCGGGACTCGTGCTTTTCTATCCCAATTGCGGCGGACCCAGGCAGGGCTCCCGGCCGTATTCCCAGTGGGTATGGCGCAGCTACCTGGGCGACGCGGATCCTGACGCGGTGCCCGGACCGGTTCCCTTGCACCAGGACTTGCGCGGACTGCCCCCGGTGTGGCTGGGCTGCGGCGCGCAGGACCCGCTGCTGGCCGATGCCCTGGAGCTTGCCGGACGCCTGCAACGGGCGGCGGTCCCCCACCACGTCGTGCAATTCCCGGACATGCCGCACGCGTTCGTGATGCACGCGGCCACACTGTGGCCGGCCCGCCTGGCATTGGAGCAGGCGGCGGCGGAGGTCCGCCGCCTGTTCGATTCACCCCTTATGGAAACCCTTCCATCATGAAGCGATACACCCCTACTCAGGAAGAAATGCAAGGCCGCATCGCCAGGTTCAAGGACCTGGTCTCGACCAAGGCGCGCATCCAGGAAAAACTGGGCCTGCCCCAGGAAGTCATGGAAATGATCACGGCCAAGGCCACGTTCAACGTCATGTCCCCGGGGCCCCTGCCGGGGCAGATCTCGCCCCGGCCCGCCGTGGAAGGCGGAGACGCCGGCGTCTTCCGCCTGGGCATCGTCACCTGCCCGCCCGGGCAGGGCCCGGGACTGCACGTGCACTATCACACCCACGAAACCTTCATGTGCCTGACGGGCCGCTGGCTGATCCAGTGGGGCGACCACGGCGAGGAAAGCACCGTGCTCGAGCATCTCGATCTGATCGCGCTGCCTCCCACCGTCACGCGCCGGTTCGAGAACCTGTCCGACCAGGACGCGCAACTGCTCGTGATCGTGCAAGGCCAGCGCGACCAGTTCGACGACATCGACCGCGACCCGGCCACCGCGGAGAAGATCGCGTCCCGCTTCGGTCCCGAAATCGTCTCCCGGCTGGAAGCCGCCGGCTGGAAATTCACGATAGGCAAGGAGGCGGCCAATGAACATGCCGGAACCTGACATGGCCTCTTTCGATCCGGATGCGCTGGAGCCCCGGCAGCAATACAAGCTGATGAGCGGGACCATCATCCCCCGGCCCATCGCGCTGGTGACGACTCTGGGCCCCGATGGCGTGGCCAATGCGGCGCCCTTCAGCCTTTTCAACATGGTCGGCGTCGATCCTCCCATGTTGATGTTCTCGTTGACGCCGCGGACCGGAGAGGTCAAGGACACCGGCCGCAACATCGAGTCCCTGCCGGAGTTCGTCGTCCATATCGTGGACGAAGGCGTCAAGGAAAAGATGAACATCTGTTCGGCTGACTTTCCTCCCGGCACCAGCGAAATCGACTTCGCCGGCCTGCGCACGGCGTCTTCCATCAAAGTGCGGCCGCCGCGTCTGGTGGAATGCCCGGCCCAGTTCGAATGCCGCCTGATCGACATCATCAAGGTCGGCCGCCGGCCCAACCATCTCGTCATCGGCGAGGTGGTCATGATGCATTACCGCGAAGGCATCGTGGACCCGGCCAAATTCTATGTGGACGCCGCGCGGCTGGCCCCCATCGGCCGGCTGGAAGGCGCCGGCATGTACACGCGCGTGACCGACCGCTTTCAGATGGGACGCCCCGAGATTCCCGGCGTGCCCGCCACCAGCGGCTGAACGGCCGCCGGCTTCCCAAGAAAAGGAGACAACATGAAGATTTCGCACTGCCTTCGCGGCCTTGCCGTGGTGGCCGCCCATGCCGTCCTGGCCCCATGCGCACCCGCGATGGCGCAGGGCTTTCCCACCAAACCGGTCAAGCTCGTGGTTCCCTACACGCCCGGCGGCGCAGCGGATATCCTGGGCCGCGTCGTGGCCGACGGCCTGGGGCGCCGGCTCGGCCAGCCGGTCATCGTCGAAAACAAACCCGGCGCGGGCGGCGCCATCGCCGCCAAGTACGTGGCCGACGCCCCCGCCGACGGCTACACCCTGCTGCTGGGCGGCACCACGCCCCTGGTGCTTTATCCGCTGCTGTACGAACGCCAGGCCTACGATGCCCGCAAGGACTTCACCGGCGTCGGCATGCTGGCCTACTCGCCGCTGGTGCTGGTGGTGAACGCGCAGTCCCCCGCCCGGTCAGTGGGCGACTTCGTCAAGGCTTCCCGGGCCGGTTCGCTGGCCTACGGTTCTGCCGGCAACGGCACCGCCATGAACATTGCCGGGGAACTGTTCAAGAGCCAGGTGGGCGCCGACCTCATGCACGTGCCCTACAAAGGCAGCCCGCCGGCGCTGAACGCACTGCTGGCCGGCGACATCGCCTCGGTGTTCGACCTGGTCGCCTCGGCCAAGCCCTTCATCGACGGCGGCAGGCTCCGGCCCCTGGCGGTCCTGAGCGGCCGGCGCAGCGGTGCCCTGCCCGACGTGCCCACCTTGCGGGAGCTGGGCTACAAGGACTTCGACTTCTCCGTGCGCTACGCATTGATCGCCCCCAGCGCCACACCGCCCGGCGTCATCGGGCGCTTGAACACCGAACTCAACGCCGTCCTGCGCGACCCCGCGGTCGCCCGCCAGCTCGCTACCCTGGCACTGGACGTCATGCCCGGCCCTCCCGAGGCCGTCATGGACTTCGCCCGGACCGAGATCGAACGCCTGGCGCCGGTCATCAGGAACGGGGGGATTCGCCTGGACTGAATACTGCGGCGCCACGTCTTCCGCCGGCCTGCCCCGGTGCCCGGTGTTCATGCCGGATGCGCGCCCCCGCGCGGGGTGCGAGAATACGGCATAACACCACGGCATAGCCCGGCAGGAGACGATTTTGCAGAGCCCCCTGTCCTCCCTCAAATTCAACACCGCCTCCGGCCACATCTGGCTGGACGAAGAGCGCATGCTGCTCCTGCACGCGCGCGCCCTGGGCGCCTTGCGCAAGGAACTGTTCGATTCGCTGGGCGTGGAACGCACCCGCGGCCTGCTGGTCCGCATGGGCTATGCCTCCGGCATGCGCGACGGCGCCTACGCCGTCAAACGCCGCCGCGCCGGCATGCAGACCAACGAAGCCTTCCTGCTCGGCCCCAAACTGCACGCCGTCGAAGGCGTCGTCCAGGTCGAACCCATAGAACTCAGCATCGACCTTGCCAGGAATCATTTCTACGGCGAATTCCTGTGGCGCAACTCCTGGGAATGCGAAGCCGACGTCCAGGAATACGGCCACGGCGAAGACCCGGCATGCTGGACCCAGATCGGCTACGCGTCCGGCTACTCCAGCGCCTTCATGGGCACGCCCATCGTCTACAAGGAAATCGAGTGCCGGGCCCAGGGCGACACCCACTGTCGCATCGTCGGCCAGCCCGCCGACGCGTGGCAGGACGAGGCCTACCTGAACTACTTCGCGCCTCATCCCTTCGCCGGCCAGTTGATCGAATACTCCATCGGCCTGGAACACCTGCGTTCCTCGTCCACGCGGAAGCCGGCGAACCAGCCCCTGGCCGGCGCTTCCGCAGCCTTTCAGGCGGCCTTCGAACTGCTGCGCAGCGCCGCCGGCAGCCCCATCACCGTCCTGCTGCAAGGCGAGACCGGTGTCGGCAAGGAAGTGTTCGCCCGCTGGCTGCACGACAACGGCGAGCGGGCCAAGGGACCCTTCATCGCCGTCAACTGCGGCGCGATTCCCGCCGACCTGATCGAGGCCGAACTGTTCGGTGTGGAAAAGGGCGCCTACACCGGCGCGCATCTGGCCCGCTCCGGCCGCTTCGAACGTGCGAATGGCGGCACCCTGTTCCTGGACGAAATCGGCGACCTGCCGCTGGCCATCCAGGTCAAGCTGCTGCGCGCGCTGCAAAGTGGCGAGATCGAACGCCTGGGCAGCGAAAAATCGCAACGTGTCGATGTCCGCATCGTTGCCGCTACCAACGTCGATTTGCAGAAGGCCATGCAGGACGGGCGCTTTCGGCCGGATCTGTACTACCGGCTGAATACCTTTCCCATCACCATTCCACCGCTGCGCGAGCGGCGGGCAGATATTCCGGTGCTGGCCAGCCGCTTCCTGCAGAAGTACGGCGGGCTATACGGCAAGAAGCCGGGCGGGCTGACGGATCGGGCGATGCAGGAGCTGCTGAACCACCATTGGCCGGGAAACGTACGCGAGCTGGAGAACGTGATCGAACGCGCGGTGTTGCTGAGTCCGGATGGAGAGCCGATCGAGGCGACGCATTTGTTCGGGCAGCGGCTGCCGGGCGGGGATTGCGCGGGGCGTGTGGCGGATGGTGGGGAGGTGGTGGAAGGGGAAGGCGGGGAGATCGATCTGGTTTGTGGGGATCTGATCGAGAGGAATGTGCCGCTGGGGACGCTGGAGCAGGGAATGATGCGGGTGGCGATGCAGCGGGCGGGGGGAAATTTGAGTAAGGCGGCTCGGTTGTTGGGGATTACCAGGGCGCAGTTGGCTTATCGGTTGAAGAGGGAGGGGATACCGGTTTAGGGGGGCCGACGGCCGGGCCCTTTCATAGCCTGGGTCCGATTGCTTGCGGATTGTCGTTCGAGTATTTAAAATGAGATTAATTCTCATTTTGACTTGCTCCCTTTCGCCCTGATGCCCGCTCCGGATTTACCGCTTGCCGATGATTTGACCGGCCTGTATGCCGAGCACAGCACTTGGCTTCAGGGCTGGCTGCGCAGGCGCATCGGCGACACATTTACGGCGGCTGATGTGGCGCAAGATACTTTCCTAAGCCTGCTGGACCGCAAAACTGCGACCGAGGAGATTCGTGAGCCGCGGCCGTTCCTGGCGACGATCGCCAATCGGCTGCTTGCGCACCGGCATCGTCGACAACTGCTCGAAACCGCCTATTTCGAAGCCATCGCGAGCCTGCCCGAAGAAGTGGCCCCTTCGCCAGAGACGCGACTCATCGCGGTCCAGAGTCTTCAGGAGATTGACCGCGTGCTTGATGGATTGCCTCCCAGGGTGCGGGAAGCTTTTCTGTTGGCACACTTGGCCGAACTGAGCTACGCCGAAATCGCCAAGCGGCTGGCAGTCTCGGCCAGCTCGGTCAAGCAGTATCTCGCCAGGGCCAACCGCGAATGCCTGTTCGCAATGACGTTCTGACGCCATGGCCACCCCTAGCGACACCTTGACCCTGCCCAATGGTCGGGTGATCAGCCGGGCCGCTGCGGATGCTGCCGCGGACTGGCTCACGCTGTTGATGTCCGGTGAGGCGGGTGAGGAGCAGCAAAGACAGTGGCGCCAGTGGCGCCTGGCGCATGCCGACCATGAAGCTGCCTGGCAGCACGTCGAGTCCGTTACGGGCCGAATGAAATCGTTGGGACCCAGTCCGGCATACACGGCTCTGTCATCCTATGGCGCGAGCCGCCGGCCATCCTCCGTTGCTCGTCGACGGACCACGCAGGTACTCGTGTGGGGCGGTCTAGCCGCCGGCGCCGGGCTTCTCGTTTCACGTACCGGTCCCTGGCAGGCCAGTATGGCCGACTGCCGGAGTGCTACAGGCGAGCAGCGCAGCTTTGCACTGGAGGACGGCACGCAGCTCATGCTCAACACGGGCAGCGCAGTGAATCTTCGATTCGATGCCAGTGAGCGTCGCATCCTGCTGGTGGCGGGCGAAATCATGGTTGCGACTCGCCATGGCCCGAGTTTGTCCGCCGATCCCCGGCCGCTGCTGGTGGAGACCGCCGAAGGCACCATCCGCTCGCAGGGCACCCGTTTCACCGTACGCCAGCGCCCCGAACGCACCAGCGTGGCGGTTCTGGAGAGCGCCGTTGAGATCTCTTCCCGGGGAGCGCCACGCAGCACGCGTGTGCTGCACGCTGGCGAGCAGACGCAGTTCAGCCGCGAGACGATCGAGGCATCCGGTCTGGCCGATGAGCACACGGACGCGTGGACTCGGGGCCAACTCCTGGCTGACGAGCAGCGCCTCGACGACTTCCTGGCCGAGTTGGATCGCTACCGGCCGGGCATGCTGCGTGTCGATCCCCAGGTCGCGGGTCTGCGCCTGTCAGGCGTCTTTCCGTTGGCGGACACCGATCGCATCCTGGCCACGCTGCCCAGCGTGCTGCCGGTACGCGTGCAGTGGCGTACCCGTTACTGGGCGACGGTTGTCCCTGCGGATCGGCGCCTCTGAAATATTTTTTCCGCTTTGACTGCCCGATTGGCGTTCTCGCGGCACCTACCTCATGAGGGACCGGAATTTCCGGAGGTCCGATCACGAGGAACGACATGTCGAATTTGCAGCGGGGCCGCCATTCGGGGGGGCCACATCCATCTCCCGTCGCGCTCGCCGTCCTGGCACTGGCCCTGAGCGTTACGGCCGTCGCACCGTCTCTCGCGAGGGCGCAGGGCGCTGCGCACGCGTCCGGTACGTCCGTCACCGACTTCCGCATACCCGCCGGGCCGTTGGCCCCGGCGTTGCGTGCTCTGGCAAGCACCGCCAACATCATGTTGAGCTTCACGGCTGAGCAGAGCGAGGGCAAGCGCACGACCGGCGTGAACGGGCGTTACCCAGTCGCTAGCGCCTTGGGCCTGCTGCTGGACGGAACCGGCCTTCGGGCTGTGCAATTGGACAACGGCGCATTCGTGCTGCGGGCCGACAGCACTCCCGCAGCCTCGCCACCGGCTTCGGCTGCCGAAGCGCCCGCAGCCGGCATGCTGCCATTAGTCACTGTGATCGGCACGGCTGCTGCCGACAGCACCACCGAAGGTACGCACTCGTATACCACGGGCAGCATGAGCACGGCCACCCGGCTCAACCTGTCGATGCGCGATACGCCGCAGGCCGTCACCGTCATCACCCGCGAGCGCATCGAGGACCAAGGCCTGGCGACGGTCAACGACGTGGTGCAGACCGCCCCCGGCCTGACCTTTCGGCGGTTCGGGCCGGAGCGCGCATCCTTCTATTCGCGCGGCATGTACGTAGACAACATCATGTACGACGGCCTGCCGGTGAGCCTGGACAGCTCCAACCTGTCGCAGGACCTGCTGGCCACCGACATGGCCATCTACGACCGCGTGGAGATCGTGCGTGGCGCCACCGGCCTGGCGCAGGGCGCGGGCAACCCGTCAGCCGCCATCAACCTGGTACGCAAGCGACCGACCAAGGTGCCGCAAATGTCCGCCGGCGTGAGCGCTGGAAGCTGGGACCGCTATAGGGCAGAGTTGGACGCCTCCGGTCCGCTGTCGGAGGACGGCAGTCTGCGCGGTCGCACGGTGATCGCCACTCAAGACTACGGAAGCTACAAGCGCGGCGAAAGCAGCAAGGGCCAGACGCTCTATGGGATCCTGGAGAAGGATCTGGATGCCTCCACCACGGTCACGCTCAGCGCGCTGCACCAGGAGAGCCGGCTGCACGGCAACGGCTTTACCGGCCTTCCTGTGGCTAGCGACGGCAGCGACCTGGGACTGCCCCGGTCCACGTCCTACGCCAGTAACTGGGAACATTGGAACAAGACCACCGACTCCGCCTTCGTGGGGCTGGACCACCGATTCGACAACGGCTGGCGTATGCACCTCTCTGCCTACTACGCGCAGGCCGATGTCGACATGCAGGGCCATTACCTCAGCCACAGCGTTACCACCGGCAACTACAGCCAGCTCGGTGCGCGCAACGCCCACCAGGAAAAGCAGAGCAGCGTGAACCTGTATGCCAACGGCCCCTTCGAACTGTTGGGCCGCAAGCACGAGCTCGTACTGGGCGCCAGCTACCGCAACATCGATTTCGACGGCAACAGCCGCCAAGGCCTGGTGCTCAACAGCAGCCTCGACCCGTACAACTTCGATCCCGGCGCCGTGGCCGACCCGAACATCCCTTTGCGCGACTGGATGGACGCGAAGATCACCCAGCAAAGCGTGTACGCCACGACGCGCCTGAATCTGGCCGACCGGCTGAAGCTGATACTGGGCGGGCGGGTGGACTGGTTCGACTACAACGACACCGTCAACACGTATCCGAACTTCACCTCCAACACGCCTTCCGTCAGCGCGCACAACCGCTACAGCGTCAACAACCATCTGACGAAATACGCCGGCCTGGTCTACGACCTGAACGATCAGCATGCGATCTATGCGAGCTATACCGACGTCTTCAAACCCCAGAACTACCGGGATGCCAGCAACAAGCTGCTCGATCCGGTGGTGGGCCGCAATTACGAAATCGGTATCAAGGGAGAATACTTCGATGGCGCACTGAATGCCTCCGCAGCGGTGTTCCGCATGGACCAGAAAAACCGCGCGTTCCGCAGCACCGACCAGACTCAGTGCGCAAACTACCCGACCGTCACGTGCTATTCCGCCGCTGGAGAGGTTCGTAGCCAGGGCGTGGAGTTTGAGGTGCAGGGCGCCATCACGCCCAACTGGCAGGTGGGTGCCGGCTACACGGTGGCCATCGCGCGCTATCGCAAGGATGCGACCGCCAGCAACGTGGGCGCGCTCTTCGACACCGATACGCCACGGCACCTGTTCAAGCTGTCGACCATGTACCGGCTGTCCGGTGACCTGCAGGGCTGGCGCATCGGTGGCTCGGTTTATCGCCAGGGTTTCATCTACAACAAGGGCACCACGAGCGGCATCCCATTCAACATTACTCAAAGCGCCTACGTCGTAGTCGACCTGGTGGTGGGCTGGCAGGCCGCACAAAATCTGGACCTGCGGCTCAACATCAACAATGTATTCGACAAGAAGTACTACAACGCGTTGTCCGGCAGCGCGAGTTTCCCCAGCAACGTCTATGGCGAGCCGCGCAACGTGATGCTGTCCGCGCGCTACCGGTTCTGAAGCGCGGCGGCATGCGCGGCGCGCTGGTAGTGCTGCACCGCTGGTGCGGCCTGTTCATCGCCGGTTTCCTGTTCATCGCCGGCTTGACAGGCGCGGTGATCGCCTGGGACCACGAACTCGACGAGTGGGCCAATCCCCGACTGTTCCGGGCTGACTCCGGTGCGACGGATACCCCGCTTGCACCGCTGGAACTGGCGCGCCGGGCCGAGGCGGCCGATCCGCGCCTGCGGGTCAGCTTCCTGCCGCTGACGCTGGAACCCGGCCACACGGCGATGCTGGGCGTGGCCGCGCGCATCGATCCCGACACCGGCGCACCATACGCCCTCGGCTTCAACCAGTTGGCCCTGGATCCGGCCACCGGCCAGGCCCAGGGCCACAGGCAGTGGGGACGAATATCGCTGTCGCGCGAGAACCTGCTGCCCTTCCTCTATAAGCTGCACTACACCATGCACATTCCCAAAGGCTGGGGCATCGAATTCGGAGTGTGGCTGATGGGGGTTGTGTCGGCGGTGTGGATCGTCGATTGTTTTCTTGCGCTCTGGATTTCCTTTCCCAGCGCGCGCACCTGGCGCAAGTCGTTGAGCTTCCGGCTGCGCCAGGGCGGCGCCAAGCTCAATTTCGATCTCCACCGCTCCGGCGGCGTGTGGGTATGGGGTCTGCTGCTGATGCTGGCCGTGACCTCGGTGTCGCTGAACCTTGGGACTCAGGTGATGCGGCCGCTGGTGTCGATGCTGTCGCCTTTGACGCCCTCGCCATTCCAGTCGCGCCAGGGCAGTCGCGAGCGGGAACTGGCCGACCCGCTGCTGAACCGAGAGCGGGCTATCGAAGTGGCCGAGGCCGAGGGTCGCCGCCGCGGCTGGACCGCTCCCCCCGGATCCATCTTCTATGCCCAGCGCTTCGGCATCTACGGCGTGGCGTTTTTCACGCCCGAAAACGACCGGGATGACGACGGCATGGGCAACGAGGTTCTCTACCTGGACGGGGACTCGGGGGCGGTCGTTGGCGAAACGGTGCCGGGTCAAGGCACCGCGGGCGACGTCTTCATGCAGGCCCAGCTGCCGCTTCACTCCGGCCGGCTGTTGGGCATGCCGGGGCGCGTGCTGATGTCGTTCATGGGGGTGTTTGTCGCCGTGCTGAGCGTGACAGGCCTGGTGATATGGGTGCGCAAGCGCCGAGGCCGGATAGCGAACAAATTGCGCTCGCAATCGTAGGCGGCGTGGCGTTTCGTCCATCGCCGCCTTGTTCCACACATAGAAGAGCACGCCAAGGCGTTTTTCAGACGTCCACCAGGGCGTTGTTGAAACCGGAAAAAACCTCCTTCACACACTCCCCCATCCGCCGCGCCAATGCTCCAACCGGAAAATTCTCCGACGTAACCGCATAACTATGAAGCTCCACCTTCTCAGAAAACCCCACCTCACAAACCCCCGGAATCCGCAGCGCCCTCGCCACCACCGGATTTACGATCGATACCCCCAACCCCTTCGCCACCATGGTGCATATCGTCGTCGCATAAGGCGTCTCTATCGACAGCACCCGTTTGTCCCGAACAAAGTGCCGATCAATCGCCGCCCGATTGAAACTCCCCGCCGGCAGCGAAATGAAATCCTCCCCGTCGAAATCCGAAGGTTTGAGCACCTTCTTCCTGGCAAGCCTGTGCTTCTTCGGCACGACCCCCACGCCGTAGGCGGTGTTGATCCGCTCATACTGCAAGCTGGGCAGATCGGTGTGTATCGAGCAAAACCCGATATCGCAGTATCCCGTCGCCACCCACTTCGCCACGACGTCCGAGCCGCCTGTGTTGACCACCACCGGAATGTCCGAGACCTTCTCCCGGAAGAGCCGCATGGCATCCGGCATCACGCACTGCGTGATCAATCCCACCGCCCCCACGCGCAGTAGTCCCTTGCCGCGCAGCCGGATCGAGTTGGCGCTGTCGTTCAACGACTCCAGTCCGATGAACGCGCGCTCCACGTCCGCATAGAACGCCTCCGCTTCTGGCGTGGGAATCAGGCGCGTCCCCGATCGCTGGAACAGCACGAAGCCCAGCGCCTTCTCCAGCAGCGCGATCCACCGGCTGACGTTCGGTTGCGAGGTATGCAGCAGCCCCGCCGCGGTGGTCATCGACCGCGTCATCATCACCGCGCGAAAGGCTTCGACCTGCTTGAAGTTCATGGGCTGATTCCATTCCGATGCATGTGCGTCGAGCATATCATTTTTGTATTTGAAGCCGTCAATCTGTGATTTGACGTATGGGCTGGCCGAGACGGAGACTGCATTCCTGCATTCATCACCGGCCCCCAACATGGAATCCAAAGTCAGTGCCCGCCTGAAGCAACCCCTCGCGCAGGAGGTGATCGAGTTCATTTTCCTGCCGCGCCTGAACCGGGAGTTCTTCGCCAATTTCGAGTTGCTGCACCAGATCAATCTTGCCCATCTGCTGATGCTGGACGAGCAGGGAATCCTGGACCAAGGCACGTCCATCCAGCTCGCCAAGGCACTGCTGAAAATGCAGGCCGACGGTCCCGAGGTCGTGGAGCTCGACCCGGCGCGGGAAGAAGCCTATTTCAACTACGAGGCCCATCTGATCAAGCTGGTGGGCCAGGACGTGGGCGGCCGGCTGCATACGGCGCGCAGCCGCAACGACATGGGCGCGACCATCGATCGCATCCGGGCGCGGGATTTCGGGATGCGCATCGGCACGGCGTTGATCGGCCTGGCGCAAGCCGCGCTGGACCAGGCCGAGCGGTACGCCGATTGCGTGATGCCCGGCTACACGCACATGCAGGCCGCGCAGCCGATCACCTACGGCTATTACCTGTCGGCACTGGTGGATGCGTGGTCGCGCGACATCGATCGCGTGCTGCACACGCTGGATACGGCGGATGCGTCGCCCTTGGGTTCCTGCGCGCTGGCCGGTACGTCCTTCCCCATCGACCGGGCGCTGACCAGCTCCATGCTGGGCTTCAGCCAGCCGCTGGCCAACGCGCTGGACGGCGTGGCCTCGCGGGATTTCGCGCTGGAGCTGAACGCGGCGCTGTCCATCATGATGATCACGTGCAGCCGCCTGGTACAGGATTTCTATATCTGGTCCACGCCGGAGTTCGGTTTCCTGTCTTTCCCGGACAGCGTCGCCAGCACGTCCAGCATCATGCCGCAGAAGAAGAACCCGGCGGTGCTGGAGAACCTGCGGGGCAAGGCGGGCCACCTGATCGGCCTGACGACGGCGGCCTTCTCCACGGTGAAGTCCACGCACTTCACCCACTCGGGCGACAGCAGCCGCGAAAGCACCCGGACCTGCTGGGAGGCCTGCGAGGAAGCGCTGAAGGCCCTGACCCTGATGAAGCTGCTGGTGGAGCGGGTCGAGCCCAACCGCGAGCGCATGGCCTTGCGCGCGGCGGAGGACTTCTCCACGGTAACCGACCTGGCCGACCTGCTGGTCCGCAAGGCCGACACCTCGTTCCGCGATGCGCACCACATCATCGGCGCCGTCGTGCGCCAGGCGCTGGACCAGGGCTTGTCGGCCAGGCAGATCACCCCCGCGATGATCGCCACGGCAGCCAGCGAACAACTGGGGCGCCGCATCGCGCTGCACGAGGACGACCTGGCCGGCTGCCTGGACCCGCATCGCAACGTGGCCGCCCGTCAGTCGCTGGGCGGCCCGGCGCCGCAACGCGTGCTCGAGCGCCTGGGCGAGCAGCGCGCACGCCTGGACAAGCAAAGAACCGTCATCGACCGGACGGCCGGGCGCATCCACGACGCCCGGGAGTCGTTGCAGGAACGCATCCGCGCGCTGGTCGCCGCCGAAGCGAAGTAAGCACGGATTCCTTCATTCATCTAATAATCATGTGCAGGAGACAAACCATGTTCAAGCCCATCGCCTTATTTGCGATCGCCCTGGGTGTCTGCCCGGGGGCACAGGCCCAGACTTATCCCAACAAGCCCGTTACGCTGGTCGTGCCCTTCGCCCCCGGCGGCACGGTCAACCTGATGGGCCGCATCCTGGCCAACCGCATGTCGGAAGTGTTGGGCCAGCCCGTCATCGTCGAGAACAAGGGCGGCGCGGGCGGCAGCATCGGCGCGGGCATCGTCGCCAAGGCGGCGCCCGATGGCTATACGCTGCTGTTGGCCACCATGGGCCAGCAGTCCATCCAGCCGCTGCTGTCCAAGGACCTGCCCTATGACGCGGAGAAGGATTTCGCGCCCATCGCCTTGTTCTCCACCGTGCCGAACGCGCTGGCGGTATCGACCAACGTGCCGGTGAAGACGGTCCAGGAACTGATCGCCCATGCCAACAAGAATCCCGGGAAGCTGAACATGGCTTCCGCCGGCATTGCGTCGGTCAACCATCTGACCGGCGAACTCTTCATGCTGCGCTCGGGCGCGAAGTTCACGCATGTGCCCTACCGGGGCGCGGGTCCCGCCACTGCCGATCTGCTGGCCGGACAGGTACATGTGATGTTCGCCAACCTGCCGAATGTCTTGCCTTACATCAAGCCGGGCAAGCTGCGCGTGCTGGCGATGGCCAGCGAGAAACGCAGCCCCGCCGCGCCCGACGTGCCCACACTGGCTGAAGCCGGCGTGAAGGATGCCGTGGTCGAGTCCTGGTACGGCCTGATGGCGCCCTCCGGCACCGATCCGAAGATCATCAAGAAACTGGAAGCCACGATCATCGGCATCGCCAAGGAAAAGGCCATGGCCGCGCAACTGGCCGAGCAGGGCGCCTTGCCGTTCCCCGGGACCAGCGAGGATCTGGCCAAGCTCTCCAACGAAGAGACGCGGCGGTGGAAAGACATCATCTCGCGCGCCAACATCCAGTTGAACTGAGCGCGCGGCATGCAGCACAGGGACAGGCGAACGTGGTTCCAGTCGGCATCATCGGGGGCATGGGCCCGTTCGCGGGCGCGCACTACGTCGGCCTGTTCCTGGAGGAATGCGCGCGTCTGATCGAAGAACGCGGAGCAAGCGTGACCGACCAGCGCTTCCCGCCTCACTATCTGTTCCAGTTGCCGGTGCCCGACAGGACGTCGGCGCTGCTGGGGGCGCACGGCGAATATGGGCAGGTCCTGCAGGCGTTGTCCGGGCAGATGGCTGGGCTGAGGGCGCTGGGAGCGAGAGTGGTCGCCATGTCGTGCAATACGGCGCATGCGTGGCATGCCGAGTTGCAGGGCAGGCATCCGGACATGACGCTGCTTCACATTGGCGATGCCACGGCCGATCATCTGCTTGGACAAGGCGAGACGGAAGTCGGATTATTGTCCACGGCCGGGACGGTGAAATCGGGCATCTATGCCGAGGCACTGGCTCGGGTGGGTATCGCGTGCCGCGAGCCGAACGAGGAAGAGCTCGATCTGGTCATGCGAGGCATCTACGACGGGGTGAAGGCGGGTGACAACGAGCTGGGGCGAGCCTGCTTCGCCAGCGCGTTGCTGCGGATGCGCAAGCGCACCGGCGTGACGGGCTTTTTAATGGCATGCACGGAGATCCCGCTTGCATTGCGCACGGCGGATGTGCCGGCTGAATGCCGGTTGTATGACCCGGGGCGGTTGTCCGCCCGCGAGTTGGCCTGGCGGGCATTGGCATGATGGCTACCGGCCCGGTCCTGTAGTTGAGGCACAATTCCGGGTGGGATTCGTACGATTCAGCCGAGACGTGAACCTTCCAGCCCGCCCTTCGTCACTGCGCCTGAGCGCGCTCGACGCTCATCTGCTGCTCGGCCACGACCGGCCCGGCCTGTCGGGCATTTCCCGTTTCCTGCTGGAATTCCTGTACTTCGGCCTGAAGGAAGCCCGCGCCTGCCTGTTCGTCGGACTCTTCTTCGCCGCGGTCTTCCTGGTGCCGCGTTCAGGCCTGTGGGGCATTCCCCGCTACGACGCCCTGCTGGCCATCGCGCTGGCGATCCAGGCCTGGATGGTCTGGGCCAAGCTCGAAACCCTGGACGAACTCAAGGCGATCACCGTCTTTCACCTGGTCGGCTTTGCGCTGGAGGCGTTCAAGACGTCCAGCGGAATCCAGTCCTGGTCCTATCCGGATTTCGCCTATACCAAGGTCCTGGGCGTACCGCTCTTTGCCGGGTTCATGTATGCCGCGGTGGGAAGCTACGTCATCCAGGCCTGGCGGTTGTTCGAATTGCGCGTGGTGCATCATCCCCCGTACTGGATGGCCTGGTTCGTTGCATTGCTGATCTACGCCAACTTCTTCACGCATCATTTCATCGGCGACTACCGCTGGTACATCGCGGCATGCGCGCTGGGCCTTTATGCCCGGACGACCGTGATCTTCCGTCCGCTGGACCGGGACCGACGGATGCCGCTGCTGCTGGCTTTCGTACTGATCGGCTTCTTTATCTGGCTGGCCGAGAACATCAGCACGTTCTTCGGCGTCTGGGCCTATCCCAACCAGCTTGGCGCGTGGTCCACGGTGCACCTGGGCAAATGGAGTTCCTGGTCGCTGCTGGTCATCATGACCTTCACGATCGTGGCGAATCTGAAGCACATCAAGGAAAGGGTGCACGTGCCGGAGTAGGCGCGGGTTCGCATCCACGGGCAACTTGCCAAGCAAGGCGTGTTCAAACAATAATAATAATCAATTACTTTTCATCAAAGCTTCCGCGCACCGCTTCCCACGGCGCACCCGAACTCACTCCTATGCACGAGCGCTACTACCGCGAGCTGTTGCGCTATTTCACCCGCCGGGCGGGAAATGGTGACACGGCAGCGGATGTCGTGCAGGAGGCCTATGCCCGGGTATTGGCGTTGCAGCGTACCGGCGCCTCCGTATTCGAGCCCCGCGCGGTGCTGTACCAGGCCGGCCGCAACATCCTGGCGACATTGCGTCTGCGCAGCGCGGTCGAGGCAAGGGTGCTGGAAACACTGGCGCTGGTGAGCGAGGACAGCCGGCCGTCGGTGGAGCGCGAGGTCGGCGCCAGGCAGCAACTCGAACGCCTGCTTACCCTGTTGAAGAGCATGCCGTCCAGGCGGCGCGACGTGTTCATCCTGGTGCGCATCCATGGCATGAGCTATGCGCAGACCGCCGCGCACATGGACATGACCGTGCGAACGGTGGAGCGGCAGATGGCCCGCGCGCTGCTCGACTGCGCGGGCTATGCTCCCGGGGAAGATTGAAACCCGTTCACGCCATGGCGCCGAAGCCCGTCCCCCTGTTCGACCGCGAAGAGCGGTGCGCTCCACGCCAGTTGGTGGAGCATGCGCTGATCCTGATCGGCCGCATCCATCATGCGGATGCGGTCGCCGCCCAGCGTGCCGAGCTGGCGCTGCAAACATGGCGCGAGTCCTCGTCCGAACACGCCGAAGCCGCATTGACCGCGCAGCGTATCTGGAATGCCACCGAGCCGGGAGCCCTGCGCTCGCAAATCGCCAAGCCCGCCAGCGCGGCGCAGAGGCAGCGCCTGCGGCGCCGCGCGCTTGGCCTGGCCGGTGTCGGAGTGGGCCTGGGGCTGTTGGGCGTGGGCGGTCGCTGGGCATGGCGGCTGCCGGTGCACGAGATCGCGCTGCGAACCGGACGCGCCCAACGGATGACACAGGCGCTGCCGGATGGCAGCAGCGTGGACTTGGCCGCGCGCACCGCGGCCCAGGTGACGTTCTTCCGCACCAGGAGAACCGTCAGGTTGACCGAAGGCGAGGCGCGGTTCTCCGTGGCGTCCGACGCCGGGCGCCCATTCTGGGTGGAAACGGATTGGGGCCGCGTGCGCGTGGTCGGCACCGTGTTCACGGTTTCCACCCGCGAGGCCCGCATGCGGGTGGAGGTCGCCGAAGGCCGGGTCGCCGTGTGGGGCGCGGAGAACGGCCAGGCGGAGGATCCTGCGCCTTCCGTTCTCTTGCAGGCGGGCCAGGCTGCCGACGTCGACAGCCGGGGTGTCGGTTCGCCCCGTCCGGTGGATCCGGGCGAAGTTGGCGGCTGGCGGCAGGGATGGCTGTTCTTTCGCGACACGCCGCTGCCGGAAGTCGTGTCCCGGTGGAATGACTACCTGTCTCGCCCTTTGAGGTTGTCCCTGCGGGATGCGGCCCTGCGCGAGATGCGGGTGACCGGCAGCTATCTGCTGAAAGACCCCCAGTCCTTTCTCGACAGCCTGACGCACATGCTGCCCGTGCGTGTGATGCCCGCGGACGAGCAGGGTATCGAGATCCGGGCGCGCGGTTGATTCCTGTCGGCGAAGTTGCCTTTTGTTGCAAGTGGGGAGGGGGGTAAACGCGCCGTGGCGTGTCTTCTGCATGACACGTTCAGTTCTTCCACCATGACCGCACACGACGCTTTCCAATTCTTCCGGCTGTTCGCCGCCCGGCGCAGCCGCCATGGCCGCCATTGCGTGGCCATGGCTCCGCTTCTCCTGACCTGCGCCGTCGGCGCCACGGGCCTGCTGCCGGCCGGGGCTGTCCGGGCCCAGCCCCAGCCCGCGCTCGCCTCGACGCCTGTCGATCTGTCGCTGCCCGCCCAGCCCCTGGCCAGGACGCTGGCCGCGCTGTCCCGGCAGTTCGGTGTTTCCATCGGCGGCGAGGCCGGGTTATTGGACGGCCGCCTGGCACCCGCGCTGAATGGGGCCCTGACCCTGGAGCAGGCGCTGCGGCATGCCCTGGAAGGCTCGGGCCTGGTTGCCGTGCGCAGCGGCGCCTCGGCGATGACGGTGGTGCGCGGATCGGATGCCGTCACGACCCTGCCGGCCGTGACGGTGACGGCACGCGCCGATGTCATGGCCGGCGAGCGTCCGCCCGCCTATGCCGGCGGCCTGGTGGCGCGCGGCGGGGGTCTCGGCCTCTTGGGCGACACCGATTTCATGGATACGCCCTTCAACGTCGTCAGCTACACCGCGCAGGCCGTCGAAGATCAACTGCCCCGCAGCGTGGCCTCCTTCCTGGCCCGCAACGATGCGTCGGTGCGGGTGGTGGGCGGCGAGGGCGATTCGACCGACACGCTGCGCATCCGCGGCTTCGACCTGGCCACCGATGAGATCGCCTTCAATGGCCTGCCTGGACTGCTTGCGCAATATCGCAGCGCGGCGGAATTCATGGATCGCATCGAAGTGCTCAAGGGGCCGGGCGCGATGCTGAGCGGCATGTCGCCCAGCGGCGCGGCGGGCGGGGCCGTGAACATCCTGGCCAAGCGCGCGGACGACGCGCCGTTGACGCGGCTCACGACCGGCTACTTCTCGGATTCGCGCATCGGCCTGCACGCCGACGTGGGCCGCCGGTTCGGCGCCGACGGCGAGTTCGGCGTGCGGGTCAACGGCGTTCTGCGGCGGGGCGATACCGCCCGGGACCACCAGGACGAACAGATGGGCATGGGCGCCGTCGCGCTGGACTATCGCGGGCAGCGGCTGCGCGCGTCGCTGGACTACGTCAAGCAGTCGCACCGGGGCCACGCGGTACGCACCGTCCTGAGCAGCTTCGCCGTGACGCCCGGCGTGTCGCTGCCGGCGCCTGCCGGCGCCACGAACTTCGGCCAGCCCTGGAGCTATCTGCGCAGCGGCGACGAAACCCTGGCGGCCCGCGTTGAATACGACCTGGCCGACGACGCGACGGCCTATGCCGCGATCGGCCGCTCCCGCGGCTGGCACGGCGGAATAGGGGGCAACATCTACCTGATGTCGGCCGACGGCGACACCACGCAGAACGCAGCGGCCTCCGCCTTCGACCTGCATACGACCTCGGCCGAGGCCGGCCTGCGCGGGCGCCTGCGGACCGGGCCGGTCTCGCATCGCTGGGCGCTCAGCGCGAACACCCTGAAGCGCGACGTTGCCTATGGTTTCTCGACATCGGTGGCGACGTTCGAGTCGAACATCTACGACCCCGTCATCTACCCCAAGCCGGACGGCATCCCCGGTGTGGCCGCGCAGCCGGCATCGCAAACCCGATTGCGCAGCATCGGCTTCGCCGACACGCTGGGTTTCGTGGATGACCGCATCCTGCTGACGCTGGGGCTGCGCCACCAACAGGTCAAGGTGCAGAACTTCCCGGCCACCGCCGGCCAGTACGACGAATCCGCCGTCACGCCACTGGCAGGCATCGTCGTCAAACCCTGGGACAACGTTTCGCTGTACGCCAACTACGTCGAAGGACTGGCCCAGGGCGGCACCGCGCCGGATGGCGTGGCCAATGCCGGACAAGTCCTAAAGCCCCTGAAAACCCGCCAGGCCGAAGTCGGCATCAAGCGCGACTGGGGGCGCCTGGCGACATCCGTCAGCCTGTTCCAGATCCGCAAACCCAGCGGCTTGCTCGACCCGGCCACCAATCGCTACGAGGCGAACGGCGAACAGCGGCATCGCGGCGTGGAGTTGAACGCCTGGGGCGAAGTGACGCCCGGCTTGCGGGTGCTGGGCGGCCTGGCGTGGATGGATACGGAGATGACCCGGACCAACTCCGCGGCCACGACGGGCAAGGATCCCGTGGGCGTTCCGCGCATGACCGCCAACGTCGGGCTGGAGTGGGACGTGCCCGCGCTGGCCGGCGTCACCTTGACCGCCGCCGCCATCCATACCGGTTCGGTGTACGCCGACGGCACCAACGCCACGCGCGTATCGGGCTGGACCCGCTTCGACTTCGGCGCGCGCTGGGCTACCCGGGTCATGGACCGCAACGTGACCTTCCGGGCGATGCTCGAGAACGCCTTCGACAAACGCTATTGGACGATAGGTACCTGGCAATCCGCCTATCTCGGCCTGCCGCGCGCGGTCGTGCTGTCGGCCACCATCGACTTCTAGGGATTGCGCCTGGCCAGCACCTCGTCACGCGGGCCGGCATCGACCACCTTGCCGGCCTCCATCACGACAACGGTGTCGAACCGCGCCAGCAGGCCGGGCCGATGCACCGAGGCAACGATGCAGGCCGACGGGAAGGCGGCCACCATGCGGTCGAACACCCGGCCCTCGGCCTGCGGGTCGAGTGCGCTGGTGGGCTCGTCCAATAGCAGCAGCGAACTTCCCTGCGCCGCCAGCGCGCCGCGGGACAGGGCCAGCCGCTGCCGCTGACCACCCGAAAGATTGCCGCCACGTTCGTTCAGCGGACTCGCCAAACCCTCGGGCAGCCGCTGCAGCACCTCGTCGAACACCCCCGCATGCACGGCCGATTGCAGCGCCGCCGCATCGGCCGGCTCGCCGAAGGTAAGGTTCTCCTCCACGGTGGCTTCGAATACTTCGGCCTCCTGCGGGATCAGCGTCGCCAAGGTGCGCAGTTCGGCCCAATCCACCGCCAGACCGTCGCGCAACAGTTCGCCCTGCTGCGGCGGATAAAGGCCGGCCAGCATGCGCAGCAACGTACTCTTGCCGCCTCCGCTCGGGCCGATCAACGCCACCCGCGATCCTCGCCGCAGCAGCAGATCGATCCCATGCAATCCGCCGCGCGCGTCGTCGGCATAGCGCCAGATGGCGCCGCGCAGCTCCAGTGACTGCCACGGCGCATCGGGCGCCACGGCCGGCACCGCCGCATCGGGATTGCCGGGCGCTTCCCAGATCGGTTCGGCGCTGCCGTAGTCCGTGTGCATGCGCGCGAAACTCTGGAAATTCGACGCCATCGCGCCCACCACCGTCGCGGCCTGCTGGGCGTACTGGTAGATCATGAAGACCGTGCCCAGCATCACCGCCTGCCCGGGCTGCCGCGATTGCAGCACGTAGACCACTACCAGTATCCAGGTGAGCCCCATGCCGAGGATGTCCACGGTGAACCACTTGCCTTCCGTGACCATCACCGCACGGCGCAGCGGCGCCATCACTGCCTGCATGCGGCGGCCGAGCACCTTGCGCGAGGCTGATTGCAGCCGTAGGCCGATCACCGTGCCGGCGTTGCCGATGAAGTCCAGTAGCGCGGCGGCATAGCGGCGCTCGGCGTCGTTCTCGGCGCGGGCAAGCTGCATCAGCGCCCGGTCGAAGCGCATGATGATCAGGGCGATGATGACGTAGCCGGTGATGGCGATGGTGCCGCTGGTGCGCGAGAGCAGAGCCAGGGCGGCCAGCGGGCCGACGAAGTTGAAGGCGCTTTGCAGGTAGCCGAATTGGTTCTGGGCGAAGTCGGACAGGGCGCGGCTGGATTGGACGACGCGGTGCTGGAGTTCGCCGGAGTGCCGGCCGTCGCGCCAAGCTAGGGGTGCGGCGGCAATGCGGGCGTAGAGTTGGTCGGCCAGGCGTTCACGGACCCGGACGCCTACGTTGCGTTCAAGGATGCGGCCGGGACCGTGGAGGAGCCAGGACAGGAGATAGACGCCGACGAGGTAGGCGATCCAGCGGCCGGCTGTTGCCATGTCGCCTTGCTGTAGGGCGTTGATGGCTTGGGCGGCCAGCCAGGGCATGGTCAGGCGGAGTAGCTGGGCTGCTGAGAGCAGGCCGGCGGCGCCGAGCAGGTGGGGGCGGACGCCGGCTGCGTGGCGCCAGAGGGCGCGGTAGAGGTCGCGGGCGGCTGTGCCTAGGCCGAGGGTAGGCGGCTGGGGAGGAAAGTCTGATTTCGTCACGTGAAGACAACTACTCTTTTGCCAATAGTGACTCGGTGGATGATCTTTGGGTCAATGTTTCTCGAATTTGCTTTCGACGCAGTTGATGCATCTAGCAGATTCAAAATTTGGTGAGTAACGAAGGGTAGGGATTGCAGTCAGCGCTAATGGACTCGCCGTCTCTAAGGAGAAAGATCTTTATGATGCCATTTTACCAAGTAAATCATCAGAGGGATCGAATCAATTCTTTCAACTGTCTCGTCGTTCGCATGGTCTAAATCACGGCTTAATGTTTTTGGCAACGTTTTCTAGAATCGGCGGCCGGTTGGTTTTCATCGTTGGCAACTGAGCGACCTTAAAATCAATTTTTGGTTCGAGTTGCTGCAAAAATCTTGTTGATCGAAGGGTCGACTTGTATGTTCCGAACTCTTTTCCTCCTTGGTAAGTGTCCACCGCTTGCAGGTAATAGATTTCGATCGCTGTATCTGCGATTTTTCCTAAAGCAGCGCGAAAATTATCGGTGTTTATTTTTTCGAGGGTTATGTGAGGGGAATGAATGTCGGAAAGTTTAGAAATAATCTTTGACGCGGTGAAAATAATCCAGAAGGTGGCCGTAACGGCTAGGAGACCGCCGGTTGGTGCAGATTTTCCAAGCGCTCGCAATTGCTCTATTCGTTTTTCTTCGCAAATGTTACCCAATTGCCAAGTTAGTAAAATATCAGCAGCTGAGATTTGTGGGTAAAATATTTGAGAATAAGGTTGATCGAAGAGTTCAGCCTTATTGTCAATGGCTTGAATCAAAAAATCATTTCTTTGAGCTGCCAAATATTGGGCCAACCGATCAAGTTCAATAATTTTCGATTTGTCTCGACGTCGTCGGCTTCCCGATTGTTTTGGCGCATAGTCTAAGCCAATTACGCCTAATTCGCGGCGAAGGCGCTCTTGTGTGCTATCGACAGCGCGCACCGTCCAAATTTTGATGGCATTTTGCGAATTGTTGAAGCGCACCACATCGTTCTTCACCGAGTCTTTGGCTGCGATAACGCGAACCAATACCTTACAGTCATCGCTGGCATTTGCTTGGCTAAGGGCATTTGTGGTTTGGCAGCCATTGACAATGCTGAATCGACGAAGTGTCAATGAATTCTTTATTTTCTTGCTGTTAGTGGCAGTATCCGCAATGATGGAAACTCCATTGTTTAAGGCCCAAAATAATCCTGGAGTTTCATTTGCTGTTTTTATTATTTGTTCGTTGATTCCACCTTTTCGAGTTCCTAAGAAAAGCCGGACATTCCCTGCAAATAATTGATTCGAATAAGTTCTGTGAAGGCGAATTAGTTCTTTAGCCGATACATTGCCTATCCAAGCCCGCCCATATTCTCCGGTGTCTTCGATAATATTTCCCGAAAAAGCCAGTTGGTCTTCTGCAATGCCGCGTTCAGATTCAATAAGAGCGTCGTACTGCTCCTTGACGTTTTCTTGAGCTAGATAGAAGTACTGGTATTTGTTGAAGGTCTTTGACTGACGAGTGGCATCCACCGTTTTGGTGATGGTAACGTTTTTTCTTCCAAGGCTAATTAAGCCAAAGGCGATGGTGTAATCGCTATTTTCCGTCTTAATTGAATCGATTTGATCCGCAAGCTCATGCCTTCCCACTTCTCGCAGAGAGCGAGTATCTTCAAAAAAGGGAATGGTCGAAACCACATCACTCCATTTGCTTTTAGGGGTAACTTTTGTATGGTTGTCGCCGCAGTGTCCCTGGATAACGTAAATGGTACGGGTTGAATCGTCCGCAAATACTAAATCGATTCCTTGGTCATTGCCGCCGTCCATGGCGGCCGAACTCAACGCGTCGTCCTCATCCAGATCGTGCATATTAATTGCAAACCAAGCAGTAAAAGCGCGGTGTTTGGAAATGCCGGCTCTAAGTCCGAGCTCGTTCACTGAGTCAATGATGTCTGCCAGAGTCGACGGGTCTTTTACGCTAGCTTTCACTTTTGGCCTTTCGTTGGTGTATACGGCTTTCATTTGTAACCAATAGTACACAAAACTCGAATACGCCGGTTGAATTGTTCTATATGCGAAATACCTGGGGAGAGCGCAAAGTTCTGGCCGACCTTCACCATTTCATAAAGCTGCACCGCAGCATTTCCCCTTTTCCGCATCCAGGAAACCCCGCACCCCTGGCCTCGCGTAAAAAAATCCCCCACCAAATCAATCACTTGCCGCCGCTGGCACGCCCGTTGCACTTCTCATGACACCACCGCAGTCCCCGCTGCGCCAAGTCATGAAATCAACGAGGGCATCACGCCCCATGGAGACACGCCCATGGATGCAACCGCCGCCGGCATACCACCGCATCCCTCCCGCTATGTCCGCGTCCTGGGTCTGCTGGAAAGCCGCTACGTCGAGTTCGAGTTCTCGATAGGCGATCCGGAGCTGGCCGTGGAGCTGGTGCTGGAGTTTCCCCAATTCCAGGAGTTCTGCCGCCGCAACCGCGTGCGGATGGTGGGCGCGGAAGAAGCGGCCCGCCTGGACCTGGAGCGTATGAAGTGGCGCTACGGATCGCCCGGCGTGGCCGAGTAGCCGCCTTCCCTTTTTCCCTTCCGACGAGACCCAGCCATGCAAGTCGATATCAAGACTTCCGACATCCGTCCGATTCGCCAGACGTTTTCCCATATCGCGCGCCGCTTCGGCGCGGACAAGCCGGCGTCGCGCTATCAAGAGGCGACCTATGACCTGCAGCCGGAGGTGAATTTCCACTACCGGCCGTTGTGGGAGCCGGGGTTCGAGCTATACGACACGCGCCGCACGGCGGTGGTGATGCGGGATTGGTACGCGTTCAAGGATCCGCGCCATTACTACTACGGCACGTACACGCAGGCCCGCGCGCGGCAGCAGGAGGCGCAGGAAAGCGCGCTGGAGTTCGTGGACAGGCGCGGCCTGCTGCGCGAGGCGCCGGGCGAGGTGCGGCAGCGTATCGAGGAGCTGGTGCTGCCGCTGCGTCACTACGAGTGGGGCGCGAATATGAACAACTGCTATGTGACGGCCTATGGGTATGGCGCGGCGATCACGCAGGCGGCGCAGTACCAGAGCATGGACCGGCTGGGGCTGGCGCAGTACCTGAGCCGCATCGGGCTGTTGCTGGATGGCAATCAGGGCGCGTCGCTGGCGCGGGCGAAGCAGCATTGGCTGGGCTCGCCGGAATGGCAGGGGCTGCGGCGCGAGATGGAGAACCTGTTCGTGACGAAGGACTGGTTCGAGGTGTTCGTGGCGCAGGACCTGGTGCTGGACGGGCTGGTGTATCCGCTGGTGTTCCAGGCGCTGGAGCGGGAGTTGTCGGCGGCCACGGGCAATGGTTTCGGGATGAGCGTGGAGTTCATGCGCGACTGGCATGGCGAGAACCTGCGCTGGGTGGATGCCTGCATGAAGACGGCGGCCGAGGAATCGCCGGAGAACGCGGCGTTGTTGTCCGGGTGGGTGAAGGACTGGGTGGCGCGGGGCAAGGAGACGCTGGCGCCGTGGGCGGCCGTTGCCTTTGGCGCGCAAGGTGCCGCGCAGTTGGACGAGGCGGTGTCGGCGCTGCGCCAGCGCGCCGCGAAGTGCCAGGTCGCCGTGTGACCCGAACCTTTATCAAGCAAGGAACCGCCATGTCTCAAAACGTATTCATCGCCTTTCAGGCCAATGACGACACCCGCAGCATCATCGACGCGATCCTGGAGGACAACCCGCGCGCGCAGCGCCAGGACTTCCCGGCCATGGTGAAGATCGACGCGCCGGATTCGCTGGTGATCCGGCGCGCCTCGGTGGAAGAGCGGCTGGGCCGCGACTGGGATTTGCAGGAGCTGCACGTGAACCTGATTTCGCTGTCGGGAAACATCGACGAGACGGACGACGAGTTCACGCTGGCCTGGCATCGCTAGGCCCCCAAACGCCATTCCCCATCAAGCAAGAAACGGAGACGCACATGACCACATCGACGCCCGCGCGCAAGCTGGGCCTGAAGGAGCGCTACGCGCTGTTGACCCGCGACCTGGGCTGGGAAACCAGCTACCAGCCGATGGACAAGGTGTTCCCCTACGACAGGTTCGAGGGCATCAAGGTGCACGACTGGGACAAGTGGGAGGACCCGTTCCGCCTGACGATGGACGCGTACTGGAAGTTCCAGGGCGAGAAGGAGCGCAAGCTGTACGCGATCATCGATGCCTTCGCGCAGAACAACGGCCAATTCAACGTGACCGACGCGCGCTACATCAATGCGATCAAGCTGTTCCTGCAAGGGGTGAGCCCGCTGGAGTACGCGGCGCACCGGGGCTATGCGATGGCGGGCCGCAATTTCCGCGGGGTGGGGGCGCGCATCGCGTGCCAGATGCAGTCGATCGACGAACTGCGGCATTCGCAGACGCAGATCCATACGATCAGCCACTACAACAAGTATTTCAACGGTCTGCATGACTTCAAGCACATGCACGACCGGGTCTGGTATCTGTCGGTGCCGAAGTCGTATTTCGACGATGCGATGTCGGCGGGGCCGTTCGAGTTCGTGACGGCGATCTCGTTTTCGTTCGAGTACGTGCTGACGAATCTGCTGTTCATGCCGTTCATGAGCGGCGCGGCGTTCAACGGCGACATGGCCACGGTCACGTTCGGTTTCTCGGCGCAAAGCGACGAGTCGCGTCACATGACGCTGGGGCTGGAGATCGTGAAGTTCCTGCTGGAACAGGATCCGGACAACCTGCCCATCGTGCAGAAGTGGATAGACAAGTGGTTCTGGCGCGGCTATCGGCTGTTGACGCTGGTGGCGATGATGATGGACTACATGCTGCCCAAGCGCGTGATGTCGTGGTCGGAAGCCTGGGAGATCTATTTCGAGAAAAACGGCGGCGCGCTGTTCCAGGACCTGGCGCGCTATGGCATCCGCATGCCCAAGTACCACGAGCAGGCGCGCAAGGAGAAGGACCACATCTCGCACCAGGCCTGGGGCATTTTCTACAACTACACCCACGCGGCGGCGATCCACACCTGGATTCCGCGGCCGGACGAGATGGCCTGGCTGTCGGAGAAGTACCCGGCCAGCTTCGACCGCCTGTACCGCCCGCGCCTGGACCATTGGGACCGCGAAGCGCAGGACGGCAAGCGCTTCTACAACAACGCGCTGCCGATGCTGTGCCAGATCTGCCAGATCCCGATGGCCTTCACCGAGCCGGACGATCCGACGCGCATCTGCATGCGCGAGACCACCTATCACGGCATGAAGTACCACTTTTGCTCGGACGGCTGCAAGGACGTGTTCGAGGGCGAACCCGAGAAGTACGTGCAGGCCTGGCTGCCGGTGCACCAGATCTTCCAGGGCAACTGCGGCGGCGCCACGGTGCCCGAGGTGCTGGACTGGTACCACCTGAAGGCGGGCGAGGACAACGGCGATTTCGACACCTCGGCCGACCGGCGCAACTGGGACCGCTGGACCGGCGGCGACACGCCGGAAAAGCAGGTCGCGTAAGCAAACTCTAGGAGACGAACATGCCTGTCATCGCGCTCGAACCCGGCTATGCCGGCCCCGTCCAGGATACCGAGGACAAGTTCGGCGGCAACCGGCTGCTGTACATCAACTGGGACGGCCACATGATGTTCTGCTCGCCGGTGTGCCTGCCGGTGCCGCCGGACATGCCTTTCGCGGCGCTGGTCGACGAGGTGCTGCCCGGTATTTATGGCGCCCATCCCGATTTCGCCCGCATCGATTGGTCGGCGGCGCAGTGGGAGCACGGCGGCCAGCCGTGGAAGCCGGATCCGGCCAGGAGCCTGGCCGACAACGGCCTGGTGCACAAGTCCGCCATACGCCTGCGCACGCCGGGCCTGGACGGCATAGGCGGCAGCCATTCGTAGGATACGTAGGAGCAGCACATGAGGTACCAACTCACCATCGAGCCGCTGGGGCAGACCATAGACATCGAGCCCGGCCAGACCGTGCTGGACGCCTGCCTGCGCAGCGGCATCTGGCTGCCGCATGCCTGCGGCCACGGGCTGTGCGGCACCTGCAAGGTGCAGGTGCAGGAAGGGGAGGTGGACCACGGCGCGTCCAGCAGTTTCGCGCTGATGGATTTCGAGCGGGACGAGGGGCATTGCCTGGCCTGCTGCGCCATGCCCGAGGCCGACCTGATGATCGAGGCCGACGTCGACGAGGAGCCCGACGCGCAGTACCTGCCGCTGGAGGACTACGTGGGCGAGGTGGTGGCGCTGCGCGATCTGACGCCCACCATCAAGGGGGTGTGGCTGCGCACCGACCGGCCGGTGCGCTTCCAGGCCGGGCAGTACGCCAACCTGGCGGTGCCCGGCGTGGAAGGCCGGCGCGCGTTCTCGCTGGCCAACGCGCCGGGCGAGAACGTGGTGGAGCTGCACGTGCGCAAGGTCGAGGGCGGCGCGGCCACGGGCTACATCCACGAGCACCTGCGCGAGGGCGAGTGCCTGCCGCTGTCGGCGCCGTTCGGGCGCTTCTACGTGCGCAAGTCGGCGCAGATGCCGATGATCTTCCTGGCCGGCGGGTCGGGGCTGTCCAGCCCCAAGTCGATGATTGCCGAGCTGCTGGCCGAGGGCTGCCAGCAGCCCATCACGCTGGTTCACGGCGCGCGCCACGCGGGCGAGTTGTATTGCTCGGACTGGTTCGAGGAATTGGCCGCGAAGCACGCCAACTTCCGCTACGTGCCGGCGCTGTCCGATGCGCACGACGGGGCAGGGCGGTGCGAGACCGGCTTCGTGCACGAGGTGCTGGCGCGGCTGTACGCGGGCCAGGACGGGCGCGCGGATTTCCGCGGCCACAAGGCCTATCTGTGCGGGCCGCCGCCCATGATCGAGGCCTGCATCGCGACGCTGATGCAGGGCCGCCTTTTCGAGCGCGACATCCACGTCGAGAAATTCCTGACCGCGGCGCAAGCGCAGGAAGGCCGCCGCAGTCCGTTGTTCAAGGCGATCTGAATCCCATGAGCGCGGACACCCACGAGGTCCACATCCTGGATACCGGCGAACGCTACCGCTGCGCGCCGTCGCAGACCCTGCTGGCCGGCATGGAGACATTGGGCCGCAAGGGCATTCCGGTGGGCTGCCGCGGCGGCGGCTGCGGCGTCTGCAAGAGCCGTATCGTGCGCGGCGCCTACCTGGCCGCCAAGATGAGCCGCGGCTGCGTCAGCGCCGAGGAAGAGGCGGCGGGCGTGGTGCTGGCCTGCCGCGTCATGCCGCGCGGCGACATCGAGATCCAGGCGCTGGACCGCATGCGACGCTGCATGACCCGGCATCTTTCCCGGGACGTCCTGGAGGAGGGGCGTCCCATTTCAACCTCCGACGAGCAACCATAACGATGAAAACCGCGAGACTCCTGCTTCCCCTGGCACTGACCTGCGCCACCCCGGCCATGGCGCAAAGCACCACCACGCTGTACGGCATCATCGATGCCGGCGTGAACTACCTGTCCAACTACGGCGGCCACAGTTCCTGGTCCATGGACACGGGCCTGCTGTCGCCCAACCTGTTCGGCCTGCGCGGCAGCGAGGCGCTGGGCGGCGACATGAAGGCGGTGTTCACGCTGGAAGGCCAGTTCGCCGCCGACAACGGCGCCAGCGTCGGACCGTTGTTCGGCCGCCAGGCCTACGTCGGCCTGAGTTCGCCGTCCTGGGGCACGTTGACCCTGGGCAAGCAGTACGACTTCAGCTTCGACATGCTGGGGCCGGGCCGCTACGGGCCGTCCTTCCCGATGATCGGCCTCTACAACTTGCGGCTGGGACCCTTCGGCGGACTGGGCGTGCCCGGCATGCCGGGCGGGGCGATGGACTTCGACGGCGTGGCCGGCGCCAAGCGGGTCGACAATTCGGTGAAGTTCACCAGCGCCAACTACAGCGGCTTCACTTTCGGCGCGCTGTACGGCTTCGGCGAACAGCCGGGCAGCACGGGGCAGGGCCGCACCTATAGCGCCGGCCTGTCCTATGCGCGCGGCCCCTTCGCGTTGACGGCAGCCATTACCGATGCGCGCAATCCGGCCATCAACAACGGCAACGACGGCATCCGCACCTGGGGTCTGGGCGGCCGGTACCAGCTCGGCGCCGCCGTGTTGAACGCGCTGTACACCAACACGCGCAACACCTTCACCGGCGGGTCGGTGCAGGTGGCGCAGGTCGGCACGACCCTGCCGGTGGCGGCCAGCACCACGCTGCTGCTGGATTACCAATACCAGTGGGCCAACGCCACCCTCAACAAGGTGCATGCCCACCAGGCCAGCGCCACGCTGGGCTACGCGCTGTCCAAGCGCACCGATGCCTACGCGGCCCTGGTCTACCAGCGCGCCGGCGGCGCGCCCGGCGCCACTGCCTGGATCGCCGGCATGAACGGCCCGTCCGACGGCAAGACCCAGACCCTGGTGCGCGTGGGCATGCGCCACATGTTCTGACCCCGACCATCTTTTGCACACCCGAAGGAGACTCACATGGCAATAACCGGAGTGCTGCGTCCCGGACATGTCTGCATACGCGTGCTCGAACTCGAGCCGGCGGTGCGGCATTACGTGGACACCATAGGCCTGGCGGAAGTCATGCGCGACCAGGCCACCGACGGCAGCCCGCGCGTGTTCCTGAAAGGCTGGGACGAATCGGATCACCACAGTATCGTGCTGCGCGAGGCCGACGAGTCCGGCATGGACTACATGGGCTGGAAGGTGGATTCGGAAGCGACGCTGGAGAAATTGTCGGCCGATGTGCAGGCCAGCGGGCTGGCCACCGACATGAGCTGGATCGAGGCCGGCGAACATCCCAGGACCGGCAAGCGTTTCCGCTTCACCATCCCCACCGGCCACGTGATGGAGCTGTACGCCTATCGCGAGGCAACGGGCTGCGCCACCGGCTACCAGAACCCGGATCCGTGGCCCGACGACCTGAAGGGCATGGCCCCCCGTTCCTTCGACCATTGCCTGCTTTACGGCGACGACCTGGACGGCGCTTACAAGCTGTTCACCGAGGTGCTGGGCTTCGGGCTGTCGGAACAGGTGATGGCCGACGGTGGCAAGCTGATGATCGGCGCCTTTCTCAGCTGTTCGAACAAGGCGCACGACGTGGCCTTCATCCGCCAGCCGGTCAAGAACAAGCTGCACCACGTGTCCTTCCTGCTGGACAACTGGGGCGAGGTGCTGAAGGCGGCCGACATCATTTCCAAGCGCCGGGTGTCGCTGGACATCGGCCCGACGCGGCATGGCATCACGCGGGGCGAGACGGTGTATTTCTTCGATCCCAGCGGCAATCGCAACGAAGTGTTCTCGGGCGGCTACACCTGGTATCCGGACAAGCCGGTCATTACCTGGACCGACGACCAGCTGGGCACGGGCATCTTCTATCACGACCGCAAGCTGAACGAGAAATTCCTGAGCGTATTTACCTGAGGAGACAAGCATGACCAGCTGGACCCGCCCGACCCGGGCACTGACCCTGGAGGCCGTGCGCGCGGCGCTGGATGCGGCGGTGGACGCCGCCGCGCGGCAAGGACTATGCATCAACGTAGCGGTGGTCGACGCCAGCGGCGTGCTGCTGGGCTTCCTGCGCATGCCCGGCGCGTTCCTGCATTCTGCCGACATCGCGGTCGACAAGGCCTACACGGCGGCCGGCTTCCGGCTGCCTACCGGGGCCTGGGACGAAGCGCTGAAAGGGCATTCCCCGGCGGTGCGCCAGGGCCTGCCGGCCCGGCCCCGGTTCGCGGGTTTCGGCGGCGGCTTTCCGCTGGTCGACGAAGGCGAGCTGGTGGGCGGCATAGGCGTGTCGGGCGGAAGCGAGGAACAGGACATGGCCTGCGCGCGGGCCGCCTGCGGCGTGCTGGGCATGGCATCGGCCTGAGCGCCGCCGAGTCAACGAGGTCCGGGTTTGCCTGATCGCCTTTGGTCCATATATCGGACCAAAGGCGATCAATTTCTTTCATAGTCCGAATAACATTCATCCACTGTTCAAAACGGAATGTTCCATTTTTCGGACTTTGCTCGATCATGCCCAGAATCCCCAGCCTTTCTTCGGTCCGGTTCCCATGACCGGCCGCGCGCTCTATCTGATGTACGCCGAGGACGTGGACCGCAGCGAGGCGCTGCGCGCGCCCCTGCGCGACGCGCACATCCGCCGCCGCGCGGAACTGGCCGCCCAGGGCCGTGTGGCCGTGTCGGGCCCTTTATGGGACTCGGACACGGGGCAGGGTGACTACTGCGGCAGCCTGCTGGTGGCTGCCTTCGATTCGATGGACGAGGCCCAGGCCTGGGCCGACGCGGACCCCTACGCGCGGGCCGGCGTCTATCGCCGCATGGTCGTGCGCCGCGTCAACACGCACTTCCTGGGCCAGGAGTCTTCGTCATGATCACCCGCCGCGCCTTCGGCCTCGCCTCTCTGGCCACGCTCGCCCTGCCCGCGCTGGCGGCCTTTCCCGACAAACCGATCCGCATTCTCGTGGGCTTCGCCGCGGGCGGTCCGGCGGACACGTGCGCGCGCCTGGTCGCGCGCCTGCTGAGCGACAGCCTGGGCCAGCAGGTGGTGGTGGAGAACCGCCCCGGCGCTGGCGGCGCGCTGGCGACCCGGGCGGTCAAGAGCGCGCCGGCCGACGGCCATACGCTGCTGCTGTGCGCCTTCGCCGACGTGCTCAATCCCATCATCAACCCGGCCGAGGCCAACTACAACCTGGTGAACGATTTCGCCCCCGTCACCCGCATCACGGGCGTGGGTAACGTGCTGGTCGTGCACCCGTCGCTGCCGGTGAAGACGGTGCCCGAGCTGGTGGCGTACGCGCGCTCGCGGCCGGGGCAGTTGAACTACGGCTCGGCGGGCATAGGTTCGGCCAGCCATCTTGCGGGCGAGCTGTTCGGCGGGCTGGCGGGAATCAAGGTGACACACGTGCCCTACAAGGGCACGGCGCAGGCGCAGGTGGACATGCAGACCGGTACGCTGGCCTTCATGTTCGACAGCCTGATCAGCGCGCTGCCCAACATCCAGGCGGGCAAGCTGCGTGCGCTGGCGGTGACCACGGCGGTGCGCTCGCCGGGCGCGCCCGAGGTGCCGACGATGGTGGAGGCGGGGGTGCCGGAGTACGACCTGACGTCGTGGTTCGGCCTGGCGGCGCCCAAGGGTACGCCGGCGCCGGTGGTCGAGCGGCTGGCCGGCGCGGTGCGCCAGGTGATCAAGCGCGACGAGGCGGTCGAAGCCCTGCTGCGGCTGGGTGGGCAGCCCGACGACATGGACGGAGCGGCTTTCGAACGCTATCTGCGCAGCGAGGATGCGCGCTGGAAGAAGCTGTTCGCGGCGGGCACGGTGCGCATTGCCACGTAGCGCCGGCGGACAAATGCCTATTGCGCGGTCGTGCGCACAGCGCATATCGTTCTCCTGAGTTTTCATGAGATCGGCCGAGAAATGATGCAGCTTGAACACGACCGTGCGCGCAGCGCGACCTCCGTCAATCCCGTCGTCTACGTGGTCGACGACGATGCGGGCGTGCGCACGTCGTTGAAATGGCTGCTGGAGTCGGTGGGCATGGACGTGCACGTCTATTCGAACGGGCGCGAGTTCCTGGACACGGCCAATCCCGACCAGTGCGGCTGTATGTTGCTGGACGTGCGGATGCCCTACATGGGCGGGTTCGACGTCCAGGATGCGCTGGCGGCGCGCGGTTTCCATCTGCCCGTCATCTTCCTGAGCGCCCACGGCGACGTGCCGATGACGGTGCGCGCGATGAAGGGCGGCGCCTACGATTTCCTGGAAAAACCCTACAACGATCAGGCGCTGCTGGACAAGGTCCAGGCGGCGCTGCAAGTGTCGGTGACGCAGCATGCCGAGGCCAGCCGGCGGGCCAGCACGCGCAGCCTGCTGGAACTGCTGTCGTCCCGCGAACGCGAGGTGTTCGACCGCCTGGTCGAAGGCAAGGCCTCCAAGGTTATCGCGGCCGAGCTCGACATCAGCTACAAGACGGTGGAAGTGCACCGTGCCCACATCCGCGAGAAGCTCGGCACCCATTCCCTGGCCGAGCTGGTGAAGCTGGGCGTGGCCGAAAGCGGCCTGAGCGGCAAGCCCTGACCTCCCGGAATACGGGCTCTCCCTTATTACCCTAGGTGAGCGAACGAATTTACCCGCGGGGCCTCGCCTTCTAAGCTAGTCCCATCGTGCAGGGAGACTGGCGAACATGAAGAAGATAGCGATTATCGGGGCCGGGCAGTGCGGGTTGCACCTCGCATTCGGCCTGCTGGATCGTGGACATCGCGTGACGCTGTTCAGCGACCGCACCGCGGAGCAATTGCTGAATAGCCGTATCCAGAGCGCGGCCTTCCTGTTCAACCAGACCCTGGAATGGGAGCGCCACCTGGGATTGAACTTCTGGGAAGAAGACGCGCCGGTCGGCGAGGGCATGCTGATGGATTTCCGCGATCCGCACGGCAAGTCAATGCTGACGGTGGCCGGCCAACTGCTGGACAAACGGGGCAACGCCGTCGACCAGCGCTCCAAGTTCGCGCGCTGGATGCAGGAGTTCGGCAAGCGCGGCGGCGCGCTGATGATACGCACCTTGACGGTGGACGATCTGGAAGAGATCGCCGCCGGGCACGACCTGGTGTTCGTAGCCTCGGGCAAGGGGCCCGTCAATGCGCTGTTCGAGCGCGACGCGGCGCGCAGCCGGCATGAGACTCCGCCGCGCCACCTGGCGGCGTTGCTGCTGCGAGGCTCCAGGCTGATGGGCGACCGCCCCTGGCCCAAAGCCGATTTCCGCCCGCTGCGCTTCAACTTCGTCGCGGGCGTGGGCGAGTTCTTCTCGATGCCCTTCTATACACATACCGCGGGCGAGTGCCGCAGTTTCCTGTTCGAGGCGCGGCCGGGCGGCCCCATGGACCGCTTCGGCGATGCCGCCGATGGCGCCACGCTGCTGGAGGTCGCGCGCCAGGTGGTGCAGGAGTTCGCTCCGGAAGACGCCTGCCATTTCGACGACGCCCGCCTGACCGATCCCAACGCCTGGTCCAGGGGCGCCTTCACGCCCACCATCCGCAAACCGGTGGGCCGGCTGCCGTCCGGACGGGTGGTCATGGGCGTGGGCGACGCGGTCTGCCTGAACGATCCGATCGCGGTCCAGGGGGCGAACAACGCGTCGCGCATGGCCGAGCATCTCCTGCGCTGCATGGACGAGTCCGAATCCTGGGACGCGGCTTGGATGGCGCACAGCTTCGACAGCTTCTGGGATGTCTCGGCCTCGTACACCACGGCCTTCACCAGTCTGCTGCTGGAGCCCCCGGGCGAAGCCGCCATGACGGTGCTGGGGGCGGCCTCGCAGCACCGGGCGGTGGCCGACGACTTCATGCGCTGCTTCGAGGCGCCCCGCGGCTACTGGCCATGGATCGAGGACGTGGAAGCCGCGCGCCAGTTCGTCGCCCAGCGGGTGCAGCATGCAGCCTGACCATCCGATCGCGGGTTTGATGAAACCGGCATAACCACAGAGCGGCGGCCAGGCCGGCCGCCGGCAACACGATGACGACGATGACACAAGCAACGCTGCGCTTCCTGTGCGGCACGGACGAGGTCGCGCCCAATACGGCGCGGCGAACCGAGGTCGAGGGCCTGCCGGCCCTGGCCGTCTACAACCTGGAAGGCGAATTCTTCGTGACCGACGACCGCTGTACCCACGGCGAAGCGTCGCTGTGCGAGGGGGAGATCGACGGTGGCGACATCGAATGTCCTTTCCACCAGGGCACCTTCGACATACGCACCGGCAAGCCCACGGGCGCGCCCTGCAGGATCGCCTTGAAGGTCTACCCGGTCGTGATCCGGGACGGGAGCGTGCATGTCCGCATCGACGACTGAGCAGCGCGCGATGCGCATCGCCATCCCGTCCTGCGAGGCGGCCTACGCTTGCGCGCCGGACGACACGCTGCTGGGCGCCGGGCTGCGGGCCGGGCTGGGCATTCCCTACGAGTGCGGCGTGGGCGCCTGCGGCACCTGCAAGTTCGAATTGCTGGAAGGCGAAGTGGCCGCACTGCGCGAGAACGCGCCGGGCCTGAGCGCGCGCGACCGTGCCAAGGGACGGTGGCTGGCGTGCCAGTCTCGCCCGGTGGGCGACTGCGTGGTCAAGCTGCGGCTGGACGAGGCGGCGAAACCCGTCATCGCGCCCCGGCGGCGGCAGGCGATCCTGCTGGCCGCGGTTCCGCTGACCCACGACATCACCGAGTTCCGCTTTCGCGCGCAGGACGGCGCCGATTTCCTGGCCGGCCAGTACGCATTGCTCACGCTGCCGGGAGTCCAGGGCGCGCGCGCCTATTCCATGTCCAATCTCGCCAACGACGCGGGCGAGTGGCATTTCCAGGTGCGGCGCGTGGCCGATGGCGCTGCCACGGGCGCGTTGTTCGCGCTGTCGGCGGGCGCGGCCATCGGGCTCGATGGGCCCTATGGCATGGCATACCTGCGCTCGCAGGTCGAACGCGACGTGGTTTGTATCGCCGGTGGGTCGGGGCTCGCGCCCATGATCTCGGTGGCGCGCGGTTTTGCCCTGTTGACGCCGCCGGGGCGCAAGCTGCGTTTCTTCTACGGCGCCCGTACGCCGCGCGATGTCTGCGGCGAGTCCCTGCTGCGCGAACTGCCCGGCTATGGCGAACGCATCACCTACCACGCGTCGGTGTCGGCGGACGAGAGCGGCGAGTGGCCGGGCCACCGCGGCTTCGTCCACCAACTGGTGGGCGAGGTTCTGGGCGGCAGGCTGGCCGATTGCGAGATCTACCTGGCCGGCCCGCCCGCGATGATAGAGAGCGCCGAGGCCCTGCTGCGCGACGGCTACCAGGTGCCGCCGGAACGGCTGCACTACGACCGCTATTTCTGAGCCGTCATGTCCATCGATCTCCTGGGGACGGTCGCCGCCATCCTGACCACGCTGTCGTTCATGCCGCAGCTGATCAAGATCTGGCGCACGCGGTCGGCGGCTGACATCTCCTATGCGATGTACGCCCTGTTCGTCCTGGGCCTGGTGCTGTGGCTGGTGTACGGCGCCGCCATCGGCTCCGTGCCCATGATCCTGGCCAACGGTGCGGTGCTGGCGCAGGCGCTGGCGGTCATCGCCATGAAGTGGTGGCTCGAAGCGCGATAGATGTTTTCCCGTAGCCGCTTAGATGGCCGACCGGATTCTTCGGCCTCGGCCGTCGGCCTAAGCTTGGCTCACCATTGACGAACAAAGGATCGCAGTCATGAGCGCGCAAGCGTCCACGTCCCCGTCGGCCCCGCAGGCGGTCGAACATCTTCATGTCGATCGCTACACGCGCGGCGTGATCGGCCCCAGCCTGCCCATGCTCGGCCCCGTGCGCGACGGCGGCCGCATCACCTCGGGCACGCCGCCCGGCTGCTGGGGGCCCATGATCACCCCGCTCTTCCAGGGCGGCCATGAAGTGACGCAGCCCGTGGCGGTCGAAGGCGCGGCCGTGGGCGACGCGCTGGCGGTCCGGATTCTGCGGTGCGACGTGGTGTCCCGCGCCACGTCGTCGGGCGTGATGTCCTTCGTCGAGGGCCGCTACCTGGGCGACCCGTTCGTGGCCAAGCTCTGTTCGGCCTGTGGCACGCCCAGCCCGGCCAGCCACGTCGAAGGCATAGGCGGCGACGCCATCCACTGCGACGTGTGCGGCGCCGAGGTCAACGCCTTCCGCTTCGCCAACGGCTACGTCATCGTGCTGGACAAGGAAAACCGCGTGTCGCTGACCCTGGACCGCGAGGCGGCCGAGCGCATCGCCCGCGCCCCGCACGAGCTGGCCGCGCTGCCGGGCGCGTCCGAGCAGCATTCCATCCTGTCGCTGGCGCGCGCCGACATGCCGGGGGTGGCCGCGCACATGCAGCCTTTCCTGGGCAACATCGGCACCATGCCGTCGGCGGACCTGCCGGACTCGCACAATGCGGGCGATTTCGGCGCCTTCCTGATCGGCGCGCCGCACCGCTTCGCGATGAGCCAGGAAGAGCTCGACCGGCACAAGACCGACGGCCACATGGACACCAACAGCGTGCGCGAAGGCGCCATCCTGATCTGCCCGGTGAAGGTGCCCGGCGCCGGGCTGTACATGGGCGACATGCACGCGCAGCAGGGCAACGGCGAGATCGCCGGCCACGCCACCGACGTGTCGGGCGAGGTCGAGGTGCGGGTCGAGGTCGTCAAGGGACTGGAGCTGGACGGCCCCATCCTGCTCCAGCGCCCCGACGACCTGCCGCCCATGGCGCGGCCCATGAACGCGGCGCAGCGCGCCCACGTGGAAGCTCTGGCGCGGCAGTTCGGCCAGAAGCAGATCGAACGCAATGGTCCCATCACCTTCATCGGCTCGGGCACGACGCTGAACGAAGCGACCAAGGTCGGCCTGGCGCGCGCCGCCAAGGCGACGGGACTGCCTTATGACGAGATTCTGAACCGCGCCACGATCGCCGGTTCGATCGAGATCAGCCGGCTGCCGGGCGTGGTGCGCGTGACCTTCCTGTGTCCGCTGGACGTGCTCGACCGCATGGGCATCGGGCACCTGGTCAGGCAGCAATATGGAATCGAGGCTTGAGAAGCCAGATATCCCTGGATGTCGATAACGAGGAGCAGCAATGAACGCACCCAATGAACAACTGCGCTGGGCCCGGAAGTATCCGGAGCTTGGCATGGAACCGATCGCCGTCGAGCCCTGCGTGTCGCCGGCCTTCTTCGAGAAGGAGAAGGAGCGCGTCTTCATGAAGACCTGGATGAAGGTGGGACGCATCGAGGAAATCGCCCAGCCCGGCGACTACAAGGTCAAGAAGATCCATTTCGCCAAGACCTCCGTCATCCTGATCCACGGCAAGGATGGCAAGGTGCGCGGGTTCCACAACACCTGCTCGCACCGCGGCAACAAGGTCATCGTCGAGACCGGCGAGGAAACCTTCGGCCGCAACAAGGCGGCCGTGGTGACCTGCCGCTTCCACGGCTGGGTGTACGACGCGCAGGGCCGGCTGTCCATGGTGCCCGAGCAGGAGCGCTTCGCCCCCGACTGGAACCGCGAGAACCATGGCCTGACCCCCGTGCATACCGACGTGTGGGAAGGCTTCATCTTCATCAACCTGTCCAGGGGCGAGGTGCAGCCCCTGGACGAGTACCTGGGGGGCATCGGCCGCCACCTGGGCGGCTATCCCTATGCCGCGATGGACGAGTGCTTCAGCTACCACACCACGCTGAACTGCAATTGGAAGATCGCGCTGGATGCCTTCTCGGAGGCCTATCACGTCTCCACCATCCATGCGGGTTCTTTCCCCAACGTGTTCTCCACCGGCCTGGCCGACGTGCAATTGTTCGGCGACCACCGGACGACCGGCGTGTGCCTGACCCTGGATGCCGAGCCCACGCCCATCGCCCGCATGGCCAACGAGATCACCGGCGCCTCGCTGGTGGCCAAGCGCGGCGCGTCCATGCTGCCGCCCACGGTCAATCCGGGACGACGCGAAGATTTCTCGTTCGAGTTGAGCGTGGTGTTCCCCAACATCCTCATCCACGTGTCCGAAGGGATCTGGTTCACGCACCAGTTCTGGCCGATCTCGCACGACAAGACGTTGTGGGAAGGCAAGTACTACGTGCCCAGCCCGAAGACCAACAGCCAGCGCTGGGCCGTGGAGTTCGCCCAGGTCCTGCAGCGCAACGCCTGGCTGGAAGACACCGCGACGATGGAGGACACGCATGCCGCGCTGGAGTCGGGCGCGAAGAGCCACATGATTCTGCAGGACGAGGAAATCCTGCTGCGGCACGGCTACAACGTGCTGGAACGCTACATGGCAGCCGAGAAGGAGTGACGACGATGAACGCCAACCTGCCCAAGGAATTCGAGATGCTGGAGCCGCTGGTTGCCGAGTGGGCGCTGCCCACGCAGAACCAGCGCCAGGTCCGCCGCAAGGCCGCCACGCGCGGCGAGCTGCAATACTTCTACGACAACATGCTGCCGCGTATGCCGGCCATCCTGCGCCACGTGGATACGTATCCGCTTGGAGAACTGCCCGAGGACGCGGCGCGGCTGTTCTCGCTGGCGCTGTCCATGGCCGAGGTCGCCCCCCACATCGAGCTGTATGGCGGTTCCCCGGGCGTGCCGTACGCGTTCGAGGAATCGCGCTTCGTGGCCGAGCATGGCGAACAACGCCTGTAGCAAGCCGGCCATGGCATCGCGCTCGCTCGAACATCGCATCGCGGCACTCGAGGCCATCGAGGCGATCCGGCGGGTCGTGGGCACCTATGCCCACGGCGCCGACCGGCGCAACGATCCGGCCATCATGAGCGGCCTGTTCCACGATGACGGCGTCTGGGAGGCCGAGGGGTTCGGCCGTCGCGAGGGCCGGGACGAGATCGTCGCCCACCTGGCGGCGATCGCCGCCAGGGAGATCATCTGGAGCCTGCACTACATGGTCTCGCCCGTGATCGAGCTGGACGACGACCTGCGGCAGGCCAGCTGCCACTGGTATCTGTGGGAGCTGGCCCAGGTGGCGTCGCCCGGCCAGGCGCCGCGCGCGCACTGGATGGCGGGCTGGTACCGGAGCCGGCTACGGCTGGACCGGGACGCCTGGCGCTTCAGCCACGTGCGGCTGGAACTGCAGCTGGTTCACGCCTGCGCCGAGACCTGGGCGCCGATGCGGCCGACTTCGGGTTGAGCGGCCGCAGGCCGGCCGGGGCGGCGCAGCCGGGCAGCAGCACGTGGCAGCGCGTCTCGCGCTGGCCTTCGTTCCCGCCCGTGGCGGTCATCCACATGTGGCCATGGTGCGACTCCACCACCGACCGGCATAGCGACAGGCCGATGCCCAGCCCCTTGCGCTTGGTCGAGAAGAACGCGCCGAAGATCTTGTCGGGGCTGACGCGCGGCAAGCCGTGGCCGGTGTCCGCGAGCGTCAACTTCACGCGGTCGCTGGCGTCACGGCGCACCGCGATGCGGATCCGGCCGCCGGGGGTGCTGGCCTGCTCAATGGACTCGATGCCATTGACCGCCAGGTTGATGATCACCTGCTGGATCAGGACTTCGTCGCATTCGACCCAGCAGGGCGCGGCGTCCAGGTCGAATTCCAGCGCGACGCAGGCATGCCGCGCCCGGACGGCGATGAGTTCCTCCATGCCCCGGACCAGATCGCGCAGGTCGATGGCGCGCCGCTGGTAGTCGCCCTTGCAGGTGAAGCTGCGGACCGTGTTGACGATCTTGCCGGCGCGCTCGGCTTCCTTTTGTGCCAGTTCCAGGGCGGCCAGCAGGCCGTCGATCGAATAGTTGCCGGACTGGAGCTGGCGGCGGCACCCGGCCACGAAATTCAGGATCGAGAAGAAGGGCTGGTTCAGCTCGTGCGCCAGCGCGGCCGCCATTTCGCCGGTGGTGGACAGGCGCGCGATGTGGCTGAATTGCCGTTCACGCTGGCGCGCCAGTTCGTCGTCCTGCACGCGCAGGGTGACGTCGCGGAAATTGATCAGAATCCCGCTCACGGCGGGGTCGTCCGTCAGGTTGCGGCAGTTGGCCTCGTGTACGCGCCAGGTGCCGTCGCGGTGCCGGATCCGGTAGGTCAGGACGGTATCGGCTTCCGGCGGCAGCGTCGCCAGGATGGATTCGAAGCGGGCGGCGTCTTCGTCCGAAAGGAAGTCGAACGCGGACCGGCCGGTGGCGAAGCGGGGCGGAACGCCCAGCAGCGCCTGGATTGAGGGGCCGGCGAAGCGCACCAAACCCGAGATGGACAGGATGGCGATGCCGTCCGACGACCGTTCGATCAGGCGGCGGTAGTGGCGTTCCTTCTGGCGCAGCGCGGCTTCGGCCTGCTTGCGTTCGGTGATATCGCGCGCGATGGCGATCACGCGCACGATGCCGTCCAGCGTGATCGGCTTGAGGCTGACCTCGACCGAGGTCTCGTGCCCGACGCGGTCGCGCACCACCCACTCGAACAGGATGCCTTCGGCGGTCGTGGCTGCCCGGCGGACCAGCATCAATCCCTTGGCGTGGTTGTAAGGCTCCAGGTTGCGGGTCAGGTCGCCGATGGTCAGGCGACGCAGCTGGTCTGGGCTGCATCCGTACATCTCGCAGGCCTTGCGGTTGGCCTGGAGGATCTCGCCGGTGTCCTTGTCGTGGATGACCATGATGTCATTCGCGTACTCGAACACTTCCTGGTAGTTGGTCACGTGATCCACGTTCTTTCCGGCCTCGCATGCTGCGGGCGCCGCATCGGCTCCCCGGCGCAGATCGTAGTCCCGGCATCCGCTGACCACAAGGCTTTCGGGCCCGCCTGCTGGTTTTTCACAGTCCGAATAAGTGTTTATTTGTAGATGGGTAGATGAACGGACGAATCCTCAACCCGATGCGCGGCGCGTACGCTTTCGTCGAGCCCAAAGGGGGGCTGCCGCATGCGCACGGCGCAAGGAGGAGACCAATAATGCAATCGAACGATCTGGCAACCAGCGTCGAGGATCACGCGCTGGAAGCCGTCCCGAGTGAAAGCCGCAAGGGCTGGCTGTCGTTGTCCTGGAGCACGGTGGGCATCGTTACCACGCTGGTGCAGTTGTTCATCGGCGCATTGACCACATTCGTGGCCGGCCTGAGCATCGCCCTGGCCGCCGGCCTGTTCGTGGCGGTGGTGGGCGCGCTGCTGGGCTGGGGCGTCGGCCACGTCGCCTATCGCACGGGGCTGTCCAGCACGGTGCTGTCGCGCCAGCACGGCTTCGGCCGCAAGGGATCCATCCTGATCGCCGCGGTGTTCGGCTTCCTGATCATCGGCTTCCTGGCCCTGGAGAACGTGCTGCTTTACAAGGGCTTCTTGTTCTACCTGAACCTGCCCGATACGATGACGCATCGGGTGATCATCTACGGTCTGCTGACCCTGGCCTGGGTCCTGATCACCGCCTTCGGCTTCACCCTGGTCTCGCGCGTTTCCTCATGGACCGTGGTGGCCTTCCTGGGCGTGCTCGCCTTCATGATGTACGACGTCATCGCCTCGTCGGGCCAGAGCCTGTCCGAAGTGCTGTCGTTCGGCAGCCAGTTCCCCGCCGAGGCCCTGGCGGCCCTGGGCGCGCAATCGGACTTCGGCAAGTTCGCCTTCTGTGTGAACGTCATGCTGGGATCGGCCGGCGCGCTGGCGCTGATCGACGCCGACCTCGGACGCTACGCCCGTTCGTCCCGCGACATCGGCGTCGCGGCCGTGCTGGGCAACCTGTTCATGGACGTGGTGATGCTGGCCGTGGGCGGCATCGTGATGTATGCGGGCATGGGCGCCCTGACCGACTACTACGTCGCTACCGGCATGACGCGCGAGGCCGCCCAGGCCACCGCGCTGCAAAGCCCGGACAGCGTGGCCGGGGCCTTCATCGTGTTCGGCGGCATCATCGGTACCCTGCTGATGGTACTGGCCCAGTCCAAGGCCCAGGTGCTGAACGTCTACAGCGCATCGCTGTCGCTGTCCAACCTGTTCGACGCGGGTATCGGCTGGCGTCCGGGGCGGCTCGTATTCGTGGTGCTGGCCAATGTCCTGGCGCTGCTGATGCTGGCCGGCTCCATCCTGGAGTGGTTCAACACCTTCGTCACGGTGCTGGGCGTCCTGACCACCAGCTTCGCCGGCATCATCGTGGCCGACTATTTCGTCGTGCGGCGCCTGCTGCCCGACGTGCTGGCGCGCGAGGCCGCGCGCGCCGACTTCAACTGGGCCGGCATCGTCACGTCCGTGCTGGCCTTCGTGCTCGCCCATTACGTGCTGTCCGACTGGATGCCGGTGCAGTTCTTCGTCTCCATCACCGTGTCCCTGGTGGTGTATCCCGTGCTGCGGCTGGCGGGCGCCCGCCGCGTGTCCGCGCAGGCGAGGTTCGAATGACTTCTCCGCGCACCCACGCCGTCCGTTTTCCTTGCCGCCACTCCGCCAACCCGACCGCGCTGCCGACCATGACCTTCCATACCGCCAGACTACTTCCGTTCCTGCTGGGCGCCTTTGCCGCCACGGCCCAGGCCCAGACCTCGACGACCCTGTACGGCGTTCTCGATGCCGGCGTGACCTACGTCAGCAACCAGGCGGGGCGGTCGAACTGGCTGATGGATACCGGCATGCTGTCGCCCAACCTGTTCGGCCTGCGCGGCAGCGAGGCACTGGGCAACGGCAACAAGGTGGTCTTCACGCTGGAAGGCCAGTTCGGCCTGGACAACGGCGCCAGCATAGGCGGCCTGTTCGGCCGCCAGAGCTTCGTCGGCCTGGCCGGCAACTGGGGCCAGCTTACCCTGGGCAAGCAATACGACTTCAGCTTCGACATCCTGGCGCCCACGCGCTATGGCCCGTCCTTTCCCTATGTCAGCCTGCACAACCTGCGCCAGGGGCCGTTCGGCGGCCTGGGCATTCCCACGATGCCGGGCGGGGCGCTGGACTTCGACCGGGTCGGCGGCGCCGAACGGCTCGAGAACGCGGTCAAGTTCGTCAGCGCCGATTATGGCGGCTTCACGTTCGGCGGCCTGTACGGCTTCGGCGAGAAGGCCGGCAGCCTGAGCCAGAATCGATCCTACAGCGTGGGCGCGAGCTACGTCCGGGGGCCGTTCCAGGTCGGCGCCGCGCTGACGGAGGTGCGCTACGGTGCCATCAACAACGGCCGCGACGGCATCCGCACCTGGGGCCTGGGCGGCCGCTACGCCTTCGGTGCCGGTACCAACGCGAACGTGCTCTACACGAATACGCGCAATACCTTCACCGGCGGCGTCGTGCAGGTCGTGCAGGCGGGCGTGACCACGCCCGTGGCGCCGGCCACGACGGTGCTGGTCGACTACCAGTACCAATGGGCCAACGCCGCGCTGGCCGACAACCGCGCCCACCAGGTCGGCCTGACGCTGAACTATGGGTTGTCCAAGCGCACCGATGCCTACCTGGGCGCGGTCTACCAGCGCGCCAGCGGCCATGGCGCCGCGATGGCCTGGATCCCCGGCCTGCCGGGAGGTTCGGACGGGCGCAGCCAGGCGCTCGTGCGCACGGGCCTGCGGCACGTGTTCTGAGCCGTGCGGGTGCATCAGGTCCGCATGCTTGGCGGCGCAGCGCCCTACACCTGCGAGGACGGACAGACGCTGCTGGCCGGCATGGAGTCGCACGGCCGGCGGGACATCCCCGTGGGGTGCCGCGGCGGAGGATGCGGCGTCTGCCGCGTCCGCATCGTCCAGGGGCCCTATGCCGCGGGCCGCATGAGCCGCGCCTGGGTCGGCGCGGAGGACGAGGCGCGCGGCATCGTGCTGGCCTGCCGGACCCGGCCCCTGGGCAACGTGGTCGTCGAGGTGGTCGGCCGCGAGGCCGCTTTCCCTTCATCAACAACAGGAGACCCATCATGGCACTTACAGGAGTGATACGCCCCGGGCACGTGTGCATACGCGTGCTCGAACTCGAGCCGGCGGTGCGGCATTACGTGGACACCATAGGCCTGACGGAAGTCATGCGCGACCAGGCCGGCGACGGCAGCCCGCGCGTGTTCCTGAAAGGCTGGGACGAATCGGATCATCACAGCATCGTGCTGCGCGAGGCCGACGAGTCCGGCATGGACTACATGGGCTGGAAGGTCGATTCGGAAGCGACGCTGGAGAAACTGTCGGCCGATGTGCAGGCCAGCGGGCTGGCCACCGACATGAGCTGGATCGAGGCCGGCGAACATCCCAAGACCGGCAAGCGTTTCCGCTTCACGATTCCCACCGGCCACGTGATGGAGCTGTATGCCTATCGCGAAGCCACGGGCTGCGCCACCGGCTACCAGAACCCGGATCCGTGGCCCGACGACCTGAAGGGCATGGCGCCGCGTTCCTTCGACCATTGCCTGCTTTACGGCGACGACCTGGACGGCGCTTACAAGCTGTTCACCGAGGTGCTGGGTTTCGGGCTGTCGGAACAGGTGATGGCCGACGGTGGCAAGCTGATGATCGGCGCCTTTCTCAGCTGTTCGAACAAGGCGCACGACGTGGCCTTCATCCGCCAGCCGGTCAAGAACAAGCTGCACCACGTGTCCTTCCTGCTGGACAACTGGGGCGAGGTGCTGAAGGCGGCCGACATCATTTCCAAGCGCCGGGTGTCGCTGGACATCGGCCCGACGCGGCATGGCATCACGCGGGGCGAGACGGTGTATTTCTTCGATCCCAGCGGCAATCGCAACGAAGTGTTCTCGGGCGGCTACACCTGGTACCCGGACAAGCCGGTCATTACCTGGACCGACGACCAGCTGGGCACGGGCATCTTCTATCACGATCGCAAGCTGAACGAGAAATTCCTGAGCGTATTTACCTGAGCGGTGAGACCGGCATGGAAAACTGGACGCGTGCAACGCGCGAACTCACGCTCGATGCTGTGCGTGCCGCGCTGGATGCCGCCGTCGGGGAGGCGTCTTCGCAGGGCATACGGGTAAGCGTGGCGGTGGTGGACGCCAGCGGTGTAGCGCTGGGCTTTCTGCGCATGCCGGGCGCGTTCCTGCATTCTGCCGACATCGCGGTCGACAAGGCGTACACCGCGGCCGGTTTCCGGCTACCTACGGGGGCCTGGGGCGAGGTACTGAAGGGACATTCCCCGGCGGTTCGCCAGGGACTGGCAGCTCGGCCGCGCTTCACCGGATTCGGCGGCGGGCTGCCCTTGCTCGCGGGGGGCGACCTGGTGGGGGGAATCGGGGTGTCGGGCGGAAGCGAGGCCCAGGACGAGGCTTGTGCGAACGCGGCCCGGATCGTCCTGGGGATGGCCCTGCCCTGAGAATGGGGAGAAGAATGACCGGGGCGGGTGTCACGCCCCGGGGCAGAACGCGGCTTTCAAGGCGGCGACGTTTTCCCCTCCAGCGCGATCACCCGCGCCTCCAACCCTTGCACCTGCGCTTCCAGCGCATCCACCTTGGCCCGCGTACGCGCCAGCAATTCGGTCTGGATGTCGAATTCCTCGCGGGTGATCAGATCCAGCTTGGTGAAGGTCTGACCCAGAAATCCCTTGACGTTGCGCTCGATGTCGGCCGCCGGGCTGCGGGCGATCAGGTCGGAGATGTTCTTCTGCAGGTCTTCGAACCAGTCGGTGCGATTGATCATGGTGTCTGTCCTTTAAGTCGGCTGCCGGCCTCCAGTGTAGTCCGGCACGGGAACGAACGCCTGCGCCACGACATGGTGCGGCCGCCGGGGATGCGCACCCCATGTGCACCAACTTGGGTCGCCGGAAGGGGCGAGGGTGGTGCGTTCCATGGGGAAAGCAAGCTGGCACGGGAAATGCTCAGTAACAGTCAACCGGGGTCCGCCTGACCGCGCAGGCCCCGTGACCACGCCAGTTGCGCCACCCACGCACTGGACCGCCTGGCTGACAACCCGCCCTGGAACGACAGATGAAAAAGACCCTGCTTGCGACCGCCCTGGCCCTGTGCGCCACCTCGACCGCCTACGCCGCCGACCCGGAGCCCGACTTCACCTTCACGGGCAATGCCGGCCTGTTCAGCGACTACCGTTTCCGCGGCTTCAGCCAGACCAACCTCAAGCCGGCCATGCAAGGCGGCTTCGATTTCGCCCACAAGTCCGGCTTCTACCTGGGCAACTGGAACTCCAACGTCGCCAGCGAGCTGTTCAGCGGCGGCAACCTGGAGATGGATTTCTACGGCGGCTACAAGTTCAAGTACGAGGACTTCGCCTTCGACGTGGGCGGCCTGTATTACTACTACCCCGGTTCCAAGCTGAACGGCAGCACGATCGATAACTTCGAGCTGTACGGCGCGGTGGGCTGGGGCCCGTTCACGCTGAAGTATTCGCACGGCATGACCGATTTCTTCGGCGCGCCCAACAGCAAGAACAACTACTACCTGGACCTGGGCGCCGCCTTCGACCTGGGCGACGGCTGGGGCGCGAATGCCCACGTCGGCTACCAGAAGCTGAAGAACGACGCGACCGGCCTGGACCACTACGTCGACTACAAGGCGGGCGTGACCAAGGACCTGAACGGCTGGATCCTGGGGCTTTCGCTGGTGACCACCAGCAAGAAGGACTGGGTCATCACCAACAAGGGCAAGAACGCCGGCCGCTTCGGCGCGGTGCTCGGCCTGAGCAAGGCGTTCTGACCCCGCGCGGCCGGGAGGCCGCGCCGGTCAGCCATTTCGATTCATCACCATGTGGGGTTCGTCATGAAACTCATCACTGCAATCATCAAGCCCTTCAAGCTTGACGAGGTACGCGAAGCCCTCTCCGGCATCGGAGTCCAGGGCATCACCGTTACCGAGATCAAGGGTTTCGGCCGCCAGAAGGGCCATACCGAGCTGTATCGCGGCGCCGAATACGTCGTCGATTTCCTGCCCAAGGTCAAGATCGAGATCGCCCTGGCGGACGATCTGGTGGACCGTGCCATCGAGGCCATCGAGACCTCGGCGCGCACCGGCAAGATCGGCGACGGCAAGGTCTTCGTCTTTCCGCTGGAACAGGTCATCCGGATTCGTACCGGGGAAACCGGCAAGGACGCCCTCTGATAGGACGATTCAAAAAATGAAAACAACGCATGCTTCATCGATGAAAGCCCTTGGGGCGGGACTGGCGCTGGCACTGGCGCTGTTCGCCGCGCCCGCGCTGGCGGAGGATGCCGCCCCCACGCTGGTCGGGGCCGATCTGGCCTGGCTCAGCACGTCCACCATCCTGGTGCTGATGATGGTGGTGCCCGGCCTGGCGCTGTTCTACGGCGGCCTGGTGCGCAGCAAGAACATGTTGTCGGTCCTGATGCAGGTCCTGGTCACGTTCTCGCTGATCGTCGTGCTGTGGTTCATCTACGGCTATTCGCTGGCCTTCACCGAAGGCAATGCCTTCTTCGGCGGGCTTGACCGGCTGTTCCTGAAGGGGCTGTTCGATGCCGAGACCGGGACCTTCCCGTTGTCGGGCACCGTGCCCGAGCTCAGCTTCGCGGCCTTCCAGGCGACGTTCGCCGGCATCACCTGCGCGCTGATCGTGGGCGCCTTCGCCGAACGCGCGCGCTTCTCGGCCATCCTGCTGTTCATGGTGCTGTGGTTCACCTTCGCCTACATTCCCATCGCGCACATGGTGTGGTTCGGCGGCGAGGTCAAGGGCTTCCTGTTCGAGCGCGGCGCGCTGGACTTCGCGGGCGGCACCGTGGTGCACATCAACGCCGGCGTGGCGGGCCTGATCGGCGCCTATGTCATCGGCAAGCGCATCGGCTTCGGCAAGGAAGCCTTGTCGCCGCACAACCTGCCCATGACCATGATCGGCGCCTCGCTGCTGTGGGTGGGCTGGTTCGGCTTCAACGCGGGTTCGGCGCTGGCCGCCAACAACGTCGCCTCGCTGGCCTTCATGAACACGCTGATCGCCACGGCCGCCGCGGTGCTGGCGTGGGTCTTCACGGAATGGGCGGTACGCGGCCATCCCTCGATGCTGGGCGGCGCGTCCGGCGCGGTGGCGGGCCTGGTGGGCGTGACGCCGGCGGCCGGCGTGGTCGGCCCGGTGGGCGCGCTGGTGATCGGCCTGGCCGCGGGCGTGATCTGCGTCTGGGGCGTGACCAGCCTGAAGCGCATGCTGAAGGTGGACGATTCGCTGGACGTGTTCGGCGTGCACGGCGTGGGCGGCATCGTCGGCGCGCTGCTGACCGGCATCTTCAACGCCAAGGTGCTGGGCGGCCCGGGCGTGGACGGCATGACCATCCTCAGCCAGCTGTGGGTGCAGGTCGAGGCAGTGGTCATCACCATCGTCTGGACCACCATCGTCGCGCTGATCGCCTACAAGATCGCCGATGCGCTGCTGGGGCTGCGCGTGACCGAAGAGGAAGAACGCGAGGGCCTGGACATCACGACCCACGGGGAAAGCGCCTATCACTCGTAGTTCGTGCGCCCCCCAGGGGGCGATGCGAGCGGACCGGCAAAGCCGGATCCGCCGCATCCTGGCAACTTCGGGAGTGGGTTCACAGAGGCGGCGTCCAGAATCGGGCGCCGCTTTTTTTCGGGGTTGTATACGGGCTTGGCGTTTTCCCTAGGCAGGGTACAAAGTTCTTGTTATTGAACGGGATCTCTGTATACAGTCTGTATCCAGTAAAGCGGTAAAGAGCTGTAACGGAGACATGACTACCCCCCGCCGTATTCCGGGCGCCATCGGCGCCTTGCCTGTCCGGACTTCCTGTCCGCGATCCGCTTTCCCGATGCGAGGCCCGCATGACTGAGCGGGCTTCCGCGCGCGACCGGGCCGAGGGCAAGGCCAAGTCGGGCGGTGCGCAAACGACCGCGGCCGAACTGGGCTTGCGGGAATTGATCCTGTCGGGCGAGCTGACGCCCGGGGCGCGGCTGTCCGAGCCCAGCGTGGCCGAGCGCCTGGGCATCTCGCGCACGCCCATCCGCGCCGCGATGGCCAGGCTGGAAGACGAAGGCCTGCTGGAGGTGATTCCCTCCGGCGGCTATGCGGTCAAGGCCTTCACCGAATCCGAGATACGCGATTCCATCGAGGTGCGCGGCACGCTGGAAGGACTGGCCGCGCGCATGGCCGCCGAGCGCGGCGTGTCGGCCGCCGACCTGGACGCGATGCGCGACTGCCTGACCGAGATCGACCGCATCCTGACGGGCCGTGACAAGGGCGTCGCGGACCTGTCCAGCTACATCGAACTGAATCGCCGCTTCCACCAGATGCTGCACTACCTGCCGGGCAGCTCGGTGCTCGAACGCCAGATCGCGCGCGCGACCAACCTGCCGTTCGCCTCGCCCAATGGTTTCCTGCAGGCCCAGGCCGACGACGAGGAAGCCTGGCTGAGCCTGATCGTGGCGCAGGACCAGCACTGGATGGTGCTGGCCGCCATCGAGAACCGCGAAGGCGCGCGTGCCGAAGCCATCATGCGCGAACACGCGCGCATCGCTTTCCGCAACATGCAGTCGGTGCTGCGCAACCAGGACATGTTCTCGCAGATTCCGGGAGCCCGACTGATACGCAGACGCATACCGCGATAACGTTTTGCGCCTGCGGAATACCCGCAAGCGTCACTTTTGCCGTTTACAAGCTGATACGCTATGCCGCGCTTTTCGGCGGCCCCTGGCCTCTGATTTCCCTCGTCGTCCCATCTGGTGAGTAAGCAAGGAGACACCATGAACAACAAACGCAATCTGCTCAAGATCGCAGCCGCGCTGATGCTGGCGGGCACGGCCGCCGTGCCCGCCTACGCGCAGGACGTGGTCAAGGTCGGCCTCATTCTGCCGATGACGGGCCCGTTCGCGTCCACCGGCCGCCAGATCGAAGCCGCCGTCCGCCTGTACATGGCCGAACACGGCACCACCGTGGCCGGCAAGAAGATCGAGCTGATCATCAAGGACGATGCCAACGTCGCCGATACCACCAAGCGCCTGGCGCAGGAACTGGTGATCAATGACCGCGTCGCCGTGCTGGCCGGCTTCGGCCTGACGCCGCTGGCGCTGTCGACCACGCCCATCGCCACCCAGGCCAAGACGCCGATGGTCGTGATGGCTGCCGCGACCGCGATGATCACCGAACAGTCGCCCTATGTGGTGCGTACCGGCTTCACGCTGCCGCAGGTCACCCTGGGTATCGCCCAGTGGGCGCCCAAGAATGGCATCAAGAAGGTCGTGACCCTGGTCGCCGACTACGGCCCCGGCATCGATGCCCAGAATTCGTTCAAGAAGGTCTTCACCGCCAACGGCGGCCAAGTGCTGCAGGAACTGCGCGTGCCGGTGAACAACCCCGACTTCGCCCCCTTCCTGCAGCGTGTGAGCGATGCCAAGCCGGACGCCGTGTTCGTGTTCGTGCCCTCGGGCATGGGCTCGGTGGTCATGAAGCAGTTCGCCGAGCGCGGCCTGGACAAGGCCGGCATCAAGATGATCGGCACCGGCGACGTGGTCGACGACGACCTGCTGAACGACATGGGCAACGTGGCGCTGGGCGTGGTGACGTCCATGCACTACTCCGCCGCGCTGGACAATCCGGCCAACAAGTCCTACGTGGCCGGCATCGCCAAGGCCAACAAGGGCATGCGCCCGAACTTCCACAGCGTGGGCGGCTATGACGGCATGCACCTGATCTACAAGGCCATCGAAGCCACCAAGGGCGACACCAACGGCGACAAGCTGCTGGCCGCCATGAAGGGCCAGAAGTGGGACAGCCCGCGCGGTCCGGTCATGCTGGATCCGCAAACGCGCGAGATGGTGCAGAACGTCTACATCACCAAGGTGGAACGGGTGAACGGTGGCCTGTACAACGTCCCCTTCGACAAGATCGAAGCGGTAAAAGATCCAGCAAAGATTAAGTAACCCCCCCTACGCGCTTCGCGCGCCCCCCCAGGGGGGCGGCACTGGCGGACCGGCGGAGCCGGATCCGCTGTGCCCTGGGGTACTACCGGGCTGGCCGGGGGTGGCGTTCTGTAGTGACGTCATGCGGGTCTTGGGTGTTGCCGTGTCTTGAGCGCGGTTTGGAATTGCGGTGGCTTCATGTTGACTATCTTGTTCGATGGCATTGCCTACGGGATGCTGTTGTTCGTGCTGGCTTGCGGGCTGTCCGTGACGTTGGGGTTGATGAATTTCATCAACCTGGCGCACGGGGCGTTCGCGATGGTGGGCGGTTATGTGACCGTGCTGGCCATGCAGCGCCTGAACGTGCCTTTCCTCTTGTGTCTGCCGCTGGCCTTCATCGTGTCGGCGGTCATGGGGGCGATCCTGGAACGCACGCTGTACAAGCGGGTGTACGGGCAATCGCACCTGAACCAGGTGTTGTTCTCGATCGGCCTGACCTTCATGGCCATGGCCATGGTCGACTACTTCATGGGATCGCAGCAACAGCTGCTGCATCTGCCGGAATGGCTGAGCGGCCGTTCGGTGGTCGGCGGCGTCGGCATCGGACACTACCGGCTGTTCGTGATCGTGATCTGCGTGGCGCTGGTGATCGGGCTGCAATTGATCCTGAGCAAGACGCGGTTCGGCAGCCGCCTGCGCGCGTCGGTGGACGATCCGCGCGCGGCCAGCGGGCTGGGCATCAACATCAACCTGGTGTTCCTGTCGACCTTCGCCTTCGGCTCCGGCCTGGCCGGCCTGGGAGGCGCGCTGGGCGCCGACCTGCTCGGCATGGACCCGACCTTCCCGATCAAGTACATGATCTATTTCCTGATCGTGGTGGCCGTGGGCGGCACGTCTTCCCTGACGGGGCCGCTGGTGGCTTCGCTGCTGCTGGGCGTGGCCGACGTGGCCGGCAAGTACTACATCCCCACTGTCGGGGCATTCATCATCTATTGCGTCATGATCATCATGCTGATGTGGCGCCCGCAAGGCCTGTTCGCCCGGGCGGGGGGTAAGTAATGAAAGCCACGATCGCACCCCAGGCCGCCACCTCGGCGGCCCCTGATTCGCTGCGCGCCGTCGGCGCGCGCTGGTCCCGCATCCGCTGGTTCGAAATCGTTTTCTGGGTGGTCGCCATCGGCGCCGCCTTCGTGCTGCCCAGGGGATTCCTGCTGTTGAACGAGCTGGCCATCCTGGCCTTGTTCGCGGTTTCGCTGGACCTGATCCTGGGCTACGCCGGCATCGTCTCGCTGGGCCACGCGGCCTTCTTCGGGCTGGGCGCCTATTGCGCGGCGCTGCTGGCCAAGCATTTCGGCATCGATCCCATCCTGGGGCTGGCCATCTCGGCGGCCCTGAGCGCGCTGCTGGGGCTGGTGACCAGCGTGCTGGTAATGCGCGGCTCGGACCTGACGCGGCTGATGGTGACGCTGGGCGTCGCGCTGATCCTGTACGAGATCGCCAACAAGATGGGCTGGCTGACGGGCGGCGCGGATGGCCTGACCGGCGTGACCATGGTGCCCTTGTTCGGCACCTTCGAGTTCGACCTGTTCGGCCGCACGGCCTATACCTACTCGGTCATCGTGCTGGCGATACTGTTCTTCATCGCCCGGGCCATCGTGCATTCGCCGTTCGGCATGTCGCTGCAGGTGGTGCGCCAGAATCCGCTGCGCGCCGCCGCCATGGGCGTGGCGGTCAACCGCCGCCGCGCCGCCGTCTACACGCTGGCGGCGGCCTATGCGGGCGTGGCCGGCGCGCTGCTGGCGCAGACCACGGGCTTCGCCTCGCTGGACGTGCTGGCCTTCCACCGCTCGGCCGACGTGATGCTGATGCTGGTGATCGGCGGTGCCGGCTACCTGTACGGTGGCATCATCGGCGCCGTCATCTTCAAGTTCATGCAGGACTGGCTGTCGGGCATCACGCCCCAGTACTGGCAATTCTGGATCGGCCTGCTGCTGGTCGTCATCGTGGTCGTCGGCCACGACAAGCTGGTGCGTCCCTGGACCTGGTTCCGCCGCGGCCATGGAGGCAAGCAATGACCACCGTATTGCAGACCTTCAACCTGACCAAGCGCTTCGGCGGGCTGGTCGCCACCAACGACGTGTCGATCAAGGTCGAGCGGGGCGCCCGCCAGGCGCTGATCGGCCCCAACGGCGCGGGCAAGACCACGCTGATCAACCTGTTGACCGGCGTGCTGGCCTCCACCTCCGGCCGTATCGAACTGGAAGGCGAGGACGTCACGCGCCTGCCGGTGCATGCACGCGCGCGCCGCGGCCTGGTGCGCACTTTCCAGATCAACCAGCTGTTCGCTGAAATGACCCCGGCGGAGTCGCTGGCGGTGGCCATTTCCGAACGCGAAGGCAAGGGCTGGCGCTGCCTGCGCCCGCTGGGCAAGCGCGGCGAGATCATGGACGAATGCGCGGCCCTGATGGAGCAGTGCAACCTGCTCGACGTGAAGGACCGCAAGACGGCGGTGCTGCCCTACGGCAAGCAGCGCCTGCTGGAGATCGCGCTGGCGCTGGCCGCCAAGCCTCGCGTGCTGCTGCTGGACGAACCCGTGGCCGGCGTGCCCGACGGCGAGCGCCGCGAAATCCTCAACACGGTCGGCGCCCTGCCCGAGGACGTGACCATCCTGCTGATCGAACACGACATGGACCTGGTCTTTTCCTTCGCCAACCGTATCTCGGTCCTGGTCAACGGCGGCCTGTTCGTCGAAGGGACCAATGCCGAGATCGCCCGCGACCCGCGCGTCAAGGCGGTGTACCTGGGTGAGGAAGTGGTGGAGGGCTACCATGACTGAGCTGCTCAAGCTGGAAGGCATCGTTGCCGGCTACGGCGAGGCCAAGGTCCTGATGGGCATAGACCTGAGCCTGGGCGAAGGCCAGGCGCTGGCCTTGCTGGGCCGCAACGGTACCGGCAAGACCACGCTGATCAACACCATCGTCGGCCACACGCGGCGCTTCTCCGGCCGCCTGCACCTGGCGGGCCGGGACATCACCGGACTGCGCCCGGACCAGCGCGCGCTGGCGGGCATCGGCTGGGTGCCGCAGGAACGCAACATCTTCAAGTCGCTGACCGTCGAGGAAAACCTGACCGCCGTGGCCGTGCCCGGACCGTGGAACCTCAAGCGCATCTACGAGATGTTCCCGCGCCTGCACGAACGCAAGGCCAACATGGGTAACCAGCTCTCGGGCGGCGAACAGCAGATGCTGGCCATCGGCCGTGCGTTGATGCTGAACCCGCGCGTACTGCTGCTGGACGAGCCGCTGGAAGGGCTCGCGCCCATCATCGTGCAGGAACTGATGAGCGCCTTGCAGCGGATCATCCGCGACGAAGGCATGTCGGTGATCCTGGTCGAGCAGAACGCCCGCAAGGCGCTCAGCATCACCGACACCGCCATCGTGCTGGAACGCGGCAGCGTGGTGCACGCCAGCTCCGCGCAGGATTTGCTGGCCGATGGCGCGACGCTGGACGGCCTGTTGGGCGTGGCCAAGCACTAAGGGTGGACGGCGTCGGCCTGCCCGTGCTGCCTGGGCAGGGCCGGCACCGCGGCGCGGCGATAGTCGCGCGGCGTGAAACCCTGCTGGTCGACGAAGAACTTCGAGAAATGGCTTTGCGCGCCGAAGCCGCAGCGCTGCGACAGCTCGGCGATGGGACCCGGGTCGTCGGCCAGGTATTCCACCGCGGCGTGCAGCCGCAGCATGTTGACGTAGTGCTTGGGCGACAGGCCCGTGCAGGCGGTGAACAGCTCGAAGAAGCGCGAACGGGACAGGCCCACGCGCGCGGCGATCTCCTGGGTGGGCAGAGGTTCTTCCAGGTGCTCCTGCATCAACGCGATGGCCCGCCGGATGCGATAGTCGTTGCTGCGGGCGGGGCGTTCGCGGTTCGGATAGGTGGGGCCGTACTGGTGGCACAGGTGTTCGGCCAGTTCGCCGAACAGGGCCTGGACGTCAGGGGTGTTGATTTCGGCCGCCTCGAGCATGCGCCGGGCCAGATGCTGGGCGAGTTCGACCGTATCGGCCCCCAGCTGCACGCTGCCGTGCCGGAAGAACCTGACGTATGCGGGCAGGCCCGGGAATTGTTCCTCTATCCACAGCGGCGAGAAATACAGCATCAGGATCGTGCTCTTGCCCTGGCCGACCGAAAGGTTGGCGTGCAGCTCGTGGCTGTTGACGAGGACGGCGCGGCGGGGGGCCAGCACGGCCGATGCCTCGCCCACCTGATATTCATGGCAGGGGCCGTCCAGTTCGATCATGGCGTGGTGGACGGGGTGGGCATGCGCGCCGGCGGGACGCACCTTGTCGAGCAGGCAGGCCCGGCCGATGTGGCCGTGGGTAACGGCTAGGACTCTGGACACGTGGCACTTCCTTCGCCCCGCGGGCGATGAGACGGCGATGTTGCGTGTGTGCGCACAGTATATCCAAGGCCCTGGCGAACGCCATCGGGCGTCCAGACAAAATCGGATGAATTCATAAATCGGCAGACGAGGACGTAATGGCCGCCCGGGCCCGCGTTCCTACACTCCTTGGCACCCAGGACACATTGCCAAGAAAAGGAGAGACGGAATGGCCCAGGATCTGATCGTCGGCGGCGCCATGCTGCCGCATGCCCCGCAGTTCTTCACGATGCCCGATACCGAGGACAAGGACACGGTCCAGCGCGTCCGCGACGTGGCCGCGTCGATCGGGGAGCGCCTGCAGGCGCTCGAGCCCGATCTGTGGATCATGATCGCCAACGACCATGCCCAGCAGTTCTTCCACCAGTGCGCGCCGCCGTTCACGCTGCACGTCGGCGGCGTGGCCAGGGGCGAGTTCGCCGGCCGGGGGTTTCGCTACCAGGTGCCCAGCGACATTTCCTTCGCGATCGTCGAGGACCTGTACCGGTCGGGCTTCGATCCCGCCTTCACCAGCAGCGCCGAGATCGACTACGCGCTGGGCATCCCGCTGACGCATCTGGGCGTTTCGGCGCCCGTGCTGCCGGTCTACGTCAACGCCTACTTGCCGCCGCAGCCGACCACCGAGCGATGCTATGCCTTCGGCGTGGCGCTGGCCAACGCGGTGCGCCGCCTGGGGCTGCGCACGGTGGTCGTGGCCAGCGGCGGCATGTCGCATTTTCCCGGCACGGACCGCTACAGCCAGCCCGACCTGGACTTCGACAACCGGGTGCTGGATACGCTGCGGACCGGCAACCTGAAGTCGCTGATCGGGTACGGCGAATCGAAGCTGGACGATACCGGCAACATCGAATTGCGCTGCTGGGCGCTGGCGGCGGGGGCGCTGGGCGAGCGCGTGCCCGACGTGGTGCAGATGGACCCGAGCTGGCACCACAACTATGCGTCGGTGGGGTTCTTCTCTCCCCCCCAACCAGCGCCTCGCCCGCACTATCCGCGCATCGCGCCCGAATTGGCGGAGCTGACGCGCGCCCTGCACGGCCTGGCCTACGACCGGGCCAACCAGCATGCCTTCGTGGCGGATCCCCAGGCCTACGCCGCCCGCTTCGAGCTGAGCGAGGGCCATCGCGGGGCGCTGCTGGCCATGGATCAACTGAAATTCGCCGAGATGGGACTGCATCCGCTGATCGGGTTCCTGGCCAACATGAACATCCGGCACCTGCGCGCCGAGTCGGGAGGCGGGCGATGAAGAACGCGCTGGCTGGAGAGGTGCAGTCCTCGTTCATCGACGGGGTTCTGGTGGCGCCGGGGGCGGCGCGCATGTCGTGGCGCCAGGCCGGCAGCGGCGGCATGCTGGCCATCGCCGAGGCGGACGAGGATGTCGTGGCGCGGGCGGTCGCCAGCGCGCGGCGCGCGTTCCTGGCGCAGCGGCCGTCGCCGGTGACCGTGCGCCTGCGGCACCTGCAATGTCTGCGCGATGCCTTGTCCCGCGAGGCCGCGGCCCTGGCGCGTCTTATCAGCGAGGACGTCGGCAAGCCGATACGCGTGGCCCGGGGCGAGGTGGCGCGCGGCCTGCAGTTCGTCGAGGCCTGCATGTCGGAGCTGTCGCATCTGGGCGGCGAGGTCCTGCCCCTGGATGCCGTGTCGGCCGGCGTGGGGCGCATCGGCTACACCCGCCGCTTTCCCTATGGGGTCGTGGGTGCGATCACGCCGTTCAACGCTCCGGTGAACCTGCTCGTGCAAAAGCTGGCCCCCGCGCTCGCGGCCGGCAACGCGTGCGTGGCCAAGCCCGCGCCGGCGTCGCTGCGCACGGCCCTGCACCTGGCCGCCGCGGCGGTCGAGGCCGGCCTGCCGCCGGGCATGATGAACGTGCTGGCCGGAGACAAGGCGGCGGCGCTGGCCCTGGCGGGCCATCCCGACGTCGGCGTGGTGTCGTTCACGGGCGGGGTGCAGGCCGGGGAAGCGCTGGCCAGGGCGACCGGCGTGCGCCGCTTCGTGTCGGAACTCGGGTCGAGCGCCGCCAACGTCGTGCTGGCCGACGCGGACCTGGAGTCGGCCGCCGCCAAGATCGCCGCGGCCGCGTTCGAGGCCAGCGGGCAGCAATGCATCTCGGCGCAGCGCGTCATCGTCGAGGCGGGCGTCTACGACGCATTCGCGGCGCGGTTCGCCGCCGCCGCCGAGCGGATGCGCGTCGGGCCCGCGGACGACGAGCGGACCGACATCGGCCCGCTGGTGTCCCAGGCTTCGGCCGACCGCATCATGGGCTTGTGCGAGGACGCGATCGCGCACGGCGCGCGCTACCGGCTGGCGCCCCGGCGCGAGGGCCTGATCCTGTCCCCGGTCATCGTCGAGGCGCTGACGCCCGCCGCGCGGCTGTGGTACGAGGAAGTCTTCGGGCCGGTGGCCGTGCTGATCCGGGCCGACGACGCCGACGATGCGCTGGCGCTGGCCAACGATTCCCCGTTCGGCCTCCAGGGGGCGGTGTTCACCCGCAGCCTGGGCCACGCGTTCCGGTTCGCCGAGTCCTTCGAGGTGGGGGCGCTGTGGGTGAACGAGGCCAGCCGCTTCCGGCTGGACATGTATCCCTTCGGCGGCATGAAGCTGAGCGGCACCGGGCGGGAAGGGGTGCGCTATGCCATCGAGGAACTGTCGCAACTCAAGTTCACGGGCATGGCCTGGCAGTAGCCGCCAGGCGTGCCGCCCGGCCCGGGCGGCACGCCGGCCCATCAGTTCATCAGGGGCAGGCCCTGGTCGGCCACGACACGCTTCCACTTGGCGACTTCGCCCTGGAAGAATTTGCCGAACTGGGTGGGAGAGCCCGGCATCCCTTCCGCGCCCAGTTGTTCCAGCCGGCCCTTGAATTCGCTGGAAGCCAGGGCCTTGCCCAGCATCTCGTTAAGCTGGGCCACGCGTGCGGCATCCATGCCGGCGGGGCCGAAGATGCCGAACCACGAGACGAAGGAATACTTGGGGTAGCCCGATTCGGCCACCGTGGGCAGATCGGGCAGCGCTTCCGAGCGCGCGGCGCCGGTGACGGCGATGCCGCGCAGCTTGCCGCTGCGCACGTGTCCGACCACGGCGGGCATCAGTTCGAACACCAGGTCCAGGTTGCCCGCCATCACGTCGGCCATCGCCGGACCGCCGCTCTTGTACGGCACGTGCAGCAGGTCCACGCCGACCTCGCCCTTGAACAGCTCGACCGACAGATGGCTGGACGTGCCGATGCCCGCGGTGCCGAACGTCAGCTTGCCGGGATGCTTCCTGGCCTCGGCGACGAGATCGGCCACGCTGCGCAGCCGCGAGGACGGGTTGACGGCGATGACGTTCTGCAGCGAAGCCACGCCGCCGATGGCGACCAGATCCTTGAGCGGGTCGACGGGCATGCTGCGCATCAGGCTGGGATTGCTGGCCAGGCTCGTGGCGCCGAGCAGCAGCGTGTGCCCATCCTTGTCCTGGGCCCGCGCGACCAGCTCGGCGCCGATGTTGCCGCCCGCGCCGGGCTTGTTCTCGACAACCACGGGCTTGCCCGCGATGCCCGCCAGTTCCTTGGCGACCGAGCGTCCGAGTATGTCGCCGGCGCCGCCCGGCGCATAGGGAACGACCAGCGTGATGGGGCGCGTGGGAAAGGTTTCGGCGGCAAGCACGGCCGTATGGGCTCCGATGGCCAGGACGAGCATGGCGGCCTGTTTCAGGGCATGTGGCGGACGACGATGCATGGGGACTCCTGAAGGTTGAAAAGGGCACCGGCGAGTGTAGGAGCGGCCCCGCTCTTCCTTCTTATCCCGCTGTCTTCCCATTTACGTATTGATCGCATTTTTTTGCCCGGCACGCCGCGCTTGGAGGCCGCCCGCAATTAATCGGACACCCGCGTAAATGCGGCGACGAAACAGTAATGGCCGGCCTCGGCCCCATTCCTATAATCCGCCTCAGTTCCCGGGTACGCCCGTGTCACCCGTTCGCAAGGAGGCAGCATGAACCGGCAGTCGAGTCTTTGCGCGGCGATTCTCGTCGCGCTGTTGGGAGCCGGCACGGCAAGCGCCGCCGGCTATCCCGATCGTCCCATCAAGATGGTGGTGCCGTTCGCGGTGGGCGGGTTGAACGACGTGCTTGCCCGCATCATCGCGCCGCGGCTGACGGCCGAGCTGGGGCAGGCCGTGGTGGTGGAGAACAAGGGCGGCGCCGGCAGCGTCGTGGGGACCGAGCAGGCCGCGCGCGCCAGGCCGGATGGCTACACCCTGTTGCTGACCAGCGCCGCGCTGGCCATCAATCCCTCGCTGTACAAGAAGCTTCCCTACGACGTGCAGCGCGACTTCGTGCCCATCATCCAGATCTCCAGCACCCAGATGGTGCTGCTGCGTTCTCCCAAGTTCGAGCCGGACTCCGCGCCCGCGCTGATCGACTACCTACGCAAGCATCCGGGCAAGGTGAACTATGCGTCGTCGGGCGTGGGGTCGCCCAGCCACCTGGCCTCGGAGCTGTTCGTGCGCACGTACAAGCTGGACACGGTGCACGTGCCCTACAAGGGGGCGGGCCCCGCGCTGGCGGCGATCGCGGCGGGCGAGGCGGAGTTCTGCGTGGACGTGCTGCCCACCGCGATGACGATGCACAAGTCGGGCCTGCTGAAGATCCTCGCGCTGGTCGGCGACAAGCGCTCGCCGCTGCTGCCGGACGTGCCGACGCTGGCCGAGGTGGGGTTTCCCGAGTATTCCGCCAGCTCGTGGAACGTCATCATGGCGCCGGCGAACACGCCCGCCGACGTATTGGACAGGCTGCGCACGACGCTCAGGAAGATCATGGAGTCCGACAGCATGCGCGAGCGGATGCAGCAACTGGCGGTGGAGCCCCGGTCGGTAACCGGGGACGCGCTGACCGCGTTCATCTCCAGCGAAACGGGCAAATGGGGCAACTTGATTCAATCGGCGTCGATCACGGCCGATTAGCGCGAACCGACATTTGAGGAGTGTAGAAAAAAATGCGAGACGGATACCATGTCGTGGACCTGCGGGCCCGGCCGCCTACCAAGGAGATCCTGACCTATTTCACGCCGGATCACCTGAAGTTCTTCGGTGGCCATCTGGGCATGAAGACGATCCCGCCGTCCTATCTGAACGCCTCGGTGGAGCTGTTCTTCCAGGAAGCTGACCGCGCCGGCGTGGACCGGATGCTGTGCGTGCACCGGGTGGTGCCGGCCGCGGGCGGATCGCCGCGCAGCGACGTGTCCAACGACCATATCGCCGAGGTGGTCCATGCCCATCCCGACCGGCTGTCGGGCGTCGCGGGCATCGACGTCGGCGGGGATTTCGGCGACCCCCTGGAGGAAACCCGGCGGGCCATCGACGAACTGGGCCTGCGCGGCATCCACATCGCGCCCACGCGCAGCGCGCTCGCCACGCACTGGGACGACCGGCGCCTGTATCCGCTGTACGAGCTGTGCGACGACCGCAAGGTACCGGTGGTGCTGATGTCGGGGCCGTTCGCCGGACCCGAGATCGAGGACACCCATCCGCGCTACATCCAGGGCGTGGCGCGGGATTTTCCCAACCTGTCCATCGTCGCCGGACACGCCTGCTGGCCCTTCTTCGCGGAACTGCTGGGCGTGGCCTATCGCCACGAGAACGTGTACGTGTCGGCCGATGCCTATCTCTTCATGCCGGGGGGAGACCTGCTGGTCCAGGCGGCCAACGGCTTCCTGCAGGACCAGATGATGTACGGATCGGGGTATCCGGTGCGGGAGATCGATGCCTGCCTGGATGCGTACATGCAGCTGCCGCTGTCGGACACGAGTTTCCGCAAGACGCTGGGCGAGAACGCGGTGCGGGTGTTCGGCCTGCCCGGCCCCGGCCAGGAGGGGCAAGGTGGCCGCGCCAGCCGGTGACGGCGTGACGGTGATCACCGGGGCCAGCGGCGGGATAGGCGCGGCCCTGGCCCGGCGCGTGCTGGCCGAGGGCGGCAGGGTGGTCAACCTGTCCGACCGGCCGTCCGCGGCGCCGCTGGGCGCCATCGACCGGATCGTCGACCTGACGGACGCCCGGGCCACGCGCGAGGCATTCGAGGCCGTCCTGGGCCAGCACCGCGTGACGGGCTTCGTGCATTGCGCGGGAATCCCGCACATGGCGCCGGTCGAGGACTTCGACGCCCAGGGTTTCGACCGCATCGTGCATCTGCACCTGCGCGCGGCCATGCAATGCATCGGCCTCGTGGTCCCGGTCATGAAGGCACGGCGGCACGGCCACATCGTGCTGCTGGGCAGCCGGGTCAGCCTGGGACGCGCGCGCAGTTCGCTCTACGGTGCGGTGAAGTCCGGCATCCTGGGCATGGCCCGGGCTCTGGCGGTCGAGCTGGCGCCGCACGGCATCAACGTCAATGTCGTCAGCCCGGGGCCGGTGGATACGCCCATGCTGCGGGTCTATCATCCCGCCGGCTCGCCACAGGCCCAGGCGCTGGAGGCCTCGATTCCCATGGGGCGGGTGGCGCGGCCCGAGGACGTGGCCAACGCCGCCATGTTCTTCCTGCGGGACGAGACGTCCTACGTCACCGGGCAGAACCTGTTCGTGTGCGGCGGACGGGACATCGCGGCGGCCGAGGGGAACTGACGGCGGCGTCAGTCCGCATCCATGATGGACCCGCAGGTCAGGTTGACGATGGCGCCTGTCATCGCGCCCGCGCGGTCGGATGCCGCGAAGGCCGCCGCATCCGCCACCTCGGCGATCCGCGGCAGGCGTCCCAGCGCCGTTCCGGCGTCCATGTAGTCCCGGGTCTCGCGATATTCGACCTGGGCTTCGGGTGGCCAGGTCTCGGGCAGCGCGTCCGACCGCAGACAGACGACGCGCACGCCGTGCCGTCCCAGTTCACCGGCGAAGGTCCGGACCATGGCTTCGATGGCCGTGCAGGCAACGGCGAATCCGCCCGTCTTGTGATAGACCCGGTCCCGGCCCGACAGGCCGGCCGACGTCGCCGACAGCGCCAGGATGACGCCGCGTCCCTGCCGGACCATGTGCCGGGCCGCGCCGCGCATCGTCAGGAAATGGGCGCGCACGCCCGTTTCCACCGGGGCCATGAAATCGGCCAGGGGCATGTCCAGTAGCGGCGTGCCCTGCAGGTCGCCACGGATGCTGGCGGCGTTCAGGCTGATGTCGATGCGGCCGGCCTTCGCCGCGACCTCGGAGGCGTGGCGATCGACCGCGGCCTCGTCCAGCACGTCCAGCGTCGCCCAGTCCGCGCCGAGTTCGCGTGCCAGTGCCCGCAGCCCGTCGGGCGTGCGGCCGGCAAGAAATAGCCGCGCGCCTTCCCGGGCGAAGGTGCGGGCGACCTGGCTGCCGATGTGGCCGGCGGCGCCGTAGACGATGGCGGTCTTGTCCTGAAGCAGCATGGGGTGTCTCCCTGGAGCGGGCCGTGGGCGGCCGTGCATGGATCTTCCGATCATAATCCGGGGGGAGGCGCGAATTCTTTGGCGCCGAGGCCATGCGCCGTCAGCCCGGGACGAGCTGATCGGCGCTTTCCACCAGGCAACGCGCCAGGCTGTCGCGTATCGCGTCGGCCGGTAGGTCTCGGCCGATGAAGACCAGCCTGCTGCGCCGGGGCATCGTGCCCCACGGCGCGCCCCGATCGACGGCGATCGTCAGCTGGACCGCCTGCACGACGACCTGGCGCGCTTCGCCTTCCACCCACAGCACGCCCTTGCAACGGTAGAGGTCGACGCCCAGCCCCTCCGCGAGGGCGGACAGCAGCTGTTCCAGGCGGTCCGCGTCGAAAGGACGATCGGTGGTGAAGGCGAAGGAGGCGACGTCGGGTGTGTGTTCGCCGTTGCGCACGTGCGCGGCCTCGTGCCCATGATGGTGGCAATCGCCGGGATCATGGCCAGGGTTCTTGCCATGCGCGTCCCGCTCGGCGGTGTGCTCGCGCAATACCGAGGCCGCATCGAACGCGCCCACGTCCAGCAGTTCGTCGAGATTGGCCCGGCCTTGCCGCATCCATAAGATGGGCGCGCGCGGATTGATGCGCGCCAGCGCATCGGCCAGTTCCGGCAGGTCGGCAGCCTGGACCAGGTCCGTCTTGGAGACCAGGAGGCGGTCGGCATAGCCGACCTGCGCGCGCGCTTCGGGATGGGCGGCGAGCGTGGGAAGGCCGTGGCAGGCGTCGATCACGGTCAGTATGGCGTCCAGGCGGTAGGCGGCGGCCACGCCGGGTTCGAGAAAGATGGTCTGCGCCACGGGCCCGGGGTCGGCCATGCCCGTGGTCTCGATGACTACCCGGTCGAAGCGCAGTTCGTCCCGCGCGCGGCGCACGGCGAGGTTTTCCAGCACGCGCGCGAGGTCGCCGCGCACCGAGCAGCACAGGCAGCCGTTGCTCATCTCGACGATTTCTTCGCTGGCTTCCCGCACGAGCAGGTCGGTGTCTATGCTCTCCGGCCCGAACTCGTTCTCGATGACCGCGATGCGCTGGCCATGACGCTCGGTCAGGATGCGATTGAGCAGCGTGGTCTTGCCCGATCCGAGGAATCCCGTCAGCACGGTGACGGGAGTGCGCGGGGCGGCGTTCTCCCCATGGGGCGGCGCGGGCGAGTTCATGCCGCTTCCGGGCGCACCGGCGGACCGAGCGGTGACCGGTCCTGCCCGAGTGCCGCGAGTTCGGTGGGGTTGTCGCGCATCATGCGGTAGATGTCGGCCAAGGGCACGTCATAGCCCTGCAGGCGCTGGCCAAACATGCGGAACTGTTCGTCCGGAAACAGGCCCGAGATCATGCCGCCGCCGTCGGTCGACATGACGCAGCGCGCGGCGCCCACGCGCTTGATGGTCTCGGCCATCAGCTCGTAGTCGTAGCGCAGCTCCTTGCGGTGCCGCGAGGGTATGAGCAAGGTCGAGCACAGTTCGATGCAGGCGCCACGGCGGGTGATGTCCTCGGCGTAATCGATGTCGACGCGGGGAAAGTAGTAGATATGGTTGACCAGCACGCGCGCGCCGATCTGCGCGCAACGGTCGACGATGAGCGAGATTTCCTCGGGGCTGAGGTGGGCAGTGCAGAACAGCGCGTCGTACTGCTTGACCAGGTCCAGGATCTCTAGGATTTCCGGCGTGAGCCGGCCGTCGGCATCGAGCACGGTGACACCACCGCGTTCGCTGCCGGGAAGCACCATGCCGGGTACGCCCCATTTGCCGAATTCGCCGGTAATGGTGCCGTGGTAGCAGGCGTGCCCGGTCGGCCCCCAGACGATGCGGCCGCCCAGCATGAAGGCGGCTTCGACGGCCGCGGGGTTGACGCCGCCCACGCATTGGTTGAGCGTGACTCCGCCGATGACCTGCAGGCCGGGCACCGCCGTCTGCGCATGATAGGCGCGAGAAACCGTGTTTTCGTGATGACTCTTGAGCGCAATGGCGCGCATGCCGGCATCGCGCGCCCGCCGTGCCATGTCGAGGTCGTCTCCCAGGCGGGGAAACAGGCAGGGCGCCGAATGCACGTGCAGGTCCACGCAGTCGGTCAGATCGAAAGGGCCTTGCACGTAGCGCTCGTGCAGGGTGGAAGCGTCGGTCATGCTTGTCTCCTGTCGTGGTTGGGGCGAGGCGGCGGGGCCGTTTCCCTTGTGTCGTCAGTTCTGCGCAGGGACGGCGAGCCGTTTGACCAGCGCGCCTTTTTCCTCGTAATCGCGCATCACGCTGGCCGTGAAGGCCTTGCGGTCCTTGTAGACGATCTCGTCGCGCAGCATCTTGACCGCGGCCTGCATGACGTCGGTTTTCACCGCGTTCTTGCACGCGCGTTCGAGTTTCGCCAGCACGGGGGCAGGCGTGGCCCTGGGAGCCATCAGTCCGACCAGCGCCGGCTGCAGCGATGGCAGTCCCAGTTCCTTCAGTGTGGGTACGTCGGGTATCTCGGGATGGCGGCGGTCGCTGATGATGGCCAGCATGCGCACCGGACGGGAGGTCGCCAGCGTGCTGCCTACGGTGACGACCCCGAAGTCCAGCCTCGCGGTCTGCAGGTCGAGGAACATGGGGGTTTCGCCGCGGTAGGGAACGCCGGTGACGGAGAAGCCGCGGCCCTGGATCGCGGTCTCCAGGGACAGGTGCGTGATGCTACCCACGCCCAGATGGCCGTAGCTCAGCTTGCCAGGCGAGGCCTGGATGGCGGCGTACAGATCCTGCAGCGTCTTGTAGGGCGAGTTCTGCGGGACCGCGATCGCGAAGCGGTTCTCGAAGACCTGGCAGACGTATTCGAGCGAATCCACGCCGTAGGCCGGCTTGCTCATCAGGTGCAGGGCATTGGTGATGGGCGTGATCGGGCCGAAGTTCAGTACATAGCCGTCCGGCGGGGCGGATACGGTGGCGGCCGTGCCTCTCATGCCTGACGCGCCGTCGCGGTTCTCGACCACGACGGGTTGGCCAAGCTCCTGGCTCATGGCGCGGGCGAAGCCTCGCGCCATGGTGTCGATGCTGCCGCCGGCCGCCCACGAGACGATGATCTGTACCGGCTTGGCCGGATAGGAGTCCTGGGCGAAGGCCGCGATGGGCAGCAGGAAGGCGGCGAGCAGTCCGGCGGCATGTCGCGGCATGAAAGATCGGTGGGTAGAGGGCATGGTGTCTCCGGTGGATAGTCGAGCGGGGGAATGAAGCGCGGCGGTCAGGTCTCCAGTCGGGCTTCGATCAGGAATGGGCCGCGGCATGTCAGGGCCGATCGCAGCGCGGCCGCGAACGATTCGACCGTTTGCACCGCCACGCCTTCCACCCCCATGCCGCGGGCCAGGTCGACCCAGTCCAGCGCGGGGTCGTCCAGGTCCAGCATGCGGCGGGCGTTTTCGCCCGCCGTGCCGGCGCCGACGTGCCTGAGTTCGGCATGAAGAATGGCGTAGCGGCGGTTGGACAGGATGATGGTGACGACATCCAGGCGCTCGCGCGCCTGGGTCCACAGAGCCTGCAACGTGTACATGCCGCTGCCGTCGGCCTGCAGGCAGACGACGCGGCGGTCGGGGCACGCGATGGCCGCGCCGGTTGCCATGGGCAGCCCGGAACCGATGGCGCCGCCGGTGATCTGGAGGTAGTCGTGGGGCGCGGCGCCGCGGGTCTGTTCGAACAGGTCGCGCCCCGACGACACGGATTCGTCGCACAGGATCGCGTGTTCAGGCAGCAGGCGCCCCAGGGCGGTGATGAGGGCGGCGGGCGTCAGGCCACCCGATGGCATGGGGCCGGCGCCCGGCGCTTCCAGCAGGGGATGCGGCGCGACGCCCAAGCCCAGTTCATCGGCCAGCCAGTCGAGCGTTGCCACGGGGTCCTGTTCGTCGGTCGCCAGTCCGATGACTTCGCAGCCGGCGGGAAGCAGACTGCTGGGCTTGCCTGGATAGGCGAAGAAGGCCACCGGGGAGCGTGCGCCGATCAGGATGATCTGCTCGGCGTCGGCCAAGATCCGAAGCGCCGAATCGACGCCGAACGGCACTCTGTCCAGCGTTACCCGGCCGGCGCCGCGTTCGACGCGGCCGTTGGACTGCGGTGCGAGCAGGCGGGCGCCGCAGCCCTGGGCAATGCGGCTGGCGGTGGCGAGCGGCGCGGCGCGCAGCGCCCGGCCTCCCAGCATCAGCAGAGTGCGCTTGCCGTTGCGCAACCGCTCGACCGCCTCCCGCATGGTCTCGGGCGCGGGCAGGCACGGCGTGTCGGGGGATGCGGCCACGGTTTGGCTGGCGGCGGCATCGGACCAGGCGATGTCGGCGGGCAGGATCAGTGTCGCGATGCGCCCCGGCGCATGGCGTGCGGCCGCGATGGCCGTGGCGGTATCGGAGTGGACCCGGGCGGGGTCGGAGATGGTGCGGACCCAGGCCGACATGGGGCGCGCCAGCGTCTCGATGTCCGACGTGAGCGGCGCGTCGTAGGGCAGATGGTGGCGTGCGTGGTCGCCGACGATGTTGACGACAGGGGAGCCGGCCCGCCGCGCGTTGTGCAGGTTGGCCAGGCCGTTCGCCAGCCCCGGCCCCAGGTGGAGCAAGGTGGCCGCCGGCTTGTCGGCCATGCGGGCGTATCCGTCGGCGGCGCCGGTGACGACGCCCTCGAACAGGCCCAGCACGCAACGCATGGCCGGCTTGCGGTCGAGCGCGGCGACGAAATGCATTTCGGATGTGCCGGGATTGGCGAAGCAGGTGTCGATGCCGTGGTCGAGCAGGGTGTCGCACAGGACATCGGCGCCGGAAGGGACGGGGTGGTTGGTCATGATCGGGCGGTCGGGCTGTCGAGATCGGGACTGTAGATCGCGAGCCGCCGCCGCGGACGGGTTTGATGCCAGGCATCGGACGAAATCACATATGTGATTTCGAGGCCGGCGGGGTGGTTTTTCGTTGTCCTCCCGCCCAGCGGGTTCTTATGATCCGCTCCACGCAGCGGCGGTGCATGGCCGCGACGAAACCAGGCGAAAGGAGACACCGATGCCGATACGAATGCTGGGCGCCATGCTGGCGGGACTCTCGATCACCCTTGGAAGCGCGGCGACGGCGGCCGATACGGCGGCGGATTTCCCGTCGCGGCCGCTGCGCCTGCTGGTCGGCTCGCCGCCTGGGGGGTCGACCGACACCTATGCGCGCATCATTGCCGAGCCCTTGGGCAAGGTGCTTGGCCAGAACGTGGTGGTCGAGAACCGCACCGGGGCCAGCGGCATCGTGGCCACCAGCGCCATGCTCAATTCAGCCGCCGATGGCTACACGCTGCAGTTCGTCTATACGTCGTATACGCTGGCTCCCAGCCTTTACAAGGATCTGCCCTATGATGCCGGGAAGGATGTGGCCGGCGTCTCCATGGTGGTGACCTCGCCGCTGACCCTGGTGGTGGGTGCCTCCTCTTCCCTGGCGAGCCTGGACGACGTGGTCAAGCTTTCCCGCAAGCGTTCGCTGAACTACGGTTCCGCCGGCGTGGGTAGCGGGGGACACCTGACCGCCGAGATGTTGCGCCTGTCGACCGGCATGCCGGCCGTGCACGTGCCCTATCGCGGCGCGGCGCCCGCCGCGGCGGCGGTGGCGGCGGGCGACGTCGATTTCGCCTTCGTGGCCCAGGTCACCGCCAAGGAACTGATGCAGGCCGGCAAGCTGCGTCCGCTCGCCGTGACCAGCACGCGGCGCACACTCATGCTGCCCGAGGTACCCACCATGCTGGAGCTGGGCGTCAAGGACTACGAGTTCTTCAATTGGTTCGGGGTGGTTGCCCCGGCCAGGACTTCGCCCGCCATCGTCGAGAAAATCAGCCGCGGCATCGCCCAGGTGCTCAAGAATCCCGACGTGCGCGCACGGCTGACCTCCGATGGATCCGACGTGGTGGGCAATACGCCGGCCGAATTCAGCCGTTTTCTCCAGGACGACATCCGGAAATCGGGCGAACTGGTACGCCAGATCGGCATCAAGCAGGAATAGGGGAATCATGGAAGCAACAAGAGCCGCGGAACAGGGGCCGCTCGCCGGCGTGCGGGTGGTCGACCTGTCGACAGTCGTGGTGGGGCCGGCCTGCACGCTGGCGCTGGCCGATCACGGCGCGGAGGTCATCAAGATCGAGGCGCCGGATGGCGACCTGATGCGCCAGCTCGGCGGCGGCGCGCGCCACCGCGGCATGACCGGCAAGTTCATGAACTTCAACCGCAACAAGCGTTCGGTCTGCATCGACCTGAAGACGGACGGCGGCCGGGCGGTATTGCGGCGCCTGCTGGAAAGCGCGGATGTCTTCGTCACCAACATGAGAACGAGCGCGCTGGACAAGCTGGGGCTGGACTGGGAGTCGCTGCGCGCGGTCAACCCCAGGCTCATCCACTGCCTGGTGCTGGCCTTCGGCCGCAAGGGCCGTTATGCGGGCCGCCCCGCCTACGACACGGTCATCCAGAGCGTCTCCGGCGTGGCCGGCGCATTCGAGGCGTCGAGCGGGGAACCCCGCTTCGTGCCTTTCGTCATGACCGATCACATCACCGGCCAGATCGCCGCGCAGGCCATCGGGTTCGCGCTTTACCGGCGCACCCGGACGGGCGTGGGCGAGTCCATCGAAGTGCCTATGTTCGAGACCATGGCGGCCTTCGTCATGCGCGAGCACATGGGCAACCTGACCTTCGATCCGCCCATCGGGCCGGTTGGCGATGCGCGTATTCTCAACGCCGACAATCGTCCGGTGCCGACCAAGGACGGCTACATCGCCATTTCCCCGAACACCGATGCCCAGGCTTTCGCGTTCTTCGATGCCATCGGACAGCCGGAGTTGAAAACGGACCCGCGCTTTCGCAGCGTGGCGGCGCGCACCGCCAACAGCCTGGACTATTACGCCCTGCGTGCCAGTGCCCTGAAAGGCAGGACGTCGGCCGAGTGGCTGGAGATTCTCGAGCGTGCCGACGTGCCGGCCATGCGCTACAACACGCTGGAAAGCCTGCTCGATGATCCGCATCTGGAGGATGCGGGTTTCGTCCAGCGCGTGGATCACCCCAGCGAAGGGAAAATCCGGCAGATCGGTCTGCCCAATGCCTTTTCAGGAGGCAATCGGGCACAGGCGCGGCCCGCGCCTCGGTTGGGCGAAGATACCGTGGCCGTGCTGGGCGAGTGCGGCTTCGGCCAGGATGAAATCGATGCCGCGCTGCGCGACCGCCTGGTCTACGGCATCAAGTCGGAGGAATGATCATGGACGAGGCCCGCGCCCTCGAGGCGGAACTGGTGGTATCGACCGACAATCACGTACGGCTGCTGAGATTGAACCGTCCCGAGCGCCGTAACGCCTTGTCGCGCTCGCTGATGGTGGCGATTGTCGAAGCGATACTGGATGCCGAGGAAGACGACGACGTGCGCGTCATCGTGCTGACCGGCACGGGTGACGCGGCGTTCTGCGCCGGCGGCGATCTCAAGGAGATGCGCGGCAACGACGAGGCCGGCGCGCGCTTTCGCTCACCCATGAACCGCCTGGAGCGCAATGTGTTCGAAGTGGTGCTGGAGGCGAAGAAACCCACCATCGCGGCGCTCAACGCCAGCGCGGTCGCCGGCGGCTTCGAACTGGCGCTGGCCTGCGATCTGCGCGTCTCCCATGCCGAGGCACGCTTCGGCCTGCCCGAGACCAAGATAGGCATGGGGGCGAATTTCGGCTCGGTGCTGTTGCCGCGGCGGGTGGCGCCGGGCATCGCGCTGGAGATGCTGTTCACCGGCGAGTACATCGATGCGGCCGAAGCCCATCGGATCGGATTGCTCAACCGCGTGGTGGGCGCGAACGAGGTGTTGCCGGTGGCGCTGGAGCTGGCGCGCAGGATCGCCGACAACGCCCCCATTTCCGTCCGGCGCGTCAAGGCGGTGGCCTTGCGCGGACTGGAACTGCCGGTGGCGGCGGCGCTGCGCCAGGATCCAGGCGCCAATCCCTACCTGAGCGAGGATCGCAAGGAGGGCATACGCGCGCGCCTGGAGAAACGCAAGCCGGTATGGCGCAACCGATAGGAGCAGGAAGATGAAGACCGCATGGCCCAAGGTATTGATCACCGACGAGACTTTGCGCGACGGATTGCAGATCGAACGCGAAGGCGTGACCGTGGACGAGAAGCTGGAGATATTGCGGATGCTGGTGGATGCCGGCATACGGCGTCTCGTCGTGGGGGCTTTCGTCAATCCCAAGTGGAGTCCCCAGATGGGCGACACGCTGCGCCTGGTCGAGCGGCTGCGGCCGGTGCCGGGCGTGGAGTTCTTCGCGCTGGCGCTGAACGAACGCGGGCGCGAGGACCGCAAGCGGCATGCCCCGCCGCTGAGCCTGGAACCGCTGCCGGCCACCCATCTGCACATGTGCGAGACGTTCCTGCAGCGCAATACCAACCAGACCATGGAAGGGCAGGAGCGGATATGGCGAACACCGGTCGAGAAGGGCCGCGCGGCCGGCGCGACGCAGGCCGCGGTGGGCTTGAGCGCCGGCTGGGGCTCGAACTGGAGCGGCAAGTTCACGCAAGCCGCGCGCCTGGATGCGCTGCAGCGCCAGGTCGATGCCTGGAACGGCGCTGGTATCGAGGTCAAGCGCGTGGACCTGGCCGATCCCATGGCATGGAACACCCCGCTGGAAGTGGCCTGCGACCTGGAGGCGATCAAGCGGCGCTTTCCGTCCATCGACGTTTTCCATCTTCACCTGCACAACGCCCGGGGCATGGCGATGCTGTCCATGTACGAAGCGCTCAAGTTGCTGGAGGCCAGCGATACGCTGGTGGCCGATACGGCACTGGGCGGCATAGGCGGGTGCCCGTACTGCGGCAACGGCCAGGCTACCGGCATGATCCCTACCGAGGACTTCGTCCAGTTGCTGCAGACGCTCGGCATGGACCTGGGCGTGGATCTGGACCGCCTGGTCGAGGCCTCGGTGCGCTTGTCCGAGATCCTTGGCCGGCCGCTGCATTCGCAGGTGGCGCGCAATGGTCCGTTGCCGGCGGCGGGCCGCCTATACAGTCCGGACGTGCCGGTGGTCTACACTTTCCATGAGGCCCAGCATTTCCGGCTGGGGCCCTCGGTTTACGAAGGCAATGCGCGGCCCTGGATCAAGCCGGCCGCGCCGGCCGGCAAATAGCGGGACCCGGCCGCCGCGCTGGACGGTACGAGGCGTGGAGATATGGAAGGGACGATCAAGTCGGCGCGGCGGGTACTGGAGATCTTCGAGTTCTTCGCCCAAACCCATGCGGCCACGACGGTCAAGGAACTGTCGCAGTGCCTGGGCTATCCGCAATCCAGTACCTCGCTGCTGCTCAAGAGCCTGCTGGCGCAAGGCTATCTGCGCTACGACCCGCCCACCCGTACCTACTACCCGACCTTGCGCGTGATGCTGCTCGGGTCGTGGGTGCACGACGAGATCTTCGGCAATGGCAGCCTTATTTCATTGCTGGAAGGGTTGCGGCGCGAGTTCGGGCATTCGGTGCTGCTCGGCATGCGGCAGGGCATCCATGTGCGCTACATCGTGACTCTGTGTGCCGAAACCACTGGCTTGCCGCCATACGCCACCGGCATCCTGCGGCCGGTGTGCCGGGCGGCGGTCGGCAAGATACTGCTGGCTGGACTGCGCAACACCGAGATCTCGCTGATCGCCCGGCGCGCGAACGCGCAGGAAACCGATCCCGCCTGCAAGGTCGCGGTGCCCGAGTTGCTGGCGGACATCGAGGCCTGCCGCGAACGAGGCTGGGCCGAAAGCCGGGGGCGGGTGGTGGCGGGGCGCAACGTCATCGCCATGGCGCTTCCGCCCGTGCCGGGCCAGATGGACCTGGCCATCGGCCTGGGCGGCCCCGAAGATGCCATTGCCCGCCAGCGCGACGAGGTGGTGGACCGCCTGCGGCAGATAGGCGTGGCGTTGCAGGGCCAGGCGGCCATGCGGGCCGGGGTGCCTACGCGGGGCCAAGATCCCGGCTGGCCGCAATGGCCAAACTCCTGAACCATCGATGTGCGGGGTCGGTGTGGCTACGTTCGTGCCAGTAGCCCATCATCCTGACCCTTGGCAGGCGCAGCGGCGGTTCGGTGATTTCCAGGTGCGAGGCGTGAGCGACGACATCCCGCGCAAGGCGCTGGGGAATGGTCACTACGAAATCGGTGCCTTCCACCATGCGGGGAACGGATAGATAGTCCTGCACCAGAAGCGCGATCGAAAGCGTCGTTCCATATTGGGCAACGGCGCTGTCGACCGCCTTGCCCGTGGTGGTGCGCTCCGCGCCTTGGGCGCGGATGTGGGATGCGGCCAGATATTCCGCGATGCTCAAGGGGCCTCCCTTGCCGTTGCGCCGCTTGTCCGACACGCAGACGATCCTGTCATGGAAGAGCAGGACTGATCGTAAGGATAAGGGAGGCGGCCCCTGCCCCCAGGCCAGCCGCAGGTCGACTTCTCCGCTTTCGAGCTGTTCGTGCGCATGGCCGTAATGGGGCGGCTTGAGCTCCATCCTGACTCCCGGCGCATGTTCGCGTACCCGGCGGACCAGTCCGGGCAGCAGGACGTGCTCGGTATAGGGAGCCGACGTCACGACGAATCGGCGCCGGGAGGTGGCGGGGTCGAATTTCTCTTCGTGGGCCATCAGTCGATCGAATCTGTCGAGCAAGTCTCGCACCATGGGCTCGATTTCCTTGGCGCGTTGGGTATGGATCATGCCGTTGCGGCTGCGCGTCAGGAGCGGATCGGCGAACAGGCGGCGTAGCCGGTTCAGGACATGGCTCATGGCGGGTTGGCTCATGTCGAGTTTCTGGGCCGAGCGCGACACGCTTCTTTCGGAAAGAAGAACAAGGAGGATGCGCAGCAGGCGCACGTCGACGTTCTCGAGAGCAGGGTTGTCCATGAAATTCCTTGTCCGCAGCACCGAATAACGGTTATTCATCATGGATCATAGTTAGACATGGGCTGGCTGGCTAGAATGCCTTTTGTCCTGCCTGCCTCAGGCTGGGGTGCCCGGTCAGTCCTGAAAGGAGATTCCAGTGGCCAGCCCGTCCGCATTCGAACTCGCGACCAGCCGGATAGCGAAGCCGCCGGCAGATCACGTATCCCAGGTGATTCCGATATTCGATTTCGCCGGGCCCGGGGACGCAGTCATCGCCGGACGGCACAGTTTTCGGCTTAGCCTGTGCCAGGTCGGACCAGGCGAAGGCCTGGACATCGCGCCGAGCGATGCGGACCAGGCTCTTTTCTGTTTGCAGGGCGAAGCCGCCGTCCAGCAAGATGGCGGCACGGTGAGTGCGAAACGCTGGGACTGCGTGGCGCTGGCTTCCGGCAAACCCACGCAGGTGCGCAACTCAGGTACGGCTCCGGCCCGACTGTTGCTGCTTGCTGCCGATCCCCAGGCCTATCGCGACACTGGACGCACGCCGACGGTGGATGGTCCGTTCGAAGGCCGGCGCATCGCACGCTGGGGCGAGGTGAAAGGCTACGACGATGCCTTCGCCACCAGCAATACGCCCGGTCTGGAGAAACGTGTTTTCAAGCTGGTCAACCGCGGCATCAGCGTCGGGGCGCATCATTTGCCCGCGCTGGCCTTCGAGTTTCCGTTCTCGATGAGCATCATCGAGATGGAGGCAGGCAAGGGCGCCTCGCTGCATGCCCACGCGACCGAGGAGATCTTCGTTCCGCTGGATGGTGACCTGGATTTGTTTTGGGGTGACGAGGCCGAGAGCCGGATAAGGCTGGCGCCGCACGAGATCGTATCGATGCCGATCGGGCTGATGCGAGGATTCACGAACGGGAATGCCCGCCAGTTCCACATGCTGGCGCTGGTCGGAGGCTGGAACCGGCAATCCGTGGACAGCGTGACCTACCGGTCTCCCGATTTCTCTACGGTCGCTTGATCCGGGCGGCGGATCGCAGTTTGCTGGAGAGTCCGATGCGGAACCTTGCTGGATGGAAGATCCTGGTGGCGGCTGGCTTGTGGTGTTGCAGCGCGTCGCTCGCGCTGGCGGACGGCTGGCCGGAGAGGCCGCTGCGCCTGGTGGTGCCGTTCGCGCCCGGAGGACTGACTGACGTGGTGGCGCGGGCGGTTGCCGAGCGCATGTCGGACGAACTGGGGCAGCCCATCGCGGTGGAGAATCGACCCGGGGCGGGCGGCAACATCGGCGCGTCGGCGGCTGCCCGGGCGCCGCGGGACGGCTACACGCTGCTGATGGTGTCGCATCTGCTGGCCTTGAACAAGACAGCCTATCGCCAGATCGACTATGACCTCGAGAAGGATTTCGCCCCGGTGGGCGAAGTCGGTCGAAGCGCGAATTTCCTGGTCGTGCGTCCCGATTTCCCCGCCAAGGATCTCGCGGAAATGGTTGCCTACATGCGGCGGCATCCGGGCAAGGTCAATTTCGCCGTGGCCGGTGCCGGGCCTACCGCCGCATACTTCGCGATGACCAGCCGCACCGATTTCGCGACCATATCGTACAAGGGGAACGCCCCGGCGCTGACGGACCTCGTGGCTGGCAGGATCGACGCCATGATGGTGGCGGCGGAGACGGTGCTTCCGTACGTGGCCGACGGTAGGGTGAGGGTGGTGGCGCTGACCAGTTCCGGTGAGCGGTCGCCATATTTTCCCGAAATTCCGGCCGCGGCCGAGACCGTGCCGGAATTCATCGCCCCCGGATTTCTTGGGCTGGTGACGACGAAAGACACCGATCCCGCTATCGTGCAGCGACTTTCCCAGGCCCTGCGAGCGGCGTTGCGCAGTGACCGGATCCAGGCCCAGTTCAAGAAACTGGGGATCGCGGTGGCGGAGAGTTCGCCGGATCAGTTCGGGATGAAAATCGGCGAGGAAGTCCAGCGGTGGGCCGTCGTGGTCAAGGCCACCAACGGGTTCATCAACTGACCCGGATCGGCAGGCGATCATGCTCGAACGCTATGGTTTCGCTCACGATGGCGCCTCGATTTCGGCTGCGTTATGGACGCCCGAAAAACGGCCCAGTGCCATCGTCCAAGCCTGCCACGGGGGCAGCGGCCACAAGGAAGCCGACGCGGTCCTTGCCATCGTCGACCGGCTCGTGCCTCGGGGGATGGCCGTGCTGGCTATAGACGGCCCGGTGCACGGGGAACGCAGCCCCGACGGAAGCCGGGATCCGGAGGCCGCCCGGCGGTATTTCCGCGCGGCTTGGCGGACTGGGCTGGGCAGGACGAGCATGGCGCGGGAAATGACTGCCGCGCTCGACCATCTGACGGCAACGCGCGGGTGGGAGGGCTTGCCGGTCGGCTATATCGGCGTTTCGATGGGTACGGCCTACGGCATTCCCTACCTGGCGTCGGATCGCCGCGTGCAAGCGGCGGCCATCGGTCTGTGGAGCGCCAATTACGCGGCCAGCGACCATCTTGCCGGGTTCGCCGCGCGGATCGAATGTCCGATCTGGTTCACCCAGCAATGGGACGACGAGTTCTTCGATCGGGAAGGTACGGCGCGGCTGTTCGACGCCCTGGGCTCGCGGGACAAGCGGCTGGTCGCGTACCCGGGACCGCATCGCGCGCTGGAAGGCGAGCGCCTGGGCGATGCCATCGATTTCCTGGCCGGCCGACTGCTGAGCAAGGCAAGGCCGTAGGCACGCGGACGGGCGTGGCGGGCGGCCGGTGCCGCCGGGCCGTGGCGGTTTTCATGGCTGGACGCAGGTATGCTTCGGGTTGGCACGGATTTCGCCCTTGATGCCGCTCCGGGGACCTGCATGTACCTCCTGTGGACCTACCTCAAGCCCCACCGCTCCCTGGCCTTCGTCGCGTTGCTGCTGGCGGGCGCCTCGCAGGTCCTGGCCCTGGTCGATCCCATCATCTTCGGGCGCATCATCGACGAGTACGCGATCAATCGCGCCGGCAAGACCGAACACGAGCTGGTCAGCGGCGTGCTGGGGCTGCTGGCCCTGGCGGTGGGGATCGCCATCCTGTCCCGGCTGGCCCGCGCCCTGCAGGAATACACCACCCGGCTGGTGGTGCAGAAGCTGGGCACGCATCTTTTCAATGACGGCCTGCGGCAGGTGCTGCGCCTGCGCTTCCAGGAGTTCGAGGACCTGCGCAGCGGCGAGATCCTGTCCCTGTTGCAGAAGGTCCGGGCCGACAGCGAGCGTTTCATCAACACCTTCATCAACACGGTGTTCGCGGCGGTGGTGGGGGTGGGGTTCCTGACCTGGTATTCGGTCACGAAGAACTGGCTGCTGGTGCCGGTGTTCCTGGTCGGCGTGCTGCTGCTGGGCGGCCTGACCGGTTTGCTCAGCCGCGAGATCAAGACCCAGCAGCGTTCCATCGTGCGCGAGACGAACCGCAATTCGGGCTTCATCACGGAGTCCCTGCGCAATGTGGAGCTGATCAAGAGTCTGGGGCTGACTTATCCGGAAATCCGCCGCCTGCAGGCGCAGACGGCGGCGATCTTCGCGCTCGAAATGGAGAAGGTCAAGCGGATACGGGTGCTGTCCTTCCTGCAGGGCATGACGCTGAGCCTGTTGCGGCTGTCCATCCTGTTCGCGCTGCTGTGGCTGATCTTCCGCGAAGTGCTGAGCCCTGGCGAGCTGATCGCGATGCAGTTCATTTCGGTGGCGATCTTCGCGCCTTTGCAGGAACTGGGGAACATCATCCTGGCCTATCGCGAGGTGGACGCCTCGCTGCTGAACTTCGGCGCGCTGATGAAAAAGCCCGTGGAGCGGCGGCCGCCGGGCGCGGTGGACGTGGGGCCGGTGCGGGACGTGCGTTTCGAGCAGGTCTGCTTTCGCCACAAGGGGGCGCCGGACTACGCGCTGGAAGACGTGTCGTTCGAGGCGCAACTGGGCGACACGATCGCGTTCGTGGGGCCGTCGGGCTCGGGCAAGTCGACCCTGGTGAAGCTGCTGGTGGGGCTGTATCCGCCGGCCGGCGGGACGGTGTCGTACAACGGCCAGCCCACGACGGCGCTGCGCTTCAACCGCGTCCGGCGGCAGATCGGATTCGTGACACAGGAAGCGCACATGTTCGCCGGCACGATCCGCGAGAACCTGCGGCTGGTCAAGCCCGACGCCACCGACGAGGAAATGGTGGCGGCGATGGAGCAGGCCTCCTGCGCCTATCTGCTGACCAAGTCGCCGGACGGGCTGGACACGGCCATAGGCGAGATGGGCATGAAGCTGTCGGGTGGCGAGAAGCAGCGCCTGTCGATCGCCCGCGCGTTGATCCGCCAGCCCCGGCTGCTGATCTTCGACGAGGCGACCTCGGCGCTGGATTCGCTGACCGAGGAACAGATCAACGAGACGGTGCGGCGCATCTGCGCGCGCCGCACGCAGATCACGATCCTGATCGCGCACCGGCTGTCGACGGTGATGCAGGCCGACACCATCTTCGTGCTGGAAAAAGGGCGTATCGTGGAGCACGGCAGCCATGCCCGGTTGCTGGAAGGCAAGGGCCTTTACTATGCGATGTGGCGGCAGCAGATAGGCGAGCGGCCCGCCGCGCCGACATCCGGGGACCTGCCCGCCGACGAACCCGAGGATGCCTATGACCCGCTCCCGCCCGGGCCCTGACGCCCCCGACTCCCGCTTCGGCCCCGGCCGCCACGCCCTGCGCGGCGCCACGCTGAGTTTCCATGCCGACCCTTTCCTGTCGGATCCGCACGCTTCGTACACCCACCTGCCCGATGCGCTGGTGGTGATCGAGGACGGACGCATCGCGGAAGCCGGCCCCTACGACCGGCTGCGCGCCTCGGTCGAAGGCTCCATGCCGGTGGCGCACTATCCGGACGCGCTGATCCTGCCGGGTTTCGTCGATACCCATATCCATTACCCGCAGACCCAGATGATCGGCGCCTTCGGCGAGCAATTGCTGGAGTGGCTGAACAAGTACACCTTCGTGACCGAGCAGCAGTTCGCCGACCCGGCGCACGCCGCGATGGTCAGCGAGCTGTTCCTGCGCGAGCTGCTGCGGGCGGGCACGACGACGGCGGCGGTGTACTGCACGGTGCATCCCGGGTCGGTGGACGCCTTCTTCCAGGCCTCGCAGCGATTCGACACGCGCATGATCGCCGGCAAGGTGCTGATGGACCGCAACGCGCCGGAGGCGCTGCGGGACACGGTGCAAGGCGGCTACGAGGACTCCCGGGACCTGATCGGCAGGTGGCACGGCAACGGGCGCCAGCTGTATTGCATCACTCCGCGCTTCGCGGCGACCTCGTCCCAGGCGCAGCTGGAGTCGGCGGCCCGCCTGTGGCGCGAGCATCCCGGCACCTACATGCAGACCCACCTGAGCGAGAACCTGGGCGAGGTGGGCTGGGTCGCCGAGCTGTTCCCGGACTGCTGCGACTACTTCGAGGTCTACCGGCGCGCCGGTCTGGCGGGGCCGCGGGCCATCTTCGCGCACGCGGTGCACGTGTCGGAGGACGAATTGTGCGCCTGCCATCGGTCCGGGTCGGCGCTGGCGCACTGCCCGACCTCCAACCTGTTCCTGGGCAGCGGCCTGTTCCGGGTGTTCGACGCCAAGCGGGCCGACCGGCCGGTGCGGGTGGGGCTGGGCACGGACATAGGCGGGGGCACGGCCTTCTCGCAGTTGCAGACGCTGAACGAGGCCTACAAGGTGGCGGCCCTGAACCAGACGCGGCTGACCGCCGTCCACGCGTTCTACCTGGCGACCCGGGGCGGCGCGCACGCGCTGTACCTGGACGACCGCCTGGGGGCCATCGAGCCGGGCTACGAGGCCGACCTGGCGGTGCTGGACCTGAAATCTACGCCCTTGATGGACTTCCGGATGCGCTATTGCACCGACCTGATGGAGCGCCTGTTCGTGCTGATGACACTGGGCGACGACCGGGCGGTGCGCGCCACCTACGTGGCGGGGCGGCCGGTGTATGACCGGTCGCGCCAGCCGGCGCCTTTCCGGTACGCGGACGGTTCGGCGGCGCCCGCGCCGGCTTGCTAGAATCAGTATTCGTTTCCGCGCCCGCGTCCGGCGGGCATTCAAGGCCATCCATGCACGTACTTTTCATTATTGACCCGCTTCCCGCGCTCAAGGCCTACAAGGACACCTCCGTGGCGATGATGCGAGCCCTCGTGGCCCGCGGCCATAGGCTGAGCGTGGCGATGCAGGGCGATCTCTACGTCATCGACGGCGCGGTGCGCACGGCGTCCCGGCCCCTCGAACTGGTGCCGGATGCCGACCTGCACGCACATGACTGGTGGAAGGAAGGCCCCGAGGGCGACCAGCCGCTGACCGCCTTCGACGCGGTACTGATGCGCAAAGACCCGCCTTTCGACATGGAATACGTGTATTCCACCCACCTGATGGAGCGGGCCGAGGCCCAGGGCGCGCGGGTGTTCAATTCCGGCGCGGCGATCCGCAACCACCCCGAGAAGCTGGCCATCGCCGAATTCCCGCACCTGACGGTGCCGACGCTGGTGACGCGCGACATGGCTCGCCTGCGGGCTTTCCACAACGAATACCACGACGTCATCGTCAAGCCGCTGGACGGCATGGGCGGCACCGGGATCTTCCGGCTGGCGCCCCGGGAAGCCAACCTGAACGCCATCCTCGAGACGCTGACCGACAATGGCCAGCGCAGCATCATGGCGCAGCGCTACATTCCCGAGATCCTGCAGGGCGACAAGCGGGTGCTGCTGATCGGCGGCGAACCCGTGCCGTATTGCCTGGCGCGCATCCCGCAGGCGGGCGAGACCCGCGGCAACCTGGCCGCCGGCGGCCGGGGCGTGGCGCAGCCGCTGTCCGACCGCGACCTGGCCATCGCCCGCGAACTGGGGCCGAAACTGGCCGCGCGGGGCCTGCTGCTGGTGGGCCTGGACGTGATCGGCGACTACGTCACCGAGATCAACGTGACCAGCCCGACCACGTTCTGCGAAATCACCGAGCAGACCGGCTTCGACGTCGGCGCGATGTTCGCGCGCGCGCTCGAGGACGCCGTCGCCGCGAAGCCGGAGGCGAGATCGGCATGACCGGCGTCGTCATCGTCGCGCACGAACCGCTGGCTTCGTCGCTCCTTTCCTGCGCTTCGCACATCTTCGGCGAACTGTCCGGCGTGCTGGCCTACGATGCCGGCAACGACGAGGATCCCGACCAGATGTTCCGCGCGGTGCTCGAGCGCATCGAATCCGCGGCGGCCGGCGAGGGCGTGCTGGTACTGACCGACGTGGTGGGCGCCACGCCCGCCAACCAGACCGACCGGGCGGCGCGCGAGGCGTCGCGGCTGGGGACGCCCACCACCGTGCTGGCCGGCGTCAACATACCGATGTTGCTGCGCACCTTGCCTTACCGCCACCTTTCCCTTGATGATCTGGCGCAGCGCGCCCTGGCTGGCGGCACGCAAGGCGTCTTGCGCGTCGACGGCGAACCTGAAGACCATTGACCATGCCGAGCATCGACATCGCCGTTATCAACAAGCTGGGCCTGCACGCGCGGGCATCCGCCAAGCTGACCCAGCTCGCCAGCCGGTTCCGCAGCGAAATCCATATCGCGCGCGGCTCGCGCCGCGTCAACGCCAAGAGCATCATGGGCGTCATGATGCTGGCGGCGGGCATCGGCACCAAGGTGACCGTCGATGCCGAGGGCGAGGACGCTCAGGAGGCCCTGGACCAGATCCAGGCGCTGTTCGCGCAGAAGTTCGGCGAGGCCGAGTAGCCTATGGAAACCTCGATGCTGGCCTTGCACGGACTGGGGGTGTCGCGCGGCTATGCCATCGGCCGCGCCGTGGTCATCGGCGCGGCCGCCCTAGAGGTATCCCACTATCGTATCGATGAAGAGGAGGTGGAGGCCGAGTGCGCACGCCTGGCCGCCGCCATCCGCGCCGCTTCCGACGAACTGGCCCAGCTGGCCGACCATCTTCCCCCCGACGTACCCCGCGAACTGGGCGCCATCCTCCAGGTGCACAGCATGATCCTGGCCGACGCGATGATCTCGCTCGAGCCGCTGGAGATCATCCGTTCCCGCCACTACAACGCCGAATGGGCGCTGACCGCCCAGGGCCAGGCCCTGGCCGAGCAGTTCGCGCAGATGGAAGACGAGTACATGCGCGAGCGGGGCGGCGACGTGCGCCAAGTGATCGAGCGCATCCTGCATGCGCTGGCCGAGGCCAACGGGCGGCCGCGCGGCTTGAAGGGTTCGGCCATCGACGACCATGGCGATCCGCTCGTCGTCGTGGCCCACGACATCGCGCCCGCCGACATGCTCAAGCTGCGGGGCGCGCGCTTCGCGGCCTTCACCACCGACCTGGGCGGCGCGACCTCGCACACGGCCATCGTCGCCCGCAGCATGGGCGTGCCGGCCGTGGTGGCGCTGGGCGCGGCGCGCACGCTGCTGCGCGACGGCGACATGGTCATCGTCGATGGCGAGGCCGGCGTGCTGCTGGTCAATCCGCCACCGCGCGTCGTGGCCGAGTACCGCGCCCGCCAGGCCGACTACGCCCGCGAGCGGGCCACGCTGGCGACGCTGCGCGACGTGCCGGCCATCACGCTGGACGGCGTGGTCGTGTCCATGCTGGCCAACATCGAGCTGCCCGAAGAGGCGCAGGCGGCGGTGGATGCCGGCGCCGAGGGCATCGGGCTGTTCCGCAGCGAATTCCTGTTCATGGGGCGTGACGACCTGCCCGGCGAAGACGAACAGTACGAGGCCTATGCCTCGGTGGTACGCACGATGGCGGGACGTCCGGTCACCATCCGGACGCTGGACATCGGCGCCGACAAGACGCTGGACGGCGAGGCCACCGTGGCCACCAATCCGGCGCTGGGCCTGCGGGCGATCCGCTACTGCCTGGCCCACCCCGAACTGTTCGCCACGCAGTTGCGCGCGATCCTGCGCGCCTCGGCCCACGGGCCGGTGCGGATACTGATCCCCATGGTGGCCCACCTGCGCGAGGCGCGCGCGTCCTATGCCGCCATCGCCGCCGCCAGGCACGAACTCGACGCGCGCGGCCAGGCCTACGGCCAGAACATCCTGGTGGGGGCGATGGTCGAGATCCCGGCCGTGGCGATCGCCATCGAGCCCTTCGTCGAGGCCTTCGATTTCCTGTCCATCGGCACCAACGATCTGATCCAGTACACCTTGGCCATCGACCGGGCGGACCCCGACGTGGCGGGGCTGTACGACTCGCTGCACCCGGCGGTGCTGCGGCTGGTGGCCAACACCATCAACGCGGGCTCGCGCGCCGGCAAATCGGTATCGGTGTGCGGCGAGATGGCGGGCGACACCGAGCTGACGCGGCTGCTGCTGGGCCTGGGGCTGACGCAGTTCTCCATGCATCCGCAGCAGTTGCTGGACGTCAAGCGCGAGATCCTGCACGCCCATTCGAATGCGCTGCGGACCAAGGTGGCCGCGGTCCTGAACCGCGCGTCGGAAATGGACCTGTCGCTGCTGAATCAGTAGCGGCACGCCTTTCCAGGCGTTTTGCCGCTGCACGGGCCGATTCACAAGGCCGTCAGTTCATCATAGAATGTTACCAAATGTGACATTCACGATGGAATGACGAGACCCGCATTCGTGACATCGGAAGCGCCGCAGGGTCCCGAGGCCCGGGGCGTGGAAGGCAACGAGACCACGACCCGCGTGTTGCGGTCGCTGCGTCCGCTGATCGGGGCCTCCAGCGAGAGGGACATCGGCAGGGTCGCCCGCGAGTTCGCCAACGGGCTGGGCGCGGCGCATCATGCGTTCGGCATCGTCCAGCGCACGCCCGACGGCAACGTCCTGCGCTGGCTGGCCGAGGATGCCCGGCGGTGGTGGGAAGGGTTCCGCCCCGAGTTTCCGCCCCTGATCCAATCCGCCGGCTGGCCTGCCGGCCAGTTGCGCGCCTGCCGGCGGGCGCTGGACGACGGCCAGGCATCGCCTTCCCACGACGAATTGCGGCGCCTGGAGGCCCACAGCGCGCTGTTCCTGGTGGCCGAAGGGCTGCGCCCCGGCGATACGGTCGCCTGTCTTGCCCTGCTGTTCGGCTCCGCCGACGCGGCCGCCGGGCGCTATACCCGGGCACAGCTGGCGGACCTGGGCAATCATGCCGCGTCGCTGCTGCTGGACGCCTATCTGCGGCTTCCTTGCCAGGACCGGGCGCCGGTGCCCATCCGGCTTTCCGGGCGCGAGCAGGAATGCCTGCGCTGGGCCTCGGTGGGCAAGACCGGCGGCGAGACCGCCCAGATCCTGGGGCTGAGCGAGCGCACCGTGAACTTCCACCTGGGCAACGCCTTCGCCAAGCTCAAGGTCAACAACAAGCAGGCGGCGGTGGCCCAGGCCATCCTGCAAGGCCTGCTGTAGGGCCGTCCGCGGCAGGCCGCGCCGGGTCGGATGCTACAATCCCCCGTAACTTTCATTGGCGCCGATTTGCCTGGTCCGCTTGCGGGCGCCTGATAAATCCAGCTAAAGAGCTCCGTCCATCGTGTCTTCCGATTCGCATCTCGAAGAGGCGTTGACCGCCTTTCTCGACACCCCCGCATCTCCTCCCATCGGTCCCGATTCCGTCGGTGTCGTCCAGGCGCAGGCCATGACGTTCGACGAGCCGCTGCAATTGGCCAGCGGCACGGCCTTCGGTCCGTATTCGCTCACCATCGAGACCTACGGCCGCCTGAACGCCGATCGCTCCAACGCGGTGCTGGTCTGCCATGCGCTGAACGCCTCGCACCACGTGGCCGGCGTGTCGGCCGACGATCCGTCCGACGTCGGCTGGTGGGACAACATGGTGGGGCCGGGCAAGCCGCTGGACACCGATCGCTACTTCGTGATCGGGATCAACAACCTGGGTTCCTGCTTCGGATCCACCGGGCCCGCCAGCATCGATCCCCGCACCGGACGACCCTACGGCGCCTCGTTCCCCGTGGTCACGGTCGAGGATTGGGTCCATGCGCAGGCCCGCGTGGCCGACCGGCTGGGTATTGCCCGCTTCGCCGCGGTCATGGGCGGATCGCTGGGCGGCATGCAGGCGCTGAGCTGGGCCATCACCTATCCCGAGCGCGTGGCGCATTGCGTGGTCATCGCCAGCACGCCCCGGCTGTCGGCGCAGAACATCGCCTTCAACGAAGTGGCGCGGCGCGCCATCATCACCGATCCCGAGTTCCACGGCGGGGATTTCTATGCCCATGGCACGGTGCCGCGCAACGGCCTGTCGGTGGCGCGGATGATCGGCCACATCACCTACCTGTCGGGCGAAGACATGGCCGAGAAGTTCGGGCGCGCGCAGCGTTCGCCCGGCGCCGACGGCGCGTTCCGCTACGGCTACGACGTGGAATTCGAGGTGGAGTCCTACCTGCGCTACCAGGGCGAGAAGTTCTCGAAGTACTTCGATGCCAACACCTATCTGCTGATCACGCGGGCGCTGGACTATTTCGATCCGGCCAAGCAGGCTGGCGGCGACCTGGCGCGGTCGCTCGCGCCGGCGCAGGCCGAGTTCCTGCTGACCTCGTTCACCACCGACTGGCGTTTCCCGCCCTCGTGTTCGCGCGAGATCGTGCAGGCGCTGCTGCGCAACGGCCGTCCGGTCACCTACGCCGAGATCGAGGCGCCGCACGGCCACGATGCCTTCCTGCTGGACGACGCCCGCTACCACTCGGTGGTGCGGGGCTATTTCGACCGCGTGGCCCGCCAACTGGGGCTGGGCGCGGCGGGAGGCGCGCGATGAACCGCAACGCCGCTTCCCTGCGCCCCGACCTGGCCCGCATCGCGGGCTGGATCGCCGACGGCTCGCGCGTGCTGGACCTGGGCTGCGGCGACGGCACGCTGCTCGCCCACCTGCGCGACGCGCAGCGGGCCCGCATCGTCGGGGTCGAGATCAGCGACCAGCACGTGATCGAATGCGCGCGCAAGGGCGTCAACGTTATCCAGCAGAACCTGGAGGACGGCCTCGCGCTGTTCGAGGACGGCCGCTTCGACACGGTGGTGCTGTCGCAGACCTTGCAGGCCGTGCACAACACCGAGCGCATCCTGCTCGAGATGGCGCGCGTGGCAAGCGAGGGCATCGTCTCCTTCCCCAATTTCGGCCATTGGACCCACGGCCTGTCCATCCTGCGCGGGCACATGCCCGTGACCGGCCAGATGCCCTACCAGTGGTACAACACGCCCAACATCCACCTGTGCACGCTGAAGGACTTCGAGGCGCTGGCCGCCAAGCTCGGCCTGCGCATCCTGGCCCGTGCGACCTTCGCCGACGCCCACGAGATCTCGTGGCTGCCGGGCTGGCGCAGCACGCTGGCCGTGTATCGCTTCGCCTCGCCGGCGCGGCGCGGGACGGCGGCGGCGTGACACGCGGGCGCGCCCGCAAGCCCGTGGCATGAGCCAGCGGCGCGCCCTGCACAGGTTTTACTTCTTCGGCCTGATCGGCCTGGTGCACGCCTACGTATGGCTGCGCCTCGTGCCCGACCTGGGCGCGGTGCCGGGCCTGGCGCCGGCGCTGAGCGTCGTGCTGGCATTGTCCGCCGTGCTGATTCCCACCAGCATGCTCGCGCGGCGCCGCTCGGCCGGCCGCCTGCTGCTGGGCGCGATCTGGCTGGGGCTGCTGTGCATGGGCCTGTTCTCGTCGTTGTTCGTGCTGACGCTGCTGCGCGACCTGGTATTGGCCGGCGCGTCCGCGATGGCGTGGTTCGGCGCCGGAGGCGGGCACGCGGTGCTGGAGGCGCCGTCGGCCCTGTTCGTGGTGGCGGCTTCGCTGCTGATGTCGGTGGCCGGCTTCGTCGGTGCCCGCCGCGTGGCGCGCGTGGTGCGCGTCGACATTCCGCTGCGGGGGCTGCCCGCCGGGCTGGACGGATTCACCATCGCACAGATCAGCGACATCCATGTCGGGCCCACCATCCGCGCGCCCTACGTGCGGCGCATCGTCGACGCGGTCAACCAGCTGCGGCCGGACATGGTGGCGATCACCGGCGACCTGGTCGACGGCAGCGTGGCCGATCTCGCGCCGCACGCGCGGCCCCTGGCGGAGCTGGCGTCGCGCCACGGAACCTTCTTCGTGACCGGCAACCACGAATACTACTCGGGCGCGCACGCCTGGGTGGAGGCGCTGCGCGACATGGGCATGCGGGTGCTGCTGAACGAGCACGCGGTGCTGCGCCATGCGGGCCAGGAACTGGTGGTGGCCGGCATTACCGATTACAGCGCCCACCAGTTCGATCCGGCGCACCGCAGCGATCCGCAACGTGCGATCGACGGCGCGCCGGCCGATGCCGGCGCCCGCGTGGTGCTGGCCCACCAGCCGCGCAGCGCGGCGGCCACCGCCGCGGCGGGATTCGATCTCCAGTTGTCGGGCCATACGCACGGCGGGCAGTTCCTGCCCTGGAATTTCCTCGTGCCGCTGCAGCAGCCGTTCGTGACGGGGCTGCATCGCCAGGACGGCATGTGGGTGTATGTGAACCGCGGCACGGGCTATTGGGGTCCGCCCATGCGCTTCGGCGTGCCGTCCGAGATCACGTTGCTGCGCCTGGTGCGGGCCCGGGACGGCGACGCCTGACCCGGCCGCCTCAGCGCGCCAGCGATGTCCGCACGGCGAACAGCGGCCGCTGCACGGTCTGCGCGATCAGCACGCCGGCCAGGCTGATGCCGCCGCCGATCACGTGGTAGGCGCGCATGGGTTCGTCCAGCAGGGCGATAGCCAGGCCCGCGGTCAGCACCGGCAGCAGGTTGATGAAGATCGCGCAGCGGTTGGGGCCCAGCAGCTTCACGCCCTGTATCCAGAAGAAGGTCAGGATGATGGACGAGAAGATGCCGGCGTAGGCGATCAGCGGCACGGTCCTGGCGTCCAGCATGGCGGTGCCGGCGGGCAGGGCCAGGAACAGCGGGAACATGAACACCAGCGCGAAGGCCGCCTGCATGTAGGTCGATTGCCAGGCGGGGATGGCCATCCGCCAGCGCTTGAGCAGCACGCCGTACAGCGAGTAGGCCAGCGCGGCGAACAGCATCAGCACGTCGCCCAGGTGGGCGCCCTGCGCCAGCACCGCGCCGATGTCGCCATGGCCGACCAGGTACAGGATGCCGCCGAACGACAGCACGCCGCCCACCGCCATGCCCAGGGTGACGGGATCGCCCAGCAGCGCCGCGCTCAGGATCGCCGTCAACAGCGGGATCAGCGCCGTGACGATGGCCATGTTGGTGGCCGTGGTGCTTTCCGCGGCGCGGTAGGACAAGGCCTGGAACAGCGCCATGGACAACAGGCCGCCTATGGCCAGTTGCCACCAGTGGCGCCGGATGGCGTCGCGGTTGCGCCAGATGGGGCGCACGAGAAAAGGGCTGAGCAGCGCGATGGCCAGCACCAGCCGGTAGAACGTGATGGCGGTGGGCGCGATGGCCGAGGCCGCCATCTTGGACACGATCACGTTGCCGGCCCAGAAGACGATGGCCAGGAAGGGGAAGAGATACGCGGCGGGGGACATCGAAAAGGCTCCGGAAAGAGAGGAAGCTTCATGCTCCGCGCTACCCGGTCGGCTGTCTCACGCTAATATGAAGTCAGTTATCTAAAAAGTGACATTCCATGGATGTCGATGCCCATCTGCGTGATTCGGCTCGGGCCGGCGTGCCCGTCACCGCCATTGCCGCGGACTATCCCCACGGGCACGTGATCGCCCCGCACAGCCATGCCCACGGCCAGTTGCTCTATGCGATCGAAGGCGTGATGTGCATCGACGCCCAGGGCGGCCGCTGGGTGGTGCCGCCCACGCGCGGCGTGTGGCTGGAGGCCGGGATCGCGCACCAGGTGCGCATGAGCGGCGACGTGAAGATGCGGACCGTGTTCGTCGCGGCCGATGCGGGAGCGCAGTTGCCGCAGGGCAGCTGCGTGCTGGGCATCCCGCCGCTGCTGCGCGAACTGATCCTGGCCGCCATCGACCTGCCGCCGGGCGACGGGCCGGCGTCGCGGGCCAGTTGCCTGAGGGGGCTGCTGCTGCATGAACTGCGGGCGCTGCCGGTCTTGCCGCTGCACCTGCCGCTGCCCTCGGACCCGCGCCTGCGCGCGGTGTGCCAGCGGCTGACCGAGGCGCCGGACGACGGCCGCACGGTCGATGCCTGGGCCGCCGGCGCCGGCATGTCGGCCCGCACGCTGCACCGCCTGTTCCAGCAGCAGACGGGCATGCGCTTCGGCTACTGGCGCCAGCAGGTGCGCCTGCTGGCCGCGCTGGAGCGCCTGGCGCGGGGTGATAAAGTGGTCGACGTCGCGCTCGATCACGGCTACCAGAGCCAGAGCGCCTTCGCAGCGATGTTCCGCCGGCATTTCGGGATGCCGCCCACGCTGTTCTATCGATGATCCCCCACAAGGAGAACCCATGATCCGGAGCGCCTTTGCCGTTGCCACGCTGGCCTTTGCCGCCGGCTGCGCCGCCCCCGCGCCCGCCGCCGATTCCCAGCCCGCGGCGCAGGCGCCGCAGGGACAATGCCAGGCCGACGCGGCCCAGTCCCTGGTCGGCCAGCAACTCAGCTCGGTACTGATCGAGGAGGCCCGCAAGGCCTCGGGTGCCGGCAGCGCGCGCGTGCTGCGCCCGGGGCAGGCCATCACCATGGAGTTCAATCCGTTCCGGGTGAACGTCGAGGTCAATCGGCGCGAGGCCGTGACGGCGATACGCTGCGGCTGAGGACGGCCTTTTTCAGTCCGGCGTGGGCTTGCCCAGCGGCGCGTGCCCGCGCAGCGCCGAGGCCGCTTCCTCGATATAGGTGGCCAGCGCCCGCGCCTCGGGACTGAGCGGCCGGATGGACGAATAGTAGATCTCGGTCCACAGTTCGATGCGGGGCCGGAACGGCCGGGTGACGACGTCGGGGAAGATGCCGGTGGACAGCAGCATGGGATTGATCAGGCCGATGCCCACGTCCTGCTGCACCAGCGCGCATACGCCCATGGACGTGCTGGCGAAGATGGTCTTGGGCACGCTGACGCCCGCTTCCTGCAAGGTGGCGCGCACCAGGATGGAAGTGGGCGATTCCTCGGGCAGGGCGATGACGGTGGCGCCCACCAGGTCTTCCGGACGAACCACGGACTTGGCCACCAGCGGATGGCGCCGATGCAGGGCGGCCACCAGCAGGTCCTCGGAGATCGTGTGGCGTTCGCACAGGTCGACGCTGCTGGCCGTGTTGGGCGCGGGCGGATTGGTCACGCCCAGGTCCACCTCGTGGTGGGCCACCGACTCCAGCACCTTGGGCGGGCCTTCCACGCGCAGGTGCACGTTGACGTCGGGATGGCTTTCCTTGAAGCGCTGGATGGCGCTGGGCAGGATGGCGATCAGCGGCGGGGCGTGCGCCGCGACGATGACGGTACGCACCGACCCCTGGTCCAGCGCATAGGCCTCGTCCAGCGCCCATTCCAGGTGCTTGGCCGCCTGCTCGGCGCGTGGCAGCAGCCGGCGCGCCGCGGCCGTGGGCTCGAGGCGTCCGTGCGCCAGCGTGAACAGCGCGACGCCGGTTTCCCGCTCCATCAGCCGCAGGGTCTTGCTGACCGCTGCCTTGGATATGCCCAGCCGCAGCGCGGCCTCGCCCATGCCGCGGCTGCGCATGAGGGTGGCGAAGATCTGGAAATGGCGGCTGTTCAGGAGGCGTGACACGGTGTGGAAGCGGTTCGTGGCCCGGCAACGGGCAGGTGGGAAATTGTTAACCTCTGGTTAACAAGAAATGCCATTGTCACACATCGCCGCTGCCTACAATTTCAGCATGGACGAGCCGGAACGCCCAGACTTGGCAGGCCGGCCGTCGCTGTCCAACCCTTTACGAGATCGATGTGATGATGCGCAAGCTGTTTTCCGTGGTGGCCGTGTCGGCCCTGGTTCCCGTGGCCGCGATGGCCGACACCTTCCCGTCCAAGCCCGTGACCATCGTGGTGTCGGTGCCGGCCGGCGGCACCATCGACGCGATCGCGCGCATGGTCGCCAAGGACATGGGCGAGTCGCTGGGCAAGCAATTCGTGGTCGAGAACCGGCCGGGCGCCAACGGCAACATCGCCGCCGACTACGTGCGCCGCGCTCCGGCGGACGGCTACACGCTGCTGATGCTGGCGTCGAGCACGCTGGCCCTGGGCCCGTACGTGATGCAGAACGTGCCGTTCGACCCGATCAAGGATTTCGCCCCGGTGGCGATGACGGCGGGCCTGAACATGGCGCTGCTGGTCAACCCCAAGGTGGGCGTCTCGGACGTCAAGGGCCTGATCGAGAAGATGAAGGCCAACCCGGGCAAGCTGAACTACTCGTCCACCGGCAACGGCTCGTTCCCGCACGTGGCCGGCGCGCTGCTGAACCTGGAAACCCATACCGACGCGACCCACGTGCCCTACAAGGGCCTGGCGCCTTCCATCCAGGACCTGCTGGCGGGCCAGGTGGACTTCACCTTCGATTCGGGCAGCGCCGTGCACGTCAAGTCGGGCAAGCTCAAGGCCCTGGCGGTGATCGGACCCAAGCGCGCCGCCGCCCTGCCCGACGTGCCCACCTTCCGCGAAGCCGGCCTGCCCGAGCTGGAGAAGGTCAGCGGCTGGCACGGCGTGTTCGCCCCGGCCGGCACCCCGGCCGACGTGATCAAGCGCTTGAACGCCGAGATCAACAAGAGCCTGAAGAAGCCCGCTTCGATCGAGCGCATCCAGGCGATGGGCTTCGAAAGCGTGGCGACCACGCCCGAAGAACTCGGCAACGCGCTGCGCACCGAATACAAGAACTTCGGCGACCTGATCGCCAAGACCAAGATCTCGGCGTACTGATCCGCGTCCCGGCCGGCGCGCCGCGCGCCGGCCGTCCCTTCTTCCTGCTTTCCGCATCACCGCGCATGGGGTGAGGGCCGTGCTCACCCCGGCCGCCCCGCGCGGACCGGACGGAGCCGATGTCCATGCCCAGCTTCCATTTCGAAACCACGCCTCGCATCGTCTGCGAGCGCGGGGCCGCCCTCCGGCTGGCCCAGATCCTCCAGGCCGGCGGCCACCGCCGCGCGTTTCTCGTTACCGATCCCGGACTGGTCGCGGCCGGGCTGATCGATGCGCCCGCCGCGGCCCTGCGCGCCGCGGGCCTGCACGTGGCCGTGTACGACCGCGTGCAGGCGGACCCGCCCGAGCACGTGGTGCTGGAGGCGGCGCAGGCCGCCCGCGACGACCGCGCCGACTGCGTGATCGGCCTGGGCGGCGGCAGTTCGCTCGACACCGCCAAGCTGGTGGCCCTGCTGGCGGCCAATCCGCAGCCGCTGGCCGACATCTACGGCCCGCAGCGCGCCCGCGGGCCGCGCCTGCCGCTGATCCAGGTGCCGACCACCGCGGGCACCGGGTCCGAAGTCACGCCCACCTCGGTCGTCTCCACGCCCGACCACCAGAAGCGCGGCGTGATCAGTTCGCTGCTGTTTCCCGACGTGGCGGTGCTGGATGCCGCGCTGACGGCGGCGCTGCCGCCCGGGCCCACGGCGATGACCGGCATCGACGCCATGGTCCACGCCATCGAGGCCTATACGACCCGGCACAAGAAGAACCCCATGTCGGACATGCTGGCGATGCGCGCGCTGCAACTGCTGCACGGCCACCTGGGCGGCGCGGTGCGGCAGGGCGGCGATCTGGACAGCCGGGAAGCCATGCTGCTGGGATCGCTGCTGGCGGGCATGGCCTTCGCCAACGCCCCGGTGGCCGCGATCCATGCGCTGGCCCATCCGCTGGGCAGCCACTTCCACGTGCCGCACGGACTGGCCAATTCGCTGGTCATGGTCCCCATCCTGCGGTTCAACCTGCCGGTGGCCGAAGCGGCGTATGCCGAACTGGCGCGCGCGCTGGATCCGGGCCTGCGCGACGCGGCCGATGCCGAGGCGGCGCTGGCCTTCATCGCCGCCATGCAGGCCCACGTGACGGCGTCGCCCATTGCGCAGCGGCTGCGCGACGTGGGGGTCGGCGAATCCGATCTGCCGGCGCTGGCCGAGGCGGCGATGACCGTGGACCGCCTGTTGATGAACAACCCCCGCGACCTGACCCGCGACGACGCGCTCGCGATCTATACCCAGGCCTTCTAGCGCCCGGCCTTTCATGGAACCCTGACATGACCGAACACATCCAGACCCTGATCGCCGGCTCCTGGCGCGACGCCTCGGGCCCCCGTTACGTGACCGAATACCCCGCCGACGGCAGCGAGGTCGCCACGCTGCACGCGGCCAACGCCGACGACGTGGACCAGGCCGTGCGCGCCGCCGAGGCCGCGCGCCTGCGCCCCGAGTGGGCCGGCCTGAAGCCGCACGAGCGCGGCGCCATCCTGTCCCGCATCGCCGCCGGCATCCGGGCCCGGGCCGAGGAACTGGCGCAGCTGCAGCGCCTGGACAATGGCAAGCCCATCAACGAGACGCGCGCGCTGGTGGCCAGCGCGGCCGGCACCTTCCAGTTCTTCGCCGCGGCTTGCGAGACGTTGGAAGATACCATCACCCCGTCCCGCGGCGACTACGTCAGCATGAGCGTGCACGAGCCGCTGGGCGTGGTGGGCGCCATCACCCCGTGGAACTCGCCCATCGCCAGCGAGGCGCAGAAGCTGGCGCCCGCCCTGGCGGCCGGCTGCGCGGTCGTGTTCAAGCCCGCCGAGATCACGCCGCGCATGGCCATCGAACTGGCCCGCATCGCGCAGCAGGCGGGCGTGCCCGACGGCATCCTGAGCGTGGTGCCCGGCAAGGGCTCGGTGGTCGGCGACGCGCTGGTGCGCCATCCGCTGATCCGCCGCATCGCCTTCACCGGCGGCACCACCGTCGGCCTGGGTATCGCCCGGCTGGCGGCCGAGCGCCTGATGCCGACGTCGCTGGAACTGGGCGGCAAGTCGCCCACCATCGTCTGCGCCGACGCCGACCTGGACCACGCGGTGGCCGGCGTGCTGTACGGCATCTTCAGTTCGTCGGGCGAATCGTGCATTGCCGGGTCGCGCGCCTTCGTGCACGCCAGCGTGTATGAAGCCTTCAAGGAACGCCTGCTGGCGGGCGTGCGGGCGCTGCGCGTGGGGGACCCGGCCAGCGAGCAGACCCAGATGGGGCCGCTGGTCAGCCGCGCCCATCGCGAATCGGTGGAACGCTATGTGCAACTGGGTGTGGACGAGGGCGGCAGGGTGCTGGCCGGCGGCCAGCGGCCCGCGGGCGCCGGCTACGAGCGCGGCAGCTACTACCTGCCCACCGTGATCGAAGGCCTGCCCAACGAGGCCCGCATGTGCCAGGAGGAAATCTTCGGCCCGGTGCTGGCGCTGCTGCCGTGGACCGACGAGGCCGACCTGATCGCCCAGTGCAACGACAGCGTGTTCGGCCTCGCCTCGGGCATCTGGACGGGAGACTACAAGACGGCCTGGCGCCTGGGCGCCGCGCTGCAGACGGGCACCGTCTGGGTCAACACCTACAAGCTGTTCTCGGTCAGCACGCCCTTCGGCGGCGTGAAAATGAGCGGTACGGGGCGCGAGAAGGGCCGGCTGGGGATCCTGGAATACACCAACCAGAAGAGCTACTACTGGGGCATGAACGCGGCGCCGCTGCCATGGAGCCGGTAACACGTAACCTCGTCTATCTGAGCATTTGCAAGAGATGTATGTATTGTTAACGTAGTGAGTGCATCTCACATTCCCTCTGTAGACTTTCGCCGCTAGTAAACGCTTACAACAAAAATTGGCCTGACCGACCGTCAGGCCAGCGGATTCTAAACAGGGGGAATCATGAAACACGAATCTACGCTGGGCGAGAGCCCCGCGGGCGGCCGCGCGCGCGTCGGCCAGTCCCGGCTGCCGGCCCTGCTGGCGGCGCTTGGCGCGTCGCTGGTGCTGGCCGCATGCGGCGGCGGCGATGGCTCGTCGAACGCCAATCCGGGGCAGCCGACCAATCCCGAACCGCCCACCAACCCCGAGCCGCCGGCCACGGCCACCGGCAAGGTAACCGGAAAGGTCATCAACAGCCTGACCGGCGAGGCCATCCAGAACGCCCGCGTCACCAATGGCTCGGCCAGCGCCACGTCCAATGCCCAGGGCGAGTTCGAACTGGCCGGTGTCGCGCCCGCCAGCCGGACGGTGATCCGCGTCAACGCCACCGGCTATGGCGAGGGCCTGCCCACCGCCGCCGTGGTCGCCAACCAGACCACCAGCATGGCTTCGGTCGAACTGCAGCCGGTGGACGTGACGGGCGGCGGCGACGCCGCCACGGCCATTACCGTGACCGCGCCCAACACACCGGCATCGGTCTCGCTGCCTGCCAACGGACTGGTCCGTCCCAACGGCACGCCCGCCACGGGCAGGGTCTCGGTCGCGCTGAACGCGGTGAACCCGGCCCTGAACGTCAACGCCATGCCCGGCCAGTACCTGGTCGCGACCGCCGGCGGTGGCACCGGCGTCATGGAAAGCTGGGGCGCGATCAACGTGACCCTGCAGAACGCCGCGGGTGAACGCCTGAACCTGGCGCCCGGCAAGACCGCGACCATCCGCATTCCGGTCGCTACCCGCAGCGCCAGCAACCCCGCCACGATTCCGCTGTTCTACTTCGACGAGGCGACCGGCTTCTGGAAGCAGGAAGGCTCGGCCACGCTGGCCGGTTCGGGCGCCGACCAGTACTACGAGGGCACCGTCAGCCACTTCACGTACTGGAATGCCGACCAGCTGATGAACACGGTCTACGTGAACGGCTGCGTGGCCGACGACGCGGGCGCATCGTCGCTGGCGAACATCCTGGTGACCTCGGACGGCATCGATTACTCCAGCTCGTCGTCCGTGCGTACCGATGCCCAGGGCAAGTTCCGCATCGCGATGAAGAAGGGCGGCAAGGCCACGCTGTTCGCGCAACAGGGCGTCAAACTGTCCAATACCGTGTCGGTGGGGCCGTTCGCCGCGGACACCACGCTGACAGAATGCCTGTCGTTGACGACGCTGACCGACGCCATCAGCATCAAGCTGACCTGGGGCGCCCGGCCCCTGGACGTGGATTCGCACCTGTTCACGCCGGATGGCACCGAGATCTACTTCTCCAACAAGGGCAGCCTGGGCACCGACCCCTTCGTCAATCTGGACGTCGATGACACCACTGGCTTCGGCCCCGAGGTGGTGACCATCCGCAAGCTGATGGTGGGCACTTACACCTACGCGCTCTACAACTACTCGGGCACCTATGATCCCGGCATGACCGGCTCCCCGGTTCGTGTCGAGCTCAACAACAAGGGTTCGCTGTCGGTGTTCGGTCCGACTTCGGGAGAAGTCTCCGGTTCGACCCGGTGGTGGACCGTGTTCAAGCTGAACGTGGATGCAAGCTGCCGGGTAACCGTCAACCGTGTCGGCGCGTGGTCCAGCGCCGAGCCGGAGCCCGCGGTCGTGACTCGCCGCTACTGCGCGGCACCTTGAGGAATGGGATGGGCGGCGGTTTTCCCGTGAGGTCCGCCGCCTGATCCCGTCATTCCTGCCTGGGGGCGGGCGCCGCCTGCGGCGTGCGCGCCATCCAGGCGATCAGCGACGAGCGCATCGCCTCTTCCACCGTCATGTCGATGGGCGTGACCCACGAAAGCGGCACGAACACGGTATAGCCGCCGATCATGTAGCCCATCGGCAGGTAGACGGCCACCCGCTCGCCGGGCAGGAAGCCCTCGGGCAGGCCGGCCGTGCTGCGCCGGGTGACCAGCCCCACCAGTTCGAATTCCTGGCCAGGCATGCGCAGGATGACGACCTGCTGCCCGCCCTGACTGGTGCTGGGCGTGAAATAGTCGGCGAAGCTCTTGAGCGAGGAATAGATGCTCTTGACCACCGGGATGCTGGTGAACGGCCATTCGACGTAGGACAGCAGGCGGCGCACCCGGTGCTTGGACACCAGCATGCCGACGGCGACGATGCCGAGCACGCCCAGGATCAGGCCCATGCCGGGAAAGTAGAAGCCGCCGACGAAGGGGCGGAGCACCGCCAGCGCGAGCGCCTCCATCCAGGCTACGCACACGTACAGCAGGTACAGCGTCAACGCCAGCGGCAGGATGGTGATCAGGCCACGGAAAAAATACTTGTAGACGTTTTTCATCTCGGACTCCTGCGGCACCAGGGAAGCCGCCCCGCGCGGCGGTGGCCGGGGCGCCAAGCATAGCAGCAGAATGCGCGCGGCCAGGGGCCGCGCGGAGACCAGGGGAAACAGGCCCTAAGCGGGAACGCGGTAGCGGACTATGCCGTCGTCGCCGCTCTCGCGGGCGATCACGCCCTGGTAATACAGCATGTGCAGGTGGGCGATGGCCTCGCCCAGCGCGAAGGTCATCTGGTGCAGGTCCAGCTTGCGCTTGAACAGCACGGGCACGACGTCGTAGGCCGACGCGGCCTGGCCGGTACAGGCTTGCTTGACCCGTGCCAGGTGGTCGGCGTGGTGGGCGTGCTGCTGCGCGATGCGCGTATGGATGCCGACGAAGGGCCGTCCGTGCGAGGGCAGCACCAGCGCGTCGGCCGGCACGTGGGCATAGCCGCTGAGCGAATCCAGGTAGAGCTGGAGCGGATTGCTTTCGGGGTCGATGTCCGTGACGCTGACGTTGGTCGAGATGCGCGGCAGCACCATGTCGCCGGAAATGACGATGTTCAGTTCCTTGCAATACAGCGAGATGTGCTCGGGCGCGTGCCCGTAGCCGGCGATGGCATGCCACTCGTGGCCGCCGATGCGCAATACGTCGCGGTCCATGATGCGGTTGAACTGGGCGGGGACCTGGGGCACCAGCTGCGGGTAGTAGCGGGTACGGGCGCGCACGCCGTCCAGCGAGGCCGGGTCGGTCATGCCGTTGCGGGCGAAGTGGGCGGCCATGCGTTCGCCCCCCGAGATGGCCTTGCCTTCGATGAACAGGTGGGCGGTCAGGAAGTCGGTGGCGCTCATCTGCAGGGGAACGCCCCATTTCTCGGTCAGCCAGTGGGCCAGGCCGATGTGGTCGGGGTGCATGTGGGTGACGATGACCCGCACTACCGGCAGCCCGTCGAGCTGGGAGGCGAAGACCTGTTCCCACAGCGCCTTGACCTCGTCGCGGGCGACGCCGCAGTCGACGATGGTCCAGCCGTCGCGCCCCTCGAAGCGGTCGCGCAGCAGCCACAGGTTGATGTGATCCAGCGCGAAGGGCAGGGGCATGCGGATCCAGCGGATGCCGGGCGCGACCTCGATGGCGGCGCCGGCCTCGGGCAGGGTATCGCCCAGCGGATACTTCAGTTCGTGTTCGAGAGGATTCATGGCGGGTGGGCCTGGCCGGTTCGTGCGGCGCTGCCGGGGCAGGTCTAAAATGGGCAGGCCACTTGTTGGTAAATTACAGCTAGTGTACCTAGGTGCCGGCGGATGCCTTCCCGGAGCGCAGCCGCCGCCCTTGCCCGTGGCGCCCGCCGCTTTTCAGAGTCAGGAGTCGAAGATGTCGGATCCCGTTGTTATCGTATCGGCCGCCCGTACCCCCATGGGCGCCATGTTGGGCGAGCTTTCAGGGCTTTCCGCCAACCAGTTGGGCGCAGTCGCGATCAAGGCGGCCATCGAGCGTTCGGGTCTGAAGCCCGAACAGATCCAGGAAGTGCTGATGGGCAACGTGCTGCAAGCCGGCCAGGGCCAGGCTCCGGCCCGCCAGGCCGCGCTGGGCGCGGGCCTGCCGCTCGGCACCAGTTGTTCCACCATCAACAAGATCTGCGGGTCGGGCATGAAGGCCACGATGCTGGCGCACGACCTGCTGCTGGCCGGCAGCGCCCAGGTCGCGCTGGCGGGCGGCATGGAAAGCATGAGCAACGCCCCCTATCTGCTGCCCAAGGCGCGCCAGGGCTACCGCTACGGCCACGCCACCATGTACGACCACATGGCGATGGACGGCCTGGAAGACGCCTATGACAAGGGCCGCGCCATGGGCGTGTTCGCCGAGGACTGCGCCGCCAAGTACAGCTTCACCCGCGAGCAGCAGGACGCCTATTCGCTCGAGTCGCTGCGCCGCGCCAAGGCCGCCAGCGAGGACGGCAGCTTCGAATGGGAAATCGCGCCGGTCACCGTGGCCGACCGCAAGGGCGAGAAGATCATCGCGCGCGACGAGGCCCCGTACAAGGCCATGCCCGAGAAGGTCCCCACCCTCAAGCCGGCGTTCAAGAAGGATGGCACCGTCACCGCCGCCAACTCCTCGTCGATCTCGGACGGCGCCGCCGCCCTGGTGCTGATGCGTGCCTCCACCGCCGAAAAGCTGGGCGTCGCGCCGCTGGCCCGCGTGGTTGCCCATGCGCAGCATTCGCAGGAGCCGCAATGGTTCACCACCGCACCCGTGGGCGCGCTGGCCACGCTGTTCGCCAAGACCGGCTGGAAGCCGGGCGACGTCGACCTGTACGAGATCAACGAAGCCTTTGCCGTGGTGACCATGGCCGCGATGGCCGAGCACAAGCTGCCGCACGAGAAGGTCAACGTGCACGGCGGCGCCACCGCCCTGGGCCACCCCATCGGCGCCAGCGGCGCGCGGCTGATCGCCACCCTGCTGGGGGCGATGCGCCAGCGCAATGCCAAGCGCGGCGTGGCCTCGCTGTGCATAGGCGGCGGCGAAGCCACGGCCATGGCCTTCGAACTGATCTGATCGCCAGGGCTGCATGACGCAACACCCATCGGCCGGCGGCAAGCCGGCCGGCATCGGCGCGGGCAGCCCTGGGGCCGCCCGCGCGTCCGCGGGCGCCGAGGGCGACGCGGTCAAGCCCAGCGATGCCTACGTGCAGTCCTTCGCGCGCGGATTGGCCGTCATCCGGGCCTTCAACGCCGAACGGCCCGCCATGACCCTGACCGAGGTGGCCGAGGCCGCCGGGCTGACGCGGGCGGGCGCGCGCCGCATCCTGCTGACGCTGGTGCAACTGGGCTACGTGGCCACGGAAGGCCGGCAGTTCCGGCTCACGCCCCGCATCCTGGAACTCGGCTTCGCCTACCTGACCTCCATGCCGTTCTGGGACCTGGCCGAGCCCATCATGGAGCAACTGACCAACGAGGCGCACCAGTCCTGCTCGGCCACCGTGCTGGACGGGACCGACATCGTCTACGTGCTGCGCATCCCGACCGGGCGCATCATGTCCATCAACCTCGGGATAGGCAGCCGCCTGCCCGCCTACTGCTCGGCCATGGGGCGTGTGCTGCTGGCCGGCCTGGCCGACGCCGAGATCGACGCGGCGCTGGCCAGGTCCGACCTGCGGGCCCATACGCCGTTGACGGTGACCGACCCGGCGCAGCTCAAGGCCGCCATCCTGAAGGTGCGCGAGCAGGGCTGGTCGCTGGTGGATCGCGAGCTCGAGACCGGACTGGTCGCCATCGCCGCGCCCATCCGCGATCGCAGCGGCCGCACCGTGGCCGCCCTGAACCTGAGCGGCCAGGCGCACCTCGTGACCGCGCGGCAGATGCAGGACGAACTGTTGCCGCTGCTGTGCCGAGCCGCCGAACGCATCAACGACCTGATGAAGCGCGTGTAATGGAGCACCCATGACCGAACCCTATGCATGCGCGCCGCTGATCCGCGAGATCGGCCGCGGCAAGGACGGTTCGCGCGCACTGGCGCGCGAGCAGGCCGGCGCATTGATGGGCGCCATCCTGGATGGCCGGGTCTCCGAACTGGAGCTGGGCGCGGTGCTGCTGGCCCTGCGCATGAAGGGCGAGTCCGTGTCCGAGGTGGCCGGTTTCCTGGACGCGGCCGAGGCGCGGATGGCGCGCGTCCAGGCGCCCGCCGGCCGGCCCGTGGTGGTCCTGCCCACCTACAACGGCTCGCGCCATGCGCCCAATCTCGTGCCGCTGCTGGCCTGGAGCGTGGCGCATGCTGGCCTGCCGGTGTTGCTGCACGGGCAGGCCTCCGATCCGGCCCGGCCGGGCGCGGGTTCGAATGCCGCGCGCGTGCCCACCATCGACATCCTGGAGCAACTCGGCATCGAGGCCTCGCCCGATGCCGCCGCCGCCTCGCGGGCGCTGAGCGACCGCGGGCTGGCCTATCTGCCGCTGGCCGTCGCCAGTCCGGGGTTGGCCCGGGTCGTGGGCCTGCGCCGCACCCTGGGCGTGCGCAACGTCGCGCACACGCTGGCCAAGCTGCTGCGCCCGGTGCAAGGCCCCAGCCTGCTGCTGTCCGCCTATACCCATCCCGAATTCGGCGCCATGCTGGCCGAGCTGTTCGCGCTGCGGCGCGAGGCGGCGTTGCTGATGCGCGCCACCGAGGGCGAGGCGGTCGCCAATACCCGCCGCGCGCAGCGCATCGCAAGCTGGCTGGATGGCGCCGAGACCACTGTCGTGGAAGGCGCCGAGCGCGCCGAGGCCGAGCTGCCGGCCCTGCCCGCGCGCGAGGCGGCCCCCACGGCGGCCTGGGTGCGGGCGATCCAGCAGGGACAGGCGCCGCTGCCGGCCGCCATCGCGGCCCAGCGCGACGCCATCGTCGATGCCGCGGCGCGCATGGGGCGGGCCGCATGACGCCGCGCCGGGGCATCGTCCTGTTCGCGCACGGCTCGCGCGATCCGCAATGGGCCCGGCCCATGGACGGGCTGGCCCAGGCGCTGCGCGCGCGCGATCCCGGCACGCCGGTCGAGATCGCCTTCCTGGAATTGATGCCGCCCACCCTGCCCGAGGCCATCGCTGTCCTGGCCGCCCGGGGAGTGGCCGAGATCGCCGTCCTGCCGGTATTCTGGGCGGCGGGCGCGCACGTGGCGCGTGACCTGGCGCGCCTGCTGGACGAGGCGCGTGCGGCGCATCCCGCGCTGCGGTTCGCGTCGCTGCCGGTATTGTCCGAACTACCCGGCGTGCTGGATGCCGTGGCCGAGGCGGCTCTGCGCCCGGCCACGGATCCGGGTTCGCCGGCCTAGCGTTCTTTCCTCGTTCGAATCCTTGCACCCGTACACGGAGATTTCCACCATGATGACCATCTGGGGCCGCCTGACTTCCATCAACGTTTCCAAGGCGGTGTGGGCCGCGCGCGAACTGGGCCTGCAGTTCGACCGCATCGACGTGGGCGGTCCCTACGGCGGGCTGGACAAGCCCGAGTACGTGGCCCTGAACCCCAACAGCAAGATCCCCACGCTGGACGACAACGGCTACATCCTGTGGGAATCGAATTCCATCGTGCGCTACCTGGCCGCCCAGTACGGCGCCGGCACGCTGTGGCCCACCGATCCGCGCGAGCGCGGTCTGAGCGACCGCTGGCTGGACTGGCAGGCCACCGAGTTCGGACCCGCCATGGGACCGGCCTTCATCGGCCTGATCCGCACGCCGGAAGACAAGCGCAATCCTCAGGCCATCGCCGAGTCCGTGGCGCGCGGCAACAAGCTGATCCTGCTGCTGGAGAAATTCCTGGCCGACGGCCGCCAGTACCTGGCGGGCGACCGCTTCACCATCGGCGACATCGCCGTCGGCTGCGCCATCGACCGGTGGTTTCTGCTGCCCATCGAGCGCCCGGCCACGCCGCTGCTGGCGCAATGGCACAAGCGCGTCAGCAGCCGGCCGTCGGCGCAGGGCGTGCTCGGGCAGGAATTGAAGTAACGGCACGCCGCGGGCAGGTGCCGCAGTAATACCTGCGGCATTGGATTTGCGCCGCGAATTTGTATTAGACACACCGTCGCCCCGCATCCAGAATTTCCTCTCCCTCGGGGGCATGGAGCTCCGTGTTCCCCGGGGCCTTGCCGAGAGGTGAACGATGCCTGCGTTGCGATTCCGTCTGCTGCCCGTATTCACGTGGGCCATTGCTTCGATGGCCTGTACCGGATTTGCCGCCGCGGCGCAGACCTACCCTGCCCGCATGGTGAAGCTGGTGGTGCCGTTTCCCCCGGCGGGCAGCGGCGACGTTGCCGCCCGCCTGCTGGCCGAGCGGCTCGGTCCCGTCTGGGGCGTACCCATCGTGGTCGAGAACAAGCCCGGCGCCGCGGCGATGATAGGCGCCGATGCCGTGGCCAAGGCCGCGCCTGACGGCTATACCTTGCTGGTCGCGCCGAACAATCTGCAGACCATGAACCCGGCGATGTACAAGTCGATGCCGTTCGACGCCGAGAAAGCGTTCCGGTCGGTGGCGTTGATCGGGACCACGCCCTTCGCCCTGGTGGCCGGCCCCGGCATCGACGCCGGATCGGTTTCCGAACTCGTGGCGTTGGCGAAGTCCCGGCCGGGCGGGCTCTCTTATGCCTCGTCCGGCGTGGGCAGCGTCCAGCACCTGGCCGGCGAACTGTTCCGCTCGATGGCGGGCGTCCCCTTGACCCACATTCCCTACAAGGGCGGCGCGCCGGCCGTGGTCGGCTTGTTGTCCGGCCAGGTCGATCTCTATTTCGGCGCGGCCACGGCTGTCCTGCCCCAGGTCAAGGCCGGCAAGCTCAAGCCCCTGGCGGTCACGGGTTCCGCGCGCACCGCGCTGCTTCCCGGTGTGCCGACCATGGACGAGGCGGGTGTGAAGGGCTATGTCAGCGAGCCCTGGATCGGACTGCTTGCTCCGGCCGGCACGCCCGATGCCGTGGTGGCCCGGATCAACCGCGATCTGCGGACCGTGATGGCCGATCCCGATCTGGTAACCAAGCTGGCCGAACAGGGGATCGACGCCGCGCCCGGCACGCCCGAGGCGCTCGACCGGCGCATCGCGACCGAGCGCCGGCTTTGGTCCCGGGTCATCGCCGAAGCGCGCATCAGCGCCGATTGACCGCATCGCTTCTTTCATGCGGCGCATGGGCGCCGCCGCAAAACCGGAGATTCGCCATGACGGCAGCCGTCCAGCCCGGTGACACGGGCCCCAAGCATCTGCTCAATTCGATCCAGGACTACGTGGATGCGTTCCACGCGCTTTACCAGGAAGGGAAACCCTCGTTCTTCGAGGTCTCGGGACCGCTGCCGGCCACGGGCCGGACGGACACCGCGCTGGCCGCCACGCCCAATCTCACGGTGATCCTGAAGTGCTACGAGGCATGCGGCGAGAACACCCTGCACGCGCATACGACCGAGGACCACGTATTCATCGTATTGAAGGGCGAGGTCAATTTCTACGGGCCCGGCGGCGAGGTGCGGACCTTCGGGCCGCTGCACGGCGTGATGTTGCCGCGCGGCACCTTCTACCGCTTCCGCGCCTCGGAAGGCGAACCGCTGGTCATGCTGCGCATAGGCTGCTCGGCGCAGCAGGGCGGCGACATGTTTGCGCGCATAGGCGCGGATGGCAGACAGATGGACGGCAACTCCACGCAGAACGGCCACGTCGAACCGGTGCTGTCGGGGATGTACTTCGGGCCCGGGCATGATGGCCGTTGAACCGGCGCGGGCGCTGCCGGCTTCCCGCCGGCCCATGGTCTTCATCGTGCGCGATCATACGATGGAGGAACTGCTGGACAGGCTTGCGGCCCAGTTGCGCGGACGCGGGATCGAGGTGGCCCGCGGGCCGGCCAATACTCCCGGCGTGGTCGTGCCCACGCCGGCCGGCGTGGGCCTGGAGCATGCCGACATCGCGGTGTTCAGCTCCCGCTGGCAGTGCACCCGCCAGACCCTGGCGCAGGCCGTTCGCCTGAGGGCGGTGGTCAACGCCACCATAGGCCTGGAAACCGTGGACCTGCAGGCCGCCGCCGACCTGGGCATCATCGTCGGCCATGGCGGCGCGCCCGAACACATCACCAGCATGGCCGAGGCCTCGATCATGCTGATGCTGAACCTGCTGTACGGCCTGCGCCGGTCGGAGTCCTGGATGTCCGGCTGGCGGCCGCGGCCCTACGATGGCAAGGCCCATGCGAGCATGATGTGCGGCGCGACCATAGGCCTGGTCGGCCTGGGGCGTATCGGCCGTGCGGTGATGGAGCGCCTGCAGGCGTTCGGCGCCCGGATAGTGGCCTACAGCCCCCGCGCGGATCGCAGCCAGATTCCCGATGGCGTGCGGCTGACCGACCTGGACACCGTGATGCGCGAATCCGACCTGGTCGGTGTGTTCGTCGCGGTGCGTCCCGACAACCGGGGATTGATCGGCGCCCGCCAGATCGCGCTGATGAAGCCGACGGCCTACCTGGTGAACGTGGCGCGCGGCGATGCGCTGGACGAGGAGGCGCTGGCGCGGGCACTGCGGGCTGGAGAGATCGCGGGCGCGGCGCTGGACACCTTCGCGGTCGAACCCCTGCCGCAGGACAGTCCGTTGCGCGGCCTTCCCAACGTCATCCTGACGCCGCACGTGGTCGGCCATACGCGCCAAAGCATGGACTCCGTGCTGCGGGTCGCCGTCGACAACATCACGAGCGTGCTGCGCGGCGATCTGCCCACGGTGTGCAAAAATCCCGAGATCGAGCCCGCCTGGCGCGGGAGACTTGCCGCGCTTGCCTGAACCGGTACCGGTAGGCGTCCTCTGGAGGAGGGGTTTCCGGGCATGATCGAGCTACGGCATCTGCGGTATTTCGTCGTCGTCGCGGAAGAGTTGCATTTCAGCCGCGCCGCCGCGCGCCTGAACATGTCGCAGCCTCCGCTAAGCCAGCAGATCAAGATGCTGGAGGCCATGATCGGCGCGCGGCTGTTCGTGCGCACCAAGCGATCTGTCGTGCTGACGAACGCGGGCAGGGATTTGTACGAGCAGGTCGTGCCCTGGCTGCGCCGCCTGCCGGAGATTTCCGAGCAGGCCCGCCGCATCGGCGACGGCGAACAGGGCAATCTGGTCGTCGCGTGCAGCTTCACGACCTGCCGGGGAACGTTGCCGAAGATCATCCGGACGTTCACCGCCCGCTATCCCTCTATCTCCGTGCGATTGCAGGAAACGCCCAATGACGCCCAGATCGACGAGTTGATGCGCGGCCTGGTCGACGTGGCGGTGATGCGCCTGCCGGTTTCCCATGCCGAGCTCGAGGCCGCGCCGCTCTACGACGAAGCGCTGGTCGTGGCGCTGCCGCGGGGCCACGCGCTGGCGGGGCGGCACCGCCTCCGGCTGGGGGACCTGGAGGGGCAGACCTTCGTCAACGCGAGCCGGCGGCCGGTCGGGCTTTTCCAGTCGGTGACCGCGCTGTGCCGCAAGGCGGGGTTCGAGGCTCGGGTCCTGAACATATCGGCGAATGCGAATACGGCGGTGGGACTGGTCGGCGTGGGGATGGGGATCGCCCTGGTCCCCGAATCCATGCGCCATGTGGCGGCCCAGGACGTGGTGTTCCGGCCCCTGGCCGATTCGCCCCGGTCCACGGTCGCTGCCGTGCGCCGGCGCGATCATGCGTCGGCGGCGACTCAGCTGTTCATGGATATCGTCGCGGATGAACTGGCGGGCCGGTAAGGCCGGCGTACCCGCCTAGAACTCCAGCCGGGCGTGGGGCCAGTTCCCCGCGCGCACCTGGTCGGCGATGACCTGCTGCAGGGAGGCGATCAGCACCTCCGTGGCGCGCGAGGGCGGGCGGTCCGCCGCGCGGGCCAGGATGCGGCGCAGCCGCAACCCCTCGACCGGGATCGCGGCAAGCTGGCCCGCATCGATCTCGGACTTCACGACGGCGGCGAAGTGCACGGTCATGCCCAGGCCTTCGCGGACCAGCCGCGAGGCGACCGTGATGGTCTCCACCTCCACCACGCTTTCCAGCTCGACGCCCGCGTGCGCGGCGGCGGCTTCCAGTTCCAGGCGGACTCCCGACTTGGGGACGCCCGTCATCACCAGCGGCACGCCCGCCAGGCGCTGGAGCGGCAGGCTCTTGCCGCGCAGGCGCGCATCGTTGGCCGGTCCGATCAGACAGAGCGCCTCGGTCATCAGCGGCGTGGCATGCAGGTTGGCGAGCTGCATGGGACCGTTCAGGATCGCGACGTCCACCGAGCCCTGGCCCAGCATGTCGTGCAGCGATTGCGAGAACCCTTCGATGATGCGCAGCCGCACGTCCGGATAGCGGGCCCGCATGGCTTGGGTGAGCGGCGCCGCCAGCAGCAGGGCCAGCGCGGGCGACAGGCCGATCGCCACCGGTCCGCGCGGATCGCGCTGGCGCGCGATCAGGTCCTGTTTGACCTGTTCGGCGTAGCGCAGCAGGAAGGAGGCGCGTTCCAGCAGGAACAGCGCCTCGGCGGTGGGCGCCGCCCCGCGCGGATGGCGTTCGAACAATTGCACCCCCAGTTCGTCTTCCAGCAGCTTGATCTGGCGGCTGAGCGCCGGCTGCGCCACGTGCAGGATGCTGGATGCCCGGCCGTAGTGCTGCTGCGTGGCCAGCACCACGAAATACCGGAGTTGTCTCAGGTCCATGCGTGCTCTCCCGGGGTGTCGAGCTTCATATCATTTTGTTATCAGGATGGTCGAAAAATGGTAATGGACGCATGGGGAAGGTGTCCATAGAGTGCTTCCTACAGAACGAAATAGCTCTGTTTTCCTTCCACGAACATCGATCGCATAAAGGAATCGACATGGACATCACTCCGGAAGAAATGGAATCGACGCGGATCGCGCGCTGGGGCAAGGTCAAGCCGTACGGCGAAACCTTCATCGAAAGCCGGCTGCCCGGCATGACCAAGCGCCTCTACAAGCTGATCAACCGCGGCGTGCTCGAGAACAAGGGGGTGCAGCCGGCCATCCACGGCAGCCACCGGTTCGGCGTCACGCTGATCGAGGTGCCGGTGGGGCAGGGCGCCAGCCTGCACTCGCACAAGACCGAAGAGGTGTTCTTCCCCCTGAACGGCCGCATGATCGTGTATTGGGGCGACAAAGGCGAACACTCGGTGGAGCTGAACCAGTGGGACTGCATCTCCATGCCGGTGGGCGTGATGCGCGGTTTCCGCAACCCCAATGACCACGATCTGGTGATCTACTCTGTGGTGGGCGGCAACGACGAAGAGGTCGGCCGCATCGCCTGGCATCCCGACGTGCTGAAGGCGGCCGAGGGAACGGGACTCGAATACGACACCACGGGCTACCTGAAGACGTCGGCCTGACGCGGATCACGCTTCGAGGGCAAGGAGACAGCCATGCAGACCAGAATGCGCAATGAAGACCCGGGGCTTGCCGATCCCGGCCGACGCCGGGCCGTGGGCCTGATCGCGGCGGGCGGGGCGGCGCTGGGCGTGCCGCTGGCGGCCCGCGCGGCCGAGACGGAATGGGCGCCGCGCAGCGCCGTCCGCATCGTCGTGCCGTTCGCGCCGGGGGGGACCTCGGACATCGTCGCGCGCCTGGTGGCCCAGCATCTGTCGCAGTCGCTGGGCAAGCCGGTGGTGGTGGACAACCGCTCGGGCGCCAATGGCAACATCGGCATCGCCGCGGTCGCCAATGCCGCGCCCGACGGGAATACGCTGCTGTTCGTGTCCTCGGCCTTCCTGACCAACCCCGCCGTGGCGCCGGACAAGCCACCCTACGATCCGGTGCGGCAGTTCGCGCCGGTCTGTCTGGCCGTGACCTCGCCCGACGTGATCGTGGTCAACGCGTCCAGCAGCCTGCGCACCCTGGCCGACCTGATCGAAGCGGCCCGCCGGCAGCCCGGCGCGCTGAACTACTCCAGCCCGGGCAACGGCAACAGCGTGCACCTGGGCGGCGAGCTGCTCTGGCGGCGCGCGGGCGTCACGCTGACGCACGTGCCCTATCGGGGCGCCGCGCCGGCCGTGCAGGCGGCCCTGAGCGGCGAAGTGCAGTGCGCGCTGACCGCGCTGCCGGCCGCGCGCGGCCACCTGGCGGCGGGTACCCTGCGCGCGCTCGCGGTCGGCGGCGAGGCGCGCTGGCCGGACCTGCCCGCCGTGCCCACGGTGGCCGAGTCCGGTTATCCCGGCTATCGCTCCGAGACCATGCAGGCGCTGTTCGCGCCGGCCGGCACGCCTGCCGCCGCGGTGCGCCGGTTCGGCAGCGAAGTGCGCCGCATCCTGGCCCTGCCGGCCGTCCGCAAGCAGGCCGCCGACCAGGGCTTCGAGGTCGTCGCCAGTACGCCCGAGGCCCTGGCCGCCCGCGTGGCCGACGAGGCACCGCGCTGGGCCGAGGTGGCCGCGGCTGCCCATATCCGCGTCGACTGACAGCTTCCACGACGGTCGCCACCGCCGCGGCATGCCGCGGGCGGCCGCCCCCACTCGTTCACAGGTTTTCGCCATGACATCCGATCAGGCTCAGCTTTCCTCGTCCGCGCCAGCCGGCGAGCCCCGGTCCAAGACCATTCCCGCCACTCCGGCCGCGCTGCTGCAGGCCGTGCTGGAAGCCAACGCCGGCACGCGCGATCCGCGCCTGCGCACCGTGCTGGCGTCGCTGATCACGCACCTGCACGCCTTCGCCGCCGACGTGCAGCTGACCTACGGCGAACTGCAGCAGGGCCTGGACTTCGGCGTGCGTGTCGGCCAGGCCACTCACGACAAGCGCCATGAGGGCATCCTGCTGGCCGACATCCTGGGGCTCGCGACCCTGGTCCTGCTGATGGACGCCAAGGCCGTGCTGGCGGCGGGCGGCACCGAGCCGGCCCTGATCGGTCCGTTCTGGCGCGCCAGCCAGCCCGTGCGGCCCAACGGCAGCCGCATCGCCAGCGCGGATACCAGCGGCGTTCCGCTGCACGTGCGGGGCCGGGTCGTGTCGCTGGACGGACGTCCGCTGGCCGGCGCGCGGATCGAGACCTGGCAGGCGGCTCCCAGCGGGCTGTACGAGAACCAGGACCCCGACCAGGAGGACATGAACCTGCGTGCGGTGTTCGAGACCGACGCTGATGGGCACTTCTGGTTCGACAGCGTGAAGCCCTCGGGCTATGGCGTGCCCATAGACGGCCCGTGCGGCGACCTGCTGGCCCTGCAGGGGCGCGGCCACATGCGGCCGGCCCACCTGCATTTCATCGCGGCGGCGCCGGGCCACAAGGTGCTGACCACGCAGATCTTCGACGCCCTGGACCCCTATGCCTACGAGGACGCCGCTTTCGGCGCGGTGGGGTCGCTGCTGAGGGATTTCATGCCCGACGGCGCCGGCGGCTACCGGCTGGACGTGGAACTCAAGCTCGAACCGGGCGAGACGCACATGCCGGTCCCGCCGCTGCGCTAAGGCCCACATCATGGAGAACGCAATCATGCAGATCGAAACCCGAGCCCTGCGCCTGCTGGCGCGCGGCGATGCGCCCGAGTCGCTGTCGCTGGACATCGCCCGCGGCGCCCTGTCGGCGCCGCCTCCCGGCCACGCCATCGTGGAAGTCCGGGCGGCGGCCATCAACCCCAGCGACGTGAAGGCGGCCATGGGCATGATGCCCTACGCCGTCTGGCCCCGCACGCCCGGCCGCGACTACGCGGGCAGGGTGGTGGCCGGGCCGGGCGAGTGGCTGGGCGTGGAGGTCTGGGGCACCGGAGGCGACCTGGGCATCACCCGCGACGGCACCCACGCCAGCCACCTGGTGCTGCCGGTGGCGGCGCTGGTGCGCAAGCCCGACGCCATCCCCATGGCCTCGGCGGCCACCGCCGGCGTGCCCTTCGTCACCGCCCACGAGGGATGGCGGCGGGCGGGGCTGCGCGGACCGGGACAGACGGTGCTGGTGCTGGGCGCCCACGGCAAGGTCGGCCAGGCCGCGATACAGCTGGCCTCGCGCCTGGGCGCATCGGTGATAGGCGTGGAACGCCATGCCGGCCGCTACGAAGGCCACGCGTCCGGCCCTGTCGAGCTGCTGGACGGCACCCGGCCCGACCTGGCCGCGCGCATCCTGGCGCTTACCGACGGGCAGGGGGTGGACATCGCCTACAACACCGTCGGGTCGCCGTACTTCGCCGCGACGCTCGAGGCGCTGCGCACAGGCGGCAGCCAGATCCTGATCTCGTCGCCGGAACGCGTGGTGCCCTTCGACATCATGGCTTTCTACCGGCGCAACCTGCAGATGCTGGGCGTGGACAGCCTGAAGCTCGACGCCAGCCGCAGCGCCGGCGTCCTGCGCGAACTGCTGCCGGATTTCGAGTCGGGGGCGCTGCGCGCCTTCCCGGTCGAAGACGCTTGCGTGCTGCCGCTGGAGCGCGCGGTCGAGGCCTATCGCCGGACGCTGGACGGTTCGCCCCAGCGCCTGGTGCTGGCGGCCTGAACCGACGCATGATTTTCAACAGATACGAGAGGAGACAAGACATGAACCCCCAACGCCGAGACTTGTTCAAATGGGCGGCCCTGGCCGGCGCCGCCACCGTGCTGCCGGGCCGCGTGCTGGCCGAGGCCGCCTATCCGGCCCGGCCGGTGCGGCTGGTCATCCCGTTCACCGCCGGTTCCACCACCGACGTCATCGGGCGCCTGCTGTCCGACCGCTTGCAGCAATCGCTGGGCCAGCCCGTCATCGTCGACAACCGGCCCGGGGCGGGCGGCACCATAGGCGCCACGCAGGTGGCCGCGGCGCAGCCCGACGGCTACACCGCGCTCATCCACTCCGCCGGCCACGTGGCCAACGCCGCGCTGTATCCGGGCCTGAAATACGACACCATCAAGGACTTCATCCCGGTGACCATGCTGGCGTCCATGCCCAACGTCATCGTGGTGGCGCCCGACAAGGGCTTCCGGTCGCTGCGCGACCTGGTCGACAAGGCGCGCGCCGCGCCGGGCAAGTTCATGTACGGGTCCTCGGGCAACGGCAGCGCCTCGCACATCGCCGGCGAGAAATTCCGCATCGCCACCGGCATCACCGTCACCCACGTGCCCTACAAGGGCACGCCGCAGGCCCTGACGGACGTCATGAGCGGGCTGCTCGACTGGTTCGTCGCGCCGCTGGCCGTGGCGGTGCCGTTCATCCGCGACAAGCGCCTGGCCCCGCTGGCCATAGGTGCGCCGCGCCGCTCGCCCGTGCTGCCCGACGTGCCCACGACGACCGAGGCCGGTTTCGCCGATGCCGACCACCGCTTCTGGGTGGGGCTGTTCCTGCCCGCGCGCACGCCCGGGCCCGTGGTCGCGCGGCTGCACGACGATACGGTCAGGTCGCTGGGGGCCGACGACGTACGCGGCCGGATCGAGGCCCTGGGCGCCGAGCCCGCTCCCATGGCGCAGGCGCAGTTCGCGGGTTTCGTCCAGGACGAGGCGGTCGCCACCACGCAATTGATCCGGCAGGCCGGCATCAAGGCCGACGCCTGAGTGCCCGCCCGCCGCCGTGGCAGGCCGGCGGCGGGCGTCGCGGCAGTGCCGATCTGGCACAATCTGGATAGGCGTCACCCGGGCAAGGGGCCCGGCAAGGCCGTTCCAGGGCAGTTCCATGATCCGCGAAATACTCAAGATGGGCGACGAACGCCTGCTGCGTGTCGCCCAGCCGGTTCAGGAGACCGGCACTCCGGCGCTCGACGCGCTGATCCAGGACATGTTCGATACGATGGAGGCCGCCGGCGGCGTGGGGCTGGCGGCGCCGCAGATCGGCGTCGACCTGCAGGTGGTGATCTTCGGCTTCGACAGCAGCGAGCGCTATCCCGATGCGCCCGCCGTGCCGCGCACCATCCTCATCAATCCCGTCATCACCCCCCTGTCCGACGAAAGGGAAGAGGGATGGGAGGGCTGTCTTTCGGTGCCGGGGCTGCGCGGCGCGGTGCCGCGCCACGTCGCCATCCGCTATACCGGCGTCGACCCCGCCGGCGTCCCTATCGATCGCGTGGCCGACGGCTTTCACGCACGCGTGGTCCAGCATGAATGCGACCACCTGATCGGACGCCTGTACCCGTCGCGCATCGAGGATTTCTCGAAGTTCGGCTTCACCGAAGTGTTGTTCCCCGGTCTCGACCCGAACCGCGACGACTGATACCGGGAGGTCGCCAACATGGCGGAAAGTCTGCTGTCGATCGGTCTGGAGGTCGCCACCCTTCACGTGCTGGGCGTCATCGCCGCGTGCCATGCGATCATGAACACCCGCACCTCGCAGGGCGCGGTGGCCTGGGCCGTGGCGCTGGTTTCCGTCCCTTACCTGACGCTGATTCCCTATCTGTTCCTGGGCCGCAGCCGCTTCGCCGGCTACGTGGACGAACACCGCTTCAACAGCGCGCGGGCCCGCGCGCGCACCGAGGCCGACGTCAACCAGTCGCAACTGACCGTGGCCGCGCGCCGCGACGCCGCGACGGAGCCGGCGCTGCGGCGCTTCCTGGCGCTGGACCGATTGATGGGGCGCCGCTTCCTGGTCGGCAACCAGGTCGGCCTGCTGGAGAACGGCCAGCAGACCTTCGATGCGATCTTCGAGGCCATCGACCGGGCGCGGCGCTACGTCCTGGTGCAGTTCTTCATCGTGCGCGACGATCCGCTGGGGCGCGAGCTGCACCGGCGCCTGCTTGAACGCGCCGCCGCCGGCGTCAAGGTCCATTTCCTGTACGACGGCATCGGCAGCCACGCGCTGGCGCGCCGCTACGTCGAGTCGCTGCGTGCGGGCGGGGTGCAGATCCACGCGTTCTCGGTGCGCCGTGTCAGCAACCGCTTCCAGCTGAATTTCCGCAACCACCGCAAGATCGTCGTGGTCGACGGGCAGGTGGCCTTCGTCGGCGGCCACAACGTGGGCGAGGACTACCTGGGCGGCAATGCGCGGCTGTCGCCGTGGCGGGACACCCACATCCGCCTGGCCGGACCCATCGTGGCGCAGATCCAGCGCACGTTCAGCGAAGACTGGTACTGGGTCACGCAGACCCTGCCCGAACTGGCCATGCCCGAGGAAGCGCCCGGCGACATGACCTGCCTGACCATCGCCAGCGGTCCGGCCGACCACCAGGAAACCGGCTCGCTGTTCATGGCCCAGGCCATCCAGGCGGCGCGGCGGCGCATCTGGCTGACCTCGCCTTACTTCGTGCCCGATTCGGCCGTGCAGTCGGCGCTGCGGCTGGCGGTGCTGCGCGGCGTGGACGTGCGGGTACTGCTGCCGTGCCGGCCCGATCACTTCATGGTCTATCAGGCGTCGCTGTTCCACACCTACGAGGCGGTGCGCGCCGGTGTGCGGATCTACCGCTACCAGCCGGGGTTCCTGCACCAGAAGGTCATGCTGATCGACGACGACACGGTGGCGGTGGGCAGCGCCAACCTGGACAACCGCTCATTCCGGCTCAACTTCGAACTGAGCGTGCTGACCGTCAGCCCTGCTTTCGCGGCCCAGGCGCAAGCCATGCTGCTGGCCGATTTCGCGCAGGCCAAGGAGGTGGGGCAGGGCGAATGGGATGCCGTGCCCCTGCTGCCGCGCGTCGTCATGCATGTGGCGCGGCTGTTCGCGCCGGTGCTCTGAGGCCGGGGCGCCGCGACTAGCGCTTGTCGAACAGTTCGGCGCAGCGCGAGAAGCTGAACCCGGCGCCCGACGATTCGCGCGTGGTCTGGATGGCGGTGATGCTGCCATTGGCGCTGGCGTTGATCTGCAGTTCGCAGAACAGCTCTTCGGTACGGGCCGGCGAAACCATCACGCGGTCGGTCTTCTTGGAATCCTTGTCGCGCGGCACGTCGCGGTACTGCGCGGCGTACTGGATGCTTTTCTCGCCGCCCCGCCAGTTGTAGACCGAGCTGCCGTCGTTGAGTTTGTACGAGCGCTGCGGCGGACCGTATTGGGAAAAGAATGCGTCGGTGGACTGGCCTATCCAGCGCGCCCGTATGGCCGAATTGGTTTCCTCGGTGGTGGCGCAGCCGGACACCAGGAGCAGGGCGGCCGCCAGGCCGGGCAACAGGACCTTCATGGGATTCTCCAGGACGGGTGGGTGGGGTAGGGGTCTCGTCAGGGGCGGATCAGGATGTTGGGGCCGATCTCGTCTATGGTGCGCGTGCCGGTCAGGGCCATGCTGACGTCCAGTTCGCGCTGGATGATACCAAGCGCGGCATCGACGCCCGGACGCCCCATGGCGCCCAGTCCGTACAGGAAGGCGCGGCCTATCATCGCCCCGCGCGCGCCCAGGGCCAGGGCCTTGAGCACGTCCTGCCCGCTGCGCACGCCGCCGTCGAACAGGACCTCGGTGCGGTCGCCGACCGCCTCGACGATCGCCGGCAGCGCGGCGATGGACGACAGCGCGCCGTCGAGCTGGCGGCCGCCGTGGTTGCTGACCACGATGGCATCCGCGCCGCACGAGGCGGCGATGCGCGCATCCTCGGGGTCCAGGATGCCTTTCATGATGAGCTTGCCGCCCCATTGCTGCTTGATCCACTCCACGTCCTTCCAGGACAGGGTGGGGTCGAACTGGCGGGCGGTCCAGCGGGCCAGGCTGTTGATGCCGTTGGCGTCCTTGACGTGGCCGGCCAGATTGCCGAAGGTCTTGCGCCGGGCGCCCAGCATGCGCAGCGCCCAGGCGGGCTTGCTGGCCAGGTCCAGCAGGTTGGCCAGCGTGGGGCGCAGCGGCACGGTCATGCCGTTCTTCAGGTCCTTGTGGCGCTGGCCGAGTATCTGCAGGTCCAGGGTCAGCACCAGGGCCGAGCACCGGGCCGCCTTGGCGCGCTGGATCAGGTCGGCGATGAACTCGCGGTCGCGCATCACGTAGAGCTGGAACCAGAAGGGCTGCGTGGTGGCGGCGGCCACGTCCTCGATCGAGCAGATGCTCATCGTGGACAGCGTGAACGGAATGCCGAACTGTTCGGCGGCCTGCGCGCCCAGGATTTCCCCGTCGGCCCATTGCATGCCCGCGAGCCCGGTCGGGGCGATAGCCACCGGCATGCTGACCTCCTGGCCGAGCAGGGTGCTGCGGGTGGAGCGGTTGTCGACGTTGACCGCGACGCGCTGGCGCAGCTTGATGGCAGCCAGGTCGTCGGCATTGGCTCGGTAGGTGCACTCGGTGTAGGAACCGCTGTCGGCATAGTCGTAGAAGGCGCGCGGGACGCGCTTTCGGGCGAGCTGACGCAGGTCTTCGATGCAGGTGATGACGGGCATGGGGAAATCCGGGTGTTCGAGAGGCGCGGCGCGCGGCCGCATGGACGCTATTTTGCTACAGATGAGCAAGGCGGCCCATCATGGCGGGCACGAATGCTGCTGCCCGGACGCCATCCAAGCAGGAGCCGACCATGAAAACCCCTCCCGATCCCAATGCCGGCGCGCCGCGCCCGAAACATGTCTCGTCCGAGGACGCGCCGCGTCCGGACATGGATCATCCGCCTGGTCCCGAAGGGGCGACGACGGAATTCGACCAGGGGACGGCACAAGCCAGCACGGAGGCCAGGACCGGGACGCTACCCGGGTCCGACGATTTCACCCCGGCACAACGCGGCCAGCAGGGGGCCGACGTGGAGGTGCGCAGCGACGGCGCGGCGGACAACGAGCGGCGCGGCGGGAAAGACGAGGAAGACTGACGAGGCTTCAGGCCAGGTCGGGATCGCGACCCCGACGCGACGGCGGCTTGCCCGGTGCGGACGGGACCTCCCCCGGCATCTTCCGGCCGACGTCGGCGGGTTCCGAGCCGGTCTGCGGCTCGACCGGCTCGCGCGGGCGTCCTTCTCCTTCGGAACCGACGCCGAGCCAGTTGGGATCGGTCGGCCGTTCGCGTATGACAGTGGGGGGCTTGGCGGGCGTGTGGGACGAGCGGTCTTTCATGGGAGGTCTCCTGAAAGCACGTCCCGCAGCAAGCGGCGTGCCGCGCACCGCCGCCGGATCGGCTAGCGGCGGAACAGCCGCAGCACATCGGGCGATGCCGTCTGGCCCGGCGTGGGCGCGACGTTCCGATCCAGCTGTACCTGCTGCGGCAGGTATGGCGCTTCCAGCCGTTCCAGTTCCTGGGCGTCGAGCGCGATGTCCAGCGCCGCCACGGCATCGTCCAGGTGGCCCGCGCGCGTGGCGCCGACGATGGGCGCGGTCACCGCCGGATTGTGCAGCAGCCAGGCCAGCGCGATCTGCGCCGGCTTGACGCCGCGCTCGGCGGCGACCTGGATGACGCGGTCCACCACCTGTTCGTCCTCGGGCCGCGCGAAGTCGCGCACCACGCGCGACCGTTCGGTGTCGTGCCTGCGGCTGCCCGCCAGCAGGCCGCGCGCCAGCGGACTGTAGGGCAGCACCGCCACGTTCTGGTGCAGGCACAGCGGCAAGGTCTCGCGCTCTTCTTCCCGATACAGCAGGTTGTACTTGTTCTGCATGGTCGAGAACCGCGTCAATCCGTCGCGCCCGGCCAGTTGCTGCAAGGTCGCGAACTGCCAGGCGTGCATGCTGCTGGCGCCGATGTAGAGCGCCTTGCCTGCGCGCACCACGTCGTCCAGCGCCAGCATCACTTCCTCCAGCGGCGTGTGGGGATCGAGCCGGTGGATCTGGTAGAGGTCGACGTAGTCCGTGCCCAGGCGCCGCAGGCTGTCGTCGATGGCGTGGCGGATGCGCTTGCGCGACAGGCCGTGGCTGATGCCTTCGCCCTTGGCCAGGCCCACCTTGGTGGCGATGACGACCTGGTCGCGGCCCGTGCCGTAGCGCTTGATGGCGCGGCCCAGGATTTCCTCGCTCAGGCCGCTGGAATAGGACTCGGCGGTGTCGAACAGGTTGAGGCCGTGCTCGAACGCCGCGCGGTAGTGGGGCTGGGCGTCGTCCTCGGACAGGGCCCAGGGCATCCAGTCCCTGGAGCCGTAGCTGGAGGCGCCGAATGCCAGCCGCGATACGCGCAGGCCGGTGGTTCCCAGATCGATGTAGCGCATGAATGATCCCACGGGCGAAGAGTGCCGAAACCGGCAATCTAGCAACCGGGGTGGCGCGGGGGAAATGCGATTTACGGCATTGCATATGCGGACAAATTCCTTCGGCGCCGGCCGGCGGCGGCATAGAGTGGCCCTCCGATGTCCCGCCGCCGTGCCGCCATGTCCAGCCTTCCAACGCATCTTCATGCCGTACCCGCCCCTTCCCTGGCGGCCCGCGAACCCCGGCCGCGCAAACGCGTGCCCGCCGCGCTGCTGATCGTGGCCGGACAGGTCCTGCTGCTGGCTGCCGTCCTGTTCTCCATCCAGTTCCTGGTGGACAGCGGCGCGGTCAAGCCCATCTACCTGGCATCGCCCACGCAGGTCCTGGAAGCCTTTCCCCGCCTGGTGACGCAGGACGGCCTGCTGCGCCACCTGCTGGTGACCTTGTCCGAGGCGCTGCTGGGCGTGGCCATCGCGTTCGTGGCCGGCGTCTCGACCGGGGTGGTGATGGGCCTGCTGCCGGCGGTCCACCGTTTCCTGAATCCGTTCCTGGTCGCGTTGATGGCCGTCCCCAAGGTCGCGATCATTCCGCTGCTTACGCTGTACCTGGGCATCGGCTATGCGCACAAGGTTTTCATCGTTTTCCTGTTCGGCTATTTCATTTTCGTGTTCAACACGATCGCGGGTATCCGCCAGGTGCAGGAGAACCATCTGAAGGTAGCGCAGGTGCTGGGTGCGACGCCCGCGCAGCGCATCTTCAAGGTGGTCCTGCCGTCGGCCATCCCCTCGATCATGGCGGCGGTGCGCGTGGAGGCGGTGATGTGCGTGGTGGCCGCGCTGCTGGCCGAGATCGTCGCGTCCAAGGCCGGCATCGGCAATCTGCTGAACCGGGCCACCGGCGTCTACGACACCGCCGCCGTCTTCGCGCTGATGGCCACCATCACCGTGTTCGCGCTGCTCATCATCTTCGCGGTCGAGCAACTGGAGAAACGGGTGCTGCTCCGTTGGAAGCATGCGTGATCGCCGCGCAGTCATTTTCCTGTTTCGATTTCCTGTGGATTCCATCATGAACAAGAACCGACGCGACACGCTGTCGCGCCTTGCCGCCCTGGCGGCTCTTTCCGCCTCCGTTCCCGGCCTGTCGTCCGCGCAGGGCGCCGCGACGAAGAAGCTCAAGCTGGTTGCCACCAACAGCTATACCCAGCAGCCCATCGCCTTCGGCGTCCAGAAGGGCTTCTTCCGCGAAGAAGGCCTGGACGTGGAGTTCGTGGACGTACAGGATGCCGTGACCGGTGTCGCCACCGGCGAGCTGTCGTTCGCGTTCGGGCCGACCAGCGTCTACCTGCGCGCCGCCGCCCTGGGAGCGCCGATCAAGATCGTGTCGTCGGGCTTTCGCAGCAAGGGACCGTACTTCCTGATCGCGCGTCCGGGCATCCAGGACATTGCCGGCCTGAAGGGCAAGACCGTGGGCAACGCCCACGCGGGTTCGAACCTGGATACGGTGCTGCGCACGATACTGGTTCGCAACGGTCTCGATCCGCGCCGCGACGTGACGCTGTTCGGCAATGGCTCGACCCAGCAGGCCTACGGCACGCTGATTTCCGGCCAGGTCGATGCGACCATCATCCACCAGCCCTTCGCGGCGCTGGGCGAACTGGAGAAGACCAGCCGCACGCTGGCCCGGGGCTGGGACTACCTGCCCACCTATCACACCGGCGTGCTGATCGCGGGCGACCGCTTGATCGCGAACGATCCCGACCTGCTGCGCCGCGGACTGCGGGCCTATTTCAAGTCCTACACCTACGCCAAGGCGAACTACCCGGAGTACCTGCCGTGGCTGCAGGCGCGGCTCAAGCTCAATCCGCGCGCCGTCGAACTGGCGCTACGGCAGGAAGACGACGTCTGGGACAACAACCCCGACGTCGATCCGGTCGCCATCCAGGATACGCAGCGCATCGAGATCGAGCAGCAGAACCAGAAGGCGCCATATGACGCGAAGAAGTACATCGACCTGCGCTTCGTTCCCCGGGAATACATCAAGCCGTTCCAGTATCCCGATAAATCGGCGGCCCTGAAAGGCTGATCGCAAGGAGTCGCCCCGTGTCCATCTTCTCGATCCGCAAGCTGAACCAGGTCTATGGCGGCACCCGGCCCGTGCATGCCCTGGCCGATATCGACCTCGAGATAGACGAGGGGGAGTTCGTCGTGCTGTTGGGTCCCAGCGGGTGCGGCAAGAGCACCCTGCTGGAGATCCTGGCCGGCCTCCAGCGTCCCACCACCGGGCAGGCCCTGTTCGACGGCCGGCCCATTGCCGGGCCGTTTCCCTCGGTGGGCGTGGTGTTCCAGGACGCCTCGCTGATGCCGTGGCGCACGGTGGCGCGCAACGTCCAGCTGGGCCTGGAGATCCGGGGGCGCGACAAGGCGCTGCGGCGCCGGACCGCCGATGCCTACCTGGAGCTGGTGGGCCTGGCCGGCTTCGGCGACAAATATCCGCACCAGCTGTCGGGCGGCATGCGCCAGCGGGCCGGCATCGCCCGCGCGCTGGCCAACGAGCCCAGCGTGCTGCTGATGGACGAGCCCTTCGGCGCGGTGGATCACATCACCCGCATCAGGCTGCAGGAGGACCTGGTGCGCATCTGGCAGGCGCACCGGCGCACCGTGGTGTTCGTCACGCACGACGTGGGCGAGGCCGTGTTCCTGGCCGACCGCATCGTGTTGCTGTCGCCTCGGCCCGGTCGGATCCACGACACCTTCCGCGTGGCCGTCCCGCGACCGCGCCGGCGCGGCGACCTGGCGCTGCTGAAGCTGGAGGCGTCGATCTACGACGCCCTGCATGCGATGGACGCGGGCGCTTCGCCGGCCCGCGTCCCCCTGCGCGCGCTGGCCACGGCGCGCTGACTTTCACCCTCGGTACCCTCATGTCCTCCACATCTGCACCCCTTTCGCGCGCCGGCGGCCTGCTGCTGGCCTACCTGCATCGCGGCGCCGAGCCCTCGAGCGAGACGGCGTTCGCCGGGTCGCTGCTGAGCAGCCTCGCGCGGGAAATCGAGCGCGCCGGCTTCGATCTGCTGGTGCTCGACGACGAGCCCCGGGTGGCAGGCGCCGCACCGCGCGTGCGCATCGATCCGTTCACCGCCGCCTCCTTCGTCGCGACGCGCACCCGTCATCTGGGCCTGGCCGTGACGGCCGACGCCGCCTACTACGAACCGTTCAACCTGGCCCGCCTGACGGCTTCGCTGGACCACATTACCCACGGACGCGCCGCGCTCAACCTGGTGCACGACCCGGCGCGCGCGGCGGCGGTCAATTTCGGCGTGCGCGATCGCGCCGCGCCGGCGGATCCCGCGCGGCATGCCCGGGAGTTCCTGCACGTGGTGCGCGCGCTGTGGGACAGCTGGGAGGACGATGCCTTCCTGCGCGACAAGGCCAGCGGCCGCTTCGTGGACGGCGACAAGGTCCATGCCATCGCGCACCGGGGCGAGCATTTCCAGGTCCAGGGGCCGCTGAACGTCGCGCGGCCGCCGCAGGGCCAGTTGCCGTTGGTCCATGTCGAACGCTCGCCTGCGTCGCGCCCGTGGGCCGCGGCAGAGGCCGATGTCGTGGTGGTGGCCGCCGGGGACGAGGGCGGTGTGCGCGAGGCGGCCCAGTCGCTGCGCGCGCTGGCCGTGCGCGAGGGGCGCGCGGCGAACCCGCCGCTGGCGCTCGCGCCCATCGTGCCCTGGGTGGCCGATACGCCCGACGAAGCGCAACGGCTGCGCGCCCGCGTGTCCGCTCGTCCCGACGCCGTCGCGGTGATCGGCACGCCGGACGAAATCGCCGCCACCTTGCAGGCCTGGGTGGTACACGGCGTGGTGGACGGTTTCGCGGTGCTGCCCGCGCCCGAGGCCGGCCAGTGGCCCCGCTTCGCGGAACAGGTGGTGCCGGCGCTGGTCCGGCGCGGCGCGATCGGGCCTGCGGCCGCGGCCGCCGCGTTCACGCTGCGCGGGCGGCTGGGCCTGGCTCGTCCCGCCAATCGCCATGCTTCCCTTCCGCAACCCGTCAACGGATGACCGCCATGAGCCACCCCACCCGCCGCCTGCACCTGGGCCTGATGTTCTGGGCCACCGGCACCCACGCCGCCGGCTGGCGCCTGCCGGACGCCAGGGAAGACGCGGCGTTCGACATCGAGTTCCTGCAGCACGTGACGCAAGTCGCCGAGCGGGCCCGGTTCGACTTCCTGTTCCTGGGCGACCGGCTGGCCACGGATCCGCGGCTGCAACGCACCAATCCCGCGCAGATGTCGCGGCTGGAGCCGTTCACGACGGCCGCCAGCCTGGCCGCCGCCACGTCGCGGATCGGCATCGTCGTCACCGCCAATCCCACCTACTACGACCCCTATTCGGTGGCGCGCCTGATGGGGTCGCTGGACCACGTCAGCGCGGGCCGCGCGTCCTGGAACATCGTGACCGGCGCCGACGACATCGCCGCCGCCAACTTCAGCCGCACCGAGCATTGGGAAACGGGCAAGCGCTACGACTGGGCCGACGAGTTCGTCGACGTGGTGAAGGCATTGTGGGACGGCGCGCCGTCGGCCGAGGCTCCCGCGGGCGTTCCGCTGGATCACGACGGACGGCACTTCCGCATCGCTGGTCCGCTGGACGTTCCACGCTTGCCGCAGCGCCATGCGGTGATCCTGCACGCCGGTACCTCTGACCGGTCGCGCGAACTGGGCGCGCGCGAGGCGGACGTCATCTTCGCCGGCCAGCCCGACATTCCGTCGGCCCAGGCCTATTATGCCGACATCAAGCAGCGCGCCGCCCGCTACGGACGCGGCGAACACGAGATCGCCATCCTGCCGGGCCTCACGCCCATCGTCGCGCCCACGACCGAGGAAGCCGTGGCGATCTACGACCGGTTGAACGGCTTCCTGCCGCTGGATCCGGAGGAGGAGGCGGGCGAGGTGCGCAAGGGTGGATTGGGGCGCGGCCGCCGGCGCAACCTGAGCGCCTTGTCCGAGACCCTGGGCGTGGACGTGCGCGGCAACGACCCAGGCGCCGCCGTGGCGCCCGCGCTTTACGAGCAGGCGTCCGAAGCGGGGCGCAGGCTGATCGACGAGACCACCCGCCGTACCCGCCGGTCGCTGGCGGGGCCGGCGCGTATTTCCTATCGTGACCTGATCGACACGGCGGGGGCCATGGGGGCCATCGTGGTGGGCAACCCCGAGGAGGTCGCCGATTTCATCCAGGCCTGGTTCGACCAGCGGGCGGCGGACGGTTTCAACATATTTCCCGCCTACGTGCCTGGGGCCGTCGAGGCATTCGCGGAACGGGTCGTGCCGGTGCTGCAGCGGCGCGGCCTGTTCCGCCTGGACTACGAAGGCCCGACCTTCAGGGATCACCTGGGGCTGGGCCTGCCCGGTTCCCGCCGGGACCGGGATCAACTGGTGCGCTTGTAGGTATAGGTGTAGTCGAACCGGGTCGTGGTGGGCGGGATCGTGATGCCGCTGGCGGTGCCCGAGATCGACACCGAGCCCTTGCTCTTGAGCACGATGGTGCTGCCCACGCCGCAGCCGCCGCAGCCCTCGTAGCTGGTGGACAGGTCGCTGTAGCTGTAGCTCAGGCTGACGCCGGGGCCGGACACGCCGCCCGAGATGCCGCCGTACTGCTGCACCACTTGCCGGGCGCCGTCGGCGGAGGCCGGCACGGCGCCGAATTCGATGTTGCCGATGGTCTGCTCGAAAGGCACGCCGTTGGCCGAGCCCCGCACGTTCAGTTCCCACTTCGAGCCGGCCGGGATGGTGCTGCTCGTGCCGCCGCCGCTGAACGAGATGCCGGCCACGCTGATCGAGAAATCATAGGTGATGACGCTTTCGCCGACCTTGATCGTTTCCGAGCAGGACGTGGTGGAGCAACTGAGCGAAATCGATATGCCGTCCAGCACCGCGTCGAAGCCCTTGCCGTCGGCGGCGAAGCCGCGGCTGAAGAAGTCGAAGGTCTTGGGATCCACGCCCTTGGCCGTATAAAGCGCGGCGAAGTTGGCGTTCACACGCTTGGCGGCGGCCGTGATCGCGTCGCCTGCGAGGCGAGTGGTCTTCCAGCCCTCGAACAGCGCGGCCAGCGGCTTCCTGCCGCCGGCGTCATGCAGTGCCAGCGTGGTCAGCGGGGTGATGTTGGCGGTGCCCGCCGCTGCCGCGAACGAGTACAGCAGCGTGCCCGATCCGGTCGAGACCTTGAGCAGGTAGGGCGGCGCCGATTCGATGGTGACGCTGTAGCGGCCGTCGGCGCCGCTCTTGCCGGTGGCGGTGGCGCCCGCCGCGTTCACGACGGTGACGGTGGCGTTGGCCACGGCGGCGCCGGTGGCCGCCGTGCCCGACAGCGTGTCCGTCTTCGGTGCCGGGGGACTCGCGCCGCCGGAGGAAGAGCCGCCGTCGCCGCCGCAGGCGCCCAGGGCAAGTGCGAGGCAGGCGCACGCGGCAAGGCGCGCGGCGCGTGGCGGGAAGAACGGTAGCGTGATCATGGAATACCCTCGTGGCGTGGTTGGGACCCGCCGCGTTCGCGGCCGGCCGGGTGGTGTCCGGCGATTCTTCCCATGTGGGGCGCGGCGGACAATCCCGCGAACACGGGGTTGCCGGCAGGCGACGAATGGCTTGTACTGGCCGGGGTCTTTCTTCATCATCAGCGTGCCGCTCCCGTTCGCGTCCCGATCGCCGCTGGAATCCCGACATGTCCATCCATTCGTTCCTGGCCGTGCCTGCCCGCATCCTGCTGGCGGTGCTGGCGCTGTGCGCGGCCGCCGCCACGGCGGCTACCTGGGGGGCGTTGCAGACGCCCTGGCTGGGCATCGCATTCACCGTGGGCGAAGCCGGCAACGTGCGCGCGCGCGGGCTGCCCGGCGGTCCCGCCCACGGCATGGAGGAGGGCGCGTCGCGCCTGGCTCTCTCGCGTCCGGGAGAACGCGCCGGCCTGGACGTGGAATCCGACGACCTGATCGAAGAGCCCGATTTCTTCGACGAGTACGCGCGCATGAACCGGTTCTTCGACAGGCAGGGAAAGTTCCGCACGCTGCTGGACGGACCCGTGCAGGCCGAATGGACGAAGGCCGACGGCTCGCGCGCGACGCAGGTGTGGACGCCCGCGGCCCGTCCCTTGGGATCGCTGCCGGCGACGTTCTGGTTCCAGCTCGCCGTCAGTTTCGCCGGGTGCCTGATCGCATGCTGGGTATGGGCCTTGCGGCCGACGGACCTGGGCGCGGGCATGTTCGCGCTGACCGGCCTGGCCTTCCCCGCGTTCGCGGTGCCGGCGGCGATCTACAGCAGCCGCGAGCTGGCGCTGGGCGGGGAAATGTTCCACGCGCTATCCGCCGCCAATCATGCGGGCGCCTTCATGTTCGGATGCGCGCTGCTGGCGGTGTTCCTGTGTTATCCGAGGCGGCTGGTGCCGGTGGGCGCGCTGTGGGCGCTGCCCGTGGTGTATGGGGGCTGGTGGCTGGCCGACACGATGCAGTGGCTGCCCAGCCAGAACTGGACCCGCATGGGCATCATGTCCGAGATGCTGGGCGCGATCGCGCTGGCCGGCGTGCAGTGGAGAATGAGCCGCGGCCGTCCGCTGGACCGGGCCGCGCTGCGCTGGCTGGCCCTGTCCATGCTGGTGGGCAGCGGCCTGTTCGTCTTTTCCACGACCGGGTCCAAGGTGCTGGGCTTCTTTCCGCCCATCTCCCAGGGCTACGCCTTCGGCTACTTCCTGATCATCTACGTCGGGCTTGCGTTCGGCCTGCGCCGGTACCGGCTGTTCGACCTGGACCGCTGGGCCTACCGGATCCTGCTGTGGCTGGCCGGAGCGCTGGCGGTGGTGCTGATGGACGCGGCCCTGATCGTCTGGCTGCGCTGGAACCCGATGTTCTCGATGGGCGTGTCGCTGCTGCTGTGCGGCTGGCTGTATTTCCCGTTCCGCCAGTGGCTGTGGCGCCGGCTGACCGGTGCCCGGGGGGCGCGCGTCGACTCCGCCTTCCCCGACCTGATCCGCATCGCGTTCTCGCCGTCGCGCGGGGAACAGGAGCGCAGGTGGGACGCGCTGCTGGCGCAGTTGTTCGATCCGCTGGACATCCGCCGCCTTTCCCATGCCGAGGCCGAGGATCCCCGTTCGGCCACCTTGCTGGAGTCGGGGCAGGCGCTGTGGGTGCCGTCCTGCGGCGGCCTGGAGGCGCGGGTGCTGCGACTGGCCGATCGCGGCCGCCGGCTGTTCGCGCCGCACGACGCCGAGCTGGCGGCATCGCTGTCCAGCCTGGTGCAGAAGGCGGGCGAGGGGCGCGATTCCTACGAGCGGGGCGTGCGCGAAGAACGCCATCGCATCGCGCAGGACATGCACGACGACATCGGCGCGCGGCTGCTGATGCTGATCCACCAGGCGTCGCGCGCGGGCGATGGCGTGGCGGCCGACGTTGCCCGCGCGGCCATGAGCGACCTGCGCACCACGCTGTCGGCCCTGGAGGGCCATAGCCTGCCGCTGGCCGATGCCCTGGCCGACTGGCGCGCCGAGATGGCGACCCGCTGCGACGCGGCGGGCGTGGACTTCGTCTGGAACGAGTTCGTGCCGGCCATGCCGCTGCCCGACATGCAGTCGGCCCTGCCGGCCCGGATGAAGGCCACCCTGGAACGCGCCCTGCGCGAGGGCCTGTCGAACGCGCTCAAGCACGGCGGCCCGACCCGTATCGAAGTGGAGGTGCGGGCGGGCAACGGCCGGCTGGACATCGTCATGGTGGACGACGGCATGCGCGGCGCGGGCCATGGCGCGTCCGTCCTGGGGCCGGCCAGCATAGGCCTGGGCCTGGCCGGCATGCGGCGGCGCCTGGCCGAGTACCAGGGCGTCGTCGGGCTGGAACGCGGCGAGGACGGCTGCATCCTGAGGATCTTCCTGCCGCTGGGGGCCGGGCCCGTGGCCGGAGCGTCCGTGGAGCCGGCGGCGCCGGCGGAGGTGCGGGCATGAACGACATCCTGATCGTCGAGGACCTGCCGGAAGCGGCGGCCATGCTGAACGAGGCCGTGACGCTGGCCTTTCCGGAGGCGCACGTGCGCTGCGGCCAGGACCTGGCGCAGGCGGGCGCGGCCATCGCCGAGCGGGTGCCGGACCTGGCCCTGGTGGACCTGGGCCTGCCCGATGGCGACGGCACCGAGCTGATCGCCACCCTGACGCTGCGCCATCCGCGCTGCACCGTGGTGGTGTCCAGCATCACGGGCGAGGACAGCAAGCTGTTCGCGGCCTTGCAGGCCGGCGCGCAGGGCTATGTGCTGAAGGAGCATCCGCCGGCCCAGCTCGCGGCCATGCTGACCGGCATCGCCCAGGGCCAGCCGCCGCTGTCCCCCGCCATCGCGCGCCGGCTGCTGGATCATTTCCGCCTGCGGCCGGCCACGGTCATCAGCCCGCTGTCGGCCAGGGAGAACGAAGTGCTGGTGCTGCTGGCGCGGGGCCTGCGGCTGGGCGAGATCGCCACCGCGCTGGGCATCTCGCGCCATACCGTGGGCGACCACGTCAAGCACATCTACGAGAAGCTCAACATCGCCTCGCGCGCCGAGGCGGCGCTGCGCGCCAAGTCCTTCGGCCTGGTCTGACGGCGGCGGATCAGCGCCGCAGCCGGTCCAGCGCCTCGTCCATGGCGGGCGGCCGGGGGGCATCCTTGTAGACGTCCAGCCGCCGGAAGATGTCCGCCGCCGCGAGGTGAAAACCCGAAGGCAGTCCGGCGGCATGGAAGGTGGAGGCGATCTCTTCCATCTCGCCCACCCAGCGCCAGGCTTTTTCGGCCTTCTGCGCGACCTCTTCGGACCGCGCCGGCGTCTGCGGGCTGGACCGCTGCCATTCGGCCAGCAGGGCCGGCTCCACGCCTTCGTGGCGGGCCAGCGCGCGTATGCCGGCCAGCAGGGCGGTGGCGCCCTTGCTCCAGGCGGCATAGCAGATCTTCAGCGCCGAGGCGCTGCCGGCCGGGGAGTCCAGCGCGATGGCCTCGAGCGCGCTGCCTGCGAACAGCGCGGCGATGGCCGAAGCGCCGTCGCCGGCCAGGTAGAGGCGGGTGCTGCCCGCCGCGCGCGGCGGCTGGCCGATGATGCCGCCGTCGACGAAGCGCGCGCCGCCGGCGCGCACGGCTTCCTCGATCTGCCTGAGGGTGGCCGGCGAGACCGCGTTGGCATCGACGAACACGCCGCCGTATCCGTGGTGCGCGACGTCGCGGGCCAGATCGAGCGCGTTGTCCGGCGGGCAGACCGAGATGGCGATGTCGGCGGCCCGCAGCGTGTCGGCCAGGGGGCCGGCGTCTTCCAGGCCGGCCTTGCGCGCCCGTTCGGCCGTGGCGGCGCTGCGCCCGGCGGAACTCCAGAGCACGCGGTGGCCGGTGGAGACCAGGCAGGCGCCAAGGGCCGCGCCCATGGCGCCGGGATGCAGGAGGGCGATGGCGGGACGGGGCATGATGGCGTCTCCCGGAGGCGGATGATGGCGGGCGTCCATGTTAACGCCGCCGCGCGGGCCGCGTACGCGCTGGCTACAATGGCGCTGCTCCCTATTCGCGCAGAAGGTTCGCCATGAACGATTCCCAGCACAAGCTTTCCATGACGATCCTGATGACGCCCGACATGGCGAACTTCTCGGGCAACGTCCATGGCGGCACCATCCTCAAGTATCTCGACCAGGTCGCCTACGCCTGTGCCAGCCGCTACGCGGGGCGCTACGTGGTCACGCTGTCGGTCGACCAGGTCGTGTTCCGCCAGCCCATCCACGTGGGCGAACTGGTCACCTTCTACGCCGCGGTCAACTACACCGGGCGCACGTCCATGGAGATCGGCATCAAGGTCGTGACCGAGGACATCCGCAGCAAGACCGTGCGCCATGCCAACAGCTGCTATTTCACGATGGTCGCGGTGGGCGACGACGGCGTGCCGGTACCGGTGCCCCCGCTCGTGCCGCAGGACGAGGAAGAACGCCAGCGCTGCGAGGCGGCGCTGCTGCGGCGCGAGCTGCGGCAGGAAATGGAAAGGCGGCACCAACTGATCAAGGAACGCACCACGCACGCGGTCGGCGCGGCCTGAGTACATCGCTCATGCATGGCGGCCATTTGGACGGGCGGCAGGAATCTCCTACTATTTTCGGTTCCGTTTCCTTCCGTACGAGGCAGCCATGACCTATCGACCGCTCGGCACCACCGGCCTGCAGGTATTCCCCATCACTTTCGGCGGCAACGTGTTCGGCTGGACCCTGGACGAGGCCGCGTCGTTCGGCATCCTGGATGCGCTGGCCGACCGGGGCATGAACTTCATCGATACCGCCGACGCCTATTCGCGCTGGGTGCCCGGCAACCAGGGCGGCGAATCGGAAACCGTCATCGGCAACTGGTTCAAGCGCACCGGCAAGCGCGACCGCGTGATCCTGGCCACCAAGGTGGGCAAGCCCGCGCTGGGCAACCCGGGGGGACTGTCGGCCGCGTACATAGAAAAGGCGGTGGAAGGTTCGCTGCGCCGCCTGCGGACGGACTACATCGATCTGTACCAGGCCCATGACGACGATGCCTCGACGCCGCTCGAGGAAAGCCTGGCGGCCTTCGACCGGCTGGTGAAGGCCGGCAAGGTCCGCGCGATCGGCGCGTCCAACTACACCGCCGCCCGCTTCCAGGAGGCCCTGGACGTGAGCCGGGCCAACGGCCTTGCCGCCTATGCCACGCTGCAGCCCGAGTACAACCTGATCGAGCGCCAGGCGTTCGAGACCGAACTGGCGCCGGTGGCGCTGCGCAACCAGGTGGCCGTCATCAACTACTATGCGCTGGCCAGCGGCTTCCTGAGCGGCAAGTACCGCACCGCTGCCGATCTCGAAGGCAAGGCGCGCGGCAGCCGGGTGGGCACGTACCTGAACGATCGCGGCCTGCGCATCCTCGACGCCCTGGACCAGGTGGCCCAGCGGCACGGCTCGACCCCGGCGGCCGTGGCCCTGGCCTGGCTGCTGCACCAGCCCGCGGTAACGGCGCCCATCGCCAGCGCCACCTCGGCCGCTCAGCTCGATTCGCTGCAGGCCGCCGCCACGCTGGCGCTGGACGCGGAATCGCTGGACCAGCTTGCCAAGGCTAGCGCCTACTAGCGGCAGATGCCCAGGCCGGCGCGGCTCACGCCGGTCCATGCGTTGCGCATTGTTTGCAGTGCGATGGAAGGCTCGTCCGTAGACTCGCCCCAGGCTTGTCTTAGTGAGCACTTCCATGACCGAACTTACCGGCGAGCTGTCCGAGCGCCGCGCGGCGGGACCGCTGTGCGACCTGGGCTCCCTGATCCTGTCAGCCGTGGAGGACTACGACCTTTCGCCGGACGGCAACGTCCGCTATGTCGAGGCCGACGTGCCGGGCCACCCGCTGCTGGTGGCCGGCGCCGTTGAACACGTCTGCGGGCTGATCGATTCGGCCATCGCCTGCGTCGCCAGCCGCCCGGGCATCAACCGGCGCATCGTGGTCGGCGCCCGGCTGGACCTGGACCGCGTGCAACTGCGCGTCGGCCATGGCAACGGCGCCGGCGGCCACACGTCCGTGCCGGTCTCGCTGGACGAACTCCAGCCCTGGGGGCCGACGCGGGTCCGCGCCACGTTCGCCAAGGAACGGGCGCGCATGCTGCGATTGCTGGAGGTGCTGGACGCGACGCTGGTAATAGGCGTGGACGTCACCCTGGACGCCGTGGTCCTGTCCATCGTCTTTCCCGCCATCGGCGGCGGGCCGCGGCGCCGGCGACCCTATACCGTGGCCGTCAAGACAGGCCAGGCGAACTCGTAGCCGCGGCGGGCTGCATGCGGGCCCGCGCCGCCCTGGCCGAGGCCATCCGGCCCTTGCGCTTCTTCGCCCAGATCACGACGCCCGTCACGCTCAGGATGGCCACCGACAGTCCCAGCAGGGAAACGAAGATGCGGCCCGGAATGCCCAGGATGCGGCCGGAATGCAGCGGGAACTGGGCCTGCATGAAGACGTCGCCAGCGCTGCCGGTGCCGGGAATGTGCTTGCCCAGCAGTGCGCCGTTCTTTTCGTCGAAATACAGCCAGCTGTTGCCGAGCCCGCCGTCGCCGTGGTCGTTGCCGGGTTCGTAGAAGCCCACGCCATAGATGCCCTGCAACGCGCCGTAGAACACGGCGCCGGCCGGTTCGGCGATGCCCAGGCGCTCGGCCTCGGCCCTGCCCAGTTCGACGATCCGCGTCCGGGTCAGCGTCGGCATGATGGGCTGGTCCAGCGGGCGCAAGGGGCGCGTCTCGAACGGCGTGGGCGTCAGCGGCGAGATCTGGTTGACCACCGGGCGCACGACCTCGTTGCCGAGGTTGAGCGAGATCGAGGTTACCGCCAGCAGGAGCAGCAGCGCCCACAGCCAGACGCCGCCGGAGCGATGCACGTCGAAATTGAGCGCGTAGCCGCCCTTGCCGACCCGGAACGCGAACGACTTGCGCCAGGCGCGCCACGAGGGGAAGGACAGGTAGAGCGCGACGAAGCAGTCCAGGAACCAGGCGATGCTGACCAGCCCCATGAACCACATGCCCAGCTCCACGCCCTTCACGTCGGGCAGGTGCATGGTGTAGTGCAGCTTGTACAGGAAAGGCAGCAGGTTCTCGCGGCTGAGCGAAATAGCGCCCCACTCGCGCCGGCCCTGGACGTCGCCGGTGACCGGATCGAGCGCGACCTGGTTGAAGTCCAGCGGGAAGGCCTTGCCGGTGGCCGGGTCGATGCGGCCGGTGACCGAGACCAGCAGGGCATGGCCGGGTTCGACCTCCAGCGGGCTGAAGGTGACCATCAGGCGCGGGTCCTCGGCTTCCAGCCGGGCGATCAGGGTCTCGACCGGCAGCGGCTCGCCCTGCGTGGCGGGCTCGAACAACTGCGGGTTCAGCCAGGCGTCGAGCTCGTGGTCCCACGAAATGAAGGCGCCGGTCAGGCCGGCGATGAACAGGAAGGCGGCGACGCCCAGGCCCAACCAGCGGTGTAGCAGGACTCCGAATTTGCGCAACATGAGGCTAAGGTCGCGCCTTTGGAGAGGCCGCGATTCCCGGAAGGTTGAAAATTCCGGGAATGATAACGCGAATTAGTCTTATTTAATTAATCGGCCGCCGATCGGTTACACCACCGGATTCAGGCAGGTCTCCACGCGCCAGCCGTACAGCCACTGCATCGCGTCGTAATACTGTTCCTGCTTGCGGCCCACCCACAGCGAATTGCGCACCAGGCGCTCGACGCCCTTGGCGTGGTAGAGCGTGCCCATGGCCCGGGTGGACAGCACCACGCGCGCCGTGCGGGTAATGCGCGAGTTCTCGTACAGCCGGAACGCGGCTTCCAGGTCGCCCCGGGCGTGGCGTACCGCCGCGCCCAGCGTGGCGGCGTCTTCCAGCGCCATGCAGGCGCCCTGCGCCAGGTACTGGGTCATCGGGTGGGCGGCGTCGCCCAGCACGGTGGCGCGGCCCTGGCCCCAGCGCGGCTGGGGGTCGCGGTCGGCGGTGGCCCAGCGCTTCCAGGACGTGGGACGGTGCAGCATCTGGTGCGGGCGGGGGTGGATGCCCTCGAAGTAGGACAGCACTTCTTCCTTGCTGCCCTCGCGCACGCCCCAGACCTCGGGTTCGCGGCTGTGGAAGGTGACCACCAGGTTGTACTGGTGCCCGTTGCGCAGCGGATAGTGGACGAGGTGGCAGTTGGGGCCGGCCCAGACCACCGGGGCATTGATCTTGAGGTCGTCGGGCATGTCGGCCTCGTCCACCACGGCGCGGTAGACCACGTGGCCCGTTACCCTGGCCTCGTCGCCGATCAGCGTGTCGCGTATCACCGATTTCACGCCGTCGGCGCCGACCACCGCATCGGCCGTGTGGCGGCCGCCCTGGTCGTCCACCACCGTGGCCTTGCCGTCGCCCAGCTCCAGGGCCTGCACGCGGGTGGAGGTCTTGAAGCGGATCAGCGGATGGACCTGCACCGCTTCCAGGATGGACAGGTGGATGTCGGCGCGGTGAATGACGGCGTAGGGATTGCCGAAGCGCTTGCGGAACGCCTCGCCCACGTCGAAGCCGCCGACCTCGGTGGCATCGACCGCGTCCATCATGATCAGGCGTTCGGTGAAGACGGCGCGGCGCCGCGCGGCCTCGCCCACGCCCAGCGCGTCCAGCGCGGCGAAGGCGTTGGGGCCGAGCTGGATCCCGGCGCCGATCTCGCCGATGGTGGGGCTTTGTTCCAGCAGCTCGACCGCCACGCCTTCCCGGGCCAGCGCCAGCGCGGCCGCCAGGCCGCCGATGCCGCCGCCCACCACGATGGCGGTTGCTTGGGTTCCGGTAGTCATGATGTCTCCTCGGGTGAAATCTGGCGCCATGTTAGTGAGCGGGCGCGCTTGACTCCATGGAGCGGTATCGATAGGCTGAATTGAAATATTCGATACGGTTCGTCAAAAGACTTGGAAAATATCGATACGAAGCTGCTGCGGGTATTCGACGAGATCCGCCGCACCGGCAGCGTCTCGGCCGCGGCCGAACGCATGGGCATGAGCCAGTCCACGATGAGCTTCTTCCTGGCCAAGCTGCGCGAGCTGTTCGACGACCCGCTGTTCGTGCGCACCACCACGGGCATGGAGCCCACCGCCCGGGCGCTGGAACTCGAAGGCCGGGTGGCCGCCGCGCTGGCCGCGGTGCAGGCGCTGCTCGAACCTCCGGTCTTCCTGCCGGCGGCGTCCGACCGCGTCTTCCGGCTGTGCATGACCGACATCAGCCACATCGTGCTGCTGCCGCGCATCGTGAATCGCCTGCGCGACGCGGCGCCCGCGGTGCGCATCGAGATCTTCCGCATCGGACCCGACACGCCGGGCCGCATGGAAAGCGGCGAGGCGGACCTGTCCATCGGTTTCATGCCGCAGCTGGATGCCGGCTTCTATCGCCAGCGGCTGTTCGAGCAGGACTTCGTGTGCGTGGCCGGGCCGCGCCATCCGCGCATACGCCGCACGTTCACGCGCGCCGATTTCGCCCGCGAGGGCCACGTCGACGTCTCGCCCTCGACCACCAGCCAGCTGATCGTGGAGCAGGCCATCCGTCGTGCCGGGCTGGAGCGGCAGGTGGTGCTGCGGCTACCCAGCTACCTGGGCCTGGCGGCGATCATCGCGCAGACCGATTTCGTCGCCACGGTGCCGAGCCTGTTGGGCGAGATCGTGGCGCGGCAGGAAGGCCTGCGGGTGCATGCGCCGCCCATCGCGATCGAGCGCTACGCGGTCAACCAGTACTGGCACGCGCGCTTCCACCGGGATCCCGGCCACGCCTGGCTGCGCCAGACCCTGGCCGAGCTGTTCATGGACACGGGCGTCGCCGTCAGCCCGCCGCGTCGGCGGTCTTCTCGGCGTGCGGATTGACCATGACGATGGGCGCGGTGGCCACGGCCACGCAGGGCAGGATGAAGCCCTCCTGTTTTTCCTGCGCGCTCAGGCCGGGCCACTCGACCACGTAGCGGACGCTGCCGCTTTCCATGCGCGAGAAGCAGGTCCGGCAGGTGCCGTTGCGGCAGATGGTGGGCAGCCGTATGCCGGCGCGCCGCGCGGCCTGGAACAGGTTCTCGTCCTTGCCGGCGGCGAAGGTCCATTGCTGGGGATCGAGAGTGACGGGGTAGGTATCGGCGGAAGCGTTCACGGCGGACAGGTCAGGCGGGGCAGGGCGAGGCCCGATGGGCGGGATGCTAGCATCCCCCGCCCGGCCGCGGGGGTCACAAGGGTCATGCCTTGAAACACATGTCCCCGGAGGTGGCCACGGAGGCGCGGGTACACTTCGCCATCGACGGGCAACCAGCGGAGCGGCGACGCGTATGCAGCCGTGGGATATCGCATCCTACAGGTTCAGGGGCCAGCGACGCCTGGATGATCAGGCCGCCGCCGACGCCTTGCGACGCAGCGAGGACCGCTACCGGCAGTTGTTCGAATCCATCGACCAGGGGTTCTGCGTCCTGCAGATGCTCTTCGAAAGCGGCAAGCCGGTCGATTATCGCTTCCTCGAGATCAATCCCGCCTTCGAGGCCCATACCGGCTTGCGCCACGCGCTGGGCAAGCGCATGCGCGAGCTGTCTCCCGACCACGAGGAACACTGGTACCAGATCTACGGCGACGTCGCGCTGACCGGACAGCCGGCCCGCTTCGAGCACCATGCCGAAACGCTGGGGCGCTGGTTCGACGTCTACGCCTTCCGCCTGGGCGAGCCCGACGAGGCCACCGTTGCCGTGCTGTTCAGCGACATCACCGAACGCTACCTGATGGAGGCGCAGCGCGAGCAACTGCTGGCCGCCGAGCGCGCCGCCCGGCACGACGCCGAGACCGCCACCCGCATGAAGGACGAGTTCCTGGCCACGCTGTCGCACGAGCTGCGCACGCCGTTGTCCGTCATCATCGGCTGGAGCCAGTTGCTGCTCAAGCGTGCGGCGGACAACGAGCAACTGAGCAAGGGGCTCTCGACCATATTGCAGAGCGCCCGTACTCAGGCCACGCTGATTTCCGACATGCTGGACATGAGCGCGATTTTCCTGGGCAAGGTCAAGCTCGACCTGGAACCCCTGGACGGCTTCGAGCACGTGGCGCGCGTCGTGCAATCGAGCGAGCCGTCCATGCAGAGCAAGGGAATACGGCTGGAGTTCCAGCACAGCTTCGAGGTCTGCCTGGTGCTGGCCGACCCCGCGCGATTGCAACAAATCTTGTGGAACCTGCTGTCCAACGCGATCAAGTTCACGCCACCCAACGGCCGTATCAGCATCGCGGCGCGCCGCACCGACACGCGTTTCGAAATCGCGGTGGCAGACAGCGGCGTGGGCATCGAGCCCGATTTCCTTCCTCATCTGTTCGACCGCTTCCGCCAGGCGGACGGCTCGACGTCGCGGCGCTACGGCGGCCTGGGGCTGGGCCTGTCCATCGTCAAGCAACTGGTCGAGATGCATGGCGGCGAGGTCTGGGCCGAGAGCGAAGGGATGAACCGCGGCGCCTGTTTCACGGTCAGCCTGCCGGTGTACCGGTCGCCGCTTGTCGCTTCCGAGACCGGCGACGTCCAGGGCGAGAAGGGGGACCTGCTGCATGCCGACAGCCTGGCGGGCCAGCTCATCCTGGCGGTGGAAGACCAGCCCGACATGCTCGAGTACCTGACCCACCTGCTGCGCGAATACGGCGCCGAAGTCACGGGCGTGACCTCGGCCTACGCGGCGCTGGAGGAACTGGCCGGGCGCGGCGCCGGCTTCTATTCCGCGCTGGTGGCCGACATCGGCATGCCGGGCATGGACGGCTACCAGTTGATCGAGACGGTGCGCAAGGGCATGGGCCTGGATGGCACGGCCCTGCGCGCGGTGGCGGTCACCGCCCTGGCGCGCGAGGACGATCGCCGGCGCGCGCTGGAGAGCGGTTTCCAGGCCCACGTGACCAAGCCCTACCGGGCCGCGACGCTGATCGCGGCGATACGCGGCCTGAATGAGGACGCGGGCTAGGGCCTAGACGGCGTCGCAGGCCTGGGCGAAGTCGCCCAGCAGATCCTCGGGGTCCTCGATGCCGACCGAGACGCGTATCAGCGAATCGGCGATGTCCATCTCGCGCCGCCGCTCGGGGCCCATTTCCCAATAGATGGTCTGCGCCACCGGGATGGCCAGCGTGCGGTTGTCGCCCAGGTGGGTGGCGGAAATGACCACGCGCAGCTGGTTCTGGAAATGCACCGGATCGAGCCCGTCCTGCAATTCGAACGCGAGCAGGGCGCCGCCCCGCTTGAACAGGGCGCGGGCGCGCTCGTGCTGCGGATGGTCGGGCAGGCTGGGGTGATAGACGCGCTTGATCTTGGGATGGGCGGCCAGTTGCGCGGCCAGCGCGGCGGCGGTCGCGCAGGCGCGCTCCATGCGCAGGCTTAGTGTTTCGGCCCCGGCGGCGATGCGGTGCGCAGCCTCGGAACCCAGGGTCGCGCCCATGTCGCGCAGGCCCTTCTTCTTGATCTGCTGCAGGCCCTGCATGGCCGGCTTGGTGCTGCGGTACGACGGGCTGATGTTGGGATAGGCGGTCCAGTCGAACAGGCCGGTGTCGGTGATCGCGCCGCCCAGCGCGTTGCCGTGGCCGCAGATGTACTTGGTGAGCGAGTTGATGCTCAGGTCGGCCTGCACCGTCTTGGGACGGAACAGGTAGGGCGAGGTCATGGTGTTGTCGACCACGTACAGCACGCCGCGGGCCTTGCACAGCGCGCCGATCTCGGCCAGCGCGGCGACCTGCGTGCGGGGATTGGCGATGGTTTCGACGAACACCAGGCGGGTGTTGGGGCGCAGCGCGCGCTCGACGTTGGCCGCGTCGGTGGCGTCGACGAAATCCACCTCCACGCCCAGGCCCTTCATCGTGGCGAACAGGCTGTTGGTATTGCCGAACAGGAAGCCGCTGGAGACCACGTGGTCGCCTTCGCGCAGCAGGGTGGTCAGCACCGCGGCGATGGCCGCCATGCCGGTCGAGAACGAGACGGTGCCGATGCCGTCCTCCATCTCGGTGAGCTTGGCTTCGAGCGCCGCGGTGGTGGGGTTGCCCTGGCGGCCGTACGAGTATCCCGGATTGCGGCCCTGGAACACGTCGACCAGGGTTTGCGCGTCGCCGTAGCCGAAGGCGGAGGCGGTGTGCATGGGTTTGTGCAGCGCTCCATGCTCGACCGAGCCGCGGCGGTCGCTGTGCAGGATGCGGGTGGTGAAGCCTTCGGACATGATCTGGACTGGACTATCTAGGGAGGGTGGCCGGTATTTTAATCCTTGCCCGTCCGCGGGGTCCGGGCGCCCAGTTCCCCCAGTTTGTCGTCCACCACGCGCCTGAGCGCCCGGGTCAGCGCGGCCGCGGCATCCGGCCTGGGCACGTTGCGCCGGTAGACGGCCGAGAAATCCAGCGATATGGCCGGCGTGAAGGGCCGGATGGCGACCTTGGGGGTGCGATGGCCGATGATGGCGATGGGGTCGATGACCGCGATTCCTATCCCGCGGCTGACGTAGCCGATGGCCGAGGACGAGTGCATGGTCTCGACGCGGATGTTGGGCCGCACGCCGGCCGTCAGCATCGCGTTGTTGAGCTGCATGCGCTGGCGGCTGGCCTGGCCCAGCGCGACGAAGTCCTGGCCGTCCAGGTCGTTGACCGAGATCCGCTTCTTGCGCGCGAGCGGATGGGCGGCGGGCATGACGCAGACTGCCTGGGTCGAGGGAAAGGGGTCGTGCTCCAGGCCGTCCGGATCCGGCGGCATCGTGCCGAACACGATGTCCAGCTGCGCGTGGAGCAGCATGGAGACGAGGTTGATCGAGCTGTCGGGATGGACGGAGACGATGACGTCGGGATGGTCCCGCAGCAGTAGTCCGATGGCTTCCGGCAGGCAGTGCGAGGCGAGATTGGGCATGGTTCCCACGTGCAGGTAGCCCGCCGTCGACAGCCGGATCGCGCGCGCCGCCTCGCGGATCCGGTCGGCGCCGGTGAAGTGCCGCTCCACTTCGCTGTACAGCCGGACCGCCGCTTCGGTCGCGATGATCTGCACGCCCTGGCGCTGGAACAGCACCAGCTTCAACTCGTGCTCGAGATCGTGGATCAGCCGCGAGACCGCCGGCTGGGAAATGGACATCGCATGGCCGGCGCCCGTCATGCTGCCGGTCAGCATGACGGCGCGGAATGCTTCGAGTTGGCGGAAGTTCAGCGGACGTGCCAAGGTGGCAAGGCGGTTATCGAAGCTCGGACGAGGCCGATCATACTTCGAAGGCGGCGTCGTCGATAGGCGCGAGGCACGTCTCGAGCAGCCTGCCATGGCCCCCGATCGCGTCGTTCAGGCCCAGGCGGCGCAGACATGCCCAGAAGCATGCCTGGTTGCTGGTGATGACCGGCTTGCCCAGATCCCGCTCCAGCGCCGCGACCACGCCCAGCGACGCCAGGTTGGTGCAGGAAATGAACACGGCGTCGGCCTCCGGGCGGTCGGCCTGGCGCGCCAGCCGGTACAGGGCCTCGGGCGGAACCCGGCCGATGGCGCGGCGTTCCTCCTGGGTTTCGCCAAGCTCCAGGCCGTGCAGCGATGTCACGCCGAACCCGTATTCCTCCAGGAATTCCCGCTCGCGCCGGTTGACGAGCTGCACATAGGGCGTGGCCACGGCCACGTTGCGCACACCCAGCGCCCGCAGCGCCGCGACCACGGCCCCCGAGGCGGCCAGCGCCGGCGCGCCCGCCCGCTTGCCGATGTCCGCCACGATCTCGGACATGGGGCACATGAACGAGCCCGAGGTGCAGCCGTAGGCGACGATGTCGACCTCGGCGGTGGCCAGCTGGTCGGCGGCCGAGCGGGTCGCCTCGGCCATCGCGACGTAGGATTCCCGGGTCATGCTGCCCAGCAGCATGGCGCGGGCCGTGAACACGCCCACGCCCTCGGGCGCCATGCGCCAGAACTCGGGCTCGTTGATGGTGTTGGTGGAGGGAACGATCAGGCCGATCTTCGCCTTCCAGCCATAGGGTGCGTACAGGGAAACGGCCTTCATGGACTTGCTCCTTCCTGGTTCCCGGGTCATTCGAGCCGTATCCCCATGCTGCGGATCAGTTCGCCGTATTTCTTTTCCTCGGCTACCAGGAGCTGGCCCAGTTCGGCGGGAGTGCTGCCGACCACTTGCGCGCCGGCGTCCTCGAGGCGCTTGCGGACCTCCGGCAGCTTCAGGGTCGCCACGATCTCGCGATTGAGCTGGTCGATGCGGGCGGCCGGAGTGCCGGCCGGCGCCAGCACCGCGCCCCAGGATTCGGCGCGGAATCCCGGATAGCCGGCCTCGGCCACCGTGGGGATGTCCGGATACCGCGGGAGCCGGTCGGCGCCCGCGGCCAGGATCTTGAGGTTGCCCGCGGCCACGTGCGGCTGCACGGCGCCCAGCGTGTCGAACACGATCTGCGTGCGGCCCGCGATGAGGTCCATGTGCGCCGCCGCGCTGCCCTTGTAGGGAACGTGGGTCATCTTGAGCCCGGCCAGGTCGGCGAACCACTGGCCGAAGACGTGGACGTTGCTGCCGTTGCCGGCCGAGGCGAAGGCGAGCTGGTTCGGCCGGGCGCGCACGTAGGCCACCAGTTCCGGCACGTTGTTCACCGGCAGCGAAGGCGAGGCCACCAGCACCATCGCCGTGCGCGTCGCCAGCGTGACGGGCGCGAAGTCCTTGATGGGATCGAAGGGCAGGTCGGGGACGAGCGCGCGGCCGAAGACGTGCGAGCTGACGACGTACACCAGCGTATTGCCGTCGGGCGCGGCCTTGGCGACCTGCGCCGTGCCGATCGCGCCATTGGCGCCCGGTTTGTTTTCCACCACCACGGGCTGGTGCAGCCGCGCGGTCAGGTGTTCGGACAGCAGCCGCGCCGTGATGTCGGCCAGGCCGCCCGAGGCGTAGGGAACGACGATGCGCAGCGGACGGCCGGAGGCGGGCGTCTGGGCGTGGGCGGTGCCCAGTGCGCCCAGCGTGAGGGACAGGCAGGCGGCGATGCGCCTGAACGAAGCAGACATGTCGGATTCTCCCGAGGTAGAAATCTAGCGGTCGAGCGTGCCGTGGGACAGGCCGCGGTCGGGCGGCGCGATGTTGACGCGCACCATATCGCGCAGAAGCTGGATGATCGCCATCGAGCTTTCGCCTTCGGTGCCGTCGACGATGAAGCGCGAGGTGCAATAGCGCATCTCCCAGCCGCCCGCGTCCAGGCAGGCGCGCAGCACGTCGCGCTCGATGGCGGGCGTGTACAGGACGTCGAGCCGGCGGCACAGGAAGGCCAGCATGGCGCACAGCCCGTAGGCGCCCCAGTTGGAAATCGAGGCCGGCAGGAAGATGTCGGTCGCGACCGTGGTCGGCACACCTACCCCGCCTTCGTACTGGCAGCGCCGGCCGTAGGGGTGGAAGGATTTCATGAAGTCGAAGATCCGGCCGAAGCCGATCTCGTTGCCGTTGTCGCCGATGCCGATGGACAGGATTTCGCGCTCCGCGGCCTGCGCGAAGAGCGGCGAAAGGTCGACGCACGGCTGGGGCCGCACCCCCGTGGAATAGTGGATCAGCCCGTGCTCGTTGGGCCCCAGGCGTTCGATCGACACGATGGCCCGGGGACGGTAGTCGTCCAGCAGGCCGGCGGCCCAGGCCTGCACCTCGTCCTGGCTCTGGGGCGAGGTCGCCAGCGCGGCGCCCATCCGGCGGTCGCGGCATAGCGCAAAGTCGCGCACCATGATGCCGGCGGCCTGGCTGCTGGCCACGACCGGCGGGGCGTGGCAGGGTTCGGTCACGAACACCGGCACCGCCTGCAGGCCCCAGAACAGGGCATGGGCCAGGGCCGCCGCGCCGGGCGGGCCGTCGCTCTCGCCGTTGGGCGCCTCGGGCGCGTAGCCGGCGCCGGTCACGATCAGGACGCGGTCGCCGGGGCGCACGGCATCGAACAGGGCCTGCGCGGCGCGCGCGCTGATCGGCCGGCCGCCGCCTTCGGCGCGCGCCCGGTCGTAGATCGGGCCGATGATGTTGTGGTTCATTGCGCGGTTGCGCATTTCGACCGTGACGAGACGGTCGACGTATTCGCCGATGATGTCCGGCATCGGAGGCTCCCGGATGGCTCTGGATTAGACTGGAGCCATTCTGGGTCGTAGCGCGTCGGACGGCATAATCGAATTCTCGGCGCTATCGATAAGCAAATATTATGCAGCGCCGCCAACGTCCTTCATCATGAACATTCCTTCCGTACCGGTGCTGCGCGCCTTCATCGAGGTCGCCCGCTGCAACAGCTTCACCCGCGCGGCCGATACGCTGTGCCTGACCCAGAGCGCCGTCAGCAAGCAGGTGCAGGCGCTGGAGGAGCAGCTGGGATGCCGGTTGTTCGTGCGTTCCGGCAAGCTGCTGGCGTTGACGCCCGCCGGCCATGCCTACCTCGCGCACGCCAGCGATGCGCTGGCCATGCTGCAGGACGGCATGGCGATCGCGCAGGAAGTGGCCGGCGAGAAAACGCCCGCCGCCGCGGTGGAGATTTCCGCGTCGCCGGCGTTCGCCTCGTACTGGCTGATTCCCCGCCTGCCGGGTTTCCGCGAGCGGGCGCCCGGCACGCGTCTGGTGGTCCGTCCGCGCCTGCCGGATTTCTCGCCGGTAACCGAGCGCTTCGACCTGGAGGTGCGGGTCGGGGCCGGACGATGGCCCGACGCCCGGGCGATCCGGCTGCTGGGACGCGAAATGGCGCTGGTGGCCAGTCCCGATCTGCTGGGGGACACGCGCGCCACGCTGCGGCAGATCCAGGCCCTGCCCGTGCTGCACCGCGCGCAGCGGGGTTATGACTGGAGGGAATGGAGCGCGAGCGTGGCGCCGGCCTGGACGCCGCGCGTCGGCAGCGGCCTCTTGTTCGAAGGGTTCTCGGTGCTGATCCCGGCGGTGGTGGCCGGGCTGGGCGTGGCGATATGCCCGCTGTTCCTGGTGCTGGACCAGCTCGAAAGCGGCCGCCTGGTGCGCCCGTTGGGCGAGTGCGTGCGGACGCGGCATGCCTATCACGCCGTGCTGCCCACGGGCGCCGGCCATGGCGCGGCCAGGGAACGGTTTCTGGACTGGATGCTGCCCGAGGCCGAAGCGACGCAGATGCGCATACAGAAGCATCTGGATTCGGGGTATTCCATGGCGGAATGAGGGTTCCGAAGTTTTCGTTTGACCCTCCATGGAGCGGAACTTAATGTGGCGCCTCTCATTTTTCCAGGCGTCCGTGACATGCGTGCCCTTTCCATTCTCCGTCTTTGCATCGCGAGCGCGGCAGGCGCCTTGGCCGCCGCCCCCGCCGTGGCCGATTCCTATCCGTCCCGGCCCATCGAGTTCGTCGTGCCCTACGCTCCGGGCGGCGCCTCCGACATCGTCGTCAGGGCGCTGGCGCCGCAGTTGCAGAAGGAGCTGGGCGTATCGGTCGTCGTCATCAACCGCGCCGGCGCGAACACGGCGATCGCCGCCACGCAGCTGGCGCGGTCCGCGCCGGACGGCTACACGATCATGCTGGCCGACGTGGCGCTGGTGCTCAACGCCGCGGTGCGTCATACGTCGCCCGGCTACGACGTGGCCAAGGATTTCTCCGCCATCGCCCAGGTGGGGTCCGCGCCGCTGGTGCTGTTCGTACCCGCCTCGGGCGCGGCCGACCTGCCGTCGTTTCTCAAGCAGGCGCACGATCGCCCCGTGAACATCGCCAACGCCGGCCCCGGCTCGCTGGGCCACCTGGCCGCCGAACTGCTCCAGCTGCGCACCAAGACCACGCTGGTCAGCGTGCCGTACCGCGGGTCGGGGCCCGCCATGAACGAGACGATCGCCGGGCAGGTGGACGCCATTTTCACCAGCACCGCTTCCGGCATGCCGCTGGTCAAGAACGGGCGCCTGCGGCCGCTGGCCGTCGCGTCGCCCGAGCCGCTGAAGGACTTTCCCGAGATCCCCACGTTCGACCGCCTGGGGGTGCAGGGCGTGCACGTCCTGAACTGGTGGGGGGTGATCGCGCCGGCGGGGTTGCCCGCCGACATCTCGGCCCGCATCGCGAAGGCGGTGGCGGCGGCCGTGCGCGATCCCGCCATCGTGAAACGCTTCGCGGCGCTGGGCGTCTCGCCGTCGACGCGCGACGGGGCGGCCTTCGCCGGCCTGATGAGCAAGGAATTCGCCGCCTGGCGCGACGTGGCCAGCCAGGCCGGTATCAAAGTGGATTGATGGACGGCACCGACAGGTGTTCGTGCGAACAAGGAGGATAGGCAAGATGAGCGGTGAACGAATACGCCTGACCGCGGCGGACGGTTTCGAATTCGACGGCTACGTGGCCCGGCCGGCGGGCGCGCCCCGCGCGGGCGTGGTCATCCTGCCCGAGATTTTCGGCGTGAACAGCCACATGCGCAGCGTGGCCGACCGGTACGCCGGCTGGGGCTATCTGGCGATCGCGCCCAGCGTCTTCGATCGCGTGGAGCCGGGGCTGGACCTGGGATATGGCGACGACGACGTCCGCAAGGGGCAGGCCCTGATGAAGCTGATCGACTGGGACGACGCGGTCAAGGACATCGAGGCTGCCGGCGCGTTCGCGGCCCAGGCCGGCAAGGTGGGCATCGTCGGCTTCTGCTGGGGCGGCACGGCGGCCTGGGTGACAGCCGCGCGCGGCACGGGATTCGCGTGCGCGGTCTCGTACTACGGCAACGCCATCCCCACCGTGCTCGAGCCGACGCCGCGCATTCCCATGATGCTGCATTGGGGCGAGCGCGATCATCTGGTCTCCAAGGAAAAGATGATGGAGCCGGGCCGCGCCGCGCCCGAGGTGGCCGTGCACTTCTACGCCACCGGACATGGCTTCAATTGCGACCAGCGCGACCTTTACCACGCGGAATCGGCGGCCCTGGCGCAGCAGCGCACGCTGGACTTCCTCGACGAGCACCTGGCATGACGCGGGACGACACCGGCGCATGGGCCGCCCAACAGGCGGCCTTCGGCGAAATGGTCACGCGCCTTCGGCGGGACGACGCGTTGTGGACCGATTTCGAGGCCTTGTGCCGGCACGGCGGGCGCATGGCGGGTACCGCCAGCGAACGCGCCGCGCAGGACTGGTGCGAAGGCCAACTGGCGGCCTTCGGACCCGTCGCGCGCGAGTCCACGCCTTACGCCGGATGGCGGTGCGACCATGCGGTCCTGACGCACCTGTCCGATGGCCGGCAACTGGAGGCCGTTCCGCTGCTGGGGACGGCCTTTACGCCGGACGCGGGCATCGAGCTGCCAGTGCTGGACCTGGGGCGAGGAACGCCCGAGATGATCGCCGCCGCGGGCGAGGGCGTACGCGGACACGCGGTGATGGTGCGGCACGAGTATCCCTTCTCGACCCAGACCGTCCATCGCCGCGTCAAGCTGGCCGCGGCCCAGCGGGCAGGCGCCGCCGCGCTGCTGGTGGTCCAGCCCGAAGCGGGGATCGGTCCGGTGTCGGGGTCCTCGGGGCGCGCGGGCGGGCCGGGCATCCCGGCCATGGGGATCTCGGCCGAGGCCGGGCGGGCGTTGCGCCAGCCCGGGGCGCGCGTGCGCCTGCGCATCGTCGGCGAAGACCTGCCGCAGTCGCGCACCGATACGCTGGTGCTCGACCTGCCGGCCGGGCAGGCCGCGCGCCCGGACGAGCGCGTCGTGCTGTCCGCCCATATCGACGGGCATCCCCTGGCGGAGAGCGCCCTGGACAATGCGACCGGCGTGGCGGCGGCCATCGCGCTGGCTCGCGCCTTCGCGCCCCGGATGCATGCCATGAGCCGGGGGCTGACCGTGTGTCTGTTCAGCGCCGAGGAATGGGCGTTGAACGGTTCGCGCGAATGGCTGGCGGCGCTGCCGGAAGCGCGGCGCGCGGCGATGGCGCTCAATGTCAACCTCGATTCGCTGGCGGGATCGCCGCGCCTGACCGCGCTGACCTCGGGCTTCGAGCGGCTGGGCGAGTTCGCCCGGTCGGGGGCGTCGCTGGCCGGCGGCACGCTGGGGGTGCATCTGCCGCTGATGTCCAATAGCGACCATGCGAATTTCGCGGCCTGCGGCATTCCCGCGCTGCGCCTGATCGCCGGTTTCGACGAACCCGACAGCGCGCTGCGCCTGCTGCTGACGCCGGCCGATACGCGGGCCCTGGTGGACGAGAACCATCTGCGCACCGCCACCGCGTTGGCCGCCGGTGTGCTGTGGCATGCGCTGAGCGCGGACAGTCTGGCCGGCCTGCGCAACGAGGCCAGGTCGGAGGTTCGGGCATGAGCGCGCCCTCCCCTGGGGAGGATGTCGCGCAGCGACAGGAGGGTAGTCCAGTGAGCGGTTCGGTCGTCGTGCTGGGCGCGGGGCTGGTGGGCCTGGCCTGCGCCCATGCCTTGCAGCGGGACGGATACGCCGTGACGGTCATCGACCGTGGCGGCGTGGGCGAAGGGGCGAGCTTCGGCAATGCGGCCCACATCGCCGTCGCTTCCATCTTCCCGCAGGCCACGCCCGGCATACTGGGGCAGACGGTCCGGATGCTGCGCGATCCCCAGGGCCCGCTGATCGTGCGGCCCGGCTATGCCGTCCGGCATCTGCCGTGGTTCGCCCGCTTCGTGGCGCAGGGCACCGCCGAGCGCGCGCGCGTCGGGACCCACGCCATGGCGGCGATGATGGCGCAGGCCTGGGAGGCCTGGCAGCCCGTGCTGGACGACATCGGTGGCAACGATCTGGTGCGCCGGTCCGGCGCCCTGCACGTGTTCGGGTCGCAGGCGGCGCTGCGCGCGGCGCATGGGGCCTATGAGCTGCGGCGCAGCCTGGGGGTGGCGTGCACGCCGCTCGACGTGGACCAGGCGCGGGCGATGGAGCCCGCGCTGACCGATCGCATCGGCGGCGCGATGTCGATACCGGGCATGGGATACGTTACCGATACGCTGATGCTGGCGCGGCGCCTGGCCGCCCGCGTCGAGGAACTCGGCGGCCGCATCCTGCGGGCGGAGGCCACCGGCATCGATGCCGGCGGCGTGCGGACGAAGGACGGGCGCCTGCGCGCCGATCGCGTGGTACTGGCCGCCGGCGCCTGGTCCCACCGGCTGGCCCGGGGGCTGGGGGTGGACATCCCGCTGGTGGCCGAGCGCGGTTATCACGTCATGCTGGCGCCGGGCAGCAGCCCGCTGCGCATGCCGGTGCTGATGGTGGAACGCAAGGTGGCGCTGACGCCCATGGCGGCGGGCATCCGGATGGCCAGCGTCGCGGAGTTCACGCCGGCCGACGCGCCGGCCGACCATGCGCGCGCGGCGCCGGTATTCGGCGGACTGGAGCGGTTCGTCCAGGGCGTGGATGCCGAACCGGTATCGAAATGGGTGGGGCCGCGTCCCTCCGTGCCCGACAGCCGTCCCATCCTGGGGCAGGCCCCGGCCGCGCCCCACGTCCTGCTGGCCTATGGCCACGGCCACCTGGGCGTGACGCTGGCCGCGCTGACAGGAAGTATCATCGCCGACGTGGCGGGCGGCCGCGATCCGCGCGTGGACCTGCGCGCCGTCGCGCCGCTGCGGAGCCAACGGCTCAGGTGATGGGGGACTCATGTCGGACCTGCTTTTGTTGGCGGCCGCCTTCGGCGCCGGCATGCTCAACGCCGCGGCGGGCGGAGGAAGCTTCCTCACGCTGCCCGCCCTGGTCGCCGTGGGCATGCCCGCGGCGGTGGCCAATGCCACCGGTACGCTGGCGCTGCTGCCCGGCTATCTGACCGGCGCCTGGGCGCTGCGGCGCGATATCGCGCAGTCGGAGCCGGGCTCGCTCGCGGGCCTGTCGGGCATCGCGCTGGCGGGCGGGACCGCGGGGGCGCTGCTGCTGCTTTGGACGTCGGGCGCCGTTTTCCGGAACGTGGCGCCCTGGCTGTTGCTGTTCGCCACCGCGCTGTTCCTGTTCGCGCCCCTCATGCTGCGGATGGCGCGCGGGCGGATGCTGTCACCCGGCGCCGCGGCGGCCGGCCTGTTCGCCGTGAGCCTGTACGGCGGCTATTTCAACGGCGGCATGGGCATCATGCTGCTGGCCTTGTTCGGCATGTCCCAGCGCGGCGACTTCAGCGCCATCAACGGACTGAAGAACCTGTTGTCGGGCGTGTTGACCGTCGTGGCCGTCGTGGTCTACGTGGCGGGCGGGCTGGTGGAGTGGCGCGAGGCGGGTGTGATGGCCGTGGGCGCGACGGTGGGCGGGTTTGCCGGCGCACGCCTGGCGCGCCGCGTGCCGGTCGTCGTGATGCGGGCCATCGTGGTGCTGGTGGGCGTCTCGATGAGCGTCTTCATGTTCCTGAAGATATGAGCCCAGGGCTGCCGAGGCGCGCCTCGGCCTCCCGCAGCCGGCCCTCGCGCTCGCCCACGTAGTCGCGCGTCAGCGGCACGCTTTCCTGGCGCCGCGCCAGCTGCACCTGGAAGATGGCGATGTCCTGGTAGCGGAACGCTGTCTCCGACATCGACAGGTAGTACTCCCACATGCGGGCGAAGCGTTCGTCGTACAGCGCGACGGCCTCGGCCCGCCGCGCCAGGAAGCGGTCGCGCCATATGCGCAGCGTGCTGGCGTAGTGCAGGCGCAGCACCTCGATGTCGGTGACGACCAGCCCCGAGCGTTCGATGGCGGGCGTGAATTCCGACAGCGAAGGGATGTGGCCGCCGGGGAAGATGTATTTCTCTATCCACGGATTGTTGAAGTCCGGGACGTCGGAGTTGCCGATGAAATGCAGCAGCATCACGCCGTCGTCGGTCAGCAGTTCATGGCATTTCCGGAAGAAGGCGTCGTGGTAGCCCGTGCCCACGTGCTCGAACATGCCCACCGACACGATCCGGTCGAAGCGGCCGGGGGTCGCGCGGTAGTCTTCCAGGCGGTAGTCGTAGGCCTGGGGATGGGCGGCGCGGGCGGCCAGTTCGCGCGCGCCTTTCAGTTGTTCCTCGGACAGCGTGATGCCCGTGGCGTGGCAGGCCCCGGCGACCTCGACCAGGTAGCGCGTCAGGCCGCCCCAGCCGCAGCCGATGTCGAGCACGCGGTGGCCGGGCTCGACCAGCAGCTTGGCGGCGATGTGGCGCTGCTTGGCCCGCTGGGCCGACTCCAGGTCTTGCCCGGGGTGTTCGAAATAGGCGCAGGAATACTGCCGCTGGTCGTCCAGGAACAGGGCGTACAGGCGGTCGTCCAGGTCGTAGTGGTGCGCGACGTTGGCGCGCGCGCGGCCGGGCCGGTTGTTCTGCAGGAAGCGCCGGATCGACATGCGCACCGCGTCCAGCATCCGTACCGCGGCGCCGGGCTTGACCGCGTCGGCATCGCGCAGCAGCAGCTCCAGCACGTCGTAGATGCTGCCTTCGTCGACCACGAGCCTTTCGTCCATGAACAGTTCGCCCATGCGCAGGTCGGGGTCCATCAGCAGCGCCAGCACGGCGCGGGTGTCGGTGAAGCGGATGGCGGCGCGCGGCGGGGTGCCGTCGCCGAAGGCGCGCCTGTGGCCGCCGGGCAGGGTGACGTCCAGCGTGCCGCGCCGGACCAGGTCTTTCAGGGTGTTGGCAAGCAGGCGTTCCGCGTACGTTTGAAGCATCGTGGTTTCCGCGATGGGTCGACAGGACAGGGGCTGCTACGCGGCCAGTGTAATGAATCCCCCGCGATGCGGCTCGGTTGATTTTTCTCCGGACGGCTAGAAGAATGCGCCATGACCTCGCCCGACACCGCCTTTTCGCTGCTGCTCGAGCGCCTGTCCGATGCGCAGGCGCGGGCCGTGCGCGGCCGCATGACGGCGCGCGAGCTGGCGCGCGGCCAGCCCTTGTTCGCGCAGGGAGAGCCCAGTCCACGCCTGTGGGTGATACGCGCGGGCCGGCTGCGCACCTATCACCTGGCGCCGTCGGGCGAGGAGTTCACCACGGCCGTGTGGACGTCCGGCCAGACCCTGGGGCTGCTGAGCACGCTGCTGGACCAGCCCCGCGCGATATCGTGCGAGGCGCTGGAGCCGGCGTCGCTGCTGGCCATGGAGCGGGCCGACCTGCTGGCGCTGATGGAAACGGTGCCGGCCTTCGCCATCAACGTGGCGCGCGTGGCCGCCATGCTGGCGACCAACAGCATCGCGCGGTCCGGCCCCAGGGTGCTGGATTCGGCCACGGCGAAACTGGCGCGCGTCCTGCACGATCTCGCGCTGGCCGCGCCCGGCTACGACGGGCAGGGTGCCGTGATCGCGGGCGTGACCCGCGCGGACCTGGCCAAGATGGCCGGCATCAGCCGTACCTGGACCAGCCTGAGGCTGGCCGCCCTGGAGCGCGCCGGGCTGGTCCTGCGCACGCGGAACGGGCTGGGCGTGCCCGACGTGGCGCGGCTGACGCAGCTTTATTCGGACGGATACTGAGGCGGCAGCAGCGCCAGGCACTCGACCTCCAGCAGCAGGTCGGGCTTGGCCAGCGCGGCCACGCCCACCAGCGTGCTGGCCGGGGGCTGGCCGGCGTCCAGGTACGGCGCGCGCACGCGCCGGATGGTCGCCACGGCTTCCTCGGTCAGGTCGCGCACGAAGTAGTTGAGCTTGACCGCGTAGGTCAGCGCCGAGCCGGCCGCCTCGAGCGCCGTCGCCAGGTTCTCGAACACCTGCCGGGTCTGGGCGGCCAGGTCGCCCTTGCCGACGATGCTGCCGTCCGGCGCGTAGGCCACCTGCCCCGAGACCATGATCAGCCGGTCCACCGGGGCGACGGCGACGTGGGTGAAGCCGTTGGGGGCGGGCAGGCGGGTGGGATTGATGAAGGAGACGTAGGGGTGCATGACGGCCGTCAGTTGAGCGTGATCCGGGTACGTTCGATGATACGGGCATACAGCTCGCGCTGCCGGGTGGCGAACTCGGCGAACTGGGCCGGCGTCGAGCCCGAGGGTTCGATGGCGGCCTGCTTCAGGGCGGCCGCGACGCCGGGGTCGGCCAGCGCCGCGCGCACGGCGGCGTTCAGGCGGTCGATGACCGGACCGGGCGTGCCGGCGGGAGCGACGATGCCGAACCACGAGTACAGGTCGACCTCGCCCGCACCCTGTTCCTGCGCGGTGCCGATCTCGGGCGCCAGCGGCGAGCGCCTGGCGCTCAGGATGGCCAGGGCCTTGAGCTTGCCGGCCCGCACCTGCGGCAGCGTGGCGGCCAGCGTGTCCACCACCACGTCGACGTTGCCGCCTATCAGGTCCACCAGCGCGGGCGCGCTGCCCTTGTAGGGGACGTGCAGCAGGGTGGCCGACCGTTGCAGGCCCACCAGTTCCATGCCGATCTGGTTCGACGTGCCGGCGCCCATCGAGCCGTAGGCCAGTCCCTTGGGGCGCTCGCGCGCCTGGTCCAGCGCCTGCACCAGGGTGGTCCACGGGGCGTCGGGCCGGGCGACGACCACGTTGGGCACGCTGCCCAGCAGCGAGACGTAGCCGAAGGAATCGGTGGGCGAATAACCCACGTCCTTCATCAACAGGGGGTTGATGGCCAGGGTGGCGTTGCTGGCGACCAGCAGAGTGTGGCCGTCGGCCGGCGCCTTGGCCACCGACTGCGCGGCCACCACCGTGCCGGCGCCCGGACGGTTGATGACGACTACCGCCTGGCCCAGTTGGCGGCTCATGCCGCCGGCAACCGTGCGGGCCAGCAGGTCGGTCGTACCGCCCGCGGCGAAAGGCACGACGAGATTGATGGGGTGGGTCGGGAAATCGGCCGCCGCAGGGGCGGTTGCGGCGCAGGCCAGTACCGCCGCCAGCGCGAATCGTAGGGATGCCATCGCGGGTCTCCATGGGGAAGCGGCCATTCTGCGCGCATGGCGCGGGACTGTCCGTTAACTGGTTAACGCCGGCCCCGGCCCCCCGGAACGCCCGTGGTAGAGTCCAGGCCCGGGGGCTGGCCTGCATGCGCCGGGACGGAGTTTCAACGCTGAAAATGGGCATTCATCATGCTGGGTCTGGCATTGTTCTTCATCGGGGCCGTTCTGATCGTCAACGGAGTGGGGCTGACCGGCCGTATCGACGGCAGGGATTCCGCCCCCTTCAATCTGCTGGTGGGCCTGTTGGCATTGTTCATCAACGGCCTGGGACTCTACCGGGCCGTCTCGACGGCGGATTTGTTTGCCGTGGCCGGCGGCCTCCTGTTCGCCTTCACCTACCTGTACCTGGCCGTAGTGCAGTGGCGGTCGTTGAAAGGTGTCGGGCTGGGCTGGTACTGCCTGTTCGTGGCGATCAGCGCGCTGGCCTTCGCGCCCGTCGCCGGCGACGGGCGCCTGATCGCCATGTGGCTGCTATGGGCCAGCCTGTGGTTTTTCTTTTTCCTTGCCCTGGGATTGGGCAAGCCCTTGCGCTTCCTGGGGGCGTACACGATATTGATCGGTGTCGCGACGTGCTGGGTACCGGGGTTGCTGATGCTGATGGGGAAATGGTAAGGCCGGGGGCGTCCGGTACCGAAGTCATGGTGAAATAAAAAAGCAGGCAGGCGATACCCGCCGCGCGCGCTTCGAGCGCGCGCATGCATCTTCAACGGGGAGTCCTCATGAAAACAACGATAGATCGCCCAGTGTTCTTCACCGCGGCCGCTTTCATCCTGGCGCTTGTGGTCTGCGCCGTCTCCGCCCCGCGTGCCGTCGGAGACGTCTTCGACGCGATACAAAGCTGGATCCTGGCGAACGCGAGCTGGTTCTACATCCTGGCGGTGGCAGTCATCCTGCTGTCGGTCGTGTACATGGCCATGAGCCGCTACGGCAACATCAAGCTCGGCCCCGATCACAGCGAACCCGACTACCGGAATTTCACCTGGTTCGCGATGCTGTTCTCGGCCGGCATGGGGATCGGCCTGATGTTCTTCGGCGTGGCCGAGCCCGTCATGCATCTGGTGGCGCCGCCGGTGGGCGAGGCGGGCACCGTGGCCGCGGCCCGCGAGGCGATGAAGATCACCTTCTTCCACTGGGGACTGCACGCCTGGTCGCTGTACGCGGTCGTGGCGCTGATCCTGGCCTATTTCAGCTACCGCCACAACCTGCCGCTCACGCTGCGGTCCGCGCTGTACCCCTTCATCGGCGACCGCATCTACGGCCCGCTGGGCAGCGCGGTGGACATCTTCGCCATCATCAGCACCGTGTTCGGCGTCGCCACGTCGCTGGGACTGGGCGTGGCGCAGATCAACAGCGGCCTGCACCACCTGTTCGGCACGCCCGTCGGCACGGCCACCCAGATCATCCTGATCGCCATCGCGTGCGGGCTGGCGACGCTGTCGGTGGCGAGCGGGCTGGACCGCGGCATCCGCATCCTGTCCGAGCTCAACCTGTACCTGGCCGTGATCCTGCTGCTGTTCGTGCTGGCGGTCGGGCCGACCATCTTCCTGCTCCAGAGCTTCCTGCAGAACACCGGCGCCTATCTGTCGGACATCGTCGCCAAGACCTTCAACCTCTACGCCTACCGCCCCACGGACTGGATAGGCGGCTGGACGCTGTTCTACTGGGGCTGGTGGATCGCCTGGTCGCCGTTCGTGGGGCTGTTCATCGCCCGCATCTCGCGCGGCAGGACCATACGCGAATTCGTGCTGGGCGTGCTGCTGGTGCCCACGGGCTTCACCTTCCTGTGGATGACGGTGTTCGGCGGCTCGGCCATTCACCTGGTGTTGTTCGAGCACCTGGACAGCCTGGCCGGCACGGTCAAGGCCGACAGTTCGCTGGCGCTGTTCGCCTTTCTCGAACACTACCCGTGGGGGTACGCGATTTCCATGGTGGCCATCGCGATGGTGGTGGTGTTCTTCGTGACCTCGGCCGATTCGGGCGCGCTGGTGGTGGACCTGCTGGCCTCGGGCGGCGCCGAGTCCACGCCGGTATGGCAGCGCATTTTCTGGTCGGTGCTGACCGGCGTGGTGGCGGTGGCGCTGTTGCTGGCCGACGGGTTGCAGGCCTTGCAGACCGCGACCATCGCCAGCGCGCTGCCGTTCTCCATCGTGCTGCTGGCCTCGGTATGGGGGTTGTTCAAGGCATTGAAGCTGGACGCCACCAAGCGCCGCATCCACTATCAGTCGTTGGCGCTTTCACGGCCGGCCGGAGGCGGGGAGCCCTGGGAATCGCGGCTGCGCAACATGGTCATGATGCCGCGCCGCGCCCACGTGCTGCGCTTCACCGCCGACGTGGTGCGGCCGGCCATGGAGGCCGTGGTGGAAGAGTTGCAGAAGCTGGGCTACGAAGCGCGGGTGCGCGACGGCGAGGAAGGCGAGGTGGCGCTGGAGGTGGTGCACCAGGAGGCCCTGGATTTTTCCTACGCCGTGCGGCCGGAGTCCTTCGTGCGCCCCGGCCTGACCGCCGACGAGGTGCGCAACGAAGAGGGGCGCAAGTACTTCCGGGCCGAGGTCCACCTGCGCGAGGGCGGCCAGGACTACGACATCATGGGTTGGAGCCGCGACGCGGTCATCGGCGACATCCTGGACCAGTACGAGCGCCACCGGCATTTCCTGCACGTGGCGCGATAGGCCGCGTCAGCCGGCCTTGCCCGCCTTCAGGGCCGCGCCCAGTTCGTCGTCGATCCGCTGGGCGCGGGCCGCCGCCGGGCGGCTGGTCAGGCGCTGCACGTAGCGCTGGTAGGCCGGCCGCTTCTCTATCGTGCCGAACATCATGCCCCAGGCCAGCTGCGAGCCCACGTAGACGTCGGCCGCGGTAAACGCGTCGCCCGCCACGTAGCCTTCGCCGGACACGGCCGTCTCCAGCACGTCCAGCACCTCGGCCAGCGTGCCGTAGCCCACCATGCGCCGTCTGTCTTCCGGCACGCTGATGCCCAGCGCCTGGTTGGTGACCGCCGCTTCCACGGGGCCGGCACAGAAGAACAGCCAGCGGTAGTAGGGACCGCGCAGCGGGCTTTGCGGCGGCGGAGCGAGCTGCGCCTGGGGGAAGGCGTCGGCCAGGTAGGCGCAGATCGCCGCCGATTCGGTCACCACGGTGCCGCCATGGCGGATGGCGGGGACCTTGCCCATGGGATTGATGGCCAGGTATTCGGGGCCCTTCATGGACGTGGCGAAGTCCAGCACCTCGGTGCGGTAGGGCTGGCCGACTTCTTCGAGCATCCAGCGCGCGATGCGGCCGCGGGACATGGGATGGGTGTAGAAGACAAGTTCATCGTTCATCGTGGGGGCCTGCGTCGTCGGAGTCGTTCCAGGGAGCGTCGAATGGTACGGCAGGCTCGGCCCCGTCGACAATGGGGCCGAGCTGGGAGACGTCCAGCGGCTTGACCAGGTGCAGGTCGAAGCCCGCCTGCGCCGTACGCTGGCGGTCGTCCTCCTGTCCGTAGCCGGTCATGGCGATGAAGATGGTGCGCGCCATTTGCGGGATGGCCTTGAAGGCCCGCAGGGCCGCGAAGCCATCCATGGTGGGCATGGCCAGGTCGATGAAGACGAGGTGCGGCTGGAAGCTGGGCGCCATGCGCAGGGCCGCTTCCGCGGTGTACAGCGGCCGCGCCTGATGGCCGTTGATCTCGAGCAGCATGGCCAGGCTGTCGGCCGAGTCGCGATTGTCGTCCAGCACGAGGATGCGTTTGGCGGCCGAGGTCCGGCGCGAGATCGCGGACATGGGACGCACGGGCAGCGCCGGTTCGGCCAGGGGCAGGCGGATCGTGAATGTGCTGCCGTGGCCGGGGCCCGCGCTGGATGCCGAGATGGCGCCGCCGTGCATGCGCACCAGCGAGCGGCACAGCGTCAGCCCCATGCCCAGCCCGCTGTCGGTCGGGTTGGTGTCGCGGTCTTCCTGCACGAACAGCTGGAAGACCGCCTCCAGGGCCTGCTCCGGCATGCCGCGGCCCTGGTCGCGCACCTCGATCAACGCCGACCGGCTTTGCCGCGTGGCGCGGATGGCGATGGCCGTTCCCGGCGGCGAGAACTTCGAGGCGTTGTGCAGCAGGTTGTGGACCACCTGCACCAGCCGCGTCATGTCGCCTTTCACCGTCAGCGGTTCGGCGGGAAGGTCCACGTCTATGCGCTGCTCGCGGGCATCGGTGTGGAAGCGCGAGGATTCGATGCTGCGTTCGATGATGGTGCGCATGTCCACCGGCGCCAGGCGCAGCTCGATCTTGCCGGAGGTGATGCGGCCGATGTCCAGCAGGTCGTCGACCAGCCGCGACAGGTGCGTGATCTGGCGATCGATCATGTCGCGGCAGCGGGCCGCGGTGGGGCCGATGTCCGGGTCCTTCTGCAGGATGCCGATGGCGTTGCGCACCGGCGCCAGCGGGTTGCGCAGTTCGTGGCCCAGCGTGGCCAGGAATTCGCTCATGCGCCGGTTGGCCAGCTCCAGTTCCTCCAGGCGCTTGCGCTCGCTCATGTCGCGCATGATCTTGGCGTAGCCCCGCAACTGCCCGGTCTCGTCGTAGACGGCGGTGGTGGTCACGTTGGCCCAGAACAATGTGGCGTCCTTGCGCTGGCGCCAGCCTTCTTCCTCGTAGCGACCCCCTGCCTGCGCGATGCGCAGTACCCGGTCGGGGCCTTCGGAGGACGCGTCGTCGGCGGGATGGAACATCGAGAAGTGCCGGCCGATGACCTCGTCCCGCCGGTAGCCGGTAATTTGTGTGGCGCCGGTGTTCCAGCTCGTGATCGTGCCTTCGGCGTCGAGCATGTAGATGGCGTAGCCCTCCACGCCCTCGAGCAACAGGCGGAACCGCTCCTCGCTCTGCCGCAGCGCCTCGGTCTGGCGGCGGCGCTCGTTCAGGTTGCGGGTGATCTTGACATAGCCCTTGAGCGTGCCGGACGCATCCCGCAGCGCGGTGATGACGACGTTGGCCCAGAAGGTCGAGCCGTCCTTGCGCACGCGCCAGCCTTCGTCCTCGAAACGGCCGTGCAGCGCGGCCTCTTCCAGTTCGTAGCGGGGCCAGCCGCGCGCCACGGCCTCGGCCGAGTAGAAGACGGAAAAATGCTTGCCCAGGATCTCGTCGGCCGCATAGCCCTTGATCTTGGCGGCACCGGCGTTCCAGGTCCTGACGCGGCCGTCGGGGGACAGCATGAAGATGGCGTAGTCCTCGATGGCGTCCACGAGCATGCGGAAGCCGATGTCCGTATCGCTTCCGGGTTCCGTCGTCGCTACGCCGGGAGTGGGTTCCTTTTCCCCGGCCTGGAGACGGGCCGAGTCCATGGCTGAGAAGCTCAAGGCGTCACCTCGTCGTGCTCGAACCGCGAGTCTATACACGCTCTTTCAAGGGGCCTGTAACAAGGTGAATCGCCATACGATGGAAATAATTGACACGATGTCAAATAAAGCATAATTTAATTGATAGGGTGATATTTAATTCGAGGAGACTCCCTTGGCCACTACCGACAAGCCGGTCGTCACGGCCGGCATGAGAGGCGCGTCGTGGGACCCCCGGCTGATGAGCCGGCCGTACCAGGTGGTGCCCTATGCGCTGGGCACGGCCGACGGCCAGCGCACGCTGGGTTTTCTGTTCACCACGGCCGAGTCGGGCAAGACGGTCGTGTCGCTGATGCATCCGCGGGAAATGGCGGTCACGCACTACATGGTGCCTCATGTGCTGGAGGCCGGCTGCGCCTGCTGGGTGCAGGGGTCGAGATCCATCGGCAACGACCTGCGGCTCGAGCACGAGGTGGCCCTGTTCGACGTGGCGGCCGGCATGGCGCACCTGCGGTCGCTGGGCTACGAGAACATCGTACTGTTGGGCAACTCGGGCGGCGCCGGCCTGTACACGCTCTACAACCAGCAGTCGTCGCTGCCGGCCGCGCAGCGCATCGCCCGCACGCCCGGCGGCCGGCCCACCGCCCTGGCCGAGCTGGAAATGCCGCGCGCCGACGGCATGATCCTCTTGTCTCCGCATCCCGGGCAGGGCCGGCTGCTGATGGCCGGCATCGACCCTTCGGTGGTGTCCGAGGACGACCCGCTGGAAACCGATCCCGCGCTGGATCCGTTTTCGCGGGACAACGGCTACGATGCCGAGACGGGCGCCGCGTCCTACGATCCGGCATTCGTCCAGCGCTACCGTGGCGCCCAGGCCGAGCGGGTGGCGCGCATCGACGCCCGCGCGCGCGAGCTGCTGCGGCGCAAGGCCGAGGCCCGGGCGAAGGTCAAGGCGGGCGGGGCGTCGATGGCCGAGCAGCGGATCGCAGCGCATGCGCCCATCTTCCAGGTATGGCGCACCGATGCGGATCTGCGTTCATGGGACATCTCCATCGATCCGTCGGACCGCAGGACGGGATCGCTGTGGGGCAGGAACCCGCTGGTCTCGAACTGGGGCAGCGTGGGGTTCGGCCGGGTGGTCACGCCCGAGTCCTGGCTGTCCACCTGGTCGGGGCTGTCGTCCAACGCGGCTCTGGAGAAGACCGCGGGCGCCATCACCCAGCCCACGCTGCTGGTGGAGTACACCGGGGACCAATGCACCTTTCCGGCCGACATCCGGACGATCCACGAGCAGATCGGCGCCGCCGACAAGCGCCACCTGCGCGTGCGCGGCAATCACCATGGCCTGGCGCTGGCGCCGGGCGAGGAGCCCGGCCAGCGCATCGCCGGGCGCGCGGCCGGCGAGTGGCTGCGCGAGAAGATGGCCTAGCGGAAGAATGAAATGGATGGAGACATGATGGACGTGGAACCAAGGGTCCGGCTCGAGGGCGTGCGCTATCCCGACGCCGGCCGCCTGCGCCGCTACGCGGAGCTGGGACTGCTGGGCGGCGAGACGCTGGCCGGCGCGTTCGCCCGCTCGTTCGCGCTGCACGCCGACCGGCTGGCGCTGGTCGGTCCGCAGGTACGGATGAGCTACCGCGAACTGGATCGCGACAGCGGCCGGCTGGGCGCGGCCATGCTGGCGCTGGGACTGGTCCGGCATGATCGCGTGCTGCTGCAGAGCGGCAATTGCGCCGAACTGCTGGTGGCCTTCCTGGCCTGCCTGAAGGCGGGCCTGATCCCGATCTGCGCGCTGCAGGCCTTCCGCAAGCTGGAAGTGGGTTATCTGGCGAAGCTGGCCGATGCCCGCCTGCACCTCGTCCAGGGCGACGACGCCCGGTTCGACGACGTGGCCTTCGCGCGCGAGATGCAGGAGGCCGTGCCCACGCTGCGTCACATCGTGCAGGCGCGGGGCGAGCCGCGCGCCGGCGCGCACGGGCTGCGCCAACTGATCGACGGCATGCCCTGGGAGCGCGCCAGGACCATGCTGGCGGATGTGGAGCACGACCCGTGGCAGGTGGCGGTGTTCCAGTTGTCCGGCGGCACGACCGGAGTGCCCAAGATCATTCCCCGCTTCCAGAGCGAGTACCTGTACAACATGCGCGAGGTCGCCGCCTGCAACGGCTACACCCGCGACGACGTGCTGTTCTTTCCCACGCCGTACATGCACAACCTCAACATGGGATGCTGCTTCGGCCCCTTCCTGCTGTGCGGCGGCGCGATCACGGTGGCGCCCGACCTGGCCGAGGAAACGCTGTGCGCGCTGGTCCGCGAGCACCGCCCCACCTGGTTCGGCGCGCCCGGCCCCATCCTGACGCGCATCGTGCCCGAGCTGGTCCGCGCCGACGCCGGGGAGAAGGCGCGCCGGCGCTTCATCACCTCGAAGAACGCGGGCGGCATGGCGCGGCTCACGGGGTCGCCCGCGCGGCATATCTTCGGCATGACCGAGGGCGTGATCATGTTCACGCGGGAAGACGACCCGCGCCACCTGAACGACGGCTCGGTCGGCTGGCCGGTGTCCGTGCACGACGAAGTGAAGATCGTGCGCCCGGGTACGGAAGAGCCGGTGGCCGACGGCGAGGTCGGCGAGGCGCTGTTCCGCGGCCCGTACACCATCCAGGGCTACTACAAGTCCGCCGCCGAGGACGCGCACCGCTTCACGGCGGACGGCCACTACCGCTCGGGCGACCTGATGTCCAGCCGGGTCGAGGGCGGCCGTCGCTACTACTTCTTCCAGGGCCGCATCAAGGATGTGATCGATCGCGGCGGCGAGAAGATCAACGCCGAGGAGGTCGAGGGCGTGGTCAGCCGCCATCCCGCCATCCTGAACTGCGCGCTGGTCGGCATGCCCGATCCCGTCTATGGCGAAAAGGCCTGCCTGTTCGCCACGCTGAGGCCGTCGGCGCGCGCGCCGGACGTCGAGGAACTGGGCCGCTTCCTGCACGGCGAAGGGCTGGCCAAGTTCAAGTGGCCCGAACGCATCGAGGTCCTGGCGGATTTTCCGCTCTCGGCCTCCGGCAAGCTCAGCAAGCAGATCCTGCGGGAACGGATCGCCGCCATCCTGGCGCGGCCAAACGAGGAACTTCCGACATGAACACCGAAGCGCTTTCCCCCCTGCGATTGCACGGCGTGCACCACACCGCGCGCCCCACCTGGAAACTGTCCGAGACGGTGCGCTTCTATCGCGACCAGCTCGGCCTGCCGCTGGTGCACGCGATTTCCGCGCGCGGCTGGGGCCAGGACGGCCATGCCGATTTCCTGCATTTCTTTTTCGACAGCGGCAACGGCAGCACCATCGCGTTCTTCTACTACATCGGCACGCAGCGCCCGGAGAAGCTGCGCGTGAGCGACCATTACCAGGAACGCGCGACCCACACCGCGTGGCTGGTGCCGGACGAGGCCGCGCTGCTGCGATGGCGCGCGCGCGTGGAGGCCGCCGGCATTCCGCTGCGCTACCAGATCCGCCACGAGGTGATCGAGTCGATCTACTTCAACGATCCCAACGGCTACCCCATCGAGATCACGACCCAGTTGCGGCCCTTCAACCAGGCCGACGCGGACGACGCGGCCCGCACGCTGGAAGCCGCGATGGCGCTGGAGGCGGGGCAGGGCGAGCGCCTGGACGGCATCGAGCCGGTATGGCGCCGCAAGGCGGCGGCGCTGGACGATGCCGACCGGCCGGCGGGCGCGGCCTCGGTGTACGTGCTGGACGTGCCCGAGTTCGCCCCGCTGCTGGACGATGCGCGTGCCCGCGGCTATGCGGTGCGCCGCGGCGCGGCCGGCTATGCCCGCATCGACGGCACGCCCGGCCTGCGCTTTCGCCGCAAGGAGCTGGGCTTCAAGCCCGCGCTCTGGTACGGCGCGCTGACGGGCGGCCTGGCTGGAAGCATCGCCACGTTCGACATGGACACCCTTGCCATCGATCCGACGGAGTCGCCATGAAGGTCACCATCGTCGGCGGGGGCCCGTCGGGATTGTTCCTGTCCATCCTGCTCAAGCAGCGCCTGCCGCACGTCCAGGTCGACGTGCACGAGCAGAATCCTGCGGGCGCGACCTTCGGCTTCGGCGTGGTGCTGGCCGATACCGGCCTGGCTTCGCTGCGCGAGGCGGCGCCCGAGGTGGTCGAGGACCTGATGGGCGCCATGCGCTTCAACGACCGCCAGACCATCGTCATGCGCGAGCGGCCCATCGTCGTGCGCCGGCCGGGAGCAGGCGGCGGCGCCATCCCGCGCATCGACCTGCTGCGCATCCTGCAGGACCATGCCCGCCGCCTGGACGTGGACGTGCGCCACGAGCACCGGCTGGCCGACGTCCACGCGCTGGACGCCGAGCTGGTGGTGGGCGCGGACGGCGTGAACTCGACGCTGCGCGCGGCCGACGAAGCCGCCTTCGGCACGACGCACGGTCGGCTGACCAACCACTTCGCGTGGTACGGCGTGGACAAGGCCTTCGAGACGCCGGCGCTGGTGTTCCGCGAATGGCGGGGCGGCTGCTTCGTCGCGCACTACTACCCGTATTCGGCGGCCATGAGCACCTTCGTGGCCGAGTGCGACGACCGGACCTGGGTCGAGTTCGGCATGGAGGCGATGGACGCGCGGGCGCGGCAAGCCCTGTTCGAGGAAGTGTTCGCGCCGGAGCTGGGCGGGCATGGGCTGGTGTCCAACCATTCCAGCTGGCGCCAATTCCCGGTGGTCCGCAATCGCGCCTGGCACGCGGGCAACCGCGTGCTGCTGGGCGACGCGCTGGCCAGCGCGCATTTCTCCATCGGCTCGGGCACCCGCATCGCGATGGAGGACGCCGTCGCGCTGGCCGAGGCGCTGCGGCAGCGGTCGGACGACGTCGGCGGCGCGCTGGAGCTGTACGTGGCGTCGCGCAAGCCCGCCAAGCAGCGGCTCATCCGCGCCTCGGAAGCGTCCTACAACTGGTACGAGCGCGTGCGCGAGTGGATGCGGATCGAATCGCCGCACGAATTCGTCTATCACTTCATGACCCGCACCGGGCGGGTCGATCGCGACCGCCTGAAGCTCCAGTATCCGGACCTGGTCCGCGAGATGGAGGAGGCCGGGGTGGCGGCGCTGGCCGGATAGGCCGGGCGGCGTGGAACGGCGCGTAAATTGCCCCCCTGGCAATAATTTTCTACGATAGTGCCGTTTCCATCCGCTCCGCCCGCCATGTCCGCCTCCAAGAAGGCCGTTGCCCAGGCCGCCGCGCCCCGCCGCCGCGGCCGGCCTCCCAAGGTCGAATCGCCGATCACCGCCGAGCCGCTGCTGAGCCGCTGGGCCATCCTCCAGCGTGCGATAGACCTGGCCAAGAGCATGCCGCTGGACCAGATATCGATGGTGCAGCTGGCGCGGGACTTCGGCGTGGCGCCCGGCCTCATCCACTACTACATGGGCGGACGCGACAAGCTGGTGTCGGGCGTCCTGAACGACTATTACCGCCAGCGGGTCGAGAAGCTGCCCGCGCTGACCGGCGACTGGCGCTCCGACGTCGAGACCATCGCGCGGCTGAGCTTCGCCGTCGCCATCGCCAACCCCGGCGCCAGCATGTACGTGGCCTCGCACAACCGCTATCGCCTGTTCCAGGACGTCGAGCCGGACGAGACCGACTACGGCATGGTGTTCTTCAACCACATGGCCTCGGCCATCATGCAGGGCGGCTTCACGCATGACCAGGTGGCGCTGGCCTATCACCTGATCGCCCAGTACCTGGTGGGCGCCAGCATGGCCGAAGCCTCGCGGCAGATGCCGGCCTACCACGAGGATTTCATCCGGGCCCGCCTGGAGTCGGCGGACCCGTACCCCGCCGCGCGCGCCATCGGCCGCTCGTTCGCCCGCCTGAGTTCGGCCACCGCCTTCGACGAAGGGCTGCGCATCACGCTGGACGGCATCGCCGCCTGGCGCGCGAGCGCTTCCACGACCCGGCGCCCGCGCAAGCCGGCCTGAGGGTTCCTCCCTTCTCCGTTTTTTCTTCCTGGATGCCGGTTGGCAGGGGTCTTCACGGCCGCATAATTGGTATACCATTCATTAAAAAAATATCCATTTAATGGAATGTGTATCCTTTAAGGAAAATAAGTATTCAAAAGGAGGAAGTATGGAGGAGACGTTTTTTCCAGGCCGCCGGCGGTTCTGGCAGGCTGGCGCGGGACTGGCGGCCTGGGCGGGCAGCGGAGCGGGCGTCATCGCCGCGCCCGCGGCCGGAAGATCGCCGCCGGCGCGCGGCGAATTCGTGATCGACGGCGCGCACGTCCTGACCATGGACGCCCGGCTGGGCGAATTCGTGGGCGGGCAGGTGCACGTGAAGGACGGCGCCATCGTCGCGGTCGGGCCGCGCGTGGATGCGCCGGGGGCGCGGCGGATAGACGCGGCCGGCATGATCTGCCTGCCCGGCCTGGTCGATACCCACTGGCACCTGTGGAACTGCGCGTGCCGCATGTTCCACCAGATCGACGTGCCCAGGAATACCTACTTTCCGCTGACCTCGCGGCTCGGCCCGCACATGACCCCCGCCGACACCTATCACTCCGTATGCCTGGGGCTGGCCGAGGGCCTGGCCTCGGGTATCACGACGGTGCACAACTGGTCGCACAACACGCGCACGCCGGCCCATGCCGACGCGGAGTTGTCGGCCATGCGGGACCTGGGGGTACGCGGCCGTTTCTCGTACGGCGGGCCGCAGGGCGGGCCGACCGACCAGCCCATGGACAGCAAGGACCTCGCCCGGGTCCAGCGCGAATGGATAGGGCCCCACAATCCGCTGCTGTCGCTGGGCATCGTTTCGCGCAACCTGGTGGCCGGCCAGAGCCTGCGGGGCACCATCGACTACGACATGGCCCGGCGCGACTGGGGCGCCGCCCGTGCCCTGGGCCTGCCCATCACCCTGCATGCCTCGCCCAGGGGCCTGGTGCGGCGGCTGGAGGATGAAAAGCTGCTGGGACCCGACGTGCAGCTCGTCCACCCCATGTTCACCACGGCCGAGGAACGCGCCATCCTGAAAGCGCGCGGCACCAGCTTCAGCACCTCGGCCACGGCCGAGGCGGCGCGCCCGCCCGACGGCGGCGAGATCCAGCTGGGCGAGCTGCTGCGCGACGGCGTGCTGGTGGGCTTGTCGCTGGACGAGACCGTCTCGGGCAACGCCGACTACTTCGACATGATGCGCATCGCGTACAAGTACCACAAGCATCGGCTGGGCGAGACCGTGCCGCTGACGGCGCGCAGGATGCTGGAGCTGGCGACCGTGGACGGCGCCCGTGCGCTGGGCCTGGACGGGCAGATCGGCACGCTGGCGCCGGGCAAGCGCGCCGACCTCATCCTGGTCGGCACCGGCGGCCTGAACATCGCGCCTTGCCGCGATCCCTACGATGCGCTCCTGAACCGCGCGTCGCCGGCCAACGTCGATACCGTCATCGTCGACGGCCGCATCCTGCGCCAGCGCGGGCGCTTCACCTTTACCGACGAGACGGCCATCGTCCGCGCCGCGACCGCGTCCATGCAGCGGCTGGCACCGAAAGCCTGAGCGCCGCGTTGTCCCGCCGCGCCCGCCGCCCTTGCCGGCGCCGGGCGCGGCGCTTTCCTGCCTCCGTACAAACCATTATTTGATAGACAGTCAATTATTCGTACATTAATTGAATGCATATCAAATATGGTCGCGGACCGGACATCGCCCAAGCTGTCCGCGCGTACCGGAGGAGACACGAGATGGATCGCAAACTGGCCTGCGCCGCCGCGCTGGCGGGCATCCTGGCCACGGTGCCGGCGCTTGCCGCCGAGACCTATCCGGCCCGCATGGTGAAGATGGTGGTGCCGTCCATCGCCGGCAGCGCCCCGGACATCATCGCGCGGCTGGTGGCCGAACGGCTGACCGCGGCCTGGGGCCAGCAGGTGGTGGTGGAGAACCGCCCCGCCGGCAACGGCATCGCCGCCATGCAGGAACTGGCCCAGGCCGCGCCCGACGGCTATACGCTGGGCCTTTTCCACGCCGCGGCGGCCGTGACCACGCCGGTCATGTACAAGGAAGCCCGCTTCGACGTCGAGCGCGACGCCGAAACCGTGGCCACCATCGCCTATACGCCGATGCTGTTCGTCGCCAACGCGCAGGCGCCCTACCGGGACGTGGCCGGGATCCTGGCCGCGGCCCGCGCCAAACCCGACGACGTGGTCATCGGCAGCCCCCGCCGCGGGTCCGTTCCGCATCTGACGTCCGAGATGATGGGCCAGTACGGCCACGTCCGCTTCCGGCAGATCGGCTTCAGCGGAACGACCCAGGCGATCCAGGCGCTGATCAAGGGCGACATCCCGCTGTACGTCGACGGCACCGCGCCGCTGCTCCCGCTGGTGCGCAGCGGCCGCATCAAGGCCATCGCCGTCACGGCCGACGAAGCGCTGCCCGGCCTGGAAGGCATTCCGCTGGCGAAGGACGCCGTGCCCGGCACCATCGCCTCCGGATGGTTCGCCATGTTCGCCCCCAAGGGCACCCCCCAGGCCGTGATCGACCGGACCAGCGCCGACGTCAACGCAGCACTGCGCCAGGGCCCCTTCGTGGCGCGCCTGGCGGAGCTGGGCACCTATCCGATGATCAAGTCCCAAGCCCAGGCCCGCGACTTCATCCGCAGCGAAAAGAAACGCTGGGAAGAAGTCATCGTCGAAGCCGGGGTAAAACCAGAATGATGTAGAGCCCGCCCAAGCAGTCCCAGGATGCGGTGGATCCGGCTTCGCCGGTCCACCCGCATCGCCCCACGGGACCCGGTGCCGGGCCGTCCCAAGGCGGGTCCCGGCCCCCTTGGGGGGCTGCCGCGTAGCGGCTGGAGGCCCACCATTCGGGGCCCGCGTAAGCGGGTAGGGGGTGGGCTTCCCCCTCAGCGCGTAGGGGGGGATCTCTTCGGAAGCCAACGCCAGAGTACGGCGGCGGCGGCCAGGCCCAGTGTGCCCACCGAGGCAACCCCTATCGTCAACGACGCCACGGCCGTAATGGCCGACAGGATGACCGGCCCCAGGCTGTTGCCCACGTCGGCGATCAGGCGCCAGATGCCCAGGAATTCCGTGCGGCCGTGGGCGGGCGAGGAATCGGCCCCCAGCGTCATGACGATGCCCGAACTGATGCCGTTGCCGAAGCCCAGGATCAGCGACACGATCAGGAAGGGCACGACGCCGGTCGTCAGCGAGGTGGCCATCAGCGCGCCGCCCATCAGCAGCACGGACGGCAGCGCGACCCACAGGCGGCCGCGCCGGTCCATGATCGTGCCGGCCGGATAGAACACCGACATGTCGATGGCGGCGACCAGGCCGTAGATGATCGAGGCGGCGGTCGGGGCGAGCCCCAGGTGGTCGGCCCACAGCGGGATCACGACCTGGCGCGACGAGCGCAGCGCGCTGACCAGCAGGATGCCCAGGCCCAGGGTCAGGAAGACCTTGGCATGGTCGCGCGCGATGTCCTGGACCCGCGGCTTGGCGCGCGCCGTGCCGACGTGGACTTCGCCGGCCATCTCGGGCGCCAGCCAGGCGATCAGTCCGGCGCCCGAGATGCCGACGGCCGCCACCCAGTACGCGCCGTCCAGGCCGACGAAGTGGATCATGGCCGCCCCGGCGAAGGGACCGATGAACACGCCGATCCGGTTGGTGCCGCCCAGGGTCGAAAGCGCCCGCGCCCGCATGTAGGGCGGCACGGCATCGATCAGGTAGGTCTGGCGGGCCAGCATGAATACCGACGCGGCCATGCCCACCAGGAAGACGCCCAGGCCCAGCATCCAGGCGTGGGTGGCGAAGATGCACAGCAGCAGCGCCAGCACGCTGAACGCGGCCGCCCCCGCCATGGACCGCCGTTCCCCGTAGCGGGACGTGATCATGGCGGCCGGGATGTTGCTGACCAGCGAACCTATGCCCATCAGCGACACGATCAGTCCCGCCACGGCCACCGAGGCGCCGAGTTCGCGGGCGCTGAGCGCGATGACCGGGAGGATGGCGCCGTTGCCGATGCCGTAGAGGACTGATGGACCGAATGCCGGGACGGCGATTTGCTTGAGGCTGAAGGGGGTGTCGCTGCGCGGCGCTGTCATTGCGGGGGGACGGGGCTGGAGCGGGGCCGGCGGGCGCCGCGTGTGATCGATGCCGCAATTGTCGCGCAAATCGGCGCCGGCGGCCCGCCCCCCGTTCGTGCCGCTAGACGATGTCGTCCCGGCTCCGGCCGCCCACGGTGGCCATCCAGCTCGCCACGAAGGCGCCGATCAGCATGGACGCGAAAGCCCACAGGGCGAAGGCGGCGGCCGCCTTGCGCGCCGTGTCCGCCGCCTGCCGCGCGGTTTGTTCCGCCTGCTGGGCGGCCTGCCGGGCGCGGGTGACGATGTCGTCCACCCGCTTCTCGGCGGTGGCCTGGTCGGCGCCGGTCTGCGCCGCGACGACACGCGCCAGGTAGCCCCGGTCCTCGGCGTTCAATTCCCCGCGGGCCACGCTGGCGGCGACGATGCGGCCGACTTCCGCCCGCGCCGCGCCCGGATCGCCGGCCGGGTTGGGCTGGTCGCCCCGCAGCAACAGATCGGCCACGTAGTCGGTCGGCATGCCGCCCGCATCCGTCCGCGCCGCCTGTCCGGCGGCGGCCGTGGCCGCGGCACCGGTACCCGCCGCGATCGTGGCGCCCGCCTTCGCGGTGCCGGCCGCGGCCGACATCAGCGCCGAGCCGACCACCATGGCGCTGACGACGGCGCTCAGCGCCCATACCAGGAAGCCGTGCGCGGTGTCGCGGAAGTAGGTCTCGTCGGTATGGATGCCGACCCACTTCGTGCGCAGCCGTCCGGCCAGGTAGCCGCCCAGGCCGTACGCGATGATGTGGGTCAGGATCATCCATACGACGGCGCCTATGCCCAGCGTGGTGGCCGAGGCGCCTTCGCCGGACCAGGGCGACATCGAGACGAAGCCCAGTCCCGCGCCGCCGGCCAGCAGCATGAAGGAGACCGCCGAGGCGATGACGGCGCCGGCGATGATGGCGGCCCACGAGACCGCCGAGGCGGGGGACTCGTTCGCGCGCGCCAGGGCGGGGCTGGTGACGTAAGAATTACCTGCGGATGTAGCGTTTTCCATGAGGTGGCCTTTTCTTGTGGTTGGAAGGAGGCGTGGACCGCGAAGCGGCGCGGGCGCTAGTGCCAGAACAGGGCGAGCAGGATGATGATGGGAATGGGGACGCCCAGGAGCCAGAGCAGGATGGCGCGCATTGAAGATCTCCGAACAAGAGGGTGGATGGACGGCGGAGGCATGAACGCCCGCCGCGGGCGTTCCGATTGCGCAAGCGCCGTGCCCGGTCGAGCCGGAAAGGCTCGCTCGTGGCCGGATCGCGGCGGGCGCCGCGGCCGCCAGCGTTCTCCGTTGTGCATGGGCGTGCATGACGAGGTCGGCTTCCCGGCGTTTCCACCCGGGCGCCCACCGGGCCGGCAGTGATAAAATCCCACTCCGCATTGTGAAAGCCGCGGTTCCGGGGCCGGGAGGCCCGGGCCGCCACGGCATTCGCGAGGACGCGATTCTTCAGGCAATCGAAACCGGCGCGCGGGTGCCAGGGCGCACGCGCGACGTCCCCCTGCATGGCCGCCCGCGCCATGCCCGGCCCCCTCGGGGGGTTGTCCGAGAATCTCCGCTACTTCCGTAATCGAGTGAGATTCAATAAAGAATGTCTACCACGTCGAAGATCATCTACACCCTCACTGACGAAGCGCCTGCACTGGCGACGTACTCGCTGCTGCCCATCGTCCAGGCTTTCACCCGTTCCGCCGGCGTAGACGTCGAAACGCGGGACATCTCCCTCTCCGGCCGCATCATCGCCGTGTTCCCCGAGTACCTGACCGACGCGCAGAAGATCTCGGACGACCTGGCCTACCTGGGCCAACTGGCGACCACGCCCGAAGCCAACATCATCAAGCTGCCCAACATCAGCGCCTCGATCCCGCAGCTCAAGGCCGCGATCAAGGAACTGCAGCAGAAGGGCTACAAGCTTCCCGACTATCCGGACGAGGTCAAGAACGACACCGACAAGGACGTCAAGGCCCGTTACGACAAGGTCAAGGGCAGCGCCGTGAACCCGGTCCTGCGCGAAGGCAACTCCGACCGCCGCGCGCCGCTGTCGGTCAAGAACTACGCCCGCAAGCACCCCCACAAGATGGGCGCCTGGAACGCCGATTCGAAGTCGCACGTGTCCCACATGGACAGCGGCGACTTCTACGGCAGCGAAAAGTCGGCCGTGGTCCAGAATGCCGGTAACGTCCGCATCGAGCTGGTCGGCAAGGACGGCGCCACCAAGGTCCTGAAGGAAAAGACCGCGGTCAAGGCGGGCGAGATCATCGACGCCTCGACCATGAGCAAGAAGGCGCTGGGCAGCTTCATCGAAGCCCAGATCGAAGACGCCAAGAAGCAGGGCGTGCTGTTCTCGGTGCACCTGAAGGCCACCATGATGAAGGTCTCGGACCCCATCCTGTTCGGCCAGGTGGTTTCCGTGTTCTTCAAGGACGTGCTGGCCAAGCACGCCGACGCGCTCAGGCAGGTGGGCTTCGATCCCAACAACGGCCTGGGCGACCTGTACGCCAAGATCAAGGACCTGCCGGCCGACAAGCAGGCCGAGATCGAAGCCGACATCAAGGCCGAATACGCCAAGCGGCCCGAGCTGGCCATGGTGAACTCCGACAAGGGCATCACCAACCTGCACGTGCCCAGCGACGTCATCATCGACGCCTCGATGCCCGCCATGATCCGCGAATCGGGCAAGATGTGGGGCCCGGACGGCCAGTTGCATGACGCCAAGGCCGTCGTGCCCGATCGCTGCTACGCCGACGTCTACCAGGTCGTGATCGAGGACTGCAAGAAGAACGGCCCGTTCGACCCGGTCACGATGGGCACCGTGCCCAACGTCGGCCTGATGGCGCAGGCCGCCGAGGAATACGGTTCGCACGACAAGACCTTCCAGCTCCCGGCCGACGGCACGGTGCGCGTGGTCGACGAAGCGGGCAAGGTGCTGCTGGAGCAGCCGGTCGAAGCCGGCGACATCTTCCGCATGTGCCAGACCAAGGACGCCCCGGTGCAGGACTGGGTCAAGCTGGCCGTCAGCCGCGCCCGCGCCACCGGCGTGCCGGCCGTGTTCTGGCTGGACAAGAACCGCGCCCACGACGCCCAGGTCATCGCCAAGGTCGAGAAGTACCTGAAGGACCACGACACCAGCGGCCTGGACATCCGGATCCTGTCGCCGGTCGAGGCCACCAAGCTGTCGGTCGAGCGCATCCGCAAGGGCCAGGACACCATCTCGGTCACCGGCAACGTGCTGCGCGACTACCTGACCGACCTGTTCCCCATCATGGAACTGGGCACCAGCGCCAAGATGCTGTCCATCGTTCCGCTGATGGCCGGCGGCGGCCTGTTCGAGACCGGTGCCGGCGGTTCGGCGCCCAAGCACGTGCAGCAGTTCCTGGAAGAGGGCTTCCTGCGCTGGGATTCGCTGGGCGAGTTCCTGGCCCTGGCCGCGTCCATCGAACACCTGGCCGACACGTACAAGAACGCCAAGGCCAAGGTGCTGGCCACGACCCTGGACCAGGCCACCGGCAAGTTCCTGGACGAGGACAAGTCGCCCGCCCGCAAGGTCGGCGGCCTGGACAACCGCGGCAGCCACTTCTACCTGGCGCTGTACTGGGCCCAGGCCCTGGCCGCCCAGACCGAGGACAAGGAACTGCAGGCCGCGTTCGCGCCCATCGCCAAGGAACTGGCCGACAACGAAGCCAAGATCGTGGCCGAGTTGGGCGCGGTGCAGGGCAAGCCGAACGACATCGGCGGCTACTACCGTCCCAGCGCCGAGCTGGCCAGCAAGGCCATGCGTCCCAGCGCCACGCTGAACGCGGCTCTGGCCAAGCTGGGCTAGAGGCCCCCCCTGCGCGCTGACGCGCGCCCCCCAGGGGGCGGCACTGGCGGACCGGCGGAGCCGGATCCGCTGTGCCCTGGGGTGAACGGATGTTCGCTGCGATCTGAATGAAAAACGCCCTCACGGGCGTTTTTCATTTGCGGATCAAGTGCGGCTGTGGGGGACTAATAGGTGGCGCGCCCGCCGGACAGGTCGAAGACCGCGCCCGTGCTGAAGCTGCACGCCCGCGACGACAGCCAGGCCAGCATGGCGGCCAGCTCTTCCACTTCGCCGAAGCGGCCCATGGGAATCTTTTCCAGCAGCCGCTGCGTGCGTTCCGGCGCGATCTCGACGTTGCGGCGGGTCATGGGCGTGTTCAGCACGGTAGGCGCGACGCAGTTGACCAGCACGCCGCTGGCGGCGAATTCCTTGCCCAGGCTTTTGGTCAGCGCGATGACGCCCGCCTTGGCCGCGGAATAGGAGGGCGTGTAGGGATTGCCTTCCTTGCCGGAGGTCGAGCCGACGTTGACCACGCGTCCGTATCCCGCCTGCGCCATGATGGGCATCACGCTCCGGCAGCAATGGAAGGTGCCGGTCAGGTTGACTGCCAGGACGTCGTCCCAGTCGGCCAGCGACGACGAGGCCAGCGGGCCGGGCGGGCGGATGATGCCCGCATTGTTGATCAATATGTCGATCCGCCCCCAGCGGGCAAGGACGGCCTGGGCCGCATGTTCCACCTGCTCGTGGCGCCGCACATCGACCGTGCGTTGATCGATGCCGTCGGCCGTGGCTAGGGCAGCGGCCGCCGCCCGCAGCGCCTCGGCGCCCACATCCCACATCGACACCCGGGCGCCGGCACCCAGCAGGTCCTGCGCGATGCGCAGCCCTACGCCGCTGGCTGCGCCGGTCACGACGGCTACCTGTCCGGAAAAATCGTATTTGACCACCTGTCTCTCCATGTCCATGCCGGACGCTGCTAGTAATCCGCCTTGATGCCCGCGGACTCGGCGAGTTTGCGATAGAGCCGCGTTTCCTTTTCGAGGAAGGCGCGGAAGTGCGCCGGCGACGTGTCCGCCGGCACGCCGGCGTTCTCGAGCACCCGGTCGCGCACCGCCGGGTCGCGCAGGCTGCGGTCAATGGCCGAGGCCAGTACGTCGATGCGCGCGGCCGGCGTCCGTGCGGGCACCAGATAGCCTTGCCAGGCGGCGATGTCCATGCCGGCGATGCCGGATTCCTTCATCGTCGGTATGTCGGGCGCCAGCGCGGGCCGCGCGTCTCCGGTCACCGCCAGGATCTTCATCTCGCCGCTGCGGTGCCGGGGAAAGACCGAGTTCATGTCCGAGAACACCAGTTGCACCTGGTCGCCCAGCACGCCCACGATGGCGGGCCCCAGGCCCTTGTAAGGAATGTGCAGGAGCCGGGTCCCGGTGGCGGACTGGAACAGCTCGCCAGCGAAATGGGGCTGGCTACCAATGCCGGACGAGGCATAGGTGAGCTCGCCCGGGCGCCGCCGGGCCTGCGTCAGCACGTCCCGGATCGAGTCCAGGCCCGAACCGCGACGCGCGGCGATGCAATAGGGCGCGGTGAACATCAGGCTGACCGGCGCGAGCGCATCCAGCAGGCCCCGGCCCGAACGCTGCAGCGCCGCGCCGCGTTCGCGCAACAAGACGGCGCTCGTGACGTAGCTGCCCGTGGCCACGTACATCGTGTAGCCATCGGGCTCGGCGCGGGCGGTGCCTTCCGCCGCCAGCGTGGTGCCGGCGCCGGGCCGGTTCTCGAGCACGATGGGTTGGTGAAGCTCCGCCTCCATGCTGCGGAAGAGAATGCGGGCCAGCAGGTCCGCGCCGCCGCCGGGGCTCAGGCCCAGCAGGGCCTTGACCGGCCGGGAAGGAAAGGTTTCCCCGAAAGCGGGCCGGACGGTGATGGCGGCGCCGGCGGCGATGCCCAGGAAGGTCCGTCGTGTCAGCATGATGTCTCCTTGTTCGCGCCTGTCGCGCGGGTGTCTTTTTTCATCGATTCAGGAACATGGCCGAGATCTTCTCCGCGGCCATCATGACCGGAAGATTGGTGTTGGCGCGCGGCACCGCGGGCAGCAGGGACGCGTCGGCGATCGTCAGCCCCGCCACGCCGTGGACCTGGCCGTCGGGCGATGCCACCGACAGCCTCGATGCCGCCGGGCCCATCGCGCAGGTGCCGACCTGGTGGTACTGGAGCACGATCGACGCCCGCAGCGCCGCCCGCATGGCCTGCGGGCCGGCGGCGCCCAGCAGCGGATCAGGCAGCGGTTTCACCGCCAGCGCATACAGGGGTGACAGGAGTCCGGGCCAGAGGCCGCTGGCGGCTGTCATGGCGCGGCTGGCCAGGCGCGTTGCGGACGTGCGAAAGCCCATCCACGCGGCGGCCTTGCCGAGCTTGACCAGTCCGGTGCCGCGGCCGATGGCGCGTACGCGGGGGCTTTCCAGGAACTCCATCGCGGCGCGCACGCCCATCGACAGGCGCTCGATGTCCGATCGGTGGTCGAGCATGTTGAAGTCGATGGCGGGCGCGATTCGGCTGTCGCCGGAGCGCAGGGTGACCGATCCGCTCGACGCGGGGCGGTGGAGCACCACGTTCAGTACACCCACGTGGCTGCCCGCGGCATGCCACGCGGCCCGGTCCCAGACCGACAGGTAGACGTCGCCGCTGGAGCGATGCGCGCCCGAGGACAGCCGCAGGGCCGCGTGTGCAGTCGGCAGGCCGGGCGGCAGCCCCTTCCTGCCTTTCAGGATGATGCCCAGGGGCAGGGCGCAATGGTTTTGCAGGTTGCGGCCGACGCCGGGCAGGTCCGCCACCGTCCGGATGCCCAGCGCTTCGAGTGCGGCGGCATCGCCGATGCCGGAACGCAGCAGCAGGGTGGGGGTCTGCAGCGCGCCGGCGCACAGGAAGACGCGGGGGGCCAGGAACACCCGTGGGGTGCCGGCCGATTCAGTCTCGACGCCGCGCACGCGTCCTTGTGCTATCCGCAGCCGCAGGCAGCGCGTGTCGGCCAGGATGTCCAGGTTGGTCCGGGCCCGCGTGGCGGTGCCCAGGTAGGCGCGGTTCGCCGAGCATCGGCCGCCCCGGTCGGTCGAGACCGGTTGCACGAAGCAGCCATCGCGAAAGTCGGTGTTGGGATCCGCGATACGCGGATAACCCGCGTCTTCCCACGTATCGAGCAGCGCGTTGCTGAGCCGCCGGTGCGGCGATGCCGCCTGCCGCGCGATGGCGATGGCGGCGGCATCGTCGCAGTCCTGGCGCGGGTCGGCCGATTCGAGCCTGCGAAAGTAGGGCTCCACGTCGCGCCAGCTCCAGCCTTGGGCGCCGGCTTCGCACCATTCGTCGAAGTCCGCCGCGATCCCGCGCATCGCCACCATGGCGTTGATGGACGATGAACCGCCCACGAGCCGGCCCTGCGGGACGCGAGCCATGCGACGGTCGGCGCCGCCCACGATCTGTCCTGTCAGCCCGGGCCATTGCAGCGCCGCGTCGTAGGCCGACAGCGGATAGGGATGGCGGATGGCCGGCGTTTCCAGGGGGCCGGGGTCCAGGCCCGCCTCGAGCAGCAGCACCCGGCACTGGCCGTCCTCCGACAGTCGGCGGGCGACGATGCAGCCGGCGGATCCGGCGCCTATCACGATTGCGTCATAGCTTTTTTCCATGCCGTCACGATAGTCCCGGGATGTGGAGATGGATCCCTGTTTTAAAGATTGGATCAATCTTTTTCATGGATATCAGAAAGTGCCATCCTGCTATGCTGGAACGATGAACGCGCCGCTGCTCGACATCGAATCCGCCCGCTACTTCCTGGCCGTGGCGCAAGCCCAGAGCATTTCCGGGGCGGCCGTGTCGCTCGGCACCGTGCAGTCCAACGTCTCCACCCGCCTCGCCCAGTTGGAAGCCAGCGTCGGCGTGGCGCTGCTGCGCCGGCACAACCGGGGCGTCAACCTGACCAGCGCGGGCGAGGCGCTGCTGCCGCATTGCCGCGAACTGCTGCGGCTATCGGCCAGCGCCATCGCGTCGGTGCAGCAGGGTGCCGGCGGGCGCCCCGAACTGCGCATCGGCGCCTTCCACACGGCCACGGCCAGCCTGGTGCCCGGGGTGCTGTCCGGCTTCATCCGCGAAAACCGGGGCGTGCGGCTGACCGTGCGCGCGGGAACCTCCGAGGAAATCCGCGCCTGCCTGGCCGAAGGGGATATCGATTGCGCCTTCCTGCCTGGCGCGGCGGTGGACGGCACCATGACGGTCCAGGCCCGCTTCAACGAGCAACTGGGCTGGGTGGCGAAGGCGGGAACGGTGCGCCCCGGCGGGCGACCGCTGATGCAGGTGCTGGCCGGACTGCCGCTGTATTCCGTGCGTCGCGGCACGTTGTACGAAGCGTCGGTCCGGCTGCTGTTCCAGGACGCGGGAGTCACCCCCGCGATGCCGCTTTTCCAGGAGGCGGGCTCGGCCGAGATACTGCGCGAGATGCTGGCGCTGGGGGGCTGCTTCACCCTGGCTGGCCGCAGCGTCTTCGCGGCGGAGGTGCAGGCGGGCGTGCTGGAGTTCCATGCCGTGCCGGGGCAGTCGCCCAGGCTGCAACCGGTGCTGGTCGGCATGCGGGGCCGGACCCTGCCGGAGATTCCCGCCTTGTTCATCCGCTATGCCAAGGCGCGGGCCGCGCAGGCGTCCTGAACTACAGCCGGGCCGCCGGCGCCGACGGATAGCCCGGATCGCCGTAGGCCTGCCGCAGGTGGTCGATGAACACCCGCACCCGCGACGGCATGTGCCGGCGCTGGGGTACCACCGCGTAGATGCCCACGGTCGCGACCGCGTAGTCGTCCAGCACCGAGCGCAGCCGGCCGTGGCGCAGGTCGTCCTCGACCTCCCACAGCGCGCGCCAGGCCAGGCCCATGCCGGCCAGCGCCCATTGGTGCAGCGTCGAGCCGTCCGAGCAGCGCAGCGTGCCGGACACCGGCTGCTGCAGCAGGCGCCCATCCACGCGGAACTGCCAATGCCGGGCCTGCATCTGGCTTTCGCCGTGGAAGCACAGGCAGTTGTGGCGGGCAAGGTCGGCGGGGCGCGCCGGTATGCCCGCGCGCTCCAGGTAGGCGGGACTGCCGACCACCACGCGCCGCGTCCCGCCCAGCGGAATGGCGACCTGGCTGCTGTCGGGCGGATCGCCGATGAAGAACGCGCAATCGAAGTCGCCGGTGGGCAGGCTGGCGTAGTGGTCGTGCAGGTCCAGCGTGATGTCGAGCGAGGGGTGGCGCGCCACCAGCGCCGGGATCAGCGGCGCGATGTGGCGCCGCCCGAAGCCCGCGGGCGCGGTCACGCGCAGGTGCCCGTGCGCGCCCGAGGCGCGTGCCGAGACGGCCGCCTCGGCCTGTTCCAGGTTGGCGAGCAGGGCGCGCGCGGCGTCCAGGAAGCCGGCGCCGGCTTCGGTCAGCGACAGTCCGCGCGGGCTGCGATGCACCAGCCGGGCGGCCAGGCGCTGCTCCAGCGCGTCGATGCGTTCGCGCATCACGTTGGGCGCCACGCCTTCGCTGCGGGCCGCGGCGGAAAAGCTGCCGTGCAGCGCCACGGAAACGAAGGATTCGAGCTGTTTGTAATGGTCCATGGCGCGATCCCGGAGGCCGGACGGAACGGGTCGAGTGTGCCATGGCTCTATCGCCACACCTAGCGCTGCGCGTTCGATTGCATCGTATTTACCTACAACTGTATTGACCGTGGCCGGCTTCCCCGGCCGCGGGCCGGCCGGGACAATGCGCTGATCCCCACACCGACGAGGCCCGAGATGGCGCAGGATGTCCGCAACGCAACCCGACCCTACGGCGGCTACGATCGCCGGCCCTCCACGACGCCCGACCGCGAGCTGGCCGAGGTCGGCCGCGGCACGCCCGCCGGCGAGTACCTGCGCCGCTTCTGGCAGCCGGTGGCGCTGGCCGCCGACATCAAGGACCTGCCCGTGCCCATTACCATCCTGGGCGAGGAGCTGGTGGTGTTCCGCGACCGCTCCGGCGATCTCGGCCTGCTGGAGCGCCATTGCAGCCACCGCCGCACCTCGCTGGAGTTCGCGCTGATCGTGGACCATGGGCTGCGCTGCGCCTACCATGGCTGGCACTACGGCGTGGATGGCGCGCTGCTGGACGTGCCGGGCGAGAAGGTGCCCGGCTCGCTGGCGTCCCGCATGTACCATGGCGCCTATCCGGTGCGGGAGTTCCGCGGGCTGGTGTTCGCGTACATGGGGCCGCCCGACCAGCGGCCGCCGTTTCCCGACTACGACTTCATGCACAACGACGAGGAAGAATATCTGCCATTCTGTTGGCATAACCCCTGCAACTGGGTGCAATTGCGCGAGAACACGCAGGATCCCATCCATCTGACCTTCCTGCATTCGATGTTCGACGTGCAGCAATTCGGCGACTACGCCTACGATCTACCCGTCATCCAGGCCTGCGAGACGCCCATCGGGCAGATCACCACCAGCGTGCGGCGCGTGCACGACCTGTACTACTGCCGCGTCAACGAGCTGATCCTGCCCAACATCGCCCGCGTGCCCGACGGCATCCGCCTGGGGGACGCCATTCCCGAGAACATGGCCGGCGAGCCGGGCAGGCGGCAGGCGATCGAGCTGCGCTACCGGCGCCAGCTGCCTTCCAGCCACGGCCTGGGTCTGTCGACCTGGATCGTGCCCAACGACGATTTCAACGCGATGCACATGGGATGGCTGCATTTGTCGCCCAAATGGAGCGAGAAGGCGCGCGCCGACTACCTGGCCACGATCACCTTCGGCCAGACGGGCGAGCGCAGCTACGAGGAACGGCACCGCAATCCGGGCGACTGGGACGCCTGGGTCGCGCAGGGCAGGATGGCGATCCAGGCCAACGAGAACCTGACCGCCGCCGATGCCGGCATCGCCCTGTTCCGCCGCCAGTTGCGGGCGGGCATCCGCGCCGTGCAGGCCGGCGAGCGGCCCAAGGGCATGCGCGCCGAAGGCGAGGGCGTGTGCCCGACCTATGGCTATGCCCTGACGCGGCCCGCCCCCAGCCTGCCGGACGAAGGCGCGGAGTGGGCGGCCAAGCAGGACTATGCCCACGAGATGCAGCAGGACATCCTGGCCCGCCGCGCGCCCGCGCTGGACCGGATGCTGGAACCCGCCTGAACCCCGAAGCCGGCCGCCTTCGTGCGGCCAGGAGAGCGCCGTGAGAATCCTGATCTGCCTGTTGCTGTCCTGTTGTTCCCTCGCGCAGGCCCAGCCCGCGCCTGACGCCGGCTACCCCGCGCGGCCCGTGACCATCGTGGTCGGCTATCCGCCCGGCGCCGGCACCGACGTGCTGGCCAGGCTGGTGGCCCAGCGCCTGGCCAAGCGGCTGGGGCAGCCCTTCGTGGTCGAGAACCTGCCGGGCGCCAGCGGCATGATCGGCGCCAGCCACGTCGCCAAGGCCGCGCCCGACGGCTACACGCTGCTGGTGGCGCCGAATACCCTGTTTCTGGCGGCCCACCTGCTGCCCAAGGCCTCCACGCCGGACGTGGTGCGCGCCTTCGCGCCGGTCATCCAGCTGTCGCAGGGCATGCTGCTGCTGGCCGCGCGGCCGGGCCTGGGTGTATCGGACGCGGCGGGGCTGGTCGCGCTGGCGAAGAAGCGCCCGGGCCTGAGCTACGGCAGCCCGGGCAGCGGTTCGCCCATGCACATCGCCGGGGAACTGTTCAACCGCGCGGCGGGCGTGTCGATCACCCACGTGCCCTACAAGGGCACGGCGCCCGCCATCACCGACCTGCTGGGCGGCCACATCGACCTGATCTATGGCGTGCCCGGTTCGCTCTGGCCCCATGTCCAGGCCGGCAAGATGGTGGCGCTGGGCGTCGTGCAGCCCACCCGCTCCACGCTGCTGCCCCAGGTGCCGACGCTGGAGGAGCAGGGCGTGAAGGGGCTGGACGTGACGACCTGGTACGGCATGCTGGCGCCCGCCGGCACGCCCGCTCCGGTGGTCGCGCGGCTCAACCGCGAGGTGGCGGCCATCCTGGCCGAACCCGACGTGCAGAAGGAGTTCCGCGCGCAGTGGGAAGTGCCGGTGGGGGGCTCGGCGCAAGACTTCACGCGCCGCACGCGCGAGGACTACACGCGGGCGGGCGCGATCGTCGCCGAGTTCGGCATCCGCCTGGATTGACGCCGGCGGGGCGGCTTTCACGTCAAGAAGACTCGTGATGGCCGAAGTTGTGCATGCTCAGGGTTGTCCCTGATCCATTCCCCGGGGCGCGCGCCGAGATCCTGTTATTCAAAGGAGGTCGGCATGTCGGGAACCGCAAGTCGCTTGGCGCGCGTATTGGAATTCCGTTCGGATCGTTCCACCCAGGTGCTGGAGCAGGCCGTCGACGCGGTGGTCAGCATCGACCAGCACAACAACGTGACCTTCTACAACGCCGCGGCGGAGCGGCTGTGGGGCTACGAGCGGTCCGAGGTGATCGGGCGCAACGTGAAGATGCTGGTGCCGCAGGCCATCCAGGCCGCGCACGACGGCTACGTCGACGCCCACCGCGAGACCGGACAGAACAAGATCGTCGGCACCAGCCGCAAGGTGCAGATCGACCGCAAGGACGGCCGCAAGGTCTGGGTCAGCCTGTCGCTGTCGCGGGTCAACATCGGCCGGCACATCACCTATACCGCCTTCGTGCGCGACATCACCGCGCAGCACGAGGAACGCGAGACCATCAACCAGACGCTGGAGCAGGCGCTGGACGCGGTGGTGTCCATCGACGAGAAGAACAACGTTACCTTCTTCAACGCCGCCGCCGAGCGTTTCTGGGGCTACGACCGCTCGGAAGTGATCGGCCGCAACGTGAAGATGCTGGTGCCCCGCGGCCTCCAGGCCGACCATGACCGGCTGGTCGAGGCCAACCGCGAAACGGGCCAGGACAAGATCGTGGGCACCAGCCGCGAGGTGCAGGTCGAACGCAAGGACGGCTCCCAGGTCTGGGGCGCGCTGTCCCTGTCCAAGATCCGGGTCGGCGGCCGCATTCTGTACACCGCGTTCGTCAAGGACATCTCGCGCGAGCGCGCGGTGCGCGAGGTCATCAACCAGACGCTGGAGCAGGCCATCGATGCCGTGGTCTCCATCGACGGCGAGAACAACGTCACGTTCTTCAACTCGGCCGCCGAACGGCTGTGGGGCTACGAGCGGTCCGAGGTGATCGGGCGCAACGTGAAGATGCTGGTGCCGCAGGCCATCCAGGCCGTGCACGACAGCTACGTGAACGCCAACCGCAGCACCGGCGTGGACAAGATCGTGGGCACCAGCCGCGACGTGCGGCTCGAACGCAAGGACGGGGCCAAGGTGTGGGCCTGTCTGTCGCTGTCGCGCGTGAAGGTGGGCGACCGCATCACCTACACGGCCTTCGTCAAGGACATCACGGGCGAGCACAACGCGCGCGAGATGATGAACCAGACGCTGGAGCAGGCGCTGGACGCGGTGGTCACCATCGACGAGCAGAACAACGTCACCTTCTTCAACGCCGCCGCCGAGCGGCTGTGGGGCTACGGCCGCGACGAGGTCCTGGGCAGGAACGTCAAGATGCTGGTGCCCCACGCCATCCAGGCCGGCCACGACCGGCTGGTCGAGGCCAACCGCGAGACGGGCCAGGACAAGATCGTGGGCACCAGCCGCGAGGTGCCCATCGAGCGCAAGGACGGCACGCGCATATGGGGCCTCTTGTCGCTGTCGAAGATACGGCTCGAAGGCAAGATCGCCTACACCGCCTTCCTGAAGAACGTGCAGGCCGAGCACACGGAACGCGAGACCACGCACAGCGCCATGAATTCCGTGCTGGCCTCCAGTGAGCAGATCGGCCAGATCGTCGCGGTCATCAACGAGATCGCCGCCCAGACCAACCTGCTGTCGCTGAACGCGGCCATCGAGGCGGCCCGCGCGGGCGACGCCGGGCGCGGATTCGCGGTGGTGGCCGACGAAGTGCGCAAGCTCGCCATGCGTTCGTCCACGTCTGCCAGCGAGATCGGCACGCTGGTCGAAGAGACCAAGGAGCGGATCAACGAGCTGGCCCGCTCGCTGCGCCTGGACGAGAACGAGGCGCCGTAGGGGCCGGCCCGGCCGCCGGCGTCAGGCCGGCGCCGCGTCGGCGCGGTCGACCTCGGCGGCCAGCCTGGCCGCCGCTTCCACCAGCATCCCGCCGATCTCCCGCACGCGCGGCTTCGCGCGTTCCAGCGGCGCCCCCACGGTCAGCGCATAGGGCGTGCCGTACAGGACGACCGGGGCGGCCACCGACAAGGTGTCCGCCTGGTGCTCGCCCAGGTTCACGTGATAGCCCCGCCGGTCTCCTTCTTCCAGCATTTTTTCCAGCGCGTCCCGTGTCGTCGGCGTCTGGTCGGTGAAGCGCGGCAGCGGCATGCGCGCGAGCAGCGCCTCGCGCTCGGCCGGCGCCATGGCGGCCAGCAGCGCGCGCCCCGACGCGGCGGCGTGTAGCGGCTTGAGTTCACCGGTGCGGGCGGTGAAGCGGACGATGCGCTCGGGTTCGGCCACGTCCAGGTAGAGCGCCTGGCTGCCCGAGCGCTGGGCCAGGATCAGTGTCTCGCGCAGCTTGTCGCGCAGGTCTTCCAGCACCGGCCGGATGCGGGCGGCCAGCTGGTCGTGCTCGGCGATGGCGCGCGCTTCGTTGAACCACCGGCGCGTCAGGTAGTAGCGGCCGCCCGTCTGGTGGGCGTAGCCTTCCCCTTCCAGGGTATCCAGCAGCGCCAGGCAACTGGACTTGGGAAAGCCCAGCGCCGCCGAGATCTGCGTGAGCGAGGCCGGCGCCCGGGTCTGGGCGAAATATTGCAGGATGGTCAGCACCCGCTTGGCGCTTTTCACGTCGTTCGTATTCATGGGCAAAAGTCTATAGGCATGAACGCGAGGGTGCCACTTTCCGGCGCCTGCGCCCGGCCAGGCTTGAATATTGATGTTCAAGTATATAAACTTTTATTCATAAACAAGAACGACGACCAGGAGACGACGATGGCCGGACTGTATTTCGAGCAGTTCTCCCCCGGGCAGGAGTTCGCCCACGACTGGACCCGCACGGTCACGGAAATGGACAACGTGCTGTTCAGCTCCCTGACCATGAACGTGCAGCCGCTGCACATCGATGCGCACTTCGCGGCCCGGACCGAATTCAAGCGTCCGCTGGTGAACAGCCTCTTCACGCTGGGGCTGATGATAGGGATGACGGTGAACGACACCACGCTGGGCACCACGGTGGCCAACCTGGGCATGAGCGAGGTCGCCTTTCCCAAGCCGGTGTTCGCCGGCGACACGCTGCACGTGCGCACCCGCGTGCTGTCGGTGCGCGAAAGCCGTTCGCGCCCCAACGCCGGCATCGTCGAGTTCGAACACCTCGCGCTGAACCAGGACGACGACATCGTCGCCCGCTGCAAGCGCTCGGCCCTGATGCACAAGGCTCCGGCCTAGAGGAGACCGCCATGGTCCGCTCGATGCTGTTCGTTCCGGGCGATGCGCCGCGCAAGTTCGACAAGGCCGCGGCCAGCGTCGCCGACGCGCTGATCCTCGACCTGGAAGACTCGGTCGCGCCCGACCGCAAGGCGGCGGCGCGCGATGCCGTGCGCGCCATGCTCGGCCAGGCGCCGGCCGGCAAGCAGGTGTGGGTGCGCACCAATGCGCTGGACAGCGGCGAGGCGCTGGCCGACCTGGCCGCCGTCGTGCCCGGGCGGCCATTCGGCATCGTGCTGCCCAAGTGCGCCCGGCGCGCCGACCTGGAACGGGCGGCCCACTACCTGGATGCCTGCGAGGCCATGGCCGGCCTGCCCGAAGGCGGCATCCGCATCCTGGCCATCGTTACCGAGACCGCGCGTTCGCTGTTCGGCCTGCACGACTACGCCGGCGCCACGCCGCGGCTGTGGGGGCTGTCGTGGGGCGCGGAGGACCTGGCCGCGGACCTGGGCGCGCGGGGCAACCGCGAGGCCGGCCGCTACACCGAGCCGTTCCGGCTGGCGCGTTCCCTGTGCCTGGCGGCCGCGGCCGCCGCCGGCGTGCGCGCGGTGGACACCGTGTGCGTGGACCTGGACGCGCCCGACATCCTGGAGGGAGAAACGCGCGAGGCGGTACGCGACGGCTTCGTCGCCAAGCTGGCCATCCACCCCCGCCACGTGGAGCCGATCAACCGGCTGCTGACGCCCGACGAGGCTCAGCTGCGGTGGGCGCGGGCGGTGGTCCGGGCGTTCGACGCCCATCCCGGCGCCGGCACGCTGAACCTGGACGGCAAGATGATCGACCGGCCGCACCTGCGGCTGGCGCGCCGGCTGCTGGGAGGGGAATGAACATGGCCGGTCCGCTGGACGGGGTGCGCATCCTGGACATGAGCACGGTCGGCATGGGGCCCATGGCGACGCAGATGCTGGGGGACATGGGCGCCGACGTGATCAAGGTCGAGCCGCCGGCGGGCGACGTGTTCCGCCACGTCACGCCGCAACGCCATGCCGGCATGAGCCATGCCCACCTGAACCTGAACCGCAACAAACGCAGCGTGGTGCTCGACGCCAAGACGCCGCGGGGCCTCGAAGCGCTGCTGGAACTGATCGCCGGCGCCGACGTGTTCGTCTCCAACATGCGCGCGCCGGCGCTGCGGCGCCTGGGGCTGGACCACGAATCGCTGGCGCCGCGCTTTCCCCGGCTCATCCATTGCGTCTGCTATGGCTATTCCGAGCGCGGCCCCTACGCGGGCCGGCCGGCCATCGACGATACGATACAGGCGGCCTCCGGCCTGGCCTGGCTGCAAGGGGCGGCCGGAGCCGAGGCGCCGCGCTACGTGAACTCGGTCGTGGCCGACAAGACCGTCGCGCTGTACGTCTCGAACGCCATCGCCTGCGCCTTGTACGCGCGCGAGCGCACCGGCGCCGGGCAGTCCATAGAAGTGCCCATGTTCGAATGCATGGTGGCCTTCCTGGCGCCGGAACACCTGGCCGGCCGCAGTTTCGTGCCGGCCGAGGGCGAGGCCGGCTATGCCCGGCTGCTGAACGAATACCGCCGGCCCTTCGCCACCCGCGACGGCTACCTGAGCGTGGTGCCCTACACCGACGCCCAATGGCGGCGTTTCTTCGCGCTGGCCGGCGATCCGGGCATGGCGGACGACCCGCGCTATTGCACGGCCCGCGACCGCAGCCGGCATTTCCCCGAACTGTACCGCTACGTCGAGGACACCCTGCGCGCGCGCACCACCGCGCAATGGCTGGAGGCGCTGGAGACCGCCGACATCCCGTTCGCGCCCGTGCACAGCTTCGACGACCTGCTGGCCGACCCGCACCTGGCGGCGCTGGGTTTCTGGCGAGAATGCGAACACCCCACCGAAGGCCGCCTGCGCCAGGCCGGCATTCCCGTGCATTTCGGCGCGACCCCGGGCGACGTGCGCCGGCACGCGCCGGGCCTGGGCGAACACACCGAAGAAGTGCTGGGCGGCCGGACCTGGTCCGTGCCGCGCTGACGACAACCACGACAAGGAAAGAGGAGACTTCTATGCGGAAGGTGATCGTGCTGGGCCTGGCGGCGGCCGCCCTGCAAGCGGGAATGCCGGCGCATGCCCAGGGCTATCCCGAGGCGGGCAGGACCGTGCGCTTCGTGATCGGCTTTCCGGCCGGCAGCTCCATCGACAACGTGTCGCGCATCGTGACCGACGACATACGCGCCCGCACGGGCGCCGTGATCGTCGTCGAGAACCGGGCCGGGGCGCTGGGGGCGCTGGGCGTGGACGCGGTGGCGCGCGCCGCTCCCGACGGCTACACCATGATGCCCAGCTCCAGCGCCACCAGTTCGTCGGGCCCGTTCCTGTCCAAGGCCATCCAGAAGCACGATGCGCTGGCGGACTTCACCCAGGTGGCCCGCATGGTGCGCTTCGACGTGGTGGTCGTGACCCGCGCCGCGGGCGGATACGCCGACGCCAAGAGCCTGATCGCCGCCGGCCGCGCCAAGCCGAAATCGCTGGCCACCGGATACGGATCGGGCACCGGCCAGGTGGCCTCGGCCGCCTTCAGCCGCGCCGCCGGCATGGAGGTGCTGAGCGTGCCCTACAAGGGCCAGCCCGCGGCCGTGACCGACCTGCTGGGCGGGCGCGTCGATTTCGTTTCCTCCGACCTGGGCGCCGTGCTGCCGCAGATCGGCGCGCACAACCTGAATGCCGTCGCGCTGGTGTCCAACAAGCGTTCCACCATCCTGCCCGATGTCCCCACTGCCGCCGAACTCGGCCTGTCCGGACTGGACCTGACCGGCTGGATAGGCGTGGCGGGGCCGGCGCGGCTGCCGGCACCGGTGGTGCAGTGGTGGCAGGAGCAATTGAAACTGTCGCTGAACAAGCCCGAGGTCAAGGAGCGCCTGCGCGGCATGGGCATGGAGACCGATTTCCTGGCCGGCGACGATTTCCAGCGCTTCGTGCGCGCCCAGCACGAGGAATGGGGCGCGCAGATCCGGCACGCGGGAATCCAGGCGGAGTAGCGGCGGCGGTTGCGCCGCCGTACATATCAGCTTTGCCTTCCCCGGTCCTGGGACGGGGAAGGGCGCGCTTCTATAGTGGGTCGCAGCGCCATGGCCGGATACGGCCGGATGGCGGATAACCATAAGCCATGGAGACGACCTTGAAACGCGCACTCGCCATCCTGCTCGGAGGCCTGGCGGCCACGGCCCTGCTGCTGCCCGCCGCCCACGCCCAGTCCGGCTACCCCAGCCGGCCGGTCACCCTGATCAACCCCTACGCGCCCGGCGGCCCCGCCGATACCCTGGCCCGGGAGCTGGCGTCCCGGTTGAAGGACCGCCTGGGCCAGCCGGTGGTGGTCGAGAACAAGGCCGGCAGCGGCGCCATGGTCGGCACCGGCTACGTGGCGCGGGCCAAGCCCGACGGCTACACCTTGCTGATGGGCACCTCGCCCGGCATGGTGGTCGGTCCGCTGATCGAGCGCGCGACCTACGACGGCCTGAAGGATTTCGACCTGATCGGGCTGGTCGCCAACCAGCCCGTGGTCCTGGTGGCCAACGCCAAGCTCGGCATCAACACCCTGCAGGACCTGCTCGACCGCGCGCGCAAGCAGCCCGGCAAGCTCAACTTCGCATCGGCCGGCACCGGCGGCCCGACCCACCTGGCCGGCGAACTGCTGCGCCGGCGCGCCAACATAGAAATCACCCACGTTCCCTACAAGGGCGCCGCCCCGGCCCTGCAGGACCTGATCGGCGGCCAGGTCGAGCTGGGCATGCTGAGCGCCTCGCCCGTGCTGCCCTTCGTCAAGGACGGCCGCCTCAAGGCCATCGCCTATAGCGGGGCCAAGCGGTCCTCGCTGCTGCCCGAGGTGCCCACCATGGCCGAGGCCGGCGTCAAGAACTGGAACGAAGTCTCCACCTGGTACGCCCTGGCCGCCCCGCGCGGCACGCCCCCGGCTATCATCGAGAAACTCAGCGCGGCGCTGACGGCGATCAACGCCGAGCCGGAACACCAGCGCTTTCTGGCGCAGCAGGACGGCAGCATCGACAACATGACGCCGAGCGAAGTCACCGCCTTCGCCCGGAAGGACAAGACGGCGATGACCGAGCTGCTGGGCGCGCTGGACATGCTGGCGAAATGAATCGGAACCGGAGAACATGAAGGAATTCATACGTGTCGACGGCCAGGGCCTGGACCCGGCCGATGCCTATCGCCTCGTCGTCGGCTGCGTGGTGCCGCGCCCCGTGGCCTGGATCACCACGCAGGACCGCAACGGCCGCGTCAACGCCGCGCCATTCAGCTCCTACAACTACGTCGCCACCCGCCCGCCCATGCTGGCGGTCAACATCTCGACGCTGGACGGCGACCTGAAGGACACCGCGCGCAACATCGTCGAAACGGGCGAATTCGTCGTCAACGTCTCGACCGAGGCCGACCTGGAGACCATGCACGCCAGCGCCGCCGAGTACCCGCCCGAGATCAGCGAACCCGAGGCCCTGGGCATCCCCCTCTTGCCCAGCCACCACGTCCAGCCGCCCCGCATCGCCTCGACCCCCGTGCAGATGGAGTGCCGCCTGGACCAGGCCATTACGCTGGGCGAGGGCTACAACACCCTGTACATCGGCCAGGTCGTCGCCTTCCACCTGTCTCCCGACATCTACGACGGCCGTCGCGTCAACAGCGCCGCGATGCGCCCCATCGCCCGCCTGGGCGGGCCCTTCTATGCCGCGCTGGGCGAGATCTTTCACCGGCCCATGCTTCAGCGCCAGCCTGGCCAGGAGCCACCGGCGCCGTGACCCGCGCCGCTCCTTACGTGTAGCTGTGCGCCGCGGCCGCGCACTCGTCGCACAACCAACTCAGAGCCGGATCGTCGATGCGGGCCGAGGCCATCAACAGGTCGATGGAGATGGATTGCAGGGGGGCCGGAATGGCGATGATGCCCAGCTTCCTATGGTCGGCGAACAGACGATAAATGGACTCGTCCACGACCGCGACCAGATCCGTCCTGGCCACGATCAGCGGCGCGGCAAGAAAGTGTGGAACGGTCAGCACCGTATTGCGGCGCACGCCGATGTCGGACAGCAAGCCATCCACCCGGCTAATTGCCGCGCCGTGCGGGGAAATGGCCAGATGGGGCAGGGCCGCGAATTCGTCCACGCTGCGCGGCGGTTTGCGCACGGCTGGATGGTCGCGGCGCGCGATGCAGACGTGGTGGGTTTGCAGTAGCGCTGTCCTGGCAATTCGGGCCGGGAGCCGCGCGGGAGGCATGACGGCGAAGGCCAGGTCCACTTCCTGACGGTCGAGCGCGGGGATGACTCCTGCCGCATCCACCCAGCGCGCATGCAGTTCGATGTTCGGCGCTTGAACGCGCAGCCGTTCCATCAGCGTTACGAGGATAGGAATGGATCCGTCGGTCTGGCCGATGATGAAGCGATGTGATTGCTCGGGACTGAATGGCTGCTCGGGCGCCAGCAGCGATCGGGTGCGGTGCAGGATGTCGCTGATCGCAGGGGACAGAGCCAGGCTTCGCTTGGTGGGTTCGATGCCGCGGGGATGGCGGATGAACAGGGGATCGTCGAACAGTTCGCGCAGCCGGCCGAGCGCATGGCTGACGGCGGATTGGCTGACGTGGAGCTTGTCGGCCGCTCGACCGACGTGGCGTTCGTTCATCAGCGCCTCGAACGTCACAAGGAGGTTGAGATCGGCGCGGCGCAGGTCGAAGTCGCTCATGACATGGGTGGCCGGGCGCCGTACAGGACGCCATGCCGCATTCGATCGATATCATTCATGAAGTTCATGCAGATTATACATTTTACTAATCGCTAACCGGATTCCTACTATCGATGCCTGGGTCGAGGGCTCGAGGCGGAGGATGAAAGCGATGGCGTTGAAAGTCGGAATTGCAGGAGGTGGGGTCGGAGGGCTGTCGGTGGCGATCGCGCTGCGCGGCCTGGGCCATGAAGCGACGGTTTTCGAGCAGGCTCAGGCGTATCGCAGGGTCGGCGCCGATATCAACCTGACTTCCAACGCGGTGCGTGCCTTGACCGGTCTTGGCGTACTGCCCGCCTTGCTGGAGACGGCGGCACGTCCCACCTTCCGGATAAGCCGCGTGTGGGATTCAGGGGAAGAGACCTCACGCCTGGAACTGGCTGAGACGGCGGTGCGCAAGTACGGTGCACCGCAGCTTACGTTGCATCGTGCCGACCTCCTCGACGCATTGCTGGGGCGCCTTCCGGACGACTCGATTCGGCTCGGGCACAAGGCGATAGGCGTCGAGCAGGCCGGGAACACCGTGGCGGTGACGTTCGATAACGGACAGCGCGGCGTCTTCGATGCATGGATAGGCGCCGACGGTATTCACTCCGCCACCCGAGCGGCCTTGTTCGGCCCGGAGAGCGCGAAATACACCGGCATTGTGTCGCACCGCGGGGTCTTCGATCGCGCCCGCGCGCCTTTGCTGCCAGACCTGGACGCGTTCGTGAAATGGTGGGGGCCGACGCGAGACATCCAATTGGCGACTTTCCCGTTGACCCGCGGGGAAGAAATCTTCGTCTTCGCCACCACGCCTGCATCCGACTGGCGGCACGAATCGTGGACCGCGCCAGGAGACATCGACGAGGTCAGACGGGCCTTCGCTGGCTTCCATCCGGAGGCGCGCGCATACATCGACGCATGTACCGAGGTGACCAAGACGGCTCTCTATTACCGCGATCCTCTGCCGCGATGGTGGCGTGGGAATGTGGTCCTGCTTGGCGATGCATGCCACGCGATGCCGCCTTTCATGGCACAGGGCGCGGCCATGGCGATCGAGGACGCAGTCGTGTTGGCGCGCGCGTTGTCGGTTGCCGGGCGCGCCGGACTGGAGGGCGCGCTGGCGTCTTATCAACAGGCGCGCAAGCCGCGAGCGGACGAAGTTCAGCAGCAGTCGTATGACAACAAGTGGTTGAAGGTTGGCGGCAACGCCGACTGGGTCTATACCTATGACGCTTGGTCGGCACCGCTACCCGGCGCGACAAAGGAGCGATGAAATGCGATCGATGAAGAGACGACGTTTCCCGGGTTTTCTTTGCGGAATGGCGGCCTTGCTGGCGTCGTTGCCGCTGGCCGGCGCGGAAGTGGTTTTCAATCGTCCGGTGACGCTGATCGTGCCTTTTCCGGCCGCGGGCGGCCCGGACCTGGCGGCGCGAATCCTGGCGAGCCGGCTGCAGGAGCGCCTGGGCCAGGCCGTGGTTATCGAAAACAAGCCCGGCGCCAGTTCGATGATAGGCCTGGCGGCCGTGGAGCGGGCCGCGCCCGATGGGCAAACGCTCTTGTTCACGACGATCACGACTGTCATCGCGCCATATGTCCTGTCCAAGGAGGCCGGTGACAGGAAAGGCATCCTCGGAACGCTGGTGCCCGTCATCGCTCCGGCGACGACTCCCATGCTCCTGGTGGCGAGTCCCCGGCTGGGAGTGACCTCGCTCAAGCCGCTGATCGACTTGGCGCGCAGCAAGCCCGGGCTGACCTACGGATCCGCTGGCATCGGATCGGGTACGCATTTCGCGGGCGAGATGTTCAAGCGCGCCGCCGGAGTCGATCTGCTGCACGTGCCCTATCCCGGGGTTGCGCCATCCATCGTCGGCACCATGCGCGGGGATACGTCTCTCTTGTTCGCCGCGCTTGGAGCCGCGCTGCCACAGATCAAGAACGGCAATCTGGTCCCGCTGGCAATCACCGAGAAGAAGCGTTCTTCCCTTCTGCCCGAAGTGCCTACCGCCACGGAACAGGGCGTATCGAATGTCGAGATCCATGCCTGGTATGGCATCTTTGCGCCGACGGGGACGCCGGATGCCGTGCGCGACAAACTCAACCAGGCCGTCAATGCCGTGCTGGCGCTGCCCGAGGTGAAGAAGGATTTCGCCGCGCAGGGGGTGGAAGTGCTGGGAGGGACGCCGGCGGAGCTGGCCGGGTTGGTGAAGGCCGACGATGACCGGTATGGCGCAATCGCGCGCAGCCTCAATATCCGGGCGGAATAGGTCCGCCATCCAGGAGACGCCATGCTTGAGCTGTATCACGCCATCAATTCCGTCTGCGCACAGAAGGTCCGGCTGGCGCTGGCGGAGAAGGGGTTGCAGGCGCAGGACCATATGCTGAAACTCAACGGCGATCAGTACGATCCCGCCTACCTGAAACTGAATCCCAATGGGGTCGTCCCAACGCTGGTCCACGATGGACATGTCGTGCTCGAATCCACGGTCATGCTTTATTACCTGGACGACGTGTTTCCCCAGCCGGCGCTGATGCCCGCCGATCCGCTGGGTAAGGTCAAGGTCCACCTGATCAACAAGCTTGTCGACGAATATGTCCACAACGCCTGCATCGTGCTGACGTTCGCGATTGCCTTTCGTCCCGCTCTCTTGAGCAAGCCGCCCGAGGAGCGGGAAGCGAGTTTCGGGCGTTCTCCCATCAGGAACCGTGCGGAGTACAAGCGCGACGTGGTCCAGCATGGGCTCGCGTCTGCCTTCGTCACCGGCGCGGTACAGGACATGGTGAAACTGGTGACGGCCATCGACAAGAGCCTGGACGGTGGCTCCTATATCGCCGGCGAGGCCTGGTCCAATGCCGAGGCGGCCGTGATCCCTTATATGCTCAGATTGGAATTGCTGGGGCTGTCCGGCTTATGGGAGAGCCTGCCGGCCGTGTCGCGGTGGTGGACGCGGGTGCGGGCGCGTGCGTCCACCCAGGAGGCGATCTTTCAACGGATGACGGAAGTCAACTGGGCGCCGTTCAAGAGCATTCATCCCGATCCTTGGCCGCAGATCCAGGCGCTGGCCGGAGGCGCGGCGTAGCGTCCTTCAAGGGGCTGGGGCATCAGATTTCTTCCTTCGCCCGGCCACGGCGTTCATCCAGGCGGGCAAGGATCTCGGGCAACCGCTCCCGAGCCGTCTCCGCCAGATCGCCGTAAAGGCTGTTGCCCTGCGCATCGATCCCGACCGTGGCGGGGCCCAGCCCGTCCACTCGCAGCTTCACCAGCCGGTAGTGGTGCACCAGATCGTTCCAGTGCACCGCCACCACCTCCCGTATCGCCTCGGAAAGCAGCGTGCATCCACCCCCCAGGAACGACAGGTAGACGCACCCCTCCTCGCGCATCGCCTCGACGCTGCGGGCGTCCAGTCCACCCTTGCCCCCCGCCACCCGCAGTCCCAGCCCACGTATCAGCCCGGGCATGAACCCGTTGAACCGCGTACTGGTCGTGGGGTTCAGGTACAGCACCTCGAACCGGCCATCGACCTCCCGGCTATAGCTGCCCAGGTGCAGCAGCGCGGCACCCTTCAGGTCGATGGGCGGCGCCTCGCCACGGTCGAGCAGGGCGGTCAGCCGTTCATGCGTGGTCATGCCCGCGCACAGCACGACCTCTCCATGCAGCCGGACCTGGTCGCCCACGCGCAGCGACCGGACCGCCTCCTCGCTCAGCGGCAATTCAAGTTCGTGTACGGTGCTCACGATGTCGTGTCCTCGTCATGGCGGCGGGTCATTCGATGATCTCCACCCGGCCCGAATCATGGATGCGGGCGCGGGTGCGCCGGTTGATCCAGCAGTTGAAGCACACCGCCACCGGCGTGAAGCCGTGGCCCGAGGCGTAGTCCACGTGCACGGCCATCGCCGTGCTGTCGCCGCCCGTGCCCATGGGACCGAAACCCGTCGCGTTGGCGGCTTCCTTCAAGCGGTCTTCCATCGCGGCCAGCGTGGGTTCGGGATTGACCGTGCCGATGGGCCGCAGCGTCGCCTGCTTGGCCAGCTTGGCGGCATAGTCGAAGGTGCCGCCTATGCCCACGCCGATCACCACGGGCGGGCAATGCTGCGATCCGGCTTTCAGAATGACTTCCATCACGTAGCGCTCGATGGTCTCCAGGCTGGGGAAGGTGAAGATCTCCAGCGCGGCCCAGCGGCCCGAGCCCAGCGCCTTCGGCGAACAGGTGATGTCCACGTAGTCGGCGCCGTCGATCAGGTCGAAGGTCACGATGGGCATGTCCTTGCCCTTGTAGCCGCGCTCGTTGGTAAGCGGATTGGTCACGTGGGCCAGCAGCGGCGGCTGGATGGTGGCGACCAGGTCGTCGAAGCCGTCGGCGAAGGCGCGCTTGATGTCGCCCTCCAGCCGGGCGCCGGTGCCGATGCCGACGAAATACACCGGCACGCCGGAGTCGGAACAGACGAAGTGCTGGCGGGCCTCGGCGGCGTCGGCGCTTTGCAGCATGATGCGCAGCGTGCCGCGCGCGACCTCGTTGTGTTCGCCGCGCTCGGCCGCGCGCAGCGCTTCCTTGGTGTCCTCGGGTATCTTCTTCAGCGCGCGTTCGTAGAGCTGGGCGCTGACCGACCGCACGAGGTCGTAGCTGATGGCCATCTGTCTCCCCTGTGGCGCGTCCGGGCGCGCGCGTTCCTAGGCATCCATGGACTATAGCGACGCGGCCCGTCCGCTGCTATCACCCGGCCGTCACAGCTGCTTTGCGGACGCTCGCGCACGCCCGGGTGGATATACTGGCCGCCATATGGAATGTTTCGACGGAAAGCGCGCATGAAGCTGCATTGGTCCACCCGCTCGCCCTACGTGCGCAAGGTCATGGCCGCGGCCATCGAGACCGGCCTGGACGCGTCCATCCAGACCCGGTTGTCCACCGTTTCGCTGTCGACCGTGAACGCCGACGTGGAGCGGGACAACCCGCTGGGCAAGATCCCCACCCTGGTGACGGACGAGGGCATGGCCCTGTACGACTCGCTGGTCATCTGCGAATACCTGGACCACCACAGCCGCAAGGGCCGTTTGTTCCCCCGGGGTTTCGATCAGCGCCTGGAGGCGCTGCGCTGGCATGCGCTGGGCAACGGACTGACCGACATCCTGATCCTGTGGAACAACGAGCGCGGGCGCGACCCGGCCATCCAGTCGCCGGCACATCTGTCTTCGTACCACGCCAAGACCCTGGCCACGCTGGATGCGCTGGAAGCCACGGTGGATGAGCTGGACCGCCGCGAGTTCGACATCGGCCACCTGGGCGTGGCGGTCGGGGTCGGCCATGCCGATTTCCGCTTCGCCGACCTGCAATGGCGCACCACGCGGCCGCGTCTGTCGGCCTGGGCCGACCGCATGGCCGAGCGCGAATCGCTGCGCCGGACGGTGCAGTTCGATCCGCGCCTGCAAAAGCCCGCCTAGGTCCGGGCCGCGGCGAATTCGCCCGCCAGGGCATTGATCAGGCCGCCGTTTTCCCAGATCCGCACCATCTGCGGCGAGAATGGCGGCGACGGGATGACGCGGCCATCGGCCAGTTCGATCGCGCCGGTGGCCGGCGTGACGCCGATCACGTCGCCATCGGCCACGGCCCGCGTGATGCCGGGAACGAGCAGTATCGGCAGCCCCTGGCTGAGCGCCCGCCGGATGAAGCCCGATTCGCAGGACTCCACCAGCACCGCCGCGATGCCCGAGGCCTTGATGGCGACGCTGACTTCCACGTGGTTGTGATGCGCGAAGTTCCTGCCGCCCACCACGATGTCGCCCGGCCGGACTTCCGACGGGAACTCGGGCCGCAACTGGCGAAAGCACATCTGGCGCAGCGCGTCCAGGTCGAACGGCTTGCCGAAGCCGTCCCGCACCGCGGCGAATTCGATGATGCCGTCGTCGCCGCAGACCTGGTCGCCGAATTTCCAGACCCGGCCCCGCAGGGTGCGCACGGAGGATGCTTCGTTCATGTCGTGCCGCTCCTCAAAGCCTGCCCGCCAGCAGCGGGCGGGGGTCCGCGATCTCGCCGGCCACGGCCGAGGCCGCCACCGTATAGGGCGAGGCGAGGTGGACCGCGGCCTGGGTGCTGCCGTTGCGGCCCTGGTAGTTGAACTGGTGGGTGGTGATGGAGACGTCCTCGCCGCTCAGCACGCCCAGGTAGCCCCAACAGGTATTGCAGCCGGGCGACAGCACGGTGGCGCCGGCTTCGGCGAACACCTCCAGCAAACCTTCGCGCGCCGCCGCGGCGTAGATGTTCTGGCTGCCCGGCGAGATGTACATCGTGACGTGCGGGGCGATCCGGCGGCCGCGCAGCACGGCGGCCGCCGCCCGCATGTCTTCCAGCCGGTTGTTGGCGCAGGATCCGACGGCGGCCTGGTCGATGCGCCGGCCCGCCACCCGCGCGACGTCGACCGCGCCGCTTTGCGTGGGCGGCACGGTCACCATGGGCGTCAACCGCGACAGGTCGTAGGTCAGCACCGCCGCGTAGTCGGCGTCCGGATCGCTGCGCACCACCTGGTAGGGCCGGCCGTCCGCGTGTTCGTCCACATAGTCGAGCGCGCGCGCATCGACGTCCATGATGGCGGTGTCCGATCCCGTGTGGAAGGTCGAGGCCAGGATGGCCTGCCTGTCGTCCAGGCTCAGCTCCGCCAGCGCCGGCCCGCCGTACTCCACGCAGCATTGCAGGAAGGTGCCCTGTTCCTCGTGGTCGCGGATGATGGCCTGGACCAGGTCGCGTCCGGTCACGCCGAAGGGCAGGTTGCCCACCAGCTCGATGCGCACCGTGCGCGGCACGCACACCCAGTGCCGGTCGTTCAGCAGCGGCGCCAGCACGTCGGTGGACATGGGGATGTTCAGCGCGCCCACCGCGCCGATCGAGGCGATGTTGCCTTCGTCCGAGAACACCAGGGACCCGGGCCGGGCAAAGCCACGTTCGACCAGCACCAGGTGGCGCAGCCCGGTGTTGGGGCCGTAGAAGTTGTCGATGCCGAAGTCGCGCGTCAGCTGCTTGAGCATGTGGTGCGTCGCGGCGTGCGGCGAACCGGTGGCGGCCGCCGGCGTATGGTCGATGACGATGATGGCCTTCTCGGGCCGGGCGAACGCGGTCGCGCCGATCTTCTCCAGGTTGCGCTTGTGCATGGGCCAGACCATCTCCTGGGTGACGACGTGGTCCGGCACGCAGTTGACGTACTCGCCCGGCGCCACGGTCTCGCGGCCCGCGGCGCGGGCCAGGATTTTCTGGGCGATGGTCTGGCCGCTGGAGGCAGGCATGGCAGGGTTTCCCGTGGTTTGGATCAATTCAGCGAAATGCCGGTTTCCTTGATGAACTGGCCCCAGAATTCATAGCTGCCGAGAACGTTCTTGCGATATTGCTCGGGCGAGCTGGAGACGGCAAGCGAGCCCATCTGCTCGTAGGCCTTGCGCACCTCGGGGGTGGCCAGGATGGTGGCCAGTTCGCGCTGGACGCGGTTGACGATGGCGGCGGGCGTGCCGGCCGGCATGATGACGCCGTACTCGGTCGCCTGTACGACCTTGGGATAGCCCAGCTCGACCAGGGTGGGCGCATCGGGCAGCAGCGGGGTGCGCTTCTCGGTGGTCACCGCCAGGACCCGGACCGTGCCCGCCTGCACATGGGGCAGGATGGGCGTCAGGTCCGAGACCATGGACTCGACCTGTCCGCCCAGGAGGTCGGTGATGGCGGGGGCCGCGCCGGCATAGGGAACGTGGACGATGTCGATGCCGGCTTCGCGCTTGAATCGTTCGCCGGCCAGGTGGACCATGGTGCCGGTGCCCGCGCTGGCGTAGTTCATCTTGCCGGGATGGCTGCGGGCACGCTCCAGGAATTGCGCCATGTTGGTGATGCCGGACTTGGCGTTGACCGCGATGACGGCGGGCACCTGCGCCAGGCTGGAGACGTAGGTCAGGTCCTGCGTGACCGAGTAGGGGACCTTCATCAGGTGAGGCATGACCATCAGCGCGCCGCCGGCGCCCAGGCCCATGGTGTAGCCGTCCGGCGCCGCCTTGGCCACGGCGGCCGTGCCGATCGAGCCGCCCGCGCCCGCGCGGTTCTCGACGACGATGGTCTGCTTGAGCGCCTCGCCCAGGGGGCCGGCGATGGTGCGCACATAGGTGTCGGTCGGGCCGCCGGGCGGGAAGGGCACGATGAAGCGGATCGGCCGCGTGGGCCACGAGGCGCCCTGCGCCATGGCCGGCGCCGTGAAGAGTCCCAGGGTGCAGCTCGCGATCAGGCATGCCGCAAGGCGTCTGGCGTGCATGGCAGTCTCCTCCGTGGCGGACGTGGCCGCCTGTTTTGTCGATGTCCGGGCATGGTATCGGGCCGGCTTCGCCGCCGGATAGGCGCCGCCGTGCAAAGCTGCTATGGCGTGGGCGTTAACGGCGGGGCGTACAGGCCCAGCCGCTCGGCGCGCACCCGCGCCAGCGCGTAGACGGTGTCGAGCAGCGGCGCCGGCACGCCCAGTTCGCCGGCGATCTCGACGGCGGCACCCAGGATGCTGTCCAGTTCCACCGCGCGGCCCGCTTCCACGTCCTGCAGCATGGAGGTCTTGATGTGGCCCAGCTTGCGCGTGACCGCCAGCCGCGCCGGGGGCTCGATGGCCAGCGGCAGGCCCAGCGCGTCGCCCACGGCCAGGAGTTCGCGCATCATGGCCTGGAACAGGCGGTTGACGCGTTCGTCGTCGATCAGGAGGTCGGTGTGCGAGCCCGTCAGCAGGCTGACCGGGTTGAAGCAGGCATTGCCCAGCAGTTTTTCCCAGACAATGCGGCGGATGTCGGGGCTGGCGGAGGCCTCGAAGCCGGCACCGGCCAGGCTGTCGGCCGCGCGCCGCGCGCGCGGGCTGGCGCCGCCTGCCGGTTCGCCCACCACCAGCCGCGACCCCGAGGCGTGGGCGACCACGCCGGGCTCGGGGCTGGAGCTGGACGGGAACACCACGAAACCCAGGACGCGGTCCGCGGGAATGGCGCGTTCGAGCCGGCCGTCGGGATCCACGGCGCGCAGCCGGTGGCCCGCCAGGGGGCCGTCGCCCGATTGGAAGAACCACCACGGCACGCCGTTCAACGCGGGCAGCACCAGGGTGTCCGGCCCGATCATGGGGCCCAGGCGGTCGGCCAGCCCGGGCAGCGACGGCGACTTGACCGCCAGGATCAGCAGGTCCTGCGGGCCCAGTTGCCGCGGGTCGTCGCTGGCGCGGACGCGGGCGGCCGACCGCGTGCCGCCGCTATCCAGCCGGATGCCGTGTTCGTCCAGCGCGCGCAGCGTGGCGCCGCGCGCCAGCACGCTGACGTCGTTGCCCGCCAGGGCCAGGCGCGCGGCCAGGAAGCCGCCTATCGCGCCCGCGCCAGCGACGCCTATCCTCATGCGGCCAGAGTCGGACGGGGTCCGGTCGTGCGCGTCGTCCATCGGTGGTGTCTCCGGAATGCGTTGGCGATGCGGTCCATTATTCCGGCCCGCGCCGCCCGCGCGGTGTACTCGCGCGGCATTTCTGCCTGCGCGCCGGGGATATAGCGCCCACGTTATGCGCATGGACGCATTGCAGTCTTGCCGGCGCAGGCAGTAGGCAAGCCCGCGCCGCGCCCCTAGAGTCCGGACAGCGGCGACAGGCGCGGACGGACGAGACGCGTCCGGCCATCGGCGCGCACGCGGAGGAATGTATGCATCGATCGACGGGCCCGTTGTCGCACGTCAAAGTCCTGGACCTGAGCCGCATCCTGGCCGCCCCCTGGGCCAGCCAGACCCTGGCCGACCTGGGGGCCGACGTCATCAAGGTGGAGCGCCCGGGCAGCGGCGACGACACGCGCGCCTGGGGACCGCCCTTCCTGAAGGACGGCCGCGGCGAGGATACCGAGGAGGCCGGCTATTACCTCGCGGTCAACCGCGGCAAGCGGTCGATCACGATCGGGCTGGATACGCCCGAGGGCCAGCGCGTCGTGCGCGAGCTGGCCGTGCGCGCCGACATCCTGCTGGAGAACTACAAGGTCGGCACGCTGGCGCGCTACGGCCTGGACGAGGCGTCGCTGCGGGCGCTGAACCCCCGGCTGATCTATTGCTCGGTCACCGGCTTCGGACAGACCGGCCCGCGCCGCGACCAACCCGCGTACGACTTCCTGATACAGGCCATGGGCGGCCTGATGAGCGTGACCGGCGAACGCGACGGCCGTCCCGGCGGTGGCCCGCAGAAGGTGGGCGTGCCCATCGTCGACCTGATGACCGGCATGTACACGGCCGTGGCCGTGCTGGCCGCGCTGGCCCGGCGCAGCGAGACGGGGCAGGGCGAATACATCGACATCGGCATGTTCGACGTGCAGGTGGCCACCCTGGCCAACCAGGCCATGAACTATCTCGTGTCCGGCAAGCCGCCGCGTCGCAACGGCAACGCCCATCCCAACATCCAGCCGCAGGACGTCTACCGCTGCGCCGACGGCGACATCATCCTGGTGGTCGGCAACGACGGCCAGTTCCGCAAGCTGTGCGAAGCCCTGGGCCACGCGCAATGGGCGGCGGACGAACGCTATGCCACCAATGCGCAGCGCGTGCGCAACATCGAACAGTTGTCGGCCATGCTGCGCGAGGATCTCGCCCGCCGCGACCGCGCGAGCCTGCTGGCCCTGCTGGATGGCGCGGGCGTGCCCTGCGGGCCGATCAATTCGGTGGCCGAGGTGTTCGAGGAACCGCAGACGATCGCGCGCGGCCTGTTGCGCCACATCGAGCACCCCAGCGGCGGCCAGGTCCCGCAGGTCGCCAGTCCCATGCGCTTCGCCGATGCCGCGCTGCCGGGCCTGGCGGCGCCGCCCACGCTGGGCCAGCACAGCGCCGAGATCCTGGCCGAACTGGGCTACGACGCCGCCGGCATCGAGGCCCTGCGCGCCGCCGGCGCCATCTGAAGGAGACACGCATGAAGCTGCACTGGTCGCCCAAGTCGCCCTATGTGCGCAAGGTCATGGTGTGCCTGCACGAACTCCGGCTGGAAGACCGCGTGGAACGGGTGCGGTCGGTGGCGGCCATGCTACGGCCGAATCCGCAGATCATGCGGGACAATCCGCTCAGCAAGATCCCCACGCTGGTGCTGGACGACGGGTCCGCCCTGTTCGATTCGGCGGTCATCTGCGAATACCTGGACGACCTTGCCGGCGGCGGGTTGTTTCCGCCGCGGGGCCAGGAGAAATGGCGAACCCTGCGCTGGCACGCCTTCGCCGATGGCCTGCTGGACGTGCTGATCCTCTGGCGCAACGAAGCCGACCGGGACGGCGGGCAGCGTTCGGATGCGCTGATCGAGGCCTTCCGGATCAAGACAGAGGCATCGCTGCAAAGGCTGGAAGGCGAGGCGCGCGAACTGGCGGCGGCGCCGTTCGGCATCGGCCACATCGGCATGGGCTGCGCGCTGGGCTATCTGGATTTTCGCTTCGGCGCGCTGCAATGGCGCGAGCGGGCGCCCTATCTGGCCGCCTGGTACGACGAGGTCGCGGCGCGGCCGTCCTTCCGGCGCACGGAGCCCGTGCTGGAAGGATGAGCCGCCCTACGCGTAGAGCCGGGTCGGATTGTCGATCAGGATCCGGCGCGCCAGCGGTTCGCTGCCGGTCCAGGCCAGGAAGGCATCGAACAGCCGGCGCGTGCCGGGCCACGGATCGATGCGGATGTGGGGCCAGTCGCTGCCCCAGACGAGCTGGTCGGGATTGGCCTGGACCAGCGCGCGATGGAAGGGGCGGCCGGGCTCCAGGTCCGGTACCTTCAGCAGGCTGCGGTAGGCCGACAGCTTGACCCAGGCCTTGCCTTCGCCCAGCAGCCGGACCAGTTGCTGGAAACCCGCGTCGTTCGTGCCCGCGTCCACGTCGAAGCTGCCCATGTGGTCGATCACGACCGGGCAGGGCAGGCTTGCCAGCAGGGGGGCGATGCCGGGCAGCGCCTGGCAGTCGGTCCAGAGCTCGACGTGCAGGCCGGCATCGGCCACCGCGTGCGCCATTTGCCGCAGGTCGTCGATCGAGGCGCTGCCGGCGAAATTCCCGGCCGTGCCGCTGCGGTGGCTGTAGCGCAGCGCGCGCACGCCGCATTCGCGCAACGTGCCCAGATCCAGCGGCGAGCCGGGCCGCGCGACGATGACGCCGCGCAGGTGGTCGTGCGCCGACAGCGCGTGGAACAGCAGCGCATAGTCTTCCCCATACGCGCTGGGATGCACCAGCACCGCATGCGACAGCCCCTGGCTGGCCAGCATGGCCGAGTGGTCCGCGACCAGCGCCTCGGGCGGGGTGTAGCTGCGTTCAGCCGCCAGCGGAAAGCGGTCGTAGGGGCCCAGCAGGTGGTTGTGGCAATCCCAGCCCGTGATCGGGGCAACCTGTCGCGCGGTGTCGCTCATCGGGCCTTGCCCCATACCGCCGGGTCGTCCTGGGGCAGCGGAAAGGCGGCGACGACGCCGGGTTCCAGCGGGATCTGGTGCGCGTTCAGCGTCATCGCCACCAGCGTGTAGTAGCCGACCAGCGCGGTCAGTTCCACCAGGGTGCGCGCGCCGAAGCGGGCCAGCGCGGCGGCATAGGTGGCGTCGGACACCGACCGGTGGGCGTTCAGCTCGCTGGCGTAGCGCACCACCAGCGCGTCGTCCGGCGTCAGTTCAACGGGGATGCGGCGCTCGCGCAGCGCCTCGATGATCCAGGCTTCCACGCCCGCCTTCTCGGCCTCGGTCTTGTGGGCGGCCCACTCGAAAGGCGAACTGCAGGCCCGCGCGGTGACCAGGATGGCCAGTTCCGACAGCCGGGGCGGCAGCGTGGTGTCGTAGCGCAGCAGCTCGCCCATGGCCGACCAGCGGTCGGCCAGCTCGGGGTTGTACAGCGCGGCGCGCAGCGGGCCCCGCAGCCGGCCACGCTTGCCGGCGATGACTTTGTCGTGCACCCGGCGCTGTTCCGGGCTCATGGTTTCGGGCGTGGGCAGGTCGATTCTCGGCATGGGCTCCTCTCGTCTTCGCCGCATTATCGGGTGCGGCGCCCGCGCGCGCTATGGCGCGGGGCGCATAGCAGCCTTGACCGCGCCCGCCTTTGCGCGGGTTGCGCGCGCGCCTAGACTCGCTGCGTACCCTGCCCACGACCACGATCTTTTCCATGAACGAATTCAAGCAACTGCAACTGCGGGTGGATGGCCACATCGCGCTGGTGACCCTGGACAGCCCGCCGGTCAACGCCCTGACCCGCGTGCTGAACGACGAACTGACCGCCGCGCTGGACTGGATATCCGAGACGCCCGACATTCGGGTGGTCGTGCTGACGGGGGCGGGCAAGGTGTTCTGCGCCGGCGCCGACCTGAAGGGCCGGGCCGACGTGATCAAGGGGCCGGGCGACCTGCCCGCGCACCTGCGCCGCACCCGCGAGTGCTTCCACGCCATCCGCGAATGCGCCAAGCCCGTGGTGGCGGCGATCAACGGTCCGGCGCTGGGATCGGGGCTGGCCATGGTGGCCTCGGCCGACGTGCTGATCGCCTCCGAGCGCGCCACGCTGGGTCTGCCCGAAGTGGACGTGGGCCTGCTGGGCGGATGCCGCCACGCGATGCGCCTGTTCCCCCATTCGCTGCTGCGGCGCATGATGCTGACCGGCTACCGGGTGCCGGCGGCAGAACTCTACCGGCTTGGCATCGTCGAGTCCTGCACGGCGCCGGAAGACCTGCTGCCCGCCGCCATGGAAATGGCCGGCGTGATCGCCGCCAAGAGCCCCGTCTCCACGCGCATGGGCAAGCACACGCTGAACACCATCGAGGACATGAGCCTGCGCGACGGCTATCGCTACGAGCAGGACATGACCGCGATCATCGCCACCACCGAGGATGCCGCCGAGGCGCAGGCCGCGTTCCGCGAGAAGCGGGCGCCGGTGTTCAAGGGGCGGTAGGAGCCTGGCGCGGGGCGCGGCGTCCCGCGATGCGCGGGCGGGTATAAACTCGTCTTCTTTTCCTGGACGAGCGCCGCTTGCGATGCAGCATCCCAAAGCCACCAGCATCCAACTGGACGTCACCGCCAGCCTGCAGAAATGGCGGGCCTTCCTGGCGATCGGCGAACTGGGCAGCCTGACGCGTGCGGCCCTGTTCCTGAACAGCAATCAATCCCTGCTCAGCCGGCAGTTGAACGCGCTCGAACGCGAGTGCGGCACGCGGCTGTTCGTGCGCACCGGCCGGGGCGTGGAGCTGTCGGACGTGGGGCAGCGCATTTTCCCCCAGGTGCGGGCGCTGCTGGCCGACGCCGAGCAACTGGAAAACGAGATCCGCGAGCAGGCGCGCGACGCCAGCGGCCGCGTCACGCTGGGCACGCTGCCGTCCATCGGCCACCATCTGGTCGGTCAGCTCTTCACCGAGGTGCGGGCCCGCTATCCCGGCGTCAACCTGAAGGTGCTGGAAGGGTCGAGCGGCCAGGTCGAGGAATGGCTGGTCGACGCGCGCGTGGACATCGGCATCCTGTACCGCTACGGCGGCACGCTGCCCGAGCACGAGCAGTGCCTGGCCACCGTGGACAGCTACCTGATCGGACCCGCGGGCGATCGCCTGACCGCGCAGGAGGAAGTGACCTTTCGCAGCCTGCACGAACTGCCCTTCATCCTGCCCAGCGCGCCCAACGGGCTGCGCACGGCGCTCGATTCCATGGCGCGCCAGGAACACATCACGCTGGCCCCGGTGATCGAGGCCGATTCGTTGCCGCTCCAGGCCTCGCTGGTCGCGCGCGAGCGGCTGTACACGGTGCTGCCGCTGCACGCGGTGTGGACCGAGGTCGGCAAGGGCGAGGTGCAGGCCGCGCGCATCGTCGACCCACCGTTCCAGCGCGCCGTCGCGCTGGTCTTCGCCAAGACCAAGGGGCCGGCCAAGGCCGTCTCGGCCATCGCGGGCCTGATCGGCGAGATCGTGGACAGGATGGCGCGCGATGGCATGTGGCGCACCGATCGCTAGGAGGAACCCGATGCCGTCCCAACCCGGCAAGCTCTATCTCGTCAGCCTGGGCACGGGGGATCCCGACCTCCTGACGCTGCGGGCCGACCGCATCATGCGCGAGGCCGACCTGGTGCTGGGCCAGGCCGATGCGCCCGCCCGTTACCCCGAGCAACTGGCTGGCAAGCGGTTCATGGAAGCCGGCCACGGCCTGTTCACGCCCATGGCGAGGCGCCGCGCCTCGCGGGAAGAAATCGAGGCCGAAGAGTCGCCGCGCCGGCAGGCCATCCGCGATTGCGTCGCGGCGGGCGGCAGCGTGGCGGTCCTCACGCAGGGCGACCCGACGCTGTACGGACCGCAGGTCGGCTACCTGGATGCGTTCCGCGACCTGGCGCCCGAGGTCGTGCCGGGCATCTCCAGCTTCGCCGCGGGCAACGCCGTGCTGGGCTGCGCCGTGACGGGCGGCGGCACCAGCCAGTCGGTGATCCTGAGCCTGGGCAAGAACGCCAACGAAGGCTATGGCGGCAGCGACCGCCTGTCGGTGCTGGCGCAAAGCCGCAGCGCCCTGGTCCTGTTCACGATGCGGACCGATCTGGCCCGGGTGGTGGAGGAACTGCGCGCCGGTTATCCGGGCGACACGCCCGTGGCCATCGTCTGCCATGCCGGACGCGCGGCGCGGCAGCAGGTGCTGCGCGCCACGCTGGATACGCTGGTGGACGTGGCGGGCCGGCATGAACTGCCGTTCGAGCACCTCGTCTACGTCGGTGATTTCCTGGCGCGTCCCGCGGGCGATTACCAGGACGGCTGATGCGCCAGCGGGACGTCCTGGCCGTCCTTGGACGATTGCAGCATGGCCAGGCAGATCTCCAGCGTGGCCCGGGCCCAGCGGCCGTCGTGCCGGGGCGGCAGCCCCTGCCGCACGGCGGCCACCAGTTCGTCGATCACTTCATGGCGCGGCACGGCCGGGCGGTCCAGCGGTATCCATCGTTTCGCTTCGTCGGTGTGGATCGCGATGCCGTCGGGCAGCGGCCGCAGGTCGGCATGGTCGCAGGACACGATGATGGGGCCGAAGTGCTGGTAGGCGCGGGCCGCGTCGTTGTCGGCCGGCGGCTTGTAGGCCGATCCGCCATAGGTGCCGGCGGCCTTGGCACGGGCCTCTTCCTCCGGCGAGGCGACGGCGGCCAGCTTGCGCCGCGCGGCGCCGTAATCGTCGGGCGACTTGCGGTTGCCCATCTCGCCTATCCAGCCCGTCCATTCGTCGGAATCGAAATGCGCATAGCCGTTGTAGGACAGCGAGGCGTAGGCGCCCGACTCGAACCACAGCATGGCCGAGTAGGCGCCTTCGGTGACGCGGCGCGGATCCCAGTTGCCGACCGCGGCGCGCAGGCGCGTGGGCGGCGAGCCCGCCAGCAGCCGCACGATGTCCACCTGGTGCGCGGCCTGGCTGAAGATGGCGCCGCCGCCTTCGGCCGTGACCAGTTCCTCCGGCCGGCGCGGACGGTAGAGATAGTCGGTGTAGTTCAGCGCATGGATCATGCGCACCTTGCCGAACTCGCCGCTGGCGATCAGCTCGCGGGTCTTCAGGTAGGGGGTGTCGAAGCTGTGGCAATGGCCCACGATCAGGTGCACGCCGGCGCGCTCGCAGGCCGCGATCATGCGATCGCATTCGTCCATGGCCAGCGCCATGGGTTTTTCCACCAGCACGTGCTTGCCGTGCGCCGCGGCGATCTCGGCATGGCGGGCGTGGAACTGGTGGGGGCTGGCGACGTAGATCGCGTCCAGCGACGGATCGGCCGCCAGCGCGTCGATGTCGCCGTGCACCGGCACGCCGAAGTCGCGCGCGAACTGCGCGCGCGCGGCCTCGCGCGGATCGCAGGCCGTCGCCAGCACGATGCGCGCATCGCCCAGGAAGGTCGGCAGCATCAGCGAAAAGGCGCGTCCCAGGCCGGCTACGCCCAGCCGCAATGGAGCAATTGACATCCGTCTTCCTTCGAAAATCCGTGGCCTGACCCAGGGCACAGCGGATCCGGCTTTGCCGGTCCGCCAGTGCCGCCCCGTGGGGGGCGCGCGTAAGCGCGTAGGGGGGGCTATACCTCGTAGTTGGAGTCGAGTCGTTGGGCGGCGGGCACGTCGTCCCACACGTGGGACACCTTGTATTCGCGCCAGTCGACCGACTTCGGCACGATGGCCTGGAACGAACAGATTTCCCTGGGAATGGCGTTCTCGCCCAGCGCGATGGGCGCTTCGCTCGCGGCGAACTCGTCCAGCGCGGTCAGCATCCGGCGGCGGAACTCGACGATGGCCAGGTCGCTGGTGCCCAGCCTTTCCTCGGACCGGTCGGCCAGGGCGCCCATGGTTACCCACATGGCGATGTCCTGGTTGGGGAAGCCGGTGATGCCGGTGAAGTTGCCCGCCTTCATCGCCTGGCGGTCCTGCCAGAAGCGGTTGTCGTGGTTGCGGTGCGGCCGGTAGCGGTCGTCCACGTCCGGGCCGATCTGTGCGCGCAGGAACTTGCGCCAGGTCTCGGTATCGGGCGTCTTGGCCGGATGGCCCCAGGCCAGGAAGTAGAACGCCGTGTTCGTGTCGTCCATGGGCACGTTCACGTTGGCGACGTTGTACAGGTTATTGGGCGGCACCAGCACGGTGAAGGGCGCGACGAACACGGTCGAGCGCACGTAGTCCTGCGTGTCGGCCTCGAAGATCGGCCGGCGGATGGCGGCGTAGCGAAAGCCATAGGGCGTGCGCTCGACCTGCAGGCGCGGCGCCTTGTCGGTGGATGGGCGCAGCCAGTTCTTGTCGGTGGCTTCGGCGCCGCTGACCTTGGCCGGCACGAAGTCCGACGAGTGCAGGCTGGAGCTGTGGGCCGAATCGATCGCGCCTTCCAGGACCTGCGCCCAGTTGCAGGGCAGGATGACCTTGGCGATGCTGACCTTGGCGTCGCGGGTCGGCGCCCAGGGCGGGGGAACGAACTCGGGTGCGTCTTCCTCCTTGCCCAGGAACACCCAGACCATGCCGCCCCACTCGCGCGTGGGATAGGCCTTGGTGCGCACCTTCGAGGCCATGGGGCTGGTCTCGGGCTCGGAGGCCATGTCCAGCACCTGTCCGGTCACGTCCATCTTCCAGCCGTGGTACAGGCAGCGCAGCCCGCCTTCCTCGTTGCGGCCGTAGACCAGCGAGACCCGGCGGTGCGGGCATTTCTCGTCCAGCGCGCCGATGCGGCCCTGGGTGTCGCGGAACACGACCAGGTCCAGTCCCAGCAGACGGGCGTGCACCGGCGCGCCGTCCGGCTCGGCCACTTCCTCGACCAGGCACAGCGGCAGCCAGTGGCGGCGCATCAGCGCGCCCATCGGGGCTGCGCCCTCCACGCGGCACAGCCGCTCGTTCTTTTCATGCGACAACATGCTGTTTCTCCTTCAATTCTCTGGCTTGATGCCGGCGGCCTTGATGGGGCCGGCGTAGCGGCGGGCTTCCTCATCGATGGCTTGCGCGTATTCGGACGGCGTTCCGCCCACGGGTTCGATGCCCAGCCCCTGCAATTGCTTGATGACCTCGGGCTGCTTGACCACCTTGGCGACCTCGGCGCTGAGCTTCTGCACGATGGCCGGGGGAGTGCCGGTGGGCGCCAGCACCCCGACGGTGACGGCGAAATTGAAATCGGGAACGATCTCGGAGATGGCCGGGACGTCGGGCGCCAGGGTCGAGCGCTTGAGCGAGTTCGTGGCCAGGATCTTGGCCTGCCCCTTTTGCGCGAACCCGGACAACGAGGGCAGCGCGGCCACCACCAGGTCCACCTGCTTGCCCACCAGCGCGGGCACGGCCTGGCCCGATCCCCGGAACGGGACATGGTCCAGCCGCAGGTTCAGCGCGCTTTTCAAGGCTTCCATCGTCAGGTGGTGGCTGCTGCCCACGCCCGAGGAACCGTAGGTGATGCCGGTGGGGCTTTTCTTGGCCAGCTCGACGAATTCCTGCAGCGTGCTGGCGGGGAAGTCGGGGCGGGCGGCGATGAACAGCGGCGAGGTCGCCACCAGCGAGACCGGCACGAAATCGCGCTTGGGCTGATAGGCGAGATCCTTGTACAGCGACGGGTTGATGGACATCATCGAGCCGTCGGTCACCAGGAAGGTATAGCCGTCGTGCGGGCTGTTCATCAGTGTTTGCGCGGCCACCACGCCGTTGGCGCCGGGCTTGTTCTCGACCACGAAGGACTTGCCCATGTGCTCGGTCAGGCGCTGGCCGATGATGCGGGCCACCGTGTCGGGCAGGCCGCCGGTGGCGTAGGGCACGATGAAGCGGACGGGACGCGAGGGGTAGTCGGCCGCGTCGTCGGCGCTGGCCAGCGCCGGCGCACAGCCCAGCAGCGCGGCCAGGCCCAGGCGGGTGGCCGCCGTGGCGGCATCTCGGACGAAACGGTGTACGGAATGGGTCATGGAGGTCTCCTGGGGGTGGATGTCCCGGTCATCCGGGTACACTGGTTTTATTAGAGCTATAAGAATAATATTAAAGCTCTAAGTATTTTTCAAGCCCCCGTTTCGGCGGTACCGGACGGGTATCATTTGCGCGAGCACAGCCCCCCCGGAAGACCATGAGTTCCGCCGAAGACACCCGCAAGATCCTGGAGCACTGGCAAAGCGCGGCGCCCAACGACCGCCTGGCCCACCTCGTCAAGGACGCCACGCGCGCCTTCGTCCGCGCGTTGCAGATGAGGCTGAACGAGCATCACGTCTCGTTCGGGCACTGGGCCTTCCTGCGCATCCTGTGGGTACAGGACGGCCTGACCCAGCGCGAACTGAGCGACGAGGCGGGAGTGATGGAGCCCACCACCTACAGCGCGCTCAAGGCCATGGAGGCCCTGGGCTACGTCGAGCGCAAGCACCTGCCCGGCAACAAGAAGAATATGTACGTGTACCTGACGGACCGGGGCCGCGAGCTCGAGCGCAAGCTGATCCCGCTGGCCGAGGACGTCAACCGCATCGGCATCCGGGGGCTGACGGCGGACGAGATAGGCGTGGCGCGCAAGGTGCTGCTGGGCATCATCGCCAACCTGGCCGAGGACGAGGAAAAGGCCGAGGAGCGCAGCCTGCGCATCCCGTCCACCCGTGAGTTGTCGCGCCGGGTGTCCGAACGCGTGGAGCGCCAGCGTGCCCGCGCGCCCCGGCGCGAGACCGAGGTCCGGACGCAGGCCGCCGGACCGCGCCAGAAGCGGGCCGTCGCCCATGACGAATGAGGCGCGGGCCGGGACCGCCCTGGTGTGGTTCCGGCGCGACCTGCGCAGTTTCGATCACGCCGCGCTGTACCAGGCGCTGATGCGTCACCAGAAGGTGTATTGCGCCTTCGTCTTCGATACCGACATCCTCGATGCCCTGCCCGATCGCGCTGACCGCCGCGTGGAATTCATCCACGCCAGCGTGCTGGAGCTGGACCAGGCGCTGGACCGCCTGGCGCGCGAGGCGGGCGCCGCGGGCAGCGGCCTGATCGTCCGGCATGGCGGCGCGCCGGCCTGCATCGTCCGCCTGGCGCGGGAGCTGGGCGTGCGGGAGGTCCTGGCCAACCGCGACTACGAGCCCGACGCCATCGCGCGCGACCAGCGGGTGGCGCGGGAGCTGGCGGACTGCGGCATCGTGTTCAGCGACTACAAGGACCAGGTGGTGCTGGACCGGGACGAGGTGCTGACGCAGCAGGGCCGGCCCTACAGCGTGTTCACGCCGTACAAGCGCGCCTGGCTGCAGCGGGCCGACGGCTTCCAGCTCAAGTCCTATCCGGTCGAGCGCCATGCCGCGCGCCTGGCGCCCAAGCCCGCCGGCGAGCATCCGCCCGCCCTGGAGTCGCTGGGCTTCCTGCCCACCAATCTTTCCGCGCTGGCGCTGCCCACCGGCATGCGGGGCGGCCGCGAGCTGTTGCGGGATTTCGAGCGCCGCCTGGCGCGCTATCACGAGACGCGGGACTATCCCGCGCGCAAGGGCGTCTCGTACCTGTCCACGCATCTGCGCTTCGGCACCGTGTCCATCCGCCAACTGGCCGCGCTGGCGCGCCGCCATGGCGGCGAGGGAGCGCAGGCCTGGCTGTCGGAACTGGTCTGGCGCGAGTTCTACCAGATGATCCTGTGGCACCACCCGCACGTGGTACAAGGCTGCTTCAAGCCGGTCTTCGACCGCCTGTCCTGGGACGACGCGCCCGAACTCTGGCAGGCCTGGTGCGAGGCCCGCACGGGCTACCCGCTGGTGGATGCCGCGATGCGCCAGCTGCACCAGACCGGCTACATGCACAATCGCCTGCGCATGGTGGCGGCCTCGTTCCTGACCAAGGACCTGGGCATCGACTGGCGCCGGGGCGAGCGGCACTTCGCCCGGCACCTGAACGACTACGACCTGGCGGCCAACAACGGCGGCTGGCAGTGGGCGGCTTCCACGGGCTGCGACGCGCAGCCGTGGTTCCGCATCTTCAATCCGGTCACCCAGTCCGAGAAATTCGATCCCGACGGGAGCTTCATCCGGCGCTACTTGCCCGAGCTGGCGCGCGTGCCCGACCGGCACATCCATTTCCCCGCCGCGATGCGGCCGGTGGATGCCGAGGCGTGCGGCCTGCGGCTGGGGCGGGACTACCCGCTGCCCGTGGTGGACCATGCGCGGGCGCGTACCCGCACGCTGACGCGCTTCGAGGCGGTGAAGGAGACGCCGGGCGGCCCGTGACGCCACGGGCCGCCCGCCATCCGCTTTACTTCAGCTTCGCCAGCAGGTCGGCGAACTTCGCCTCTACCTTCTGCCGCAGCTCGGGCGTGGCGCAGGCCACCGGCGGAAAGTCCTTCAGCATTTCGAAGGGCCGGCAGGCATCGATCACCGCGCGCGAGTTGGTGGCGGTCCCGCGCGGAATGCGTGGATCCAGGGGCCCGCTCCAGGCCTTGCGGATGAATTCGATGTCCTCCACCGGATCGCAGCGGGTTGACATCGCCCAGACGACGTCGAACAGATTGGTGGGGTCGACGTCCTCGTCGACGACCACGACGAAGCGTCCAAGGTAGGACCCGGACTGACAGTTCGCCGCCAGCATCGCGGCCTGCCGGGCATGCCCCGCGTACGCCTGCTTGATCGAAATGATGTTGAACAGGCGCGCTGCGCCGGCTTCGTGGCACCAGACGCCCTTGACGCCGCTCAGCCCCGCGCGCTCGACCTCGTCCCAGATCATGCCGGCCTTCATGACGCACTTGGAGAACGAGAAGTCCGATGGCGGCCGCAGCGGCGTGGCCATGGTCAGGATGGGATCGTTGCGGTAGTAGACCCGCTGGATGCGCACCACCGGCTGGTTGCTCTTGCCGCCCGCGTAGTAGCCGGTGAACTCGCCGAAGGGCCCCTCGGGCAGCGTGTCGTCCGGATACATCTCGCCTTCCAGCACGATCTCGCTGTGGGCCGGCATGGGCAGCTTGTGCACTTCGCTCAGCACCACGTCGAAGGGCAGGCCGCGATGGCCGCCGGAGTAGTCGTACTCCGACAGGCCGAAGCGCAGTTCGTTGCCGCCGGCCAGGAACAGCATGGGATCGTGGCCGCAGGAAATCAGGACCGGGCAGGGCTTGCCCTGCTTGAAATACTTGTCGCGGATCTGCCGCCCCTGCTTGCCGGGCGAGGTCCACAGGCCAACCTGGTTGCGGCTGTGCGCCATCGACCGGTAGGTGCCGATGTTGATCCAGTCCAGTTCGGGATCTCGCATGATGACCAGGTCATCCGTGCCGATGTAGCGGCCGCCGTCCAGCTCGTGCAGGAAGGGGATGGGGAACTTGAAGATGTCGACGTCCTCGTCGCGGTCGATGTTCTCCAGGATAGGACCGGTTTCCACGACGCGCGGCGGAATGGGTTCGTGGCGCTGCATGCGGTCGCGATACGACTGGACCACGTCCATCGGCCCACGGGGAACGGGGAAGCCCAGCGTCAGGGCCAGCCGCGCCGACGAGTTCGATGCGCCCGACAGCAGCCGGAAGCCGGCCGGGTAGCCCGGGATGTTGTCGAACAGAATGGCGGGGGCTTCACCGTGCTGGGAGCCGTGGATGATCTCCGCCAGGGTGCCGACTTCCAGGTTCCAGTCGGCGCCCGAGACGCGCAGCAGTTCGCCTGCCTTGTCGACGCGCTCCAGCAGTTCCCGCAGGTCCTGGTGGGGACGGTCGTAGTCGTTCCATGTCTTCTGCATTCTTGTGTTCCTAGTCTGCCGTGATGTTTGCCGCGCGTACGACGGGAGGCCAGCGTTTGAGCTCCAGGGCCAGCGTGTCGGCCATGCGGGCGGGCGTACCGCCGGCCGGTTCGATGCCCACCTTGGCCAGGCTGGCCACCACGTCCTTGTTCTTCAATGCCTCGTTCGCTTCCGCGTTCAGCTTGCGGACCACCGCGTCGGGCGTGCCGGCGGGCGCCAGCAAGCCGTACCAGACGTCGACCTGCACCTGGTCATAGCCTTCCTCGCGGAAGGTCGGCACCTGGGGCAGCGATGGCGCGCGCTGGGCGCTCATGACGGCCAGGACGCGCAGCTTGCCTCCCTGGACCAGGGGCTGAATGGTGTGCAGCGGAACGATCATGGCCGAGACGTGCCCGCCAGCGAGATCGTTGACCGCGCCGCCCGCCGACTTGAAGGGGACGTGGAACAGGTCGATGTGCGCTTCCTGCTTGAACAGCTCCATGGCCAGGTGCTGCGGGGTGCCGTTGCCGGGCGAGCCATAGTTGATCGTGCCGGGCGCGGCCTTGGCCTTGGCGACGAACTGCTTGAGCGTCTCGGCGGGGAACGAGGGGGGCACGGCCAGTGCCAGCGTGCCGGTTCCCAGCAGCGCGATGGGGGCGAAGTCCTTGACCGGATCGTAGGGCAGCGTGCGGTTGACCGCCGCGTTGGTGGCGAAGGTCGTCGCCGCCACCAGCAGCGTCGAGCCGTCGGGCCGCGAGCGGGCGACGTGGTCGGCGCCGATGTTGCCGCTGGCGCCGGGGCGGTTGTCGACCACCGCGGCGGTGCCGGATTTCGCCGCCCATTGCTGGCTGACGGTGCGGGCCAGGATGTCCGGCCCGGTGCCGGGCGAAGAGGCGACCACGATCGTGATCGTGTTCTGCGCGGCGGTGGCCGCGGCCGGCAGCGCCGCCACCGTCCAGGCCGCCAGGGCCGCAAGCGGCGCCGCCCACCGGCGGCGTAACGACCGTATCCCAGTCTCCATGGCGCTTGTCTCCTCTTATCGTGCATTTTTTCTGGAGGGAGCATTACAGCGCCAGACGATTTATTATTCCAGAGAGTTATTCTCATTCATTGATGAGGTTGACCAATGAGTTTCCACGCCTCGCTGGGGAATCTGTCCCTGAAGCAGCTGCGGGCCTTCGTCTGCGTGGCCGAATCGCGCAGCTTCACCTCGGCCGCCACCCTGCTCAACCTGTCCCAGTCCGCGGTCAGCCTGCTGGTACGCGAGCTTGAGTCGGAGCTGGGGCTCAAACTGCTCGACCGGACCACGAGGTCGGTGCGCATGACCGAAGCGGGAGCCGAACTGCATCCCGTCGCCGCCCGCGTCCTGCAGGACCTGGGCGCGGCCATCGCCGGTTCGCGCGAACTGGCCGACCGCCGCCGGGGACGCGTGCGCTTCGCCTGCTCGCCGCTGCAATCCTCGCTGCTGGTGCCGCGCCTGATCGGCACGTTCAAGGCGCGGTATCCGCACATCACCATCGTCCTGCGCGATACGCCGGGCGGCGAAATCATCGATCTTGTCGCCAGCGGCGAGGTCGATCTCGCGCTGGGCGTGCTGCCGGCCGATACGCCCTTCGTCGCCGCGGAACCCCTGCTGACCGACGATCTGCTGCTGATCCATCCCCGCAGCTACGGCTGGGGGCCCCGGCGCCGTCCAACGTGGAAGGACATCGCCGCCCATCCCTTCATCGCGCTGGGGGAACACAACTCCACCCGCTACCTGGTCGACTACCATGCCGCGCAGGTCGGCGTGCGGCTTACGCCCGCGTGCGAAGTCGCGTTCGTCTGGACCGCCATCGGCATGGTGGATGCCGGGCTGGGGCTGTCACTGATTCCCGGCCATGCGCGGCCCATCGTCCAGAAGTTCGCCGACGTGGCGATGCAGCCGTTCGAGCCGCAGCGGATCCAGCGTCCGATCGCGCTGATGCGGCATCGGCAGCGGACCTTGTCGCCGGCGGCGGAAGCGTTCGCCGATTTCCTGCGCGAGAACTTCCCGCGCCACGACCGCAGGACGCCGGCCGCGCGGTCCTAGCTCCAGTCCTTGCCCGCGGTGCGGTAGATCCGGTCGCGGCGTTCCTCGATCACTTCGAGCAGGGTGCGGGTGAATGCCTCCAGCACGGCGGGCTGCTCGCGGCCGCGCTTGATGATCAGATGGAAGTCCAGCGTCAGGACGGGATCGGTCAGCAGCGCGGTCGCCACCTGGAATTCCGTGCCGATCGGGGCGGCGAACGTCGGGATGATGGTCGGCCCCACGCCGGCCGCCGCCATGCCGATCAGGGATTCGAGCCGGTTCATGCGGATGCCGTCGGTGCGCGCCATGCCGCGGGCGGCGCGGCACTTGTTGATCTGCTGCTGCAGGTCCTGCGCCGGATGGAGTTCGACGAAAGGCACCGCCGGCAGTTCGTCCCAGCGTATCCGCTTGGCGTTCCTGCCTTTCGCCCTGGAGCGGAAGGGCGCCGCGCGGGATTCCAGGTAGACGAAATCGAATTCGAACAGCGGCCGGCGGGAGACCTCGAGCACGCGTTTGGGGAAGACGCCCAGCCCGCAATCGAGTTCGCCGCTCTGCACCTGGCGTTCGACCTCGGGTTTGGGCAGGTCCAGGATATGGAGATCGAGCGTGGGCTGGGTCTTGCGCAGGCGCATGTAGACGTGGGGCATGACGCTGGCCGAGAAGATGGGCGGCACGCCCACGCGCAGCGTGCGGCGGCGCGTCTCGGAAAGCTGGCTCAGGACGGGCGCGATGGTCTCGACCTCGTCCACGACCTGCTGCGCGACCGGCAGCAGCCGTTGCCCCGCCGCCGTCAGGCGGACTGATCGCGTCGTGCGTTCGAACAGGCGGCACGAGAGCTGGCCTTCGACGTCCTGCATCATCAGGCTGAGCCCCGGCTGGCTGATGTGCAGCTGTTCCGCGGCGCGCGTGAAGCTTCGTGTCTGCACGATGCAGAGGAACGCCTTGAAGTGCCGGATGCTCAGATTCATAAGGTCAGAAAATCAATAGATATAAGAGATATATTAGACAAATTAACATGCGGTTCCTAGAATCTGCCGCATACACAAAACGCCCGGAACATGCGCCGTTCCAGGCCCTTTCCCATCTCCCCCTCCGCTCCGGCAGGAGCGTCGCGGTTCGGCTTCGAAGCGACAAGCCGAAGGGACCCGGCTTGTCCGGCGCAAGGCTGGGCCATCGATCACGAGAAGAGGAGACGACATGAGCGACGCCTGGAACGACGAGCGGGAAATCCGGCAGTTGGTGGAACGATGGGCGGTGTGGCGCGATGCCGGGGACTGGGAACGGTTCGCCACCGTCTGGCATCCGGAGGGCGTCATGATGGCCACCTGGTTCCAGGGGCCTTACGCCGATTTCATCCGCGTCACGCGCGAAGGGTGGGACAAGGGCGTAAGCATTCTTCACTTCCTGGGCGGCTCGGCGATCGAGGTCCAGGGTGACCGCGCCATTGCCCAGACCAAGATGACCATCTCCCAGCGCGGCCCCATCGACGGTGTGCCGTGCGACGTGGTGTGCACGGGCCGCTTCTACGACTTCCTGGTCAGGCACGAGGGCCGATGGCAGCTCTTGCATCGCCAGCCCATCTACGAGAAGGACCGCGTCGACCCGGTGGATCCGGGCGCGAAGCTGACCCTGGACCAGGACGAGCTGGCGCGCATGCCCGAGGGGTATCGGCACCTGGCCTACATCCAGACCCGCATCGGCTACCGGGTCAAGATGGACATGCCCATGCTCACGGGAGAGGCGGTGCAGACGCTGTACCGGCGCGGCGCGAGCTGGCTGGCCGGCGGTCCGCTGGAGCGGTGACGAAAGGAGACAGCAAATGACCAACTCAATGTTCCCGCGCCGTACCTTGCTGGCGGTGTCGCTCGCCGCCGCGCTGCTGCCCTGGACGGGCACGGCGCGGGCCGCGTGGCCCGAACGGCCGATCACCATCGTCGTGCCCTACACGCCGGGCACCAGCATGGACACCCTGGCGCGCACGATCAGTCCCAGGCTCGCGCAGCGGCTGGGGCAGCCGGTCATCGTCGAGAACCGCCCCGGCGCCAGCGGCAACATCGGCACGGGATACGTCGCCAATGCCGCCGCGGACGGGCACACGCTGCTGATGACGGTCAGCACCTTCGTGATGAACCCCAGCCTTTTCAAAAGCGTGCCCTACGACCCGCGGACCAGCTTCGTCCCGATCGGGCAGGTGGCGGTCGGCGCGCTGGTGTTCGCGGTGAATCCGGCCTTCCCGGCCGCCACGCTGGACGAGGCGATCAAGGCTTTCCGGTCCAGGCCGGGCCAGTACGGCTACGCATCGCCGGGCAAGGGCACGCCGCAGCACCTGGCGATGGAATTGTTCAAGCTGCATGCCGGCGTGGACATCATGCACGTGCCCTATAGCGGATCGGCCGGCGCCGTCACGGACCTGCTGGGCGGGCAGGTGCAGGCCATGATCCTGCCGGCCAACACCGCGCTGGGGCTCAAACAGTCCGGCAAGCTGCGTGTGTTGGCCGCCACCCAGCCGCGCCGCATCCAGGTGATGCCCGACGTGCCCACGCTGGCCGAGCAGGGCGTGCGCGGGGCCGACGTCGACCTGTGGTTCGGCATGCTGGCCCCCGCCAGGACGCCCCAGGCCATCGCGACGGCCCTGAACCGCGAGATCAACCAGGTACTGGCCATGCCGGACGTCCAGCAAAGCCTGGACAAGCAGGGGCTGACCGTCGCCTCCGGCACGCCGGAGGCCTTCGGCCAGCTGGTTTCCACCGAACACGCCCGTTGGGCGGATGTGATCAGGAAGGCCCGCATCAGCGCGGATTGAATGACATGAAGAAAGACCAGAAACCCCGAATCATCATCGTCGGCGCCGGCATCGGCGGCCTGACCGCCGCCGCCAGCCTGCTCAAGCGCGGCTTTCCCGTGCGCGTGTACGAACAGGCGCCCGCTCTGGGCGAGATCGGCGCCGGCATCCAGTCCAGCGCCAACGCGGTCAAGGTGTTGTACGACCTCGGGCTGCGTGAGGAGCTCGAGAAGACCGTGGTGCGGCCGCTGGCGTTCGAGTTCCGGCGCTTCGACACGGCCGAGATGATGCATCGCATCCCGCTCGGCGCGCAGCATGAACAGGCGAACGGCGCGCCGTACTTCCACATCCATCGCGCCGACCTGCACGAGCTGCTGGCCAAGGCGGTGCTGGCGCTGGATCCGGAATGCATCGCGCTGAACGCGCGGGCGGAAGGCTTCGACGAGACCGCCGACGGCGTCACGCTGCGGCTGGCCGACGGCACGCGCGCCACGGGCGAGGTCCTGGTGGGCGCGGACGGCATCAAGTCGGCCATACGCGCGCAGATCCTGGGGGCCACCCCGGTCAGCTACACCGGCGACATCGCCTGGCGCGCGGTGATTCCGACGGACCGCCTGCCCGCCGGCATCATGGATACCGTGTCCACGGTATGGTGCGGGCCGAAGAAGCACGCCGTGATGTATTACCTGCGCGCCGGCAAGCTGATGAACTTCGTCGGGCTGGTCGAGCATGCGCAGCCCGAGAACGAATCGTGGACGCAGCGGCGGCCCTGGGCCGATCTAAAGGCTGACTTCGAAGGCTGGCATCCCACCATACAGACGGTGATCGACGCCATCGACCGCGATGGCTGCTACCGCTATGCCTTGAACGACCGCACGCCGGTGGACAACTGGAGCACCGGCAGGGCGACGCTGCTGGGCGATGCCGCGCATCCCACCTTGCCTTACCTGGCCTCTGGGGCGGCCATGGCCATCGAGGACGGCGCGGTGCTGGCGCGCTGCCTGAACGAGCATGGCAGCGTCGCCGGCGCGCTGCGCAGCTACCAGAACAGCCGCATGGACCGCACCGCGGCCGTGGTGCGCGAATCGGCCGAGAACCGCGATCTCTACCGCATCGAGGACGAGAACGAGATGCGCCTGGCCTTCCAGCGCAAGGACATGAACAAGAGCCGCGCGCAGTGGCTGTATTCCTACGATCCGCTGACGGTAGCGCTGGCGGGAGACTGAGGAGCCGACATGCGATACCTGTACCTGACGTTCGCCGCCGCGTGCTGCGCGGCCAGCCTGCCCGCGCAGGCACAATCCGGCCCGCCGACCACCATTGTCGTCGCGACGTCGGCGGGAACGGGCGTGGACGTGATCGCCCGTGTGCTCGGACGGCAGCTGGCGGCGCAGATGGGGACGCCGGTCATCGTCGAGAACCGGCCGGGCGCCAGCGGCAACATCGGCGCCGACCACGTCGCGCGCGCCGCGCCCGACGGCCGCACGCTGCTCCTGGCCGCCACCACCTTCGCCACCAACGCGGCGGTCAACCGCACGCTGCCCTACGATCCGGTCAAGAGCTTCGAACCCATCGGCCTGCTCAGCACCGGCGCGATGACCCTGGCGGTGGCGCCGACGCTCAAGGCCGCGTCGGTGCCGGAACTGATCAAGCTCGCCAAGGCGACGCCCGGCGCCATCAATTACGCGTCTCCCGGCAACGGTACGCCGCAGCACCTGGCCATGGAACTGTTCAAGCTGGAGGCCGGCGTCGACCTGTTCCACGTGCCCTACAAGAGCACCGGGGGCGCCGTGACCGACCTGGCCGGCGGCCACATCTCGGCCATGGTCGTGCCGATAGACACCGTGCTGCCGCTGGCCACGGGCGGCAAGGTCAAGGTGCTGGGGGTGATGAGCGCCGGGCGTTTCCCCGGCCTGCCGGACGTGCCCACCCTGCGCGAGCAGGGCCTGCCCAAGGTGGAGGTCGGTGTCTGGTACGGACTGCTGGCGCCCGCCGGCACCCCTCGGAGCGCCGTGGACCGGCTCAATCGCGAGGTCAACGAGGCGCTGGCCCGTCCCGAGGTCGTGGCCACCCTGCGGCAGCAGGGCATCGATCCGGCCGGGGGGTCGCCCGAGCGGCTGGCCGCGCACCTGCGCGCGGAACTGGCGCGCTGGCAGGCGGTGGTGAAGGCGGCCCGCATCAGCGTGGACTGAGAACAATCCGAGAAAGGAGCGCCGCATGTACGGCATCAGCCAGGAAATCATCGATCGTGTGGTGGCCCGCCGCGGCCGCCTGCATGCCTACGAGACCATCGCCGCGGCCAACACGGCCCTGGTGGTCATCGATCTGCAGAATTACTTCATGAAGCCGGAGTATCCCAGCTCCGTGCCCGCCGCCCGCGAGATCGTGCCCAAGGTCAACGAGGCCGCGCGCGTGGTGCGCAGCCGCGGCGGCACGGTGGTCTGGGTCTCGACCTCGTCCGACGGGGCGGAAAAGTTCTGGTCCGTCATGCACGACCACCTGCTGACGCCGCAGCAGGAGCGTGGCCGCAGGGCCGGGCTCAAGCCGGGCAGCGACGGCTTCGCCCTGTGGAGCGGCCTGGAGGTGGAGCCGCAGGACCTGCAGGTCACCAAACGCACCTTCAGCGCCCTGGTCCACGGTTCGTCGCCGCTGGAGTCCGACCTGCGCGGACGTGGCATCGATACGGTGCTGATCGCCGGCACGGTCACCAACGTGTGCTGCGAGTCCACCGGACGCGACGCCATGATGCTGAACTTCAAGACCATCATGCTGGCCGATGCGCTGGCGGGAAAACTGGCGTCCGCGCACGTGGCCGCGCTGTCGGGATTCATCGAGAACTTCGGCGACGTGATGCGGGTGGAAGAAATGGCGGCGCGCCTCGCGTAGAGGCCAGGGAGACGGAAAACCATGAGAAAGATCGACATCTACAGCCACATCATGCCGCGGCGCTACCTGGAGCTGATGAAGGAGCATGCCAAGGATCCGGGCCTTATCAAGCGCATGAGCAACCTGCGCATGCTGTGGGACATGGACGCCCGGATGGAGATGCTGTCGCAGTGGCCGGAAGTGCAGCAGGTGCTGACCCTGGCGCTGCCGCCGCCCGAGGCCCTGGGCAATGCCGACCAGTCGCCCGGCTTCGCCCGCGTCGCCAACGATGACATGGCGGCGATCGTGGCGCGTTCGCCCCAGGTATTTCCCGCGTTCGTGGCGGCCCTGCCCATGAACAACGTGCCCGCCGCGCTCGAGGAAATGGATCGGGCCGTGACGACGCTGGGCGCGCGCGGCATCCAGGTCACCACCAGCGTCAACGGCCGTCCGCTGGACGATCCGGAGTTCTTCCCCGTGTTCGAGCGGGCGACCAGGGTCCACGGCATTCCGGTCTGGATGCATCCGTTCCGCCCGGCGTCGCAGGCCGACTATCCCGCCGAGGACAAGTCCCGGTTCGAGATCTGGCAGGTCCTGGGCTGGCCGTACGCGACCAGCGTGGCCATGGCGCGCATGGTGTTCTCGCAGATGTTCGACCGCCTGCCGGAGCTGCGCATCATCACGCACCACTGCGGCGCGATGATTCCCTACTTCGGCGGCCGCGCCGAGACGCTGTGGGCCCAGCTGGGAAGCCGCAGCGTCGAGGACGACTACAACGGCCTGCTCGATCGCATGGCGAAGAAGCCCATCGACTACTTCAAGATGTTTTACGCCGACACCGTGCTGGGCGGCTCGGCCTCGGCCCTGCGCTGCGGGCTGGACTTCTTCGGCAGCGACAAGGTGGTGTTCGCCAGCGACTGCCCGTTCGATCCCGAGGAAGGACCGATGTTCATCCGCGAGGGCATACGCTCGATCGAGTCGCTGGATCTTGCCGAAGACGACAAGAAGAAGATCTACCTGCTGAACGCGCTCAAGCTGCTGGGGCTGGAGGAGGACTTGAAGTAGGGAGGGGAGCCGGCGAAAGGGCCGGCTCCCAGCTAGTCGACCGACGCGGCGTAGGCGGCCAGGTCCTTCAACAGGACCGACAGGCTGCGGCTGCCGACTTCCTTGACCATCTCTTCCTGGGCCACCGCCACGGCCCGCCCGAAATCATCCAGCCACGCCAGCCCCGCGGGCGTGAAGCGCACGATGCGGGCCCGCTTGTCCGCCGGATCGGCCACGCGTTCCACCAGGCCCAGTTCCTCGCATTGTCCTATCAATTCGTTCATCGCCGCGTTGGTCATGGCCGAGCGCCGGGCCAGATCGGTGATGCGCGTGCCCTCCAGGTCCAGGTGGCGCGTCAGGTTCACGTGCCAGCGGCGCGTTTCGGCGTGTCCCGCCTCGGTCATCAGGTCCATGACGCGCTGCTCGAAGCGGCGCAAGGCACTGTTGAGCACGCGGCCGGGATTGTGGGTGCGCCAGCGGTAGGCGTTGCTATCAAGGGTTTTCACGGGATCGAATCGGATTGTGCGGGGTTATTTGCTTTGGTAACCTAAATAAATCGAACCGGGCCACCCGAAGAAGGATACATACGATGCTTGACGGCGCACAGTCTACTGTCCGGGGGCCGGCCCGGCTCGAGGTCGATGTGCTGGTCGCCGGGGGCGGCCCGTGCGGACTGATGCTGGCGAACGAACTGGGGCCGCGCGGCGTGCGCTGCCTGGTCGTGGACGCCAAGCCCGGCACGGCCTTCAATCCGCAGGCCAATGCCACCCAGGCCCGCACCATGGAGCACTTCCGCCGGCTGGGTTTCGCGCACGAGATCCGGGCGTTGGGACTGCCGGCCGACCATCCCACGGACATCGCCTACTTCACGCGCTACGCGGGCCACGAGCTCGCGCGCATCAAGCTGCCCACCGCCGCCGAGGCCGCGGTGCGGATCAAGACGATGACGGGCTCCTGGAGCGCCGCCGAACTGCCGCACCGCGTGTCGCAGAAATTCGTCGAATCGGCGCTTCGGCGGCATGCGCAGGCCTGGCCGTCGATCGACCTGCGCTATGGGTGGGCCTTGAAGCAATTCCGTGAAGAGGACGATGGCATCGCCGCGCGGGTGCAGCCCATGGAGGGCGGCGAACCCGTGGAGGTGAAAGCGAAGTTCCTGGTGGGCGCCGACGGCGCGCGCAGCTTCGTCAGGGGGCAACTGGGGGTGGAGTGGGGGGGAGAGACGGGCATCCAGCGCGAGTTCATGGGCGGCAAGATGTTCGCCATCTACCTGCGCTCGCCCGACTTCCTGTCCAGGCTGCCCCATCCCAAGGCCTGGATGTACGTCGCGGTCAACCATCAGCGGCGCGCCTTCATGGCGTCGGTGGACGGCGTGGCCGAGTTCGCCTTCCATGCGGCGGTCCACCCCGGAGAGAACCCGGAAAGCTGGACCGAGGCGGACGCCCGCCGCATCTTCGCCGAAGCGGTGGGGATGGGCGTGCCGATGGAGATCCTGTCCATGGGCACCTGGCTGGCCGGCCACGCGCTGGTCGCCCGGCGCTTTCGCCGCGGCCGCGTGTTCATCGCCGGCGACGCGGCGCATCTGTTCACGCCCACCGGCGGCCTGGGCTACAACACGGCGGTCGAGGATGCGGTGAACCTGGCCTGGAAGCTTGCCAGCGTGCTGAAGGGGCAGGCACCGCCAGCGCTGCTGGACAGCTACGAGGCCGAGCGCAGGCCGCTGGCCGAGCGCAATACCGGCTTTGCCCGGCGCTTCGCCGATTCGGTGGGCCTGTTCCAGGCCAGGGCCGTGCTGGAAGCGGACACGCCGCAAGGCGAGGCCGAGCGCGCGGCGGCCGCGCGCCACCTGGACGAGCATGCGCGGCTGGAGTTCAACATTCCCGGCGTCACGTTCGGCGGCCGCTACGACGGCTCGCCCATCATCGTGGGCGACGGCGTGCCGCCGCCGCCGGACGAGCCCAACCAGTACATTCCTACCGCCAGTCCCGGCGGCCGCCCGCCGCACATGTGGCTGGAGGACGGCCGGTCGCTGTTCGACCTGTTCCACCGCGAATGGACGCTGCTGGTGCTGGGCGAGGACGAGGCGCCGCACGCCGGCTTCGAGGCCGCCGCGCATGAACTGGCCATCGACCTGACGCCCGTCCGGCTGGCCTCACCCGCGCTGCGCGCGTTGTACGAAGCGCCGCTGGTGCTCATCCGGCCCGACCAGATCGTCGCCTGGCGGGGGGGCAGCGCCGACGAGGCGCGCGCCGTCCTGGAAAGGGTGACCGGCCGCCGGGCTTAGATCGGCGCGCATCGCGACGATGTGCCCGTGCAGGAGATACGGCAATTTCCCTTGTGCGAGCAGGCGTGCCAAGCGGCGGCCCCCGCCGGGATCAGGCCGCCGCCATCTGCCTAGGCGTAGCGGGGCCGTATCGCCGGCCCCGTGGCATCACTCCACCGTCACGCTCTTGGCCAGGTTGCGCGGCTTGTCCACGTCGGTGCCGCGCGCGCAGGCCGTGTGATAGGCCAGCAACTGCATCGGCACCACGTGCAGGATGGGCGACAGCCAGCCGTAGTGTTCGGGCATGCGGATCACGTGCACGCCGGTTTCCGAACGGATGTTGCTGCCCGCGTCGGCGAACACGTACAGATGGCCGCCGCGCGCGCGCACTTCCTGCATGTTCGATTGCAGCTTCTTGAGCAGGGCGTCCTGCGGCGCCACGGTGATCACGGGCATCTGGTCGGTGACCAGGGCCAGCGGACCGTGCTTGAGTTCGCCGGCCGGATAGGCCTCGGCGTGGATGTAGCTGATTTCCTTGAGCTTGAGCGCGCCTTCGAGCGCGATCGGGTAGTGCATGCCGCGGCCCAGGAACAGCGCGTTTTCCTTGCGCACGAACTCCTCGGCCCACGAGATGATCTGCGGCTCCAGGGCCAGCACCGCCTGGATGGCGACCGGCAGGTGGCGCAGCGAGCGGATGTGGTCCGCTTCCTGTTCCTCGGACAGGCGGCCCTTGCTCTTGGCCAGCGCCAGCGTCAGCAGGAACAGGCCCACGAGCTGGGTGGTGAAGGCCTTGGTGGACGCGACGCCGATCTCCACGCCCGCGCGGGTCAGGAAGTTCAGCGTGCATTCGCGCACCATGGCGCTGGTGGCCACGTTGCAGATGGTCAGGGTGTGCTTCATGCCCTGCTGCTGCGCGTGCTTGAGCGCGGCCAGGGTGTCGGCGGTTTCGCCCGACTGCGAGATGGTGACGACCAGGCTGCGCGGATTGGGCACGCTGGTGCGGTAGCGGTATTCGCTGGCGATCTCGACGGCGACGGGCACCTGGGCGATGGCCTCGATCCAGTACTTGGCGGTCAGGCCGGCGTAATAGCTGGTGCCGCAAGCCAGGATCAGCACCGAGTCGATCTGGTCGAAGACGCTGGCGGCGGTGTCGCCGAACAGCTCGGGCGTGACGGTCTCGATGTCCTGCAGGGTGTCGCCGATGGCGCGCGGCTGCTCGAAGATTTCCTTCTGCATGTAGTGCCGGTAGGGGCCCAGGTCGGCCGCCGCGGTGTGCGCGATCACGGCGCGGGCCGGGCGCTCGACCGGCTGGCCGTTCTCGTCGACGATCCAGACGCGCGCGAGTTGCAGGTCGACGACGTCGCCGTCTTCCAGGTAGATGATGTTGTTGGTGGTGCCGGCCAGGGCCAGCGCGTCGGAGGCCAGGAAGTTCTCGTTCTCGCCCAGGCCGACGATAAGCGGCGAGCCGTGGCGGGCGCCGACCACGCGGTGCGGTTCGTCGCGGCAGAACGCGGCGATGGCGTAGGCGCCCTGCAGGCGCTTGACCGTCTGCTGCATGGCGGCGAACAGGTCGCCGTCGTACAGGTGGTTGAGCAGGTGGGCGATGACCTCGGTGTCGGTCTGGCTTTCGAACTCATAGCCGTAGCCTTGCAGTTCGGTGCGCAGTTCCTCGTAGTTCTCGATGATGCCGTTGTGCACCAGCGCGACGCGGCTGCGGCCGTTGCGGTCGGCCGAGAAGTGCGGATGCGCGTTGTTGGTGGCCGGGGCGCCATGGGTGGCCCAGCGGGTATGGGCGATGCCGGTGAAGCCGGCCACCTTCTCGCCCGCGATCAGCGATTCGAGTTCGGCCACGCGCGAGGTGCTGCGGGTGCGCCGCAGTTCGCCCTCGAGGTGGACGGCCACGCCGCAGGAATCATAGCCGCGGTACTCCAGGCGCTTCAGGCCTTCGATCAGAACGGGAACGATGTCGCGTTGGGCGACGGCGCCGACGATGCCACACATGGTGCTTGTGTCCTTGATGAACGGGTTCGGCGCAATTCTGGTCTTTTCGCGGAGAAATGTAATTACTATTTTTAGGTATTTTTTCGTGAAAATTTCGTCTTTTCAGGTGGAAGAATTTTTATGAAAAAATTAGCATAATAGTTATGGAAAATTTCATCTCTTAGGCTACCATGAGCGCGACCGTGGATCTCGACGACGTCGACCGGCGCATTCTGTCGGTTTTGCAGAACGATGCGACGCTGACCAACCAGGAGCTGGCCGCGCGCGTGCACGTGTCGGCGCCGACCTGCCTGCGCCGCGTCCGCCGCCTGATCGAGCAGGGGGTGATCGAGAAACAGGTGGCTATCGTCTCGCCCGAGAAGGTGGGCGCGGGCCTGACCGGTATCGTCGAGATCACGCTGGACGTGCAGGCGGCCGAGCGCATGGCCGAATTCGAGGCCGCCATGGCGCAAGAAACCGCCGTGACCCAATGCTACCGGGTCTCGACGGGGCCGGATTTCGTGCTGGTGGTGCAGGTTCCCGACATGGCCGCCTACCATGCGCTGGCGCACCGGGCGTTCACGGCCCAGGGCAACGTGCGCAACGTGCGCACGTTCTTTTCGGTGCACCGGAGCAAGTTCGATACGCGGGTCGCGATCTGAGGCCTTACTTCTTCTTGACCGGCCGCTTCCAGCTTTCCACCGTCGTCTGCGGGGCGCGGGTCAGCGTGAGCTTGTCCGCGGGCGCATCCTTGGTCAGCGTGGTGCCGGCGCCCAGCGTGGCGCCCCGGCCCACCGTGACGGGGGCGACCAGCTGGGTGTCCGAGCCGATGAAGACGTCGTCCTCGATCACGGTGCGCGACTTGTTGACGCCGTCGTAGTTGCAGGTGATGGTGCCGGCGCCGATGTTCACCCGCGCGCCCACGGTCGCGTCGCCGACGTAGCTGAGGTGGTTGGCCTTGGAACCGGCATCGAAGCTGCTGTTCTTGATTTCGACGAAGTTGCCCACGTGCGTCTGGTCGCCCAGTTGCGTGCCGGGGCGCAGCCGCGCGTAGGGGCCGATGCGGGCGTCGGCGCCCACGGCGGCGCCGTCCAGGTGGCTGAAGGCCGCCACGCGGGTGCCCGCGCCGATGCGCACGTCGCGCAGCACGCAGTTCGGCCCGACCGAGACGCCGTCGGCCAGTTCGACGCTGCCCTCGAAAACGCAGCCCACGTCGATGAAGACGTCGCGGCCGCAGTGGAGGCTGCCGCGCACGTCGAAGCGGGCCGGGTCGGCCAGCGTGACGCCCGCTTCCAGCTGGCGCTCGGCCTGGGCGCGCTGGTAGATGCGTTCCAGTTCGGCCTGCTGCACGCGGCTGTTCACGCCCAATGTTTCCCAATCGTGGCCGGGGGCGGCGGACAGCACCGGCACGCCGTCCGCCACGGCCATCGCGATGATGTCGGTCAGGTAGTATTCGCCCTGGGCGTTGTCGTTCTTCAGCGCGGCCAGCCAGCGCTTGAGCGCGGCGGTGGGCGCGGCCAGGATGCCGGTGTTGATCTCGCGTATGGCCCGTTCCTCGGGCGAGGCGTCCTTGTGCTCGACCACCCGGTCGATGGAGCCGGCGCCGTTGCGCACGATGCGGCCGTAGCCGGTGGCATCGTCCAGCTCCACCGTCAGCACGGCCACCGCGCCGGGCTTCGAGGCCTGGGCATCCAGCAGCCGTTTCAGGGTGTCGCTGTTCACCAGCGGCACGTCGCCATACAGCACCAGGGTGACGTCGCCCGGGGCGTCGCTGCCGGCCAGCTCGGGTACCGCTTGTTGCACGGCGTGCCCCGTGCCCAGCTGCGGTTGTTGTAAAACGAATCCGAGGTCCGTGTCCTGTTCGTAGTGGCGCTTGACCGTGTCGGCGCCGTGGCCGACCACCAGGACGATGCGGGAGGGGTCCAGTGCCCGCGCGGCGCCGAGCACGTGGGTCAGCATGGGGCGGCCCGCCAGCCCGTGGAGTACCTTGGGCAGGTCGGACTTCATGCGCTTGCCCATGCCGGCGGCCAGGATCACGATGTTGAGCATTTGCAGCACTACTCCGGTTGGAGATGGGTGAAAGCGTGGCAGTTTAAGGCAGCTTCGAGACGAACATATGATCAGAAGTGTATTGATCGTTGTCTTCCTGGCCCTGGTGGCCGCATGCAGCGGCGTGAAGCTGGGCTACAACAGCGCGGACAAGGTCCTGGCCTGGCGCATGGACGACTGGTTCGACCTGTCGGACGGCCTGCGCCAGCCGGCCCGCGACCGCCTGCACCGGGTGCTGGCCTGGCACCGGCGCGAGGAATTGCCGCGCTATGCCGACATTCTGCGCTCGGCCGAGCGCAGGTTGGCGGATCCGGCGCCGCTCAGCGCGGCTGAACTGCTGGCTTTGCAACAACAGGTGACAGGCCGCCTCCAGATTCTGGGCGGGCGGGTGGCCGACGAGTTCGCCAACGTGCTGGTCCAGTTCGGCCCCGCGCAGCGCCGCCGGCTGCTGGCGCGCCTGGACGAGAACAACGACGAGTTCCGCCAGGACTACGTGGATGCCGACGCGGGCGCGGTGCGCAAGCGCCGCATCGACCAGATGGTGGACCGCTACCAGTTCTGGCTGGGGCGGCTGTCTCCCGAGCAGCGCACCCATCTCGAGCAATGGGTGGATGCGCGTGGCACGGACGCGGCATGGCGCCTGTCGCTGCGGCAGGACAGGCAGCGGGCGTTCGTCGGCATCGTGGACGAGGCGGCCCGCGGCAAGTCGCCGCCGCAGACGGCCTCGCGCCTGCGGGCGTTCTTCTCGGACCTGGAAACGCCGTCCGCGCCACCGGTGCGGGCGCGCCATGACGAGGGCGAACGGGCCCGCGCGCAACTGACCGCCGATCTTTTCAACATGGCCACGCCGGCCCAGCGCGACAAGGCGCGCGAGCGGCTGCTGCGGCTGGCCGAGGACTGCCTGGCGCTGGCCGGGCAGGGCGCGGCGTCGTAGATCAGCCCGCCAGCAGTTTTTCGATTTCGCGGGTCATGCGCGCGTCGGTGGGTTCGACGGCGCTGGGGAAAGCGGCCACGGGCTTGCCGTCGCGGCCCACGAGGTACTTGTGGAAATTCCACTTGGGCTGCTGGCCGGTCGTCCTGGCCAGCGAGGCGAACAACGGGTTGGCATCCTTGCCCGACACCACCGACTTCGAGAAGATCGGGAACTTGACGCCGTAGGTGTTGAAGCACAGGTCGGCGATCTGTTCCTTGGAGCCGGTTTCCTGCGCGAAGTCGTTGGACGGGAAGGCCAGCACCACCAGCCCGCGGTCGCGGTACTTGGCGTAGACGCGCTCCAGGCCTTCGTATTGGTAGGTGTAGCCGCAATAGCTGGCGGTGTTGACCACCAGCAGCACCTTGCCCCGGTACTGGCACAGGTTCTGCGGCGATTCGTCCTGGAGCTTGGGGAAGGTCACGTCCAGCAGGGCGGGGCAGGCTCCGGCGGCCGCGGGCGCGGCCGGCGTCTCGGCCCGGGCGGCGCGGGGCATCGCGGCCATCGCCGCTGCCGCCAGCAGTACCGCGGCCATCACGATGGCGGCACGGCGCAGCGGGTGCGGCGCGGCGGCCGCGCGGGGGAGTGGGGATGGCTTCATGATGCGGCTCCCGGCGGGTGCGCCGTCAGAGGAAGACGGCCAGTACGCCCGCATACCAATATAGCCGGTCTTTGAAGATCTCGCCGTTGGCGTACAGGCCGATCAGCGGCAGGTCGCCCAGTTGCTGCTGGACCAGCTGCATCTCGGCCGAGGGGCCGCCGAACAGGGTGCCGGTGCGGCCCAGGCAGGAGATGTAGAGGGCGCCGCGCACGCGGCCCATGCCGCCGTGCCCGGACTCGATCTGTTCGCGCAGCGAGGTGCAGGCACGGATCAGGTCGGCCTGCGCGGCTGCGCGGTCGCGGCGGCAGAACACGACGTGGTCGGCGGCTTCCAGGTCGGTGCCCAGGGCCAGCGCGCGCTCGTGCGGATCGACGCCGATCAGCGGCCGGACCTGGTAGTCGCCATGCATGAAGGCGTCGCCGCTGCCCATGCCGACGAAGGTGCCCTGCAGCATCTGCACCGCCGCCGGCGTGGGCGATGCGCCGGCCGGCGTGCCGCGCCGTTGCAGGATGTCCGGCGCGCCCATGTCCCGCAGCAGCACGTCCAGCGCGGGCACACCGTCCAGGCGGTTGAGCCGGTGGCCAGCGGATTCGGTTACCCGGTGCACGGGCCCGATGGGTTGGCAGCTCTGGCTGACCCGGCTGGCGACGGCGATGTTCTCGGACAGCACCACGCCCGACAGGCCGCCGGACAGGACGCGGTCGGCAATGGTGGTCTGCGGATGGCGGCTGCTGGAGACGCCGCCGAAAACGGTCGCCCCGGCCAGCTTGCCGCGCATGTCATGGACCAGATCGGCCAGGTCGGGCGTGGCGGCGTCGGCATGGACCAGAGCGGTCCAGGCGGCGCGGCGGCCGTCGGGCGTGCGCGCCAGCCGCTCGGGCGGCGGGGTGGCGCCCGAGAAGACCTGGAAGTCGTCGGGCGCGAAGTCCGCCAGCATCAGCGCGATGGCGGGTTCGTCGATGTATTCGGCGGTGCCGGCCGCGATGCCCACGCCTATCGCGCCGGTCCAGTGCGTCACGCCCGTGCGCTCGCGCAGGAAGGCCAGGATGTCGGCGGCCTCGGCGGCGTGGTGGTCGGTCAGGTACAGGAAGCCCAGCGTCGCGCCGGCGCCCGCGCCGGTGCGGCTGGCCCGTTCGATCTGCGCCAGGCACAGCGAGGCCGACATGCGCCAGTCGGGGTGCGTGGCGTGGGCCCAGGGGAACTGCGAACTCACGATGCCGCCCCGCTGTCGCCGCGCGGCGCCCCGCCCGTGACGGGGCGGGCGGCTGCCGCGTTCGGCCGGGCGGGCCGGGTCATGGCCGGGCCTTGGGCTTGCGGGCCCGGGAGGCCGTGCTGGCGCGCTTGGCGGCGGGTTGGGCGGTGGGCTTCCTGGGCGCCGCGTTCGCCTTGCCGTTGCCTGCCTTGGCCGTGGCTGCGGGCGGCGTGGGCATGGACGCGGCGGCGGCGGTCGCCATGCGATTGAACTGGTCCTGCAGCATGTTCCACCAGGGGTTCGCGGCGGGCGCCTCGGCCGGCTTGGCCGAGGCCTGCGGCGCCTGTTCCTCGGCCTTTGGAGCCGCGTCCGGCTTGTCCTGGGCGGCGGGCTTCGCGGCGGGCTTGGCCGGCGCGGGCCGCAGGCCCAGCGCGACCTCCAGCGGCGAAGGCGGCGCATCGGCGCTGCCGCCGCCGTAGGCCTGGCCGGCGGTCTGCGCGAACGAGCGCAGGGTGGAGATGGTGGCGCGCTGCACCTCCAGGCCCTGGATGGTTCCGCGCAACATGGTCAGGTTCAGGTTCAGCCAGTTCTCGACGGCGCGCAAGTCGTTGATGCGGCGGTCCAGGTCGTCCAGCCCCATCGCGGGCGAGATCGGCGCTGCCTGCGGCAGGGCGCCCAGGCTGCCCCAGACCTGGCGCAGCATTTCCATGCTTTGCAGTACCGGGTTGGCAATGTTGCCGTCGCTGCCCGGAAGCTGGAGGCCCGGGATGCCGAAAGGGTTGCCGGGACCGGCGGTATGGGAGGCCATGGCGGTTTCCTTGCTGGGAAGGCGCTACTGCTGCTGCTCGGGCGCGGCGACGACCTGGTCGATGGCGCCGAACAGGCTGGCGCCCGCTTCGTCGAACATCTCGATGCGTATAGTGTCGCCGAATTTCATGAACTCGGTGGTGGCCGAGCCGTCGGCGATGACTTCCAGGCAGCGCTTCTCGGCGATGCAGGCGTAGCCGACCGACGCGTCCTTGTTCGAAATGGTGCCCGAGCCCACGATGCTGCCCGCGCGGCAGTTGCGCGTCTTGCAGATGTGGGAGATCAGGCGCGGGAAGCTGAACACCATGTCGGTGCCGGCGTGCGGCCGGCCGACGACCTTGCCGTTCCAGGTCACCGTGAGCGGCAGGTGCACCATGCCGTCGCGCCAGGCGGAGCCTAGTTCATCGGGCGTGATGGCCACGGGCGAGAAGGCGGTGGCGGGCTTGCTCTGGAAGAAGCCGAAGCCCTTGGCCAGCTCGTTGGGGATCAGGTTGCGCAGCGAGACGTCGTTGGCCAGCATGATGAGCCGGATGGCGTCCGCCGACTCGGCGGGCGTGGCGCCCATGGCGATGTCGCCGGTGATGACCGCCACCTCGCCCTCGAAGTCGATGCCGAAGGCTTCCGCGCCGCAGACGATGTCGTCGGTGGGGCCCAGGAAGTCGTCGCTGCCGCCCTGGTACATCAGCGGGTCGGTCCAGAACGTCTCGGGCATTTCGGCGTTGCGGGCCTTGCGCACCAGCTCGACGTGATTGACGTAGGCCGAGCCGTCGGCCCACTGGAAGGCGCGCGGCAGCGGTGCCGTGCACTGTCCGGCCGAGAACTCGAACGGCCGCGTGGCGCGTCCGGCGTTCAGCGCGTCGTACAGGTCCTGCAATTGCGGGGCGATGAAGTTCCAGTCGTCCAGCGCGCGTTGCAGCGTGGGCGCGATCTCGGTGGCGAAATGGGCGGTGCGCAGGTCGCGGGAAACGACGATCAACTGGCCGTCGCGCGAGCCGTCGCGATAGGAAGCGAGTTTCATGGCTGCCTGGAAGGAATGCGATGGGGGGACAAGATGCCGAACAGTAACACGAGGCGGACAGGGGGCCGCCGTGGCACGGTAGCAGTCGCTAACAGCCTGGCTGCGGGTGTCCGGTACGATAGAGGCATCACCGTATCAAGGGCCGCTCGAGCGTGGCCCGGACCCGCCATGCCTTTCGACTTTCGCCCCGCCCGCCGACATTTCGCCCGCGCCTGCGCGGCCCTCGCGCTGGCCGCCGCGGCGCCCGCGCTGCAGGCGGCCGAGCGCTACGCGCCGCCCGCCTCGGCCCTCCTGACCTACAAGCTCAACGCCTCGGCCAAGGGCTTCAAGATCAACGTCGACAGCACGCTGGAATGGCAGCGCAACGGCAGCGACTACCGGCTGGTGAACCGCGGCAGCTTCCTTTTCTTCAGCTTCGTCTGGGAAAGCACCGGCAAGGTCGGCGACGGCGGCCTGCAGCCCGCGCGCTACCAGGAGACGCGCAACAAGCGCGTCAAGACGGCCGAGTTCGACGCCGCCGCGGGCCGCCTGCGCCTGCCCAGCGGCAACGAGGAGCCGCTCAAGCCCGGCACGCAGGATCGCATGTCGGTGCTGCTGCAACTGGCGTCCATCGGCCGTGCCGACAGCGGCGCCTTCGCCGACGGCAAGGTCGTGCCTTTCCGTGTCGCCGGTTCCAGCCAGTCGGACAACTGGCGCTTCCGGGTGGTGGGCCGCGACAAGCTGTCCACGCCCATGGGCAGCATCGACGCGGTGCACCTGAGGCGCGAACGCGACCACGACGACGGCCAGAAGATCGAGGTCTGGCTGTCGCCCGCGCACGACTGGCTGCCGGTACGGGTGCTGTCGAACGAAGCCGACGGCGACTTCCTGGACCAGGTGGTGCAGAAGATCGAACGGCCGTAGCCCCGAGCCCCCCGAGCGCGGCGCATATCAGGCGCCTACAAATTTGAAATTGGACGGGGTTTTCCCCCCTGCCTAGACTGGTTCACACCAGATGACCGGGGGGAAACAGTCTTGAAGGGAATCATTGCTTATCTTCTGACGCCTTGCGATAGCGAGGGTCGGGTCGATCATGCCGTGCTGGCCAGCCATGTAGAACGGCTGATCGAAGAGGGCGTGCACGGGTTGGCTCCGCTCGGCAGCACCGGCTGCCTGCCATACCTGACGGACGAGGAGCGCGAGGGAGTCATCCGGACGGTGGTCCGGGCGGCGGCGGGCCGCGTTCCCGTCGTGGCGGGCGTATCGAGCCTGACCACAGCCAGCACGGTACGGCATGCCCGCTACGCCGAGCAGGCCGGCGCCTCGGCCATCCAGGTCCTGCCCAGCACCTACTGGAAGCTGACCGAAGACGAGATCTTCGCCTACTACCGGGCGGTGTGCGAAGCGGTCTCCCTTCCCGTGATGGCGTACAACAATCCGTTCACCACGGGCATGGACATGCCGGTTGGATTCATCCGCCGGCTGGCGGATCTGCCCAATATCACGATGATCAAGGAAGCCAGTCCGGACGAGACGAAGATCGCCCGCATTCATGAGGCATGTGGCGACCGGCTGTCGATCTACGTCGGCCTGAACAGCATGGCGCTGCGCGGCTTCAATGACGGCGCCGTCGGTTGGTGCACCTGCGCGCCGAATTTGTGCGCGCCGTTCATGCTGAATTTTTATCGCTGCGTGGCCGATGGAGACCGGGCCGGCGCCGAAAGCTGGTTCGCCAGACAATCGGAGCTGCTCGATTTCCTGATGGCCCACGGGTTGCCCCGGGTGGTGGTGGCCGGGCTCCAGTTGCTGGGCGTGCCCGGCGGGTATCTGCGTGCTCCGCTGGCGCAGCTCGGCCCGGAGCCGCAGCGCGAACTTCTCTCGATCATGATGAAGATGGGGATCAAGCCATGAAGAAAACATTGTTGCGCCCGATGCTTTGCCTGCTGGCGGCGGGCCTGCCGTTCTCCCTTTCCTGGGCGCAGGGCTACCCGACGCAGCCGATACGGATGGTCGTTCCCTTCGCCGCGGGGGGTATCACCGACATCACGGCGCGGATGTTCGCCGAAGGGCTGGCCAAGGAGCTGGGGCAAACGGTGGTGGTGGAGAACCGCACGGGCGCGGGGGGATCCGTCGCCGCCGGCGCTGTGGCGAACGCCAAGCCCGATGGCTACACCTTGCTGGTGATCACCAACGGCATGTACGCGGTGAACCCGCTCATCTACAAGAAGCTGCCCTACGATCCCAAGCGGGACTTCACGTACGTGGCGTTGCTGGCGAATACCCCGACGATACTGGCGGTCGCGGGGGGAAGCTCTTCGAGTTCGTTGAAGGAGTTGTTGGAGAAAGCGGCGGCTCAACCGGACAAGGTTTCCTTCGCCACGGCGGGGGAGGGCTCCGACAGCTACCAGGTCCTGCAGCTCTTGCAGCAGATCGGCGGGGTGAAGATGCTTCACGTTCCCTACAAGGGAGGCTCCGAGTCCATGACCTCGCTGCTGAGCGGCAACGTGGACATGACGGCCGTGTCGGCCGTGCCCGCCGTCAGTTTCGTGAAGTCGGGCCAGATTCGTCCCCTGGCTGTCACGTCTTCCCGCCGCTTGCCGAATCTGCCCGAGATTCCGACGGTCGGGGAAGTGCTGGGCAAGCCTCTCGAAGGCGGGTCGCTTTCGGGGATCGCCGTGCCCGCCGGCACGCCCGCGGAGATCGTCAAGCGCCTGAACGCGGCCATCGCGGCCGTCGCCAAGGGCGACGCGGTGCGGCAGAACATCTACGCCCGGGGCAGCGAACCGGTGGATGGGACGCAGGAAGCGTTCGTCGCCCGCGTGGCGGCCGAGCAGAAGAAGTGGGAAGGGATCCTGGGTTCACCCGCCCACTGACCGGCCAGGTTACGCCAGGGTTTCCCGGACGATGTCGATGAGCGGCCGCAACGCGGGGTTGGACGAGTTGGCTTGCACCGCCAGCGATATCGGGTAGGTCAACGGCCGCCTCCTGGCGTCGCAGACGTCCAGGTAGGCGACGTTCTCGATGCTGATTCTCCGGTGGGCCTCGGGAACGATGGCTATGCCCAGGCCGGCGGCCACCAGGGGCAGGCTGATCAGGGCATGGGAGGATTCCTGCAAGGTGCGCGGATGGAACCCTGCCTCCCGGCAGGTGGCGGCGATGTTGCCGGCGAAACCCGGGCTGTCCGAATGGGCCAGCGTCACCAGCGTTTCGTCGCCCAGCTCCGACAGCGAGATGGCGGGCTTGCCGGCCGCCCAGTGGTCCGCCGGAACGGCCAGGATCAGGCGCTGCGGCGCCAGCGCGATCATGTCCGCGCCGGGCACCCGGGAGGCGGGCGGCACCAGGAAGGCGGCATCCAGTTCGTCGCGCTGCAACTCCGCCAGGATGCCCACGGTGCTGCCGCTGGTCAGCCGCAGCCGGATCTGCGGGTAGCGCCGGGCAAAGACGGGCAGTACCTTGGGAAGCAGGTTCAGCGACGCGCTGGGCACGGCGCAGACCCGCAGGGTGCCGATGCGGCCCTGGGCGGCATCGCGCGTGATCGCCAGCGCCGACTCCGCGCCGTCCAGCAGGCGCCGCGCCTCGCCCAGGAAGGCGCCGCCGGCCACGGTCAACCGCACGCCCAGGCGGTCGCGTTCGAACAGCGGGGTGCCGATCTCGGCCTCCAGCTTCTTGATGGCGATGCTCAAGGGGGGCTGCGTCATGTTCAGCCGTTCCGCCGCCTTGCGGTAGTTCAACTCGGTCGCGAGCACCACGAATTGCTTGAGTTGGCGAAGATCCATGACAGCGGGGAAAGCCGGGGGTGGACGCATTCTCGAGTAAAAGCCGGGGCCTCGCAAGCCGGCGCCCGGGCGCGGCCTGCGTTGCTCGCCCAGCAACGCAATGTTCCGCCCACGGTGATTGTCCGCGCCGGTAGCGGCCGCGAGAATGGGCGCCTGGTATTTCCCGGGCGGTTTCGTGTCTTCTTCCTTCGTTTCCTCCGTGCTGCGGGACGGCATCGCCATCCTGTGGATCGATCATCCTCCGGTCAACGCCATCGGGGCGGACGTGCGCGCCGCGCTGGCCGAGGCGCTGGCCGGCATCGAGCATGACCACGCCCTGCGCGGCGTGGTCGTGGCCGGCACGGGCCGCATGTTCTCGGGCGGCGGCGACCTGCGCGAGGTCGGCCGGCCCGATGCGCCGGGCACGGTCCGCATGGCCGACCTGGCCCGGCGCATCGAGACGTTTCCCAAACCCGTCGTGGCCGCGGTGCGCGGCAAATGCATAGGCGGCGGCACGCTGCTGTCGCTGGCCTGCCATGCGCGGGTCGGCGCCGACGACGCGCTGCTGATGCTGCCCGAGCTGAACCTGGGCCTGGTGCCCGGCGCCGGCGGGACCCAGCGCCTGCCGCGCCTGGTGGGCCTGGAGGCGGCGCTGGACATGGTGGCGCGGGCCCGGGGCGTGGACGCCGCGGCGGCGCTGGCCCAGGGCCTGCTGGACGAGGTAGCCGACGATCCGGTGGCCGCCGCCGTGCGCCGCGCGAACGACATCGCCTCGGGCCGCCTGCCGTGGCGGCGTACCGCCGAGCTGGCCGTTCCTGACGGCGCCAGGGCCGACATGCTGCGGGCGCGCTACCTGGACGTGGCCGAGCAGGCCTTTCCCGGCCGCGAGGCCGGTCCGCAGGCGGTCGAGCTGATCCTGGCCGCCGCAACCGTGCCCTTCGAGCAGGGCTGCGAGGTCGAGCGCGAGCGTTTCGCGCAACTGGCCGCGGGCCCGCAGGCCCGGGCCCTGCTGCATCTGTTCTTCGCCGAGCGCGCGCTGGCCAAGGCCGCCGACGCGCCCGACGCCGCCACGCGCACCCGCATCGCCCGCCGGCTGCGCGCGGCGGGCGAGCCCGTGCCGCCCTACGCCGCGTGGATACAGGCGGCGCGCGCCTGCCTGGCCGAGGGCCTGGCGCCCCGCGCCGAATTCATCGATGTCATCGCCGTCAAGGACTGCGGCTTTCCCGCCCTGTCCGGAGGACCCCTGCACCATGCTGGACCGCATTGAATCTCCCGCCCGCGAGCACGCGGCCGGTTCCCTCGACCCGTTGTTTTCCCCGGCTTCGATCGCCGTGCTGGGGGCCTCGGCCGATCCGCTGAAGATAGGCGGGCGCCCCATCAAGTTTCTGAAGGCGCACGGCTATGGCGGCACCATACTGCCCGTGAACCCGCGCGGCGGCGAGGTGCAGGGGCTACCGGCCCTGCGCGGCGTGGCCGAGCTGCCGTGGGGCGTGGACCACGCGGTCGTGGCGCTGCCGGCCTCGGCGGTGCTGGAGGCGGCGCAGGCCTGCGCCGACCGCGGGGTGAAGGCGATGACGGTGTTCAGCGCCGGCTTCGCGGAAGTCGGCCCCGAGGGCGCCGCTATGCAGGCCCGGCTGTCGGCGCTGGCGCGCGAGAGCGGCATGCGCATCATCGGCCCGAACTGCATGGGCGTGATGAATTTCCGCATCGGCATGATCGGCAGCTTCGCCTTCATGGTGGACCTGGGCCTGCCGCGCCTGGGCCGCACCGCGCTGGTCAGCCAGAGCGGCGCGTTCGGCGGCCAGGCGCTGGTGATGGCTCGCCGCCGCGGCTTGCCGCTGGGCGCGTGGGTGACCACCGGCAACGAATGCGACGTCGAGATGGCCGACTGCCTGGCGCATTTCGCGCGCGACGACGAAACCGACGTCATCATGGGCTACATGGAAGGCTGCCGCAGCCCCGATCGGCTGGTGCACGCGCTGGCGCTGGCGCGCGAGCGCGGCAAGCGCGTGGTCATGGTCAAGGCGGGCAGCTCGGACGTGGGAAGGGCGGCGGCGCAGTCGCACACGGGCGCGCTGGCCGGCAACGACCGCGTGTTCGATAGCCTGTTCCGCCAGTACGGCGTGCATCGCGCCGACTCCATCGAGTCCTTCTTCGACGCCGCCTACGCGGCGGGCAGCGGCAAGCGCATCACCGAAGGCCGGGTGGGCGTGTTCACCGTGTCGGGGGGCGTGGGCGTGCTGATGGCCGACGTCGCCGAGCACGAGAAGCTGGACATGGCCCCGCTGCCGCAGCCGGCGCAGGACGAGCTGCGCGCCATGCTGCCGCTGGCCGCCGTGCGCAATCCGGTGGACGGCACGGCGCAGATCTGGAGCGACATGGAGTTGTTCCGGCGTTTCCTGCGCACGATGCTGCGCGAGGGGCGCTACGAGGCGGTGGTGTTCTTCCTGACGGCGATGCCGTATTCGCCGCCGCTGCAGCAGCCGCTGGCCGAGATCTTCGCGGACCTGCGCCGCGAATTCCCCGAGCCGGCCCTGGTGCTGTCCATGCTGGCGCCGCAGGCGCTGCAGGACGAACTGGCCGACCACGGGTACCTGTTGATCGAGGATGCCTCGCGCGCGATCCGGGCGCTGTCCGCGCTGCGCGCGCTGTCGCGGCCCAGCCCCGGGCCGGCCGACCCGGCCAGCCTGCCGCGCGTGCCGCATTTCGCGGCGCTGGAGGCGGCCAACGAGCATGCGGCCAAGGAAATCCTGGCCCGGGTGGGCATTCCCGTGCTGCCCGAGCGCGCGGTGGCGGATCTCGACGCCGCCTGCGCGGCCGCCCGGGAACTGGGCTATCCCGTGGCGCTGAAGGTGCTGTCGTCCGACATCGTGCACAAGAGCGAGGCGGGAGGCGTGGCGCTGGACATCGCCGACGAGGCGGGGCTGCGCCAGGCCTGGGCCGCCATGCGCGAACGTGTCGCGCGGGCCGCGCCGCGGGCGCGCATCGAGGGCATGCTGGTCGCGCCCATGGCCCCCGCCGGCGTGGAAATGATCCTGGGCGTGCAGCGCGATCCGGTGTTCGGCCCGGTGGTGATGGTGGGCATGGGCGGCATCTACGCCGAACTGCTGGACGACGTATCGCTGCGCATCGCGCCGGTCGATGCCGAGGGCGCGATGCGGATGGTGCGCGAGCTCAAGGCCTTCCCGCTGCTGGACGGCGCGCGCGGCCGGCCCCGCGCCGACCTGGACGCGCTGGTCCGCGCCATCGTGCGCCTGTCGGTGTTCGCGCACCAGCACGCGGACCGCATCGCCTCCATCGACATCAATCCTTTCCGGGTGTTCGAGACCGGGCGCGGCGCCGCCGCGCTCGATGCCGTGCTGCTGACCCGCGAGCCGGAAGACGGAGGCCGCGCGTGAAGACCCTGACCTTCTATTTCTCGCTGCTGTCGCCCTGGGTCTACATGGCCGGGCCGAGGCTGCACGAACTGGCCGCCGAGACCGGCACCCGCATCGTCTACCGCCCCATCGACCTCCTGCGCGTGTTCCGCGAAACCGGCGGCGCGCCGCTGGCGGGCCTGCATCCCTCGCGCCGGGCCTACCGCGGTATCGAACGCACGCGCTGGGCCCTGCACCTGGGCATGCCGATCAACGACCAGCCGCGCCATCATCCCGTGGACGAGTCGCTGGCGGCATGTGTTGTCCTGGCCGCCGAGCGCGCGGGGCTGCCCGTCTGGCCGCTGGCCCAGGCCATCCTGGCCGGGGTGTGGGTGCGCGATCTGGACATCTCCGACCGGGAGACGCTGGTCCGGATCGCCGACGAGGCCGGCTATCCCGGCCGCGAGCTGGTGGCCGAGGGGGATGCTCCGTCCTGCCGCGGCCTGTTCGAGGACCATACCCGCGAGGCGCTGGCCAACGGGATATTCGGCGTACCGAGCTTCGTCATCGACGGTGAACTGTTCTTCGGACAGGATCGCCTGGATTTCGTGCGGCGGGCGCTTGTTTGACTAAGGAACCCATCATGAATCCTGCAAGGAAACTCTCCGCTTTCATCCTGCTCGCGGCCGGCCTGCTAGGCTGGCAGGGCGCCGGCGCCCAGTCCTATCCGGCCAAGCCCATCCAGTGGATATCGCCGTGGACCGCGGGCGGCGGCAACGACATCCTGTCGCGCGCGCTGGCCGAGCAACTGGCCAGCCGCCTGGGGCAACCGGTGGTCGTGGAGAACCGGCCCGGCGCCACCGGCACCATCGGCACTTCCCAGGTCGCGCGGGCCGCGCCCGACGGCTATACGCTGACGCTGGCCAGCGCCGCCACGCACGCGACGGCCCCGGCCATCTACAGCAAGCTGACCTACGATCCGGTCAAGGACTTCACGCCCATCACGCTGGTGGCGACCGTGGCCAACGTGCTGGTCATCCATCCCTCGGTGCCGGCGCACAACCTGAAGGAACTGATCGCCTACGCCAAGGCCAACCCGAACAAGCTGAACTTCTCGTCGGTGGGCGCCGGCTCCATCCAGCACCTGTCGGGCGTGATGTTCAACCAGCTGGCCGGCGTGCAGACGGCCCACGTGCCGTACAAGGGCACGGCGCCCGCGGTGGTGGACCTGCTGGCGGGCCGCGTGCAGATGGCTTTCGAGAGCCTGCCCACCATGCTGCCCCATATCCGCAGCGGTGCGCTGCGCGCCATCGGCGTGACCACGCCCAAGCGCTCCGCGGTGCTGCCCGAACTGCCCACGCTGGCCGAGGCGGGCCTGCAGGGCTTCGATGCCTCGCTGTGGTACGCGGTGATGGGGCCGGCCGGCATCCCCCAGCCGGTGGTCAAGGTCCTGCACGACACCGTGGTCGCCAGCCTGCAATCGCCGGAAGTCATGCGCCGCCTGTCCGAGCAGGGCGCGGAACTGGCGACCAGCTCGCCGCAGGAACTGGCCGAGTTCGTCCGCAAGGACACCGAGAAGTGGAGCGGCTTCATCAAGCGCGCCGGCGTGTCGCTGGACTAGCGGCCGCCCTCGACGTGGGCGCGCAGATGGCGCAGGTAGGCGTTGACCGCCGGCGTTAGCCGGCGCCTGCCCAGCACGCAGATCTCGAGCGCGGTGCGGCCCAGCAGCGGGTCGGACAGGGGCACGCCCACCACCTGGCCGCCGGGACCCTGCGGGTGCAGGGACAGGCCCAGCAGGATGGCGACGCCGCCCTGGTCGCGCACGAAGGCCTGCATCGCGGCGATGGAACTGGTGACCAGGGCCGGTGCCAGTTCCAGCTTGTCGACCCGGGCCACCGCGTCCAGCAGGTGCCGGATGCCGGTGTCCGGCGGTGGCAGCGCCAGCGGATAGGCCAGCAGCTCGGCCATCGACACCGAGGCGCGTCCGGCCAGGGGATGGCCGGGCCAGACCACCGCGCACAGCGGCGCCGGCAGGCGGACGGCGCATTCGATCGCGCTGGCCGCACGCGGCGACAGCGCGATGCCGATATCCGCCCGCCCCGCCTCGATGGCCGCCATGATCTGGTCGCTGCCGTCCATGGCGAGCTCGAAGGTGATGCCGGGGTACTGCCGCCGGAAGGTCGCGATGGTGGAGGCCGCCAGTTCGGCGGCGTAGCCTTCGATCGTGCGCAACTTCACATGGCCGGTGCGCAGCCCCTTGAGCGCGTCCAGTTCCTCCAGCACCAGCTTGCGGTTCTGGCGCAGGCTCTCGACGTAGTTCAGGTAGACCTGGCCCGCGGGCGTCAGGGTCATGTTGCGGCTGTTGCGGTCGAACAGCTTGATCTGCAGTTCCGATTCCAGGCGGCCGATCTGCCGGCTCACGACCGAGGGCGCGAGGTCCAGCCGCTCCGAGGCCTTGCGTATGCCGCCGCACAAGGCGACCTGGTAGAAACAATCGAGCTCGTCGCTATGCATGGCCGGTCCGCGCCGGAACGCCGCGCGGCTCAGGGCAGCACATGGACCTGGTCGACGATGTCGGTGGTGAACGCCGACCGGTAATCGACCTTGGGACTCAGCAGCTTCTCGCGCACCATGAAGTCGTAGGTCTTCTTCCAGCGCACGTCGGTCATGGTCAGCAGGCCCTGCGTCCGGGCATCGCCGCCGTCGACCAGCCGCGCGTCGCGCAGCGCCTTGACGCCGTAGTCCAGCAGCGCCGGCGTCATCTGCGGATTGTCCTTCAGGATCAGGGCGTTGCCGGGGGCGGGGTTCTTCAGGTAGCTTTTCCAGCCCTCGGCGCTGGCCTCGACGAAGCGGCGGATCGCGTCCTTCTTCGCGTCCAGCCCCGACCTGGTGGCGACGATGGTCTGCGCATACGGGGGATAGCCGTAGGCGCCCAGCAGGAACACCGTGGGCTTGAAGCGGCCCTGGGTCTCGATGGTGTAGGGCTCGGACGCCAGGTAGCCCTGCACGGCGGAGTTCTTGTCCACCAGGAAGGGCTGGACCGAGAAGGTGTACGGCTTTTTCTGCGCCTCGGTGAAACCGTACTTGGTCTTGAGCCAGGGCCAGTAGGTGGTTTCGCTGGCCTGGCCGATGTACAGGGTCTTGCCTTTCAAGTCGCCCAGGGTCTTGGGGCCGGGGTGGGAGACCAGGACGGTGGGCGACTGCTGGAAGGTGGTGGCCACGGTGACCAGCGGCAGGCCCTGTTCCACGGCCTTGTAGGTCTGCAGGTCGTCGCCCATGGCGACGTCGTACTGGCCGGCCAGCAGCAGTTGCAGCACGTTGATCTGCGGGCCGCCCATCTTGATGGCGACGTCCAGCCCGTGCTTCTTGTAGGTGCCTTCGGCCAGGGCCTGGTAGAAGCCGCCGTGCTCGGCCTGGGCGTACCAGTTCGAGCCGAAGACGAGCTTGTCGGCGGGCGCGGGGGCCTGGGCGTGGGCCTGGAAGGCCAGGGCAAGGGTGGCCAGCAGGGAGGAGATCAGGGCGTGGGAGGGACGCATGGGCGGGCTCCGGGTAAAGGAATGCGGTGGTGTTGCATGGTACCGGGGACGGGCAAGGGTCGCCAGATGGGGTCGCTACCGCATCTCGTGCCAGCCCCGCAGCACGACGCGCGACAGCAGCGTCATCGCCGCGAACAGCACCACGCCGGCCACGGTGATGAGCAGCAGCGCGGCGAACAGGCGGGGGATGTTGATCTGGTAGCCGGCCTGCAGGATCTGGTAGGCCAGGCCGGTTTGCGAGCCGCCGGTGCCGGCGACGAACTCGGCCACGACGGCGCCGATCAGGGCCAGGCCACAGGCGATGCGCAGGCCGCCGAAGAAGGCCGGCAGGGCCGACGGCAGGCGCAGCCGCCACAGGATCTGCCAGCGGCTGGCCCGCTTCAGGCGGAAGAAGTCGAGCAGGCCCGGGTCGATGCTGCGCAGCCCCAGCACGGTGTTGCTGATGATGGGGAAGATCGCGACGATGGTGGCGCACAGGGTCAGCGCCACCAGGGTGTGCTTGACCCAGATGATGATGAGCGGCGCGACCGCCACGATGGGCGTGACCTGGAGCAGCACCGCGTAGGGGAACAGGCTGGCCTCGATGACGCGGCTCTGCACGAACAGGAAGGCCAGCAGCACGCCCAGTACGGTAGCCGCCAGCAGCGCCAGGCCGGTGATCTCCAGCGTGACCCACAGCGAGCCGGACAGGAGGTCCCAGTCCCGCACCAGGGCCTGGGCCACGTCCGTCGGCGCGGGCACCAGGTAGATGGGGACGTCGAACGCGCGCACCAGAGCCTGCCACAGCGCGATCACGACCAGCGCGACCACGGCGGGGGCGCCCAGGCGCAGCCAGGCGTTCATCGCTGCCCCTCCAGCAGCGCCGCCTGCAGGCGCGCGGCCTGCATGGCGAAGGCGGGCGAGACGCGGAAGGCGGCGTCGCGGACGGGGGCCTCGATGGGAATGTCGGCCACGATGCGGCCGGGCCGGCGCGACAGGACGACGACGCGGCTCGACAGGTAGACGGCCTCGAAGATGCTGTGGGTCACGAACACCACGGTCAGGTCCTGCCGGGCGGCCAGTCCCAGCAGTTCATCGTCCAGGTGCTGGCGGGTGATGTCGTCCAGCGCGCCGAAGGGTTCGTCCATCAGCAGCAGGCTGGGCCTGGTCGCCAGCGCGCGGGCAATGGATACGCGCATGCGCATGCCGCCGGACAGTTCGCTGGGGCGCGCGGTATCGAAGTCGGCCAGCCCCACCCGTTCCAGCGCCTCGCGCACCCTGCCGCGCCGGGCCTCCATGGGCAGCCGGCGCGGGCCGCGCTCCAGGTCCAGCGGCAGCCGCACGTTGGTCGCCACCGAGGCCCAGGGCATCAGGGTGGCGTCCTGGAATACGTAAGACAGGTCGTCGACGTCGCCATGCCGCCGCAGGGTGCCGGCGGTGGGCGTGTCCAGTCCGGCGAAGATGCGCAGCAGGGTCGTCTTGCCGCACCCGGACGGGCCCAGCAGGGTGACGAACTCGCCCGCGCGCACGGTCAGGTCGATCGGCGACAGGGCATCCACGCCGTTGGGAAAGCGGCGGGCGACGCCTCGGGCTTCCAGGACCGGCGTGGCGTTCAATGCGCGGGGCCGTCGCGGAAGAAGCGTACGGTGCGTTCGGCCAGGGGCTCGTCGGCCTCGTCGCCGCACGGGCTGGCCGCGGAGGGCTGCGGATCGACGTGGTCGAAGGCGGTGTCGCCGTCCGGGTCGGGCACGCCCGTGGGCCGCAGGTTGGCGAAGTCGAACAGGCCGCGGTCGAGCAGGTGCGAGGGCGTCACGCGCGACAGGGCGTTGAAGATGTTCTCGATCCGTCCCGGGAAGGCGCGTTCCCATTCGTCGATCAGGCGTCCGGCTTCCTTGCGCTTGAGGTTTTCCTGCGAGCCGCACAGGTTGCAGGGAATGATGGGAAAGCCCTTCCACTGCGCGTAGGCGATCAGGTCGTCTTCCTTGATGTAGGCCAGCGGCCGGATCACCGTGTGGCGGCCGTCGTCGGACACCAGCTTGGGCGGCATGCTTTTCAGCTGCCCGCCATAGAACATGTTCATGAAGAACGTGGCGAGGATGTCGTCGCGGTGGTGGCCCAACGCGATCTTGGTCGCCTTCAGCTCGTCGGCGACGCGGTACAGGATGCCGCGCCGCAGCCGCGAACAGAGCGAGCACATCGTCTTGCCTTCGGGAATGACGCGGGTGACGATGGAGTAGGTGTCCTGGGTCTCGATGTGGAAGGGCACGCCCAGTTCGGTCAGGTAGCGCGGCAGCACGTCGTCGGGGAAGCCGGGCTGTTTCTGGTCGAGGTTGACGGCGATGAGGTCGAAGTCGATGGGAGCCCGCTCGCGCAGCTTGAGCAGGATGTCGAGCATCCCGTAGGAGTCCTTGCCGCCCGACAGGCACACCATCACGCGGTCGCCCGCCTCGATCATGTTGAAGTCGCCGATGGCGCGGCCGGCCTCGCGCATCAGGCGCTTTTCCAGCTTGTTGCGCTCGCGTTCCAGCTTGAGCCGCGCGCGGCCCGCGTCCGCGGCCGGCGTGGCGGGGATGACGATGGCGTCCATGTCAGATCCCCTGGCCCCGGCTGGCCGTGACCTCGATGCCCACGGCGGCGCAGTCGGCGAAGGCCTGGGGCTTGGCCACGCGCAGGCGCACGTCGCGGATCTCGGGGAACTGGGCCAGCAGCCGCGCGGCCAGGCGGTCGCACAGGGTCTCGATCAGGTTGACGTGGGTGCGCGTGCATTCGTCGATGATGCACTCGCGCAGGCGCCGGTAGTCCAGCACTTCCTGGATGCCGTCATGGGCCGGCATGTCCACGCCTTCCAGGTCGATCTCGGCGTCCACGTGCAGGGGCTGGGTGGCGCCGCGTTCGTGGTCCAGTATGCCTATCTGCGCATCGATGGCCAGGCGGTTGAAGAAAATGCGGCGTGTGCCCATGGTTCCACTCAAGTCTGGCCGGCGGCGGCGCCCGCCGGCGGGTTCATCATGCTGAAGTCGCGGTCGAAACCGACCAGGTGCTGTCCGCCGTCCACCAGCAGCGTCGTGCCGGTGATCGAACGGTTCTGCGCCGCGAACAGGACCGCCTGGGCGATGTCCTCGGGATGGCTGGCATGGCCCAGCGGCGACATCGCATGGGTTTGCGCGAACTGCTGGGGCGTTTGCAGATGGCTGATCATGGTCAGCCCGGGCGCCACGCCCACCACCCGCACCGCCGGCGCCAGCGCCTGGGCCAGCATGGTCGTGGCGGCTTCCAGGGCGGCCTTGCTCAGCGTGTAGGAGAAGAAGTCCGGGTTGTAGTTCCAGAGCTTCTGGTCCAGCAGGTTGACCACCGCCCCGCGGGCGTCCGGGCCGCGCCGCGCCACGTCCGCCGCCAGCGCGCGCGCCAGTACCACGGGCGCGACCAGGTTGGGCAGCAGATGGGTCTGCAGCATCCGGGCGTCGAACGAGGCGACGTCGTCGTATTCGAAGGTGGAGGCGTTGTTGACCAGCGCGTCCACGCGGCCGAATCCGGCCTGGACGGCGGGGACCAGCGTTTCGGCGGCGGCCGGGTCGGCCAGGTCGCAGGCATGGGCCTCGGCGCGGGCGCCCAGGGCCCGCAGGGCGTCGCAGGTTTCCAGCGCGGCGTCGCGCGAGGTCGCATAGTGCACGGCCACGTCCCAGCCCGCGCGGGCGAAGGCCAGCGCGATTTCCCGGCCGATGCGGCGGGCGGCGCCGGTGACCAGGACGACGGGACGGGGGGAGGAAGGGCGCGCTTCGCGCATGGCGAGTCGGGTCCGGAAAGGCGGCAAAGCGGGGATTTTAGCAAGGAGCCGCCCGGCTGCGCCCCTCGCCCGGCCAGGGCCGGGGGGAGAAGGCGGGTGGATTACAGGTTCAGATCGTCGGCCGCCTGATAGACGGACCAGGGCAGGTACCTGGCCAGGGTTTCCTGCGGTATGTCGGCCACGGGGAAGAAATAGTATTCACCGCCCAACAACTGGCCGCCGTCCGGCTGGGCATAGGCGGTCCTTTTGTAGGAGGCCAGCTTGCCCAGGTCGTACAGGCTCAGCCGGAAGCCCCTGCCGCCGTCGATGGGCCGGCGGCCCGCGCCCTCGATGGGGTCGCGCAGCACGACGGCGTCGATGGGTACGGCGGGCTTGGATACGCGGCAAAAGCCGGTGCTGTCGGACAGGTTGAACTCGTCGGCGAAAGTCTGGAAGTTGAACGCCTTGCCGTAGCGGTCGCGGATGACGGTGGCGAACGAGCTGTTGAGCTCGGCCGCGCTGGGCAGCCGCCACGAGAACTGGGCGATCAGGTCTTCGCCGATGGCCGCGGACCATCCGGGCGGCATGTCGTCGGGCGAGCACGGATCGACGTAGGTATTGCGCATCTCCCTGGGCAGGTCCAGATGGCCGGGCAGCCGGAACGCCTGGCTTTGCGCCGCGGGCATCATGGCATCCACCTGGTCGGTGGCCGTGCAGCGGCCAACCCAGGTAAGGCCGTAGCGCAGGTCGATGAACTGGCGGCGGCTGCCCAGGTAGCGCGGGCGCAGCTTTTCCAGATTGGTGGCGGTGGCTTCCAGCAACTGGTTCAGCCGCAGCACCGTCGCGGCGTTGACCTTCTTGCCGGTAAGCTTCTCGATCGACACATGGGCATTGATCAGGTAGGCGTAGCACAGGGTGTTCCACTGCTGGAAGTAATCGAGCAGGTCGGTGTATTGCTTCTGCACCAGGGCGGAGTAATAGTGGCCCTTGCCCATGTATTCCATCCAGCGGGTAAGCACGCCGGCACCGAGGAATGAACGCAGGCCGACGAAGCGGTTGTAGGCTTCGACCAGTTGCGCGTCCCGGGCCACCAGGTCGTTGCAGTGCCTGAGCATGTCGGCCGAGTAGTCTTCCAGCGAAATCGCGCCGCGTTCGTAGTTGCCGGAGGTGCGGTTTATCGAGACGGCGATCGCGTCGAAGGCGTTGAATACGCTGCGCACTTCGTCGAAGCTGCGGTTGAACTCGGCCTTGTCCAGCCGTTGCAGGAGCTGCTGGATGTTGGCGGACAGGTCGCGCAGCTGCGCCTTGATTTCCGCCAGGGCTTCCTTGACGGGATCGGAAGAAGGGAACAGCATCCCCAGGATCAGGTCGCCCACGGTGCCGATGATGGGCACGCCGATGGCGCTCGCGCCTTTCTTGACGGCGAAGCCCAGGGCCCACTTGGCGGCCTGGGTCCAGTAGCGGTTGACCAGATCCTTCAACTCGTCGGGAATGTTTTCATCGATGAGATCGTCGTACCGGGGCGTGCCGCCGCACTCGTCCGGCGCCTTGGCCGCCGATTGCACGGAACGCCGGGAGCCGGAGCCGGCCAGCGTCTCGTAGTTCGTGGCGAAGCCGTCGGCGATGCCTTGGGCCATGCCATCGACCAGCGCGTCGAGGTAGCCTTGCAGCCCCAGGCCCGAGGCCTGGGCGCGCTGCGCGAGCCGGGCCTGGTCCAGCGCGCTGCCCGTCGGGCCGAGGTCCGACAGCAGGATCCAGGCGTCGACGCCGAAGAACTTCTTCATCACGAAATCGATGCCGGCCGGAGACAGGCGGGTGCGATCGTACAGCCTGGCCAGGACGGTCGGCAGCAGGTTGACGTCGATCACGGGCTGGATCTTCGTCCCGAAGTTGTATTCGAACCCGTACAGCCGACCCTGGGCCGTATCGGCCACGGCCACCAGGAAATTCCGGCCTTCCGCGGTGGAAACGAATGCGCCGGCGGCATCGGTGGTGCCGCTGTCCACCAGGATGTCGTGGATGTCGTAGACCTGTACCTGCACGCCGGCTTGCGGGGTATCGCCGATCATGACCGATACCGAGAAGCTCTGGCCCGGCGTGGGCGCCGACAGCAGGGCGGGGTCGATGGCCGGGGATTCGGGCAGCATGTCGAGGCCGTAGCGGTACTCGATCTCGTCGGACACGATGGCGCCGCTGCCTCCGCAGCCGGACAGCCACGCCAGCATGCCGCTCGCGGCGGCGGTGTTCAGGAAATCACGTCTATCCATGGGATCCGGTTCGCATGAAGGACGGATCAGCCTATCAGCGCCGCCGGCGGGGCGGGATCCCTATAAGTGGGTATTCGCAAGGCCGTCCGCCGGTTGCGGCGCGAGGTCATGGGAAAATGGCGGCATGAACAAGCTTCCCGATCTCGACCCCGCGTCCAGCGCCCATTCCCGTCTGGTTGCCGACCATCTTGCCGCGCGGATACGCGGCGCTGCGGGCTGGCTGCCGTTCGATCGCTGGATGGAGCAGGCCCTTTATGCGCCCGGCCTGGGCTACTACGCCGCCGGCAGCGCCAAGCTGGCCGAAGGGGGACGGCATCCGTCCGGCGATTTCGTGACCGCGCCCGAACTCACGCCGCTGTTTGCGCAGACCATGGCGCGCCAGGTGGCCGAGGTGCTCGAGGCCTGCGGCGGCATCGAGGTATTGGAGTTCGGCGCCGGCACCGGCGCCTTGGCGGCGGGGATGCTGGCGGCGCTGGACGAACTGGGCGTGGCGGCGCGCTACCGCATCGTGGAGGTTTCGGCCGACTTGCGCGATCGCCAGCGCGCCCGGCTGGCCGCTTACGGCGACCGGGTGGAATGGCTCGATGCCCTGCCAGCCGCCTTTACCGGCTGCGTGGTCGCCAACGAGGTGCTCGACGCCATGCCCGTGCGGCTGTTCCGCTGGACCGAAGGCGGCCTGGCGGAGCGCGGCGTGGCCCTGGACGAGAACGCGCGCTTCGTATGGCGGGAGCGCGCCGCCCCGGCCGACCTGGCCGAGGCCGTTTCATCGAGAATGCCGCCGTTGCCGGGTTACGTGTCCGAGATCAACCTGCGGGGCGAGGCTTTCGTGCGCGGCATGGGCGCATGGCTGAAGGCGGGCGCGGCGCTGCTGGTCGACTATGGATTCGCGCGGGCCGAGTACTACCATCCGCAGCGCGCGGAAGGCACGCTGATGTGCCACCTGCGGCACGTGGCGCACGCCGATCCGCTCGTCGCCGTGGGCGTGCAGGACATCACCGCCCACGTCGATTTCACGGCCATGGCCGAGGCGGCGGTCGAGGGCGGGCTGGAGGTGCTGGGTTATGCCTCGCAGGCCAGCTTCCTGATGAACGCCGGGCTGATGGACCTGTTGTCGCGCGTGGATCCGGCCGAAGTGGCCGCTTATGCGCAGGCGGTGGCGCCGGTGCAGAAACTGCTGTCGCCGGCCGAGATGGGCGAGCTGTTCAAGGTGCTGGCGGTGGGCCGCGGCCTGGACCGGCCGCTGTCGGGCTTCGGCCGGGGCGACCGCAGCCACACGCTGTAGCCGTTGGGGAACGCGATGGACATACTCCTGGCCATGAGCGGGATCGACCACGGCCGCTGGCTGGCGGCGCTGCGCGCGGCGCTGCCGTCGGCGCGGGTGCGCAGCTGGCAACCCGGCGACGACGGACCCGCCGACTACCTGTTGTACTGGATGGCGCCGGCGCCGTCCCTGGCCGAGCGCCCCGGCCTGAAGGCCGTCTTCAACCTGGGCGCGGGCGTGGACGCCCTGTTGGCCATCATGCGCGCCCACCCCGAAGCCGTGACGCATCGCGTGCCGCTGCTGCGCCTGGAGGATGCGGGCATGGCGCGGCAGATGGTCGAGTACGCGCTGTACTGCGCGCTGCGCTACCAGCGGCGTTTCGACGCCTACGAGGAACAGGCGCGCGAGGGCGTATGGCAACCGCTGGAGCCCCATCGCACCGAGGCGTTCACGGTAGGCGTGCTCGGTGCCGGCCAGCTCGGCCTGCCGGTGGCGCGCGCGCTGGCGGCCCAGGGCTATCCGGTGCGGCTTTATAGCCGCACGCCGCGAACGGTCCCGGGCATCGAGACGCATGTCGGCCCCGACGCCTTGATCCGCTTCGCGTCCGGCGCGCGCATGCTGCTCAACCTCCTGCCCGACACGCCGGCCACCCGGGGCATCCTGTCGGCCCGGGTGTTCGATGCCATGGCCGAGGGCGGTCATGTGGTGAACCTGGGCCGCGGCAGCCACGTCGTCGAGGCGGACCTCCTGCGCGCGTTGGACAGCGGCCGGCTCAGTCGCGCGGCGCTCGACGTGTTCCACCAGGAACCGCTGCCGCCGGACCATCCCTTCTGGCGCCATCCCCGCATCGAAGTCACGCCGCACGTCTCGGCGCTGTCCATGGTCGAGGAAAGCGTGGCGCAGATCGCCGCCCGCATCGCCCGCCACGAGGCCGGCGAACCGCTCCAGGGCCTGGACCCGCGGCGGGGATACTAGGGCCCGTTCCCGGCCTGTGCGAGCCTCCTTTTAGCGTGAACAGGCCCTAGACCGCCAGCCCCAGGCGGCGCGCCGTTTCCACGATCGCGCGGGCCCGGCGGATGAAGGGCGCGTCCACCATGCGGCCGTCCACGGTGAAGGCGCCCAGGCCGGCGCGCGCCGCTTCCTGCTCGGCTTGCAGCACCCGTGCCGCGTGCCGGATTTCCTCGTCGGTGGGCCGGAAGGCCTCGTTGGCCGCCGCCACCTGGCTGGGGTGGATACAGCTCTTGCCCACGTAGCCCAGCCGCCGGGCCATGTGCGCCTCGGCCACGTAGCCCGCGCGATCGGCGATGTCGGCGTAGGCGCCGTCGCAGGCCCAGACGCCCGCGCGGCCGGCGGCCAGCCGTATGGCCAGCAGGACGTGGTGGACGGCGGCGGCGTCGCGCCGGTCCACGCCCAGGTCTTCGAACAGGTCGCCCAGCCCGACTTGCAGGCCCGCCACGCGCGGATGGGCGCCCGCCAGTTCCGCGGCCCGCGCCAGGGCCTCGGGCGTCTCGATGTTGACCAGGATGCCGATCGGCCGGACGATGCCCCGCGCCCGTTCGATCTCGTCCAGCCGCAGCGCCGTGGCCTGGATGGCGCGCGGCGATTCGGCCTTGGGCAGGTTGACCAGGTCCAGCGCCGGCAGCGCCACCGCGTCCAGGTCGGCGCCGAAATGCGGCGTATCCCAGGCGTTGATGCGCACGACCATGCGCTTGCCCGAGTCGGCGGTCCGCTGCGCGAGGCAGGCCGCGACGGCCTCGCGCGCCTCGTTCTTGCGGTCGGGCGGTACCGAATCCTCCAGATCGAAGGACAGTGCGTCGGCCTCGCCGGCCAGGGCCTTGGCGAAGAGTTCGGGGCGGGAGCCGGGAACGAAGAGTTTGCTGCGCATGGGAAATCTCTTGGCGGTGGGAACCTTCAGCGGTCCTCGTTTTCCTGGTGTACGGCGCCGTCCCGCAGCAGTTCGCGATAGCGGCCGTCGTCCACGCCCAGCCCCGCCAGCAGCTCGCGGTTGTGCTGGCCGATGGCCGGGGCCGGGGTGCGGATCGCGCCGGGCGTGCCGCTCATGCGCGGCACCACGTGATGCATGGGAAAGGCGCCCATGTCGGGATCGGGGTAGTCGGCCAGGATCTCGCGGTCGAGGAAGTGCGGGTCGTCGACGATCTGCGAGATGTCGTAGATGGGGCCGATGGTGACCTGGGCCTGCTCGAAGAAGCGGACGTTCTCGGCCTGCGTGCGCTGGGCGATGAAGGCGGCGATGATGGCGTCGAGTTCCTCGGCATGGCGCACGCGGTCGGCGTTGGTGCGGTAGCGGGGATCGGCGGCCAGGTCGGGCCGGCCGATGGAAACGAACAGGCGCTCGGCCATCTTCTGGGTCGAGGCCGACAGGCCCACGTACAGGCCGTCCTTGCAGCGATAGGCGTTGCGCGGACCGGAGTTGGTCGAGCGGCTGCCGGTGCGCGGCTTGACGCGTCCGGTCAGCCGGTAGTTGGCGGCTTGCGGGCCGAGCACCGCGAACAGCGGGTCGAGCAGGGGCAGGTCGATCACCTGCCCCTGGCCGCCGTTGACCTCGACCTCGCGCAGCGCGATCAGCAGGCCCGCCACGCCGTACAGCCCGGCCACCGTGTCGGCCAGGTACATGGGTGGCAGCACCGGTTCGCGGTCGGCGAAGCCGTTCATGGCGGCGAAGCCCGAGATGCCTTCGACCAGCGTGCCGAAGCCGGGCCGGCCGCGATAGGGCCCGGTCTGGCCCCAGCCCGAGATGCGCACCACGACCAGGCGGGGATTGCGCGCCAGCAGCACGTCGGGCGCGAGGCCCATGGCTTCCAGCACGCCCGGCTTGAAACTCTCGACCAGCACCGCGGCCGATGCCGCCAACTCCAGCAGCAGTTCGCGCGCCGCGGGTTGGCGCAAGTCCAGGCCCAGGCTTTTCTTGTTGCGCGCGTACAGCTTCCAGTTGGTGTCCACGTCCTGGGTGCGCCAGGCGCGCAGGGTGTCGCCGTCCGGGCTTTCCACCTTGACCACGTCGGCGCCGAAGTCCGCCAGCACCTGGGTGAGCGTGTTGCCCGCCACCAGCCGCGACAGGTCCAGGATGCGCACGTCCGACAGCGGGCCGCCCGCGCCGGGTTCGTAACCGCGTTGCTTCAACGATGCCATCACTCCGCCTTGATGTTCGCCTGCTGGGCGATGCGGCGCCATTGCTCGATGTCGCCCCGCAGCTGGGCGCCGAACGCGTCCGCCGTCTTGGGGTCGGGCTCGGCGCCTTCGCGCAGCAGCAGGTCCTTGATCTCGTCCTGGCCCAGGATACGATTGATCTCGGTGTTCAGGCGAGCCACGACCGGGGCCGGCGTGCCCGCGGGCGCCAGGATGCCCCACCACAGTCCCGACTCGTAGCCCGGCGCGCCGGTGGCGGCCAGCGGCGCGAGCCCGGGCGCCACCGCCGAGGGCGTGGCGCTGGTCACGCCCAGCGCGCGCACCTTGCCCGCCTTCACGGAGGGCAGGATGGACGGACCGCTGGCGATCAGCACCTGGATGTGTCCGCCGATCAGGTCGTTGATGGCCGGCGCCATGCCCTTGTACGGGACGTGCGTCATCCGTACGCCCGCGACCTGCGCGTATTGGTGGGTGGCGAAGTGGTTGATGCTGCCCACCCCCGAACTGGCGTAGTTCAGCTTGCCCGGCTGGCTTTTCGCCAGCGCGAGCAGCTCCTGCGGCGTCTTGGCCGGCAGGTCGTTGTTCACCGTCAGGATCATCGGTCCCTTGGCCACCATGGCGACCGGCGTGAACGCGTGCACCGGATCGAACGGCAGGCCGGTCTGGATGGCGGCGTTGGTGGTGTAGGTGGACGACACGAACAGCAGCGTGTAGCCGTCCGGCTGCGCGCGCGCAGCCAGCCCCGCGCCCACACTGCCGCCCGCGCCGGCCTTGTTGTCCACCACCACCGGCTGGCCCAGCGCGTCGCCCAGGCGCTTGCCGATCGCGCGGGCGAACACGTCGTTGGAGCCGCCGGGCGGATTGGGCACGATCAGCGTGACCGGCCGGGCGGGAAAGGCTTCCAGGGCCAGCACCTGCGCCGGTCCGGCGCAGGCAAGCGCCGCGGCCAGGCAGGCCGCGCGGCGGCCGGGACGGAAAAGGGGCAGATCAGGGGTGGGCGGGACGGTCTTCACGGGTGTCTCCTGTCATGATTATCCGGAGGATTCTAGACACTCGATAAACTACGAAAAGCGATTTTTCGTGATACGTCAGTTTAGGAAATCTAATGAAACTGGAATTCCTGCAGACCCTTTGCGCCGTCCTGCGCCGAGGCACTTTCGCGGCCGCCGCCGAAGAGGTGAACCTGACCCCCGGGGCGGTCAGCCAGCACATCAAGTACCTGGAGCAGCATTTCGGTCAGCCCCTGTTCGACCGCGCGGCGCGCCGGGCGCGCCCCACGCCGTTCGCCCACGAACTCGCGGCGCTGGTCCAGGGCACGCTGGAATCGCTGGAGACCCTGCGCGCGCGGCGCCAGACCCGGGTGTCCGGCAAGGTCGCGCTGGGCACCATCGATTCCATTCAGGCCACGCTGCTGCCCATGGCGATGAAGGTGCTGCAATCGGACTATCCCGAACTGGACGTGCACCTGGCCCGGGGCCGCTCGGAGCGGCTGCTGGGCGAGCTGCGCGACGGCGCCATCGACGCCGCGGTGCTGGTGCGGCCGCAATCGGGCGGATCGAGCCGGCTGCACTGGCAGACGCTGATGCACGAAACCATGGTGCTGGTGGCGCCGCCCGACGCGCGGGGCGACACGGTCGAGCAACTGCTGCGCGGCCATGACTGGATACGCTTCGACAAGACCTCCACCGGCGGCCGCATCGCCGCGCAATACGTGCACCGCCTGCATCCGCGCATGAAGAGCCGCATCGATCTCCTGTCCAGCCACGCCATCATCGCGATGGTCTCGGCGGGACTGGGGGTCTCCATCATTCCGCAGCCCTACGACCCGTTGCGCAAGGCCTACCGCTTCCGCGAACTGTCGCTGGGGCGCGGCGGTCCCCGCCGCCAGATCGCCTTCGTCTGCCGCCGCGCGGACGTCGACAAGCCGGCGCTGGCCGTGCTGCGGGCGGCGTTCGAGCGGGTGGCGGCCCAGGCCAGGGACGCGGCCGCCTAAGCGGGCTGCGGCAGCGTTTCGTCCGCCGGCAGGTAGCGCGGTTCGTCCCCCGCCGCGTGCACCGGCCGGTAGCGCAGATGCCGGCCATGCCAGCGCGCGACCGTGCTGCGGTGGGCGATGCTGACGATGGCCGCGCGCGGCAGGCGTTCGACCAGCAGGGCATACATGGCGGCCTCGGTTTCCTCGTCCAGCGCCGAGGTCGCCTCGTCCAGGAACAGGAAGTCGGGCTGCTGCAGGATGGCGCGGGCGAAGGCCAGGCGCTGCTGCTCGCCCGGCGACAGCCGCATCCCCCAGTTGTCGCGCCGCTGCAGAAGGCCGGCCAGCCGCTCCAGCCGGCAGTCGCGCAGCAGGGCGGCCAGGGTAGCGTCGTCGTGGGTGCCCGGCGGCGAGGGGTAGTCGAGCGCGGCGGCAAGCGTGCCGGAGGGGACGTAGCTGCGCTGCGGCAGGAACAGGGTGTGCGCATCGGCGGGGCGTTCGATGATGCCGCGGCCGTAGGGCCAGATGCCGGCCATGGCGCGGAACAGCACGCTCTTGCCCGCGCCCGATGGACCGGTCACCAGCACCCGTTCGCCCGGCCGCACGGTCATCGAGAACGGATCGGTCAACGGCCGCCGTTCGTTCCGGCCGGGAAGGGCCAGCACCAGTCCGGCGGCGGTGATGGCGCCAAGCGCTGGCGCGCGGTCCCGTTCGACCAGCGCGATGCCGCGCAGGCCGTCGCGCGCCGCCTGCTCGGCCTCGGCCGCGCCCAGCGCCGACTGGAAATCCAGCAGGCGGTTGGCGGCGGCCTGCCAGCCCACCAGCGAGGCATAGCCGTCCACGAACCACGACAGCGCGCCCTGCACCTGGCCGAAGGCCGAGGCGATCTGCATCAGGACGCCCAGCGTGATCGCGCCGGAGAAATAATGCGGCGCGGCCACGATCAGCGGAAAGACGATCGCCACCTGCCCATAGCCGGAGTTCACGAATACCAGCCGGCGCGTGTAGACCATCAGCCCGCGCCAGTTTTCGCGGATGTGATCGAAGGATCCGCGCAGCCCCGCGCGTTCGGCGGGTTCGCCGCCGTACAGCGCGACGCCCTCGGCATTCTCGCGCAGCCGCATCAGGGCGTAGCGGAAATCGGCCTCGGTCTGTTCCTGGCGGAAGCTCAGGCCGATCAGCGGTTTGCCTATCCTGTGGGTCAGCCAGGATCCCGCGACGGCATACAGCACGGCGAACCACACCATGTAGCCGGGAATGGAAACGGTCCTGCCGCCCAGCGCGAATACGAGCGGTCCGGATATGGTCCACAGCAGCGTGACGAAGGACAGCAGCGTCACCACCGAATTGAGCAGCCCCAGCGACAGCGTCAGGCTGGTGCTGGCCAGGGTGCGCAGGTCTTCGGCCAGGCGCTGGTCCGGGTTGTCGGCGCCGTGAGCCTGCTCGACCCGGTAGTACGCCTGGCCCGAGGTCCAGCGCTGCAGCCATTCGCCGGTCAGCCAGGTGCGCCAGCGCATCTCCAGCATCATGGTGTAGAACTGCTTCATGATGGCGATGACGATGAATGCCACCGCGATCGCGCAGAAGTGCGCCAGTTGCAGCTTGAAGGCCGCGAAGTCGCGCGCTTCCAGGGCGTTGTAGAAGACGCGGTTCCAGTTGGTCAGCCAGACGTTGGCGGCCACCAGGGCCAGGTTCAGGCCGACGACCAGCGCCAGCAGGCCGAGCGCCGCCCTGCGGTCGCCGGACACCCAGTAGGGCTTGAGCAGCCGCCACGTGGCGCCCAGTCGCAGCTGCCCGCGGATGTCGCGGGGCGCCGGGCCGGTGTCGGCGGCCGGGGCGTCGTGGCGGGGCATGGCGAGGGACATGGCTTGTACTCGGTCGAAGGGACTCCCGAGCATCCTAGCCAGGCAGGCTTAAGGACGCCTTAAAGGGGGCGCCCGGCGCCGGAGGCGTGAGCAGGTCGGCGGCCGATTGCCGGACGTAGCGCAGCCAGGTCTGCACGGCGGGCGCCACCGGTCGCTGGGCCACCCGGACGATGCCGACCGGCGGCAGGCGCAGTTCCAGATTGAGCGGAAGCCAGCGAATGAACCCGTCGCGCACGTCGTCGCGCAACGTGACCTCCGGCAGCAGCACCACCATGTTCGTGGTGCGCAGCAGCCCGCGCACTACGCCATAGGCGGTCGTCTCGACGATGTGCGCGGGCGGGCGCACGCGCCGGTACCGGAAGAAGTCGTCGATGGCTACTCGGAAGTGATCGCTCGGCGGGGGAAGAATCCAGGGGTAGGTCAACAGGTCGTCGAGCGTGAGGCCGGCGTGCGCCGCCAACGGATGGTGCGCGCCGGCCGCGATGCGAAACTCCGAATCGAACAGCGGTTCGTTGACGAGACCCGACTGTTCGCCCAGCCAGAAGCGGCCGATCAGCACGTCGAGGTCGCCCTGCATGAGGCGGGGGAACAGCGATTCGGAACTGCCTTCGAACACCCGCAGGGCGATGCCGGGATGATCCTGGTTCAGCCGGGAGACGGCCTGGGGTACGAGCGAGGTCGTTGCGACTGGTAGCGATCCGACGATGACCTGGCCGACGTGGCCCTCGTGGAACAGCTCGATGTCGTGCTCGGCATCGCGCAGTTCGGCCAACACCTGCCGGGCCCGGTGGCACAGCAGGTGTCCCACCGGTGTGAGGGCGCTGCCCGTCGCCGTGCGAGTGACCAGGGTTTCTCCCAGCCCCGCTTCCATCTGCTTGAGGGCCTTGGTGGCCGCCGGCTGGCTCATGTGCAGCAGCTGGGCAGCGGCCAGCAGCGAGCCGGAGTCCGCGATGGCGACGAGCAGGCGCAGGTGGGTCAGGCGGACCCGGTTCAGCAAGGGGTGAAGGCTGCTCATGAGGACGTTCGCGGGAACCGGCACGGCGAGATCATATAACCAAAGGATATACGGTTGCCCAGAAAATTCAATACTAAAGTAATAGCTGTGTTTCTACAGTGACGGTTCCGGTCGATGGGGGCCCCAGACCCCGTACCTACTACCCGTACAGGAGACACACCGTGGATGCGTCCACCCGCTTTTTTCCCATGTTGATTGACGGCAAGGCGGTCGAAGCCCGAACCGGCCGCAGCTTCGAGACTCTGGACCCCTATACCTGCAAACCCTGGGCCAGCGTTCCGGACGGTGGGACTGCCGACGTTGACGCCGCGGTGGCCGCGGCGCGGCGGGCGTTGCAGGGGCCGTGGGGCGGCATGACCGGCTTCGACCGCGCCCGGCTCATGCACGCCCTCGCGGACAGGCTGGAGACACAGGCCGAGAGTCTGGCTCGCACCGAAGTCCAGGACTCGGGCAAGCTGTACCGCGAAATGATCTTCCAGCTCCGCTACCTGCCGGTGTGGTTCCGTTACTTCGCCGGTCTGGCCGATAAGCTGGAGGGCCGGTGCATTCCGACGGACAAGCGCAATTTTCTCGTCTACACCACGCGCGAGCCCGCGGGGGTCGTGGCGGCGATCACGCCGTGGAACGCCCCGCTGATGCTGATGGCGTTCAAGCTGGCGCCCGCGCTGGCGGCCGGCTGCACCTTTGTCGTCAAGCCGTCCGAACATGCGCCTGCCTCGACGCTGGCGTTTGGGAGACTGCTGGAGGAAGCGGGTTTTCCGCCCGGAGTATTCAATGCCGTGACGGGAAGTTCGCCGGAGCTGGGTGCCTACCTGGCCGCGCATCCCGGGGTGGACCGGGTACTGTTCACCGGCTCGTCGGCGACCGGGCGCAAGGTGGCCCAGGCTGCGGGCGGCAACCTGAACGGCGTCGTACTGGAACTGGGGGGGAAGTCGCCCCAGGTAGTGTTCGAAGACGCCGACGTCGAAGCGGCCGCCAATGGCGTGATTGCCGGCATCTTCGCTGCGGCGGGCCAGACGTGCATGGCGGGTTCCCGCCTGGTCATCCATCGCGACATCCACGACGCCGTGATCGAGCGCGTGCTGGCGCGGGCCCGGACCATACGCCTGGGCGATCCGCAGGACGAGGCGACGGAGCTGGGGCCGATCTCCAACGCTCCGCAGTACGAGCGCATCCTGTCGCATCTTCGGACTGCCCGCGACGAGGGCGCCACGTGCGTGTACGGCGGCCCCGATGAAGAGCTTGGCGGATGGTTCATCAAACCCACCGTGTTCACCAGGGTGAAGGCCGGCATGCACATCGCGCGCGACGAGGTGTTCGGACCGGTGCTCTGCACGCAGACCTTCGAGACCGAGGAGGAGGCCCTGCGCATCGCGAACGATACGGAGTACGGGCTGGCCGGATCCGTATGGACCAACGACGTGCGCCGCGCGCATCGCGCGGCGGCCCGACTGCGCGCTGGCACAGTGTGGATCAATTCCTACCGGGCGGTGGCGCCTAGCGCTCCGTTCGGCGGCTTCGGGGCGAGCGGCATGGGGCGGGAGAACGGCCTGGATTCCATCAACGACTTTCTGGAGTCCAAGTCGATCTGGGTCGAGCTGGCGGGGGCGACCCGCGATCCTTTCCGCATGGCCTGAACCCGAGGAGAATCCGCATGAGCATCGAACAGTCTTCTACCGTCCGTGGCGTCCTGGCGGGCAAGATCATCGTCGTGACCGGCGCCGGCCAGGGCATAGGCACGGCCTACGCCAGGCGGCTGGCGCGCGATGGCGCCACCGTCGTTCTGACCGATATCAACGAGCAGGGATTGGCCGACGCGGTCCGGAGACTGGCCTCGGAAGGCCTGGCCGTCGGCCAGTTCGCCATGAACGTGGCCGACGCCCGCGACGTGGGCGCCTTCGCCGACTGGATAGGCGAGCAGTACGGTCGCCTGGACGGACTGATCAATAACGCGGCGATTTTCTCCGCCCTGACCCTGAAACCGTTCTGGGAAATCGAGGAGCAGGAATGGGACCGCGTCATGGCCGTCAATGTGAAAGGGCCGTGGCTGCTGGTGAAGGCCTTGCTGCCGCACCTGCGGCGTTCTCCGGGCGCCAGCCTGGTCAACATCGGGTCGGACGCCGCCTGGATGGGCAAGACGGGATACCTGCACTACGTCGCCAGCAAGGGGGGCATCTTTGGCATGACCAATGCGATGTCGCGCGAGCTCGGGGCGTACAACATCCGCGTGAACTCCTTGTCCCCGGGTTTCATCGAGACCGCAGTGCCCCGCGCCACGTTCACCCAGGAGCAATTGGCGGCCATCCTGAAGTCCCAGGCGCTGGCGCGGACCGCTGATACCGGCGACATGGTGGGGGTGGCGAGCTTCCTGATGAGCGACGACAGCCGTTGGATCACGGGCCAGACCCTGCACATCAACGGCGGCATGATGAATCATTGACCGCGAGGCGGCGGGCGCGATCCGCGTCAGCCGACAAGAACCTGCTCGAGAAGTGGGAGGAGACCCCATGTTGACTACATCGCTGATCCGTTCCCTGCGGCGCCTGGCCGTGGCCACGGCCGTTGCGGCATCGCTGGCATCCCCGGCCTGGGCGTCCGATGCCGGCCTCCTGCCGGCGGCTGGCCCGGTCAGGATCATCGTTCCCCTGACGGCCGGCGGCGTGGCCGATACCAGCAGCCGCAACCTGGCGGGCGAACTCGGCAAGATCCTCAACCGTCCAGTCATCGTCGAGAACAAGCCAGGCGGCCTGTTCACCATCGGCATGCGCGCCCTGCATGCTGCCCCGCCCGACGGGTTGACGCTGCTCTATCTCTACAACAGCCTGGCATCCGTGCAGGTCGTGCAGAAGCAGTTCGACCTGACCCGCGACCTGCTGCCCCTTACCCAGACGACCGTGACGCCCATGGTGCTGCTCGTGCCGGGCAATTCGCCCTTCAGGTCGCTCAAGGACCTGGTGGCGTTTGCGCGGCAGCATCCCGGCAAGCTGAACTATTCGTCCCTGGGCGTCGGCAGCACCGAGCACCTGAAAGCGGTGCAGTTCGGCCGGATCGCAGGGTTCGACGCAGCCAACGTTCCCTATAAATCGGGGCCTGACATGATGACGGACCTGATCGCCGGCCGCGTCGATTTCACCATGACCGCGGCGACCTTCGCGTCCATGTATGTGCCCAAGGGACAGGTGCGCGCGCTGGCGGTGGTCGACGACAAACGGATGCCGGACATGCCGGATGTTCCCACCGTGGCGGAAGCCGGCTACCGGGTGCCGCCGCTCGTGCTCTGGGGAGGCTACGGCATCCGGGCCGACACGCCGCCGGCCGTTGCGCAGGCCATGAGGCAGGCCGTCGCGAAGGCCGCCATGGCGCCGCAGGTTCGCGAGAGTCTGGCGACTTTCAGCATTCATCCGGCAATCAGCTCCAGCAGCCGAGACTTCAAGCAACTGATCGAAGCGGACCTGGTCTGGATGGGCGAAGCGGCCAAGGGGTTGAAGCTGGACGCGAACTGAGCGACCGGAAGGACGGTCAGGCGCCCGTGTCGGTGGCGGGGGCGAGGGCCGCCAGCCGGGCGGCCCGCACGGCCTCGCGTATGCCGCCGGGCTGATCGGCATGCCGGGCGGCGATGGCGCCCGCGTCGACCGCCCTGACCGTGTCCCGCCACGCCGTCCACTGCGCCACGTCCACCGGCATCCGCCGCTGCGCGGCGGCCAGCAACTGTTCGAAACGCTCGGGCTTGCGTAGGGCGTCGGCGCGTTCCAGCAAGGCCAGCACGCGTTCGGGATCCCGGCCCGCGCGCGGCAGTTCGGCCAGGGCCAGTTGCAGCAGGCGCGCCATGTCGTTGCAGTCGTTCGAGGCGCGCAGCCGCTTGCCCAATCCGGCCGGGTCGGCGCTGTCGGAGCACAGCAGCGCGTAACGCGAGGCCAGCGGCAGTCCCGCATCGGCGGCCAGGTCCAGAATGGCCAGCAACGGGCCGTCCACCGCCAGGCCGGGCGCGACGCGCGGCAGCGCGTCGGTGTCGGCCAGCACCTGCAGCATGCGGGAAGGCCGCTCCTGCATCAGGCCGCGCGACAGTTCGCGCCAGACGCGTTCGGGCACCAGGGCGTCGACCTCGCCCTCGGCCGCCATGCGGCGGCACAGCGCCAGGGTTTCCGGCACCACCTCGAAGTCGTGGAAGCGGGCCGCGAAGCGCGCCAGCCGCAGGATGCGCACCGGGTCTTCGGCGAAGGCCGGGCCGACGTGGCGAAAGCGTCGGGCGCGCAGGTCGTCCTGGCCGCCGTAGGGGTCGATCAGGCGGCCGTCGGGCGCCTGGGCGATGGCGTTGATCGTCAGGTCGCGCCGGCCCAGGTCGTCTTCCAGCGTGACCTCGGGGCCGGTGTGGAAGGTGAAGCCCTTGTAGCCGCGTCCCGATTTGCGCTCGGTGCGGGCCAGCGCGTATTCCTCGCGGGTGGCCGGGTGCAGGAAGACGGGAAAGTCGCCGCCCACGGGCACGAAGCCGCGGGCCGACATCTGTTCCGGCGTGGCGCCCACCACCACCCAGTCGCGGTCGCCCGCGGGCAGGCCCAGCAGGGCGTCGCGCACCGCGCCACCCACGACGAAGACCTCCAGTCCGTCGGTGGCCGGGTCGGGACCCGGCGCCGGCCGGGCGAGGTCAGCGTCGGCCATGGCGCATGCGGAACATGTCGAAGCGCGTGTGTTCGGCCTGTCCGAGATAGTCGGGCGCCAGCGCTTCCAGCGAGCTGGGATGGATGCCCAGCTCCGGCGCCAGCGGCCCGTCCAGGACCGCATCCCGCGTCAGCGTATCGAGGTTGTCGCGCGTGATCAGCGGCGCGCCGGGCAGCATTTCCATGGCGGCCGCCTGGAGCTTGCCCAGGCCCATGGGCAGCGGCAGCACGCGGCGGGGATGGCCGCTCCAGGCGGCGGCCTTCTCGACCAGTTCCCGCAGCGTATAGGCCTGCGGCCCGGCCACGGCATAGGTCTTGCCGTAGGTGCGGTGGTCGTCCAGCGCGTTGGTCATGGCCTCGGTCAGGTCGCCCACGTAGATGGGCTGCAGGCGCGCCGATCCGCCCGCCACCGGCAGCACCGGGAAGCAGCGCGCCAGCGCGGCGAAGGTATTCAGGAAGCGGTCGTCGGGGCCGAATACCACCGACGGCCGGAAGATGGTCAGCGCGCCCTCGGGCCAGGCATCGAACACGCCGCGCACGGCGGTTTCGCCGTCGCCCTTGGAGCGCTGGTACATGCTGGCGCCGTGGGAATCCGCGCCCAGTGCGCTCATGTGCAGCATGCGGGTCACGCCATGCGCCACGCAGACCCGGGCCAGGCGCTCGGGCAGCTCGACGTGCAGCTTGCGGAAGGTCTTGCCGTAGGGCGTGCCGCGGTCGCCGTGCAGCGTGCCGATCAGGTTGATGACCGCGTCGCATCCCTGGACCAGGCGGTTCAGGGTGGCGTCGTCGGACAGGTCGGCCTGGGCGATGTCCACCGTGGGCAGCGGCAGCAGGTGGCGGGCGCTCATGTAGCGGCGGGTCGGGACCAGCAGCTTGCGGCCCTGGGCCGCCAGGCGGGCGACCAGGTGGCTGCCGATGAAGCCCGAACCGCCCAGCACGAGTATGCGTGGATAGATCATGGTCATGGCGTGCGCTTCCTCAGGGTATGGCGGTGGTCTCCACCGTTTGCGGGGCGACCGTTCCCAGCCGGGCCTTGAGCGACTGCGGCTGGCCCGTGAACAGGGCCGCGTAGTACGTGGCGTTGGACAGCACCTTCTTGACGTAGTCGCGGGTCTCGGTGAAGGGAATGGTCTCGGCGAAGATCGCCCCTTCCACCGGGCCCGGCAGGGTCGAGCGCCAGGTATGGGGCCGGCGGGGACCGGCGTTGTAGCCCGCCGAGGCCAGCAGGGGCGAACCCCCCAGGTCGTCCAGCACGATGCGCAGATAGCTGGTGCCCAGGGTCAGGTTGGTGTCCATGTCGTTGACGCGGTGCTGCGCGTAGTCGCTCATGCCGATGCGGCGCGCTACCCACTTGGCGGTGGCCGGCATCAGCTGCATCAGGCCGGAGGCGCCGACGCTGGAGCGGGCATCCATGACGAAGCGCGATTCCTGGCGGATCAGGCCATACACCCAGGTCGCGTCCACGCCGATCTCGCGCGACTTGTCCACCAGCTGGTCGCGGAAGGGCGTCAGGAAACGCAGGTTGAAATCGTGCTGGTCGCGCGTGCGCTCGGCGGTGTTCACCGCGCGGTCGTACAGGTTCTCGCGGTGGGCGAGCTGGGCGGCGGCCAGCAGTTGCCGGTCGTTCATGCCGCGCAGCGCGTAGTTCCATTCGCGCACCCCCTCCGTGCGCCAGCCCAGCCGGAACAGCGCGACCGCGCGTTGCAGGCCGGGGTTGTACTGCGCCTTGGCCAGTTCATCCGGAGTGATCGGCGCGGTGGAGGTCGGGATGGTGGTGGCAATGCCCAGTTCCTCGGCGGCCAGCTGGCCGTAGAAGTTGAACTGCCCGGCGATGCTGCGGTAGCCCGCCTGGCCTTCCTGCACGGCGCCCTGCGCGACCAGGCCGCGCGAGTGCCAGTAGACCCAGGTGGGGTCCTCGCGCATGGCCGGCGGCATCTGCTCGATGTAGCGGTTCAGCGTGCGCCAGTCCACGGGCTGCTGGCGCAGCACCATGCGGGCGCGCCAGCCCTGGTTGTATTCGGTCAGCCTGCCGCCTTCGCCCGCGCGGTACCAGGCGACCGCGACCGGATCGAGCTTGAACGAGGCGTGCAGCGCGAACTGGTTGCGCACCCAGCTGGCATCGTCGGCCGGCAACTGCCGTGCCCAGCTGCGTTCGAAATAGTCGTAGCCCACCTGCAGGTCGTTGCGCGCCAGGCGGCTTAGCGCGGTCACCACCAGTTCGCGGCCGGCCCGGTCGCGCGGCAGGGTGTTCTGCCGCACCAGCCAGATCATGGGCTGGTCCAGCAGGCCGTTCAGCGTTTTCTGCTGGGCCGGGTCGAACACGTAGCGCGCCATGCGCCTGGCATGGGCCAGCGAGTTGGTCTCGAACAGGTTGCGCATCTGCGTGGCGAAGTCGTCCCACTGCATGACGCCGTCGGCCTGGAGCCGGTCGTACAGCGACCAGCAACTGTCGCCGGGCTCGAACTTGGACATGGCCAGTTGGGCCGTGACCCGTTCGCCGCGCGCATGCATGGCCAGCAGCACCGCACAGTCCACCTGCGGCGTGTTGACCGTGGTGTCGGCCAGCGTGCGCACCGTGGCGTAGTCGGCCTGCTTGGCGGCGGCCAGCAGCCATTCGCCGCGCAGCCGCTCGGCCAGGTAGGTGCCGCGATGGGCGTTCACGAATTCGTTCAGCTCGGACTCGGGCAGCGGCTTGCGCGGATCGTTCAACTGCTGCCGCAGCACCCAGTACTGCGGATAGGCCGCCAGCACATGGCCTTCCAGCCGCGGGATCAGCGATTGGACGATGTCCCAGTTGCCGGTCTGCACCGCGGTGCGCGCCGCCAGCAGGGCGTCGTCGGACCCGGGCGCCGAGACCTGCGCGCAGGCGGAGCCCACGGCGGCGCTTGCCAGCACGGCGGCAAGTGCTGTAATGCGGATTCTGTTGAAGAGAGCTGAATAGGCCATGGCAGCAAGAATAGCATCGGGTAAACCCAGGGAGGCCACCGCCGCGGCCCTGCGTCCACGCCTGCGCGCCCTGCGCGCGGCCATGAGCGCCACCGAGCGCGCCGCGGCCGACGCCCGCATCGCCGGCCTCCTGCAAGGCAGGATACACGACTACCTGGCCGCGGCCCCTGGGGGCGGCAGGCGCGTGGTGCTGTCGGCTTTCTGGCCCATCGGCGACGAACCCGACCTGCGCCCCGCCTTGCAGGCCTGGGCCCGCGACGACCGGCTGGAACTGACCCTACCCGTGATCTTGACCAAGGCCGCCCCCCTGGAGTTCCGCGCCTGGACCCCCGACACCCCCATGGCCCCCGGCGCCTACGGCATCCCCGAACCCCGGTCCACCGAGCCCCGTACCCCCGACATCGTCCTCGTCCCCACCCTGGGCTACACCGTCGACGGCGACCGCATCGGCTACGGCGGCGGCTACTACGACCGCACCCTGGCCGCCCTGCGCCAGGGCGGCCACGAGACCCTGGCCCTGGGCATCGCCTACGCCTGCGGCCGCCTGGCTCCCGACGTGCACGTACCCGAGCCGCACGACATGCGGCTCGACGCCATCATCACCGAAGAAGGATGCATGCCCGGTCCCCACACCACCGACCAAGGCGCCACACCATAAGACGCCGCAGGTTGTTTCCGGCCTTGGGGCGCGGGGCGCTGCGCCTCACAGCGCCCCGCGCCCCAAGGCCGGAAACAACCGTCTAAAGAACCCTAACGTCCAAGAGACGTCACCGCTCCAATTCCTTCCAGACAGCCTGGGTAGCGTCCGCCTGGTTCATCGTATAGAAATGCAGCCCCGGCGCGCCCCCGTCCAGCAAGGTCTGGCAAAGCTCCACCACCACGTCGTGCCCGAACGCCCGGATGGAAGCCCGATCATCCCCGTACGACGCCAGCCGCAACCGTATCCATCGAGGAATCTCCGCCCCGCACATATCCGAGAACCGCGCCAGCTGCGTGTAATTCGTGATCGGCATGATCCCCGGCACGATGGGCGCCAACACGCCCTTCGCCGTCGCCCGGTCCACGAAATCGAAGTACGCATCCGCATTGAAGAAATACTGCGTGATCGCGCTGTCCGCGCCCGCCCGCATCTTCTCCACGAACCGGTCCAGATCCGCCTCCGGCCCCTGGGCCTGCGGATGCATCTCCGGATACGCCGCCACCTCGATATGGAACCAGTCCCCCGTTTCCTGGCGGATGAACTCCACCAGGTCCCGCGCATAGCGCAGCTCGCCCATGTCGCCCATGCCGGACGGCATGTCCCCGCGCAGGGCCACCAGGCGCAGGATCCCGGCCTGACGGTAGGTATAGAGAATGTCGCGCAGGCTTTCGGGGGTCGAACCTATGCACGACAGATGCGGCGCGGCCTCGTAGCCCAGCTTCTGCAGCATCGACACCGCCAGCATCGTGCCGTCGCGGGTCGAACCGCCCGCGCCGAACGTCACGCTGGCGAAATGGGGATGCAGGCCCTGCAACTGCTTGGCCGTGCGTACCAGCCGTTCCTGCGCCGCGATGTCGCGCGGCGGAAAGAACTCCAGGCTGAAGACCGGCGCGGCGTCAGCCGGCGCCGGGTCGGGAGATAAGGATGAACTCACTTGCGGGCAACCTGTAGGTAAAGGGTCAGTTCGGCACGATGGCCGACAACAGGCCCGAGATCAGACTGTAGAGCAGCGCCCCGATCACGGCCCACCAGAAACCGCTGACCTGGAAGCCCTTCAGGATCGAACCCGCGAACCAGAACAGCAGCGCGTTCAGCACGATCAGGAACAGGCCCAGCGTGACCACGGTGATCGGCAGCGTCAGCAGCACCAGCACCGGCTTGACCAGCGAATTGAGCAGGCCCAGCACCAGCGCCGCGATCAGCGCCGAACCGAAGCTCGCCACGGTGATGCCGGGCAGCAGATAGGCCACGACCAGCAGTGCCACGGCGTTGAGCAACCAGACGAGTAACAGGGTCATCGCGAACTCCTTGCCAGAGGGAAAAGGGTGGGGCGTTCCGGGGCGCGGGGCCCCGGACGGGATCGATCAATAGCGGTAGTGCTCGGGCTTGTAGGGGCCTTCGACCGCCACGTTGATGTAGGCGGCCTGGTCGGCGCGCAGCTGGGTCAGCTGGACGCCCAGCTTCTTCAGGTGCAGGCGCGCGACCTTCTCGTCCAGCTGCTTGGGCAGCACGTAGACCTGGCCCTTGGCGTAGTTCTCGTTGCGGGTCCACAGCTCGATCTGCGCGATGGTCTGGTTGGCGAACGAGGACGACATCACGAACGAGGGATGGCCGGTGGCGCAGCCCAGGTTCACCAGCCGCCCTTGCGCCAGCAGGATGATGCGCTTGCCCGAGGGCAGGACGATGTGGTCGACCTGCGGCTTGATCTCTTCCCACTTGTACTGCTTGAGCGAGGCGACATCGATCTCGTTGTCGAAGTGGCCGATGTTGCAGACGATGGCCTCGTCCTTCATCGCCACCAGGTGCTCGTGCGTGATGACGTGGTAGTTGCCGGTGGCGGTGACGAAGATGTCGGCCTTGTCGGCCGCGTAGTCCATGGTCACGACCTTGTAGCCTTCCATCGCGGCCTGCAGCGCGCAGATGGGATCGACTTCCGTCACCCAGACCTGGGCGCGCAGCGCGGCCAGAGCCTGGGCGCAGCCCTTGCCCACGTCGCCGTAGCCGCACACGACCGCGACCTTGCCCGCGACCATGACGTCGGTGGCGCGCTTGATGCCGTCCACCAGCGATTCACGGCAGCCGTACAGGTTGTCGAACTTGGACTTGGTGACCGAGTCGTTGACGTTGATCGCGGCGAAGGCCAGCTCGCCCTTCTTGGACATCTGGTAGAGGCGGTGCACGCCGGTCGTGGTTTCTTCGGTCACGCCCTTGATCTGGGCGAGGCGGGTGGAGTACCACTTCGGATCGCGCTTGAGGGTGCTGCGGATCGAGTCGAACAGCGCGACTTCCTCTTCGCTGCCGGGCTTGGCCAGCACGGTGGCGTCCTGCTCGGCGCGGGTGCCCAGATGCAGCAGCAGGGTGGCGTCGCCGCCGTCGTCCAGGATCATGTTGGCATGGGCGCCGGCCGGCCATTCGAAGATCTGGTGGGTGTATTCCCAATAGTCGGCCAGCGACTCGCCCTTGATCGCGAACACCGGCGTGCCCGAGGCGGCGATGGCCGCCGCGGCGTGGTCCTGGGTCGAGAAGATGTTGCACGAAGCCCAGCGCACGTCGGCGCCCAGGGCCTTGAGCGTCTCGATCAGCACGGCGGTCTGGATGGTCATGTGCAGGCTGCCGGCGATGCGGGCGCCCTTGAGCGGCTGGGTGGCGGCGAATTCCTCGCGGATCGCCATCAGGCCGGGCATCTCGGTCTCGGCGATGCTGATCTCGCGGCGGCCCCAGTTGGCCAGTGCGATGTCGGCGATGCGGTGGTCGGGGGTCTGGGCGTTGGGTACAGCGTTCATGAGGACTCCAAAGTGCTTGCCCTTTGACGCCGCGGCGTGAGCCGGGAAGGCTCGCCGCATGGCCTGCAAGGGGCAGGATGTGGGGCGAGCGCCGTTGCCGTGGACCGGTGCCGCCCAGGCGGGCCGCGGCCGATCCGTTACCTGAGCCTGGCGGCCTGGCGGGGATGCCGGTCGTCGCAACGCTCCTCAGGTGGCTGGCATTGTAGCGGGTTCCCGCGTCGCCGGCATGACAGGAGAGGGCGCGCGGCGCGGGATTCGGGCATCAGAATGTTGCGGGAACCAGGTCCGGATTGCGCTTGAGTTCGGCCAGCAGATAGTCGGCCAGCGCCCGGCAGCGCAAGGGGATGTGGTCGCGCTGGGGCAGGTAGAGATGGACGTCGACCTGGCGCGAGACGTAGCCGATGGACAGCGGGCGCAGCCTGCCCGCGCGAATGTGCGGCGCCGCGTAGTAGCTGGCGATCTGGCCGATGCCCGCGCCGTGCAGCACCGCGCGGTGCTGGCTTTCGGCGTCCTGCACCGACAGCGCGCCTTCGGGATTGAGCGTGACGATGTCGCCGCCCGACTGGAAGGTCCAGGGCCAGAGCCTTCCCGTGCGGGGGTGGCGCAGCAGCACGCAGCGATGGTCGCGCAACGCGTCCACGTGGTCCGGCACGCCCCGTTCGTCCAGGTAGTCCGGCGAGGCGCACAGCACGTGGTTGAAGGCCCCGGCCTTGCGGGCGACCAGCGAGCTGCTGGGAAGCTCGCCGCCGATGATGCCCACGTCCACGCCGTGCTCGACCACGTCCGGCAACTGGTTCAGGGTCAGCATGTCGACCCGGACCTGGGGATAGCGGTCCATGAAGCGCCCCATCAGCGGCGCGACCAGTTCATAGCTGATGGCATAGGGCAGCGCCAGCCTGACCGTGCCCACCATTTGCTCGGTGCGGTCGCGCAGGACGTCGAGCCCGCCCTGGATGGTTTCCATGCCGGCGCGGCAGCGTTCGTGGAAGGCCCGGCCTTCCTCGGTCAGGTTGATGCTGCGGGTGGTGCGGTAGAACAGGCGCACGCCGACCTGTTGTTCGAGCTGCCGGATCTGGGCGCTGACGGCCTGCGGCGTGACGCCCAGCGTGCGGGCCGCCTTGCTGAAGCTGCCCGCTTCCGCCGCCCGGGCGAACGTGACGATGAGCCGCAGGTGGTCCATGGATTTACAAATACAGATTGAAAGTGATTCAAGCGATTATCCACTACACGATAAATATCGACCACCCTAGACTGCGTTTGCATCGAACGCCTTTGGGAGAGCAAGCATGGATGGCAAGCGCAAGGACGGCATGCGGCCCGGCCGGCGAGCGGGGCTGCGCGCGGGCGCCGGGCTGGGGGCCTGCTGGCTCGCGGGCGGGGGGCTGCTGCCGCGGCCCGCGATGGCCCAGGGATTTCCCGCCAGGGCGGTGACGCTGGTCGTGCCGTTCCCGCCAGGGGGCGGGGTGGACCCCATCGCCCGGCTGCTGAGCGAGAAGCTGGGCAAGGCCTGGGGCCAGCCGGTGGTGGTCAGCAACCGTCCCGGCGGGGGCAGCAGCATAGGCACCGGCATCGTGGCGCGTGCAGAACCCGACGGCTACACCTTGCTGGTCACGGCCAACACCTTCGCCATGGCGCCCCACGTCCTGCCCCGGAACCTGGGCTATACCTTCGACGTGCAGCGGGACTTCACGCCCATCGCGATGATTTCCTCCACGCCCATGCTGCTGCTGGCGCATCCCGGCCTGGGCGTGAAGAACGCCCGCGAACTGGCCGGGCTTGCCCGGACCGGACCGCCGCTGGCCTATGCGACCTCCGGCAACGGGTCGCCCATGCACATCGCCGGCGAACTGTTCAACCGCGCCGCCGGGCTGTCGCTGCTGCATTCTCCGTACCGTGGCGTGGGGCCGGCGCTGAACGACGCGCTGGGCGGACAGGTCAAGCTCATCTATCTCGGCTACGGCGGCGCCAAGCCCTACATCGAGAGCGGACGGCTGGTGCCGCTCGCCGTGGTGGACGAACGCCGCAGCCCGCTGATCCCCGACCTGCCCACGATGGCGGAGCAGGGCTTCCCCGGCGTGTTCGTGAACATCTGGTTCGGCGTCTACGGTCCGGCGGGGATGGCGCCCGCGCTGGCCGACTCGTTGAACGCGCAGATCAACGCGGCCCTGCGCGAGCCGGATGCCGTGGAGCATTTCAAGCAGCGCGGCGAACTGGTGGTGGGCGGCCCGCGCGAGGTGCTGGCCAAGGCCACCCGCGACGACTACGAGCGTTACGGCGAGATCGTGAAACGCTTCAAGATCCAGGCGGACTGAGCCATGGCCGCGCCCAACATCCTGATCTTCATCACCGACCAGCACCGGGCCGACCATCTGGGCTGCTACGGCAACCCCGCGCTGCGCACGCCCCACATCGACGCGCTGGCGTCGGCGGGCGTCCGCGCCGAGCGTTTCTACGCCGCCAGCACGACCTGCATGTCCAACCGCGCGACGCTGATGACGGGACGCCTGCCATCGGTGCACGGAGTCGTCCACAACGGCATCAACCTGTCGCTGGACCAGACCACCTTCGTGGAACTGCTGCGGGATGCGGGCTATGCCACCGCGCTGATCGGCAAGTCGCACCTGCAATGCTTCGGCTACGACCATCCCGACAAGCGCGCCTGGCGGCCCGTCGAGGGGCGCCGGTCGCCCGCCGAGGGCCTGCGCGACGCCACCAAGCGGCCGCGCATGGGGGACGGCTACGGCAACGAATGGACGCCGGACTGGAAGGCGGGGCGGCGCCAGCGCGTCGACACGCCCTACTACGGCTTCGATCACGTCGAACTGTGCACGCTGCATGGCGACCAGGTGCAGGGCGACTACGCCCGCTGGCTGGCCGAGCGCCATCCGGATCCCGACAGCCTGCGCGGGCGGGACCATGCATTGTCCGCCGAAGGGTACGGGGCGCCGCAGGCCTGGCGCACGCGCCTGCCGGAGTCGCTCTATCCCTCGTCCTACATCGGCGAGCGGGCCTGCGGCTGGCTGGAGTCCCGGGCCGCCGAAGCGGGGACGGCATCGCCGTTCTTCCTGATGTGCTCCTTTCCCGACCCGCACCACCCCTTCACGCCGCCGGGCCGGTTCTGGGACATGTACGATCCGGCGGACGTGCCGCTGCCGGCATCGTTCCGCGCGCCCGGCAGCTCGCCGCTGGTACGGGGCGTGCACGACTACGGCCGTGACGGCGGCACGCGCGAGGGCTATACGGCCTTCCCCGTCTCGGAGCGCGAGTGCCGCGAGATCACGGCCCTGACCTACGGCATGATCGGCCTGATCGACGAGCAGGTCGGCCGCGTGATGGCGACGCTGGACCGCCTGGGCATGCGCGAGAACACCATCGTCGTCTTCACCAGCGACCACGGCGACATGATGGGAGACCACGGCGTCATGCTGAAGGGGCCCATGCATTACCAGGGCGTGGTCAGGGTGCCGTTCATCTGGAGCGATCCCGCGTTGCCGGCAACCCGGCGCGGAACGGCCTGCGGGGCGCCGGCCGGGACCCTGGACATCGCCGGGACCGTGCTCGACCGGGCGGGCATCGCCGCCTACAACGGCATGCAGGGCCTGAGCCTGCGCCGGATGCTGGAGCACGGCGCCCCGCTGCCGCGGCCGGGCGTGCTGGTGGAGAACGAGCCGGTCATGTTCCAGTTCGGACGTCCGCGGCGCTTCCGCCTGCGTACGCTGTTGACCGGACGGTGGCGGATCACGCAGTCGGACGACCGGGCGCTGTGCGAACTCTATGACCTGGAGCAGGATCCGCTGGAGCAGCGTAATCTCTGGGACGATCCGGCCGCGGCAGGCCGCCGCGCCGAGCTGACCGATCTCCTGCTGGCGTCCATGATCGAGCATGCCGACGCATCGCCGCTGCCCGCCGGGGTTGCCTGAGGCGTCAGCGGTGGCCGTGCGGCGGATGCAGGTCCGGGTAGGCCAGGGATAGTAGCGCCAGGTCGCGCAGGTCTTCCGTGGACAGCGCGGTCGGCTCCAGCGTGTTCAAGGCCCGCATGCCCTTGCGCAGCCAGGCCCGCGATTCGCGGCTGTCGGCGAAATAGCTGCCGGCGAAGATCAGCGCCTTGGCGATGTCCGGGCGCGAACCGTCGCGCCAGTGGCGCGAGAAGAAGTGGCGCAGGTAGCGGACCTGGACGACGAGGCTGCGGCGGGTGGTCTCGCTGGCCAGTCCGCCGCCGCGCAGGTCCCATTTGATCCAGTTGACGATGCGGGGCGCCAGGCTGGGCGCCTCCCATCCGGGGCCGCGGCCCGGGCCGTTGGAGACGGCCCAGTTCAGGACCAGCGCCCGGTGCCAGTCCCGCCGCTGCTCGGCGTCGGCGGCATTCAGGTCGTCGAAGCGGTGCAGTTGGGCGATCCAGTCCTGGCCCCAGGGCTGGTGATGCCAGCCGCGCGAATCCGGCAGGACGCGTTCGATGCCCTGGAAGGAGAAGGCCCGGGGCGCGGTCATGGAGCGGGGGCCGCCGCCGGCCGGCCAGCGCCGAGCGGCGGGCCGCAGCGCCGGGGACCGGCCGTGCACGGGGTCCATGAGATAGCGCTCGTGACGTTTCATGCCGTGGACGTAGTTGCGGACGAGCCTGGACAGGAGGCGGCGCAATCCGGTCGGGGAGCGCCGGTCGCCCCGGACGTGGCCTGCCCCGCCGGTGGCGCCGGCGGCCTGCCGGGTCACAGGAAGTGGCGCAGATCCGTCAGGCATGGGGACTTGAGTAGACGGGCTAGGCATGGCGTCTTGGGCGGAACGGACAAGGTGAAGGGGACGCCGGGCTCGAGCAGCAGGACGATCTGGAAGTCCCGCGGCAAGTGGGTGTACAGCGGCGTCAGTTCTCCCAGGTCGAGGCTGGGCAGGGAGACGTTCAGGAACAGTGTCGTCGGCTGCCATTCGGCCAGGGTCTGGAGGAGGTGCCGCCGGTCGTGCACGGCACGCGCATGGCAGCCCTGCTGGCTGAGGAAGTCGCAGACGTCGGCGCAGAACCGCTTGCCCATGTCGGCCACCAGCACGCGCTTGTTGGTGCGCACGGGCGGCGAAGAGGGGGTGGCGATGGCCAGGGCGAAATCGTTGCGGGAGATGCGCTTGGCGCTGCGGCGCGGCGTCTTGCGCGCGGGGCGGGCCTTGGCGGCGGGGTCGGCTTGTTCGTTCCGGGCGGGGGCGGTGGTCATGGAGGCGGGTCCGGTCAGTGGCGTTCGCCGGCGCAGGCCGCCAGGCGCCAGGGGCTGTGCCGCAGCCAGGGAGCATGCAGCGCCGGAAGGCCCGCCATGACACCCTGGATCCATACGCCGGCCTCGCGCGGCAGGCGCAGCAGGTCGGCGGGATCGTCCACGCCCTGGATGACGATCGCCGGCGCCAGCCGGCGGCACAGCCGGATCAGGCCGGAGGTGCCGCCGACGCCATGCAGGCGCCGCGCGCGATGCAGGTACGCCGGGGCGATCCTGACGATGTCGGGACGGGCATCCAGCAGGAAGTCCACGGTGCCGCCGGCCGCGCCGAAGTCGTCGATGGCCAGCAGGCAGCCCAGTCGCCGCAGCCGGCCGGCAAGGCCGAGGGCTTGCCGCGTTTCCAGCCGGTCGCCACCTTGTGCCAGTTCGATCACCAGCCGCCGGGCGAGCCGGTTGTCGGCGCGGAGTTCGCCCAGCAGGGGAGCCCAGCCGGCCTCGTCGGCCAGCATGTCGGGCGAGACCGCGCAGCCCAGCGTGATCCAGGGGTGGTCGCGCAGGACCGCCATCACGGCCTGGACGAGCGGGAGGCCGGGCGCGTCCGGCACGTCGTCATCCGGCGCCGCCAGCAGGCGGGCCGTGACGCTCTGGTAGAGATTGCACGTGCCGTCCAGCAGCGACGAGATGGGCTGGAACGCCAAGGCCCGGACATCGGGGCCGGGCATGGCGGGCGTGACGGCGTAAACGGGCGGAGGGAGGGGGAAGGAGAGAGGGAGGGCCGGCTGCGCTGGCGATGGATGGGTAACCTGCATGGGATGCTGCCTTCGACGTCAGTTCTCTCGACCTGCCGCCCATGCCCATGGACCGATAGTCAAGAATGCAAAGGATAAGGGGGGCATCGCATCCTTATCTGAGCAAATCTGAGCATCGGTCCCGATTCCCCGATTCAGACCGTGGCGGCCATGGTGCGGCTGCAGTCCAGGACCCGTTCCAGCATGGCCTGGGACGCCGGGCTCAGGCTGGCGTCGCGCTGCGTGATCAGGTCCAGGCTGCGTGTCGCGCCATGGTCGGCCAGCGGCAGCAGGCGGACCGTCCGGCTGGCCGTGACGGCCATGGTGGGCAGCAGCGTGACGCCGAACCCCTGGGCCACGAAGGTCAGCAGCGACGTGGTGTTGTGCAGATTCAGCGGCGCCTGTTCCACCAGGCGCGACAGCTCGGGCGAGGAAAAGCGCGAGCACAGGCCGTTGGCGATGAACTCCGCCGGATCGATGTCGCGCCAGCGGACCGGCCGTTTCAGCGTGTTCAGGCGGTGTCCGGCGGGGCAGACCAGTACGAAGGGATCCTTCAGCAGCGGTTCGGCATTCAGGTCCGGATGGGCACTGGATGCGGGTGCCGTGGCGATGCCGAAGTCGACGACGCCGGCGGAAACGGCCTGGATGACCGCCGCCGAATCGATGTCCCGCAGGTCGATGCGCACGCCGGGGTGGGTGGCCCGCATGCGCGCGATCGCGGCCGGCAGCAGGCGGGTGGCCGCCGACGGCACGGCCGCGATCCGTGCGATACCCTGGCCGCCGCGGGCGTAGCCGCGCATCTGGGCCAGCGCGGCATCGAAGGCATGCAGGGCCCGCTGCGCCTGGAGATGCACGTGCCGGCCCAGCGGCGTCAGCCGGTTCTTGCGTTCACCCTCGAACAGCGCGCCGCCCAGTTCCGATTCGATCTGCTTCAGGGTCATCGACAGCGCGGCGGGCGTGCGGCCCATCCGGTCGCCCGCCTCGACCAGCGCGCCCGTGTCCACCACCGCGACGAAAGTCCGTAGTTGGTCGATTTTAATTTAAGAAAAATTTGAATTTATTGAATATCTTTTAGTTTGACTGAATTTGCCCCGGATCTCTACAGTTTCGCCATCCATATCGCAGGAGCTGGAACCGGGAATGGGCAATGACAGGACGCAACCCTTTCGCATCGACGGGCTGCAATACAACAACTGGTCCGAGAAGATCTTCCGCCAATGGCGCGAGGGCGGCCTGGACGCCGTGCACGTCACCATCGCGTACCACGAGAACTTCCGGGAGATGGTGCAGGTCATCGAACGCTGGAACCGCTGGTTCGAGACTTTCCCCGAACTCATCGTCCTGGCCCGCGGCGCCGACGACGTGCGCCGGGCCCGCGGCGAAGGGCGCACGGCGGTCGTGTTCGGATGCCAGAATCCCTCGCCCATCGAGGACGACATCGGTCTGGTGGAAGTGCTGCATACGCTGGGCGTGCGCTTCATGCAGCTGACCTACAACAACCAGTCCCTGCTGGCCAGCGGCTGCTATGAAGCGAACGACGGCGGCGTCACCCGCATGGGGCGCGAGGTCATACGCGAGATGAACCGCGTCGGCCTGGTAATCGACATGAGCCACTCGGGCGAGCGTTCGACGCTCGAGGCGATCGAGCTGTCGCAGCGCCCCATCGTCGTCAGCCACGCCAACCCGCATGCCTGGGCGCCCGCGCTGCGCAACAAGTCGGACACGGTCATCAAGGCGCTGGCCGCGTCCGGCGGCATGCTGGGCTTTTCCCTGTATCCCCATCACCTGAAGGACAAGTCGGCCTGCCGCCTGGAAACTTTCTGCGAGATGGTGGCGCGGACCGCCGAGCTGGCGGGGGTCGAGGCATTGGGCATAGGCTCGGATCTGTGCCAGGACCAGCCGGACTCCGTCGTGCAGTGGATGCGGATGGGGCGTTACACCAAGCGCATGGACTATGGTGAAGGATCGGCCGCGCAGCCGGGGTTCCCGCCGCAGCCGGACTGGTTCCGGGACAGCCGCGACATGGCGCGGATCGAGGCCGGGCTGCGCGCCGTGGGCTTCTCCGACCGGGACACCGCGATGGTGCTGGGCGAGAACTGGCTGCGCTTCTTCGAAGCGGGTTTCGGACCCATGCCAGCCGATGCGCGGGAGGCCGCGTGATGAGCATCCAGAGAATCGGACCCGGCAAGCGCATGTCGGAAATCTCGGTCTTCAACGGCGTCCTGTACCTGGCGGGCCAGGTACCCCGGGAGACCCGCGGGCGCGACATCCGCGAACAGACGGCGGAAGTGCTGGCCATGATCGACGGGCTGCTGGAAGGCGTGGGCAGCAACCGGTCCCGGCTGCTGTCCTGCCAGATATTCCTGCGGGACATGGCGCTGTTCGCGTCCATGAACGAAGTCTGGGATGCCTGGGTCGCCGCCGGCCAGGCCCCGGCCCGCGCCACGGTGCAGGCCGCGCTGGCTTCGCCCGGGTGCGACATAGAAATCGTCGCGATCGCCGCGGCCTGAACCATCAAGAAGGAGACCTCTCATGTCCATGCATCGTATCGCCGCCGCCGTCCTGGCGCTGTCGTGTGCCGCGGGCGCCCACGCGGCGTCCTTTCCCAGCAAGATGATCCACCTCGTCGTGCCCTTTCCCCCCGGCGGCGTGGCCGACCTCGTGACGCGCACGGTGGGCCAGAAGGTGGCCCAGGACATCGGCCAGCCCGTGGTGGTCGACAACAAGCCGGGCGCCAGCGGCATCATCGGCGCGGAACACGTGGCGCGAGCCGCGCCCGATGGCTATACGCTGCTGGTGGCGAACCTGCCGGTCCTGTCCATCAACGAGCTGCAATACTCGGACCTGCCTTACTCCGCGAGCCGCGATTTCACGCCCGTCGTCATGCTGGCGGACCAGCCGTACATCATCGCCGCCAAGCCCGGCCTGCCGGTCGCCGACCTGGCCGCGTTCACCCGGCTGGCCAAGCAGAAGCCCGGCGCGCTGACGTTCGGCTCGGCGTCCAGCTCGACCTACCTGGCGGGCGAGCTTTTCAACGCGCGGGCCGGTACGCGGATGACGCACGTGCCCTACAAGGGCAGCGCCCCCGCCATCAACGACCTGCTGGGCGGACACATCGACCTGTTGCTCGATCCCGTCATCACGCTGCTGCCGCATGCGCGGGCCGGGAAGATCCAGGCCCTGGCGGTGACCTCGCCCACGCGCATCGACATCGCGCCCGAGATCCCGACCTACAAGGAAGCCGGCCTGGAGGGGCTGGACATCACGTCCTGGCAAGGCATCGTGGCGCCGGCCGCCACCCCGCGCGAGGTGGTCGAGACCTTGAACGCGGCGTTCAACCGCGCGCTCAAGTCGCCCGAGGTCGCGGCGCGCCTGAAGGAGCAGGGGGTATCGGTGAAAGGAGGCTCCGCCGCCCAGTTCGCCGCCTTCGTCGAGGGCGAGAACCAGCGGTGGGCCAAGCTGGCCCGGGAAGTGGGCTTCCAGCCCACCAAGCGCTAGGAGGGCCGCCCATGTCGAATGCCGATGAACGCCTGCGCGCACTGGGGCTTGCGCTGCCGCCGCCCACGCCCACGCTGTTCTCCTACGCGCCGGCGATTCGGCACCGCGATACCATCCACGTCGCCGGACAGATCCCCAAGACCGGGGCCGAGACGCTCCTGGCGCAGGGAGTCGTGGGCGAATCGGTGGACGCCGGCGTGGGCCGCGAGGCCGTCAGGCTGTGCGTGCTGCATGCCCTGGCGTGGGTGCAGCACCTGGCCGGCGGCACGCTTGCCGGCGTCGACCGCGTGCTGCGCGTGAACTACTTCTTCCAGGTCGGGCGCGAGCGCGGCCGGTGGTCGGAGCTGGCCGACGAAGGGTCCGAGCTGCTGGTGGCGCTGTTCGGCGACCGGGGGCGCCATCCGCGTTCCGTCATCGGCGTGAGCGAGCTGCCGCGCAATGCGCCGGTGCTGGTCGATCTGGACGTCGCGCTCAGGGAAGGCACGCCCGGCGCCTGAGCCCGGGACCGCTACACCGCGCCCTGGGGATACCAGTCCAGGTCGGCCTTCTCGCGTTTCGGATCGGCCGGCACCTGCAACTCCAGCAGGCGCGAGGCGATGGCTGTCCAGCTGTGCTCCAGCGCATGCTGCCGGATGTCGGTGCCCGACAGTTCCAGCGCCCCCATGCAGGCCGCGCGCAGGTCGTCGTGCAGGACGCCGGTGCGCCCTTCGCTCACGACCGCCATCGGCGCCTCGCTGCGATAGGCGGCCACCGGCGTGCCGCAGGCGATCGCCTCCAGCATGACCAGGCCGAACGTATCGGTCTGGCTGGGGAAGACGAACACGTCGGCGCCCGCGTAGTAGCGCGCCAGTTCGCTGTGCGGCTTCATGCCCAGGAAGACCGCGCCGGGGAACTTGCGCCGCAGCCGGGGCTCGTCCGGGCCGCCGCCCACGACCACCTTGGTGCCCGGCAGGTCCAGGGACAGGAAGGCATCGAGGTTCTTTTCCCTGGCCAGGCGGCCCACGCTCAGGAAGATGGGGCCGGGGTAGGGCAGCGCGTTGCCGGCCTCGGGCCGGAAGCGCTCGGTGTCCACCCCGCGCGCCCAGATGTGGAGGTTGCCCAGCCCCTTGGCCGCGAGCGTGTCGCGCACGGTGGGGGTCGGTACCAGCACCCGCTGCGAAGGCCGGTGGAACCAGCGCATGAAGTGCCACGTCCAGTTCGCCGGGAGGCCTATCCGGGCCTGGAGATAATCCGGGAACATGGTGTGGAAGGACGTGGTGTAGCGCCAGCCCCGCTGCCGCGCCAGCCGCCGCGCCGCCAGGCCCAGCGGCCCTTCGGTGGCGATGTGCAGGGTGTCGGGTTCGCGGTCCGCCAGCGTGCGCAGCAGGTGCCGGCGCGGTTCCACGCACAGCCGCACGTCGGGCTCGGTAGGGGTGGGGATGGTGCGGCTGCCGACGGGGCTGACGATGATGAGTTCGTGGCCCCAGGAGGTCAGCGTTTTCTGCATGTACGTCCAGGTGTGGACGACGCCGTTGATTTGCGGATGCCAGGCATCCGTGACGAGGACGATGCGCATGGGCGGTAGAGGTCGGTGCGATGGCGCCTATTTAGCCTGCGGCATGTGACAGGCCGAAGACTGTCATGAAGCGGGCCGCGGCCCCGCGCGGCCGGTCAGCCCTTGCGCCGGGGGTAGCCCTGGGCCCGGATCCGCTGCCACACGACCTGTTTTTCCTCGGGACTCATCTGCACCCAGTTGGCGACTTCCATCGCGGTACGGCCGCATCCGCGGCAGATTTCGTCGAACAGGGTGGAGCACACCGCCACGCAGGGCGAATCGGGAAGGGAGGCGGAGGGTGGGGGATCGGAAACGGGTAGCTTGGCGGTCATATGAAGGCAGTGTAACGCCAACCGCGGCCCCTTCCGGCAGCGCGCGCCAGGCCTGCATATCCTTACTTCCAGGGAATGGTTCCAGGAAGCGCCGGGGTGTTCTAGCATAGGTGGTTCCTTCCATTCCTACCGACGCATCCACCATGACCTTGGCCACCACCCGCCTGGGCCGCACCGGCCTGACCGTCAGCCGCCTCGCGCTCGGCACCATGACCTTCGGCCTGCAGACCGAGGAATCCGTCGCCCGCCAGATCCTGGACAAGGCCGCCCACGGCGGCATCAACTTCCTGGACACCGCCGACGTCTATCCGCTGGGCGGCGGCTTGAAGACGATAGGCACCACCGAGGAAATCCTGGGCCGCTGGCTGCGCGAGGCGCCGGGCCGGCGCGCCGGTTTCGTCGTGGCGACCAAGGCCTTCGGCCGGACCGGCCCGCATCCCTGGGACCAGGGGTCGTCGCGCAAGCATCTGCTGGATGCGATCGACGCCTCGCTGGCACGGCTGCAGACGGACTACGTCGATCTCTACCAACTGCATGGCGACGACACGCGCACGCCGCTGGACGAGACCCTGGAGGCCCTGGACACCATCGTGCGGTCCGGTCGCGCCCGCTACGTGGGCGTGTCCAATTTCCTGGCGTACCGCCTGGCCCGCGCGCTGGGCAAGTCCGAGCTGCACGGCCTCGTGCGCTTCGTCTCGGTGCAGCCCCGCTACAGCCTGTTGTTCCGCGAGATCGAGCGTGAACTGCTGCCGCTGGCGCAGGAAGAGGGCCTGGGCGTGATTCCGTACAACCCGCTGGCCGGCGGGCTGCTGACCGGCAAGCATCGCCGCGGCGCGCCCACCGAAGGCACCCGCTTCACGCTGGGCACCGCGGCCGAGCGCTACCAGGAGCGTTACTGGGCCGACCGGTATTTCGACACGGTGGACGCGCTGCAGGCGCTGGCGAAGGAAGCGGGGGTATCGCTGACGACGCTGTCGGTGGCCTGGGTGCTGGCCAATCCGCTCGTTACCGCGCCGCTGCTGGGCGCGAGCCGGCCCGATCAACTCGACGATACGCTGGCGGCGGCCGGCTACGTGCTGGACGCGGGACTGAAGCAGCGGCTGGACGAGCTGACGCAGGTCTACCGCTGGGGCGACTCGGCGCGTTGAACCTGCCGGACGCGGTCGATCACGAGAAATAGAAGCGCAGGGCGTTGCCGCCGAAGATGCGGCGCCGGTCGGCCGCGTCCGGAATCGTTTCCTCCAGCCACGTGATGGCGGCCTCGTAGGTCATGGTCGATTCCGCGCCCACGAAGGGGCAGTCGCTGGCCCACATCAGCCTGTCTACATCCACTTCGCGGTACAGCGCCTGCGCGCATTCGCGGGCATTGGCTCCCAGCCGGTAGGCGCCCGACATCTTCACCCAGGTGCGGCCCTTGCGAACCGATCGCAGCATGGCCTGGAAACCTTCGCTGGCCGTTCCCGAGACCGGATCGGGCCGGCCGATGTGATCGATGACGATCTTCACGCCCGATTGCTCGAGCAAGGGCAGCACCGCCGGCAGCCGGGGCCCCTCGATGTGCACGTGCACGTGCCAGTCCAGGTCCACCAGCCGGCGCAGGAACTTGCGATAGTTCCACGAGTCCAGGTCGGGCAGTTCCGGCAGGCCGATGAAGGGCAGCCGCACGCCCCGCATGCCGGCGGCGTGCATGGCGTCCAGCGAGACCTTCTCCACGGCGGGGTCGGCGATGATGGTGCCGCGCAGCCGCGCCGACTTGCCCAGGGATTCGAGCACGTAGTCGTTGTAGTCCCCCCAGGGGCTGGCGGCGGCGATGACGGCGTAGTGCACGCCGTGCCGGTCCATGGTGTCGAGCAGCTGCTCCACCGTGAAACTGTAGTCCGGACTGTGCCGGGGATTGGGCACGAGCGGCATGTCGCGCGTGAAGACGTGGACGTGGGCATCGACCAGCACGGCGTCGGCCGGGGAAATCGCGAAGGTCACGGAAAAACTCCTGCTAGTTCTGCTGCATGGGGATGCCCGCCTTGCGGATGACGTCCGCCCACTTGGCGATGTCGCGCTTGAACACGTCAGCGAGTTCCCCGCGCGTGCTGCCCTGGGCCTGCGTGCCGAGTTCCTCCAGGCGCTGGCGGATGGCGGGCTCGCGCAGCACTTCGTTCAGCGCGGCGTTCAGGCGGTCCAGCCTGCGGGGCGGCGTGCCGGCCGGCGCGAACAGGGCGTTCCAGCCCGCGACTTCATAGCCGGGCACGCCGCTCTCGGCCACGGTGGGCACCTTGGGCAACCAGCTCGAGCGGTGGCTGCCGGTGGCCGCGATCGGCGTTGCCTGGCCCGACGTGATGGCGCCCCTGAGCGCGGCATACGACTCGAACATCACGTCGACGTCGCCGCGCAGCAAGGCGGTCAGCACTTCGGGCGTGCTCTTGAAAGGCACGATCATGGCGTCGACGCCGGCCATGGACTTGAACAGTTCAGCCGACAGGTTCTGCGTGCTGCCCGGGTTGATGGTGCCCAGCACCAGCTGGCGTTTCTTGCCCTCGGCCAGCAGCGCGGGCAGGGATTGCAGCTTGCCCTTGGCGTTGGTCAGCAGCACCAGGTCGAAGTAGGCGACGGTGGAGATGGGCTCGAAATCGGCGACGGGATCGTAGGGCAGCTTGAAAAGCGTCTTGCTGATCGCCGTGCCGTTGGCGAATACCGCCAGCGTGTAGCCGTCGTGCGGCGCGCCCAGCACGGCGTTGGCGGCCACTACGCCGCCCGCGCCGGGCTTGTTCTCGACCACGACCTGCTGGCCCAGGCGTTCGGACAGGCGCTGCGTGACCAGGCGCAGCGAGATGTCGGCCAGCCCGCCGACGCCGAAGGGCACCACCACGCGGATGGGCTGCTCGGGGTAGCGGTCGTCCTGCGCGTGGAGCGGGGCGATGGCGGCGAACATCAGCGCGGCGGCAATGGGCCGCGCGGCGCGGTGGAACATGGCGGTCTCCTCGTGGCGCGGTCCGGGCCCGCGCCGGGAGCATGCGGGAGGACCGTCGATTCGCCGCCAGTCTAGGCAGTCGGGGTGGCGCGGACAAATGAATTGTTTGGCGGATTCATGCGCGCCGTTCATGGACCGCCGCCAGGCGGCCCCGGATCTCGGCCACGAGCAGGTCGCGCATGGCCTGCGCGGCCGGGGCAAGCACGGCGCCGTGGCGCGTCACTACCGCCAGATGTCGCGCCACCGCGGGGCCGGCCAGCGGACGCGTGACCACGCCGGGCGCCTTGGTGGCCGACAGCGCCGGCACCACGGTCAGTCCCAGTCCGTTGGCGACGAAGTCCAGCGCGATCGACGTGTGCTGGGCCTCGTAGGCCCAGCGGAACTGCAGGCGGCGATCGCCCAGCGCGTCGTCGATGGTGGCCGCGTTGCCGGCGGGCAGGCTGATGCGGATCAGGGGTTCGCCGCGCAGGCGTTCCCAATCCACTTCCCTGGCCCGCGCCAGGCGATGGCGGGGCGGGCAGGCCAACACGAACGGTTCTTCGGCGAACACGTCCATGTCCAGGCCGAACCGGTTCGAGCTGGCCAGCGACACGCCGAAGGCCGCGGTGCCGTTGTGCACGTGCTCGGCGATCTCGCCGATGGAGTCGTCCAGCACGCGCACCGAGATGTCCGGATGCCGCGTCGCGAAGCGCAGCAGCGCCGGCGACAACTGGGTGATCGCCAGGGTCGGCAGGCAGCCGAACACCAGCCAGCGCGGTGCGGTGCCGGCGTGCTGGCGCACCGTGTCGTAGGACAGTTCCAGTTCCTGCATGGCCTTGCGCACGCGTGGCAGCAAGGCGCGGCCGGCGTCGGTCAGCGTGATCGCGCGCGTGGTGCGGGTCAGCAGCTTCATGCCCAGGCTGTCCTCCAGCTTGCGCAGGCGGTGGCTGACCGCCGTCTGGGACAGATTCAGGTGGGTGGCGGCCGGCAGGAAGCCGCCTTGCTCGACGATGCAGAGAAAGGCCTGCATGCCGAGGAAATCGATTTGCATGGATGTCTCGTCGGAAGAAAAACGGCACAGCGACATCATCATCACGAGCAGGGCGGCATGCAAGGAATTCATGGACTGGTGCAAAACAATCATTTGAAGCGGGCCCGGCGGGACCTCTAAGCTCAGCGTCCCGCAAACCAGGAGGCGAGACCCGATGCCGTGCCCATACCCTGTCCGTCGCGCGTGGCTGCATGCCGCCGCCTGCCTGGCCGCGGGCCTGCCGCTGGCCGCGCCGGCCCAGGCCGCCCGCTATCCGTCCCGGCCGGTCACGCTGGTGGTGCCGTTCTCGGCCGGCGGATCGGTGGACGCCGTGGCGCGCATGCTGGCCGCGCAGCTCGGCCGGCGGCTCGACGCGCAGTTCGTGGTCGAGAACGTTCCCGGCGCCGGTGGCGTGATCTCCACCCAGCGCGTCGCGCGCGCGGCGCCCGACGGCTACACGCTGCTGTTCACGACACCCAACCACACCATCAACCCGGCGATCACACCACGCCTGTCCTTCGATACGGAAAAGGACTTCGCGCCCATAGGACTCGTCGCGCAGATTCCCGAGCTGCTGGTGGCCAGCGGCAACCAGCCCTTCGACGACTTCAAGGGCTTCGTCGATTTCGCCCGCAAGAACCCGGGTAAGCTGACCTATGGATCGGCGGGCAACGGCACGCTGCCCCACGTCACGACGGAACTCCTGCTGGAGCGGCTCGGCATCCAGGTCGTGCACGTGCCGTACAAAGGTGCGGCGCCGGCGCTCAACGACCTGCTGGGCGGCCAGATCGCGGTCAAGATGGACACGGTCACCACCTCGCAGCCGCATTTCGCCGGCGGCAGGATCAAGCCGCTGGCCATCGCCAGCGCGAAGCGCTCGGCGTTGCTGCCCGAGGTGCCGACCATTGCCGAGTCCGGCGTGCCGGGCTACGAAGGCCTCCTGTGGCTGGGCGTGCTGGCGCCGGCGGGTACGCCGCGCGAGGTGATCGACGTGCTGCACCGGACGATGGCGGATATCGGCAAGGACCCCGCCTGGAACAGCCAGTTGCAGGCGGCGGGCGTGGAGCCCAGGACCAGCACGCCCGAAGATTTCGCCGCGATGATCTCGGCCGAGATCCGGCAATGGAAGGACGTGGTGCGGCGTGCCCGCATCACGGCCAACTAGTGGAGGCCGCGATGCCCGGCCACGACGCGCTGCCCCTGACGCCGCCGCCCGATCCGCACCCGCGCAAGCCCCGGCTGGCCGCGCCGGCGGGCGCCATCGATTGCCACGTGCACTTGTTCGGACCCGCCAGCCGCTATCCGTTCCACCCGGACAGCAAGTACCGCTCGGCGGACGCGCTGCCCGAGACCAACATCGCCTTGCAGGACACCTTGGGATTGTCCGGCGCGGTGGTGGTCAGCGGCGCCGGCTACGGCCAGAATCCGGACCACCTGGCCGAGGTGCTGCGGCGTTTCCCGGATCGTTTTCGCGGCGTGGCGCTGCTGCCCGACGACGTGGACCGCGCCCGCGTGGCCGAGCTCGACGCGCTGGGCGTGCGCGGCGCCCGCTTCGTCAGCCATGGCCACCGCGGCGCCTTGCCCCGGTTGTCGTCGCCGCGCATTCCCGAACTGATCGCGGAGTTCGGCTGGCACGTACAGTTCTATCCCCACGGCACCGATCTGGTCGAGCATGCCGATGCGCTGCTGCGCCTGCCCAACCGCATCGTGCTGGATCACTTCGCCTGCATTCCCGCCGCGGGCGGAGTGGACCAGCCGGCCTTCCGGCGCTTGCTGGAGCTGCTGGATACCGGGCGCGTGTGGGTGAAGATCTCCGGCCCGATGCGCAGCACGCCGCAGGACTACCCCTATTCCGAGGTCACTACCCTGGCACGCGCCCTGGTGCGTCATGCGCCCGAACGCCTGCTGTGGGGCAGCGACTGGCCGCACACGAATATGCAGGGCAGGGGCATGCCCAACGACGGCGACCTGTTCGACCTGCTGGCCGAGTGGGTGGAGGACCGCCCGGTGCTCGAACGGATCCTGGTCCGCAATCCGCGCGAAGTCTACGGCGAGTTCAGCGGGTAGCGGGGAGTTAACGCGCCGACCGCAGCGCCGCCGCCTTGTCGGTGGCTTCCCAGCTGAACTCCGGCTCCGAGCGGCCGAAGTGGCCGTAGGCGGCCGACTTCTGGTAGATCGGGCGCAGCAGGTCCAGCATGTTGACGATGCCCTTCGGACGCAGGTCGAAGTGCTCGCGTACCAGCTTGGCGATCTGGTCGTCGGGGATGACGCCGGTACCGTAGGTGTCGACCGTGATGTTGATGGGCTCGGCCACGCCGATGGCGTAGCTGACCTGGATCTGCGCGCGCGTGGCCAGGCCCGCGGCGACGATGTTCTTGGCCACGTAGCGGGCGGCATAGGCGGCCGAGCGGTCGACCTTGGACGGATCCTTGCCCGAGAACGCGCCGCCGCCGTGCGGGCATGCGCCGCCGTAGGTGTCGACGATGATCTTGCGGCCGGTCAGGCCGCAGTCGCCCTGCGGGCCGCCGATGACGAAGCGGCCGGTCGGGTTGACCAGGTAGCGGGTTTTGTCGGTGATCAGGCCGTCGGCGAAGGTCTTCTTGATGATCTCTTCGATGACGGCTTCGCGGATGGTGTCCTGGCTGACGTCGGGCGAGTGCTGGGTGGACAGCACCACGGTGTCGACCTCGACCGGCTTGCCGTCGACGTAGCGGAAGGTGACCTGGGACTTGGCGTCCGGGCGCAGCCACGGCAGGCGGCCGTCCTTGCGCAGCTCGCTCTGGCGCTGGACCAGGCGGTGCGCGTACCAGATCGGCGCGGGCATCAGGTCGGGCGTTTCGGTGCAGGCGTAGCCGAACATCAGGCCCTGGTCGCCGGCGCCCTGGTTCAGGTAGTCGTCCGAGGCGCGGTCCACGCCCTGGGCGATGTCGGGCGACTGCTTGTCGTAGGCGACCAGCACCGCGCAGCCCTTGTAGTCGATGCCGTAGTCGGTGTTGTCGTAGCCGATGCGCTTGATGGTGTCGCGCGCGACCTGGATGTAGTCGACGTTGGCGCGCGTGGTGATCTCGCCCGCCAGCACGACCAGGCCGGTGTTGCACAGCGTTTCCGCGGCCACGCGCGAGGTCGGGTCCTGCGCGAGGATGGCGTCCAGGATGGCATCCGAGACCTGGTCGGCGACTTTGTCGGGGTGTCCTTCGGAGACGGATTCCGAAGTGAAGAGGTAGGAATTGGCCACTCGATAGTCCTTTGAAAGCTGACCGGCGCGCACGCCGGCTATCGGTTCCGCGGCGTGTTGCACGTTGCTGGGTCTTGGACCTGTGGCGAGCAGCGACGCTTTAGCGGCATTTATGCGCGCACCGGACGGACCGGCGCCGCGATCGCCCCGCAAGTTGTCTGTTAACTCGGCGATCTTTTCCATTTTAGGGGAAAATCCGGATGGAGCCCACCCCCCTGCCGGCATGGTGGCCGCGGGGCTTGTTCTTCGAGGTTCGGATCGTTCGATGCTGCTGACTTTCTATCGTTTGCTCGCGCGGCTGCCGCTGGGCTGGCTGCACCGCCTGGGGCGCTGCCTGGGATTGCTGGTGTATCGCAGTTCCGCCGACTATGCCGCGCGCCTGCGTGCCAACGCCGCCCTGGGCGGCTATGAAGGCGAGGACTTCGCGCGCCGTGCGGCCGCCGCCGCGGGCGAGGGCGCGCTGGAGATCCCGCGCGTCTGGTTCCGGCCCGACCGGGCGCTGGCCGAGTGCCGCACCGACGACTGGGACGCCGTGCAGGGTGCGCTGGACGAGGGCAAGGGCATCCTGTTCCTGACGCCGCACCTGGGCTGCTTCGAAGTCGCGGCGCGCTACTACGCCCACCGGGGCGGCCCCATCACGGTGCTGTACCGGCCGCCGCGCAAGGCCTGGGTATCGCAGCTGGTCGAGGGCGGCCGGCGCGGGCCCAACCTGGATACCGCACCCGCCAATCTGCAGGGCGTGCGCCAGCTGGTGCGGGCCCTGCGCCGCGGCGAGGCCATCGGCATCCTGCCGGACCAGGTCCCCGGCAACGGCGAAGGTGTGTGGGCGCCGTTCTTCGGCAAGCCCGCGTTCAGCATGGTGCTGCCCGGCCGGCTGGCGGCGCAGACCGGCGCCGCCGTGGTGCTGGCGGCGGGCGAACGCCTGCCCGGCGGGCAGGGCTGGAAGGTCCATTTCGTGCGGTTGTCCGGCCCGGTGCCCGAGACGGCGGAGGACCAGGCCGCCTGGGTCAACGCCGGCATGGAGGCCATGATCCGCCGTTGTCCCGAGCAGTACCTGTGGGGCTACAACCGCTACAAGGCGCCACGCGGCGAGACCCCGCCCGCGGCATGACGCGCGCTTCAGTCGGTGAAGAACTTCGCTCCGCCGAAGAAGCGGTTGGGCTTCATGAAGACCGACAGGAAGGTCGCGCCTTCCGGGGCGCGGGCGATGTGGATGTTGCCGCCCGGCCGCCAGACGAATCCCCCCGGTCCTACTTCGCCCTCGTCGTCCACCAGGCGTCCGGACAGGATGTAGGTCTGCTCCAGCGCCGTGTGTTCGTGCAGGGGCACGACCGAGCCGGGCGCCATCCGGAACAGGATGGTCGACATGCCGCTGTCGGCATCGGCGTAAAGGATTTTCATGTCGATGCCGGGAAAATCGGTCGGATGCCAGGCCATGGCGGCTGCGTCGACGTAGCGCGAGCGAAGGTTCGAAGGCTGGCTCGGCCGGGCGGGCGAGCGCTGTTCATGCGGTTGTGTCATGAGGCATTCCGTCGGAAGGGACAAAGGGTGAAGGGCCGGCCAGCCGCAGGCTGAACGCGCGTTCGTGGGACAGGCCGGGCAGTTCCGCGCGGACCCGGGCCACGGCGGCCAGGTCCAGCGGAACGACCAGGCAGCCGGGTTCGTCGTCCAGTTCGCCCAGCGTGTCGCCCCAGGGTCCCAGCGCCAGGCTGTGGCCGTAGCTGGCCCGGCCGCCGGGGCTGTCGCCGCAGGTGGCGGGGGCCAGCACGAAGGCACCGTTCTCGATCGCGCGGGCGCGCAGCAGCGCATGCCAGTGGGCGGCGCCGGTGGCGCGGGCGAAGGCGGCGGGGACCACGAGGATCTGCGCGCCGGCCAGCGCCAGCGCCCGGTACAGGCCGGGAAAGCGCAGGTCGTAGCAGATGGAAAGTCCCACGCGCCCCCAGGGGGTATCGACCGCGACGGCCTCGTCGCCCGCGGTATAGGCGGACGATTCGCGTATCGTCCGGCCGTCGGGCAGCGTGGCGTCGAACAGGTGAAGCTTGTCGTAGCGGGCGGCCAGGCGGCCTTCGGCGTCGAACAGCAGGCTGCGGTTGAACATGCGCTGCGGGCCGTCGGGCACCACCATCGAGCCCAGCAGCACCCACATGCCCAGGTCCCGCGCCAGGCTGCGCACGGCGGCCTCGACGTCGTCGGCGCGGTCGGCCGCGGCCCGCATGGCCTGCCGGCTGCCGTGCAGCATGGCGGCGTACTCGGGCAGCAGCAGCCACTGCGCGCTCTTGCGGCGCGCCTGCAGGGCCATGGCCGCCAGCTCGTCCAGGTTGCGGTCCAGGTCCGGGCCCGGCCGCACCTGCGCCAGCGCGACGCGCAGCGGGTCTTCCGTGGTCATCGCGGCCGCAGTCCGATCATGCGCCGCGCCTCGTCGGGCGTGGCGGGTTCCATGTCGAGCGCATGCAGGATCTCGACCGCGCGGCCGACCAGTTCCGCGTTGCTGCGGGCCTGCACGCCCTGTTTCAGGTACAGGTTGTCCTCCAGACCCACGCGCACGTGGCCGCCCAGCAGCGCGGCCTGCGCCAGCATGGGGAATTCCTGGCGGCCGATGCCGAATGCCGCCCAGCGCGCCCCCGGCGGCAACTGGCCGCGCAGGTGCATCATGGTCTCGCTGTTGGCGGGCGCACCCCACGGCACGCCCAGCACCAGCTGCCACAAGGGCTGGGGTTCGATCACGCCGCGGTCGATCAGGTGCCGCGCCAGCGCGATGTGGCCGGTGTCGAAGATTTCCAGTTCGGTCTTGGAGCCGGCCTCCCGGATCACGGCGGCGATGGCCTCGATGTGGTCCGGCACGTTGATGAGCGCGCCCTTGCCGAAGTTGAGCGACCCCATGTCCAGCGTGCAGATCTCCGGCCGCAGTTCCAGGATGTGGGCGCAGCGCTCGGCCGGCGGGCGCAGGTTGGAGCCCGCCGCCGCGGTGTTCGGCGCGGACGCATCGGGCAGGAAGCGCGCGCCGGCGCCGGTGGTCAGGTTCAGGATGACGGGCGAGCCGCTGTCGCGCACGCGTTCCACCACTTCCCGGTACAGCGCGGGGTCCAGCGACGGCTTGCCGGTGGCCGGGTCGCGCACGTGGATATGGGCGATGGCCGCGCCCGCGCGGCAGGCCTCGATGGCCGATTCCGCGATCTGCCGCGGCGTGACCGGAACGGCCGGGAATCGCCCGGCCGTGTCGTCCCCGCCCGTGATGGCGCAGGTCAGGATGGGGGTGGGCACTATCTCCTCCTTAAATACATACGTTTGTTTAAATTATAGGCGAGGCAAAATAAGGCGGTCAACGCTTCCGACGTACAATCGGGACTCGTTCCCGCTACGGCCTTCCATCCATGACCCGTAAATCCGCTTCCGCCGTGTCAGCCCCGCCCGCCACGCGAGTCCGGCCCCGTGGCTCGCAGAACGCGGCCGGAGAGGAAACGCGCACCACCATCCTCGACGTGGCCGAGCGCATCTGCGCGGCGGAAGGGTTCGAAGCCTTGTCGGTGCGTGCCATCAGCGATGCGGCCGGCGTCAACCTGGCCGCCATCACCTACCACTTCGGCGGCAAGTCCCAGTTGTTCGAGGAAATGTTCCGGCGCCGCGTCGTGCCGCTGAACGATGAACGGCTGGCGCTGCTGGATGCGGCGCTGGCCAGCGGCGCCCCCACGCTGGAAGCGGTGGTGCGGGCCTTCGTCGAGCCGCCCATGAAGCTGACCGCGGCGATCAACGCCCGCAGCAACAACTCGGCGCTGGTGGTCATGCAGTTCCTGTCGCGCGCCTTCGCCATGCCGGGCGAGAACGAATTCCTGCAGACCTACTACGAGCCCGTGCGCAGCCGTTTCATCCTGGCGCTCAAGCACTTCCTGCCCAAGCTGCCGCTGGAGGAAGTGATCTGGCGCTACAACCTGATGGTGGGCGGCATCATCTACGCCATGGGCGGCTGGGAGCGCATGGAGCGCCCGCCCGCGGCCTTCGCGTCCGCGCCGTTGCCGCACGTCCACCACCGGCCCGACGACATGGTCGACCGCATGGTGCGCTTCTTCCTGGCCGGCCTGCTGGCCGACTAGCTTTCCGGCGCGGTCCCGCGCCGCAACTTCCCTTTTCGCGTTTTCCGTACGCCTCCCTGCGCACGCCGCCCGGTGGCGCGTTCGTCGTGCCGGGCGCATGCTTTTCGATCCGTCCATGCCAGGGTTAACCCCGGTGGCCAGCGGTCGACGACGGCCTATAATCGGCATTAATAATTCAAACGTTGGTTTAATAAATGCCGGAGACAAGCATGGCTCGACACTTTCTGGCGGCTTTGGCCGCCTTGGCGCTGGCGGGATCCGCGCACGCGGCCGCCGGATCCTGGCCGACACATCCGGTCACCATCGTCGTGCCCTATGCGCCGGGAGGCGCGACCGACGCGGTCGCGCGGCTGGTGGGGCAGCGCATGGCGGAAAAACTCGGGCAGCCGTTCATCGTCGAGAACAAGCCCGGCGGCAGTTCCAACATCGGGATGCAGGCCGTGGCGCGCGCGGCGGCCGACGGCTACACCCTGTTGCTGGTGGCCAATTCCATCGCCACCAACAACAGCCTGTTCGCCGACCTGCCGTTCGACGGCCAGCGCGACTTCGCACCGGTGGGCATGATCGCCTCCGCGCCGCTGGTGGTGGCGGTGCCGGCGGGCTCGCCGTTCAAGACGCTGGGCGACCTGCTGGCCCGGGCTCGCGCCAAGCCCGGGGAATTGACCTACGCGTCGCCGGGCATAGGCAGCTCCGCCCACCTGGCGGGCGAGTCGCTGAAGCAGGCGGCGGGCATCGAGGTTCTGCACGTGCCCTACAAGGGCGCCGCGCCCGCGCTGGCGGACATGCTGGGCGGGCGCATCTCGTTCATGCCGCTGAACACGGTCGAATCCATGTCGCACATCAAGGGCGGCAAGCTGCGCGCGCTGGCGATCGCGCGCGCCAGCCGCATGGACCTGCTGCCCGACGTGCCGACCGCGGCCGAGGCGGGCGTGCCCGGTTACGAGGAATCGGTGTGGTACGGGCTGGCCGCGCCCGCTGCCACGCCGCCGGCGGTGCTGGACAGGCTGAATGCGGTGCTGCGCGAAGTCGTGGACGAGGCGGCGGTGAAGCAGCGGCTGGTGGACCTGGGGGCGACGCCGTCGCCCGGCACGCGCCAGCAGTTCGCCGACTTCATCGCCCGCGAGCGCGCCCGCGTCGCCAAGGTCGTGAAGACCGCCAACATCCAGGCCGAGTGACGCCATGCCCTCCAACGAGCCGGCACGCGGGGCGCCGACGGTCACGATAGGCGCCGTGGGCGACCTCTACATCGGCAAGCCGCTGCGTGGCGAGACGGACCCGGGCTTCGCCGCGGCGGTCCGGGCCTTGCGCGAATGCGACGTACGCTTCGCCAATCTCGAAGTCCAGTTGCTGAGCCACCCGACGGTGGCCGCGGCCCAGGCGCCGGGCGCCTGGGCCGGCGCACCCGCGGCGCTGGCCGGGGACGTGGCCTGGCTGGGTGTCAACGTGGCGTCCACGGCCAACAACCATGCCGGCGACTATGGCGTCGACGGCCTGCGCCAGACCGAGGCCACGCTTCGCGACCTGGGCATTCCCCATGCCGGCACCGGCGCCGACCTGGAGCAGGCCCTGCGCCCCGCCGTGGTCGATACGCCGGGCGGCCGCGTTGCCGTGCTGGCCGTTTCCTCCAGCCATCTCGACCACGCGCGGGCAGGGCGGACGCGAGACGATACGCCGGGCCGGCCGGGCGTCGCGCCGCTGCGCTTCGGCACGCGCTACCGCGTCGATGCCGAGGCCTATGCCGCGCTCGAGCGCATCCTGGAACGGTTGCCCGCGGGCCATCATCGCGAACATCCGCTGGCGCGCGCCTACGACGACGAACGCGGACCGGCGCTGTCGCTGCTGGGCGCGCGCTTCGTGCGCGGCAAGGATTTCGGCGTGGAGTCCTGGGCCGCGCCCGACGACGCGGCCGACATCGAGGCGGCGGTGCGCGCGGCGCGCCGCGACGCCGACTGGGTGCTGCTGAGCATGCACACGCACGAGTACGACGCGCGCCCCGACATGCCGCCGGACTTCGCGGTGGAGATGGCCCGCCGCGCCATCGATGCCGGGGCCGATGCCGTCATCGGACACGGCGCGCACGGCGTACGGGGCGTGGAGCTGCATCGCGGCCGGCCCATCTTCCATGGCATCGGCGCCTTCGTGTTCCAGCCCTATCTGTTTCCCACCCAGCCCGCGGACTTCTTCGATGCCTACGCGATGCGCGACCGGCCTCTGGCCGACGTCTACCAGGCGCGGCGCGACAACGCCGGTTTCTACCACCGGCGTTCGGCCTGGGAAGCCCTGTTCATCCGCCTGACCTGTGGCCGCGACGGTTCGCCCGCGTTCACGCTGCAGCCGCTCACCTTGTGGGCCGAGGGAGAAGGGCCCGACGGCCTGCCCAGGCTGGCGCGCAACGGCCAGGGCCTGAAGCTGCTCGAGAAGGTGCGGGACCTGAGCCGGGAACTGGGTACCGACCTGCGGCTGGACGCCGCGCAACATCTTTTGCATGGGCATGGCGCAGCCGTGCCCGCCCAACCAAGGAGGCTGTAATGCGTATCTGGTATCAGCTCGTCTCGTCCGAGACCGGCATGGCGAATTTCCTGCGTGCCACCCAGGCGCTGTGCGACGGCGCCGCGCTGCCGGGGACCAAGGTGGAAGTGCGCGGCACCCAGCAGGGCGCGCTGGGCGACCAGTTCCGCCTGTTCTGGAACTACGACGTGCGCGAGATCATCGACAACGCGCTGGCCATCCGCCAGCAGGGCGGCTACGACGCGTTCGTGCTGGCCAACTCGCTGGACCCCGCGCTGGTCGAACTGCGCGAGATCCTCGACATCCCCGTGGTGTCTTTCATGGAGGTCTGCTGCTTCCATGCCTGCACCATGGGCGAGCGCTTCGGCCTGGTCGTGCCCAACGAGAAGATGGTGCCGCGCTATCGCGAGATCCCCATCGGCTACGGGTTGCGCGACCGGCTGGCCTCGGTCGAGTACATCGAGTTCTCGAATATCCGCGGCTTCGATTCCGTGTTCACCGATACCCGCGCCGGCGACGATTGTGTGGAGCAGATCCTGGCCGCGTCCCGCAAGTCCATCGAGCGCGGTGCCGAAGTGGTGATCCCCGCCGGGCCGTCGTCCACGCTGCTGGCCCAGCGCGGCATCTTCGAGGTCGACGGCGTGCCGCTGCTGGACTGCTACCGGCTGCTGGTCAAGGCGACGGAAATGGTCGTGGCCATGAAAGAGATGACCGGCGTGCACGTCAGCCGCAAGCTGCTGTACCAGGCTCCGCCCGAGGAATACGTGCGCAAGGTGGCCGAGGTGCGCAACATCGACGCCTTGCGGTCGCGGTAATGGCGCGCCGCACCGGCGGGAGACGCGCATGATGCGGGAGCGTCTGGCCATCAACCAGATCACCACGCCCGCCTGGTCGCTGGAGGAGGCCATTGCCGGCTACGCGCGCCACGGCGTGCGCGGCGTGGGCGTGTGGCGCGACAAGCTGGCCGAATGCGGCGTGGCGCGGGCCCGCCGGCTGCTGCGGGACGCGGACGCCTGGGTGCCGTCGCTGTGCAAGGCGGGAGACCTGGCGCAACTGCGCGCACGCGGGCCGGGCGCCGCGCTGGCCGATTGCCGGCAGGCCATCGACGAGGCGGCCGAGATCGGCGCGGGGGCCGTCGTGTTCGTCTGTGGAGGCGGCGCGGCGGCGGGCCTGGCGCGGGCGCGCGGGGAAGTGCGGGACCTGCTGTGCGAGGCCGCGCCGCTGGCGGCCCAGGCGGGCGTGACGCTGGGCATCGAACCCTTCCACCCCATGCACGCGGCCGAGCGGGGCTGCGTGAACACGCTGGCGCAGGCGCTGCGCCTGTGCCAGGAAGCCGGCCCGGGCTGCGGCGTCGTGCTCGACGTTTTTCACACCTGGTGGGATCCCGACCTGTACGACAGCCTCGCGCCGCGGCACCTGCCCTACATCGCCACCGTGCAGTTGTGCGACTGGCGCGTGCCCACCCGCCATCCGGTCAACGACCGCGCCATGATGGGAGACGGCGCCGCCGACCTGGCGGGGCTGCTGGCCTGCCTGGCGCGCAACGGCTACGCCGGTCCGTACGAAGTCGAGATCTTCTCCACCGACTGGTGGGAGCGCGATCCGGACGAGGTGGTGCGCATCGCCATCGATCGCTGCCGGACGCTCGAGGCGGCCATCCCGGCCTGAACCCTTTTCAAACTCATGCAACGGAAAGACACCATGCAAGCCATATCGCTGATCGTCGAGTTCTCCATCAAGCCCGAACACCGCGAGGAATTCCTCGCGGTCATGCAGACGCACGCCGCCAACTCGCTCAAGGAAGAAGGCTGCCTGCAGTTCAAGATCGTCACGCCGTCGGCGCCGATGGACGACCGCGTCTTCCTGTTCGAGGAATGGAAGGACCAGGCCGCGCTGGACTGGCACCTGGCGCATTCCGCGCTCAACGACACGCGCAAGCGCTACGACACCTGGATCTTCAACCGCCACATCACCCACGGCCGCGTGGTCGCGCCCGCCGCCTAGGCCGGGCGCGGCCCTTTCGACAACGAGGAGACCTCCATGCATGCCTTGCTGCGCTTCATCGTGTTCACGTCGGCCGCCGCGCTTGCCGGACCGGCGCCGGCCCAGAACGGCTATCCCTCCAAACCCGTGCGCATCGTCGTCGGCGCCGCGCCCGGCGGACCCACCGACCTGGTCGCGCGGCTGCTGGGGGACAAGCTGTCGCAAAGCATGGGGGTGCCCTTCATCGTCGAGAATCGCGGCGGGGGCGGCGGCGTCATCGCCGCCGAGACCGTGGCGCGGGCCGAGCCCGACGGCTATACGTTGCTGATGGGCACGGTCAGCACGCACGGCATCAACCCGACGCTGTATCGCAAGCTGGGCTACGACGCGGTCAAGGACTTCACGCCGATTTCCCTGGCCGTCACCTATCCGCTGGTGCTGGCCATCAACCCCGCCACCGTCCCTGTTGCCAACATGACGGAGTTCCTGGCCTATGTCCGCCAGCACCCTGGCAAGGTGAACCGCGGCTCCGCGGGCAACGGCACCTCGATGCACATCGCCGGCGAGCTGTTCAACAGCCTGGCCGGCACCCGCATGACCCACGTTCCCTATCGCGGCAGCGCCCCGGCCGTGGCGGCCCTGCTGGCCGGCCAGGTCGGCGTGGACTTCGAGAGCATTCCCGTCGTCATGCCGCACGTGGAGTCGGGCAAGCTGCGAGCCCTGGCGGTTACCAGCGCCAAGCGCTTCGAATCGATGCCGGACGTTCCCACCGTGGCGGAGACGCTGCCCGGCTACGAGTTCGTCGGCTGGCTGGGGCTGGTCGCGCCGGCGGGAACGCCGCAACCCATCGTCGAGACGCTGTCGCGCAAGATCGCCCTGGCCCTGCGGGACAAGGAGGTCAAGGCCAGGCTGCTGGCCCAGGTCATGCAGCCGGTGGGCGATACGCCCGAGGAGTTCGGGCGCTTCATCCGCAGCGAGATCGCCAAGCTGGGCGCGGTGGTGCGGGAGTCGGGCGCGACGGTGGACTAGCGTCGACAGGCCTCAGGCCGCGCTTTCCAGTATCGCGGCCAGCCCGTGCTCCATCGCGTGCCGCGACACCACCAGTTCCAGCCGCAGCATGGCACGCGTGGCGCCCACGAAGAGCTTGCGCGCCGTCCGCTCGTCCAGGTGGTCGAAGTCGACCTCGGTGAACACGACGGCGGGCGCGGCCTGGCCCTTGAAGCGGTAGACCGACTCCATCAGCACTTCGCCTTCCGAGAACTCGGGCTTGCCGAACAGGTCGTAGCGCCCGGTGAAGGTGCGCATGGCATGCGGGCCGAGCTGGGTCTGGCCCAGCACGGCCGAGCTTTCGCGGCCCCGGAAGCTGACCACCGCGATGTCGGCGCGCTTGAAGCCGGCGGCCAGGCTTTGCGAGATGGCCTTCTTGGTGTGCACCAGCAGGTCCGCCTCATTGTCGTAGACCAGCACGCCCAGCCCGCCGGCGGCGATGGGGCCGCGCGGCTCGATGTGCTGGTCGTCGGGCAACAGGCGGTCCAGCAGCTTCACGATGCTGCGCGGACTGCGGTAGTTGCTTTGCGCGCGCAGCGTGACCCAGTCCGGCAGGTGCACGGCCGGCTTGCCGTACAGGTTCTGCATCGGGTCTTCCAGCCAGACCAGGCGCGCGTGCTCGCGCGCATGGCGCAGGATCTGGTCGCGCCATTCATCGGAGAAGTCCTGGCCTTCGTCGATGATGATGGTGTCGAAGCGCAGGTGGTCGGGCACGGCTTCGCGCGCGGCGCGCGACACCAGGCTGGTGAAGGCGTCGGGGCCCGAGAAGTCCACCGGCTGCCCGGCGGCGTGCAGCACCTTGTCGCACAGGGTGTGGAAGGTGCACGCCAGCCCGCCTTCGGGCGCGATGCCGTTGAAGTGGTCCGCCAGCGGCCGGTTGAAGCAGACGTACAACGGCCGGCGGCCGGCATCGATGGCGGTGCGGAACTCGGCGTGGGCGAGCTGGGTCTTGCCCGACCCGGCGGTGCCGATCACCCTCAGGCGGAACGGGTCGAACTCCAGCCGCCGCGCCCAGTGCGCCAGGCCGCCCGAGATGCGGGTGACCAGCGCCCGCGCCTGCCCCACCAGGGCGTTGGCGTCGGGTTCGAGCTGGATGATGTCGTCCAGGAAGCGGCGCACGGCCGGCGCGGCCTGGGTGGCGGGCGCCTGCGGCAGCGCCAGCTGGATGACCGCGCACAGGCGGTCGCGCTCGGCGGCGTCGACGATGCGCTCGGCCGACAGCCCGGCGGTCTCGGGATGGCGCACCGAGTAGTCCGGGCAATACAGCAGGTACTCGACGCGGATGGCGTCCAGGTGGGGGCGCCGGGCCAGCCGGCCGCGCAGCACCGCCAGCTGGCGCGCGATCTGTATCGGCACGTTGGTGCTGTGGCTGGGGTATTTCTTGCAGAGCCCGTCGGCGGTTTCCTCCAGGAACCCGCTGACCTGCTCGATCAGCAGCAGGTCGCCGGCGGCGTTGACGATGGCGAAGTCGATGTCGCCATAGACCGAGAAGCCATGCTCCACGTTGGTCCAGTGGACGGCATGGTAGACGGTGTAGGAATCGGGCAGGCCGCGTTCGAGCGTGGCCAGGGTTTCGATTTCCCGGCGGGCGGCGCCGGTGGCGTTGATTTCCCGCCAGCCGTCGGGGACGATACGAGCCATTGCAAGTTCCAGTAGACCGGCCAGTCGCCAGAATACCAAGCTCCGCCCCCGGCGGCGCGTGGCGCCTGGGCGCGGACTATAATTCCGGCATGACCTGGCACTTCACCAAAATGCATGGCGCGGGCAATGATTTCGTCGTCCTGGACGGCGTGCGCCAAGATATCCGACTCACTCCCGAGCGGGCGCGCAAGCTCGCCCATCGGCAATTCGGCATCGGGGCCGACCAGATCCTGCTGGTCGAGCGGCCCACCCGCTCCGACGCCGACTTCCGCTACCGCATCTTCAACGCCGACGGCGGCGAGGTCGAGCATTGCGGCAATGGCGCCCGCTGCTTCGTGCGCTTCGTCCACGAGCAGGGCCTGACCGACCGCAATCCCGTGCGCGCCGAGATCTGCACCGGCATCATCGTGCTGAACGAACAGGACGACGGCGAGGTCAGCGTCGACATGGGCCGCACCAGCTTCGATCCGGCCGCCGTGCCGTTCGACCCGGCGGGCCTGACGCCCCGGCGCGAAGGCCAGGACGACGTCTGGCCGCTGGACGTGTCGGCGCCGGGCGAGGCCGAGCGCGTCGTCTGGGTGTCGGCCGTCGGCATTTCCAATCCGCACGCGGTGCAGGTGGTCGACGACGTCGACCTCGCGCCGGTGGCGTCCGTCGGCCCGCGGGTCGAGAGCCATCCGCGCTTTCCCCGCCGGGTCAATGCCGGTTTCATGCAGATCGTCGGTCGCCACGACATCCGGCTGCGCGTCTACGAGCGCGGCGCGGGCGAGACGCTGGCCTGCGGCACGGGCGCCTGCGCGGCGGTGGCCGCGGGCATCCGCCGCGGGTTGCTGGAGTCGCCGGTGCGCGTGCAGACGCGAGGCGGGGTGCTGACCATCTCCTGGGACGGCGAGCAACTGCTGATGACCGGCCCGGCCGTGACCGTGTTCGAAGGCACCGTCGACGTCGACCGCCTCCTGGGTTAGAGGGGGAGGGGAATCCACCTCCTACGCGCTTCGCGCGCCCTTGCCTTATATCAACAATGAATTCCGGAACGTACATGGACGCCAACGAAGTCGCGCAATACCTCAAGGACAACACCGATTTCTTCGAACGGCACGCCGAGCTGTTCTCCACCATGAAGGTGCCCCATCCCCACGAGGGCAAGGCCGTCTCGCTGGCCGAGCGCCAGGTGCTGGCGCTGCGCGAGCGCGTGCGCGGCATGGAACTGCGGGTGTCGGAGCTGGTGCGCGCCGCGGCCGAGAACGAACACATTTCCGACCGGCTGCTGCTGTGGAGCCGCGGCCTGCTCAAGGAACGCGACCCGCAGGCGCTGCCCGCCGCCGTGGCCGGCGGCCTGGGCGAGATCTTCAGCGTGCCCGACGTGGCGCTGCGCCTCTGGGCCGACACCGCCCCGGGCGATGCCGAAGCCCCCTGGCGCGGCGAAGTCTCGGCCGATGCCCGCACCTTTGCCAATGGGCTGATGTCGCCGTACTGCGGCCCGAATTCGGGCTTCGAGGCCGCCGCCTGGCTCGACCGCGAAGTGCGTTCGCTGGCCCTGATCCCGCTGCGCGTGGGCATCGCGCCCGAGGCCTTCGGGCTGCTGGTGCTGGCATCGCCCGACGCCGAGCGTTTCACGCCCTCGATGGGCACGACCTTTCTGACGCGTATCGGTGAACTGGCCAGCGCATCGCTGTCGCGCCTCCTGACCGAGGCGCCGCGCGCCTGACACGTACCGTGGCCGACGATCCCCATCCCGGTTCCGAGGCCACGGGGCCGGCGCTGGCCCGGCCCATGCTGGAATGGCTCGAACACCTGGGCTCGGGCCGCCGCTATTCCCCCCACACCCTGGCCGCCTACCGGCGGGACCTCGCCCATCTGGTCGAACTGGCGGATGACGTGCCGCTGGAACGCGTGTCGCAGGGGCACGTGCGCCGCTACCTGGGACAACTGCACGCGCAGGGCCTGAGCCCGCGCAGCCTGGCCCGGCTGCTGGCCAGCTGGCGCGGCTTCTACCAATGGTGGGCGCCGCGCGTGGGCATGCCCGGCAACCCGGCCGCGGGCGTGCGCGGCCCCAAGGCGCCGCGCGGCCTGCCCAAGGCCTTGTCGGTCGACCAGACGCAGGCCCTGCTCGACCACGCCCCGCCCGTCGCGGCCGAAGTCACCGGCCAGAGCGCCGAGCAGCGCCATGCCGTCGAAGTGCGCGACACCGCCATGTTCGAGCTGTTCTATTCCAGCGGCCTGCGCCTGTCCGAACTGGTGGGCCTGGACACGGCCTATGCGCGCGAACCCGGCTACGAATCGTCCAGCTGGCTTGACCTGGCCGAGGCCGAGGTCAGCGTGCTGGGCAAGGGCAGCAAGCGCCGCATCGTGCCGGTCGGCAGCCAGGCCTGCGAGGCCCTGCGCGCCTGGCTGGCGGCGCGCCCCACCCTGGTGGCGGGGGGCGGCGACGTCCATGCGCTGTTCGTCGGACTGCGCGGCCGCCGCATCTCGGCCCGCGTGGTCCAGGCGCAACTGGCCAGGCGAGGCCAGGCCGCGGGCGTGCCCACCCACGTCCATCCGCACGTGCTGCGGCACAGCTTCGCCAGCCACGTGCTGCAATCGGCCGAGGACCTGCGCGCGGTGCAGGAAATGCTGGGCCACGCCAGCATCTCGACCACCCAGATCTATACCCGGCTGGATTTCCAGCACCTGGCCAAGGTGTACGACAAGGCGCATCCCCGGGCGGGCCGCAAGGAGCCCGGGAAGAAGGAATAGGGCGGGCTATTTCAGGTAGCTTTCGCCCAGTTGCGCCGAGACGTTCTGCACGCAGTCCATGAACAGTTTGTCGCGGGCGTGCAGGGCGCGGTCGCGCAGATGCAGCAGCGAGATGCGGCCGAACACCGGGGGCAGCGTCACCGGCACGATGGACAACTGCCCCGAGGACGCGAACAGCGTGGCGGTGGGCAGGGCCGCCACCGCCAGGGCGCGGCTGTTCTGCATGATGACCATGTTGGCCAGCACCGAGGCGCACTCGACGCCGAAGCGCGGGGGCGCGCCGCCCGCCTCCATGAAGATCAGTTCCAGGCCCCGGCGGGTGATGCCGTCGCCGGGCGGCAGTATCCACGGCCATTGCGCGAGCTGGGCGAGCGTGGCGCGCCGCCGCTTCAGGATGGGATGGCCGTTGGCGCAGACTGCGACCATGCGGATGTTGAAGAGTCCGATGTTCTCGACGTTGTCCAGGTGCTCGGCGGCGTGGAAGCGGCCGAGCAGGAAATCGAGCCGGTTGGCGCGCAGGCCGGCCATCAGGTCCTCGAAGGCGCCATCGTGCACCCGCACGGTTACGCCGGGCAGCAGCGACTTGATGCGCAGGATGATGTGCGGCAGCAGCAGGGCGGTGGCGGACGTGTTCGCCCCGACGTTGATCACGCCGTCGATGCCCGTGTCGACCGCGTCCAGGTCCTCGCGCATCCGGCCCAGCGAGCCCAGCACTTCCCGGGCGCGTTCGACGATGCCCAGGCAGTGCGCCGTCGGGGCCAGGCCCTTGGGCAGGCGTTCGAACAGGCTCACGCCCAGCATTTTCTCCAGTTCGCCCAGGGCCTTGGACAGCGCGGGCTGCGTCGTGTGCAGCAGCCGGGCCGCCTGGCTCAGGTTGCGCACCGAGGCGAGCGTCACCAGGATCTGGAGATGCCGCAGCTTCAGGCGGTCGCGAAGATACCAGTCCTCTCTGAGCATGTGAGTCGCCCCCCCGTGTGCCCCGGTGCCATATCCGGATGAATATGGCCCGCGGCGAATTCGCGATTGGCCTGCCGCCCGGGAAGCGGCCATCATTCCTGGCAAAGGACTTCAATCAGATCCCGGGAGACACGGCGATGAATGCGCCCATGGTATCCAAGTTGGCAGGCGCCTGGTTTCTCTGCCTGGCGTGTTCCGCGCCGCAGGCGTCGACTTATCCCTCGCGTTCGATCACGATCGTCGTGTCCTCGGCGCCGGGCGGCGCGCTGGACACGGTGTCGCGCATCGTCGGCAATCAACTGGCCAAGGGGCTCGATACCCCGGTCGTGATCGAGAACCGGCCCGGGGCCAATGCCAGCATAGGCGCGAGCGCGGTCGCGCGGGCCAGGCCGGACGGCTATACCTTGCTGGCGACCAGCGAGAACGCCCTGACCATCGTGCCCGCGCTGATGCCGGACCTGCCCTACGACGTGCGGCGGGACTTCACGCCCATCTCCCTGCTCGCGACGCTGCCCATGGTCGTGGTGGCGAGTCCGTCATCGGGCCTGCGCTCGCTGGACAGCCTGCTCGATACCGCGAAGCGCAGCCCGGGCAAGCTGCGCTTCGGTTCTGCCGGCGACGCCTCCGTCCACTATGTTGGCATGGCCTTGCTGCAGAAGGCGGCGGGCATCAGCATGATGCACGTTCCCTACCGGGCGGGGCCGCAGGCGATGAACGACGTCATGGCCGGCAACATCGACACCATGCTGCTCGCGCCGGGACCGGCCGAACAGCAGCGCAAGGCCGGCCGGATGCAGGCCCTGGGCGTGACCTCGGCCCGGCGGCTGGATGTCATGCCCGACGTGCCGGCAGTGGCCGAAGCGCTGCCGGGCTATACGTTCGAGGCCTGGTTCGGTCTGCTGGCGCCGGCGGGCCTGCCGGCCGACGTCCAGGCCAGGCTTCATGCCGAGGTCGCGCGGGTGCTGGCGCTGCCCGAGGTATCGCGGCAACTGGCCGAGGCGGGGATCGTCGCGACGTCGTGCTCGCCGGCCGAGTTCGCGCGGCGCATCGCGTCCGAACGGGACCAGGTCCTGAATACCCTGAGGAAATGAGCGGATACCAGCGCATGAACATCATCTTCATCACGTCGGACCAGCACCGTGGAGACTGCTACGGCTTCGAGGGCCGGCACGTCAGCACGCCCCACCTGGACGACATGGCGCGGCACGGGACCCGCTTCGCCCACTGCGTGACGCCCAGCGTGGTCTGCCAGCCGGCGCGCGCCTCGATCCTGACGGGCCTGCTGCCGATGACGCATGGCGTGAGCGACAACGGCATCGACCTGCCGGCGGCAATGGGGGAACGCGGATTCGCCGCGGCGCTGTCGAACGCCGGCTATCGCACCGGATTCATCGGCAAGGCCCACTTCGCCTCGCACCTGACCTTCGAGCCCACGGGCAGCCCGGAGTGCCGCCACAGCCAGGCCAGCTTCGGCGCCGACTGGAACGGCCCCTACATGGGTTTTCAGCACGTGGAGCTGATCGTTGAGGGGCACAACAACCATCCTCCCTTCGAACCGCCCGCCGGGCAGCACTACTCGCGCTGGTACTACGGCGATGGCCGGGGGGCGGAGCGCAACGCGCTGTATTCCCGGGACCTGGGTCCCTCGACCGGCGGCGCCTGGGAAACGCATTACTCCGCCCTGCCGGTGGCATGGCACAACTCGACCTGGATCGGCGACCGGACCCTGGAGTTCATACGACGCAACCACGACCGCCCGTTCGTCGTCTGGGCATCGTTCCCGGATCCCCATCATCCCTTCGACTGTCCCGAGCCCTGGTCCAGGCTGCACGCGCCGTCGGACATCGACCTGCCACGGGTGCGGACGCGCCGCCTGGAGGACAAGCCGTGGTGGCACCGAGCCTACCTGGAGGGCGTGTCGACCGTGGGCCGCGAGGACCTGCGGAGCCTGCGCATCCGGCCGGCGAACGAGCCGCCGTCCGATGCCCAGCTTCGGCACATCATCGCCAACTACTACGGCATGATCTCGCTCATCGACCACCAGGTGGGCCGCATCGAGGCGCTCGTCTCCGAACTGGGCCTGGCCGGCGACACCCTGGTCGTCTTCACCTCCGACCATGGCGAATGGCTGGGGGACCACGGCCTGTTGCAGAAGGGACCGATGCTGTACGACGGATTGATGCGCGTCGGCATGATCGCCAAGGGGCCCGGCATCCCGCCGGGCAAGATCGTGGCCGATCCGGTATCCACGCTGGACGTGGCCGCCACGCTGCTCGACTACGGTGGCGTGCCGGCCCCCGCGCCCATGCACGGCGCGACGCTGCGCGGCCTGATCGAAGGGCGTGACCGCCGCGAACATGCCTTGTGCGAATGGGACCTGGGCGCCGGCCGCAGGGGGGTGCCGCTGCAGCTGCGGGCCGTGCGCACGGCGACCGCCAAGCTGACGATGGAGATGGGCAGCGGAGACGGCGAGATGTACGACCTGCAAGCGGATCCGCAGGAGACGCGCAACGTCTTCCACGAACCCGGATATGCTGGCCTGCGCGCGCGGCTGGAGGCCATGCTGGCAGCGCGGCCCGACGACGTGTATGCCAGCAAGCCGGCGTATGCCGGCCTGGCCTGAGCCGGCTACCGGACGGGCGGGATTTGGGCCTCGGGCCCGGCGGCGGTACCATGGCGGCCTGCCATCCGGCCCCATCCCGCTTTGAAGAAGTCCCGATGAACGACGTCGTTCTCAAGCCCGGCAAGGAAAAATCCCTGCTGCGGCGCCATCCCTGGGTCTACGCCACCGCCGTGGCGCAGGCCGTTGGCCGGCCGCAGGCCGGCGATACCGTGCGCGTGGTCGACGGCCGCGGCAATTTCCTGGCCTGGGGCGCTTACAGCCCCGATTCGCAGATACGCGTGCGCTGCTGGACCTTCCGCGAGGACGAACCGGTCGACGCCGGCTGGATGGCCGCCCGGGTGGCCGACGCCGTGGCCCGCCGCGCCACGCTGGCCGGCCGTACCGACGCGGTCCGGCTGGTGTTCGGCGAGGCCGATGCGCTGCCGGGCTTCGTGGCGGACCGCTACGCCGGCCAGTTGGTGGTCCAGTTCCTGGCCGCCGGGGTCGAGCGCTGGCGCGACGTCCTGGTCGACGCGCTGGTGGCCGCCACCGGCTGCGCCGACGTGTACGAGCGCTCCGATGCCGCGGCGCGCGAGCGCGAGGGCCTGGCGCCCCGCACCGGCGTGCTGCGGGGGACGGAGCCGCCCGCCGAGGTCGAGATCGTCGAGGACGGCGTGCGCTACGGCGTGGACGTGGTCCACGGCCACAAGACCGGCTTCTACCTGGACCAGCGCGAGAGCCGGCGCCGGGTGGCGGAACTGGCCGCGCTGGCCGGGCCCGGCGCCACGGTGCTGAACTGCTTCTCGTACACGGGCGGTTTTTCGCTGGCGGCCATGCGCGCCGGGGCGGCCCGCGCCGTGTCGGTGGATTCGTCGGCCGACGCGCTGGCGATGGCCGCCCGCAACGCGGCCCGCAACGGCCTGGACGAAGCCGCCTTCGAGTGCCGGGTGTCCAAGGTGGCCGAGGCGCAGAAGGCGCTGGCCGCCGAAGGGCAGTTGTTCGACATCGTGGTGCTGGACCCGCCCAAGTTCGCCCCCTCGGCGCACCACGTGGACAAGGCGGCGCGCGCCTACAAGGACGTCAACCTGAAGGGCATGAAGCTGGTCAAGCCGGGCGGCTACCTGCTGACCTTCTCGTGTTCGGGCGCCATCGGCGTGGACCTGTTCCAGAAGATCGTGGCCGGCGCCGCGGTGGACGCGCGCCAGGACTTCGTGCTGCTGGAGCGGCTGGCGGCCGGGATCGACCATCCCATGCGCATGACCCACCCCGAAGGCGAGTACCTGAAAGGGCTGCTGTTGCAGCGGGTCTAGGGCGTATTCGTCCGCTTTCGTCGCAAACGGTTACCAAAATCGGCCGAAAGGCTTGAATTCCCCCAAAGCGCCCCCATATCTCGCCTCTGCCGGCGGCGATTCGTGGTACACCGTCCGGTGCTTTTTGCCTGGGGCGGTTTCCCCGGGGGGAGAAGCAGTTTGCGCCGCAGGGCAGACCGGGGGTTAGTCCGGGTTTGCCCTGGCAAAGCGGCTTGTGCTGTAATCCGGCCCCGCTTGGCGGGCCGAACGGAAGGAGCGACGCGTGGAGGATCTGGCCCGCGAGGCGATACGTGCCCAAGGCGCACGAGTCACCGCAACCCGGGTGCATGTCTTGGCGACCCTGATGGAGGTGGCGAGCGCGCTGTCGCACCAGGAACTGTTCGACCGCATCGGGTCGTCGGTGTCGGTCGACCGGGTCACCGTGTACCGCGTGCTGGAGTGGCTGGTGCAGACCGGCCTCGCGCACCGCATCGCCGGGGAAGACCGCGTCTGGCGCTTCAGCGTCGCCCGGCCCGGCGACGATGCGGGAACGCCCCACGCGCATCACCACCACGGCGAGCCGCATGGGCACTTTCAATGCGATGTCTGCCGGCGCATGTTCTGTATCGATGCACCGGTGGGTATCCAGCAGAATCTCGATCGCCTGCCCGACGGTTTCGAAGGGCGCGATGTGGAAATGGTCGTGCGCGGGCGCTGTCCCGCCTGCGTCCAGGCCGGCCGCGAAGCCGGCGACGAACGCAAAACGCATTGACGCGTCCCTGGACGCATGTGCAAGGAGCTGTATAGATGAAGGCTGCGGACAAAACACCGAAGCAGATTCCGGTCACTGTCCTGACGGGGTTCCTGGGCGCGGGCAAGACCACGCTGCTCAACCGGATTCTGACTGAGCACCATGGCCGCCGGATCGCGGTGATCGAGAACGAGTTCGGGCCCGAAGGCGTGGACAATGATCTCCTGATCCAGGACCGCGACGAACAGATCATCGAGATGAACAACGGCTGCGTGTGCTGCACGGTGCGCGGCGATCTGGTGCGCATCCTGATCGACCTGAAGGACAAGCAGCGCGCCGGCGCGCTGAAGTACGAGCGGGTCATCATCGAGACCACCGGCATGGCCAACCCCGGCCCGGTGTGCCAGACCTTCTTCATGGAAGACGAGGTGGCCAGCTACTTCAGGCTGGATGCCGTCATCACCGTGGTGGACGCCAAGCACGGCATGCAGACGCTGGACGAGCAGCCCGAGGCGCTCAACCAGGTGGGCTTCGCCGACCGCCTGCTGGTTTCCAAGGTGGACCTGGTCGACGACGCCGACTACCAGGCCCTGCGTTCGCGCCTGGTCCACATCAACCCGCGCGCCACGATCACGCCGGTCAACTTCGGCGAAGTCGACCTGAAGGAAATCCTGGACATCAATGGCTTCAACCTGAACGCCATCCTGGACATCGATCCGGAGTTCCTGGCCGACGAACATCCCGATGCCGCGGCGCATGACCACGGCCATGACCATGATCACGGGCACGATCATGGCCACGACCACGGTCACGAACATGGCGAGCAGTGCGCGGTCGACGGCTGCAACGACCCCGGCCATCATCATGCGCACGGCCATCACCACCACCATCACGACGACGCCATCGGCGCCTTCGTGTTCAAGTCGGACAAGCCGTTCGACCCCATGCGCCTGGAGGAATTCCTGGGTGGCGTGGTGCAGGTGTACGGAACCGATTTATTGAGGTACAAGGGTATTCTGTACATGAGTGGCGTGAACCGCCGGATGCTGTTCCAGGGCGTGCACATGCTGATGGGCGCCGATGCCGGCCGGGCCTGGGCGCCGGGCGAAAAACGCGGCAGCAAACTGGTCTTCATCGGCCGCAACCTGCCCCGCGATGTCTTCATGCACGGCCTGGAGCAATGTCTGGTGTAGGTCGCCCCCCCCTACGCGCTGACGCGTGCCCCCCAGGGGGCGGCGCTGGCGGACCGGCGGAGCCGGATCCGCGGCGCCCATGGTGGGATACCCGGCTTGCCGGGAGCGATTGGAATATGCGGTGCTGTGTGGGAATTGGAAAGCCTTATTGATTCGCGCGGAGCATTTTCATGGCAACGAAAGCGTCGAGCAAAACCTTAAAAGTCACTCAGGAGGACGCGTTGGAAAACGTGATGACCAAGCCGGCCGAGGCCGTGCTCTCTGAAAAAGAGTTGTTGGCCATGCCCGAGGCCGACTATATGAACGAAGCGCAGCTTGCCTTTTTCAAGAGCCGGCTCCAGGAAATCGAACGCGAGCTGCTGCAGAACGCAGGTGAAACCACCGAGCACCTGCGCGAGACGCCTTTCGTGCCGGATCCGGCCGATCGCGCCACGATCGAGGAAGAGCATGCGCTGGAACTGCGCACCCGCGACCGCGAGCGCAAGCTGCTGAAGAAGGTCCAGCAGGCCCTGGGCCGCATCGAGTCGGGCGAGTACGGCTGGTGCGAGGAAACCGGCGAGCCCATCGGCGTTGCCCGGTTGCTGGCGCGGCCCACGGCCACGCTGTCGCTGGAGGCGCAGCAGCGCCGCGAACTGCGGCAGAAGCTGTACGGCGACTGACGCGATCGTCCGCGCGATCCGTATGAACGGCGCCTCTGGCGCCGTTTTTTTGCCCGGTCGGCCTTGAATCGGGACTTTCGCGCCCCCACCTACCGTAGCAGTCGTTTTCGCTCGTCGGCCCGGCGCGCCAGCGCGGGGCCACGGGCCCATCAGGAAGAGCAAATGGAACAATTCCACGGCACGACCATCATCAGCGTGCGCCGCGGCAACCGCGTTGCCCTGGGCGGCGACGGGCAGGTCACCCTGGGAAACATCGTCATGAAGGGCAGCGCCCGCAAGGTGCGCCGCCTGTACAAGGATTCGGTGCTGGCGGGTTTCGCCGGCGCCACGGCCGATGCCTTCACGCTGATCGAGCGTTTCGAGGGCAAGCTGGAAAAACACCAGGGCCACCTGCTGCGCGCGGCGGTGGACCTGACGCGTGACTGGCGTACCGACCGCGTGCTGCGCCGGCTGGAAGCCATGCTGATCGTGGCCGACCGGGAATCGACGCTGGTGCTGACCGGCAACGGCGACGTGCTGGAACCCGAGCACGGCCTGGCGGCCATCGGCTCGGGCGGCGCCTATGCGCAGTCCGCCGGCCTGGCGCTGCTGCAGAACACCGACATGGCGCCCGAGGACGTCGTCAGGAAGTCGCTGGCGATCGCGGGCGATCTCTGCATTTACACCAACCAGCATCACACCGTCGAGGTACTGGAATGAACATGATGACCCCCGGTGAGATCGTCTCCGAACTGGACAAGTACATCGTCGGCCAGGACCGCGCCAAGCGTTCAGTGGCCATTGCGCTGCGCAACCGCTGGCGCCGCCAGCAGGTGGCCGAGCCGCTGCGCCACGAGATCCATCCCAAGAACATCCTGATGATAGGGCCGACGGGCGTGGGCAAGACCGAGATCGCGCGCCGCCTGGCCAAGCTGGCCGATGCGCCCTTCGTGAAGGTCGAGGCCACCAAGTTCACCGAGGTGGGCTACGTGGGCCGCGACGTCGACACCATCATCCGCGACCTGGCCGAGGTGGCCGTCAAGCAGGTGCGTGAAGCGGAGATGCGCCGGGTGCGCACGCAGGCCGAGGACGCCGCCGAGGACCGCATCCTGGACGTGCTGGTCCCGCCCGCGCGCGACGCGATGGGCAATCCCCAGCGTGACGACAATGCCGCGCGCCAGACTTTCCGCAAGCGCCTGCGCGAAGGGCAGCTGGACGACAAGGAGATCGAGATCGAAGTGGCCCAGTCCGTGCCGCAGATGGAGATCATGTCGCCGCCGGGCATGGAGGAAATGACCGAGCAGATCCGCGGCATGTTCGCCGGCATGGCCCAGGGCAAGAAAAAGGTCCGCAAGCTGAGCATCAAGGAAGCCTTCAAGCTGCTGGTGGACGAGGAAGCGGGCCGCCGCGTGAACGAGGAAGAGCTGCGTACCAAGGCGCTGGCCAGCGTCGAGCAGAACGGCATCGTGTTCCTGGACGAAGTCGACAAGATCGCCACCCGCCAGGAAACCAGCGGCTCGGACGTCTCGCGCCAGGGTGTGCAGCGCGACCTGCTGCCGCTGGTCGAGGGCACGACCGTCAACACCAAGTACGGCATGGTGCGCACCGATCACATCCTGTTCATCGCGTCGGGGGCCTTCCACCTGTCGCGGCCGTCGGACCTGATCCCCGAGTTGCAAGGGCGCTTCCCGATCCGGGTCGAGCTCGATTCGCTGTCGGCCAAGGATTTCGTGCGCATCCTGTCCGAGACCGACGCCTCGCTGGTCAAGCAATATACGGCGCTGCTCGAGACCGAAGGCGTCAGGCTGGAGTTCACCGACGAGGGCATCGAGCGCCTGGCCGAATTGGCCTTCGCGGTGAACGAGAAGACCGAGAACATCGGCGCGCGCCGGCTGTACACGGTGATGGAAAAGCTGCTGGAAGAGCTGTCGTTCGATGCGACCCGCAAGAGCGGGGAAGTGGTGCGCATCGACACCGAATACGTCAACCGGCAGCTGGAAGAAGCCGCGGCGCACCAGGACCTGGCGCGCTACGTGCTCTAGGCCTTATTTCGGCTGGATGGCCGTGATGGTGTACTGGCCGTTGATCTTGTCGGCGGCGAAGCGCACGTTGTCGCCGGCCTTGATCTGGTTCAGCATCGAGGGGTCCGCTACCTTGAAGACCAGCGTCATGGCCGGCAGCTGAAGGTTCGAAATGGGGCCGTGCTTGAGGGTGACCTTGCCGTTCGCCGCGTCGATGCGGCGCACCTCGCCTTCGGCATTGAGCGCCTGCGCAAGCGCGGCGCCCGCGGTCAGCGCGAGGGCGGCGACCGTGGCGATCAGGGCGAGTAGACGTTTCACTGCGTTCTCCTTCTGGCGATAGACGCGGCGGGCTGGCCGCCGATACCTGAAATGCTAACAGGGTCCACCAGCGCGCCGCCCGGGCATGGGGATTGGTTTCATCCGTTGCAGGTGTGCTCGGCCAGGCCGCGCGTGCCCATGCCGGGGGTGGCCAGGCCGCTCAGGATGGGGCAGTCCGGACGGTGGTCGCCGTGGCAATGGGAGGCTAGCTGCTCCAGCGTGGCCTTCATGGCTTGTAGACCGCGGATCTTCTCGTCCAGTTCATCGATGTGCGCGCAGGCCAGGCGCTTGACCTCGGCGCTGGGCCGGCCGCGGTCGTTCCACAGTTCCAGCAGCGTCCCGATCTGGGGAATGGAAAAGCCCAGGTCGCGCGCGTTGCGGATGAACTGCAGCATATGGACGTCGCTTTCGCCGTAGAGCCGATAGCCGGACTCGGTGCGGTGGGCGGGCGGTATCAGTCCTATGGATTCGTAATGCCGGATCATCTTGGCCGAAACGCCTGAGGCGTCGGAAGCCTGTCCTATGTTCAGCGCTTGCATGGCAATCTCCTTGGCAGATGGAGCGGATTCTAGACCTTGCCATCATGTCAAGGTAAATACGGTCGTTCGCCGGTATTTCAAGCCGTGCCGGCTGCGGTGGACAACCCTGGGGACAAGGCTGTGGAAAGCCGTTGGAAACCCATGTGGAAAACTTGTGGGCAACGGTGTGGAAAGGCTGTGGGCAAGCTGTGGGTTTCCTGGGGAAATCAGGTGGACAACCGGGGGCGGCCATGTGGAAAAGCTGTGTGGAACTCTGTGGGAAAGCCGTGGACAGCCCTGCGGACAAGCCTGGGGAAAAGGCCGGGACAAGCCCGGGATAACGGCGGGATATCCTGTGGACGGAATCCGGCGGGCGCAGTGGCTACAATTGAGCCTGTTTGCCATTCCTTCCCTCAGGCGCGCCGCCATGACCGACACCAACCAAGCAGATTCCTCGTCTTCCGAACACGGGCCGCTGGCTACGCTCACGCCACGGATCAAGGCCGGCGTGCTGGCCGAAGCCCTGCCGTACATCCGCCGTTTCCATGGCAAGACGATCGTGGTCAAGTACGGCGGCAACGCCATGACGGAAGAGCGCCTGCAGCGCAGCTTCGCGCATGACGTGGTGCTGCTCAAGCTGGTGGGCCTCAATCCCATCGTGGTGCACGGCGGCGGCCCGCAGATCGACGATGCGCTCAAGCGCGTCGGCAAGCAGGGCACCTTCGTGCAGGGCATGCGCGTGACCGACGCCGAGACCATGGAAGTGGTGGAGTGGGTGCTGGGCGGCCAGGTCCAGCAGGACATCGTGATGATGATCAACGAGTTCGGCGGCAAGGCCGTGGGGCTGACCGGCAAGGACGGCGGCCTGATCCGCGCCCGCAAGATGCTGATGCCGGACAAGAACAACCCCGGCGCGCAGCTGGACCTTGGCTTCGTGGGCGAGATCGCGTCGGTCGATCCGTCGGTGGTGAAGGCGCTGCAGGACGACCAGTTCATTCCCGTCATCTCGCCCATTGGCTTCGGCGAGGACGGCATGGCCTACAACATCAACGCCGACCTGGTGGCCGGCAAGATCGCCGAGGTATTGCACGCCGAGAAGCTGATCATGATGACCAACACCCCGGGCGTGCTGGACAAGAACGGCAACCTGCTGACCGGCCTGACCGCCAGCAAGATCGACGAGCTGTTCGCCGACGGCACCATCTCGGGCGGCATGCTGCCCAAGATCTCGTCGGCCCTGGAAGCCGCCAAGAGCGGCGTGAATTCCGTGCACGTCGTCGACGGCCGCGTCGAACACTGTCTGCTGCTGGAAATCCTGACCGCGCAAGGCGTGGGAACCATGATCAAAAGCCACTAGTAGAAGGCCCCCCCTACGCGCTTACGCGCGCCCCCCAGGGGGCGGCACTGGCGGACCGGCAGAGCCGGATCCGCTGTGCCCTGGCAACTCACCGTTTGGTTGAGGGTAGTTTTCGTTCATGAGTCAGGATATATCCACACAAACTCTCGCATCGTTTTCTTCGGACCCAGGATGCGGCGGATCCGGCTCCGCCGGTCCGCCCGCATCGCCCCCTGGGGGGCGCGCGCAGCGCGTAGGGGGGGACCTCTACGTAAGTGAAGTGGCGGCGGCGGTGACCGGCGTGCCTTCGGTGGCGTCGGCGCCGCGGCGGCAGGTGCGGCGGCCGCTGAGCCGGGTGCGGGTGACGCGGCGGCCGGTGGGAGCGGGGAAGGGGCAGCCGGTCTGGTTCTTCGACCTTGACAACACGCTGCACGATGCCTCGCACGCCATTTTCTCGCACATCGATTTGTCCATGACCCAGGCGGTCATGGAGACGCTGAACGTGTCCGAGGAAGAGGCTCATGTGCTGCGCAAGCGCTATTGGCAGCGCTACGGCGCGACGCTGATCGGCATGGTCCGGCACCACGGCGTGTCGCCGGCGGAGTTTCTGCACCGCAGCCACAGCTTCGACATCCGTCCGCTGGTGCGCGCCGACAAGGATTTGCGTAACCGGTTGTCACGGCTGCCCGGACGCAAGATCCTGTTGACGAACGCGCCACATAATTACGCCCGCACCATTCTCCGCCACCTGGGCATCCTGCACTGCTTCGACAGTCTCTGGGCGGTCGAGGACATGCGGTTCCACGGCGAATTCCGGGTCAAGCCTTCACCGGCCCTGATGCGCCACGTCATGGCGATGGAGGGAGTAAGCGCTAACAATTCCGTGCTGGTCGAGGACACGTCCGCCAACCTGCGCGGTGCCCGCAGGGCCGGCATGCGCACGGTCTACGTGCGGCATCCGGGCACGCCGTTCGCCAAGACGCATCGAGGACGTCCGCTTTTCATCGACCTTCAAGTAAACTCCGTCAGTCACTTGTTGTTACAGCGTCGCGCCCTGCGCCGCAGCTAGCCGTTTCCGCTGGAGTCGGCTCTTCGAAGCGGGCGATTTTTCCTCCTTTGCACGGAAACCCACCGCGACATGGCCTCTAGCAAGACGGGCGAGCGCAAGACCCAGATCCTTCAGATGCTGGCCGAGATGCTCGAGCACCCCAAGGGCGAACGCATCACCACCGCGGCGCTGGCCGCGCGTCTCCAGGTTTCCGAAGCCGCGCTGTACCGGCATTTCGCCAGCAAGGCCCAGATGTTCGAGGGCCTGATCGAGTTCATCGAGACCTCGGTGTTCGGCCTGTTCAACGTCATTTCCGAATCCGAGACCAGCGGCCTCGCCCAGGCGCGCAAGGCGATCCTGATGCTGCTGACCTTCGCCGAGCGCAACAAGGGCATGACGCGGGTGCTGATCGGCGATGCGCTGGTGTCCGAGGACGAGCGGCTGCAGGAACGCATGAACCAGTTCCTGGACCGCATCGAGGCCTCGCTGCGGCAGTGCCTGCGCAACGCGCTGGCCTTGAACGAGCTGCCTCCCACCGACGACATCCACGCGCGCGCCAGCCTGATCCTGCATTTCATCCTGGGGCGCTGGCAGCGCTATGCCAAGAGCGGCTGGAAGAAGTCGCCGTCGGAGTTCCTGGACGTGCAGATCCAGATCATGCTGGCCTGATCGCCGCCGCCCGGCGGTCAGTCCCGGCTGGTGCCTTCCCAGCCGCTTTTCGAGATGTCGAACACCACGCCGAAGGGGTCCTTGAACTTCTTCTCGAAGTTCTTCTTTTCCGGATCGTTGCCGAGCGAAAAGAAGAACTTGCCGCCCGCCGCCTCGATCCGGCGCTCGGCCTCGGCCAGGTCGTCGACCTGGAAGCCGAAGTGGTGCACGCCGGCAAAACCGCTGGACGGCGCCAGCGGATGGCCTTCCTTGTACTGCAGCAGCGCCAGGTTGGTGCTGCCGTCCGACAGGTAGATGCCCGAGCCCATTTCCAGGTCGTCGCGCCCGACGCGCTTCATGTCGAAGGCGGTTTCGTAGAAGGTGGCGGCGGCCTCGAGATCGGGGACGACCAGCGCGATGTGCTTGATTTTCATGGGGACCTCCCGGGACGCTGGCCGCATACCGGGCAGCCCGCGTCCCGGCCCACCCGCACTTCGTGCCACTTCATCGCCAGCGCGTCCAGCATCAGCAGGCGCCCCGACAGGCTGGTGCCGATGCCCGCCACCAGCTTGATCGCCTCGGCCGCCTCGGTCGAGCCGACGATGCCCACCAGCGGCGCGAATACGCCCATGGTGGCGCAATTGACTTCGTCCACGTCCTCGCCATCGGGAAACAGGCAGTGATAGCACGGCGCGTCGTCCCGCCGCAGGTCGAACACGCCGACCTGGCCGTCGAACCGGATGGCCGCGCCCGATACCAGCGGCTTGCGGTGCCGGACACAGGCGCGGTTGATGGCGTGGCGGGTCGCGAAGTTGTCGGTGCAGTCCAGCACGATGTCGACGGCGGCCACCTGGGCGTCAAGCGCCTCGTCCATCAGCCGCTGGGTCAGGGCCTGGACGGCGACCTCGGGGTTGATGGCGGCCAGCGTCTGCTTGCCGGATTCGGCCTTGTAGCGGCCCACGCGGTCGGTGGTGTGCAGGATCTGGCGTTGCAGGTTGGTCAGGTCGACGGTGTCGTCGTCGGCCAGCACCAGATTGCCCACGCCCGCCGAGGCCAGGTAGAAGGCGGCGGGCGACCCCAGGCCGCCCGCCCCGACGATCAGGGCACGCGCCTCCAGGAGGCGCTGCTGCCCTTCGATGCCGATTTCGTCCAGCAGCACATGCCGCGAATAGCGCAGTAGCTGCTCGTCGTTCACTTGGCCGGCGCGGGAACGGGTTGTTCGGGCGGCGCGGGGACGGGCGCGGCGGGCTTCTCGTCCTTCGTGGCGTCCTTGGCCTTTTCGGCGGGGGTCTTGTTGCGCTCGGCCAGTTCGGCGGCGGCCTTGGCCACGTCTTCCGCCTTGGCCAGCTGCACCGGCTTGCCGGCCAGCAGGTTCATCGCCTGCGCGAGCTGGAAATCGTCGGCGCTGCCGAATTCGATCGGCTTGATGGCCTTGCGTTCGGCGGCCTTGGCCGGATCCTGCGCCGCCGACTTGATCTCGCCGTTGGGATCCTTGTCGTTCAGCAGGTGCTTGGCCAGGTCGGCTTCGCGCGGCCGCTCGTACAGATCGCCCTCGGGCGTATCGGTGACCGGGTAGTCGGGCACGATGCCCTTGGCCTGGATGGAGCGTCCGTTGGGCGTGTAGTAGCGCGAGGTGGTCAGCTTGATGGCCGAATCGCGCGAGATCGGCAGGATCACCTGCACCGAGCCCTTGCCGAAGGTCTGGGCACCCAGCACCCGGGCGCGCTTCTGGTCCTGCAGCGCGCCGGCCACGATTTCCGAGGCCGAGGCCGAGCCGGCGTTCACCAGCACCACCATGGGCACGGTCTTGGTCCAGGCCGGCAGGCGCTTGATGTAGTCGTCGCTGCTGCGCAGGTAGTCGGCCGGGTTGGTCTGGTACTTGCGCTTGGCGTCGGCGGTGCGGCCGTCGGTGGAGACCACCAGGGTGTTCTGCGGCAGGAAGGCGGCCGAGACCGCGATCGCGCTGTGCAGCAGGCCGCCCGGGTCGTTGCGCAGATCCAGCACCAGCGCCTTCGGCACGCCGCTCTTGCCCAGGCGTTCGAGGTGCGTGGCGAGGTCGGCGCCCGTCTGTTCCTGGAACTGGGCGATCCGCACGTAGGCGGTATTGCCGTCCAGCGTCTTGCTGCGCACGCTCTGGACCTTGATGATGTCGCGCTCGATCTTGACGACGATGGGCTGCGCCTCGTTCTTGCGCACCAGCGTCAGGGTGATCGAGGTCTTGGGCTTGCCGCGCATCAGCTTGACCGCGTCGTTCAGCAGCAGGCCCTTGGTGGACTTGTCGTCGATCTTGATGATGAGGTCGCCCGCCTTGACGCCCGCGCGCGCGGCGGGGGTGTCCTCGATGGGCGAGATGACCTTGACGAAGCCGTCCTCGGTGCCGACCTCGATGCCCAGGCCGCCGAACTCGCCTTGCGTGGCGGTCTGCATTTCGCGGTAGGCATCGGCGTCCAGGTAGGCCGAGTGGGGGTCGAGGTCGGACAGCATGCCGGCGATGGCGCCGTCGATCAGCTTCTTGTCCTCGACCGGCTCGACGTAGTTGTTCTTGATGGTGGCGAAGACATTCGAGAACTGCCGGAGTTCTTCCAGCGGCAAGGGGCCGCGGGTTTCCCGTTGGGCCACGGCGGTGATGCCCAGGCTGACCAGGACGCCGGCGACCACGCCCAAGCTGACCAGGCCGATACTGCGAACTTTACTCTTGCTGCCCATGTATTCCTCCGGGCCCCGGTTGGGGACGTCCAACGTTTGACATCCCAGGGGCCTCGCGGGTTCTCGTCGATAGGTTGAATGTGCTGGGGAAGGCGCGCAAATGCGCGTGCAATCAGGATATCCGGGTAGGGGGGTCAGCGCAACGAGGCCCACCGCAGCGGGTCGAACGGCGCGCCTTTGTGCCGCAGTTCAAAGTATAGGCCCGATTCCGCCTGTCCTCCGGTGGCGCCCACGTTGGCCACGATGTCGCCGCTCTTGACGTCGTCGCCGACGTGGCGAAGCACCGACTGGTTGTTGCCGTAAATCGACAGGTACTGGCTGCCGTGGTCGATGATCAGGAGGTTGCCGAAGCCCCGCAGCCAGTCCGCGAAGACCACCTTGCCGGCTGCCACGGCCCGCACCTCGGTGCCTTCGCTGGCGCGGATGAAGACGCCCTTCCAGGTGCCGCCTTCGCCGCGGGCGGCGCCGAAGCGGCCGACGATGTCGCCCCGCACGGGCAGGCGCAGGCGGCCGCGCAGCTTCTCGAACTGGCCGGACAGCGAGGCGTCGGGCAGGGTGTCGTTGCGTGCGACGGCCCGCTCCGGCGGCGGCTCGGGTGGCGGCGGCGGGGGAGGCTTGCCCGCTTCGCGCGCGGCCTGTTCGGCGGCGCGCTGGGCGGCGGCGCGCCTGGCCGCTTCCTCGGCCCGGCGGGCGAGTTCCGCCTTGCGCGCCTGCTCGGCCTTGCGGCGGGCTTCCTCGGCGCGTTTGGCCAGCATGCGGGTCAGGTCCTCGATCACGCGCGACAGGCGCCGCTCGTCGCGCGCCAGGCTGGCGGCCTGGCGGCGCTGGCTGCTCAGTTTGGACGAGATGTCGGCCAGTACCTTGCGGCGCTGGTCGGACTGCTTGAGCAGTTCCTGGCGCTGGTTGTTTTCCTCGGAAGCCAGTTGTTCGAGTTCGCCGCGCTTGGTGTCGGCCTGGGCGCGCAATTGGGCCAGCTCGTCCAGCTCGCCCTGCAGTTCGGTCACGGTGGTGGCCCGGGCCTGGGCGATGTAGCCCAGGTAGGCAAGATTGCGGTTGAGCCGCTGCGGGTCGTCGCCCGACAGCAGCGCGCCCCAGGGCGTGAGCCCGCCCACCGCGTACTGGCGGCGCAGCAGGTCGGCCAGGTGCGCCTGGCGCTGGGCCAGGTTCTTTTCCTTCTCGGCGATGGCCTGCTTCTGGCGCTCCAGCTCGGCGTTGGCGCGGCGCTGGGCGTTGCTCAGCTCGACCAGCCGGCGGTTGACCTTGGAGATGGTCTGTTCCGACTCCTTCAAGGCGTCGGCGGCGTCGGCGTGTTCTTCCTCGCCCTCGGCGATGTCCTTCTTGAGCGCCTCCAGCCGCTTGCGCAGGGCTTCGCGCTCGCGCGCCACGGCGGCCGGGTCGGAGGACGCCTTGCCCGCGTCGGCGGCGGCCGCGGCAAGCGGCCAGCCCGACGCAGCGGACAGCGCGATCAGCAGTATCGCCGCGAGCCGTTTCACTTGGCCTTGGCCTTTCCTTGCGCGGCCACGGCGGCCATGGCCGCGGCGATCTCGTCCGCGTTGCCCAGGTAGTAGTGGCGGATGGGCTTGAGGTCGTCGTCGAGTTCGTAGACCAGCGGCTGGGCCGTGGGGATGTTCAGGCCCACGATGTCGTCGTCGGAAATGCCGTCCAGGTGCTTGATCAGCGCGCGCAGGCTGTTGCCGTGGGCGGCGATCAGCACGCGCTTGCCGGCCTTCAGCGAGGGCGCGATGGTTTCGTTCCAGTAGGGAACGACCCGGGCCACGGTGTCCTTCAGGCACTCGGTGGCCGGCAGCTCGCTGGCGGCCAGGCCGGCGTAGCGGGGGTCGAAGCGCGGATGGCGCTCGTCGTCGGCCGCCAGGGGATTGGGCGGGATGGCGTAGGCGCGGCGCCACACCAGGACCTGCTCTTCGCCGAACTGGGCGGCGGTCTCGGCCTTGTTCAGGCCCTGCAGGGCGCCGTAGTGGCGCTCGTTCAGGCGCCAGCTGTGCTCGATCGGCAAGTACATGTGATCCATGGCGTCCAGGGCGATCCACAGGGTGCGGATCGCGCGGCGCAGGACCGAGGTGTAGGCGAGGTCGAAATCGTAGCCTTCCTGCTTGAGCAGTTCGCCCGCCTTGCGGGCCTCTTCGCGGCCTTTGTCCGTCAGGTCGACGTCGGTCCAGCCGGTGAAGCGGTTTTCAAGGTTCCATTGGCTTTCGCCGTGACGCATCAGTACGAGTTTGACCATGTCCCAGGAGCGCAGGGGCGCTGCGCGTAAAGGTTGAATACAATTCGGCTGCCCGCCCGGAAAACGGCGGGGACGGACGGCAGCCCGTTGAAAAAACGGCTGCCTATCCCGACATTTTATAATCCTGCGGCATTGTCTTTGCCGTGGGACCGGAATCGGGCCGCCGCAATGGCAAAAAACCGGCGGATCATGTGGTTTTCCCGCCGTTTTGCGAATTCGTAAGCGCGCGTAACGCCAGGCTGTCCGGCCGGCGGCACGTGTGTTCCTCTCACCAGGTTTCCCAGGGTCCGCTCGTGAAATTCATCCTCGACAACATTCTCCTGATCGCATTGGCTCTCGTCTCGGGCGGCCTGCTGCTGTGGCAATCGCTGCGCGGCGGCCAGTCCGGCGGCGCCATGAGCGCGGCCGAGGCCACGGCCGCGGCGAACCAGCGCCAGGCGGTGTTCGTCGACGTGCGCCCGGCGGCCGACTTCTCGGCTGGCCACATCGCCCAGTCGCGCAGCGTGCCGCTGGCCGACCTGGCGCAGAAGGCGGCCGGCCTGCCCAAGAACAAGCCGCTCATCCTGGTGGGCAGCAACGGCCGCGACGCGGCCAAGGCGGTGGCTCAGTTCAAGGCCCAGGGCTTCGCCGAAGTCAGCAGCCTGTCGGGCGGCCTGTCCGGCTGGGTGCAGGCGGGCATGCCCATTGCGAAGGGATAGCGCCATGCAGAAAGTCCTGATGTATTCGACGGGGTATTGCCCCTTTTGCATGCGCGCCGAGATGCTGCTCAAGCAGCGCGGCGTGCAGGAGATCGAGAAGGTGCGCATCGACGCCGAGCCCGAGCGCCGGGCCGAGATGATCGAGCGTACCGGCCGGCGCACGGTGCCGCAGATCTACATCGGCGATACGCACGTGGGCGGTTTCGACGAACTCGCCGCGCTCGACCGCGCGGGCGGGCTGCAACCGCTGCTTGCCGGCCCGGCGAAGCAGGACCATTGATTTCGTTGTGGCCGGGGCGTGTCCCCGGCATGTTCTTTTGGTGCATACGTTTCGGCCCCGCGCGTACCGGGGGCCGGGTTCAGCCAGCAGGCTTTCCGTTTCCAGACTTTCTCCCATGTCCGATAATCAAGAGCAGCAAGCCCCCGTGTTCAACATCCAGCGCGTCTACCTGAAAGACCTGTCGCTGGAGTTGCCCAACGCGCCCCAGATCTTCCTGGAAACCGAGCAGCCCGGGGTCGAGGTCGCCATCGACGTCGGCGCCCAGGCGCTGGCCGAGACCGTCTTCGAAGTGACCGTGACCGCCACCGTGACCACCAAGGTCGGCGACAAGGTCCTGTACCTGGTCGAAGGCAAGCAGTCCGGCATCTTCGAACTGGCCAACATCCCCCTGGAACAGCTCGACCCCATCCTGGGCATCGCCTGCCCCGGCATCATCTACCCCTACCTGCGCAGCAACATCGCCGACGCCATCACCCGCGCGTCGATGGCCCCGCTGCACCTGGCCGAGGTCAACTTCCAGGCCATCTACGAGCAGCGCGTGGCCCAGGCCGCCGCCGAGCAGCAGGTGGCCCAGGCCGGCAACGACGCCGGCCTGATCCTGCCGCCGGGCACCAAGCACTGAGCGGCGCCAGCACCGTGGCGGACATGGCGCCGGGCCTGCGCGTCGCCGTCCTGGGGGCGGGCAGCTGGGGCACGGCCCTGGCCGCCGCCTGCGCCCGGGGCCATGCCACCATGCTGTGGGCCCGCCGGCCCGAGCTGGCGCGCCGCATCGCCGATACCCACGAGAACGCCGACTACCTGCCCGGGGTCGCGCTGCCGCAGGACCTGGGCTGCACCAGCGACCTCGACGACCTGTTCGAGCACCTGCGCGGCGCCCCGCGCCCGCTGCTGATCCTGGGCGTGCCGGTGGCCGGCATGGAGCAGGCCTGCCGCGAGGTGGCGGCGGGCGTGGCCCGCCACGGCCTGAACGACCTGGCGGTGGCCTGGACCTGCAAGGGCCTGGACGCGGACACCGGCCGCCTGCCGCACGCCATCGCCGAGGCCGCGTTCGCCGGTGCGGCGGGGCTGTCCACCGGTGTCCTGTCGGGGCCGTCTTTCGCCAAGGAAGTGGCGCGGGGCCTGCCGGTGGCGCTGACCATCGCCAGCGCCAGCGCGGAACTGCGCGGCCGCGTCACCGATGCGCTGCACGGCGGCGCGATCCGCGTCTACGGCAGCGAGGACATCGTCGGCGTCGAGGTGGGGGGGGCCGTCAAGAACATCATGGCCATCGCCTGCGGCATCGGCGATGGCCTGGGCATGGGCGCCAACGCCCGTGCCGCCCTCATCACCCGCGGCCTGGCCGAGATGACGCGCCTGGGCGTGGCCCTGGGCGCGCAGGCAGACACCTTCTCCGGCCTGACCGGACTGGGCGACCTGATCCTGACCGCCACCGGGGACCTGTCCCGCAACCGCCACGTCGGCCTGGAGATCGGCCGCGGCCGGTCGCTGGACGAGATCCTGGGCGACATGACCCAGGTGGCCGAGGGCGTGCGCTGCGCGCCGGCCGTGCGCGACCTGGCTCGCCGCCGCGGGGTCGAGATGCCGATCACCGAGGCCGTCTGCGCGGTGCTGTTCGACCGCGTGCCGCCGGCGCAGGCAGTGTCGCGCCTGCTGGCCAGGGATCCAAAAGTCGAGGGAATTTAGATGGATGCGGTTTGTGTGTATTGCGGCGCCAGTGCCGGGAACGATCCTTTCTTTGCCGACGTGGCGCGCGACTTCGGGCGCGCGGTGGCGGGGCGGGGAATGCGGCTGGTATATGGCGGCGGCAGTGTCGGGCTGATGGGGCACGTGGCCAATGCCGCGCTCGAGGCGGGCGGGCAGGTGACCGGCGTCATCCCCGAACGGCTGTGGGAAAAAGAGGTCGGCCACAAGGGCCTGACCGACATGTACGTCGTGCCGACCATGCATGCCCGCAAGGCCCGCATGGTCGAACTCTCGGACGCCTTCGTCGCGCTGCCCGGCGGTTTCGGCACGCTGGACGAACTTTTCGAGGTGCTGACCTGGCAACAGATCGGCTACCACTCCAAGCCGGTGGGGTTGCTCAACGCCAACGGCTATTACGATGCCTTGCTTGCCTTCGCTCGCCATGCCCATGAACAGGGTTTCGTGCGCGCGGTGCATCTCGAGGCGCTGATCGTCGACACGGATATCGACCGCCTGCTGGACCGCCTGGCCAGCGCGCAGCCGGTACATGTGGACCGATGGGTCAAGAACAGCGACGCGGTCTGAAGCAGCCCCGCCCGCCAGTCCAACACCAAATAACGGAGATATCCATGCATTCTTCCGCTTCTTCCGCGTCGGCCCTGCGCCGCGGCCTTCTGGGCGCGGCCGTGGCCGCCGGCCTCATGGCCGCCACCCCCGCCTTCGCCCAGCATGACTGGCCCAGCCGGCCCATCAAGCTGGTCGTGCCGTTCCCGGCCGGCTCGTCGCCCGACATCATCGCGCGCGTGATCTCGCAGCCGCTCGCCAAGCAGCTCGGCCAGGCGATCGTGATCGACAACAAGCCCGGCGCTGGCGGCAACATCGGTACCGGCACGGTGGCCCATGCCACGCCGGACGGCTACACCATGCTGTTCACCATCAACGGACCGCTGGCCACCGCCCCCGCGCTCTACTCCAAGCTCAACTACGACCCGCTGAAGGACCTCGCGCCCGTCACGCTGGTCGCCACCAGCCCCAACGTGCTGGTCGTGCCGCCCTCGCTGAACGTCGACTCGGTCGGCGCCTTCACCTCGCTGGTGAAGAAAGAACCCGGCAAGCTGAACTTCGGCACCGTCGGCGCCGGCAGCTCCGCCCACCTGGCGATGGAACTGCTCAAGGGCAAGGAGAACCTGGACATCCTGCACGTGCCGTACGCCGGCTTCCCGCAGGTCGTGACCGCCATGCTGGGCGGCCAGGTGCAGGCCGGTTTCATGGTGCCCGCCATCGCCATGCCGCAGGTGCGCGACGGCAAGCTCAAGGCCCTGGCCGTGACCAGCGCCAAGCGCAGCCCGGCGCTGCCCGACCTGCCGACCATGGCGGAGCAGGGTGTGCCCGACTTCGAGGTGATCTCCTGGCAAGCCATCCTGGTGCCCGCCGGCACGCCGCAGCCCATCGTCGACCGGCTGAACAAGGAACTGGTGCAGATCATCAAGAGCGAGGAAGTGCAGAAGCAGCTGACCGCCCAGTACTTCACCGCCGCGCCGTCCACCCCGGCCGAGCTGACCGCGCTGATCAAGAAGGAACAGCGGACGCTGGGCGCGGTGATCAAGCGCCTGAACCTGACGCTGGATTGAGCCGGGCGGCATCTGTTCCCCGCAAAAACGGCGCCCCTCGGGGCGCCGTTTTTTTCTGGTGCTTCAGGCCGAATGCGCCGCCCGCGCCAGCATGAACATGCCGGCGGCGGCCAGTACCAGCCCGGCGATGCGCGCCACCCGCAGGCCGCCGGGCGCGAGGCGTTCGCCCGCCGTGGCCGCCGCGGCGATCGCCATGGCCCGCCAGTCCATCATGCCGACGGCAAGCAGGCTGGCGGTCAGGCCGGCGCAGGACACGCCGCAGCGCAGGCCCAGCCGCAGTCCGTGGCGCCAGGCCGCGCCGCGGCGCGCGCACGGGATGGCCTCGCAGGCATCCAGGCGGCAACCGGCCAGGTAGCGGGCCTTGAACGCGGTGAGCTGGAACAGGCCGCCCGCCAGGACGGCCAGGCCCGCCGCCGCGGGGCCGAGGCGCGCCAGCGCGGGGGCCTGCGCCTCCAGCACGGCCACGATGGCGCCCAGCGGAAACACCAGCAGGCCGATCAGCGCCCACGTGCAGAAGTAGCCCAGGGCGGCCGTCGCGGCCAGTCCGTCCGCGCGGCGCGAGCCCGATGCATGCAGCCGGCGGCGATAGCGCCACAGCGCGGGCGCGACGGCAGGCAGCATCATCGCCACCGCCATGGCCGTCCACATGCCCAGGAAGGCCGCCAGCACGCCGAGCCACGTCCCGCCCGGTGGGGGTAGCCAGGACATCGCCATGTCCCCGCACAGGACGGCCATGCCGGCCATGATCCGCATGGCGGTGGCCCAGGCGAGGAGGGCGGCGGCCATCGCCAGTGCCAGCATGCCGAAAAAGCGCAGGCCGGCGCGCCGTTCCGCCGGCGCGGGCGACGCGGCTGTCGGCTCAACGCCTGCCGTACTCATCGCGCCGCCGCCACCACACGCCCTGCTCGTTGCGCCCCAACGGCGCCCGGTCCAGCCACTGGTACATGCCCCAGAGCCCGTCCAGACCGCGCGCGTAGGTGGAGTAGGTGTGATAGACGGTGCCGTCCTGGATGGCGAAGGCGCTCATGCCGGGGCGTTCGCGCAGGTAGGTGTTGGTGTCGGTGCTGCACATCGCGGCCAGGCGGCCCTCGGGGCTCTGGCCGCTGTCGGCGGGGGCCGGGTGGCACCCGCAGGCGGGTTCGCGCCGGTAGTTGTAGGCTATGCCTTGCTCGAACTGCTGGGCTTCGGTGTGCGAGACGCTGAAGTCGAAGTTGAAGTCGGCGTCCTGGGACGAGGCCCAGGGGAAGCGCCAGCCCATGCGCTGCTTGTATTCCCGCAGCCTGGCCAGCGGGGCGCGCGAGACCGCCATGAGCATGACGTCGTGATTGGCCAGGTGGACCGCGAAGCCGTCGAAGCCGTCGGCGATCGACGAGCAGGACGGACAGCCGGCCTGGTAGTCGGGGCCGAACATGAAGTGATAGACGAGCAGTTGCGAGCGTCCCTGGAAGAGGTCGGCCAGCGAGGCGCGACCCTGGTCGATGTCGAAGCGGTAGTCCTTGTCGACCACCACCCAGGGCAGCGCCTGGCGCCGCCGCGCCAGTTCGTCCGACTGGCGCGTCAAGGCCTTTTCGGCTTCCAGCAGGTCCAGCCGCGCGGCCAGCCATTCTTCCCGTGTGCCTGTCGTATGTCGCATCGTTTTCTCCTTGGATGTCCCGTCGACCGCGCCCGGCTGGCGCGACGTATCTGCGGGGGGCGTGTGCTAGATTAGGTTCGGGCCGCCGGACGGCGGGAGTGACAAATGTGGCGGGATCCGGATGGATGCATTGATAGCCGAGGCCGCCCAGGCGCTGGCCGCGGGTGATCCCTTCGGGGCCTTGAATCGCGTGGCGCTGCGCGACGATCCGCCGGCGCTGGCGCTGCGCGGCATCGCGATGGCCCAGCTTGGCGAGTTCGCGCGTGCCCGGATGCTGGTGCGGCGAGCGGCCAGCGCGTTCGGCACGAGGCAGGCCCTGGCCCGCGCGCGCTGCATCGTGGCCGAGGCCGAGATCGCGCTCGCCTCGCGCGAGCTGGCCTGGCCCGACAAGGCGCTGGCCGCCGCGCGCGCCACGCTCGAGTCGCATGGCGATCTGGCCAATGTCGCGCACGTGCGCCAGCTGGAAATCCGGCGCTGCCTGCTTATCGGCCGGCTGGACGAGGCCGAGCACTTGCTGGCCGGGGTCGATGCCCGTCCCCTCACGGTCGCGGCGGTGGCCATCCATGAGTTGCTGGCGGCGGGGATCGCGATGCGGCGCCTGCGCACGGCCGCCGCCCGCGCCGCGCTGGCGCGCGCGGAACAGGCCGCGAACCGCGCCGGCATCCCCGCGCTGCAAGCCGAGGTCCGGCAGGCGGCTTCCGTGCTGGACATGCCCGCGGCGCGGCTGGCGTGGCGGGGAGAAGAGCGCCTGATTGCGCTGGCCGAGGTGGAAACGCTGCTGGCCTCGGATGCGCTGGTGATCGATGCCTGCCGCCACGCGGTGCGCGAGGCGGGACAGGTGGTCCCGCTGGCGCGGCGGCCGGTGCTGTTCGCGCTCGCGCGTGCGCTGGGCGAAGCCTGGCCCGCCGACGTGGCGCGCGAGACGTTGATCGAACGTGCTTTCCGTACCCGGCATCCCGACGAGACGCATCGCGCGCGGCTGCGCGTGGAAATCGGTCGCTTGCGCAAGGCGCTGGCGGGGCTGGCCGACGTGGCGGCGACCCGGCGCGGCTTCGCGCTGGCGCCGCGCCGGGCGCTCGACGTCGCGGTGCTGACGCGGCCGGTCGAGGGGCCGCATGCGCCGGTGCTGGCCCTGCTGGCGGACGGCGAATCATGGTCGAGCTCGGCGCTGTCGCTGGCACTGGGAGCCAGCCAGCGCACCGTGCAGCGGGCCCTGGATGAGCTGGCCGAGGCGGGCCGGGTGCAGGCCACCGGGCGGGGGCCGGCCCGCCGCTGGCTGATGCCGCCGGTGCCGGGGTTCGCGACAACCTTGTTACTCCCGGCCGCGTTGCCGGAGGGCTAGGATGCCTCCATGGACATCCTCTTCGTCAACTTTTGCAGCGAGCAGACGCCATGAAGACATCGACAGCCCACATCCTTCGTGAATATGGTCCTTTCCCCGAGGCCGACGGCGTGCACGGCGTGACCTATGACGGCAAGAACGTCTGGTTCGCCATCGGCGACCGGCTCTGTGCCATGGATCCGGCCAGCGGCGAGGTGCAGCGCTCGATCCAGACGCCGGCAAACGCAGGCACCGCGTTCGATGGCCGGCACCTGTACCAGATCGCCGATGGCCAGATCCGCAAGATCGACCCGGACTCCGGCCGTGTGCTGGCCACCATCCCGTCGCCGGCCGGCGGCGAGGACTCGGGGCTGGCATGGGCCGAGGGATCCCTGTGGGTCGGGCACTACCGCGCGCGCAAAATCCACCAGATCGATCCCGAGACCGGGAAGATCCTGCGCTCGATCACCTCCGAGCGCTTCGTCACCGGCGTGACCTGGGTGGACGGCGAGCTTTGGCACGGCACCTGGGAAGGCGATGCCAGCGACCTGCGGCGCATCGATGCGCAAAGCGGCGAGGTTCTGGCCAGGCTGGAGATGCCGCCCGGCACGGGGGTCTCGGGACTGGAATCCGATGGCGGCGACCGCTTCTTCTGCGGCGGCGGCAAGAGCGGGACGCTCAGGTCGGTACGGCGGCCGGCGCGCGCCTGAGCGTTCGCCCGGGCCGGAGCGTCAGATCCGGCCCAGCAGATTGGTCCGCGCGTGCACGATGTGTTCGAAGATTTCCCGCCGCGCGGTGTCCGCGTCGCGATGCTTCAAGGCTTCCACGATGCGGCGGTGTTCCGCCTCGTATTCCCTGCGCCGCTCGGGCGTCACGATCTTTTTCTTCAGGAAGCCCCATTCCCCGCTGTTGCGCACCTCCGCCAGCAGCCTGAACACGCTCACGAACAGCGCGTTGTGCGTGGCCAGCGCCAGGTGCTCGTGCAGCGCGTTGTCCCAGTGCTCGAATTCCTCCAGCGTGTCGGCGGTCTCGGACCGGGCGCAGCAGGCCTCGAGCCGTTCGAAGTCGGCCAGGGTCGCGTTGCTGACGATGAGCTCGACGATCATGGGCTCGAGCAGCAGCCGGGCTTCCATGATTTCGGCCGGGCTGGCCGAGGGAATCGTGAGCAGCTTGCCCGCCGCCGCCACGATGTCCGGCGCGGTGCCGGACGGCGTGTCCGACACATAGGTTCCACTTCCCACCTTCTGCACGATCAGGCCCTGGTCCCGTAGCTCCTGCAGCACGCGGCGCAGGGCCGACCGGCTGACGCCGAAGTCCGCGCACAGGCTGCGTTCGGTCGGCAGCCGGCTGCCGGGCGCCCACTTGCCGGTGCGCAGGCCATCGAGCAGTTCCGTGCGCAGCGCCTGGACGGGGTCGGTGCGGACCTGGAGGCTGGGAGACGGGTACATGGTTGCGCTGGCCCTTGATTGGTTCAAATTGGTTTTATTGTAAAGCGCAAATTCGCCGTGAATCTAGGTGAAAACCCCGTATATTTGGTGAGAGAATGGCTTTATAGTTCGACAAATCAATACCATTTAAAACCAAATTAAACCAATTGGTCGGGCCAGATAGCGAATCCGACCATCCAGCAAGGACTGCCATGCGACTCGCCACTTTCATGCTCGACGGCCAACGCCATGTGGGAATGGTTTCCGACGACGCCCGCCATGTCACGCTGCTCGACCTGCCCGACGGCGCGGCGGACCGGGGCGTGCTGCCGCTGGTCGAGATGGCCGCGCGAGGCGTCGACATCGGGACGCTGCGCGGCAGGACCGTGCCCTTCGACGGCGTACGCCTGGAAGCACCCATTCCCGTTCCCCGCCGCAACGTGTTCTGCGTCGGCCGGAACTACCACGCCCATGCCAAGGAACTGTCGGGCTCGGTCTTCAAGGCCAGCAACACCGACCCGGCCGCGTGGCCCATCGTGTTCACCAAGGTGCCGGAATGCGTCGTCGGCCCGGCGGACGACGTCGTGCTGCCGGGCGAGGTCTCGACCCAGATCGACTACGAGGCCGAACTGGCCGTGGTGATCGGCAAGGGCGGCAAGAACATCTCGCGCGACGAGGCCCTGGGCCACGTCTATGGCTACACCATCGTCAACGACGTGACCGCCCGCGATGTGCAGATGCGGCACCAGCAGTGGGACCTGGGCAAGTCCTTCGATACCTTCTGCCCCATGGGGCCGTGGGTGGTGACCGCCGACGCGCTGGATGGGACCGACACGCGCGTGCGCTGCTGGGTCAACGGCGAGCTCAGGCAGGACGCCGGCACCCGCGATTTCATCTTCGACATTCCGACGCTGATCGAGACCTGCTCGCGGGGCATCACGCTGCACCCCGGGGACATCATCGCGACGGGCACGCCCGCTGGCGTCGGCATGGGGCTGACGCCGCCGCGCTACCTGGCCGCGGGCGACGTCGTCCGCATCGAGATCGACGGGCTGGGCGTGATCGAAAACCGGTTCGTCGCGCCGCGATGACCGTCATGCGGCCCGGATGCCGGGCCGTCCGCAAGGCGCCGCCAGAGCGCGACAAGACCACCTTCTCATGGAGACAGACCATCATGAAAACCACGCTGTGGGCCGCGGCGTTCACCGCCCTGTCGCTGGTCGCCGCGCCGGGCGCGCGGGCGGAGTATCCCGACCGGCCGATCAACCTGATCGTTCCCTTCCCGCCGGGCGGCACGGCGGACAACATGGCTCGCGCGTTGCAGCCCGCCCTCCAGCGCGCGCTCAAGCAGACCGTGGTCGTCATCAATCGCCCGGGGGCGGGTGGCGCGATCGGCGTGAGCCAGGTCGCCAACGCGCCGGCGGACGGCTACTCGATCCTGTGCTCGCTGCTGAGCGTGGCCAGCCTGCCCGAGCAGGCGGTGGTCAACAAGCAGAAACCGCCGTTCACGCTGGAGCAGCTCACGCCCGTCGCGATGCTGAGCGCCGAGCCGGTGGCCATGGTGGTGCCCGAGGCCAGCCCCTACAAGACTTTTCCCGAACTGATCGCGGCAGCCAAGGCCAGGCCCGATGCCCTGACCTACGGATCGACCGGCTTCTTTGGCGAGGTGCACGTGCGCACCGCGGCGTTCGCGGACACGGCGCACATCAAGGTGCGGCACATTCCCTACCAGGGGGGTGGTCCGCTGGTGACCGCGCTGGTGGCCGGCGAGGTCGATTTCGCGCTGCTGTCGCGGTCGCTGTCGCTGACCCAGGTCAAGGCCGGACGGCTGAAGTACCTGGCCACGGCCGGCGACGAACCCTGGGCCGATCCCGCGGGCCTGCCGCGGATGAAGGACGGCGGCGTGGACTTCGACTCGGTCGCGGGCACGGCCCTGTTCATTTCCTCCGGCACGCCGGAGGCCGTGGAGCGGAAGATCCGGCAGGCGGTGGAGGCCGCGGCCGGCGATCCCGAGTTCAAGAAGATCGTGTCCAGCGCGGGCGGCGAGGTCAAGTATTCCGCCGGAACCAAGTTCGCGACGTTCTGGGCATCCTACGTGAAGTCGATCGCGGCCATCACGCACCGGATCGCCGCGACCGAGACGCGGGAGGTGGTCAAATGAGCGGCACGGCGCCGGTCTTCATCGGCACCGACGCGGTCGAGCGGGTGCTGACCTGGGACGCGCTGGTGGCCGCGCTGCGCGATGCCTATGCCCAGCGCCACGACGAGCACATCAGCCCGCCCCGCACCTTCGCCCGGGGCGACGGCGCGTCGCTGCGCGCCCTGGCCAGCGTGCCGCCCGGCAAGCGCTTCATGGGCGCCAAGGTGTTCGGCCGCGGCCGCAATCGCGGCATGAACTACCTGATCTCGCTGGCGGACCAGGACACGGGCGAGATCCGCGCGCTGCTCGATGCCAACAAGATCACCGCCTACCGCACCGCGGCCACCTCGGCGCTGGCGGTCGACTGCCTGGCGCCCCGGCGGCCGGTGCGGCTGGGCGTGCTGGGCAGCGGCGCCGAGGCGCGCGCCCACGTCCAGGCCATCGCCTCGCTGCGGCAGGTCGAGAGCTTGCGGATCTACAGTCCGACGCCGGCCAACCGCGAGCAGTTCGCGCGTGATTTCGAGGCGATGCTGGGCGTGCCCTGCCGGCCGGCCGCGACCGCCGCGCAGGCCATGGAAGGTGCCGACATCGGCATCGCCGCCGCCCGGTCGCGCGACGAGACCCCCATCCTGCATGCCGACGCGCTGCGCGACGGCATGGTGCTGGTGTCGGTCGGCTCCACGCTGCCGCAACAGCGCGAGATCGACGCCTCGGTGGTGGAGCGCTGCGATCTCATCGTCTGCGACATGCCCGACGAGGTCAGCGCCGAGTCCGGCGACATGCTGGAGGCGCGGGCGCGCGGTATCGATTTCGCGCCCAGGCTGCGCTCGCTCAACCAGCTGGTGCGCGGCGAGATCGCGGCCGGTGCCCGGCTGCCGATGTTCAAGTCGGTGGGCTCGGCCTTGCAGGACATCGTCGCGGCCGAGCTCGTCTTCGACCTGGCTACCGACGCGGGGCTGGCCGTCGAGCTGCCCATTGCCTTTACCTACAAACAATAGATTTCTTCGACCAGGAACTGGAACATGGCCTCCTACAAACGACACGAAGCCCGCGACTGGGCGCACGAACACCTGCGCGGCGTCGCCAACGTCGTGATCCCCTCGTTCACCGCCGACCTCAAGGGCCTGAACGAGCAGGGCATCCGGCACGACATCCGCCACGAGATCGAGCTGGGCTTCTCCGGCACGCTGATGGTCTCGGAAGTGGCCATCACGCTGCCCGAGTACGAGCAGTTCTTCGCCTGGGCGAACGACGAATCGCGCGGGCGGCTGAAACTCATTCACCACGCCAGTTTCAACACGCTGGAAGAGAACATCGAGGCGGCGAAGATTGCCGAGCGCAACGGTGCCGAACTCATCCTGCTGTCGTACCCGGCCAACTTCTACGCCCGCACGTCGCAGGACATCTACGACTACACCAAGGCCTTCTGCGACGCGACGGACCTGGGCGTGATGCTGTTCCAGGTGCCGCACTGGGGCTTCGAGCGCGTGCACCCGTCCGACCTCGAGGCGCCGCTGATCCGGCGCCTGCTGGACGACTGCCCGAACATCGCCGCGCTGAAGGCCGAGGGCGGCATGCCCAGCATCATGGGCTGGGTGGAGGCCTATCGCCTGTTCAGCAAGGACGTGGTCGTGACCATGCCGCTCGAACAGTACGCCCTGGCGCTGGCCCAGCTCGTGCCCATCCAGTTCATCGGCACCAGCGACACCGAATACTACGGCGGCATGATCCCGCGCATCTTCAACCTGATCCAGGAGAAGAAGTACGACGAGGCCACCCGGCTCTACTGGCAGTTGACGCCGGCGCGCAAGGCCCGCGCCGCGGCCAACTCGTATTCCTCGCAGACCCAGTTCCTGAACCGCATGCTGTGGAAGTTCGAGGGCTGGCTCAACGGCTTCAACGGCGGCCCGGTGCGCCAGCCGACCATGCGCATCAACGAGAACACCATGAACAGCCTGCGGCAGGCGCTGGTCAAGTCGGGCCTGACGCCCACCGACTCGCCCAACGGCGATTTCTTCGTCGGCCGGCATCCCATGGATACCGCGGCCTGAGCTCATGCGCGAGACCCCCATGCTATCCATCGCCAATCTGCCCACCGATCTCTACATAGACGGCAACTGGGCCAAGCCGGCCCAGCCGCGTTCGTTCACGGTCTCGGACCCGGCCACGGGCGAGCGGGTCGCCCAGGTGGCCGATGCCGGCCTGGACGACGCGCGCGCGGCCGTCGACGCGGCGGCGGCGGCCCTGCCCGCGTGGCGCGACACGCCGCCCCGCACCCGGGCCGAGGTGCTGCGCAAGGTCCACCTGCTGATGCTGGAACGGCTGGAGGAGCTGGCGCGCATCATCACGCTGGAAAACGGCAAGCCGCTGGCCGATAGCCGGGCCGAGACCCGCTACGCCGCGGAGTTCTTCCGCTGGTATTCGGAAGAGGCCTGCCGCAACCTGGGATCGGTCAGCCACGCGCCGGCCGGCGGCTACCGGATCCTGGTCCAGCACCAGCCCATAGGCGTCGTGGCGCTGGTCACGCCCTGGAATTTTCCCTCGGCCATGGGGGCGCGCAAGATCGCGCCCGCGTTGGCGGCCGGGTGCACGGTGCTGGTCAAGCCGGCCTCGCTGACGCCGCTCAGCATGCTGGCCCTGGCCGACATCCTGGCCGAGGCGGGCGTGCCTGACGGCGTGGTCAATATCGTGCCGACGTCGCGCTCGGGTCCGCTGGTGGATCTTTGGCTGCACGATCCGCGCGTGCGGCTGGTGTCCTTCACCGGCTCGACCGAGGTGGGGCGCATCCTGCTGAAGGCCGCCGCCGACCAGGTCTTGAAGACGCCGATGGAGCTGGGCGGCAACGCGCCGTTCCTGGTGCTGGACGACGCCGACGTGCAAGCCGCGGTCGACGGCGCGATGATCGCCAAGATGCGCAACATGGGCGAGGCCTGCACGGCGGCCAACCGCTTCTACGTCGGGGCGGGCGTCTACGACGCCTTCGTCCGCGCTTTCGCAGAACGGATGCGCGCCCAGAAGATCGGCCACGGCCTGGACGAGGCCAACCAGGTCGGCAGCCTGATCGACGCCGCGACCCGCGACAAGGTCGAGGAACTGGTCGAGGACGCCGTCTCGCGCGGGGCGAAAGTGCTGTGCGGCGGGGAAAGGCTGTCCGGTCCCGGCTATTTCTATCCGCCCACCGTCCTGGGTGATGTCCCTGCCGACAGCCGCGTGCTGAGCGAGGAGATCTTCGGCCCCGTCGCGCCCATCGTGCGCGTGGCGTCCGAGGACGAGATGGTGGAACTGGCCAACGGCACGGAATACGGCCTGGCGGCGTATCTCTACACGCGCGACCTGGCCAAGGGCCTGAAGCTGGCCGAGCGGCTGGAGTTCGGCATGGTGGCGCTGAACCGGGGGCTGGTCTCGGACCCGGCGGCGCCGTTCGGCGGCGTCAAGCAGAGCGGCCTGGGCCGGGAAGGCAGCTGGGAAGGCATGCAGGAATACATGGAGACGAAGTACGTGGCGGTGGAGTGGTAGGCGGCGGCCCGCGGCGCGGGCCGCCGCTTCCGTGTCCGCCTATCGGGCCGCGCTGGCCCGGTCGGCGCCGTCGCGCAGCGCCGACAGCTTCATCCAGGTCACGGCCGGATCGATCTTGCCGTAGTTCGCGAAGGTGCCGAAGCCGCAGTCGGTGCTTGCCACCACCCGGTCTTCACCCATGAACGAGACGTAGCGCTCCAGCCGCTGGCGGATCAGCTCCGGATGCTCGACATAGTTCGAACAACTGTCGATCAGCCCGGGGGCGAGGATCTTGTTCTCGGGCCTGGCCGCGCGCCAGATCTCCCATTCGTGCTCGTGGCGCGGATTGGCCGCTTCGAACAGGATGGTGGCCGGCCGGGCGGCCAGGATCAGGTCGATGACCTTTTCCAGCGCGATGTCGCAGTGATGGGGGCCCTCGTAGTTGCCCCAGCAGATGTGCATGCGCAGCTTCTCGGGCGGGATGTTGCTCGTGGCCGCGTTCAGCGCCTCGACGTTCTGCCACGCCCGCTGCACGAATTCGGCTTCGCTCAGGTTCTGGTAGCCGGTGTGCGCGGCCATGGCCAGGTCCGGGCAGTCCAGTTGCAGGTCGAAGCCCGCCGCCACGATGGCCTCGTATTCAGGACGCATGGCCTCGACCAGGTCCGCCAGGTAGGCCTCGTGCGTCGGGTAGTGCTTGTTGGGCTGGAACGCGGTCACCAGCCCCGGCGAGGCGGCGTTCATGAAGGCCCGGCGGCCCTGGCCGTGCCGCTCGACCGCGGACTTGAAGCGGCGGATGTCGGCATGGCAGGGCTCCATGGTGCGCAGCTTGACCGGGCCGACGCAGGCGGCGCGCACGAATTCCTGGGACCCCATGATCGCGGCCAGCTTCTTGCGCAGGTCGGGGAAGTCGGCCAGATCCTTGGCGGGCTGCCGGTCGATGTGGCCGCCGAAGCCTTCCAGCCGTTCGGTGATGTAGGTGGCGTAGCCGACCTTGCCGAGTTCGCCGTCGCTCATGATGTCGACGCCGGCCTGGACCTGCTTCTGCACCGCGCCGTCGATGGCCGCCTGCACGGTCCGCTCGAATTGATCGGGGTCGACCTCCTGGCCATGGTCGCGCGCGAGCAGCAGCTGCGCCAGCTCGTCGCCGCGGGGCAGGCTGCCGACGTGGGTGGTCAGTATGGGCATCGCGTTCCTCCTTTTTTCGTATCTTACAGGCCGCCTTCGTAGCCGGATTGCCGCCAGGCTTCGAACACCGTTACCGCCACGGAGTTGGACAGGTTCAGGCTGCGCTGGCCCGGCCGCATCGGCAGGCGCAGCCGCTGTTCCTCGGGAAAGCCGTCGCGGATGGCGGCGGGCAGGCCGGCCGTCTCGCTGCCGAACACGAAGGCGTCGCCGGGCTGGAAACGGACCGCGCCGAACAGCCGCGACCCGCGCGTCGTGAAGGCGAACACGCGGTCCGCCGCCGCGCCGGTGGCGGCGATGGCGGCGGCGAAGTCGTCATGCACCTGGACCGAGGCCCATTCGTGATAGTCCAGCCCCGCGCGCCGCAGCTTGGCGTCCTCGAGCTCGAAGCCCAGCGGGCGCACCAGGTGCAGTTGCACGCCGGTATTGGCGGCGAGCCGGATGGCGTTGCCGGTGTTGGGCGGTATTTCGGGGTGGACGAGGATGACGTGGAACACGGTGCGGGACGGAGCGGGACTGGGTGGGCCGATGGTACCGCATCCCGCCCGGCAGGCGCGCTACAGCTCCAGCACCAGTTTCCCGGCGCACGCCCGCGAACAGCAGGTCATCATCCGGTCGTTCGCCTCGCGCTCGGCCTTGGTCAGCACCATGTCGCGATGGTCGACCTGGCCGGCCAGCACGCGCACCTCGCACGAACCGCACAGGCCTTCCTCGCAGTCGCTGGGCACGTCGATGTTGGCGGCGCGCAGCGAGGCCAGCACGGTGCGATCCGCCGGGACCGTCACGGTGATGCCGGAATCCTTCAGTTCCACCTCGAAGGCGTGTTCCCTGGCCGGGTCGAGCTGGGCGAGATTGGACTCGAAGTGCTCGATGCGCAGCGCATCGTCCGGCCAGGCCGCGCAGTGCGCTTCCAGGGCTTGGAGCATGCGCTTGGGGCCGCAGGCGCAGATCTTCCAGCCTTCCCGGGGCTGGCCCAGCAGCGCGGCCAGGTCGTTGCGCTGGCCTTCTTCCGAGACGTACACGTGCAGGCGCTCGCCATGCAGGGTGGCCAGTTCGTCCAGGAAGGCCATGCCGGCGCGACTGCGGCCGCTGTAGTGCAGCTCGTAGTCCATGCCCAGTTCGCGGGCGCGGCGGGCCATGGCGGCGATGGGCGTGATGCCGATGCCGCCGGCGACCAGTATCAGTTTCTCCGCCGTCTCGTCCAGGCGGAAGTGGTTGCGCGGGCCGCGTATGCGCAGCTTGTCGCCCACGCGCACGCGGCCGTGTATCCAGGATGATCCGCCGCGCCCCTCGGGTTCATGCAGGACAGCGATCTCCAGAGCGCCCGCGTCGGCGGGGTCTCCGCACAGCGAGTATTGGCGCGAGCGTTCGGGTTCGCCGCACTCGACGTCGATGTGCGAGCCGGGGGCCCAGCGCGGCAGCGCGCGGCCGTCGGGCGACACCAGGCGCAGCTTGACGATGCCGTCGGCCACCGGGGTGGCGCTTTCCACCACCACGCTGCGCGCGATGGCGTGGCGCGAGGGTTCGCCTATGCGCACCGGCGGCTGGATTTGCAGCAGCGTGGCATCCTGGCGCTCGGGGTTCCGTGCCGGGTCCCACTCCACCCACAGGTGCTCCGGCCCGCGGAACGAGGTATTGGGCACATAGCTGAAACGCTGGTCGGCCAGGCGCATGTGAGGCAGGCGGCGCGTCAGCTCCTGCAGGAAAATCTGCATTTCCATGCGGGCCAGGTTCTTGCCCATGCATTGGTGCGAGCCATAGCCGAAGGTCAGGTGATCGCTGGCATTCTCGCGGCGGATGTCGAAGAAATCGGCGTCGGCGAAGTGGCGGTCGTCGTGGTTGGCCGACGAGGTCACGATCAGCAGCTTCGATCCGGCGGGGATATCCACGCCCTCGATGCGCGTGTCGCGGGTCACCAGGCGGCGCCAGGCCGCCACCGAGCCGTTGTGGCGCAGGCATTCCTCGACCGCGCTGGGGATCAGGCCCGGGTCCTCGCAGATTTCGCGCCAGGCGTCGGGATGCTGCAACAGCAGCTTGATCGCGTTGGCCGTGGCGTTGGCGGTGGTCTCGTGGGCGGCGACGATGCCGGCCATCATCATCGAATGCAGGTAGGAGTCGGTCACGACCTCCGGGTGTTCCTGCTGCTTGCGGATGCCGTAGCGCATCCAGCCGGGCTGGTCCGGGGCCTGGCGCATTTTTTCCAGCACCTTGCCGGCGTATTGCCAGAAGTTGCCGACGGCATGGGCCACCGCCACCTGTTCCTCGGGTTCGGGACGGCCCCAGGTGTTGACGGTGTGGGCGATGGAATAGCGCCGCAGCGTGTCCATGTCTTCCTCGGGCACGCCCAGGAAATGCAGCGCCACGGTCAGCGGCACTTCCCACAGCATCTGGTCGACCAGGTCGGCGCGGCCGTCATTGACGAAGCGGTCCACGTATTCGCGCGCCAGCCGCCGCACCATGGGTTCGTGGTGCTTCAGGTGCTCGGGCGTGAAAGGCTCCATCAGGACGCGCCGGCGCGGCATGTGCGCCGGCTCGTCCTCGTTGACCAGGGTGCGGTTCATCGCGTAGCCGTACTGCTCGAGCACGGCGTTGGCCTCGGGCCCCGTGGGCGTGATCTTCTCCAGCGCGATCGAAGGGCTGAAGGTGATGTTGTCGCGGAAGATGGCCTTGATGGCCTCGTAGCGCGTAACCACCCAGTAGCCCAGCCGGGGGCTGTAGAAAATGGGTTCCTGTTCGCGCGCCCAGCGCACGTACTCGGGCGGGTCCTGCTGGTAGCCGTCTTCGAACGGGTCGAAACCGGCGGCGCGCGTGCTGACGGGGCAGCCGGTGGGACCGACGCCGGCGGACGCGGCGTCGTGATGGATCGGGCAGCCTCCGGCCCGGGGCGGGGGTGCGGACATGGCGTGTCTCCTGTTGCCGGATCCCGAGGGGAGGGGTCCATTTGCGTAATTATTATACGCAATGCGTAAAATTAAATCGGGAGAATCACCACCCCCCATGACCGAGCCGCTTGCTGACCGCGGCCGCTGCCTGTCGTACCGCTCCAGCGATTTCGCCGCCGGGGGAGGGGTCGAACGCGCCGGATGGCCCCAGCGCGGTGATCACCACGGGCACCGCGCCATCGGCGTTGCGCACCGGGGCGGCGACCGCGCTGATGCCGTTCAGGTACAGGTCGCTGACCGGCGCGCAGCCCTGCGCGCGGATTTCCTCGAACAAGTGATCCGCGGCGCGGCGATCGGCCAGCAGTGCGCGCTGCCGGGGCGTGGCGATTTCCAGTTCGTGCGCGATCAGCGCCTCGAGTTGCGCGGTCGAACGCGAGAAGGCGCCGAATGCGCGCCCGGTGGCCGACCACAATACCGGCATCACCGAGCCGATCCTTACGTTCACGGCGACCGGCTGCGTCGGTTCGCTCCAGCGCACGATGGTCGGGCCGCAGTTGCCGAGCACCGATACGAAGCAGGACAGGTTGCGGGACTCGCCCAGTTGCACCAGCTCGGCCGCCGCCAGGGTCAGGGGGTCGGACTGCCGCATCGCGGCCAGTCCGATGGCCAGCGATTCCGGGCCCAGCACGTAGTGTGAACTGGAGATGTCCTGCACGACCAGGTCGGCCTCCACCAGGCTGGCCAGATAGCGGTGCACCTTGGATGGGTTCTCGCCCACCCGGGCGGCCAGCGCGGTCAGCGAGGCCGCGCCGCCCATGCCGGCCAGGGCTTTCAGTATGGACATGCCCATGCCGGCCGACTGCACCTTGCTGCGCCGGTCCGGCGCGGCGGTTTTCGTGGCGGCGGGGGCGGGGCGTTTGCTGCTGGGCATGGGCGGGAGCTCCTGCGCGGGCGCGCGGCGGTTCAGTGCGGTGAGACGAATAGTACGCAAAAGCGGATCCGCGGCGCAGACGAGCCTAGGGTGTACCCGGACGTTGCGTTGTATAGAACAATCTTCCACTGCACTCCTACACTGCGTCCCGCAAGCGGCACCACGTGAAGATGCCGCGAGGAGACCCAGATGGACCATGCTCATCCGCTCGGCGCATCGCAGCTGTTTATCGACGGGCAGCGCCGGCCTGCGGCCGATGGCAGGACGTACCCTCTTTACAACCCCGCCCGGCCCGGCGAACTGGTCGGCCATGCGGCCCGGGCCGGTATCGCCGACGTGGAGGCGGCGTTCGATGCCGCGCAGCGGGCGTTCCCCGCCTGGCGCGATCTGTCGTGTGCCGAACGCGCCGAATACCTGCAGCGCATCGCCGTGCACCTGACCTCGGACGAGGCCGATTTCGAGGCGCGCATCCGGCTGTTCACACGGGAACACGGCAAGGTGCTGAAGGAGTCGCGCATCGAGATGGGCCGGCTGGGGGGCCGCTTCGTGCAAGTGGCTTCGTATGCGCAGCGGCTCGACACGCAGGACGTCATGAAGGGCCCGCCGTTCGATACCGTGGTGGAGCACCAGCCGCGCGGAGTCGCCCTGCTGGTCGTGCCCTGGAACTGGCCGCTGTCCATCCTCGGGGCGAAACTGCCGCAGGCGCTGCTGGCGGGCAACACCGTCGTCATCAAGCTTCCCGAGAATTCGTCGATGGCGCCGGCCATGACCGTGGCCCGCATCGCCGAGGCCCTGCCGCCCGGCGTGGTCAACCTGATCACCGGTTCGTCGTCCGAGATCGGCGACGCGATGCTGACGCACCCGGCGGTCCGCATGATCAATTTCACCGGCAGCATTCCGGTGGGCCGGCACGTGATGAAGATGGCTGCCGGGCAACTGGTGCCGGTCACCCTGGAACTGGGCGGTAACGATGCGGCCCTGGTGCTGGAGGATGCCGTGCTGGACCAGGCTGCCTTCCAGCGCATGTACCTGGGCGCGTTCATGACCTCGGGCCAGATCTGCATGGCGCTCAAGCGGCTGTACGTGCATCGTTCGCGCTACGACGAAGTGGTGGACGGTCTGTCTGCCATGGCCGCGGCCCAGGTGGTCGGCGACGGCCTGCTGCCGGAAACCACCATGGGCCCGGTGAACAATCGCCGCCAGTTGAAGGTCGTCACCGACATGCTGGCGCAGGCTCGCGCCGCGGGCGCCGAAGTCCGGGAGTGCGGTACGGTGCCCGACGAGGCGCTCTATCGAGCGGGCTTCTTCCAGAAGCCCGCGCTGGTGCTCGATCCCGAACCACACCTGGACATCGTGCGCGAAGAGCAATTCGGGCCGGCCCTGCCCATCATTCCGATCGACGACGAAGCGCAGGGCATGGCGATGGCGAACGACACGCGCTTTGGCCTGTGCTCGTCGGTATGGACCCGCGACATGGCGCGCGCGTGGCGGCTCGCCCGGCAGTTCGAGGCCGGCTACACCTACATCAATACGCACGGGCCGCTGGGCCAGGATGACCGCGGACCGTTCGGCGGCTTCAAGCAGAGCGGCGTCGGTCGCAATCTCGGCTTCGAAGGGGTGCTGTCGTTTCGCGGCTATCACACCATTACCGGTCCCCAAGGGAGTCTCGCGTGAGCATGGAACCCATCCTGACCGACGATCGTCTTCCTTCCGCTGCCGAGCAGTTGCTGCGCGTCTGCTCCAGCCTGGGGGTCGAATACCTGTTCACCAACCTGGGCAGCGACCATCCGGCGTTCATCGACGCCTTCGCCAGGCTGGAGCAGGAAGGCCGCCCCATGCCGCGCATCATCGTCTGTCCGCACGAGATGACCACGCTCAGCGCGGCCCACGGCTATGCGATGGTGACGCGTCGGCCGCAACTGGTGCTGGTGCACGTGGACGTCGGCACCCAGAACCTGGGCGCGAGCGTGCACAACGCGGCCAGGGGCCGGGTGCCCGCGATCGTGGTGGCGGGCCTGTCTCCCGTTTCCACCCATGCGGGCACCGTGGGCCACCGCAACGAATACATCCACTACACGCAGGATGCGCCGCGCCAGGCCGGTATCGTCGATCAGTACATGAAGTGGTGCTACGAGCTGCGCAGTGCCGAGATGACCGACAAGGTGGTGCGCCGCGCCCACCAGCTGGCGTGCTCCATGCCCCAGGGACCGGTGTACCTGACGGGCGCGCGCGAGACGTGGGAAGCCACGGCGTCGCCGCCGGAAGACGAGGCCGGGAATTGGGCGGTCTCGAAGTTCGCGGGACTGGCGCTGGACGATCTGCTCGAGTTGCATCGTGCGTTGGCGCAGGCGCGGCGGCCGCTGGTCGTGACCACGTATCTGGGATACCAGCAGGAAAGCGTGGGGCGGCTGGTGGAGCTGTCCGAGCGCTTCGGCATCGGCGTATGCGAACTGGGACCGCATTACCTGAATTTCCCGGGCGATCATCCCCACCATCTCGGTTATCAGCGAAATACCCTGATTGCCGAGGCTGACCTGATCCTGATGGTGGACGTCGACGTGCCCTGGATCGAGTCCCGGGTCACGCCTGCCAAGGGAGCCAGGGTATTTCATGTCGACCTGGATCCGCTCAAGCCCGGCCTGGGCTACTGGCATTTCCCCGCCCAGCGCAGCTACCAGGCCGACAGCCGGCAGGTGCTCGAGCAATTGCTCGGCTTGCCGGCCAAGGATGCGGACCGGCTGCGGGCGGAGAGGCTTGCCTGGATCACCGAAGCCCGCCGCGCCCATGCGCCGGCATTCGGACCGGACGGCGGCGACGGCGCCATTACGCCGGTGGAACTGACGCGGGCCGTGCGCGAACTCGTCAACGAGCGGTCGATCGTGCTGGTGGAGGCGCCGTCAGCGTCGCAGATGATCCCCGCGATCCTGCGCATGAACCGGCCCGGAAGCTACTACGGCAATCACGGCGCGGGGCTGGGTTGGGGCGCGAATGCCGCGATCGGCGTGAAGCTGGCGAATCCCGATGCCGAAGTCATCACCCTGCTCGGCGACGGCTGTTTCATGTTCGGCGTGCCGAGCAGCGCGTACTGGGTCGCGGGCGCGTACCGCGCGCCTCACTTGACCATCGTCTACAACAATGGTGGCTGGAAGTCGCCGCGGATGTCGACGGTCTACGTCCATCCCGAAGGGCCCGCGCAGCGCAACGATACCTATTGGGTGGCGGCCGGCGCGGGCACGCAGTTCTCGGCGGTGGCCGAGGCAACAGGTGGCGCGGTCGGGTATCGCGTCGACGGCCGTGAACAACTGCAAGCCACGCTGCGCCAGGCGCTCGCCACGGTACGCAGCGGCAAGGCGGCGGTCGTGGACGTGAGGCTGGCGTCCGTGACCGGCCAGGTGCTCGCCAGGTAGCCATACGGGCCGTGGCCGCCCGGTATGTCGGCCGCAACGTTCCTGGAGAAGGAAAATGCAAGCATCGTTCGTTCGCGCCCGCCGCGCGCTGGGGCAGGGACTGTTGTTGTCGCCGCTGGCCTGGGCCCTGGGTACACCGGCCTGGGCAGATGCCTGGCCCACGGGTCCGATCCGGATCGTCGTCAACAATCCCGCGGGAGGCGCGGTCGACGTGGTGGCCCGCCTGGTCGCCACGCCGCTGGCTCAGGTCCTGCACCAGCCCGTCATCATCGAGAACCGCGGCGGTGCGAACGGCAATATCGGCGCCGAGGCGGTGGCCCGCGCCGCGCCGGACGGCTATACCCTGCTGGCCAGCGCGGGCGGCGTGTTCGCGGTCAACACTGCCCTGTATCCCAATATGTCCTTCAGCGTCGACCGGGACTTGCAGCCGGTGGCGGGCATCATGCGGGTTTCGGTATTCCTGACCGCCAATGCGTCGCTGCCGGTTTCGAACGTGCGCGAGTTCATCGAATGGGGACGCACGCATCCTGGCAAGCTGTCGTACGGTTCGGCCGGCACCGGCAGCCTGCCGCACCTGGCGGGGGAAATGTTCAACGAAGCGGCGGGTATCCGCTCCCTGCACGTACCGTACCGAGGCGCCGCCCCGGCATTGGCGGACCTGTTGGGCGGGCAGGTGCAGTACATGTTCGATCCCGGCATCGGCCTGGCCCAGGTGCGCGCGGGCAAGCTCAAGCGGCTGGCCATTGCCGACCTGAAGCGTTCGCCGCTGTTTCCCGAACTGCCGACCTTGGCCGAATCGGGGCTGCCAGGGTTCGAAGCGAACTCGTGGTACGGCATCTATGCCCCGGCCGGCGTACCGGCCGACATCGTCGATCGCCTCAACACGGAGATCAACCGTATCCTCGAACGGCCGGAAGTCAGGGAAGGGCTGGCGACCCTGGGCGGGCAGCCATTGGCGGTCACGCCCGCGGAGCTGATGCAGAAGGCGCGTTCCGACACCGAACGTTTCGGCGCCGTGATCCGGGCCCGCAGCCTGCGCATCGACTGAGCCGGGCCAATGGGGCTCAAGCCAGCGCGCGCAGGCTGGCGCGCAGCCGATCCGCGTCCTGGTCCGGCAATCCGGCCTCGACGTCCGCGTGCGTGGCCAGCCAGATCGGCAGGGCGCGGGCCAGCGCAAGATGGCCCGCGTCGGTCAGGACCAGCAACCGGCTGCGGCGGTCGTCGGGATCGATCTCGATCCGCACCATGCCGTCGCGCTCGAGCGGCTTGAGCGCGGCCGTCAGCGTGGTGCGGTCCATCGCCAGCAGCGTCGCCACCGGTGCGATGGAGGGCGGTTGCGGACGGTTCAACGCCATCAGCAGCGAGAACTGCCCATTGGTCAGGCCCGCCGGCCGCAGGGCATCGTCGAAGCGCTTGGCCAGCGCCCGCGCCGCGCGCTGCACATGCAGGCACAGGCAGGTGTCGCGCACTTCCTGCGTGGTGTCGAACGGAATTTTCTTTGACATGATGAGGCTATTATGTTGATATCAACATAAATGTCAAATTGGCGAGGCATGATCGCCAACGAAGACCGGTCCGCCGCGGGGGCGGACCGCCACACCCGCAAAGGAGATCGACGATGGCGATGAAATATGTGGAGGGTTTCCTCGTGGCCGTGCCGGCCGCCAACAAGGAGCAGTACATCAAGCACGCCGCCGACGCGGCGCCGCTGTTCAAGGAATTCGGCGTCACGCGCATGGTCGAGTGCTGGGGCGACGACGTGCCCGACGGCAAGCTGACCGATTTCCGCCGGGCCGTGCAGGCCAAGGAAGACGAAGTGGTCGTCTTCAGCTGGTTCGAGTATCCGTCCAAGGAAGTACGGGATGCCGCCAACCAGAAGATGATGTCCGACCCGCGCATGAAGGCCATGGGCGAGACCATGCCTTTCGATGGCAAGCGCATGATATTCGGCGGCTTCGTTCCCGTCGTGGACGTCTGACGCACGCCTGGCCGGCCGTCACCGCGTGGACGAATCCGCCTGAGCGCCGTCCCGCGTGGACGCCAGGGCGTCCGCATGCCAGCCTCCGCCCAGCGCGGCGATCAGGTTCACGCTGGCGGTCAGGCGATTGCCCAGCAATGACAGCGCGGTGCGCTCGTTGCTGAGCGCCGAGGTCTGCACGGTGACCACGCTCAGGTAGTCGATCAGGCCGGATTCGAACTGGTTGGTGGTGAGCCGCAGCGATTCGCGCGCCGCATCCAGGGCGCGCTGCTGCACGACCTGTTCCTCTTCCATCACGCGTAGTTGCGACAGGTAGTTCTCCACCTCGCCCAGCGCGGACAGCACGGTCTGCCGGTAGGCGGCCACCTGCTGGTCGTAGGTGGCTTCGGCCTGGCGGGTCTGCGCGCGGCGCAGGCCGGCGTCGAACAGCGGCGCGGCCAGCGAGGGGCCCAGCGACCAGAAGCGCGCCGGCGCGGTCAGCCAGTCCGAGAACTGCGAGCTGCGATAGCCCATCGAGGCGGACAGGGTCAACGAGGGGAAGTAGGCCGCCTTGGCGACGCCGATGCGCGCGTTGGCCGCCTGGACCTGGCGTTCGGCCGCGGCGATGTCGGGCCGGCGCTCCAGCAGTTCCGAGGGCAGGCCCACCGGGACCGCCGGCAGCATGGCCTGGAAAGTCGTGGGGGCAAGGCTGAACTCGGACGGTGGCTGGCCGGCCAGGATGGCGATGGCGTGCTCGAGCTGGGCGCGCTGCCAGCGCAGGTCCACGGCCTGGGCCCGGGTCGATTCCAGTTGGGTGCGGGCCTGGGCGATCTCGGCCTTGGCCGAGACGCCCACCGCATAGCGGTTCTCGTTCAGGCGCAGCGAGCGTTCATAGACCTTGATGGTGGCTTCCAGCAGGCGCTGCTGCTCGTCCATGATGCGCAACTGGAAGTAGTTGCGCGCCAGTTCGGCCTGCGCGCTCAGGTGGGCGTTGGCCAGGTTGGCCGCGCTGGCCTGCGCGCTGGCGGTGTCGGCCTCGATGCTGCGGCGGATGCGGCCCCACAAGTCGGCTTCCCAGCTGGCCGTGGCGCTCATGCTGTACTGGTTGCGGATGCTTTGCGAGCCGCCCTGGCTGATGACGACGCCGCTGCTGTTGGTGGTGGTGCTGCTGCTCGTGCCGGTACCGCTGCGCGTGGCCGAGGCGCTGCCGCTCAGCGTGGGGAACTGCCCGGCGCGCGTGGCCTGCACGGTGGCCAGCGCCTGCCGGTACTGCGCCTCGGCCTGCGCGATGGTCTGGTTGGCGGTCTCGACCTGCGCCATCAGGCGCGACAGCTCGGGGTCGCCGTAGACCTCCCACCACGGGCCGCGGCCCACGTCGTCGCGAGGCTCGGCGGCCTTCCAGCCGGCGGCTTCCTTGAACTGGACGCCGCTGTTCACGGTCGGCCGCACGTAATCGGGCCCCATGGCGCATCCGGCCAGCAGGGCGGCCAGCGCGGCGCAGACAGCCAGGCGCGCGCCGCCGGCCCGCGGCGGGCGGCGATCGGCAAGCGGGGAAGGGCAGGGCGTGCCCGCCACGGCGGGCCACGTCTTGGTCATAGATTGTCTCCGGGTAGCGCGAGGCCCGCCGATCGCGGCCGGCCCCAGCGCCGTTGCGCCCGCCAGTGCAGGCGGTCGAGGTACAGATAGACCACCGGGGTGGTGAACAGGGTCAGCAGCTGGCTGACGACCAGCCCGCCGACGATGGTGATGCCCAGCGGCTGGCGCAGCTCGGCGCCGGCGCCGGTGCTGATCACCAGCGGCACGGCGCCCAGGATGGCCGCCATGGTGGTCATCAGGATGGGACGGAAGCGCATCAGGCAGGCTTCGTGGATGGCCTCGCGCGAACTCAGGCCGCGCCGCCGTTCGGCATCCAGCGCGAAGTCCACCATCATGATGGCGTTCTTCTTGACGATGCCGATCAGCAGGAACACCCCGATCAGCGCGATCAGCGAGAACTCCCGGCCCAGCATCATCAGCGCCAGCAGGGCGCCCAGCCCGGCCGAGGGCAGGGTGGACAGGATGGTCAGCGGATGGATGTAGCTCTCGTACAGCATGCCCAGCACCAGGTACATGGTGACCAGGGCGGCCAGGATCAGCCAGGGCTGGGCGCTCAGCGACGATTGCAGCGCCTTGGCGCTGCCGGCGAAGCCCGCCTGGATCTCGGTGGTCGGCAGGCTGATGCGGGCCACCGCCTCGTTGACCGCGCGGGTGGCCTGTTCCAGCGATACGCCCGGGGCCAGGTTGAAGGCGATGGTGTCGGCGGCGAACTGGCTCTCGTGCGAGACGCTCAGCGGCGCGTTGGTGGTGCGCCACTTCGCGAAGGCCGACAGCGGCACGCGGGCGCCGGTCGAGGTGATGACGGTGACCTGCTGCAGCGCGTCGGCGTTCTGGGCGAAGCGCTGGTCCACCTCCATGACCACGCGGTACTGGTTGAGCGGGTTGTAGATGACCGAGACCTGCCGCTGGCTGAACGAGTTGTTCAGCACCGCGGCGATCATGGACATGTTCACCCCCAGCCGCGTCGCGGTCTCGCGGTCGATCTCCAGCGAGATCTGCCGGCCCTTGTCCTCGACGTCCACGTCGATGTCGGTCAGTTCGGGCAGGGCCGCCAGCGCCCGCTGGACGCGCGGCATCCAGGTCCGCAGCGTCGACAGCTCCGATGCCTTCAGCGAATACTGGTAGCTGGAGTTGGACATGCGCGCCCCGATGCGTATGTCCTGGTTGGGCATCAGGAACATGCGCGCGCCAGGCACGTTGCCCAGCTTGCCGCGCAGCCGGTTCATCACGTCGTCCACGGATACCTTGCGTTCGGCCAGGGGTTTGAGCTGGATCATCATGAAACTGGTGTTGCTGCCGCCGCGCCCACCGCTGTAGCCGACCATGCTCTCGACCGCCGGATCGGCCAGCACCACCTTGCGGAAGTACTCCAGCTTGGGGCGCATGGCCTGGAAGGACGTGCCCTGGTCGGCGCGGATGAAGCCCATGAGCTGGCCCGTGTCCTGCTGCGGGAAGAAGCCCTTGGGCACCTTCACGTACAGGTACACGTTGAGCCCGACCACCACGCCCAGCACGATCAGGGTCAGCAGCGAATGGCGCAGCACCCAGTGCAGCGCCCGGCCGTAGCCCCGCGTCATGCCGGCGAAGCCGGCTTCCATCAGGCGGGAGATCCGCCCCGGGGGCCGCGCTTCGCGCACGGGGCGCAGCATGCGGGCGCACATCATGGGCGTCAGCGTGACCGACACGATCAGCGACATCAGGATGGCGGCGGACAGCGTGACGGAGAATTCGCGGAACAGCCGGCCGACGATGTCGCCCATCAGCAGGATGGGGATGAACACCGCGATCAGCGACAGGCTCATCGACAGCACCGTGAAACCGACCTCGCGGGAGCCCACGAGGGCGGCTCGCAGCGGCGACATGCCGGCCTCCAGGTGCCGCGAGATGTTCTCCAGCACGACGATGGCGTCGTCCACCACGAAGCCGGTGGCGACGATCAGCGCCATCAGCGACATGGTGTTGAGCGAATAGCCGCACAGGTACATGACGGCGAAGGTGGCGATGAGCGAGACCGGGACCGCCACGCTGGGAATGATGGCGGCGCGGACGTTGCGCAGGAACAGCAGCACCACCAGGATGACCAGGATGACGGCGATGACGAGCGTGTGCTCGGCCTCGGCCAGCGAGGCGCGGATGCTGGGCGTGCGGTCCTGCGCCACCGTGAGCGCGACGTCGCCCGGCAACAGCGCCCGCATCTGCGGCAGCGCCTCGCGGATGCGGTCCACGGTCTCGATGATGTTGGCGGCGGGCTGGCGGCCCACCACCAGCAGGATGGCGGGGCTGTTGTTCAGGAACCCCATGTTGAAGAGGTCTTCCACCGAGTCCTCGACCCGCGCCACGTCGCTCAGCACCACCGGCGAGCCGTTGCGGTAGGCCACGATCAGCTGGCGATATTCGGAGGCTTTGCGCAACTGGTCGTTGGTGGCGACCTGCCAGCTCGTGTCGCTGTTCTCGAGCACGCCCTTGGGTCCGCGCGCGTTGGCGTTGTTCAACGCGGTGCGCACCTCGTCCAGCGCGATGCCGTACTGGTTGAGCGCGGTCGGGTTCAGTTCCACCCGCACCGCCGGCAGCGAGCTGCCGCCGACCTGGACGTCGCTGACGCCCTTGATCTGCGCGATGCGCTGCGCCAGGATGGTCGAGCCCACGTCGTAGAGCTGACCCTGGTCCAGCGTGGGCGAGGTCAGCGCCAGCACCATGATGGGCGCGGAAGCGGGGTTGCGCTTGGTATAGGTCGGGTTGCTGCGCAGCGAGCTGGGCAGCATGGTGCGCGCAGCATTGATGGCGCCCTGCACGTCGCGCGCGGCGCCGTCGATGTCGCGGCTCAGGTCGAACTGCAAGGTGACGCTGGTCGAGCCCTGGGTGCTGCGCGAGGTCATCTCGCTGATGCCGGCGATGCTGCCCAGCGAGCGCTCCAGCGGCGTGGCGACGCTGGAGGCCATGGTCTCGGGGCTGGCGCCGGGCAGGCTGGCGCGCACCGATATCGTGGGGAAGTCCACCTGCGGCAGTGGCGCGACAGGCAGCTTGACGAAGGCCAGGGCGCCGGCCAGCACCACCGCGATGGCCAGCAGCACCGTGGCCACCGGCCGCATGATGAACGGCGCGGAGATGTTCATGCCGTACCGCCCGGCTGGCCCACCGAGGCCGTGCGCCGCTCGCGCCTGCGGTTCATCGCATGACCCAGGCGGTCGAACATCAGGTAGATGACCGGCGTCGTGAACAGCGTCAGCAGCTGGCTGAACAGCAGGCCGCCCACCATCACGATGCCCAGCGGCTGGCGCAGTTCGGCGCCGCTACCGGTACTGAGCATCAGCGGCACCGCGCCGAACAGCGCGGCGAAGGTGGTCATCAGGATCGGCCGGAAGCGCAGCAGCGCCGCCTGGTGGATGGCGTCGCGCGGCGCCATGCCCTGCTTGCGCTCGGCCTCGAGCGCGAAGTCGATCATCATGATGGCGTTCTTCTTCACGATGCCGATCAGCAGGATGATCCCGATGATGCCGATCATGTCCAGATCGCTGCCCGCGATCATCAGCGCCAGCAGCGCGCCCACGCCGGCCGAGGGCAGGGTGGACAGGATGGTGATGGGGTGGATGTAGCTTTCGTACAGCACGCCCAGCACGATGTACATCGTGGCGATGGCGGCCAGGATCAGCAGCAGGGTGCTGTTCAGCGAGGCCTGGAAAGCCTGGGCCGCGCCCTGGAAGCTGGTCTGGATGCCCAGCGGCATGCCGATCTCGTGCTCGGCCTGGAGGATGGCGTCGACCGCGCCGCTGAGCGAGGCGCCATGGGCCAGGTTGAACGACACCGTGGCCGACGGGAATTGCCCCAGGTGGCTGATCGACAGCGCCGTGGTGCGCTCGGACACCCGCACGATGTTGGTCAGCGGCACCTGCTTGCCGTCGCTGGTGGCCACGTAGATCTGCGACAGCGACGACGGATCCTGCCGGAACTGCGGCGCGACCTCCAGCACCACGCGGTACTGGTTGGCCTGGGTGAAGATGGTCGATATCAGCCGCTGGCCCAGCGCGTCGTACAGCGCGTTGTTGATGTCGGCCGCCGTCACGCCCAGCCGCGAGGCGGCGTTGCGGTCGATCTCGACGTAGGTCTGCAGGCCGCGGTCCTGCAGGTCGTGGGTCACGTCGGCCAGTTGCGGCAGCTGCTTGAGCCGCTCGACCAGCTTGCGCGTCCAGGTGCCCAGCGTGTCCAGGTCGGGGTCTTGCAACGTGAACTGGTACTGGGTGCGGCTGACGCTGTCCTCGATGGTCAGGTCCTGCACCGGCTGCATGTACAGCCGCAGGTCCTCCAGCTTGTCCAACTGCGGCTGCAGGCGGGCGATCACCTGCGCCGCCGACGCGCTGCGTTCGCCGTGCGGCTTCAGGTTGATCTGCAGGCGGCCGGCATTGAGCGTGGCGTTGGTGCCGTCCACGCCGATGAAGGACGACAGGCTGGCCACGTCCGGATCGCGCAGGATGACCTCGGCCGCCGCCTGCTGGCGCCGCGCCATGGCGGCGAAGGACACCGACGGCGAGCTTTCGCTGATGGCCTGGATGACGCCCGTGTCCTGCTGGGGGAAGAAGCCCTTGGGAATGACGGCGTACAGCAGCACGGTCAGCAGCAGCGTGCCCAGCGCGACCAGCAGCGTCAGCGGCTGGTGCGACAGCACCCAGCGCAGCATGCGGTCGTAGCCGGCGATGATGCGGTCGAACCATTCGCCGCTCTTGCGGTAGAACCGGCCCTGCTCCTCGTCGGGGATGTGGCGCAGGTACTTCGAGCACATCATGGGGGTCAGGCTGAGCGAGATCACCAGCGAGATCAGGATGGAGACCGCCAGGGTGATGGCGAATTCGCGGAACAGCCTGCCGATCACGTCGCCCATGAACAGCAGCGGAATCAGCACGGCGATCAGCGAGAACGTCAGCGAGATCAGCGTGAAGCCGATCTGCGCCGCGCCCTTCAGGGCAGCCTGCACCGGCGTCTCGCCCTGTTCCAGGTAGCGGGCGATGTTCTCGATCATGACGATGGCGTCGTCCACCACGAAGCCGGTGGCGATGGTCAGCGCCATCAGCGTGAGGTTGTTGACGCTGAAGCCGGCCAGGTACATGACGCCGAAGGTGCCGATCAGCGACAACGGGACGACCACGCTGGGAATGATGGTGGCCGTGAGATTGCGCAGGAACACGAAGGTGACCATGACCACCAGCGCGACCGCCAGCAGCAGCTCGAACTGCACGTCCTTGACGGACGAGCGGATGGATTCGGTGCGGTCCGACAGCACGGCCACGTCCAGCGTGCTGGGCAGCGCCGCCTGCAGGTCGGGCAGCAGCTTGCGGATGTTGTCCACCACCTGGATCACGTTGGCGCCGGGCTGGCGCTGCACGTTCAAAAGGATGGCCGGCTGGCCGTCGGCCCAGGCGGCCTGGCGGGTGTTCTCGGCGTCGCGTTCGATCTCGGCCACGTCCGACAGCCGCACCGGCGCGTTGTTGGCGTAGGCGATGATCAGGTCGCGGTACTGCTCGATGGTCTTCAACTGGTCGTTGGCGTCGAGCGTGGTGGCGCGGCTGGGGCCGTCGAAGTTGCCCTTGGGCTGGTTGACGTTGGCGCCGGTGATGGCGGTGCGCACGTTGCCGAGGTTCAGCCCCACCGAGGCCAGGGCGCGCGGGTTCGCGCGGATGCGCACGGCCGGGCGCTGGCCGCCGGCGATGCTGACCAGGCCCACGCCCGAGACCTGCGAGATCTTCTGCGCCATGCGCGTGTCCACCAGGTCGCGCACCTGGTAGAGCGGCAGCGTGGGCGAGCTGATCGCCAGCGTCAGGACCGGCGTGTCGGCGGGATTGACCTTGTTGTAGATGGGTGGCGCGGGCAGATCGTTGGGCAGCAGGTTCGAGCCGGCGTTGATGGCCGCCTGGACCTCCTGCTCGGCCACGTCCAGCGGCAGGTCGAGGTTGAACTTCAGGGTGATGACCGAGGCCCCGCCCGAACTGATGGACGACATCTGGTTCAGGCCGGGCATCTGGCCGAACTGGCGCTCCAGCGGCGCCGTCACCAGCGAGGTCATGACGTCGGGGCTGGCGCCGGGATACTGCGTCACCACCTGGATGGTCGGATAGTCGACCTCGGGCAGCGCCGAGACCGGCAGCATCTTGTAGGCGATCAGGCCCGACAGCAGGATCGCCAGCATCGCCAGCGACGTGGCGATCGGGCGCAGGATGAACAGCCGCGACGGATTCATGGCGCCGCGCGTCCGTTGCCGCGGCGGCGCGCGCCCTGGCCGGCACCGCGCTGCAACTGCGAGCCGGCCGCCTCGGGCACGGCCTCGCCGCCGGTCACGACCTGCACCGGTGCGCCGTCGCGCAGGCGGTCCACGCCCTCGACCACGATGCGGTCGCCGGGCTTGAGGCCTTCCTGCACCGATACCCGCTCGCCGTCGCTCGGGCCGAGCTTGATCACGCGCAGCGAGACGGTGTTGTCGTCGTTGACCACATAGACGAAGGTGCCCGGCGTGCCGCGCTGCACCGCGCCGGCGGGAATGACCGTGGCGCCGGCCAGCGTGCGCACGTGCAGCCGGGCGTTGACGAACTGGTTGGGGAACAGGCTCTCGTCCTTGTTCTCGAAGCGGGCCTTGAGCTTGACCGTGCCGGTGGTCGTGTCGATCTGGTTGTCCACCGTGGTCAGCACGCCGTCGGCGAGGTGGCGCACGTCGGCCCGGTCATAGGCCTGGACGGCCAGCGTCTTGCCCGCCCGCAGCTGGGCCAGCACGTCGGGCAGATCGCCCTCGGCAATGGTGAACAGCAGCGAGATGGGCTGGGTCTGGGTGATGATGACCAGGCCGTTGGTATCGCTGCTGCGCACGAGGTTGCCCAGGTCGACCTGGCGCAGGCCCAGGCGGCCGGAGATCGGCGCGGCGACGCGGGTGTAGTCGAGCTGCAGCTTGGCGTTGTCCACCGCCGCCTGGTTGGTCTTGAGCGTGCCTTCGTACTGGCGCACCAGGGCCACCTGCGTGTCCACCTGCTGGCGCGCGATGGAATCCTGCGCGTACAGGGTCTGGTAGCGTTCCAGGTCGCGCCGCGCGTTGTCGAGCTGCGCGCGGTTCTGTTCCAGCGTGCCCTGGGCCTGGGCCAGCGCCACCTGGTAGGGGCGGGGGTCGATCTGCACCAGCAGGTCGCCGGCCTTGACGAACTGGCCTTCCTGGAAAAGGATCTTCTGCAGTTCACCGTCCACCTTGCTGCGCACCGTGGCCGTGTTGTACGCGGTGACCGTGCCCAGCGCCTTCAGGTAGACCTTCATGTCCTCGGCCCGGGCGGGCGAGACCCGGACCGGCGTGGCGGCCTGGAAGCCGCCCGGCCCGCCTGGTCCACCCGGCCCGCGCGGCGCGCCGACGCCTGGCTTGCCCGCTTCGGGCGCCGCCTGCTGGCGCGCGTGCCACCACCAGTATCCGCCGCCGGCCAGGGCGACCACGACCGCCAGCCAGAGCCAGCGCTGTTTTTTCTTGCCGTTCGACGGGGAAGAAGACGGAGCCCGTTCGGGCTGGGGGGGAATGTCGGCCATGGAGTTCCAGATAAGGCTTGCCTGATTCGCGCCGCGGGGAAAATGCCCCGGATCGCGGCGCCCTCTAAGGTATTCCAGTTGCGGCGCAATGTGTTGACAAGAAGCCCGGGTTTGAAATCGATCGAAATCGTTTGTTGCCTCAGTCCCGACATTCTGCCCGCGGCCTGGCACGCAAACCGGCGGGAAATTGCCCCGGGGTGCGCGCCACGGCCAGTGCGACCACCGAGGCGGCCCCGGCCATCCGCAGCGCGGCCGCCGCCGCGTGCAGGGTGCTGCCCGTGGTCATGACGTCGTCCACCAGCCCGACGCACAGCCCCCGGGCCTGCGGCGCGCAAGCATACAGCCCCCGCACCGCCTCGCGCCTGCCCAGGCGCCCCAGGCCGCTCTGCTTGGCCTGTTCGCGGCGGCGGCGCAGCAGGTCGTGGCGCACCGGCAGCGCCAGGTCGCGGCCCAGGGCGCGGGCGATCTCGGCGGCGGGATTGAAGCCGCGCCGCCGCAACGACGCGAACGAGGCGGGAATGGGAACCAATACGGTCCCGGACTCCAGGGGTTGCGGCTGGTGGCGCACGGCCTCGGCCAGCAGGTTGCCCAGCAGGTCGGCGCGGCCGTAGCGGCGGCCGTTCTTCAATTGCAGCACCAGGGCGTCGGCCGGCGGCGCGTAGTCGAAGGCGATGATGGTGCGCGAGAACGCCGGCGCGAGGTCCGCGCAGTCGGGGCAGGCGGTGTCGTGCTCCGGCAGGGGCAGCGCGCAGCGGGCGCAGCGCCACGGCAAACCCAGGCCCGGTAGGGTGCGGGCGGTCCGGCAGGCGGCGTCCTCGCAGGCGGCGCACAGCATGCCGCCGCGGCCGCGGCTGGCGCACAGGGGGCAGTCGGACGGCACGAGCGCGCGCAGGCGCGCCGCCAGGTGCCGCCAGCGCGGCAGGGGGAAGGGTGCGGGCATGAAAAACCTGTCGGTGGCATCATGGAGGGTGGACGCGGCTACCGCGTCCGGGCGCTTTTGCGCCGCAGTTTAGGAATTCCTTGGATTTTCGTGCGTGTTGCAATGACAGAAAGCTCCCATCCAGAACGCCTGCCGACGCTGCCCCTGGCGCGCGAGCACGTGGCGCTGCAGTTCGGGCGCCGGGGCGACCTGGAGGCGGCGCAGTTCCTGTACGGCGAGATCGGCGCCCGTATGTTCGAGCGCCTGGAATACATCCGGCTGGCGCCGAAAGCCATGCTGGACGCGGGTTGCGGCGCCGGCGCGGCGCTGGAGCGGCTCCAGGCGCGCTATCCCGGGGCCGCCTATACCGGCGTGGACCTGAGCGCGGCCGTGCTGGCCCATGCGCGCCGGCTGCACCTTCCTGCGTCGATGGGCGCGCGCCTGCGCCATTCCGCGCTCAAGCTGGCCGGCCGCGGCGCGCCGCCGCTGCCGGCGTTCGTCCAGTCCGACATGGCCGCCACGGGCCTGCCGCCCGAGTCGCTCGATCTCGTCTGGTCCAACATGGCCCTGCACTGGCACCCCGAGCCGCACGCGGTGCTGGCCGAATGGCGCCGCCTGCTGCGCGTGGGCGGGCTGGCGATGTTCAGCTGCCTGGGGCCCGCGACGTTCCGCGAGCTGCGCGAGGCGGTGGCGCGGGCCGGCCTGGATACGGTCACGCCCGAGTTCGTCGACATGCACGATTTCGGCGATCTGCTGATCGAGAACGGCTTCGCGGATCCGGTCATGGACCAGGAGGTGCTTACCTTCACCTACCGGCACGCCGACAGCCTGCTCGACGACGTGCGGCGGCTGGGCGGCAATCCCGCGCGCGGCCGCAGGAGGGGGCTGGCCACGCCCGCGTGGCGCGCGCGGCTGGTCGAGGCCATCGAGGCGGGACGCGGGCCGGACGGCCTGATCCGCCTGACCGCCGAAGTCGCGTACGGCCATGCGTGGCGTGCCGCGTCATACCGGTCGGCGCCCGGCGAGACGCATATTCCGGTCTCGTCCATAGGGCGCGGCGGGGTGCGCTGAGCCTGCTCAAAGTGGCTCGGGTTGCTGGTCCCGTCTGGCACCCCGTATAATCTTGCGATTCTATGCGCTAGCAACATAATTATTTTCCACGGCGCATGGTGAGGAGTTTTGTGGCGGTGGGGGCCCGCGCAAGCTGCGCACGGTGTCGGCTGCCTGAATAACACTAAACGCTGTTCTTCGAGGTCGGACATGAAGAAGTGGTTGGGTGGGTCGTTGGGGGCGTTGATGGTCAGCATGCTGGCCGGCAACGCAGCATTTGCCGTCAACGACAGCGTGGGCGGCCCGAAAGTCAATCAGCTCAATCTGCACGAGCCTGTCACCAGCATCGCCGCGCAGATCGAGTGGCTGCACTGGATGATGCTGGCCATCTGTATGGTCATTTTCATCGCGGTGTTCGCGGTGATGTTCTATTCCATCTGGGCGCACCGGAAGTCGCGCGGGGCCAAGCCCGCGTCGTTCCACGAGAGCATAGGCGTCGAAGTCGCATGGACCGTGATTCCGTTCCTGATCGTCATCGGCATGGCCCTGCCGGCCACCAAGACCGTGGTCGCGATGAAGGACACGTCCAATGCCGACGTGACGGTGAAGGCCACCGGCTACCAGTGGAAATGGGGCTACGACTACCTGAACGGCGAAGGCGAGGGCATCTCCTTCCTGTCCAACCTGTCCACCCCGATCGAGCAGCGCAACGGTACCGAGCCCAAGGGCGACAACTACCTGATCGAGGTCGACAATCCCCTGGTCGTGCCGGTCAACAAGAAGGTCCGCGTCATCACCACCGCCAACGACGTCATCCACGCCTGGATGGTGCCGGCCTTCGGCGTCAAGCAGGATGCCATTCCCGGCTTCGTGCGCGACACCTGGTTCCGTGCCGAGAAAACCGGTGAATTCCGCGGCCAGTGCGCGGAACTGTGCGGCAAGGACCACGCCTTCATGCCCATCGTCGTGAAGGTCGTGTCCCAGGAAGACTATAGTAAGTGGGTCGAGGAGCAGAAGGCCAAGCTGGCCGCGCAAGCCGACGACCCCAACAAGACCTGGACGGCCGACGAACTGAAAACCCGCGGCGAAAAGGTGTTCGCGTCCAACTGCGTGGCCTGTCACCAGGCCAACGGCAAGGGCGTGCCGGGCACCTTCCCCGCGCTGGACGCCGACCCGACCGTACTGGGCCCCAAGGACAAGCAGATCGAAACCTTGCTGAAGGGCCGTCCCGGCACCGCCATGGCCTCGTTCGCGCACTTGTCCGACGTCGAGATCGCCGCGGTCATCACCTACACCCGCAATGCCTGGAGCAACGCGGGCAAGGGCCAGGATCCCGTCGTGCAGCCCGCCGATGTGAAGTCGGCCCGCTAAGGACGCGCCGCCGCCCCGAGGGGGCGGCCATGCAGTACCGGTTCAGTTTTCACATATTGAGCGCCTTCGTCACGATAGCGAAGACAGCAGTACGGAGCAGCAAGGAGCCATCATGAGCAGCACCGCGATCGATCACGCCCACGGGCACGATCATGACGACCACGCCCACGGTCATCCGACTGGCTGGCGGCGTTGGCTGTTCGCCACGAACCACAAAGATATCGGTACGATGTACCTGATCTTTTCCTTCACGATGCTGCTGGAAGGCGGACTGCTGGCGCTGCTGCTGCGCACCGAGCTGTTCGAGCCGGGCATCCAGTTCTTCCAGCCCGAACTGTTCAACCAGTTCACCACCATGCACGGCCTGATCATGGTGTTCGGCGCGATCATGCCGGCCTTCGTGGGCTTCGCGAACTGGATGATCCCGCTGCAGATCGGCGCCTCGGACATGGCCTTCGCGCGGATGAACAACTTCAGCTTCTGGCTGCTGCCCGTGGCCGCCATCCTGCTGACGGTTTCGTTCTTCGTGCCCGGCGGCGCCACCGCCGCGGGCTGGACGCTGTATGCGCCGCTGTCGGTCCAGATGGGACCGGGCATGGACTTCGCGATCTTCGCGGTCCACATCATGGGCGCCTCGTCCATCATGGGCTCGATCAACATCATCGTGACCATCCTGAACATGCGCGCGCCCGGCATGACGCTGATGAAGATGCCGCTGTTCTGCTGGACCTGGCTCATCACCGCCTACCTGCTGATCGCCGTGATGCCCGTGCTGGCCGGCGCCATCACCATGGTGCTGACCGACCGCCACTTCGGCACCTCGTTCTTCAACGCGGCCGGCGGCGGCGACCCGGTCATGTACCAGCACATCTTCTGGTTCTTCGGGCACCCCGAGGTCTACATCATGATCTTGCCGGCGTTCGGCATCGTGTCGGCCATCGTCCCGGTGTTCGCCCGCAAGCGCCTGTTCGGCTATGCCTCCATGGTGTATGCCACGGCCTCGATCGCCATCCTGTCGTTCATCGTGTGGGCCCACCACATGTTCACGACCGGCATGCCCGTTACCGGCCAGCTCTTCTTCATGTACGCGACCATGCTGATCGCGGTGCCCACGGGCGTGAAGATTTTCAACTGGCTGGCCACCATGTGGCGCGGTTCCATGACCTTCGAGACGCCGATGCTGTTCGCGATCGGCTTCATCTTCGTGTTCACGATGGGCGGCTTCACCGGCCTGATCCTGGCCGTCGCGCCCATCGACATCCAGGTGCAGGACACCTACTACGTGGTGGCGCACTTCCACTACGTGCTGGTGGCCGGTTCGCTGTTCGCGCTGTTCGGCGGCACCTACTACTGGCTGCCCAAGTGGACGGGCGTGATGTACGACGAGAAGCTGGGCAAGATCCACTTCTGGTCCTCGCTGATCTCGTTCAACATCACGTTCTTCCCGATGCACTTCCTGGGCCTGGCCGGCATGCCCCGCCGCTACGCGGACTACGCCGCCCAGTTCACCGACTTCCACCAGATCGCCACCATTGGCGCCTTCTGGTTCGGTCTGTCGCAACTGCTGTTCCTGTACGTCGTGCTGAAGGCCTACCGGGGCCATGGCGAGCCCGCTCCCGCCAATCCCTGGGGCGCCGAGGACGGCGGCCTGGAATGGACCCTTCCTTCGCCGGCGCCGTACCATTCGTTCGAAACGCCGCCCCAGGTCAAGTAGATGGTCACGTCCGAGCAGCGCCGCCGCAACCGGCGCACGGGCCTTGCACTCGCAGCTCTGGTCGCCGCGTTTTTCCTGGCGGTGATCCTGCGCAAGGTCTTCCTCGGCTGACCCGATACGTGTCGCAGGTGCCCCTATGACGCCTCCCGACCCCAGGCAACCCGCCAAACCCGCATCCGACAACAGCCGGATGCTGGGCAAGCTGGCCGTCATCATCGCGATGATGTTCGGCTTCGGCTATGCACTGGTTCCGATGTACCGCGCCATTTGCGAGGTGACCGGCATCAACGTGTTGACCAAGGTCGACGCCGATGCCGCCGCCTTCGCGCGCAATACGCAGGTCGATACCAGCCGTACCGTCAAGATCGTGTTCGATGCGAACATCCACGGTCCGTGGCGGTTCCGTCCGGTGCAGTCGTCCATGGACGTCAATCCGGGCGAACTGGCGACCATCGTCTACGAGATCGCCAACCAGCAGGACCGCGAAATGGCGGGGCAGGCCATCCCCAGCTATGCGCCCATGCTGGCCGGCCAGTATTTCAAGAAGCTGGAATGCTTCTGCTTTTCCCAGCAGGACCTGAAAGCGCGCGAGACGCGCCAGTTCCCGGTGGTGTTCGTGGTGGACCCCAAGCTGCCGAAGGATGTGAATACGATCACGCTGTCGTACACGTTCTTCGAGGTGGGCGCGCCGGCAGCCGACGCGCGGCCCGCCGAGTCCGGAGGCAAGAGTTGAGCGACGATCTGAAATCGGCGGCCGGCCGCAAGCTCAATTTCTTCCAGACCCTGGGTGCGGTGCTGTGGTCCTTCACGGGCTTGCGGCGGGGGGCGGACTACCGCAACGACGCCGCCAAGCTCAATCCGATCTACGTCATCATCGCCGGTGTCGTGATGGCGGTGGTGTTTGTGGTAGTGCTGCTGTTGATCGTCAGGACGGTCGTCGGCTAGAACAACAAGGATGGCCGGGACGGCCGTCTCCGAATCATGTGCGGTTTTGTGGAATTCGCGAAGGAGAGTTGAGATGAGTGCAAGTCACTCGGTTTCGGGCAAGGAGGCGCCGTACTATTTCGTGCCGGCTCCATCCGTGCATCCCGCCACGGCCAGCCTGGCACTGCTGTTCTTCCTGCTGGGCATGGCCCTGTGGGTCAACAGCGTGAGCGTCGGCCCATGGTTCGTGCTGGCCGGCGTACTCGGCTTCCTCTTCGTGCTCTACCGCTGGTTCGGCGACGCCATCGCCGAGTCCACCGGCGGGCTCTACAGCAAGCGCGTCGACGTCTCGTACCGCTGGAGCATGAGCTGGTTCATCTTCTCCGAGGTCATGTTCTTCGCGGCCTTCTTCGGCGCGTTGTTCTATGCCCGCGCGATCACGACGCCCTGGCTGTCCGACCTGGACACCCGCATGGTGCTGTGGCCCGATTTCGCCGGCGCCTGGCCCAATACCGGCCCGGCCGGGACCATCGAGCCCTTCACCGCGATGGGACCCTTCTGGATCCCCACCATCAATACGGCCCTGCTGCTGACCTCGGGCGTGACGCTGACCATCTCGCACCACGCGCTGCTGGCCAGCAACCGCACGAAGGCCGCGTTCTGGCTGTTCGTCACCATCCTGCTGGGCGCGACCTTCATGGGCTTCCAGGCCTATGAGTACTTCCACGCCTACACCGAGCTGAACCTCAAGCTGACCTCGGGCGCCTTCGGCTCCACCTTCTACATGCTGACGGGCTTTCACGGCTTCCACGTCACCATGGGGGCGTTGATGCTGGCGGTGATGCTGCGCCGCCTGATCCGGGGCGATTTCACGGCTACCCACCATTTCGGTTTCGAAGGCGCCGCCTGGTACTGGCACTTCGTCGACGTGGTCTGGCTGGGCCTGTACCTCTTCGTCTACTGGTTCTAGAAGGGATCCCCCCTACGCGCTGACGCGCGCCCAGCATGGTGAGCCCCCAGCCGCTACGCGGCAGCCCCCCGAGGGGGCCGGGACCCGCCTTGGGGCGGCCCGGCGCCGGGCCCCGTAGGGGCGGCACCAGCGGACCGGCAAAGCCGGATCCGCAGTGCCCTGGAGTGGGGGGCGGGTGTGTGAGGGAGCGTTGATCTGCCCTCGCGCCGCCTGCGACAGTTGGCCGCTTCCGGGGTGGGTGGGGCGCTGGCACACTAGCAGGCTAGGGCCTTCCGGTGGGCCGGACAGGGGCCTGCCCGTCGGGGCCGCCGCAGCCGTCCAGATGTCGCGCCGCCTGGCGCGGACCGGTCAACGCAGGCCGGTGCTCTGGATCCAGCCCATCCAATGGGCGAACAGCACGAACAGGAACAACAGCACCGACAGGCCGATCCGGGCCGTCAGCGCGTAGACCATGCGCTTGCTATTGCCGGTATCCCTCATCAGGTAGATCAGGGCGGAAGCCAAGCTGTACAGAATGCCGACGAAGGCTATGCCTACTATGATGCGCATCGAATCTCTCCTCCAGCCCGCGATTATGGCAGTCCACGCGGTGCCGTGCGCTTCTTCCGCCGCATGAAACGCCCGGCGTCCGATCTCGCCGGCATGCCGGCGCCAGTTCCGGCGGCTGTCCGCCGGCATGCCGGCGGTGGTTCCGTCCCGCTGGCCCTGGTGCTGCTGGCAGCCACGGTCGTGGTGACGGTCGCGCTGGGCCGCTGGCAGCTCGGGCGGGCCGACGAGAAAGCGGCCACGCTGGCCGCCCTCGAGGCGGGCCGCACCCTGCCGCCGCTGGCGCTGGGGCCGGACCGCGCGGGCGAGGACCTGATTCCCTGGCGTTCGGCCCAGGCGTCCGGCCACTGGCTGGCCGACCGGACGGTGCTGCTGGACAATCGCATGGCCGACGGCCGGCCGGGTTTCTGGGTCGTGACGCCGCTGGCGTTCGACGACGAAGGCCGGCAGGCCGTGGCCGTGCTGCGGGGCTGGCTGCCGCGTCCGGTGCCGGATGCCCCGGTCACCATACGCACGCCGACCGGTCCGGTTACCGTGCGGGGCGAACTCGTCCCGCGCGTGCCGCGCCTGTTCGAACTGCCCGCCCTGAGCGGACGCAAGCGCGACGAGCTGGCATCGAGCCTGCCCGGCTGGCCCGGCGCGCCCCCCCGGGTACAGAACCTGGAACTGGGCACCTACGCCAAGGCCGCGGGCGTGGCCCTGCTGCCCGCCGTGCTGGAACAGACCGGCGATGCGCCGGACGGGCTGGTCCGTGACTGGGCCGGTCCGCCCACCAATATAGACACGCACCGCGGCTATGCGTTGCAGTGGTTTTCGTTCGCGGCCATCGCCGCCATCGCCTTTGGAGTCATCCTTGTCCGAGTCCTCCGCCCGAAACGCTAGCGGCGCCGCCGCCCGGCCCCGGCGCTCGCTGTTCGCCCTGTACGCGGTGCTGGCGGTCTGCGCCGCGCCCGTGCTGGCGGCCGCGCTGGTCTATTTCCTGGAATGGCGCCCGGGCAGCGCCGGTACCAACTACGGCGACCTGGTCGAGCCGCAGCGAGCCGTTCCGCCGGCCGAGCAGTTGCAACTGACGAACCTGGATGGCACCCCGTTCGACTTGCGCAGCCTGAACGGCAAGTGGGTCATGGTGGCCGCCCACGGCGGCGATTGCGGCGACGAATGCGCCAAGAAGCTCTACATCATGCGGCAGACGCATGCCAGCACGGGCAAGAACGTGGGCCGTATCGAGCGCGTCTGGCTGATCCTGGACGACGAGCCCGTGCCGACCGTGGTCATCCGCGCCTATGAAGGCACCCACATGGTCCGGGCCCGGAGCGAGCAGGTGGGGAACTTCCTCGCGCTGCCGTCCGGTGTCGACGCCACGCCTGCCGCGCTCGGCCAGCACATCTGGCTGATCGACCCCCGCAACAACCTGATGCTGCGCTTCCCCGAGAATCCCGATCCCTTGCGCCTGCGCGACGACATCGGCAAGCTGCTGCACGCTTCGCGCATCGGCTAGGGCGGGACCATGGACACGCAACGCCCCGAACAGGGGACCTCCCGGATCCGCGCCCGCTATGCCAGGCTGGTGGCGATCACCATGTTCCTGACCTTCGACCTGATCATGTTCGGCGCCTTCGTGCGGCTGACCGATTCCGGCCTGGGCTGCCCCGACTGGCCGGGCTGCTACGGCAACGCGTCCCCGATCGGGGCGCGGCACGACATCCACGCCGCCGCGACGGCCATGCCCGAGGGACCGGTTACACTATCCAAGGCCTGGATAGAGATGATCCACCGCTACGCGGGCACCCTGCTGGGCATCCTGATCATCGGCATCGTGTTCATGGCCTGGCGCCACCGCAAGGCGCTGGCGCAGTCGCCCTGGCTGGCCACGGTCATCCTGCCGGCGGTCTGCCTGCAAGGGGCCTTCGGCGCCTGGACCGTCACGCACCAACTGATGCCGGCGGTGGTCACCGCCCACCTGCTGGGCGGGATCAGCCTGCTGGCGCTGCTGACCTGGCTGTCGGCCAGGCAGACGGTGCTGCCGGACATCGTGCCGGAAGCCGGACGTTGGCGGAAGTACGTGGCTGTCGGCCTGGTGCTGCTGTATACCCAGCTGGCGCTGGGGGGCTGGGTCAGCACGAATTACGCGGCGCTGGCCTGCATGGATTTCCCGACCTGCCACGGCCAATGGCTGCCGGACATGGATTTCCATGGCGGCTATTCGATCGTGCGCGGGCTGGGCGAGCTGCCCTCGGGCGAGATCATCTCGCAAAGCGCGCTCACCGCCATCCACTGGACGCACCGCAATTTCGCGTTCGTGGTCCTGATCTACCTGGGCGCATTGGCGTTCAGGCTGCGCCGCTACGAAGGCCTGCAGGGGCCGTCGCGAGCGTTGCTGGCCATGCTCGTGGTGCAACTGCTGACCGGGCTGACCAGCATTTTCCTGCAATGGCCTATAGTGATCGCCGTGTTGCATAACGGCGGGGCCGCCGTCCTGACCATCCTGTGCGTGACGCTGCTGGTCAGGCTGGGCCGGGCCCGCCACGCGCCGGATAACGGCGCGAGGGCCTACTGAAGTTCGGGAATCCTCATGGAAAGCATTACTGTGTCTACCGTCAGTCTGCGTCTTCGGCAATATTGGGTGCTGACCAAGCCTCGCGTCAGCCAGCTTGCCGTTTTCTGCGCGGTCATCGGTATGTTCCTCGCGACCCCCGCGGTGCCGCCGTGGCAGACCGTGATCGCGGCGACGATAGGCATCTGGCTGCTGGCGGCGGCCGCCTTCGCCATCAACTGCCTGATCGAAGAGCAGGTCGATGCGCGCATGGCCCGCACCGCCCACCGGCCCACCGCCCGGGGCGACATCGGCGCGCTGCAGATCATCGCCATGTCGGGCGTGGTCGGCGGCCTGGGCATGACGGTGCTCTACACCCTGGTCAATCCGCTGACGATGTGGCTGACCTTCGCCACCTTCGTCGGCTACGCCATCATCTATACCGTCATCCTGAAGCCGCGCACGCCCCAGAACATCGTGATCGGCGGCCTGTCCGGCGCCATGCCCCCCGCGCTGGGCTGGGCCGCCGTGGCCGACAGCGTCCCGGCCGAGGCCTGGCTGCTGGTGCTGATCATCTTCATCTGGACGCCGCCCCATTTCTGGGCCCTGGCGCTGTACCGCACCAAGGATTACGAGAACGCCGGCCTGCCCATGCTGCCCGTCACGCACGGCCAGAAGCTCACGCGGCTGCACATCCTGCTGTATTCCGTGGCGCTGTTCGCCACCACGCTACTGCCCTATGTCATCCGCATGAGCGGCCTGGTCTACCTGGCCAGCGCCGTGGCCCTGGGCGTGGTGTTCGTTGGCTACGCCTGGAAGCTCTACCGCCACTACAGCGACGAGCTGGCGCGGCGCCTGTTCCGCTATTCGATCCTGTATTTGTCGCTGCTGTTCGCGGCGCTGCTTGTCGACCACTGGATGTGAGGTAGTCATGGCCGAGTTTGCTGTTTCCCGCCGTTTTGTCCTGCGCGCCGGCGCTGCCGCCGTGGCGGCGGCAATGCTGGCGGCTTGCGAGAAGAAGCCTTCGTTCAACAGCACGGATGTAAGCGGGTCGGACCTGGGCACCGATCTGTCGCTGACGGACTCCAACGGCCAGGCCCGCACGCTGCAGGATTTCAAGGGCAAGGTCCTGGTCGTGTTCTTCGGCTTCGTGCAGTGCCCCGACGTCTGCCCGACCACGCTGGCCGAGTTCGTGCAGGTCAAGAACAGCCTGGGCAAGGACGGCGACAAGGTCCAGGTGGCATTCGTGACCGTGGACCCCGAGCGCGACACGCCCGAGATCCTGCGCGCCTACGTGACCCAGTTCGATCCCGGCTTCCTCGGGCTGCGCGGCGACGCCGACGCCACCGCCCGCGTGGCCAAGTCCTTCAAGGTGTTCTACGCCAAGGTTCCCGGCAAGGAACCCGGTTCCTACACCATGGACCACACCGCCGGCGTCTACATCTACGACCCCGAGGGGCACCTGCGCCTGTTCGCCCGCCACAATGCCGGCGTCGACGCCCTGGCCAGCGACATTCGTCAGCTGTTGTAGCGCTTGCGGCGGTTTCCCTAGCGTTTCGGCCCGCCTTGCCCGCGGGCCGTTTCACTTTTGGCAAACGGTCAACGCAGTTGTGACCGGAATGCAGATTGTCTTGGCCATCCGTTCGACACACCATGGCGAACACTGATCGCCAAGGAGATCCGATGGCAACATTCCAGGCAGCCCGTTTCATCGCGCTGGGCCTCGCCGCCTTAGGGCCGGCGCTCGCGGCCGCGCAGCCTTATCCCACGGGGCCGGTGACCATCGTCGTGCCCTACGCGGCCGGCGGTCTGGCAGACAACATCGCGAGGCCGATCGCCGACGCCCTGGGGCGCGAATTGAAGCAGCCGTTCATCGTCGAGAACAAGGGCGGGGCGGGTGGGGTGATAGGCATGGGGGCCGTCGCCCGAGCCAAGCCGAACGGCTACACCTTGTTGCTCTCGCTGTCGGGAATCTCGGGCTTGCCCGAGGCGGACCGCCTGCTGGGCCGCAAGCCGGCATTCCAACTGGACCAGTTCGCGCCCATCGCCCGCATTACCGCCGATCCCAACCTGCTGGTGGTCCGGGCGGATGCGCCCTGGCGTTCGGCGGCCGAGCTGGTGGCCGCCAGCAAGGCCGATCCGCAGGCGCTGAACTACGGGTCGTCCGGCGTCTACGGCGCGATGCACCTGCCCATGGAAATGTTCAAGGCCGCCAGCGGGGCCCGGATCACGCACGTGCCGTTCTCGGGCGGTAGCCCGGCGCTCGTATCGCTGATGAGCGGCCAGATCCAGACCGCGGCGGCCGGCGTCGCCAACGCGACCACCTTCCTGAAATCCGGCAAGATGCGCGCGCTCGCGCACTGGGGCAGCGCTCCGCTTGCGGCGCTGCCCGATGTCCCGAGCTTGAAATCGCTGGGCTACGACGTGGAGTTCACACAGTGGTCGGCCCTGTTCGTCCCCGCCGGCGCCCCCGACGAGGTCACGACGCGCCTGCGCGCAGCCATGAAGAAGATCGCCGCCCAGCCCGCCCTCCAGCAGACCTTCGCCTCCTTGGGCAGTCCCATCGACTACATGGACGCCCCCGACTTCGCCCGCTATTGGCAAGCCGACGCCCAGCGCGTCCAAGCCGCTGTCCGCCGCATAGGGAGAGTGGACTGACCCCCTACGCGCTTCGGGCGCCCAGAATGGCAGCCCCCCAGCCGCTACGCGGCAGCCCCCAAGGGGGGCCGGGACCCACCTTGGGGCGGCCCGGCGCCGGGTCCCGAGAGGCGAAACCGGCGGACTGGCAAGGCCAGATCCGCGGTTTCCTGGGTCCAGGGAAACTATCTTGGACTGAATCACTGTTGCTACCGCTGGCAGCCAGCGATAGCACCGGTGCCACAACCCAAGAAACGGGCACTAGACCCAGGATGCGGTGGATCCGGCTCCGCCGGTCCACCCGCATCGCCCCCTTGAGGGGGCCCGCGTAAGCGGGTAGGGGGTGGGCTCCCCCTAAAAAAAACGGGACACCGAAGTGTCCCGTGAATATCCGCCTCAAGTGGGGGGGAGGGAGGAGAAAAGCAGAGGCGGACGTATCGGCTGGTACCGGCAGACTGCACCGGAAGAAACGTCGAGCGGGGGGAAGCCCGACATTCCGACACGAGGGCGTTGCACCCAAAGCGTGTCCCACCTGACGGTTAGTCCTCTCCCCAGCGGGGAAGTTCACCCGCCACCCGTGTTTCCACGTAAATTTCCGCCAATTCTGTAACCTGATGTGACATATGCCGCGGGCAAGCAAAAAGGGCGGATCCGGTGGTCCCGGAATCCGCCCTTGGGGCCCATGCCGATGAAGCGGCCGTGGCGGTCGGGTCAGGCGTACTCGGCCAGCGCGCCGCGCATCTTGGTCATGGCGCGCGCCTCGATCTGGCGGATGCGCTCGGCGGACACGCCGAACTCGTCCGCGAGCTCCTGCAGCGTGGCGCCGCCTTCGTCCTTCAGCCAGCGCGCTTCGATGATGCGGCGCGACCGTTCGTCCAGGCTTTCCAGGGCCTGAAGGAGTCCGCTGCCGTGCAGTTCGTCGCGGCGGCGTTCCTCGAGGATGGCGCTGGGCTCCTGCTGGCCTTCGTCCGAGAGGTACGCGATGGGGGCGAAATCGTTTTCGCCGTCATCGGTGCCACGGCCTTCCAGGGCCATGTCCTGTCCGTACAGGCGCACTTCCATCTCGGTCACGTCTTGCGGACGCACGTTCAGGCTGGCGGCGATTTCCTCGACCTGGTCCGGCGTGAGCGCGTGCGAGTCCGGCTTCAGGCTGCGCAGGTTGAAGAACAGCTTGCGCTGGGCTTTGGTGGTGGCCACCTTGACCAGGCGCCAGTTCTTCAGGATGTACTCGTGGATCTCGGCCTTGACCCAATGGATGGCGAAGGACACCAGCCGCACGCCGCGGTTGGGGTCGAAGCGCTTGACGGCCTTCATCAGGCCGACGTTGCCTTCCTGGATCAGGTCGGCATGCGGCAGCCCATAGCCCAGGTACTGGCGGGCGATGGCGACCACCAGGCGCAGGTGCGACAGCACCAGTTCGCGGGCGGCGTTGAGGTCCTGCTTTTCCTGGTAGCGCTGGGCCAGCTCGTGTTCCTGCTCGGCCGTCAGCACCGGCAGGCGGTTGACGGCGCCGATATAGGCTTCGATCGTGCCAAGGGCGCCCGGGTTGGCGATGGCCAGGGCCAGCGCGCCCGGACCGCTCGTGGCGGGTGCGAGGACGTTGGACTGATTCGACGAACGTTTCATAAACGGCTTACCTCCATGTCTGAAGGTTAGCACTCTCGAACAAAGAGTGCTAATGGGTGTTTTTGATGGGTGCGATAAAGCGAATCGATCGCTGTGCGATGCAGCACGGCGGGCGAATCCGGCCAGGTCGGCGCCAGGGCGTCCGGTAGAAGGCCAGAGGTGGGCAGGCGATCAGGGTTTCATACTGCATAGACCATGAAATCGGCGTATCGTTCGCGGAAACCTGCATTTTCCGACCTTCGATATTGATGCGTCCCTAAAAATGGCCCGTTTGCCCCGCCTGTATGCCCCGGATCTCCCCCATCTTGCCCAGGCCCGTTTCACGGTGCCCTTGTCGGCCGGCGGAGACGGCGGCGCCATGCTGGACCAGGTCGCCGCCTGGCTGGAGGCAGACGCCAGGCAGCACGGGGTAGCGGTGCATGGGTGGGCGCTTACTTTCGACCAGTTGCTGCTGCTGGCCACTCCCACCGGCCCGGGAGGAATCTCGGCCGTGATCCAGTCCCTGGGGCGCCGCCTGGCTGCCCGGCTGCATATAGGAAGGGTCTTCGCCGGCCGGTTCCGGTCCACCCTGGTCGAACCGGGCGCCTGGGTGCTGCCCGGCCTGATCTGGCTCGAAACCGTCCCGCTGCGCCAGGGGCTGGCGGGGGATGCGGAGCTGTGGCGATGGTCCTCGGCCCCGGCGCACATGGGCGCCGCGTCGGCCGGCATGCTGCACGACCATGCCGATTACTGGGCATGCGGCAACACGCCGTTCGACCGCCAGGCCAACTACCGCGCCAAGATGGCCGAAGGCGTGGCCCAGTCTGTGGCACAGCGCATCGAGCAGGCGCTGTACGGCCAGTGGGCACTGGGTGGACCGGCCTTCGTGCAGTCACTGGAGGGCACCAGCAGCCGGCGGGCCACTGCCAGCAAGCGGGGGAGGCCGCGCAAGCAGCCCAAGGTCGAGGAAGAAAACGCACGATAATGGTGCGTCCCTTATTTAATTTCCACGATTTGTAGCCTGGATAATAATTAGGGACGTTCCCCGTTTTATTTTTCTTGCGGCCCCTGGTGCGCCGCAGTATCGTCGATTCCCCTCGGCGCCGCACGCCTGCGCGCGCCGTGTTCGGAATCCCGATGTCCAGTACCCCGGATTCGTGCCCGGCACACGGATCCCCCAGCGGAGCGCACCATGCCCCTATCCAGCCAGGACCACCTCTCGGCCCCGTCGTCCCGGACGGCCGTCATCGACGCCTCCCGCATCGGCCTGCCCGCGCCGCGCCAGCCGGACGCCCAGGGCCTGTACGACCCGTCCAACGAACACGACGCCTGTGGCGTGGGCTTCGTGGCCCACATCAAGGGCCAGAAAAGCCATTCCATCATCCAGCAGGGCCTGAAGATTCTCGAGAATATCGACCACCGCGGCGCGGTGGGGGCCGATGCGCTCATGGGCGATGGCGCGGGCATCCTGATCCAGATCCCGGACGCGCTGTATCGCGAGGAAATGGCCGGCCAGGGCGTGGCCCTGCCCGCTCCCGGCGAGTACGGGGTGGCAATGGTGTTCCTGCCCCAGGAAATGGGGTCGCGCCTGGCCTGTGAGGCCGAACTCGAGCGCGCCGTGCGCGCCGAGGGCCAGGTGGTACTGGGTTGGCGCGACGTGCCCATCGACAAGGACATGCCGATGTCGCCCAACGTGAAGGTCATGGAGCCGGTGATCCGGCAGCTCTTCATCGGCCGCGGCGGCGACGTCATGGTGCCCGATGCGCTCGAGCGCAAGCTGTACGTGATCCGCAAGATGGCCTCGCACGCCATCCAGAAGATGCATCTGAAGCACGGCAAGGAATATTTCGTGCCGTCCATCTCCAGCCGGACCGTGGTCTACAAAGGCCTGCTGCTGGCCGACCAGGTGGGCCGCTACTACCGCGACCTGGCCGACTCGCGCGCCGTCACGGCGCTGGCCCTGGTGCACCAGCGTTTCTCGACCAACACCTTCCCGGCCTGGCCGCTGGCCCACCCCTACCGCCTGATCGCCCACAACGGCGAGATCAACACGGTCAAGGGCAACTTCAACTGGCTGCGCGCGCGCGAAGGCGTGATGCAATCGCCGGTGCTGGGCGACGACCTGAAGAAGCTCTATCCCATCGTCTACGAAGGCCAGTCCGATACCGCCACGTTCGACAATTGCCTCGAACTGCTGGTCATGTCCGGCTATTCCATCTCGCACGCGATGATGATGATGATCCCCGAGGCCTGGGAACAGCATGCCGAGATGGACGAGGCGCGCCGCGCCTTCTATGAATACCACGCTGCGATGATGGAGCCCTGGGACGGCCCGGCCGCCATCGCCTTCACCGACGGCCGCCAGATCGGCGCGACGCTGGATCGCAACGGCCTGCGCCCGGCGCGCTACATCGTCACCGACGACGACCTGGTCATCATGGCATCGGAATCCGGCGTGCTGCCGGTCCCGCAAAGCAAGATCGTCAAGAAGTGGCGCCTGCAGCCGGGCAAGATGTTCCTGATCGACCTGGAACTGGGTCGCATCATCGACGACAAGGAACTGAAGGACCAGCTCGCCAACAGCAAGCCCTATCGCCAGTGGATCGAGCGCATCCGCATCAAGCTCGACACGCTGCCCGAGCCCGTCCGTGAAGAGATCGAGGAAGGCCGGTCGGCGGTGCCCATGCTCGACCGGCAGCAGGCTTTCGGCTGGACGCAGGAAGACTACAAGTTCATCCTGCGCCCCATGGCCGCGCTGGGCGAGGAAAGCACGGGCTCCATGGGCAACGACGCGCCGCTGGCCGTGCTGTCCGGCAAGAACAAGAGCCTCTACAACTACTTCCGCCAACTGTTCGCGCAGGTCACCAACCCGCCCATCGACCCCATCCGCGAAAACCTGGTGATGTCGCTGGTGTCGTTCATCGGGCCCAAGCCCAACGTGCTCGACATCAACAACGTGAACCCGCCGCTGCGCCTGGAAGTGGCGCAGCCGGTGCTGGACTTCGCCGACATGGCGCAGATCCGCCACATCGAGCGGGTCACCAACGGCAAGTTCAAGAGCTTCGAGCTGGACATCACCTATCCGGCCGCCTGGGGCAAGGAAGGCATCCAGGCCCGCGTGGCGGCGCTGTGCGCCCAGGCCGTGGACGCCGTCAAGAGCGGCTACAACATCCTGATCGTGTCCGACCGCCTGGTCGACAGCGGCCGCGTGGCCATACCCGCGCTGCTGGCCACCTCGGCCGTGCACCAGCACCTGATCCGCGCCGGCCTGCGCACCAGCACCGGCCTGGTGGTGGAAACCGGCTCGGCCCGCGAGGTGCACCACTTCGCGCTGCTGGGCGGCTACGGCGCCGAGGCCGTTCACCCCTACCTGGCGATGGAAGCGCTGGCGCACGAGCATGAGCACGACGCCAAGGTGCCGGTGGACAAGGCCATCTACAACTACGTCAAGGCCATCGGCAAGGGCCTGCAGAAGGTCATGTCCAAGATGGGCATCTCGACCTATATGTCGTACACCGGCGCCCAGATCTTCGAGGCCGTGGGCCTGAACCGCCCGCTGGTCGAGCAGTATTTCCCGGGTACCGCCAGCAACATCGAGGGCATCGGCATCTTCGAGGTGGCCGAGGAATCCCTGCGCATGCACAAGGCGGCCTTCGGCAACGATCCGCTGCTGGAAGGCGCGCTGGACGAGGGCGGCGAGTACGCCTTCCGGATCCGCGGCGAAGAGCACATGTGGACGCCCGACGCCATCGCCAAGCTGCAGCATTCCACCCGTGCGGACAACTACCGCACCTACAAGGAATACGCGCAGATCATCAACGACCAGAGCAAGCGCCACATGACGCTGCGCGGCCTGTTCGAGTTCAAGTTCGATCCGGCCCACGCCATTGCGCTGGCCGAGGTCGAACCGGCCAAGGACATCGTCAAGCGCTTCGCCACCGGCGCGATGTCGCTCGGGTCGATCTCGACCGAGGCCCATTCGGTGCTGGCGATCGCCATGAACCGCATCGGCGGCAAGTCCAACACCGGCGAGGGCGGCGAGGACGAGCTGCGCTATCGCACCGAACTGCAGCACGGCAAGGCCGGCATCAAGGACGGCGACACCCTGGCTTCGGTGCTGGGCGCCGATCGCGTGGTGGCCGACGTGCCGCTGAAGGCAGGCGATTCGCTGCGTTCGCGCATCAAGCAGGTGGCCTCGGGACGCTTCGGCGTGTCGGCCGAATACCTGGCCAGCGCCGACCAGATCCAGATCAAGATGGCGCAGGGCGCCAAGCCCGGCGAAGGCGGCCAGCTGCCCGGCCACAAGGTGTCCGAATACATCGCCAAGCTGCGCTTCTCGGTGCCCGGTGTGGGCCTGATCTCGCCCCCGCCGCACCACGACATCTATTCCATCGAGGACCTGGCCCAGCTCATCCATGACCTGAAGAACGCCAATCCCCAGGCGTCGATCTCGGTCAAGCTGGTGTCCGAGGTCGGCGTCGGCACGGTGGCCGCGGGCGTGGCCAAGGCCAAGTCCGACCACGTGGTGATCGCCGGCCACGACGGCGGCACCGGCGCTTCGCCCGTGTCGTCGATCAAGCATGCCGGCACGCCCTGGGAACTGGGCCTGGCCGAGACGCAGCAGACCCTGGTGCTGAACCACCTGCGCGGCCGCATCCGCGTGCAGGCCGACGGCCAGATGAAGACCGGCCGCGACGTCGTGATCGGCGCGCTGCTGGGCGCCGACGAGTTCGGCTTCGCCACCGCGCCGCTGGTGGTCGAAGGCTGCATCATGATGCGCAAGTGCCACCTGAATACCTGCCCGGTGGGCGTGGCTACGCAGGATCCGGTCCTGCGCGCCAAGTTCCAGGGCAAGCCCGAGCACGTCGTCAACTTCTTCTTCTTCATCGCCGAGGAAGTGCGCGAACTCATGGCCCAGCTGGGCATCCGCAGGTTCGACGAGCTGATCGGCCGTTCCGACCTGCTCGACATGCGCGCCGGCATCGAGCACTGGAAGGCGCGCGGCCTGGACTTCAGCCGTGTGTTCCATCAGCCTCGCGTGGCGGCCGAGGTGGCCCGCCTGCACGTGGACGAGCAGGACCATGGGCTGGCCAAGGCGCTGGACCACCAGTTGATCGAGCGCGCGCGCCCCGCCATCGAGCGCGGCGAGAAAGTCTCGTTCATCACGACGGTGCGCAACGTGAACCGCACCATCGGCGCCATGCTGTCCGGCATGGTGGCGCGCAAGTACGGCTACGAGGGCCTGCCCGACGACACCATCCACATCCAGTGCAACGGCACGGCGGGCCAGAGCTTCGGCGCCTTCCTGGCCCACGGCGTGACGCTGGACCTGGTGGGCGACGGCAACGACTACGTCGGCAAGGGCCTGTCGGGCGGCCGCATCATCGTGCGCTCGCCCAATGATTTCCGCGGCCATGGCCCCGAGCACATCATCGTCGGCAACACCGTGCTGTACGGCTCGCTGTCGGGCGAGGCCTATTTCAACGGCGTGGCGGGCGAACGCTTCGCGGTGCGCAACTCGGGCGCCGCGGCAGTGGTCGAAGGCGTGGGCGACCACGGCTGCGAATACATGACCGGCGGTACCGTGGTGGTGCTGGGCGAGACCGGCCGCAACTTCGCCGCCGGCATGTCGGGCGGCGTGGCCTACGTCTACGACCCGGACGGCTCCTTCCGCCTGCGCGCCAACCTGGCCATGGTCGAGCTGGAAGAGGTCGTGCCCGCGGCGGTCCAGGAGAAGGAAGGTTCGCAGCGCCTGTGGCACAGCATGGTGCGAGGCGGCGAACGGGATACCGACGAGGCCATCCTGCGCCGCCTGGTCGAGAACCATTTCCGCTACACCGGCAGCTTCCGCGCCCGCGACATCATGGATGCCTGGGAAACCGCCCGCACCCGGTTCGTCAAGGTCATGCCGACGGAATACCGGCGCGCGCTGGGCGAAATGTGGGATGCCCGGAATCCGCAGAAGCTGGCCGCCTAGGCACGCCTTGCCGCCGGGAGGCGGCGCGAACCGTAACGAAATCGGAGCCGGCGCGGCGTACGCGCCGGCTCCAAACAGGATAGTCAGGAAAGAGCCATGGGTAAGGTCACCGGATTTCTGGAATACCAGCGTCTGCAGGAAGCGGCGCAAGCGCCCGAGCAGCGCGTCAAGCACTGGAAGGAATTCGTCCTTCATCTGAACACCGAGCAGGCCAAGCAGCAGGGCGCCCGGTGCATGGACTGCGGCATCCCGTTCTGCACGAACGGCTGTCCGGTCAACAACATCATTCCCGACTGGAATGACCTGGTGTATCGCCAGAACTGGAAGCAGGCCCTGGCGGTGCTGCATTCCACCAACAATTTCCCCGAGTTCACTGGGCGCATCTGCCCGGCGCCCTGCGAAGCGGCGTGTACGCTCAACATCAACAGCGACGCCGTCGGCATCAAGTCGATCGAGCACGCCATCATCGACCATGGTTGGGAGCACGGCTGGGTCGTTCCCGTGTCGCCCAAGGCCAGGACGGGCAAGAAGGTGGCGGTGGTCGGCTCCGGCCCCGCCGGGCTGGCCTGCGCCCAGCAACTGGCGCGCGCCGGGCATGAAGTGACGGTGTTCGAGAAGAGCGACCGCATCGGCGGGCTGCTGCGCTACGGCATCCCCGACTTCAAGCTGGAGAAGTGGCAGATCGACCGCCGCATGGCGCAGATGGAGCAGGAAGGGGTCGTGTTCCGTCCCTCGACCTTCGTCGGCCGGGCCGAGGACGCCAAGGCCCTGGGCATTTCCGCCTCGGTGAAGACCCCGCAGGAGCTGCAGGCCGAGTTCGACGCCATCGTCGTGTCGGGCGGCTCGGAAACTCCGCGCGACCTGCCCGTGCCGGGCCGCGAGCTCCAGGGCGTGCATTTCGCCATGGACTTCCTGCGCCAGCAGAACAAGGTGGTGGCGGGCGACAAGCTCAAGGACCAGATCATGGCCACGGGCAAGCACGTCATCGTGATCGGCGGCGGCGACACCGGTTCGGACTGCGTGGGCACCAGCAATCGCCACGGCGCGGCCTCCGTCACGCAGTTCGAGGTCATGCCCCAGCCGCCGGTTGCCGAGAACAAGGACCTGACCTGGCCGTACTGGCCGCTGAAGCTGCGGACCTCCTCGTCCCACGAGGAAGGCGTGGACCGCGACTGGGCGGTGTCGACCAAGACCTTCAAGGGCAAGGGCGGCAAGGTGACGTCGCTCGTGGCCTGCCGCGTCGAATGGGTACGCGGCGACAACGGCCAGATGAAGATGGCCGAGGTCGAGGGCTCCGAATTCGAGCTGCCCGCCGACCTGGTGCTGTTCGCCATGGGCTTCGTGTCGCCGGTGCAGCAGGTGCTGGAAGCCTTCGGCGTCGAGCGCGACGCCCGGGGCAACGCGCGGGCCAACACCGACGACTACCGCACCAACGTCGACAAGGTCTTCGCGGCCGGCGACATGCGGCGCGGCCAGTCGCTGGTGGTCTGGGCCATCCGCGAAGGCCGCCAGTGCGCGGCCTCGGTCGATACCTTCCTGATGGGGGCGACCGAGCTGCCTCGCTGAATTAATGATCGCTTAAAAGCATCGTGCCACCATGCCCCGAGTCGTCCGGCCGGACCTCGGGGCTTTTTCATGGGGATATACGGGCCAGCCGGGCGTTTGTTGTAAAAAACGTAAACCGGCGCGAGGCGCCGTGGTTCATAATCTTCACTCTTCCATGGGCCATGCTGGCCGGGATCCGGCGCGCCATGGACAGGACGATCATGCGCCGCCGGCAAATCGCGGCACATGAGCCGGGGACAAAACCCGCTGCTGCCTAAGGGTTAGCACGGTGCCCAGGCGTGCTGCTGTTAGAATCCCTCGCTGGATTCCTCTCGAACCCACCGGTTTTTTGCAAGCAACGCCCATCTTTTCAACTCTTCTTGCCTCTACATGCCTGATTCGGCACGATCTACGCATTCCCCTACCGATGTGGCGCTAGCCTTCGACGGCCTGTCGGTGGGCTATGGCGACCGTGTCATCCTGCGGGACGTCGACATGCAGGTCCGCCGCGGGCAGGTGGTGGCCATCATGGGCGGCTCGGGGTCGGGCAAGACCACGCTGCTGCGCGCCGCCACGGGCCAGTTGCCGCCCCAGGCCGGCAAGGCGCTGGTGCTGGGCGAAGACATCGGCCAGTCGTCGGGCGACCGCCTGTTCGACCTGCGCAAGCGCATGGGCGTGCTGTTCCAGCAGGGCGCGCTATTCACGGATCTGGACGTCTATGAAAACGTGGCGTTTCCGCTGCGCGAGCATACGTCCATGACCGAGCAGGAAGTCCTGGAGCGGGTGTTGTCCAAGCTGGACGCCGTGGGCCTGAAGGCGGCCGCCTTCCTGCGCACCTCGGAAATCTCGGGCGGCATGGCGCGCCGGGTCGCGCTGGCGCGGGCCGTGGTGCTGGAGCCCGAGTTGATCCTGTATGACGAGCCCTTCGCCGGCCTGGATCCCATTTCCATGGGCGTGACCGCCCAGCTGATCCGGACCATGACCGACCGGCTGGGCTGCGCCTCGGTGCTGATCACGCACGACGTGCAGGAATCCTTCCACATCACCGACCAGGTCTATCTGCTGGGGCGCGGCACCATCGTCGCCTCCGGCACGCCGGCCGAGCTGTCCGCGTCGCAGGATCCGTTCGTGCACCAGTTCCTCCACGGCGAGCCCGACGGTCCGGTGGCTTTCCAGTATCCCGAGACGCCTGCCTACCAGGCCTGGCTCGAGCGCCAGCGGAGGGTGCGCTGATGGCCCTGACCCGTTTCCTGATCTCGGTGGGCGCCGGTACGCGCGCATCGCTGGTCGGCCTGGGCACCTTTGCCCGGTTTTTCGTCGAATTGCTGTTCAAGAGCGGCACCGCGTTGCGCCGTCCGCGGCTGGTGGTGCAGCAAATCCACTTCATCGGCAACTATTCGCTGGTGATCATCGCCGTATCGGGCCTGTTCGTCGGCTTCGTATTGGGGTTGCAGGGCTACTACACCCTGAATCGCTACGGCTCCGAGCAGGCGCTGGGCCTGCTGGTCGCGCTCAGCCTGGTGCGTGAACTGGGGCCGGTCGTGACCGCGCTGCTGTTCGCCGGCCGGGCCGGGACCTCGCTTACCGCCGAGATCGGCCTGATGAAGGCAGGCGAGCAACTGTCGGCCATGGAAGTCATGGCCGTGGATCCCGTGCGCCGGGTGCTGGCGCCGCGCTTCTGGGGCGGCGTGATCGCCATGCCGCTGCTGGCCGCGGTGTTCTCGGCGGTCGGTATCCTGGGTGGCTGGGGCGTGGGCGTGCTGCTCATCGGCGTGGATGACGGCGCTTTCTGGTCGCAGATGCAGAACGGCGTCGACGTCTGGAAGGACGTGGGCAACGGCGTGCTCAAGAGCGTCGTCTTCGGCGTGGCGGTGACGCTGATTGCGCTCTACCAGGGCTATTACGCCAAGGCCACGCCCGAGGGCGTGTCGCGCGCGACCACGCGTACCGTGGTCGCCGGGTCGCTGGCGGTGCTGGGCCTGGACTTCCTGCTGACGGCCTGGATGTTCGGCAACTGAAAACATGACGCGGCGCCCGCCGGGCGGCCGCTGCAAGGAATTGGCTAGGGACCCGCCGTGGGCGAGGTACCGGAGGAATACGAGATGTCGCGAGAAAAAGTCGATCTCTGGGTGGGAATATTCGTGCTGGTGGGCGCGCTCGCCCTGGTCTTCCTGGCGCTGAAGGCAGGCAACCTGCTAAGCGTGCTGTCGGTGGGCAAGACCTATGCGGTAACGGCCAATTTCGACAACATCGGGGGGCTCAAGCCCCGCGCGGCGGTCAAGAGCGCCGGCGTGGTCGTGGGGCGGGTGTCCAGCATCGCGTTCGACGACAAGATGTTCCAGGGCGTGGTGACGCTGGACCTGGATGCGCGCTACCTGTTTCCCACCGATTCGTCCGCCAAGATCCTGACCTCGGGCCTCTTGGGCGAGCAGTACATTGGCATCGAGCCGGGTGGCGACGACAAGAATTTCACCGCCGGCGACAAGATCCGCTATACCCAGAGCGCGGTCGTGCTGGAGAATCTGATCAGCCAGTTCCTCTACAGCAAGGCTGCCGAGGGCGGTAACAGCAAGCCGGCGGAAGGCGGTTCCGCGGGCTCGGCAGAACCCGCCGCGAAATGACGACGAGTGTAAGAAAATGAATAAGAAAATCCTGGCAGTGATGCTGGCCGCAGGGCTGGCGGGCTGTGCCACCGCACCGGAAGGGCGGCCGGCCGACCCGCGGGATCCCCTGGAGGGATTCAACCGCAGCATGTACAAGTTCAACGATACGGTCGACCGTGCCGTGCTCAAGCCGGTGGCTCAGGGCTACGTGGACGTGGTGCCGTCGCCGGTGCGCAGCTGCGTGCGCAACATGTTCGCCAACGTGGGCGACGTGATGTCGGCCATCAACAGCTTCCTGCAGAACCGGGCACCGGATGGCATCAACACTTCCTTCCGCGTGCTGCTGAACACCACCATGGGCGTGTTCGGCTGTTTCGATCTCGCCACGCAGAACGGCCTGCCTCGCAACAAGGCCGATTTCGGCCAGACCCTGGGTGTCTGGGGCGTCGGTTCCGGCCCGTACCTGGTGCTGCCGCTGCTGGGCCCCAGCACCGTCCGCGACGCGGGCGGCACGGCGGTGGACTTCCTGGCCGATCCGGTCGCGGTCAGCAACATCGACAACGTGCCCGTGCGCAATAGCGTCTATGGCCTGCGGGTCGTGAACGCGCGCGCCAACCTGCTCGAGGTGGGCAACCTGCTCGACCAGGTCGCGCTGGATCCGTATACCTTCACCCGGGATGCCTACCTGCAGCGGCGCGCCAGCCTGATCCGCGGCGCCAATGGCGCGGAAGGCGCCCTGCCGGATTACTCGCTGCCCAACTACGACGACGATGACGATGCCGCGGCGCCCGCCCCGGCGTCGGGTACGCAGAAAAAGTAAGGATTTCCATGATTTCGCAAGACATGACGATGCCGGCGGCGGCCACGCCCCGGATCCTGAACTGGCTGGCGGCGCTGGCCGCCGGCATGGTGCTGGCCATCGGCGGCATGCAGGCTGCCCGGGCGCAGGGCGCCGGCTCGCCCGAATCGCTGATCCAGCAGGTCACGGGCGAAGTCCTGACCGCCATCAAGGCCGATCCCTCGGTGCAGTCCGGCAGCCCCCAGCGCCTGCTGCAACTGGTGGACCAGAAGATCCTGCCCTACGTCGACTTCGAGAAGACGACGCGGCTGGCCGCCGGCCGCTACTGGCGCCAGGCGACGCCCGAGCAGCAGAAGGCGCTGGTCAAGGAATTCCGCACCACGCTGGTGCGCACCTATAGCGGGGCGGTCTCGTCCGTGAAGCAGCAGACCGCCGTGGAGTTGCGTCCCTCGCACTATCCGGCCGACGCCACCGACGTGGTGGTCAAGACCGTGATCAAGCAGCCGGTCGGCGATCCCATTCCCGTCGACTATCGCATGGAGAAGGCGGGCCAGGGCTGGAAGATCTACGACGTCAACGTCCTGGGCGTGTGGCTGATCGAGAACTATCGCAACCAGTTCTCGCAGCAGATCGGCCAGAACGGCGTCGATGGGCTGATCAAGTCCCTGGCTGAGCGGAACGCAGCGTTTAGGTGACCCCCCCTACGCCCTTCGGGCGCCCCCCAGGGGGCGGTGGACCGGCGGAGCCGGATCCACCGCATCCTGGGGAGGCGCTACAGGATGGAGGGAGGGGTGTTCGTGCCCGTCTTGCCCATCCTCTATAATGAGGGATTGCCCGGCGTTTGCCGGGATTTGCGCTTTTTAGGGGGCTGCGAGGCCCTCCCGGCGCGGTAGTGTTTTCTGATCAAGCCATGTCATCCGCCGTTCGCATCGAGCATGTTTCCAAGGTGTACCCCAGGCAGACCAGCCTGTGGCGGCGCATGGGCGCTGGCCAGGCGGTGGATGGGTTCCAGGCGCTGAACGATGTCAGCCTGGACATTGCCCAGGGCGAGTTCTTCGGGTTGCTGGGGCCGAACGGCGCGGGCAAGACCTCGCTGATCGCGATCCTGGCGGGGCTGTCGCGCGCGACCACGGGCCAGGTGTCCATCTGCGGCTACGACGTCGTGTCGCAGTTCCGTGCCTCCCGGCGGGCGCTGGGCGTGGTGCCGCAGGAGCTGGTGTTCGACCCGTTCTTCACCGTGCGCGAGACGCTGCGTATCCAGTCGGGCTATTTCGGGCTGCGCAACAATGACGCCTGGATCGACGAGATCCTGGAAAACCTGGGCCTGACCTCCAAGGCCGACGACAACATGCGCGCCCTGTCGGGCGGCATGAAACGGCGGGTGCTGGTGGCGCAGGCGCTGGTGCACCGGCCGCCGGTGATCGTGCTGGACGAGCCCACCGCCGGCGTGGACGTGGACCTGCGGCGCACGCTGTGGCAGTTCATCTCGCGCCTGAACCGCATGGGCCACACCATCCTGCTCACCACTCACTATCTGGAAGAGGCCGAGGAGCTGTGCGGCCGCATCGCCATGCTCAAGGCCGGCCGCATCGTCGCGCTGGATACCACGCGAGCGCTGCTGGCCAAGGTCGGCGGCTCGCGCCTGGTCCTGCACATGGGGGCATCGGGCTGGCCCGCGGGCAAGAGCCGCGCGCTGGACGAGCGGCTGGTGCAGCGCCAGGGCAACCGGGCGGTGCTGCGCCTGGACACCAGCACGGAGCTGGAGTCCCTGCTGGCGCAGGTGCGCACGGCGGGCGGCGCCATCGAGGGTATCGAAGTGCTGCCGGCAGACCTCGAGGATGCTTTCCTGAACATCATGCACGGGGGCTCCTCCTCGGCGTCGCTGGAGAAGGCGGCATGAGCGTTGTCGCACGGCCGCCCGAGGGCGCGACCACGAGTACCGGTTCCGAGACCGCCAAGCCGTCGGGTTTCGTCGGCTTGCAACCCAACCTGAACGCGGGCTCCGGCTTCCTGACGCTGTTCTGCAAGGAAATGCTGCGCTTCTGGAAGGTGGGGTTCCAGACCGTGGGCGCGCCGGTGATGACGGCGGTGCTGTATCTGCTGATCTTCGCCCACGTGCTGGAAGGCCGCGTCACGGTCTACGACACCGTGCCCTACACGGCCTTCTTGATCCCCGGGCTCATGATGATGAGCATGTTGCAGAACGCGTTCGCCAATTCCTCGTCGTCGCTGATGCAAAGCCGCGTCACCGGCAACCTGGTCTTCATGCTGCTGCCGCCGCTGACTCACTGGGAAGTCTTCTGTGCCTACGTGCTGGCGGCCATCGTGCGCGCCCTGTTCGTCGGACTGGGAATCTACGCGGTGTCGCTGTTCTTCGCCGCGCCGCATTTCGCCGAACCGCTGTGGATGCTGGTGTTCGCCGTGCTGGGTAGCGGCATCATGGGGGTGCTGGGGCTGATCGCCGGGATCTGGGCCGAGAAGTTCGACCAGATGGCGGCCTTCCAGAACTTCCTGATCATGCCGGCAACCTTCCTGTCCGGGGTATTCTATTCCGTGCATTCGCTGCCGCCGTTCTGGCAGGCGGTGTCGCACTGGAATCCGATCTTCTACACCATAGACGGCTTCCGCTACGGGTTTTTCGGGGTCTCCGACGTCACCCCCTGGCACAGCCTGGCGGTGGTCGCGGGGACGTTCCTGGTGGTGGCCGGGTTCGCGCTGCGCCTGTTGTCCACCGGCTACAAACTGCGTTACTGAAAGCATGACTCTTCCGACTCCGGAGCAGGTCCGGCAATACATCGTCGACGGACTGCCCTGTGAACATGTCGACGTGCAGGGCGACGGCCAGCACTTCGAGGCGGTCATCGTCAGCGCCGAATTCGCGGGCAAGCGCCCCATCGCGCGGCACCAACTGGTCTATGCCGCGCTGGGCGAACGCATGCGGGAAGAAATCCATGCCTTGTCGATGCGCACCCTCACTCCCCAGGAATTCAAGGCGGGCAATTAATGGATAAGCTGCAGATCACCGGCGGCCGCCCCCTGCGCGGCGAGGTCGAGGTGTCCGGCGCGAAGAACGCCGCGCTGCCTTGTCTGTGCGCCGCGCTGTTGACCGCCGATCCGGTCACGCTCGAGAACGTGCCCCAGCTCAACGACATCGGCACCACGCTGCGCCTGTTGCGCCAACTGGGCGCGAAGGCCGAGCGCGCCAGCCAGCCGGGCGACCGGGTGGTGCTGGAAGCCAGCCGCGTCGAGTCGCTGGAAGCGCCGTACGAGCTGGTCAAGACCATGCGCGCTTCGATCCTGGTGCTGGGCCCGCTGCTCGCGCGCTTCGGCGAGGCCCGGGTCAGCCTGCCCGGCGGCTGCGCCATCGGCCAGCGTCCCATCGACCAGCACATCAAGGGGCTGGCGGCCATGGGGGCCGAGATCAGCATCGAGCACGGCTTCGTCGTGGCGCGGGCCAAGCGCCTGAAGGGCGCCACCATCCGCACCGACATGATTACGGTGACCGGCACCGAGAACCTGATGATGGCGGCCGTGCTGGCCGACGGGTTGACGGTGCTCGAGAACGCGGCGCGCGAGCCCGAGATCGTCGACCTGGCGGAATTGCTGATCAAGATGGGCGCCCGCATCAGCGGCCATGGCACGGACCGGATCGTGATCGAGGGCGTGTCCCGGCTGCACGGCGCCACCCACCGCGTCATGCCGGACCGTATCGAAGCCGGCACCTTCCTGTGCGCGGTCGGCGCGGCGGGCGGAAAGGTCGTGCTGCGCAACGCCGATCCGGCCAGCATGGGCGCCACGCTGGACAAGCTGGCCGAGGCCGGACTGGCCATCGAGTGCGGTCCCGACTGGATCGAGGCGGGCATGAATGGTCGGCCGCGCGCGGTGGGCTTCCGCACCCTGGAATATCCCGGCTTCGCGACCGACATGCAGGCCCAGCTGATGGCCCTGAATGCCATCGCGGAAGGAACCGCGGTCATCACCGAGACCATCTTCGAGAACCGCTACATGCACGTGCAGGAACTGCGCCGGCTGGGAGCGGACATCGAGATCGACGGCCACACCGCCGTGGTCAAGGGCGTGGCGGGGCTGTCGGGCGCCACCGTCATGGCGACCGACCTGCGCGCCTCGGCCAGCCTGGTCATCGCGGGCCTGGTCGCCGACGGCCAGACCACGATCGACCGCATCTATCACCTGGACCGCGGCTACGAGCAGATGGAGCGCAAACTGCTGCAGCTGGGCGCCGACATCCGCCGCGTGGGCGGGTCCGGAGGGCAGGCACGATGAGCGCCTTCGCCCCGGCCGACCCGAACACGCCCATCACGCTGGCGCTGTCCAAGGGCCGCATCTTCACCGAGACCATGCCCCTGCTGGCCGAGGCCGGCATCACGGTGGTCGAGGACCCGGAGAAGTCCCGCAAGCTCATCCTGCCGACCAGCGACCCCGGCGTGCGCATCATCATTGTGCGTGCCTCGGATGTCCCCACCTATGTCCAGTACGGCGCCGCCGACCTGGGGGTGGCCGGCAAGGACGTGTTGATCGAGCATGCGGCCCAGCATCCGGGCGGCCTGTACCAGCCGGTGGACCTGCGCATCGGCAAGTGCCGGCTGTGCGTGGCCGTGCCCGAGGGCTTCGACTACGCCAGCGCGGTGCGCCAGGGCGCCCGCCTGCGCGTGGCGACCAAGTACGTGCAGGCCGCGCGCGAGCATTTCGCCGCGAAGGGGGTGCACGTCGACCTGATCAAGCTGTACGGGTCGATGGAGCTCGCGCCGCTGGTGGGGCTGGCCGACGTGATCGTCGACCTGGTGTCCACCGGTGGGACATTGCGGGCCAACAACCTGGTCGCGGTCGAAGATATCATGGACATATCGTCTCGCCTGGTGGTCAACCAGGCGGCCCTGAAGACCCGGCGACACCGGTTGCAGCCTCTGATCGACGCCTTCGCGCGCGCCAGCCTGGCCATGCCGGCCTGACCTGGCGGCATCCGCGGAGCGCTCGCCGCGCGGCCAGCCCGCCGCGCCATGCAGAGGCTGCATCGTCCATCGCCACGCGCCGCCGGCGCGGGGCAGGGCTGCCTTCCGGAAACCGATTTTGCAGAGCTAGCGTATGTCCCTCATCAACCGACTCGATACCCGTAGCGACGACTTCCGAACCCGCCTGCACGCGCTGCTGGCCTTCGAAGCGTCCGAGGACGCGTCCATCGAACGCGCCGTGGCCGATATCCTGCTGGACGTCCGCACCCGCGGCGACGGCGCGGTGCTGGAATACACCCGCCGCTTCGACCGCGTCCAGGCCGCGTCCATCCGCGAACTGGACATCCCCCGCGCCGACTGGGTCGCGGCCCTGGAGGCGCTGCCGCGCGAGCAGCGCGCCGCGCTGGAAGCCGCCGCCGACCGCATCCGGGTCTACCACGAGCGACAGCGGGCCGAGACCTGGACCTACACCGAGCCCGACGGCACCGTGCTGGGGCAGAAGGTCACCCCGCTCGACCGCGTGGGCCTGTACGTGCCCGGCGGCAAGGCGGCCTACCCGTCGTCGCTGCTGATGAATGCCATCCCGGCCAAGGTGGCCGGCGTGGCCGAAGTCGTCATGGTCACGCCCACGCCCGACGGCGTGCGCAATCCCATGGTGCTGGCCGCCGCCGCCATCGCCGGCGTCGACCGCGCGATCGCCATCGGCGGCGCGCAGGCGGTGGGCGCGCTGGCCTACGGCACGCCGTCCATCGTTCCGGTCGACAAGATCGTCGGGCCCGGCAACGCCTATGTCGCCGCCGCCAAGCGGCGCGTGTACGGCACGGTGGGCATAGACATGATCGCCGGCCCCAGCGAGATCCTGGTCATCTGCGACGGCAGGACGCCGGCCGACTGGATCGCCATGGATCTCTTCTCGCAGGCCGAGCACGACGAGCTGGCCCAGGCCATCCTGCTGTGCCCCGACGCCGGCTACATCGAGCTGGTCGAGGCCGCCATCGCCCGGCTGCTGCCCACGATGCCGCGCGCGGACATCATCCGCACCAGCCTGGCCAACCGCGGCGCGCTGATCCTGGTGCGCGACCTGGAAGAGGCCTGCGCCATCGCCAACGACATCGCGCCCGAGCACCTGGAAATCTCCACCGCCGAGCCCGAGCGCTGGGCCGACCTGATCCGCCACGCCGGCGCGATCTTCATGGGCACGCACAGCTCGGAGTCGCTGGGCGACTACTGCGCCGGCCCCAACCACGTGCTGCCGACCTCGCGCACCGCGCGGTTCTCGTCGCCGCTGGGCGTGTACGATTTCCAGAAGCGATCGAGCCTGATCAAGGTCTCGGGCGCCGGCGCGCGTACCCTGGGCCGCGTCGCCGCCACCCTGGCCTACGGCGAAGGGCTGCAGGCGCACGCGCGCAGCGCCGAATACCGCCTGGACGACGGCAGCGCCTCGTGACGCCGCCGCCCATTCAACCCGACCATCCGGAACCGATCATGCGTACCGCCGAGATCACCCGCAACACCAACGAAACGCGCATCCGCGCGGTCGTCAACCTCGACGGCACCGGCAAGCAGAACCTGCAGACCGGCGTGCCGTTCCTGGACCACATGCTCGACCAGATCGTGCGCCATGGCCTGATCGACATCGACGTCGTGGCCGACGGCGATCTGCACATCGACGCCCACCACACGGTCGAGGACGTCGGCATCACGCTCGGCCAGGCGGTGGCCAAGGCGGCCGGCAACAAGGCCGGCATCCGCCGCTACGGCCATGCCTATGTGCCGCTGGACGAGGCGCTCTCGCGCGTGGTGGTGGATTTCTCGGGCCGTCCGGGCCTGGAATTCCACGTTCCCTTCACCCGGGCCATGATCGGCCAGTTCGATGTCGACCTGACGCGCGAATTCTTCCAGGGCTTCGTCAACCATGCCCTGGTGACGCTGCACATCGACAATCTGCGGGGCGCCAACGCCCACCACCAGTGCGAGACGGTGTTCAAGGCCTTCGGCCGGGCGCTGCGCATGGCGCTGGAAGTCGACCCGCGCGCCGGCGGCACCGTGCCGTCGACCAAGGGAGTGCTCTAGATGACGCGCATTGCCATCGTCGACTACGGCATGGGCAACCTGCGCTCGGTCGCCCGGGCGCTCGAACACGTCGCGCCCGAGGCCGAGGTGCGCATCTGCAGCGATGCGGCCGGCGTGCGAGCGGCCGACCGGGTCGTGTTCCCGGGGCAGGGCGCCATGCCCGACTGCATGCGCTACCTCGAGGAAACCGGCCTGCGCGAGGCGGTAGTCGAAGCTTCCCGCAGCAAGCCCCTGCTGGGCGTGTGCGTGGGCGAGCAGATGCTGTTCCAGCGCAGCGAGGAAGGGCCGGCCGACGGCCTGGGCATCTTCGACGGACAGGTCGTGCGCTTCGCCGGCCCGGCCTTCGAGGGGCCCGAGCGGCTGAAGGTGCCCCACATGGGCTGGAACCGCGTGCGGCAGACCTTGTCCCATCCCTTATGGGACGGCGTGGCCGATGATACCTATTTCTACTTCGTGCACAGCTACTATGTGGCGCCTGCCGATCTAGGGGTAATTGCCGGTCAATCCGATTACGGGGTCGCCTTTACCTGCGCGGTAGCCAGAGATAACATCTTCGCAACTCAGTTTCACCCTGAGAAAAGCGCGGGGGCGGGCCTGCGTATCTACCAGAATTTCGTGCGGTGGAACCCGTGAGTCCCTTTAGCCGACAAGGCCCCCTTTTTCCGTCCCGCAGCCCAGTTAGCGCCACTGATTCGAACGACATCCTGATTCGCCATGCTCCTCATTCCCGCGATTGATCTCAAAGACGGTCGTTGTGTCCGCCTGCGCCAGGGCGATCTCGACGATGCCACCGTATTTTCCGAAGAACCCGCCGCCATGGCCACGCACTGGCTGGAGCAGGGCGCGCGCCGGCTCCACCTGGTGGACCTGAACGGCGCCGTGGCCGGAAAACCCAAGAACGAAGCCTCCATCAAGGCCATCCTCGACGCCGTGGGCGATGACATCCCGGTGCAGATCGGCGGCGGCATCCGCGACCTCGACACCATCGAGCGCTACCTGGACAACGGCATTTCCTACGTCATCATCGGCACCGCGGCGGTCAAGAACCCCGGGTTCCTGCACGACGCCTGCAGCGCTTTCCCCGGCCAGATCATCGTCGGCCTGGACGCCAAGGACGGCAAGGTGGCCACCGACGGCTGGAGCAAGCTGACCGGCCACGACGTGACCGACCTCGCCAAGAAATTCGAGGACTACGGCTGCTCGTCCATCATCTACACCGACATTGGCCGCGACGGCATGCTGTCGGGTGTCAATGTCGAGGCCACGGTCAAACTGGCCCAGCACGTGCGCATCCCGGTCATCGCCTCGGGCGGCATCGCCAACCTGACCGACATCGAGCAGCTCTGCGCCGTCGAGGACGAAGGCGTGGAAGGCGCCATCCTGGGCCGCAGCATCTACGAGGGCACGCTGGATTTCCAGGCAGCGCAGGCCCGCGCCGATGCATTGAGCTCCCCCCCTACGCCCTGACGGGCGCCCCCCCAGGGGGGCGATGCGGGTGGACCGGCGGAGCCGGATCCATCGCATCCTGGGGGAACAACCGCGCTGATCCGCGGGGCCCAAGGTGGGCTGCTCTCTTGGGAATGGGCGTATCGTAGTGGTTGGGCGGAGGGATTCTGCGCCCGGCAACGTGTGTTTTTGGAATTCTGTGATGTTGACGCGTCGTATTATCCCTTGTCTGGACGTGACCGCTGGTCGCGTGGTCAAGGGAATCAATTTCGTGAATCTGGTCGATGCCGGGGATCCGGTGGAGATCGCGCGCCGCTATGACGACCAGGGCGCGGACGAGATCACGTTCCTGGACATCACGGCGTCGAGCGACCAGCGCGACATCATCCTGTCCGTGATCGAGCAGGTGGCCTCGCAGGTGTTCATTCCGCTGACCGTGGGCGGCGGCGTGCGGCAGGTGGCGGATGTGCGCCGGCTGTTGAACGCGGGCGCCGACAAGGTGGGCATCAACACCTCGGCCGTGACCAATCCCGACCTGGTGCGCGAGGCCTCCGGCCGCTACGGCGCCCAGTGCATCGTGGTCGCCATCGATGCCAAGCGGGTGTCGGGCGAAGGCGAGGCGCCGCGCTGGGAGGTCTTCACGCATGGCGGGCGCAACGCCACCGGGCTGGATGCGGTCCAATGGGCGCGCAAGATGGCCGAGTACGGGGCGGGCGAGATCCTGCTGACCAGCATGGACCGCGACGGCACCCGTTCGGGCTTCGACCTCGCGCTCACGCGTGCGGTGTCCGACGCGGTGGCCATCCCCGTCATCGCTTCCGGCGGCGTCGGTTCGCTCAAGGACCTGGCGGACGGCATCACCGAAGGCCATGCCGATGCGGTGCTGGCCGCCAGCATCTTCCACTACGGGCAGCACACGGTGCAGGAGGCCAAGCGCTTCATGGCAGACCGCGGCATACGCATGAGGCTGGACGACTGATGGATACCGCACCCCAGACCCTGTCCGCCGACCAGGAAGCCTGGCTGGAAGCCATCGTCTACGACGATAACGGCCTGGTGCCCGGCATCGCGCAGGACGTCACGACCGACAAGGTCATCATGTTCGCCTTCCTGAACCGGGAATCGCTGCGCGAGACCCTGCGCACCGGCAACGCCACCTACTGGTCGCGCTCGCGCAACCGCCTGTGGCGCAAGGGCGAGGAATCCGGCCACGTCCAGCGCGTGCGCGAGATCCGGCTCGATTGCGACGGCGACGTGGTGCTGCTGCGGGTCGAGCAGGTGGGCGGGATCGCCTGCCATACCGGCCGCGAACGCTGCTTCTACCGCCGCCTGGAAACCGAGGGCGGCGCGCACTGGGTCGAGACCGACCCGGTCCTGAAGGACCCGGAGAGCATCTACAAATGAACGATTTCCTGGCGCAACTGGCCGACACCATCGCCAGCCGCCGGCCCGACCGGGGCGGCTCGCCCGAGACGTCCTACGTGGCCCGGCTGCTCAGCAAGGGGCCCGACGGGATCCTGAAGAAGATCGGCGAGGAAGCCACCGAGACCGTGATGGCGGCCAAGGACGGCGTGCCGGAAAAGATCATTTACGAGACAGCCGATCTCTGGTTTCATTGCCTCGTCATGCTGGAGTATTACGGTTTGCGTCCCGAACAGGTCGTCGCCGAGCTCGCGCGGCGCGAAGGCCTGTCGGGTTTGGATGAAAAAGCCGCCCGAGCCGGCAATGCCCCGAAACAATGAGATGAGTGACAACTGTATTTTCTGCAAGATCGCGCGCGGGGAAATCCCCTCGCGCAAGGTCTACGAAGACGACGAAATCTTCGCCTTCCACGACATCAATCCCATCGCGCCGGTACACTTCCTGGTCATTCCCAAGCGGCACGTTCCGTCGCTGCAGGACGTGGCCGCGAGCGACGTACCGCTGTTGGGTAGAATGCAGGTTCTGATCCCCCGCCTGGCGCTCGAGCAGGGCTGCCGCCCCGGTCCGGAAGGCGGATTCCGTCTGATGGCCAATAACGGCGCGGACGGTGGACAGGAAGTGCCGCACCTGCACTACCACGTGATAGGCGGTCCCCGCCCCTGGAAGCGCGACTAAGCCGGGCGATTTCCGCCCCTATTGACTGGACGATTTTCCGCCGCAAGGCGTGGAGCATGTAATGGGTAGCTTTAGCATTTGGCACTGGCTGGTTGTCCTGGTGATCGTGGTTCTGATCTTCGGCACCAAGAAACTGAAGAACCTCGGGCAAGACCTGGGCGGCGCCGTGAAGGGATTCAAGGAAGGCATGAAGGAAGGCGGCGACGCCGCGGCTTCCAACTCGGAAACCACTTCCGCCGACCCCAAGCGCGTCTCCGCCGACACCATCGACGTGGAAGCCAAAGAAAAAGAACGGACCTGACAGGGGTTTCCCCTCCAGATCCATCATCAACACGAAGGCGCCCCGCGCCAAGATAACCGACCCACTCCAGGGCACCGCGGATCCGGCTCTGCCGGTCCGCTAGTGCCGCCCCCTTGAGGGGGCGCCCGTCAGGGCGTAGGGGGTGTTCCCATAGGCGCTGAATGTTCGACGTCAGCTTTACCGAGCTTCTCACCATAGGCGTGGTGGCGCTCATCGTCATCGGGCCCGAGCGGCTGCCCAAGGTGGCGCGTACCATCGGCCACCTGCTGGGCCGGGCGCAGCGCTACGTCAACGACGTCAAGAGCGATATCCGCCGCGAGGTGGAGCTTGACGAATTGCGCAACCTGCGCAAGGAAATGGAAGACGCCGCCCGTTCGCTCGAGACCACGGTCAAGACCAACGTGGACGAGTTGCACAAAGGCCTCAACGAGGTCCAGCAGACTGTCGAGGGGGCCGCCCGCGACGTCAAGGACGCGGCCAGCGGAACGCCGGAACCGGCTGCCGAGGCTCCCGCGCTGGATGCGCCGGCCGCCGAAGGGACAGCAACTGCGCCGGTTGACGCGCCCTCCGCGGGGCAGGCCATCGAGCCGGCCGTTGCCCACGAGGCGCCGTCCGAACAGGATCTCGCCCAGGGCTCGCTGTTTCCGACGGACCCGCTGCCGCCGTCCGCCAATCAACCCGCCGCCGGCCAGCCGGCCGAGGCTTCGACGGTACGCGAAAGAACGTGACTGACAAAGACGTATCGCAGGAAGACAGCTTCATCTCCCACCTGGTGGAGCTGCGCGACCGCCTGCTGAAGGCCATCGTCGCGGTCGTGGCCGTTTTCATCGTGCTGTTCCTCTATCCCGGCGCCTCGGCCATCTACGACGTGCTGGCCCAGCCCATGCTGGCGACCCTGCCGGCGGGCACGCGCATGATCGCCACCGGCGTGATCACGCCCTTCATGGTGCCGGTCAAGGTCACGCTGCTGGCGTCCTTCATTGTCGCGCTGCCCTTCGTGCTGTACCAGGCCTGGGCCTTCGTCGCGCCCGGCCTCTACCAGCACGAGAAGCGGCTGGCCCTGCCGCTCATCATGTCCAGCACCGTGCTGTTCCTGTCCGGCATGGCGTTCTGCTACTTCGTGGTCTTCAAGACCGTCTTCCACTTCATCGCCACCTTCGCGCCGCAGTCCATCACGCCGGCGCCGGATATCGAGGCCTACCTGAACTTCGTCATGACGATGTTCCTGGCCTTCGGCCTGACCTTCGAGGTGCCGGTGGCGGTGGTGCTGCTGGTCAAGACCGGGGTGACCACCGTGGCCAAGCTGTCCGCGGCGCGCGGCTACGTCGTCGTCGGCGCGTTCGTGCTGGCGGCCGTCGTCACGCCGCCGGATGTTGTCAGCCAGTTCCTGTTGGCGGTACCTTTATGCGTGCTCTACGAACTGGGCCTGGTGGCGGCCCGTTTCGTCAAGAGCCGGGAATCGGATTCGACCGAGATCGAGAAAGTCTGAACCCGCCATGCTCCGGCGCCGTCCGCGCGGCCGGGGCAGGGGTTCGGTTCCAGAACAAGCACAAGTGGGGACCTTCATGTTTTCCTTGAACAAACTGGCCCTGGCCGTGGGCCTCGGCGTTTTCGCGGCCGCCGCGCATGCTGACATCACCGTGGGCGTCAACGTGTCCGCCACGGGGCCGGCAGCCTCGCTCGGCATCCCCGAGAAGAACACCTTCGCCCTGATGCCCAAGACCATCGCGGGCCAGAAAGTCAACTACATCGTGCTGGACGACGCCAGCGACACCACGACGGCGGTCAAGAACGCCCGCCGTTTCGTGACCGAGGACAAGGTCGACGTGATGGTCGGTTCCACCATCACGCCGAACTCGCTCGCCATGGTCGACGTCGCCGCCGAAACCGGGACCCCGGTGGTCTCCATGGCGGCCTCGGCCGCCATCGTCGAGCCCCAGGACGCCAAGAAGCGCTGGGCCTTCAAGACGCCCCAGAACGATGCCGAGATGGCCAAGGCCATCGTCGAGCACATGCAGGGCCAGAAGATCAAGTCGGTGGCCTTCATCGGCTTCGCCGACGCCTACGGCGAGGGCTGGTACCAGGAGTTCTCGAAGGCGGCCCAGGCGGCCGGCATCAAGGTGCTGACCAACGAGCGCTACAACCGCACCGATACGTCGGTGACCGGCCAGGTGCTGAAGATGATCGCCGCCAAGCCCGACGCCGTGCTGGTCGCCGGCGCCGGCACTCCCGCCGCGCTGCCCCAGAAGACGCTGAAAGAACGCGGCTATCGCGGCAAGTACTACCAGACCCACGGTGTCGCCAACAACGACTTCCTGCGCGTGGGTGGCAAGGACATCGAAGGCACTTTCCTGCCGGCCGGCCCGGTGCTGGTGTCGGCCCAGCTGCCGGCCGACAATCCGGTCAAGGCTTCGGCTACCGAGTACGTGCAGAAGTACGAGGCGACCTACGGCAAGGGTTCGGTGTCCACTTTCGGCGCCCATGCCTGGGATGCCGGCAAGCTGATCGAGGCGGCCGCCCAGGCCGCCCTGAAGAAGGCGCAGCCGGGCACGCCTGAGTTCCGCGCGGCCCTGCGCGACGCGCTGGAAAACGTCAAGAACGTGGCGGGCGCGCACGGGGTGTTCAACATGAGCCCCACGGACCACGTCGGCCTGGACAACCGTTCCCGCGTGATGGTCGTCATCGAAAACGGTGCCTGGAAGCTGATCAAGTAATTTTCTGGTGGACCAGGGCGGATCTCCGGCCCTGCCGGAGCTGACATGGATCTACAGATCGCCCTTTTCCTGATCCAGGACGGCGTCGTCAACGGCGCCATTTATGCGTTGCTGGGGATGGCGCTGGTGCTGGCCTTCACGGTCACGCGTGTGATCTTCATTCCCCAGGGCGAGTTCGTCGCCTGGGGCGCCCTGACCCTGGCGGGCTTGCAGGCCGGCCAGTTGCCGGGAACGGTCTGGCTGCTGGCCATGGGCGGCTGCGCCGTCATGCTGGTGGAGCTGTGGACCGCGTGGCGGCGCCAGGACTGGCGCGCCATTCCACGCGCCGCCGGCTGGAACCTGCTGTATCCCGCTTTGATCTTCGCCGCGGCGCGTTTCGTCGATTTCCAGCAGATGCCGCTGGTCGCGCAGATCCTGTTCGCGTTGCTGGTCGTGGTGCCGATAGGGCCCATGGTCTGGCGCCTGGCCTTCCAGCCAGTGGCCGAGAGCAGCGTGCTGGTGCTGCTGATCGTCTCGGTGGCGGTGCACGTGGCCATGGTGGGGCTGGGGCTGCTGTTCTTCGGCGCCGAGGGAGCGCGCACCTCGCCCTTCACCGACGGTGGCATCGAGCTGGGCGGCATTCCGGTCTCGGCCCAGACGCTGTGGGTGGTCGGTTCCTCCATCGCCCTCATCCTGGCGCTGACGGTGCTGTTCGGCCGGACGTTGTACGGCAAGGCCCTGCGCGCCACGGCGGTGAACCGGGTCGGCGCCCGCCTGATGGGCATCCCGACCAGCCTCGCCGGCAAGCTGAGCTTCACGCTGTGCGCGCTGATCGGGGCGTTCTCGGGCATCCTCATCGCGCCCATCACGACCATCTACTACGACACGGGCTTCCTGATCGGCCTGAAGGGCTTCGTCGCCGCCATCATCGCCGGCCTGGGCAGTTATCCCCTGGCCGCCGCCGGCGCGGTGCTGGTGGGCCTGCTGGAGGCCTTCTCGTCGTTCGCGGCCAGCGCCTACAAGGAAGTCATCGTGTTCACGCTGATCATTCCGGTGCTGATCTGGCGCTCGCTCGCCTCGCGCCACGTGGAGGAAGAATGATGCGGCTGCGTCCCATCTGGTTCGTCGGCGCCGGCCTCGTCCTGCTCGTCGCCGCCGTGTTCGGGATGTCCGAGTTCACCGTCACGCTGCTGAACTACATCGGCCTGTACGCGCTGGTGGCGCTGGGGCTGGTGCTGCTGACCGGCGTGGGCGGAGTGACCTCGTTCGGCCAGGCGGCCTTTGTGGGCCTGGGCGCCTACACCAGCGCCTGGCTGTCCATCGCCACGCTGCCGCCCGCCTTCGCGTGGCTGGGCGGCTCGCCCTGGCTGGGGCTGCTGGCCGGCCTGGTGGTAACGGCGGCGGCGGCCTGGGTGCTGGGCGCGATCGCGCTGCGCCTGTCCGGGCACTACCTGCCGCTGGGCACCATCGCCTGGGGCCTGAGCCTGTACTTCCTGTTCGGGACGCTGGATTTCCTGGGGGGCCATACCGGACTGTCCGGCCTGCCGCCGATCTCGATCTTCGGGCTGGACCTGTCCAAGGGCCGGCAACTGTTCTGGCTGATCTGGGCGATCCTGCTGCTGGCCATGCTGCTGGTCAGCAACCTGCTGGACTCGCGCGAGGGCCGGGCCATCCGGGCGCTGAAGGGCGGCATGGTGATGGCCGAGTCCATGGGGGTGGATACCGCCCGCTCGCGCATCGCGATCTTCATGATCGCGGCCCTGCTGGCATGCGTGTCGGGCTGGCTGTACGCCCACATGCAGCGATTCGTGAACCCCACGCCCTTCGGCCTGCACATCGGCATCGAATACCTGTTCATGGCCGTCATCGGCGGGGCGGGGCAGGTCTGGGGCGCACTGGTCGGCGCCGGCCTGGTCACGATGCTCAAGCAGTGGCTGCAGGACCTGCTGCCCAGCCTCCTGGGCGCTTCGGGCAACTTCGAGAGCATCTTCTTCGGCATCCTGCTCGTGGTCGCCCTGCAACGCGCGCCGGACGGGCTTTGGCCGGTGATCGTCCGCCTGGCCCGGCGCTGGCTGCCGTTGGCCCAGTCCCAGCGGGCCGTCGACGAAGGGGCGCAGCCGCTGGCACGGCGCGCCCAGCCGGCGCATGGCGAGGTCGTGCTGGAAGCCCGGGGCCTGACCAAGCGGTTCGGCGGCCTGGTGGCGAACAACAACATCAGTTTCACCGTCCCCGCGGGCGGGGTGCTGGCGCTGATCGGCCCCAACGGCGCGGGCAAGAGCACCATGTTCAACCTGCTGTCCGGCGTGGACGATCCTTCTTTGGGGAAGGTGGTCTTCCGCGGGCGGGACGTGACCGGCCGGCCGTCGCGCGAAATCGCGGCGCTGGGCATGGGCCGCACGTTCCAGCACGTGCGCCTGCTGCCGCAGATGACGGTGATCGAGAACATCGCGCTGGGCGCCCACCTGCGCGAGCGCCCGGGGCTGCTGTCGGGCCTGGTGCTGGGCAGCCTGCACCTGGATCGCCATGAAGAGGCGCGTCTCCTGGCCGAGGCGGCGCGGCAGGCGCGGCGCGTGGGGCTGGGCGACTCTTTGCACGTGGCGGCGGGCTCGCTGCCGCTGGGCAAACAGCGCATGCTGGAAATCGCCCGCGCGCTGTGCGCCGACCCCTGCCTGCTGCTGCTGGACGAGCCGGCGGCCGGCCTGCGCTACCTCGAGAAGCAGGCCCTGTCGGACACCCTGAAGGCGCTGCGCGCCGAGGGCATGGCCATCCTGCTGGTCGAGCACGACATGGATTTCGTCATGGGCCTGGCCGACCGCGTGGTGGTGATGGAATTCGGAGAGAAGATCGCCGAGGGCTTGCCCGAGGACGTGCAGCGCGATCCGCGCGTGCTGGAAGCGTATCTGGGAGGTGTGGAATGACGGGTCCGGCGGCAATGGCCGCGCCGCTGCTCGAGGTTTCCGGCCTGTCCGTGTCCTACGGCAAGGTCGAGGCGCTGCATGGCATAGACCTGGCGGTGCCGGCGGGCACCATCGTGACCGTGATCGGCCCCAATGGCGCGGGCAAGACCACGCTGTTGTCGGCCATCATGGGGCTGCTGCCGGCGCGGGGCGCCATCAGCCTGGAGGGGCGGCCCCAGCGGCGCGTCGACATCGAGCAGATGGTCGCCGCGGGCCTGAACCTCGTGCCCGAGAAACGCGAGCTGTTCGGCGAGATGAGCGTCGAGGACAACCTGCTGTTGGGCGCTTTCCAGCGCTATCGCTCGGGCCACCGCGACCAGGCCGCGTCGATGGAGGAGGTCTACGGGCTGTTCCCCCGGCTCAAGGAGCGCCGCCAGCAACTGGCCGCCACCCTGTCGGGCGGCGAGCGCCAGATGCTGGCCCTGGGGCGCGCCCTGATGGCCAAGCCCCGCCTGCTGCTGCTGGACGAGCCCTCGCTGGGGCTGGCGCCGCGCATCGTCAAGGAAATCTTCCTGATCATCGCCGAACTGCGGCGCCGGGGCGTGGCCATCCTGCTGGTCGAACAGAACGCCCGCGCGGCCCTGCAGACGGCCGACTACGCTTATGTGCTGGAGACCGGCCAGGTGGTGCTGGCCGGCCCGGCCCGCGAACTGGCGGACGATCCGCGCGTGGTCGAGAGCTACCTGGGCCTGGGCCGCAACAGGTAGGGCCCGGCCCGGCATCAGGGCTGCTGGACTTCGCGCTTGGGCTTGGGTCGCGTGCCTATGGTCACGCTGGTTTCCATTTCCTGCCCGCCGCGGACGATCTTGATGGCCACCTTCTCGCCCGGCGGCAGCTGGGCGATGGCGTTGAGCATGGTGGTGGTGTCCAGGATGGCCTTGTCCGCGACCGATACGACGATGTCGCCCGTGCGGATCCCGGCCTTGGCCGCCGGCCCGCCGCGCACCACGCCGGCGATGATGACCCCTTCCTTGCGCGACAGCTTGAAGGCGTCGGCCAGCTCGGCCGTCAGGTCCTGCGGCTCGACGCCGATGTAGCCCCGCGTGACCGTGCCGGTCGTGATCAACTGCTCCATCACCTGGCGCGCCGTGCTGACCGGAATCGCGAAGCCTATGCCCAGCGAACCGCCCGAGCGCGAATAGATGGCGGTATTGATGCCGACCAGGTTGCCCTGGGCGTCGATCAGCGCGCCCCCGGAGTTGCCGGGGTTGATGGCGGCATCGGTCTGGATGAAGTTTTCGAAGGTATTGATGCCCAGGTGGGTGCGGCCCAGGGCCGAGACGATGCCCATGGTCGTGGTCTGGCCCACGCCGAACGGATTGCCGATGGCCAGCACCACGTCGCCCACCTGGAGGTCCTCGGCCCGGCCGAAGGTGACCGAGGGCAGATTGGGCAGCGCCAGTTTCAGCACCGCCAGGTCGGTTTCGGGGTCGGATCCGACCAGCGTGGCCTTGCCCTTGCGGCCGTCGGCCAGCGCCACTTCGATCTCGTCCGCGGCCTCGATCACATGGTTGTTGGTCAGGATGTAGCCTTCGGGGCTGACGATGACGCCCGATCCCAGGCTGGAGACGGGCTCCGGGTTGGTGTCGGGTTCGCCGAAGAAGCGCCGGAACACCGGATCGTCGGAGAACGGATAGGCGGGCTGCTGGGGCGTGTCCTTGCTGGTGAATATGTTCACCACGGCCGGTGCCGCCTTGTGGGTGGCCGCCGCATAGGACGCGGTGGCGCCGCCTTCGCCGGTCGGCGAGGGCGAGGCCTCGAAGAACGGGACGACGATGGCGTTATTGCTGCCCGGGCCCCCGCGGCGTGGCAGCCATTCGGGTCGCAGGGTGGCGACGATGAATAAAATGGCCAGACAGACGGTGGTGGTCTGGGCAAAGATCAGCCATAGTCGGCGCATGTGCAAAATACTTTTCCCTAGCTTAGGAGATTGACAATGATCGCAGGCGAGCAGGCCTCAGCGCAAACCCATGCACCAGCGGGGGGCGCGGGTGGCGTCAGCGCCGAGGAACTCGCATCCTGGCTGGCTGCTGAACTGCAGGTTGCCCGGTTCCGTGACTACTGCCCGAACGGCCTGCAGGTCGAGGGCCGGCCCGTGGTCCGGCATATTATCGCCGCCGTGACCGCGTCCGAGGCCGCCATCCGGCACGCCATCGACGCCGGGGCGGACGGCCTGCTGGTCCACCACGGCTGGTTCTGGAAGAACGAGGACCCGCGCGTGCGGGGCACCCGGCGCACCCGCCTGTCGCTGGTCCTGGGCCATGACCTGAACCTGTTCGCCTACCACCTTCCCCTGGATGCCCACCCCCGGTGGGGCAACAACGCACAACTGGCCGAGGTGCTGGGCCTGGCCCCCCATCTGGTGGAGGGCGTGCCCCAGACCACCGGCCACGACGGCCTGATCTGGCTGGGCCAGGCCCCGGGTCTGGCCACGGTAGGCGACCTGGCGGCCCGCATCGCCCAGCGCCTGCGGCGCGAGCCCATGCTGATCGGCGACCCCTCCTGCCCCGTGGGCCGCATCGCCTGGTGTACCGGCGCGGCTCAGGGCATGCTCCAGGACGCCATCGACGCCGGCGCCCAGACCTACATCACCGGCGAGATCTCCGAACCCACCGTCCATCTCGCCCGCGAAACCGGCACCGCCTTTCTGGCCGCCGGCCACCACGCCACCGAACGCTACGGCGTCCTGTCCCTGGGCCAGGCCATCGCCGCCCGCTTCGGCATCCGGGTGGATTTCATCGACATCGACAACCCCGTCTGAGGGGGGGGTGGAGCCCACCCCCTACCCGCTTACGCGGGCCCCCTCAAGGGGGCGATGCGGGTGGACCGGCGGAGCCGGATCCACCGCATCCTGGGTCTAGTACCGCTGTCTTGGGTTGTGGCGCCGGTGCTTCGCTGGCTGCCAGCGGTAGCAACCGTGCTATCTATCCAAGATAGTTTCCCTAGACCCAGGAAACCGCGGATCTGGCTTCGCCAGTCCGCCGGTTTCGCCCCCTGGGGGGCGCCCGAAGGGCGTAGGGGGGATCTACCTCTTGGACCTACCTCTTGAGCAGATCGCGGATTTCGCGCAGCAGTTCGACGTCTTCCGGGGTCGGCGCGGGCGCGGCGGGCGGGGCTTCCTTGGCGAAGCGGGCCTGGGCGCGGTTCATGGCCTTGACCATCCAGAAGATGACGAAAGCCAGCAACACGAAGTTGATCAGAATCGTCAGGAAATTGCCCCACCCGAGCAGGGTGGCGCCGGCCTTGCTGAGGGCGTCGTACGTCTGCGGGCCGGCGTAGTCGGCCGGCGCCCGGAGTACGATGAACTTGTTGCTGAAATCGACGTTGCCGCCCAGGATGACGTTGACGATCGGCATGACGATGTCCTTGACCAGCGAATCGACGATCTTGCCGAACGCCGCGCCGATGATCACACCGACCGCGAGGTCGACGACATTGCCGCGCATCGCGAAATCGCGGAATTCCTTCATGATGCTCATGAACCACCTCCCGTTTGTTGTTGCGCGAAAGTATCCCTTATTTCCTTGCGCCGCGGGAAGCTCGACCGTAATAGTGCGAGTGCGAATGTGCTACGAAGTCTGTCGGGGCCTGTAGGCATTGCGTTATACTCGAAGGTTACTATAAGGCGCCGGTCCGCCAAGAGCGCCAATCTGCTTTCAAGTGCTAAGAGAAGAAGTAATCTTGAGGGTCAATCAATGAGTCAGGACAAAGTGGTAGACGCCGACCGCCGTTTTTGGGTCGGAACCACCTGTGCTGTCGGGGGAGTCGCGGCTGTAGGCGTGGCCGTTCCTTTCGTCAGCACGTTCGCCCCGTCCGAACGGGCGAAGGCGGCGGGTGCTCCGGTGGAAGTCGAAATTGGAGACATGCAGCCGGGTGAAATGCGCACCGTCGAGTGGCGCGGCAAACCGGTCTGGATCATTCGCCGTACGCCCGAGCAGCTTGCCACGCTGAAGGAAGTCGACGCCCAGCTCGCCGACCCGAATTCCGAGCGCAATCCGAACGAAATCACGCCCGAGTACGCGCGCAACGAGTACCGCTCGATCAAGCCCGAGTACCTCGTCGCCGTCGGCATCTGCCCGCACCTCGGGTGCTCGCCCACCGCCCGGTTCGCCACCGGGCCCCAGCCCAGTCTGCCGGCCGATTGGCACGGCGGCTTCCTGTGCCCCTGCCACGGGTCGACCTTCGACATGGCCGGACGGGTGTACAAGAACAAGCCGTCGCCCGACAACCTGACGATTCCTCCCTACGAGTTCCTGTCCGACACCAAGATCGTGGTCGGTGTCGACAAGAACAACAAGGCCTGACCGTCAGTCATTCGCAGCGGGGGAGGCGATAGCCGCGTCCTCCTGTCAAACGTAGCCATAGAAACACGTCGGCGTTGCGGCACCAAGCAGCGCAGCGCCGAACCCGCCGAGCAAAAGGAGCAGCAGCCATGGCTGGCGAGAAGAATGTCGAGACAACTGGCCTTCTGGGCTGGATCGACGCCCGCTTTCCGCTCACCTCGACCTGGAAAGCGCACCTGTCCGAGTACTACGCACCGAAGAACTTCAATTTCTGGTATTTCTTCGGCTCGCTGGCGCTCCTGGTGCTGGTCATCCAGATCGTGACCGGGATTTTCCTGGTCATGCACTACAAGCCCGACGCCGAACGCGCGTTCCAGTCGGTCGAATACATCATGCGGGAAGTGCCGTGGGGCTGGCTCGTCCGGTACATGCACTCCACCGGCGCCTCGATGTTCTTCGTCGTGGTGTACCTGCACATGCTGCGCGGGCTGTTCTACGGCTCGTACCGCAAGCCGCGCGAACTGGTCTGGATCTTCGGCGTGGCGATTTTCCTGTGCCTGATGGCCGAAGCCTTCATGGGCTACCTGCTGCCCTGGGGCCAGATGTCCTACTGGGGCGCCCAGGTCATCGTGAACCTGTTCTCGGCCATCCCGTTCGTCGGCCCCGACCTGGCGATCCTGATCCGCGGCGACTACGTCGTCTCGGACGCGACCCTGAACCGCTTCTTCTCGTTCCACGTCATCGCCGTACCGCTGGTGCTGCTGGGCCTGGTCGTCGCGCACGTCATCGCGCTGCACGAAGTCGGCTCCAACAACCCCGACGGCGTCGAGATCAAGGCCAAGAAGGACGCCAACGGCATCCCGCTCGACGGCATTCCGTTCCATCCCTACTACTCCGTGCATGACCTGTTCGGCGTGGCCATCTTCCTGATGATCTTCAGCGCGATCGTGTTCTTTGCGCCGGAGATGGGCGGCTACTTCCTGGAATACAACAACTTCATCCCGGCCGACCCGCTGAAGACCCCGCCGCACATCGCGCCGGTCTGGTACTTCACGCCGTTCTACTCGATGCTGCGTGCCTGCACCGACGACTTCACCTGGGTGCTGGCGTTCGCCGCGGTCGCGGCGGCGGTGTGGTTCCTGCTCAAGAGCCGTGTCAGTGGCGTCGCCAAGATCGCCATCGTCGTGGTGCTGCTGGCCATCGCCGTCCTGCTGCGCGTCTGGGACGCCAAGTTCTGGGGCGTGCTGACGATGGGCGGCGCGGTGGTCATCCTGTTCTTCCTGCCCTGGCTCGACCATTCGCCCGTCAAGTCCATCCGCTATCGTCCGGGCTGGCACAAGTGGATCTACGGCATCTTCATCGTCAACTTCCTGGTGCTGGGCTACCTGGGCACGCAGGCGCCCACCGAGGTCTTCAACCTGATGTCGCAGATCGGTACGGTCCTCTACCTGGGCTTCTTCCTGTTGATGCCGTTCTGGAGCCGGCTCGGCACGTTCAAGCCTGTGCCCGAACGCGTCACTTTCTCCGCCCACTGAGGATGTTCAACGGGCCGGAGGCGGTTGCGCCGGCCTGACAGACTACGGATATCACGATGAAGAAGCTGCTCGGTCTACTGATTCTGATGCTGGCCTGCACTGGGGTGCAGGCAGCCGAAGGCGGGTATCACCTGGAGAAGGCGCCCACGCGCCTGAACGACCTGCCTGCCCTGCAAAACGGGGCCAAACTGTTCGTCAACTATTGCCTCAACTGCCATGCCGCTTCGGCCATGCGGTACAATCGGCTCAAGGACATCGGCCTGACCGACGAACAGATCAAGGACAACCTCCTGTTCTCGGACGGTAAAGTCGGCGACATGATGACCGTTGCCATGAGCGCCAAAGAGGCGAAGGAATGGTTCGGCGCCGCGCCTCCCGACCTGTCGGTCATTGCCCGGGCGAAATCCGTCAACGCCGGACCGTCGGGCGCCGATTACCTCTACACCTACCTGCGTACGTTCTACCGCGACGATACCCGGCCCACGGGCTGGAACAACCTGGTCTTTCCCAGTGTGGGCATGCCCCATGTGCTGTGGGAACGCCAGGGTCCGCGCGAACTCACCACCGTCGCCATGCACCGGGGCGAAGGCGAACACGGTTGGGAGCGTGTCACGACGACTTACGACGTGAACGGCGCTGCTACCGTCAAGCATGAGCCGGTCGCCGACTACCACGGCCACGAAACGATGGAAACGCGTTTCACGGCCAAGGATCCGGCCCGGGTGCAGGCGTACGACAACGACGTGGCCGATCTGGTCGCGTTCATGTCGTGGATGGCCGAGCCCGTGCAGCAGCATCGCGTGCGACTGGGGGTGTGGGTGCTGATTTTCCTGGCTTTCTTCACGGTCATCACCTGGCGCCTGAACGCCGTGTACTGGAAGGACGTCAAGTAGTTCTCGAACTACCTGTCCGGGGCCAGCATCCTTTTGGATGGCTGGCCCTTTAACGTTTTTACATACCCTCTCGGAGGCCCCGCCATGATGGTGCTTTACTCCGGAACCACGTGTCCGTTCTCCCAACGCTGCCGTTTCGTGTTGTTCGAAAAGGGCATGGATTTCGAAATCCGCGACGTCGACCTCTACAACAAACCCGAGGACATCGCCGTCATGAACCCGTACGGCCAGGTGCCCATCCTGGTCGAGCGCGATCTGGTGCTGTACGAGTCGAACATCATCAACGAGTACATCGACGAGCGCTTCCCGCATCCGCAGCTGATGCCCGCCGATCCGGTGATGCGCGCCCGTGCGCGGCTGTTCCTGTTCAATTTCGAGAAGGAACTGTTCTTGCACGTCGGCACGCTGGAGGCCCGGGAAAGCCGCGCCGACGAGAAGGCGCTCGAGCAGGCGCGCCAGCAGATCCGCGACCGCCTTTCGCAGCTCGCGCCTATCTTCCTGAAAAACAAGTTTATGCTTGGCGAAGAGTTCTCGATGCTGGACGTGGCGATCGCACCGCTGCTCTGGCGCCTGGACCACTATGGCATCGAGCTGCCGAAGAACGCCGCCCCGTTGCAGAAGTATGCCGAGCGCATCTTCTCGCGGCCGGCGTACATCGAGGCGCTGACGCCGTCCGAAAAGGTCATGCGCCGCTGATGCGCAGCGCACGGATCATCCGCCGGCCCCGTGGGGCGGCCCTTATTGTCCGGGCCGTCCGCCAGCCGCGGCATGCCGCGCGAGGGATGCAACCATGAGTGAAATCTCCACCAAGCCTTACCTGATCCGCGCACTGCACGAGTGGTGCACCGACAACGGCTATACGCCCCACCTGGCGGTAACCGTCGACGAGCGGGTGGTGGTGCCGCGCGAGCATGTCAAGAACGGCGAGATCGTCCTGAACGTCGGCAGGCTGGCTACCCACAAGCTGCAACTGGGCAACGAGTTCATCGAGTTCCAGGCGCGCTTCGGCGGCGTGGCGCGGCAGATTTCCGTTCCGGTGGATGCGGTCACGGCCATCTACGCGCGCGAGACCGGACATGGCATGGCTTTCGAGGCCGGACCGTCCGCGGCGGCGGGCACGGGCGTCGCGCCAGACAGCCCGGTGGTCGACGATGCGGCCGCCGCCGAGCCGCAAGAGAACGTGTCGGCGCCTCGTCCGCAACTGTCCGCCGTGCCGGCGGGCGAAACGCCGTCGGCCTCGTCCGACGAGGGTCCGGAGGATACGGATCCCGCGCCTTCGGGCGGCCCCGATCGCGGCCGGCCGAAGCTGACCGTCATCAAGTAAGTCCTTCCCCGAGCCGGCGGGGCAACTGCCCCGCCTGCGCTCTTCCGCTTTCACGCGACGCATAACGAAACTCGGAAACATTCGTTAGCGGGCGCGGCGGCCGTCGTTATTCTGGTTCTCTTTCGCGAGACGAATGACGATGAACGCATTGCTCAAACCGCTGCATCGGCCCGCGGACACCGAGCTGCACCAGCCCCGCATCCTCGACCCCGAGCTTTATCGCTACGACGAGACGCGCCTGGGCGAAATCCGCATCCAGCCCTATTCCCCCATCGTGGGCGGCCTGGTCCAGGGATTCCGCTTCCAGCCCGAGGTCCGGACACCGGACGAAATCCAGGCCTTCCTTTACCGCTCCCTGCTGGAGTACGGTTTCCTGTCGTTCGAGCCGGGATCGGTCGCGGCGGGTGACTTCGAACAGTTCGCGGCACTGTTCGGCGCGCCCCGGTTCGCCGGCAATCCGCAGGCGCCGCGCGTGGGCGGCGAGGCCAACGCCATCGACTCGGCGCGCAAGAAGACGCGCACCAACTACATCTGGCACATCGACCAGGCCTATCGTGAGCGTCCGCAGAAATTCACGGCCCTGTACGCCGTGCAAGCGCCTCGGCACGGGGGCGGGACGCTGTTCTCGAATGCCACGGCGGCCTACCGGCTGCTCGACCCGCGCTTCGCGGCCTATCTGGACACGCTGACCATTCTGCACAACGCCGACCAGATGGGGCTGGTGTCCATGTCCTACGGCGATCCGGAGCGGCTGGCCCAGGCGCGGCTCGACACGCCGCCGCTGGAGGTACCGCTGGTGCGGGTGCATCCGGAAACCGGCGCCCGCCAGCTTTTCGCCTGCGAACTCTATGCGCAGCGGGTGCTGGGCGTGCCCCGGCTGGTCAGCGACCATCTGCTGGGCATCGTGTTCGAGTTCATCAAGTCGCCCGAAGTCTGCACCGAGTATCGCTGGGAGACCGGCGCGGCGCTGATCTGGGACAACCGCATCGTCCAGCATCGGGGCATCTTCAACTACGCGGGACAAGGCCGCGTGCTGCATCGCGCGGTGCTGGATTGATAGCCATGAAAAACCTGAAAGAGCTGTTCCGCAGGGCCGGCACCACGCTGGCCGTGGGGCTGGCGTTGAACGCTACGGTATCCGTCGCCCAGGCGGCCGAGCCGCTGCCCAAGCTGGCGGTCACGGTGTTTTCGCCGCCTTCGCAAAGCATATGGATACCGGTGCTGATCCAGCGGCTGGGGCTGGACCGCAAGCACGGGTTCGAACTGACCGTTACGCCCAAGCCTTCCAACGTAGCCTATACCGATTTCGCCACGGGCCGGGACCCGGTCTGCTTTTGCGCCGCGATCGCCGCGGTCAGCCGCTTCAAGCAGCAGGGCGCCGATTTCACGTTGTTGTGGAATATCTTCAACTTCGAGTCCGACATCGTCATCCGCGATCCCGCGATCACGGACGTCAAGCAGCTCCAGGGCAAGGTGGTGCAAACCGACACCATCACGGGAAGCTGGGCGTTGTCGAAGTGGTTCCTGCAGGCCCGGGGCGTGGATCTGGGCAAGGTCACGATCAAGTCCTCGAGCGCGCGCGGCGCCGCCGGGCTGGCCGAGTTGCAGCTCGGGCGCGTCGACGCGCTGCTGGTCAATCCCACCGAGGGCGCCGCCGCGGTCGCGCAGGGCAAGGGGGCGCTGCACGCACTGCCGGTGTTCGACAAGGCCGTCTGGCAGAAGGCATCGGGCACGGATTTCGTGCCGTCCATCACGCTGGGCGTGGCGTCGCCGTGGATCGCCCAGGCCTCCAACCAGGCGTTGATCCGCAAGTTCTACGCGGCCAACCGGGAAGCGGCGGAGTTCATCCGGCAAAAGCCGGCCGAAGCCGCCCGCCTCGTGTCCAAGGACGCGCAGGTCGAGGTGGGCGCGCTGCAAGGCGTGCTGGAGCGTTATCGCGACCTGACCCGTATCGAGCCCCTGCGCCGGCACATCAAGACGGTGGCATTGCTGACCCAGAAGCTGCTGCCCGAGGGCGGCCAGTTGCCGCGCCCGCTGACGGATGCGGAACTCGATTCGCTGGTGTCGGCCTTCGACGTGGAAGGAAGGAATGAATAGCCTCGCGGATCCTGACACGGCGGCGCGGCGGCGCGGCGCGGGACTGCCGTCCTGGCCGGCCGTGCCGTGGGAAGGTGCGCTGGCCATTGCATTGATGCTGGGGGCGTGGGAATGGGCGTCGCATCATTCGACCCCCATGTTCTTTCCCTCGCTGTCGCAAATAGCGGCCACCGCGGGCGACCTGCTGGCCTCGCCCGAAGGCTGGTCCGCCATCGCCATCACCTACGGGCGCATCTGGGCGTACCTGCTGGCGTCGTTCCTGGTGTCGTCCCTGCTTGGCGCGGCCGTGGCCGGCAACGTCCACGTCGAGCGCTTCCTGGTGCCGCTGGTCGAGCTCAAGCAGGGCATTCCGTCCCTGTGCTGGGTCATCTTCGCCATCCTCTGGTTCCGCGACGCCGAGGCGCGCATCGCCTTCGTCGTGGTCACGTCGGCGCTGCCCGCGTTCTTCTACCAGGCCCGCGACGCCCTGCGCGGCATCCCACGCGACTGGGTGGACCTGGTGCAGTCCATGCGGCCCACGCCGTGGCAGCGGGCGCGCATCCTGTGGTGGCCGGCGGTCCTGCCGTCGCTGCTGACGGTGTGGCGGATCAATATCGGCAATGCCACTCGCGTCACCATCATGGCCGAGCTGCTGGGCGGAATCACCGGCATCGGCCACCAGTTGCGCGTGTCGCAGGAGATGTTCCGCATGGACCAGACCATCGTCTGGACGGCCGTGCTGGTGGCTTTCGTCATCCTGAGCAATCAGGCGCTGAGCGGCTTCGAACGCCGTTTCCTGTCGTATCGCGGCCATGACGGAGTACGCAGCCATGCCTGACGCCATCGCATTCGCCCAGGTCGAGAAACGGTTCGGCAAGGGCCACGCGCCGGCCATCGCCGACCTGAGTTTTTCCGTGTCCACCGGCGAACACGTCTGCATCGTCGGCCGCACGGGCTGCGGCAAGTCGACCGCGGTCAACCTGATCCTGGGCCTGTCTCAGGCCTCGGGCGGCCGGGTGCGGGTGCTGGGGGTCGATCCCCTGCGCGACTTCACCCGCCTGCGTGGCCGGATAGGCTGCGTGTTCCAGACCGATCGCCTGCTGCCGTGGCGCACGGCGCTCGACAACGTGCTGGTGCCGCTGGAGATCCTGCGCACCCGTTCGCCGGACACCGAGGCGCAGGCCATCGAACTGCTGCACAAGGTCGGCCTGGCCGGCCACGAGCAGGCCTATCCCCAGCAACTGTCGGGCGGCATGCGCCAGCGGGTGGCGCTGGCGCGGGCGCTGATCACCCAGCCCGAGGTCATGATCGCCGACGAGGCCTTCGGCGCGCTGGACGAGGTAACCGCCGCCGCACTGCGCGGCGACTTCCAGCGCATCGCCAAGGCGCATGGGCAGACCGTGCTGCAGATCACGCATTCGCTGGACGAGGCGTTGTCCATGGCCGACCGGGTGCTGGTGTTCGACCGACCGGGACGGGTGGTGGGTGAATTCCCGCGCGCGCAATGGGAAACGCCAGCGCAGCGGCAGGCGGTCCGGCAGGCGCTGCGCGCGCTGATCGCGGGCGAGGCCGAGGCGGATGCCGATGCGGCCGGCGTACGCCGGGCGGCCTGATGCCCCCGGCAGTCACCGCGGCGGCTGCCCCGCCCGAGCGCCTGTCGCCGCAGACCCGGCGCACCGCATGGATCGTCTCGTCCATCTTCTTTGTCGAACAGCTCGACGCCACCAGCGTGGCATCGGCGCTGCCCGCCATGGCGGCGGACCTGGGCTCGGATACGGTCACGCTCAGCGCGACCATTACCGCCTACCTGCTTGGGCTGACCGTCCTGATTCCGCTCAGCGGCAGGCTGGCCGAACGCCACGGCGACAAGCGGGTGTTCGCCGGCGCGATCTGGCTGTTCCTGGCCAGTTCCATCGCCTGCGGCTTCGCGCCCAACGCCCTGGTCCTGATCGCGCTGCGCTTCGTGCAAGGCATGGCGGGCGCCCTGATGGCGCCCGTGGGCCGGCTGATCGTGCTGCGCACCGCCGCCAGGCACGAACTGGTCGAGGCGATGGCGCTGGTGATCCTGCTGGCCATGATCGCACCCATGGTCGGACCGTTCCTGGGCGGCCTGCTGACGACCTACGTGGGATGGCGCTGGATCTTCTGGATCAACGTGCCGCTGTGCCTGGGCGCGCTATGGCTGGTCCGGCGCTTCCTGCCCGCCACCGAAGGCCGGGGTGGGGGCGCGTTCGACCTGCGCGGCACCCTGCTGAGCGGCATCGGCTTCGCCTGCCTGATGTGGGGGCTGATGGCGCTGGCCGAGGCCCAGGTCCGGACCGGGCCGGCCGTGGCGGCGCTGGCGGCCGGCGTGCTGCTGGTGGCGGCCTATGTGCGGCACGCGCGGCGCACGGCCGAACCCGTGCTGGCCCTGGACCTGCTGGCGCTGCGCAGCTTTCGCGATGCGATGGCGGGCGGCTCGGTGTTTCGCATCGCTGTGGGCGGCGTGCCCTTCCTGCTGCCCGTGACCTTGCAGCAGCGCGATGGCTACAGCCCGCTCGAGGCGGGGCTGGTCGTGCTGATCCCGGCCGTGGGAGGCTTCGCGATGAAGTTCTTCAGCGGCAAGATCCTGCGCCGGACCGGATACCGCAAGGGGTTGTTCCTGCATGGCGCGCTGGCGGCGGGCTGCCTGGCGGCCGCGGGGTGGGTGCCGCCGCGCGAGGCCATGGCCGTGTACGCGGCGATGCTATTCGGCTTCGGCTGGGCGCGCTCGTTGCAGATGAACGCCTACGGCACGCTAGCCTATGCCGACGTGGCGCGGCCCCGGCTGGCCGCCGCCACCAGCTTCTTTTTGGCCATCCAGAACCTGACCGTGGCCATGGGCGTGGCCGTGGCCGCGCTGCTGCTCCAGGGCGGGGCCGCGGCCGGCTCGGGCGATACCGCCTATTCCTGGGTCTACCTCGTCCTGGGCGCCGTCGCCCTGGGCAGCGCGGCCATGACGCTAGCGATGCCGCCGTCGGCCGGCCGGGACCTTCTCCAAACCAAACGCTGATCCTTCACAAGGAACCCTCATGAGCGCGATTCTTCCTGCTTCCGGTACGCATTCCCCCTTCATCTCCGCCGAAAATCTGGCGGCGGCCCTGGCTTCCGGAAACGTGGCCGTGGTCTATGTCGCACCCGATGCGGGCCCGGCGCCGGCCGAACTCGTTCCAGGATCCATCGAGACCGCGCTGCCCACGCACTACGCCGAGCCCGGCGATCCCGGCCTCGGCCGCCTGCCGTTGCCGACACCGGAAGCGGTCCGCCGCTGGACAGCCGAGGTCGGCCTGAGTGCGGATGGCGACATTGTCGTCTATGACGCCGCCAACGGCTCGGCCGCCGCGCGCGCGTGGTGGGTGCTGACCTGGGCCGGACTGCCTCGTGTCCGCATCCTGGATGGCGGCCTGGCAGGCTGGGCCGCCCGTGGCGGCGACGCGGCGCCGTTGCCCGGGCAGGTGATCCCGCCTGAGCTGTCTCCCATCGAAACCGACGCCATCGCCGCCGATCTTCCGGCATATCGCCTGTTTGATGCCAGAACAGCCGCGGCCTATGCGGGCGACGGCAAGCAGCCGTCCCACCTGCCTGGCGCGGTCAGCAGCCCCGCCGGCATCTGGCAGGATGCGAACGGCCGCCTGCTGCCCTTCGCCCAGCGCCAGGCCCTGGCGCGCAAGCTCGGCCTGCTCGACGACGACGAGCGGCCGGTGGTGGCCTATTGCGGGTCGGGCGTGGCGGCGGCGTACTGGATCGCCGCCGTGCAGGACCTGGGCGTGAAGGCGTCTCTGTACGCGGGCTCGTGGAGCGCCTGGTCCAGCGATCCGGCGCGGCTGGCCGTCGCGGCCCCGGCGTGACGGACATCGATTTCCATTACAATCCCGCCTTCTGCCGGTGTAGCTCAGTTGGTAGAGCAGCTCACTTGTAATGAGAAGGTCGAGGGTTCGATTCCTTTCACCGGCACCAGTGCCTTGTCATTTCCCCTGGATGGAAAGCTTCCTGATACAGCCGATTTGACATCTCGAGCTTTCCAGTCCATAGTCCGCCAGCCACGGCCTTCAAGAGTCGTAATCCAGGTCAGTCAAAGTCCACGATAGCGGTCTTCGTCGTTCCCATTTCTTCCTTGAGTGTCGTGTGTTGACGGGAAATCCGTTTTTTTTATCACCAAGGAAATGACATGGAACAAACAGGCATCGTCAAGTGGTTCAACTCCGAGAAGGGCTTCGGCTTCATCGTGCCGGACGCGGGCGGCAAGGATCTGTTCGCGCACTTTTCGGAAATCCAGGGCAGCGGCCACCGCTCCCTCGAAGAGAACCAGCGCGTGAGCTTCATTCCCGGCCAGGGCGCGAAAGGCCCGGCCGCGACCAAGATCAAGGTGCTCTAAGCTTGCGCAAGCAGGCTGACTGAAAGCCAACAGCTCCCTCGGGAGCTGTTTTCATTTGGACGACCGCTTTACCTTTTCCGGGGCTTGGGGCCGGGGGCGGCGGCGGGACGTCCCGCGATATGGCGGAACGTGATGCGGCCCTTGGTCATGTCGTAGGGGGACATCTCTAGCGTGACGTCGTCGCCCGCCAGGACGCGGATGTTGAATTTACGCATCTTTCCGCCGGAATACGCCGTGATTTCAAAGCCGTTTTCCAGCGTGACCCGGAACCGTGAGTCAGGCAAGACCTCGTTGACCACGCCACGCATTTCGATCAAATCTTCCTTGGGCAAACTGCTCGCTCCTAAATGGGTCTGGCGAAAGCCTGTGACCCGGTGGTGGGCCATGTTGCCCTGTTTGCCGCAATTGGGCAACCGCCGCGATCCACGCAGATCGTCAGGAACCTTAGCGGTATCATGAAAGGCAAACCCCCGGATCACCCGGGCGGGACGCCGCTTTCCCCTGGCATCCCCGACAAGCGCGACGCAAGAGACTCGATGACAAGCACCGCACCGGCTTGGCTGATGCCTGTAGTGGCCATTTGCATTTTGCAGACAATTTCGTCGTTTTTGACCCGACTCATTCCCATTATCGCGCCGGCCATGTCCGCGGAGTTCGGCTGGAGCGGCAGTTCCATCGGTTACCTGACCGCCAGCAATTCGATGGGGGGACTGGCCATCCTGCTGGCGGGCTCCGCCCTGCTCAAGCAGGTCGGCGGGATGCGCACCCTGCAACTGACGCTGTCGCTGGGGGCCGTCTGCCTGGCGTTCCTGCTGTATCCCAGCCTGGGCGTCGCGCTGGCCGCGTGTTTTGCCATGGGATTGAGCAATGGCGCCGCCAACCCGGCTGGCAGCGAGGTCCTGCAAAGATTCTCCCCGCCGGGCAAGCGCAACCTGATGTTCTCGATCAAGCAGGCCGGGGTGCCGCTGGGCGGCGTGATGGCGGGGCTGCTGGTGCCCGCCGTGGTGGCGCTGGCGGGCTGGCGCATTGCTCTGCTGGCCTGCGCGGTGGTCGTATTGCTGCCCATCGCGCTGACCTGGCGGCTGAGCGCCGGCCTGGACGAGATCCCCGAGCGCACGGGCCGCTCCTTCCCCGTGCCGACGTGGCGGTCGCTGCGTACCCTGGGCGTGCCCCTGGCCTCGCTGATGCACAACCGCGGCCTGCTGAAGATTTCCGTCGTCGGCAGCCTGTTCGCCGTATCCCAGAGCTGCTGGTTCACGTTCACCGTGGTCTATCTGGTGGATGGGCTGGGTTATTCCCTGGGGCGGGCCGGCATGGTCTTCGCGGTCATGCAGGCGGGCGGGGTGATCGGCCGTATCGCGCTGGGCTGGCTGTCCGATTATCTGCGGTCGGCCACCGCGGTGCTGTCGATCGCGGCCGTGCTGTCGGCGGTGACGACGGCGCTGCTGGGTCTTACCAGTCCGGCGTGGCCGCTATGGGCGGCGCTTCTGCTGGCGTTCGTGGCGGGATGCTCGGCCGCGAGCTGGAACGGCGTGCAGATCGCCGAAGTGGCGCGCCGTTCGCCGCCGCACATGATTTCGGAAACCGCCGCGGGGTCCAGCATCCTGGTCAACCTGACCAACATGGTCGCGCCCACGCTGTTCGCGATATTCGTTTCGGCCGGTGGGGGCTATGGCGTTGCCTTCATCTGCGCCGGGGCGTGTTCGCTGCTGGTGCTGGCTTGCCTGCCGCGTGACCGGGGCGAGGCCGGCGCACAGGAAGGTCGGGCGCGCTAAGGGACGTCCCCGCCGCCGTAGCGGTCAACCCAAGGTACCCCGCCGTGTTCGCCGGGCACGTGGCTGGGGCGCAACGCCCAGGCGCGGGTCGCGCGCCTGGGCGAGTTCTGCCAGCCTGGCCGCGGTGGTTTCGAACTCCGCGTGGTCCTGGGGCAGGTACAGCCACTTGCCCAGCACCGCGTGGGGCCGCAGCGCCGGCTCGTCGTCGATCAACGCCGCGTGCCGGTCCTTGGACGTGCACACCAGCAGGCCGCTCCAGGGATCGCCCCGGTCCGCCACCACCAGGCACAGCAGGTCGTCCAGGTAGGCGGCGAGGCAGCCGAACATGCGCTTGCTGGAATAGCCGGCATCCCGTTCCAGCGGCTCGAATATCCATAGCAGCGAGTTGCGCGGCGCGGCGGCTTGCCGGCGGGGTGGCGCGAAAGGGACGGGGCGGTCCTTGGGCATGGGTGGGGCTAACTCGTCAGCAGTCCCGGCAGCCTTCCTGCCGCCGTCTGTCCAGGATACAGCGTTTGCAGCGTACGCCCCGGGTCCAGCGCGAAGCACTCGGCGGCCGTGGCGGCGATCAGCGTGGGCAGGCCGAGGGTGGGCCGCAGGTCGCGCGCTTCCAGAAGCTGGGACGGACCCAGCCCCGGCCAGTCGGCGATGACGCGGCCGCCCCGGACCGCGCCGCCGACCAGCATGGCGGCGGAGCCCGTACCGTGATCGGTGCCGCCGGTGCCGTTGACGGCGGCGGTGCGGCCGAACTCGGTGGCGACCAGGACGACGGTCCGGGTCCAGGCATCGCCCAGGTGTTCCTTCAACGCGGCCAGCAGCGCGTCGAGGTTCTTCAACTGCGCGGCCAGCCGGGCGTTCTGGCCGGCATGGGTATCCCAGCCGCCTGTCTCCACCATGGCGATGCGCGGACCGTCGGGGCGCTTCAGGAACGTGGCGGCCAGCTTGCCCAGTTCGGCGGGATTCTGCCGGGTCCGGCCGGGGCCCGCCATGTCGCGCGCTTCCAGGGCGGCGTCCCACAGCGCATGCAACTGGGCATCGGGCTCATACAGTTGCTGGACGCGCAGCAGCAGGTCGTCCGGCGGCGCGGGCAGGGCGGACGGCGCGTACGATGCAACCCGCCCCTGGCCGCGCAGCGCCAGCGGAACGGTGGGCGCCAGGGCGATCGCCTCGGCATCTTTAAGGCCGGGCAGCATGCCCAGCAACCGGTTCAGCCAGCCGTCCTTGCGCTGGTAGGGGCGGGTGCCGCCGGTCTCCAGCACGTTCTGGCCGTCGAAGTGCGAACGTTCCCGGTAAGGCGACGCGACGGCATGCAGGAACAGCGCCTGTCCGGCGCGGTAGAGTTCGCCGGTGGCCGCCAGCGCGGGATGCAGGGCGAAGCTGCCGTCCAGCCGTATCGCCTGCGCGGGATCGATGGCCAGTTCGCGCCGAAGCCCGGCATAGGCGGGGTCCGCGTAGGGAATCACGGTGTTCAGGCCGTCCGCCGCCCCGCGCTGGATGATGAAGACGAAGCGCCGGTCGGTCTCGGCCCGCGCGAACAGCACGCGCGGCGCGAATGCCGTGGCGGCCGCGGCAAGCGCGGCCTGCTGGAGCCAGCGGCGCCGGGGATGGGCGATGGTCATGGCTTCATCTCCTCAGGAACTCGGGCGACACCAACAGCAGCGCCATCGCGGTGCGTCCGGATTCGGCGCGCGACAGCGCCGTGGCGGTGGCCTCGCCCAGTTGTCCGGGCAGCAGCCGGGGCGCCAGCTGGCGCGCGTCCATGCCGGCGTCCGGCAGGCTGGCCAGGCGGCCCGCCAGTTCCACGCGCCGCATCAGGGCGTCGGGGGCGGCCCAACTGCCCGCCACGTCGTCGTAGCCGGCGGGCGAACCGGGGCGCCACAGCGGCTGGCCCAACTGCTGCATCAGGGCCGCCACCCGCACGCCTTGCAGGTCGGTGCGGCCCAGCCCGCGCAGCGAGGACAGCAGCCATTCCCAGGGCGTCTTGAACTTGGCGGGCGCGGGGCGCCAGGCCTCCGGGGACGCGATCAGCGCCTGGTAGACCGGCTTCAGTTCGCCGCCGTGATCGCGGTAGGCACGGGCCAGCCGCTCGACCACCGCGGGCGGCGGGTTGTCGGCCACGAAGTGGCGGGCGAGCTTGGTCGCCACGTGGCGCGCGGTGGCATCGGCGCGCGCGAAATCGCGGATGATGGCGGCGGCCTGCTGCTGCCCGGCCTGGCCGTAGCGGCGGCCGAGCACTGTGCGCGGGCCGGGCTCGTGGCGTTCGGCCTGGAACGCGTAGCCCGTGCCTTGGTCCAGTTCGACGCCGCGCCGGGGCGTGTCGGGCGCGCCCAGGCCGGCCACCGACCAGCCCGTCAGGGCGCGCGCGAACTCCGTCACGTCTTCCTGGCCGTAGCCGCTGCGCACGCCCAGCGTGTGCAGTTCCATGATCTCGCGCGCCAGGTTTTCGTTCAGCCCGCGCTGCTGTGCCGGATTGCGCCGCGTGGCGCGGGTCGCGGCCACGCTGCCGGGGCCGATCGACGCATTCTGGTTCAGGAACAGCAGCATCGCCGGATGGCGCTCCACCGCCAGCACCATGTCCTCGAAACGGCCGAGCACGTGCGGGCGGATGGCGTCGGCCTCGAAGCTGCCCGCCAGCATCGCGACGGCGGGATTCTCGGCCGAGATGGCGAAGTGATTGGCCCAGAAATGCACCAGCCGTTCGACGAAGGGCGTGGGCGCATCCAATGCCGACAGCGTGCGCATGTCGATGGCATCCAGGTAATGCTGGCGCTGCGCCTTGCGCAGGGCCTCGCGGGCGGGAGCCTGCTGGTCCGAGGGCGTGTCGCGTATTTCGCGCTGGCGGGCGACGGTGTCCCGGACCAGGTCGCCGGAGGCCGGCAGGGGGTCCCAGGCGGCCGGGCGAGGCTCGTAGCGGCCAAGCTGTTCCAGCAGCCACTGCCTGCCGTCGGCGGGCGCCGTGTCGTCGGGTCGCGTGCCCAGTCCGAAGCGGTTGAGGGCGATGCCGGGCATCGCGGGTTCGTGTACGGCCATGCCTGCTCCCAGGGGTCCTGCCGTTGGACCCGCCGTTTCACGATTCTTTCGCGGCGCGGGGCGTGGGGGTGTAAGCGCGTGTAAGGCCGGCTGGCTTCTCGCGGCCAAGCGGGGTCACGCTGGTTCGTGCGTCTCCAGCCATTCTTTCAGCGCGGTATCGACGCGTGTCTGCCAACCCGTGCCAGATGCCTTGAAGCGTTCCACGACCTCGCGCGAAAGCCGGATGGTGACCGGAACCTTGGTCGGGGTTTTTTGAGGACCACGCCGCCGGGTGCCGATTTTCTCCCGCAGGGATTCGGGAAGAACTTCGTGTGGGGAACCGAAGTGCTTCAGATCTTCCGCGCCAAGCTCCCGGGCTTCTCCGGAGTCATCGGTCAACGGCCGTTTGTTTCTGCTCATAGGCTCGGACCTCGCGAGAGTTGGCCTTGCGCAGGCTGATGATGCGCACGCCCGTTGGGATTTCCATCAACACTGCAACGTGCAGCCGATGGCGACGTATCGGATTTCTTCATAGTCCCGGCGAATATCGCGGGCGATCAGAGCCGTAAAGTCTGGCTAAGTGCGGGTAAAGCTCGCCGTGGACAGAAATGTCTCGACGGGTCAGTCTTGCTGCTGGTCGCACACCGCCTGCGCATCGGCATAGGGAACGACGGTTTCCGGGGCGGCCATCATGGTCGAGCCGCCCGCTGCGTGCCACTGTCGCACGGATTGGCCTTCCTGGTAGGACACGGCATAGACCCGGCCCTGGCACAGTTCGTCCAGGCGCTGGTCGAGACGGGCGCGCAGCGCCGAGGGGGAATCGCCGGGCTGGCCTACCACCCGGACGGCGCGCGCGCCCGGGCCCAGTTCTGTTTCGATCGCCTGCGGTTCGGCGGCAGCCGCGCTGGCGGCCAAGCAGCCGCCCCAGGCCAGCATGCGCCATGTCGTTCCTATCGTCATCCCGCGTCTCCTTGCCTGCGATGCGGAGCAACGATACGTGGGCTTGCCGCGGGCAGCAAGCCTGCCTGGTGTCGGTCAGGCGGAGCCGAACGCTCCGAGGCGATCGTAGTTGCGGATATCCTCGTCGGACATGCGAAGCATGTTCGTCAGCACGCTGGCGTTGTGCTCTCCCAGCGCGGGATTCGGCGATAGCGGCAACTGGTGTTGCCGGACGAAGCGCAGCGGCGAATGCGGCAGCGCGATCCGTCCCAGCACCGGATGGTCCATGTAATGCAGTGCGCCTCGCTGGTGCAGGTGCGGATCTTCGCTCAGTTCACGCAGGTCTCGGACGGGCGCCGCCGGGAAACGGTTACGCTGGGAGATCCGGAAAATTTCTTCCTTGCCGTGCTGGCGGGACCACGACGAGATGAGTTCGTCGACTTCGTCGATGGCCTCGGCGCGTGCGCGGTTGCTGGCATAGCGGGAATCGTCCGCCAGTTCCGGACGGTCCATGGTGCGGGCCAGATTCCGCCAGTGCGCGTCCTTGACGCAAATGATGGCGACGTGGCCGTCCCGGGCCGGATAGACGTTGTAGGGGACCACCGATAGTCCGCCGTGCCGGTTGCCCGTTCGAGGCGCGGGCCGCCCCTGTTTGTGCATCATGCTCAGATTGGAAGCCAGCGTGTGGTAGCACATGTCGAACATGGCGGTCTCGACCGCGCAGCCTTCGCCCGTGCGCTCGCGCTGCAACAGGGCAGTCACGACGGCGCCGTACAGGTGCGCTCCGCCCAGGAAGTCGCTGACGGCGGCGCCGGCCTTCAACGGCGGGCCATCGGCGAAACCGGTCACCGACATCATGCCTCCGATCGCCTGGATGGTGAGGTCCATGGCCAGGACGTCGCGATAGGGGCCGGTCGATCCGTAGCCGCTGCCCGAGGCGTAGATCAGCCGGCGGTTGCGCGCGCACAGGGCGTCCGCGCCCAGGCCCAGCCTGTCCATCACGCCAGGCGCGAAGTTTTCCAGCAGCACGTCCGCCCGATCCACCATGCGCAGCAGCAGGTCCCTGCCGGCCTGGGTCTTCAGGTCCAGGGTCATGCCTTCCTTGTTGGCGTTCAGCATGGCGAAGGCCAGCGAGTTGCCTCCGGGCGCGTCGGCGCGGCTGCGCACGGAATCACCGCCGGGCGGCTCGATCTTGATGACTCTCGCGCCGCCAGTGGCAAGCAGAAAGCCACAATAGGGCCCTTGGTACACCTGTCCGAGGTCGAGGACGGTGATGCCTTCGAGCGGAAGATTGGCCGTCGTCACGTTGCCGTGCTCCGGGTGGCGGCCCGTTGCACGAGCTCGTGGTGATCGGGGGTGAAATGCGCCAGCGCCTGGAATGCCGCGGACATTTCCAGTATCGATTCGAGCCGGGCATGCTGTGATTCGCGCAGCAGGCGCTTGGCCATGCGCAGCGCGTGCGGAGGGTTGGCGGCGATGCGGCGGGCCAGGTCCCAGGCTGCCTCCATCAGGCCGTCAGCCGGGAGTACCTGGGAAACCAGTCCGCAGGCCAGGGCCTGGGTGGGATCGATGGTGTCGCCGGTGAAGATCATCTCGGCCGCGCGCGAGGGGCCGACGATCCGCTGCAGCAGCCATGCTCCGCCATCGCCCGGAATGATGCCCAGCTTAACGAAGCTCTCGGCGAACCGGGCGCGATCGCTGGCCAGGCGGATGTCGCACATGCACGCCAGGTCCAGCCCGGCACCAATGGCCGGGCCGTTGATCGCCGCGATGGTGGGGACCTCGAGTCCGTACAGGGCCTGGACGATGCGGTGGATGCCCTCCTTGTACCGGTAGCGTTCGTCGGCGGCAACGGCGCCGGGCGCGCAGATGCGCTGCCACATGTTCTTGACGTTGCCGCCGGCGCAGAAGGCGCTGCCGGCGCCGGTCAGGATCACGGCGCGGATTTCGCGGTCGGCGCCGACGCGTGCGCATGCGGCTTCGACCGCGGCATAGTGTTCCGGCCCGCTCAGCGCGTTTCGGGTGGCTGGCGCGTTCAGCGTCAGGACCGCCACGCCGTCGCGCGTCGCGATATCGATGAAGTCCATCTGGATCAATCTCCGGTGAAGGCGGGAGGACGGCGGTCGCGCCGGGCCGCGCGGGCCTCGGCGTAGTCGGACGATTGCCTGGCGGCATCGAGTTCGCGGTTCGCGCGATGCAGCGACTCGATGAATGTCTGCTGGGCGGCGTCGCGCAGCTGGTTCTTGATGACGGCCATCGAGCGAGGCGAGCAGTTGCGCGCCAGGTCTTCGGCGTACTCGCGCACCAGTGCGTCGAAGGCGTCGGCATCGGCGACGTGGCTGGCCAGTCCCATGTCGAGTGCCTGGGTGCCGCTGAACAGGCGACCCGACAGCAGGAGTTCGCGCGCGATGCCGCTGCCCAGCAAGGCGGGAAGCAGGTGGGCGATGCCGTATTCCGCGACCAGCCCCAGCCGCGAATACGGGAAGCCCAGCTTGGCGTCGCAAGTCGCCAGCCTGATGTCGCAGCACGCGGCAAGGACGAGCCCCACGCCTATCGCCGCGCCATGGATGGCGGCGATCACGGGTTTGGGCGACTCGAGCAGGTAGCCGAAGCGGAACTCCGCGAGACGAGCCGGACACGGCTGCCAGGAAAGCGGTGATTGCGTGCCTCCAGCAGTGTCGCGATCGGCGCCCGAGCAGAATCCCCGGCCCGCGCCTCGTATGATGATGACCCGGCATTGGGGCGAGCCGCTCGCGGTGTCGAAGGCGGCCCGCAATTGCCGGTCCATCTCGACGGTCATCGCGTTGAGCCGGTCGGGCCGGTTCAGGGTCAGCGTGGCGACGGGTCCGGACAGATCGGCCTGCACGCAGGAGGAAGTTTCCATGTCAGTCGAAGGCAATGCCGATTTCCTTGACGACCTTTGCATAGGCAGGCACTTCCTCGTCGATCTGTTCCCGCAGCGCGATGCCGGGTAGAAAGCCGGGCGAGACGCCGATGGCGGTCAGTTCCTGGCGGGTCTTCGGGTCTTGCAGCGCGGCCTGCAGCAAGGCCTGGAGCCGGTCGATGACGGCATCTGGCGTGCCGGCCGGCGCGGACAGCCCCAGCCAGGTCGAAAACTGGTATTGGCGCGGTGCTTGATAGTCTTTCAAGGCCTGCTGGATGGTCGGGGCGTCCACCAGGTCGGGGGATGGTTCAGGATTCGTCACCGCCAGGACCTTGACCAGCTTGCCCTTGATGGCACCCTCGATGGTCGAGAGGCCGCCTATCATGAGATCGATGTGGCCGCCCGAGATATTGGTCAGGGCCTGGGCGGAGCCCTTGAACGGGATGTGGGTGATGCGGATGCCGGCATAGCGGTTCAGCACTTCCCCCGACATGTGGGCGCCGGTCCCCGTGCCCGGCGAGCCGTACGTCAGCTTGCCCGGATTCTGTTTCGCCAGATCGACGACTTCCTGCAGGGTGTTCGCCGGCAGGTCCTTGCGCGCGACGATAACGGTGGGAAGGGTGCAGAAGCGGCCCACGTGGCGAAAATCCTTCGTCGGTTCGAACGGGAGGTTCTTGAACAAGGCGCCGGAGGACGAGAGCGAGGATGAGCTGAGCAGCAGGGTATAGCCATCGGCCGGCGCCTTGGCGACGATTTCCGCGGAGATGTTGGCGCTCGCGCCGGGGCGGTTCTCGACGACGAACGACTGGCCCGCCAGGCGCGACATGGTCTGGGTGACGATGCGCGCGGGACCGTCGAGCGTGCCGCCGGCGGGGTAGCCGACGATGACCTTGATGGGGCGGTTCGGGTAGGGCTGCTGGGCGTGGGCCGGCAGGGTGGGGCCCAGGGCAAGCAACACCAGGGCCGTCAGGTACGGGCGTTTCATCGTGGTCTCCGTCCGGTTGCGAGGTTCGACCTTGTTTGCTCGGTCGATGTTTTGGGCGGAGTATAGGCAGCGCTGGAAAGGCCTCTCAATGACCCGATTCCACTTGCCGGAACGGTGCGCGGGCTGGCCTCGTGCTGGGAAGCCGCGCTTGGGGCTCAATGGCACGGTGCAACGAAGGGGAGCTATCCATGGAGAGTCGGCGGGCCGCGATGCGGGCCACGCGTAGCCACACCGAAGCGGCCGCGCAGGAGAAAACGAGCGCGTCGATGAACCGCTCGCTCGAGCGGGGACTGTGCATTCTGCGTTGTTTCCGGCCTGGTCTGGGCGCCTTGGGGAATGCCGAGGTCGCCGAGCGAACGGGCCTGCCCAAGGCCACGGTAAGCCGCCTGATGCAGACGCTCGCGCACGGCGGCTTTCTGAAGAAGGATCCGGTCCTGCAGACCTACAGGCTGTCGTTCTCGGTGCTTAGCCTTGCGCATGCGGTCATGCTCGACTCGCAGGTCGTGCACGAAGCGGTGCCCCTCATGCAGGCGCTGAGTGCCAGGCAGCACATCAACGTCGGCCTGTCCGTGCCGGACGAACTGGACATGGTCTATCTTCACGTGGCGCACGGCGATCGTTCGCGCCTTTCCCGGCGCATCGAACCCGGGCACCGCCGGCCGATGGAAACGAATGCCGTCGGCCGGGCGTATCTGGCCAGCCTGTCTCGTCGCCAGCGCGCCGGGCAACTGCTGCGCCTGAAGGCGCGCCATGAGCGCAACTGGCCTGCCGTGGCGGCCGAGATCGAGGCGAGCCTGAGGCGCTTCGAGGCCGAAGGCCATTGCTCCGTGGTCTGGGGCCACGGCACGGAATCGACCGCGATGCCGCTGATCATGGACGAGGGCACCTTCGTGCTCAACGTCAGCTACAGCATCGAGGAGTTCTCGAACCGGCACATACGGAGCGTATTGCTGCCAGCCCTGCACGAACTGGCCGAGGCGCTGCGTGCAAGGCTGGCCGGCTGCGTCAGGACTGCCGCAGCGGCAAGTTCAATGCGGCCTACTCGTCGGCCTTGATCCCTTCCGCCCGGATCAGGTCGCCCCACTTCTTGGCATCCTTGCGGCCCAGGTCGTCGAACTCCTTGGGCGTGGTGGGCGAGAGCTCGACCCCGCTCGATTCGGCATAGGCCTTCAGCTCGGGCGAGGCCAGCACCTTGCGGACCGCGGCGTTCAACGCGGCGACCTTGTCGGCCGGGGTTTTCTTGGGCGCGTACAGGCCGTACCAGTTGTTGGCGTAGACGTTGGGCACGCCCAGTTCGTCGAAGGTCGGGACGTCGGGCAGGAGCGGCGAGCGCTTGGGTGCGGCGATGGCGAGCGCCTTGACCTTGTTCGCCTTGATGTTGGACATCAGGCCCGAGATGTCGCCGATGAAACCGTCGACCTGTCCGCCTATGGTGTCGGTGATGGCGGGCGCCGCGCCCTTGTAGGGCACGTGCAGGATGTTGGCCTTGGTCGAGAGCTTGAGCTGCACGATGGCCATGTGGGGCATGCTGCCCACGCCGGACGAGGCCATGGTGGCTCCCTTGGCCGACTTGGCGTGGGCGACGAAGTCCTTGGCGGTCTTGCTGGCGCTGTCCGGGCCGACAACCAGTACCTCGGGCGTGGAAACCAGCAGGGAGACCGGCGCGAAGTCCTTGGCGGGATCGTAGATCAGCTTGGGGTACAGGGCGGGGTTGATCGAGATCGCGCCCACCGAGCTCAGGAACAGCGTCTGGCCGTCGGGCCGTGCGCGGGCCACCTGGCTGGCGGCGATGGCGCCGTTGCCGCCCGGCTTGTTCTCGATGACGACGGTCTGCTTGAGCTCTTTCTCGAGCTGGGTGGCGACGACGCGCGCGAGCGAGTCGGCGGGGCCCCCGGGCGGGAAGGCGACGACGATGCTGGTGACGGACTGGGCCTGCGCGCCGAAGGCGGCCAGTCCCAGCAGGGCCGCGGCGAGCGGCGCGAGGGCGTGGAAACGGGTCGGATGGAACATGGTGTTCTCCTTTATCGTTTTGGAGATCAGGGCGCGGGCGTTCAGCCGCCGGGGGAGCCCTGGGTATTGACGAACAACGAGTAGATCGACGTGCTGGACGCCATGAACAGGCGGTTGCGATGCTTGCCGCCAAAACACAGATTCGCGCAGCGCTCGGGCAGGGCGATGCGGCCCAGGAGTTCCCCCCGGGGCGAATAGACGCGGACCCCGTCGAGCTCGGGCGTGCCCATGCCCCAGCCGCACCAGAGATTGCCTTCGACGTCGACGCGAAAGCCGTCGGGCGTGCCGTCGGCGGCGTCGAACAGCACGCGCTGCGGGCCCAGCCGGCGGCCGTCGTCCGACGCATCGAACACCAGGACGTTGCGGGGGCGGGCGCGCGATTCGATCACGTACAACTGCTTCTCGTCGGGCGAGAAGGCCAGCCCGTTGGGGCCGTTGACCGTATCGCAGACCAGGTCGACCGCGCCGCTGTACGGGTCGATGCGATAGATGGCGGCGGGGATTTCCTGTTCGGCCTTCTCGCCCTGGTAGTAGCCGATGATGCCGAAGGGCGGGTCGGTGAACCAGATCGAGCCGTCGGATTTCACGACGACGTCGTTGGGCGAGTTCAGGCGCTTGCCCTGGTAGCGGTCGGCCAGCACGGTGATGCGGCCGTCGTGTTCGGTTCGGGTGACGCGGCGCCCCTGGTGCTCGCAGGTGACCAGGCGCCCCTGGCGGTCGCGCGTGTTGCCGTTCGCATGGCCGGATACGGGCCGCCAGACATGTGTCTGCCCGGTGATCTCGTCCCAGCGCATGATGCGGTCGTTGGGCACGTCGCTCCACAGCAGGTAGCGGGCATCGCCGAACCAGACCGGCCCTTCGGCCCAGCGGCATCCCGTGGCCAGGCGCTCGACCGCCGCCAGCGGCAGCGTGAGTTTCTCGAAGCGCGGATCCAGCGCGATGACGGCCGGATCGGGATAGCGCGCGGGGGCGTCAGTCGCAGCGCGCACTCATGCCTCCGTCGACCACGATCTCGGTGGCGGTGATGAAGCGGGCTTCGCTGGACGCCAGGAACAGCGCGGCGTTGGCGGTGTCCAGGCCGTCGCCCATGAAGGGCAGCGGGATGCGCGACTGCCGCTGCGCCAGCAACTGCTCCACGTCGCCGCCCGCGCGCTGCCCGGCCAGCCGGACTTCGACCATGGGGGTGTGCATCTGGCCTGGAATGACGGTGTTGCAGCGGATGTTCTTCTTGGCATATTCCAGCGCCACGACGCGCGACAGCTGGATGACGCCGGCCTTCGCGCTGGAATAGCCGACCTGGGCCGAGCCGGTCCAGCGCGTGCCCGAGGTCGAGGCGATGTTGACGATGGCGCCGCCGCCCTGCTCCTCCATCAGCGGCAGCACATGGCGGCAGCCCAGATAGACGCTTTTCAGGTTGAAGTCGATCTGCGCGTCCCACGCCGCTTCGTCCAGGTCCACCGGGCCGCCCTTGCGCGAGCCGCCCACGTTGTTGACCAGGATGTCCACGCCGCCCCAGGTGTCGACGCAGGCGCGCACCATGTCGCGGACCTCGTCCGACGAGGTGACGTCGCAGCGCCAGATGGCGATCTCGCCGCCGATCTCGCGCACGCGGGCCACGGTTTCTTCCATGGCCGCGGGATCGCGGTCGACGGCGAAGACGCGTGCGCCTTCCTGCGCGAAACGGTATGCGATGGCGCGGCCGTTGCCCCAGCCGGGGCCGACGCTGCCCGCGCCGGTGACGATCGCTATCTTGCCTTGCAGGCGGCCAGTCATGATGGGTATCTCGTTCGTGATGATGATGATCGGAAAGGCATCAGCGCCCGAATTCGACGGTGCTGCCGTCGGGCGTGGGGATGTCGAAGACGCTCAGCGTCATCGAGATCAGGGTGTAGTAGCCGGCCATGCCGACCAGGTCGACGACGCCGTCCTTGCCCAGGACCTCCAGGGCCTCCTGGTAGAGCGCGTCCGGGACTTGCCGCGTTTCCACCAGTTCGCGCACGAAGCGGTAGACGACCGACTCGTCGCGCTGGGCGAACACGGGCGTGGCGCCGGCGCGGATCTGCTCGGCCACGTCCGCGTCCAGCCCTGCCTTCAGGGCGATGGGATGGTGCGCCCACCATTCGAAGGGGGCGCGCCACAGCGCGGCCATGGTCAGGATGGCCAGTTCGGACAGGCGCGGCGGCAGGCTGGAGTCGTAGCGGCAATACTGGCCCAAGGCCTGCGCATGTTCGGCCAGGCCGGGGCGGTGCAGCCAGATCGCCAGCGGTCCGCGCACCTTGCCGCGCGGGCCCGAGGCGATGGCGTCGTAGACGCGGCGCTGGTGTTCGGACATCTGTTCGACGTCGGGGGGATTCAGTCTAGGCATGGTCGGGTCTCCTGGGGTTCTGGGCGAAGTGGAACATGCGCCGCGTCATGGCGCGAACCGGAACAGCGCGTGCGGGTTGTCCGCCAGGATGCGCTGGCGCGTGGCCGCATCGGGGCACAGCCGCAGGAAGGTGTTCAGCAGTTCGCCGTCGTCGGGCATGTCGCCGCGCACGTTCGGATGCGGCCAGTCGGTGCCCCACAGCAGGCGCTCGGGCATGGCGTCCAGCAGCGCCGACACCAGCGGTTCGGCATCCTGGAACGGCCGCTTGCCGCTGCTGGACGTGCGGTCCAGCCCGGAGATCTTCACCCAGGCGCCGGGATGGTCACGCAGCGCGAGCAGGGCGCGGAAGGCCGCGCCTTGCGTGCCTTCGGCGGCGGCCACGCGTCCCATGTGATCGATCACGAACGGCACGGGCAGCGTCCTGAGCCTGGGCAGCAGACCTTCGAGCGAGGCCTGGTCCGAATGGATGCAGACGTGCCAGCCGAAGGGCGCGATGCGGGGCACGATCCGCGCCAGTTCGTCCCAGCCGGCGTTGGCCAGGTGAGCCACGAAATTGAAGCGCACGCCGCGCACGCCGCGCCGGTCGAGTTCGGCGATTCGGGCCTCGTCGGTGGCCGGATCCAGCAGGGCGATCGCCCGGTACTGGCCCGCGCCGCGATCCAGTGCATCGAGCGTGACCGACAGGTCGTAGCCGTGGCAGCCCGGATGCACGATGACGCCGCGCTCGAATCCTAGCCGCCGGTGCAGGTCGCGCAGCCGTTCGAAGGGCGCGTCGGGCGGCGTGTAGGGACGGTCGTCGGCGTAGGGGAAGACGCTGGCGGGGCCGAAGACGTGGAAATGGGTGTCGCAGGCGTGCTTGGGCAGGGGCTCGGCAGGAGGCGTGATCTCGGCCAGGGGAGGTGCGCAGTCGGGCATGGTGGGGGTGCGGTAGACGTCAACCTCGCATCATGCGCAAGCCCCCGGGGCCGAGCAATGCGCCCAGCCTGACTTCTGATATAGGAAAAACGTATACCATCGCATCCATGGACCTCCGGCAACTCCGCTACTTCATCGTCGTCTGCGAAATGCGCAGCCTTTCCCGCGCGGGCGAGGTGCTGGGCGTCTCGCAGCCCTCGCTCAGCCGGCAGATCCAGTTGCTGGAAGCCGAGCTGCGCCACCATCTGCTGGTGCGCACCGGCCGGGGCGTCGAACCCACCGAGGCCGGGCTGCGGTTCCTGGAGCATGCCAAGACGCTCGATGCCATGGCCCAGCATGCGCGCCAGGACATGCGCGCCTTCCGCGCCGCCGCGCAGGACAAGGTCCGGCTGGGCATGCCGCACCGCGTGGCGCGCCGGATGGCGCCGGACATCGTGCAGTCGTTCCGGCGCCTGCATCCCGATGCCGCGCTGACGCTGGCCGAAGGCCTGAGTTCCGAGATGAATGAATGGCTGGTCAAGGGCAGGGTGGACCTGGCGCTGCTGTACGACCCGCCGTCCTCGTCCCTGCTGCGGTTCGAATCCATCTACCGCGAGGACCTGGTGCTGGCCTACGGCAAGGCCTGCCGGCCCGTGCCGCCACCGCGCGTGCGCGCGAGGGACCTGGGCCGCTATCCGCTGGTGCTGCCCAGCGCGCCCAATACCATCCGCGCGCTGGTGGACCGCACCTGCCGGGAATTGAACGTGACGCTGGACGTCGTGGCCGAGGTGGACGTGGTGCATACCATCCTCGAGACCATGGCCAAGGAAGGCATGTTCACCATCATCCCGCGCTCGGCGCTGAGCGACATGGCGGGCCAGGATTTCCTGGCCTTCTCGTCCATCGTCGAGCCGGTCATCATGAACAACCTGACCCTGGCCACGCCGTCCAGCGGCCCGCTGCCTCCGTTGGCGGAGGCGACGGCGCAGATCATCCGCGGGCTGGAGATGAAACGGTTCTTCGAGTAGCGCGGGCTCTTACGCCATCGCCTCCGGCCCGAAGAACTCATACCGCGTCTGCGTCTCCGGCACGCCCAGTTCCTTCAGGTAGCGCTGGACGTTGCGCATGAACGGCTTGGGACCCAGGAAGTAGACGTCGACGTCGCGGTCCTGCGGCAGCCACTGCGCCAGTTGCTCCTTGGTCAGCAGGCCGACCGCATCGGGGCGCTGCGCCGTCTCGCCGGGTTCGTCGTAGCAGTAGAAACGCTTGAGCTGCGGGAACTTGCCCGCCGCGGCATCCACGTAGTCGCGGAAGGCGTGGACCGCCTGGTTGCGGGCGCAGTGGATGAAGTGGATCGCGCGCGAACCGCCCAGGGCCGCCTGCAGCATGGCCAGGGTGGGCGTGATGCCGACGCCGCCGCTGATCAGCACCAGCGGCTTGTCGCTGGCCTGCAGCGTGAAGTTGCCCGAGGGCGGGAAGAGTTCCAGCGTGTCGCCTTCGCCGATCCGGTCGTGCAGGTGGTTGGAGACGACGCCGTCGCCCTGGCGCTTGACGCTGATGCGGTACTCGCGGCCGTTGGGGGGCGCGGACAGCGAATAGTTGCGGCGCACTTCCTCGCCGTCGACGACCAGCTTCAGGCCGATGTACTGGCCGGGCTGGAAGTCCAGCAGCGAACCGCCGTCGGCGGGCACCAGGTAGAACGAGGTGATCTCCTCGCTTTCCTGTTCCTTGCGGGCGACGCGGAAGGCGCGCGAACCGCGCCAGCCGCCGGCCGCCTTCTCCTGGGTCGCGTAGCACTGTTCCTCGGCGCCGATCAGCAGCGTGGCCAGTTGCTGGTAGGCCGCGCCCCAGGCTTCGATGACTTCGTCGGTGGCGACGTCGGGGCCGAGCACTTCGCGGATGGCGCGCAGCAGGCACGTGCCGACGATGGGATAGTGTTCGGGCAGGATCTGCAGCCCGACGTGCTTGTTGACGATGCGGCCGACCATCCCGCCCAGGGGCGTGAGGTCGTCGATGTGGCGCGCATAGGCCAGCACGCCGTTGGCCAGCGCGCGCGGCTGGTCGCCGCTGGCCTGGTGGGCCTGGTTGAACAGGGGCCGGACCTCCGGGTACTCGGCCAGCATCAGGCGATAGAAATGGGTGGTCAGGGCTTCGCCGCCGGTTTCCAGCAGCGGGACGGTGGCCTTGACGATGGCTCGTTGTTGAGCGGACAGCATGGTATCTCCTGCAAGAGCGGCCGGCCGGGAAAGGGGACAGCCTTCGTTTTCCCTTATTCAAGATGCGTGCCAGGCCGATTCTCGCGGCGCTGCGCCATTTTCCATGCCTGGGAGTCATAATGACCTATAATCTTCATATGTCTTTATGACCTCAAATTAGTCAAAATGACTGCAAATGCCCTGCTGCACGCTCTTGTTCCACTGGTGGACGATCTGGCGCGGGACCTCGCCGAAGGGGAACGCTACCGCCGCCTGCTGGAGGCTGTCCGTACCCTGGTTCCTTGCGATGCAACAGCCCTGCTGCGGCTGGATGGAGAATGGCTCGTGCCGCTGGCCGTGGACGGCCTGAGCAGCGATACGCTGGGCCGCCGTTTCAAGGTGGACGAGCATCCCCGCTTCCAGCTGCTGCTCCAGTCCGACGGCCCCACGCGCTTCCCGGCCGGGAGCCGCCTGCCCGATCCTTACGACGGCCTGGTCGAAGGAATGGAAGGCGAGCAACTGGAGGTCCATGATTGCCTGGGCTGCGTCCTGCGGGTGGGCGAGCGCCCCTGGGGCCTGCTGACGCTGGATGCGATGGAGGCCGAGCGTTTTTCCGCGCAGGACCTGGATGCCTTGCAGACCTTCGCCAGCCTGGCCGCGGCGACGGTCAGCGTGGCCGATCGGTTGCAGCTACTGGCCTCGCGCGCGAGCGACGAGCACCAGCGCGCGGAAATCTATCGCGCGGCGGCGGGCGAAACCGCACCGCGTCCGCTGCTGGGGCACAGCGCCGTCATCCGGCGGCTGCTGGACGAGGTACGCACCGTGGGCGCCAGCGACCTGACCGTGCTGGTAACGGGCGAGACCGGAGTCGGCAAGGAACTGGTGGCCCAGGCGTTGCACGCGGCCTCGCCGCGCGCGACGCGGCCGCTGGTCAGCATCAACTGCGCGGCCTTGCCCGAGGCCCTGGTAGAAAGCGAGCTGTTCGGCCACGTCAAGGGCGCGTTCTCGGGAGCGGTGGGCGATCGGCGCGGGAAGTTCGAGCTCGCCGATGGCGGCACCCTGCTGCTGGACGAGGTGGGCGAGCTGCCGCTGGCGGTACAGGCCAAGCTGCTGCGTGTGCTGCAAAGCGGGCAATTGCAGCGCCTGGGCTCCGATCGCGAGCATCACGTGGACGTACGGCTGATCGCGGCCACCAACCGTGACCTGGCCGAGGAGGTCCGCAAGGGGCGTTTCCGCGCCGACCTCTACCACCGCCTGAGCGTGTACCCGCTGCGGGTGCCGCCCCTGCGCGAACGAGGCCGCGACGTGCTGCTGCTTAGCGGCGCCTTCCTGGACGAAAACCGCTCGCGCCTGGGGCTGCGCAACCTGCGCCTGGCCGCCGAGGCGCAGGCGGCCCTGCTGGCCTACGATTGGCCGGGCAACGTGCGCGAGCTCGAACACCTGATCAGCCGCAGCGCGCTGAAGGCGCTGTCCCGGCAAACCCCGCGTCCGGCCATCCTGACGCTGACGGTGGCGGACCTGGGGCTGGAGGAAGGGGAGGCCGGGTCGCCCGCTTCCGCGCGCGAGAACCCGGCGGCGGCCCGCGCGCGCGTTCCCGCGCAGCCGCTGAAGCAGGCGGTCGAGGGCTACCAGCGCCGCCTGATCGTCGCGGCGCTGCGCCGCCATGGAGACAACTGGTCGGCCGCCGCGCGCGAACTGGGCGTGGACCGGGCCAACCTGGCGCGGCTGGCCGCGAGGCTGGGGCTCAAGTCGGCGGCTGCCGAGCCCTGACGAAGCTTGCGGCGCAAGCGGAAAAGGAAAGGACATGGACCTGCAAAGCCTGAAGACCTTCGTCGCATGCGTCGAGGAAAAAAGCCTGAGCCGTTGCGCCGACCGGCTGAACGTCGTGGCCTCGGCGGTAAGCAAGCGGCTGGCGGAGCTCGAGCGCGAGCACGGCGTATCGCTGCTGCGGCGGACCGGCCGGGGCGTCGAGCCCACGGCCGCGGGCGAGGCGCTGTACCGCCATGCGACCTCGCTGCTGTCGGCGGCCCGCCAGTTGGAGCGGACCCTGGCGAGCTTCCGCGACGACGGCGAGTCCCACATCCGGATCGCCGCCTGCCGGTCGGTCGTGCTGCAGTACCTGCCGCGCGCCATCAGCCTGCTGCGCCGCGTGTGTCCAGGCCATCGCGTCGACATCGTCGAGGCGTCCAGCGTCGAGATCCCGGCGCTGGTCACCCAGGGGGAGGCGGAGATCGGAATCTATCACGCGCCGTTTCCGCCTCCGGGCCTGCACTTCGTGGAGTACCGCCGCGAACGGGTCGCCCTGGTCGTCCCGATGGGGCACGCGCTGGCACGGAGTGGTCCGGTGCGTTTCTTCGACACGCTGGATCATGACTACGTCGGCTATTTCCCGCGCCACGACCTGGCCAACTTCCAGCGATTGATCGGCGAAAACCTGCCCCGGCCCATCAACGTCAGCGCGCAGGTCTCCAATCCCGAGGCACGCTGCATGCTGGTGCGCGAGGGGCTGGGCCTGGCCCTGATGGCCGAGGGCCTGGCGCGGACCTATGCCGAGCGGACGGGAGTGGAGGTTGTCACGCTGGCGGACGAATGGGCGGGCCGACAGATCTGGATGGCATGCGTCGATCCCGCGGCCCTGCCCGAAGGCGCGCGCGAACTGTTCGCCCGCCCCCAGGCCTGAGGTCCGCGCTCAGCCCCGTTTGAGCAGCAGGCCGCCATCGACCGGAAACAATACGCCGGTCACGTAGCGCGCCTCGTCCGAGGCCAGGAAAAGCGCCGCGTTCGCGACGTCGGCGGCTTCGCCCATATAGCCCATCGGCACCAGCGCATCGCGTTCGCGGCGGATCACTTCGCGGGGGACCCCGGTTTCCTCCGCGCGCCGCTCGATGGCCATGGGCGTGTCGATCAGGCCCGGCAGGATCGCATTGGCGCGCACGCCGTGCTTCGCGTTCTCGAACGCGATGTGCTGGGTGAGCGTGTTGACCGCGCCCTTGCTGGTCTTGTAGGTGACCGTGGGCCGGCCCGACAGCGAGGACGTGGACGACACGTTGATGATGCAGCCGGACCGCTGGGCGACCATCTGCGGCAGGGCGTGCTTGCACATCAGGAACATGCCGGTCAGGTTGGCGTCGATGATGCGCTGCCAGGAGTCCAGCGGCAGTTCGGCGGTGCGGGCATCGCCCTTGGAGAAGCCGACGTTGTTGTGCAGGATGTCCACGCGCCCCCATCGTTCGACGCAGGACGCCACCACCTGACGGCAGTCGTCCTCGCGGGTGATGTCGGCGATCGCCACCTCCGCCGGGGCGCCCAGCGCGCGCACCGCCGCCAGCGTGTCCTGCGCCCATTCGCCGTTGATGTCCACCAGCAGAAGCCTGGCGCCTTCCCGCGCGAAGCGCTCCGCGGTCGCGCGCCCATTGCCCATCGTCGTGCCGGGGCGCTGGCCCGCGCCCACGATGATGGCCGTCTTGCCAGCCAGCCGTTGGCCGTTCGTCGTCATGTTCAGTCCTTCAAGTGGTGGTGATCTTGCCGTCGTGGATGACCTGGCGCCAGCGCGCCTGCTCGGACTGGCGGAAGGCGCGCATCTCCTGCGGCGTGCCGGCCGCCACCTTCATGCCGTCGGCCGAGACCCGCGACTTGTAGCCGGGATCGTTGGCGGCCTTGTTCAAGGCGCCGTTCAGCACGGCGACGATGTCGGGCGGCGTGCCCGCCGGGGCCAGGATCGCGTACCAGACCTCGGCCGAATAGCCGGGCACCCGTTCGGCGATGGTGGGAATGCCGGGATAGGCTGGCGTGCGTTCGCGCGAGGTCAGCGCGACGGCTTGCAGCGTGCCTTCCTCGACGTATTTCGCCACGCCGCCCGCGGTGGCGAAAACGAAGTCCAGGCGGCCGCCGACCAGATCGGTGTAGGCCTGCGCCGCGCCCTTATAGGGGATGTGGGTCAGGTCGACGCCGGCCTTCATCTTGAACAGTTCGGCGGCCAGGTGGACGGCCGAGCCGTTGCCCGAGGAGCCGTAGGTCAACTTGCCCGGATTGGCCTTGGCGTAGCGGATGACCGCGTCCAGTGTCTTGAAGCGGCTTTTCGGATGGGTGACCAGCACGTTCGGCCCGACGCAGATCAGGCCGATGTCGCTGAAGTCGCGGTCGGTGTCGTAGGGCAGGTCCTTGACCAGCGTGTCGTTGATGGCCAGGGCGGTGGTCGTCAGCAGCAGCGTGTAGCCGTCGGGCTTGGCCTTGGCCACGATGTTCGAGCCGATGACGGTGCCGCCCCCCGGCCGGTTGTCGACCACGATGGACTGCCCCAGCGCCTCGGACATGGCGGCGGCCAGGGAGCGTCCGACGACGTCCGTGCCGCCGCCCGGGGTGAAGGGAACGACCAGGCGCAGGGCGCGAGTGGGGAAGTCCTGGGTGCCGGCGTCGGATGCCAGGGCGGGGATGCCGGGCAGCGCGCCGGACGCGGCGGTGGCGCCCAGCAGGCCCAGCATGCGGCGCCGGCCGGTCGAGGTGTGGCTCATGACGTGTCTCCTATGTGCTGTTCTGATCAGGGCATCATAGGAAGCGGCGCCGCCGCCGGCGTGAAATTCAGGAACCGAAGCGGTTCCCGGATTTCACCTTGGGCCGGGTCAGTCCGTCCGGTATCGCTCGATGAACTCCGGATCGAAGTCCACGCCCCAGCCCGGCCCCTGCGGCAGGGCGTAATGGCCGTTCTCGATCGCACCGCGGCCGATCAGCATCTGGTGGAAGATCGGGTCGCGGTCGGGGTGGTGGGTTTCGACGTAGGTGCCGTTTTCCACCGCGGCCAGCAGGTGCGAGCCCACCATGGGTTCGCCGTGGTGGCCCATCTGCACGCCGAAGCAGGCCGCCATGCGGGCCACCCGCAGCCAGGCGGTGGGGCCGCCGCCCCAGCTCGCATCCAGGTTGCAGACGTCGATGGCGGCGTCCAGCATCAGGTCGCGGCAGTCCTGGGTGGTGATCTCCGACTGGCCGGCGGCGATGGGCATGCCCGTCTGCGCGCGCAGCAGCGCGAGGTCGCGCCGGTCGTCGTCCCAATGGCAGGGTTCCTCGAACCAGCGCAGGTCCAGGTCCGCCGCCTGCCGGCAGAAGGCCAGGGCCTGGGTGCGGCTCCAGGCGCGGTTGGCATCGGCGAACAGCACGAAATCGTCGCCGCCCGCGCGCCGCGCGGCGCGGGTGCGCGCCAGGTCTTCCTCGACCTCGCGCCCGCCTACCTTGAACTTGCAGCCGGCCAGGCCCAGCGCGCGGTATTCCTCCATCTCGGCGCCGTAGTCCTGCGGCGCGTAGCCGTCCCGGTACTGGCCGCCGATGGCGACGATGGGCAGCGTGTGGCGCGCCCCGCCCCAAAGCTGGTAGAGGGGCAGTCCGGCGCGCTTGCCCAGCAGGTCCCACAGCGCGCTGTCGGCACAGGCCACGGCGCGCACGGCTGCCCATTTGTCGCGGCCGCCGCGATGGGTGGCCGCCCACATGCGCGACCACAGGGTCTCGATGGCGGTGGGGTCCTGGCCGATCAGCAGCGGCGCCAGTTCCTGGTCGACGATGTCGCGCGCCTGGCGATGGACCTCGAAGTTGCCTTCGCCGTTCACGCAGTGGCCAACCAGCCCCTCGTCGGTGTGGATGCGGGTGATGATGGCGTTCTTGCGCGGCACGCTGTAGACGCTGCCGCCATAGTCGCGATTGAGCGCGATGGTCAGCAGGATGGTTTCGACGCGGACGATTTTCATGCGGGGTTCCTGCGTGGAGCGGCCGGGGCCGCGATCATTGCCTGGGGATGCCGGCGCGCTCGACCAGCTCGATGTAGGTGCGGGCTTCGGTCGGAATCATCCGCGCGAGCTGCTCGCCGTCCAGGACCTGGGCTTCGCCGAAGGTCTCGGTCAGCTTGGCGACGTTGTCGGGCGTGGCCATGACGGATTTCGTCGTCTGGCGCAGCGCGCGCAGCACGTCGGCGGGCGTGCCGGCCGGCGCGAACAGGCTGATCCAGTTGACGACCTCCACGCCCTGCACGCCGGCCTCGGCGGCGGTGGGCACGTCGGGCAGCTTGCCGTCGCGCCGCGAGCGCAGGATGGCCAGCGGCCGGACCTTGCCCGACTCGATGTTGCGCAACTGGTTGGTGAGCGAGTCGAACATGACCTGAACGTGGCCGCCGGCCAGGTCGGTGGCGGCCGGAGCCCCGCCCCGGTAGGGGACGTGGACCAGCTTGGTGCCGGTGCGGGCCTGGAACAGTTCACCGCCGAAGTGCTGCACGGTGCCGATGCCCGACGAGGCGTACGACAGCTTGCCGGGGTTGGCCTTGGCGTAGGCCACGAGTTCGGCCAGCGTGCGGATGGGAAGCTGGCTGTTGACCACCACGACCTGGCCGGGGGTGACGATGCCCCAGACGGGCGCGAGGTCCTTGACCGGGTCGTAGGGCAGCTTCTCGTACAGCGCGGCGGCGAAGGAAATGGGCGAGGCCGTGGTGACCAGCAGCGTGTGGCCGTCGGGCGCCGCCTTGGCCACGTAGTTGGCGCCCACGGTGCCGCCGGCGCCGGAGCGGCTTTCGACGACGACGTACTTGCCCCAGGCCTGCTCCAGGTTCTGCGCGACGAGCCGGCCGACGTATTCGACGGGCGATCCGGGCGGGAAAGGGTTGATGACGTGCACGCCCTTGGACGGAAAGTCGGGGCGGGGCTGGGCGTGGGGCGCTCCCCAGGCCAGCAGTGCCGCCAGGGCCAGCGCGGGAGCCAGCAAGCGTTTCATGGAAGTCTCCTGTCATCGTGGGACGCCGCGGGTGGCGCCCTGGAAGCCAGGCAGTATCATCGTCCGGGGTGGCCCGGGGCAACGGGCCGGTAGCCTATATGAGATATAGGTAATGACCTATCGGAGGATGCATGATCAGCCTGTCCCCGCGCGGACTCGAGGTGCTGGTGGCGGTGGCCGAGACCGGCAGCTTCGCCGGCGCCGCCCAGCAGCTGGACATTGCCCAGCCGTCGGTCAGCCAGCATATCCAGGCCCTGGAGCGCCGGGCGGGCACGGCCCTGTTCCTGCGCCAGCGCGGCCGGCGCGCCACGCTGACCGAGGCGGGCGAGCGCGTGCTGGCGCATGCCCGCGCGGTACTGGACGATGCGGCGCGATTGTCCGAGGACCTTGGCGGCGACCGCCGGGCCGGGGAACGGCGCATCGTCTTGGCCTGCCAGCGGCCGGTGGCCAACTCGGTGCTGCCGCCCGCGCTGGCTGGTTTCGCCCGCGAGCATCCCGAGTATGAGCTGGCCATGGTGGCCGGGACGCTGGACGAAGTCCTCGCGCAACTGCGCGACGGCAGCGCCGACCTGGGCTGCTTCCTGAGCCGGTGGCCGCCGGAGGGCGTGGCGGGCCGGGCCATAGGCGTCGAGCGTTTCGCGCTGGTGGCGGCGCCTTCCCATCCGCTGGCGGGGCGGGGCGCGGTGCCGCCGCGCGAACTGGCCCGGCACAAGTTCGTGCGGGCCGCGCATCGTTCGGGCTTCGCGATCCACATGGCCGACATGCTGCGCGCCGCCGGCATCGCCGGCACGCCGGTGGCCTCGCGGGCCACCGAGTCGGGCATGGTGCGGGAACTGACGGCGGCGGGCGTGGGCATCTGGTGCGTGCTGGCCAGGACGGTCCGGCAGGATATCGAGTCGGGCCTCCTGGCCGAGCTGTCGCCCGGCGGGCCGCCCATGACCATGGGATTGTGGCTGGCCCATGACGACCGGCGGCCGCTGTCGGCGGCGGCGCGGCGGCTGGAGGACTACATCGCCGCCTGCGCCATGGTCGAGCGCGAGGCCCCCCGCGCGTCGTCGTGATTGGCAGGGTCGCCTTCCGTTGGTATCGTAGGTCCGACGGGAGCGCCGTGCGATCCGCGGTTTTCCCGTTCCGCCTCCGGATCCTCGCCCGCCCAGCGGGCCGCCCCACGCGCGCCGCCGCGTCCGCCACACCAGGGAGATCAGCATGGAAGGACCCTCCACCGAAAACCTGCGCTGCATCCTGCTTGCCACCGACCTGAGCGCACGCTGCGACCGTGCCCAGGACCGGGCCGTACAACTGGCGCGCGAGCATGGCGCCAAGCTGGTCGCGGTGTGCGTGAACGAGACGTCGCTGGGCGACGTGCTGACCGCCCGGCGCGGCCAGGTGGTCGACCGCAATGCCGCAGAACGGCGCTTCCGGGCCGGGCTGGGCAGCGTCGACGTCCAGGCCGAGCTGGTGCTGGAAACGGGGCACGCGGTCGAGATCATCCGCAAGACGGCCGAGGCGCGCCACTGCGACCTCATCGTCACCGGCGTGGCCCGTGACGAGACCCTGGGCCGCCTGTTGCTGGGCACCACGGTCGAGAAGCTGGCGCGCGAGGCCGCCCAGCCCATCCTGGTCGTGCGCGAACGCCCGCATCACGACTATCGCGACTTCGTCGCCGCCGTCGACTTCTCGGAAGGATCGCGCCAGGCCCTGCAAGCGGCGCTGACTTTGTTCCCGGCTGCGCGCCCGCTGTTGTTCCATGCCTTCTCCACTCACCAGGCCCATGCCGAGGCGGCCGTGGTGGAACAGGCAAGGGCGCGGGCCGACAACGAGGTGGCCGAATTCATGAAGCGCAACGCGGCGCTGTTGAACCGGCCCGACATCGAATGGAAGATCGAGCACGGCCTGCCCGAGGACGTGGTGCCCGACTACGTGGCGCGCCATCCCACCGAGCTGCTGGTGGTGGGCACCCACGGCCGCACGGGGATATTGCGCACGGCCATAGGCAGCGTGGCGGAACAACTGATCCAGCACACGCCCTGCGACGTGCTGATCGTGCGCCAGCGGCAGCCCTGACCTAGCCGGCGCGCCGCCCGTATTCGCCGGGCGGCACGCCCGCCCAGCGGCGGAAGGCGCGGGCGAATATCTTCTCCGAGCCGTAGCCGACCAGTTCGGCCACGTCGGCCAGGCGCACCGATCCCAGCCGCAGCCGTTCGGCGGCCCGCTCCATGCGGCGCGCCGTCAGGTAGGAGATCGGCGACACCCCCACCAGCTCTCGGAAGCGCGCGCTGAAACGCGAGCGCGACATGCAGACTTCGTCGGCCAGCGCGGGCAGGGTCCAGGGTTTCTCGGGCCAGCGGTGCATCAGCATGATGGCCTGGGCGATCTTGGGGTCGGCCAGGCCGCGCAGCCAGTTCGGCTCGGTGTCGCGGTGCCGCAGCAGGTAGGCGCGCAGCACGTGCACCATCAGCAGGTCGCCCATGCGCGCGGCCGACAGTTTCCAGCCCGGCTCGCGGTTCAGGCTTTCCTCGATGAACAGCCGCATCGTCGGCGCCAGGCACGAGGCCAGATTCACGTCGTCCTCGCGCAGGTGGATCAGGCCGGGCAGGAAGCGCAGCACGGTGTTCTGGCCGACGGGGCCGTAGTCGACGATGGTGGTGAAGAGTTCGGTGGGCGTGCCGCCTTCGCCGTGCGTGAACACCAGCGGCTTTTCCCCGCGTTCGCGCATGCCGTGCGCGGCCAGCACCTCGGCGAAGGGCACGGGCGCGAGCCCCGGTTCGGACGAGATGGTGTGCCGGCCGCCACGCGGCAGCACGACGAGGTCGCCGGCGGGCACCCGCACGGGCGCCATGCCTTCGGGCTGTATCCAGTAGGGCGCGCCCCGGGCGATGCGGAACATCGCGCCCTGCAGGCCCGTGGATTCCAGCGACCACGGGGCATGCAGCGTGAAGCGGCCGGTCGTGGCGCTGTCGGCCCGGCAGCCGGACAGGACCTCGCTCAATACATCCACTTCTTCCTCCGTCGATCGCGCAGCGTCGATTTTATCGGCAGGCGGGACGAATTGCGCCCTAATGAGGCGTTATTGGGGTGGAGGCGGGCCGATTTTCAGGGAAGAATCTGCCCTTCTCCGCGTTCGGAGGCGCCGGCCGCCCCCCGCGCGGCGTCGTCCGCCCCGCATTCTCATAGGTGCCTCCATGTACGCATTGCTTCGCAAATTCGCCCTGGCCCTGGGCTGTCTGCCGCTTGCCGCGCTGACCGCGCATGCGCAAGGGAACGACTTCCCCGCCAAGCCCATCACCATCATCGTCGGCTACCCCGCCGGCGGCGGGCCGGACATCGGCGCGCGCATGCTGGGCGAGAAGCTGGCCGCGCGCCTGCACCAGTCCGTCATCGTCGAGAACCGCCCGGGCGTCAGCGGCATGATGGGCGCCTCCGCCGTCGCGCGGGCGCCGGCCGACGGCTATACGCTGCTGTTCGCGCCCAACACTTTCCTGATCGCTCCCCACGTACTGTCCAAGGGCACGAACGTCAATCTGGATGTGTTGAACGACTTCGTGCCGGTTGTGGCGCCGTCCAAGGGCGCGATGATGATGGTGGCCCACCCGTCGCTGGGCGTGAAGAACGCCAAGGAACTGGTCGCGCTGCTGAAGAAGCAGCCCGGACTGGCCTACGCCACCCCGGGCAGCGGCTCGCCCATGCACATCGCCGGCGAACTGTTCAAGAAATCGGCGGGCGTGGACATGCTGCACGTGCCCTACAAGGGCGTGGCGCCCGCGATCGCCGACGTGCTGGGCGGCCACGTGAAGATCACGTACGCCAGCATCGGCGTGGTGGCGCAGCACATCGCCGCCGGCCGCCTGGTGGCGTTGGGCATGGCCGAGAAGGAGCGCTCGCCCTTGATGCCCGAGCTGCCCACGCTGGCCGAACAGGGCTACCCCAACACCGCGACCGGCGCCTGGTACGGCGTGTTCGCGCCCAAGGGCACGCCGCCCGCCGTGGTCGAGAAGCTGAACCAGGAGTTCAACACCGTGCTGCGCCAACCGGACACCGCCGCCAAGCTCAAGCAGCAGTGGGAAGTGCCGCTGGGCGGCTCGTCCGAGGACCTTGCCCGCATGGCCAGGGCCGAATACGAGAGCTACGGCAGGATCGTCAAGGAATTCAACATCTCGGCCGATTGATCGCATGGACCCGCGCGTTTCCAAGCGGCCCAACATCCTGCTGGTCATGACCGACCAGCAGCGGGCCGACCACCTGGGGTGCTACGGCAATCCCATCGTGCGCACGCCCCATCTCGACGCGCTGGCGCGCGACGGAGTGCGGGCCTCGCAGTTCTACGTGGCCAGCCCCACCTGCATGTCCAACCGGGCCACGCTGATGACCGGCCGCATGCCCTCGCTGCACGGGGTGCTGCACAACGGCATCCCGCTGTCGCGCGAGGACGTCACCTTCGTCGAGCTGCTGCGCGACGCGGGCTACGCGACGGCGCTGATCGGCAAGTCGCACCTGCAGAACTTCGGCTACAACAACCCGCCCATCCGTGGCTGGGAAAACCTGAACGGCGGCACGCCGCCCGCCGACGCGATGAAGGATGCGCACCGGCATCACCGGCGCGGCCGCGACTACGACAACGAGTGGACGCCCTACTGGAAGGCCGATCCGTCCTTCCACGTGCAGACGCCGTTCTATGGCTTCGACGACGTGCGCCTGTGCACCATGCATGGCGACCGCGTGCAGGGCGACTACGCGCGCTGGCTGGCCGAGCGCCATCCCGACCCCGACAGCCTGCGCGGCCGCGAGAACGCCATTCCCGACGACCGCTACGATTCGCCGCAGGCCTGGCGCACGCGCATGCCGGTGGAACTGTATCCCTCGACCTACGTGGCCGAACAGACCTGCGAATGGCTGGCCCGGCATGCGCAGCGGGACGATGATGCGCCGTTCTTCATCCAGTGCTCGTTCCCCGACCCGCACCATCCGTTCACGCCTCCCGGCAAGTACTGGGACATGTACGACCCCGCGGATATTCCGCTGCCGCCCTCTTTCCACCAGGAGAACATGCCGGCGCTGCTGCGGGCCGTGCACGAGCGCACCCGCGCGGGCGCCTCGCGCGAGGCCTACGTGCCGTTCGCGCTGAACGAGCGCGAGTGCCGCGAGGTGACGGCGCTGACCTACGGCTCGATCAGCCTGGTCGACGATTCGGTCGGCCGGGTGCTGGCCAAGCTGGATGAACTGGGGCTGCGCGAGGACACCGTGGTCATCTTCACCTCCGACCATGGCGAGATGATGGGCGACCACGGCATCGCGCTCAAGGGCGTCATGCACTATCGCAGCGTGACCCAGGTCCCGTTCATCTGGCACGACCCGCAACTGCCCGGGCAGCGGCGCGGCGCGGTGGTGGACGACGTGGCGGGCACGATCGATCTCGCGCAGACCATCCTGGCGCGCGCGGGCCTGGCGCCCTTCAACGGTATCCAGGGCGCGAACCTGCTGCCGGCCATCCGTGGCGACGCCGCGCCGGCGCCGGAACGCGCCGGCATCGTGGTCGAAAGCGAGCCCCTGCAATACGCGTTCGGACGGCCGCGCCGCTTCAAGGTGCGCACGCTGTTCGACGGCCGCTACCGGCTGACGCTGTCGGACGATCCGGCGGTGTGCGAGTTCTACGACCTGGAAACCGATCCGCACGAGGTCGAGGACCTGTGGAACGAGCCGTCGGCCCGCGGCCAGCGGGATCGCCTGGTGGCCGCCCTGGCGGTGGAGATGATCCGCCTGTCGGAAAGTTCGCCCCTGCCCAGCGCGCAGGCCTGAGGCCGGCGGTCAGGCCAGGTCGAACCGGAACAGCGCGGCATAGCGCCGTTCCGATCCGGCCGGCGCCGAGGCATACAGTCCCAGCGTGCTGAAGCGCGCCGGCGGAATCGCCGGCATCGGCCGGGGCAGCTCCGGCATGGACTGGCCCGCCTTGAAGCGTGCCAGTGTCACATGCGGCCGGAAGGGGCGGCCCTCCACCGGCAGCCCCATGCCGCGCACGATGCCTTGCGTGTCCTCGACCAGCCGGCGCAGCGGCGCGGGCAGCGAGAAGCTGGCCACCGCCACGCGCGGCCGGGCCGGCTGTGGCCACAGTTCCAGCGATTCTCCGTCCAGCACGGGCAGGGCGCGCGCCAGAGGTGCCAGCGCCGCGCGCAGCCGGGTCTCGTGATCGGCCGTCAGGCTGCCCAGGAAAGCGATGGTCAGATGCAGGTCGGCGGGCAGCAGGCGTGCCGGCGGCAGGCTGGCGCCCAGCGCGGCCAGGCGGGCTCGCGTGTCGTCGTCGGGGCCAAGGGCGATGAAGCAGCGGGAACGGTCGGAGGCGGTGGCGGGCATGCCTTAGGATACCCCGGCCCGGGTAAACCCCTGTGGCCCTCATGGTCACTCGCTTGCTAGGATTTGATCAAAGATCGAATATCCAAGATCGAATTCTGGCGCGCACCTCGGGGGACCCATGCCGGCAGACATCGCCCACCTCATCGACGACAGGCCCGGGGACGGCGTATTCCGCGTCCACCGCGACGTATTTCGCCGCGACGACGTCTACGCCCGGGAAATGGACCGCTTCTTCCACGGCGGCTGGGTGTTCGTCGCCCATGTCTCCCAGGTGCCCGATCCGCAGGACTACCTCACGACCAGCATCGGCCGCCAGCCGCTGGTCGTCATGCGGGGGCAGGACGGCGCGCTGCGCTGCTTCCACAATTCCTGTCGCCACAAGGGCGCCCTGGTCTGCCACCAGCGGCGTGGCAATCGCCGCACCCATGTCTGCCACTACCATGGCTGGGCCTACGGCAGCGACGGGCGCAACCTGGGCGTCAAGGGCAAGGCCCAGGGCGACTATCCCGCCGCCTTCGACGACGACAGCCACGACCTCCAGCCCGTGGCCCGTTTCGCGGAATACCGCGGCTTCCTGTTCGCCAGCCTGACGGCGGAGGTGCCACCGCTCGAAGAACACCTGGGAGACATCCGGCGCTTCATCGACATGGCGGTCGACCAGAGCGAAGCGGGCCTGGAGATCGTGCCCGGCGCGGTCACGTACACCTATCGCGCCAACTGGAAGCTGCAGTTGGAGAATTCCACCGACGCCTACCACTTCACGTCCACGCATCCGTCCTACCTGCGGCTGCTGGACCGGCGTTCGGGCATGGCCGGGCGCACCGACGTCGAGGCGGCGATCTGGCAGGCCGGCGGCAAGAAGCGCGAGGAAATGATGGGGTCCTTCGGTTTTCCCAACGGACACGCGCTGGTGTGGACCACCTCGCCAGTGGAGAACCATCCCCTGTATGCGCGCCTGCCCGAGTTGCGCGCGCGCATGGGCGATACGCGCGCGGAGTGGATGCTGCGCACGCGCCAGTGCAATGTCTTCCCCAATCTGCAACTGGCTTCCAATGCGGCCCTGCAGATGCGCGTCATCCGCCCGCTGGCGGTGGACCTGACCGAGATCACCTCCTATTGCCTGGCGCCGGTGGGCGAGGGGGCCGAGCAACGGCGCCAGCGCCTGCGCCAGTACGAGGATTTCTTCAATCCCAGCGGCCTGGCCACGCCGGACGACACGGTCACCTTCGAGGACTGCCAGCGCGGTTTCGAAAGCGGCGAGATCGAATGGCAGCAAGGCTATGCGCGCGGCATGGGGCGGGTGGTGCGGGGGGCTGACGCCCATGCGGCGGAACTGGACATCGCGCCCGATACGTCGATCTCGGGGCCGTTCGAGATGAGCGACGAGACCGTGTTCCACGCGCTCTATCGCAACTGGTCGAGAAAGTTGAAATGAGCAGGCTGGCGCTGGAAGTGCGGGCCGATGCGCAGGCCGTCGTGTTCCAGGAGGCCGCCCACCTGGACGCGCAGCGCTGGGACGACTGGCTGGCGCTGTATGCCGAGGACGCGAGTTTCTGGCTGCCCGCCTGGACCGACGAGCATCGCCTGTCGGTGTCGCCGGACAGCGAACTGTCGCTGATGTATTGCGCCGCGCGCGCCGGCCTGGAGGATCGCGTCTGGCGGGTGAGGTCGGGGCTGTCGGTGGCGTCCACGCCCTTGCCCCGGACGTGCCATGCCGTGACGGGATGCGTGGCGACGGCGGCCGGCGAAGGCCGGGTGCGGGTCGAGTCGGCCTGGACCTGCCATGTCTACAACGTCAAGCATCGCGACCAGCACACGTTCTTCGGCCGCTACGAGCACCTGCTCCGGCCCGAGGGCGACGGCTGGCGCATCGCCGCCAAGAAGATCGTATTGATGAACGACGTCATTCCCACCATGCTCGATTTCTATTGCGTCTAGGATGGCTGCCATGCTCCCTGCCCTGGGCGACATCAAGCCCGTCGTGCGGTCCTCGGTGTCCGACGCGGTCTATCAGACCCTGCGCAACAAGCTGATGCACGGGGAATATCCCGCCGGCCAGCTGCTGGGCATCCAGGACCTGGCCAATGCGCTGGAGACCAGCACCATGCCGGTGCGGGAAGCGCTGCGGCAGTTGGTGGCGCAGCAGGGGCTGGAACCCATGCGCAGCGGCACCGTGCGCGTGCCGCTGATCACGCGCGAGCGGCTGGACGACATCCGCCGCTCGCGCGTGCTGGTCGAGGGCACCGTTACCGAGTGGGCGGGGCCGCGGCTGACCGTCCGCCAGCTGGACGACCTGGAGCAGCTGGCCGCCGAGATCACCGTGGCGCGCCGTTCGCGCGAAGGGCTGATCGACAGCCTGGAGAAGAACCGCATCTTCCACTACACCATCTACCAGGCCGCGCAGTCGCCCGTCATGCTGGCCATGATAGACAGTCTCTGGCTGCAATCGGGCGCCTACCTGCGCGCCACGCGCGAGTTCCTGCACACCGACACCATCGCCGCCGACCGCCTGCACGAATCGGCCGTGATGGCCCTGCGCGCGGGGGACTACGCGCAGGCACGAAAATTCATCGAGACCGACGTGAGCTGGGTGTTCGACCGGCTCAGCGCCGTGCCCGATGCCATGAGCCGATCAGGCCGGCAACGAAGACCCAGAATCCGGAGTAGAAGAGAATGAAAACCAAGCGCCTGAGATCCGACATCACCCGCGAGGGCCTGGACCGGACGCCGCACCGCGCCTTCATGCGCGCCACTGGCCTGGACGACGAGGACATCGCCAAGCCCATGGTCGGCATCGTCAGCATGCGCGGCGATCTGAGCCCCTGCAACATGACCCACGCGCCGCAGGTCGAGGCCGCGCGCATGGGCGTCGCCTCGGCCGGCGGCACACCGCGGGAGTTCTCGACCATCTCGGTGTCCGACGGCATAGGCATGAACCACGAGGGAATGAAGTTCTCGCTGGTCAGCCGCGAACTGATCGCCGATTCCATCGAGGCCGTGGTGCACGGTCATGCGCACGACGGTCTGGTGGCGTTCGGCGGCTGCGACAAGACCCTGCCCGGCGCGATGATGGGCCTGGTCCGCTGCAACGTGCCGGGGGTGTTCGTCTACGGCGGCAGCGCGCTGCCGGGGCGTTTCGAGGGGCGCGACATCACGGTGCTGGATGCGTACGAAGCGGTGGGCGCGGCGCAGACCGGCAAGATGACCGAAGAAAAGGTCATGATGCTCGAGCGCGCCTGCAAACCCACCATCGGCGCCTGCGCCGGCCAGTTCACGGCCAATACCATGGCCATGGTGGCCGAGGCGCTGGGCCTGACCGTGCCGAATTCGGCCATGGTGCCGGGCGTGTATTCCGAGCGCCTGGACATCGCCCGCCGCGCCGGCCAGATCGTGATGAAGCTGATCGAGAACGGCGGACCGCTGCCGCGCGACATCGTCACGCGCAAGGCGCTGGAAAACGCCTGTGCGCTGGTGGCGGCCACCGGCGGCTCGACCAACGCGGCCCTGCACATCCCCGCGATCGCCAACGAGGCCGGCATCGCCTTCGACGTGGACGACGTGGCGGCGGTATTCGCGCGCACGCCGCTCATCGGCGACCTGCGGCCAGGCGGCAAGTACGTGGCCAAGGACGTCTACGACATCGGCGGCGTGTCAGTGCTGATACGCGAGCTGATACGCAGCGGGCACATCGACGGCAGCTGCATCACCGTGACCGGCCGCACGCTGGCCGAGGAGCATGGCGCGGCGCCGGCGCCCGACGAGAAGGTCGTGCGCCGGGCCGACCAGCCCATCCTGGTCGACGGCGGCCTGGCGGTGCTCAAAGGCAACCTCGCGCCCAGCGGCGCGCTGCTGAAGGTCGCGGGCCTGGCCAAGCGCGTGCACGAGGGCCCCGCGCGCGTCTTCGACGGCGAGGACGCCTGCGCCGAGGCCGTCAGCCAGCGGCGCTACGCCGAGGGCGACGTGCTCATCATCCGCTACGAGGGCCCGGCCGGCGGCCCCGGCATGCGCGAGATGCTGGGCGTGACGGCGCTGATCTACGGCCAGCAGATGGGCGAGAAGGTGGCGCTGCTGACCGACGGCCGGTTCTCGGGCGCCACGCGCGGCATCTGCGTCGGGCACATCGCGCCCGAGGCGGCCGCGGGCGGCACCCTGGCGCTGGTGCGCGACGGCGACCGCATCCGCGTCGATGGCGACGCGCGCACCCTGGAACTGCTGGTGGACGACGCCGAGCTGGCGCGCCGCCGCGCCGCCTGGCAGCCGCCGGCGCCCAACCACAAGGCGGGACTGCTGTCCAAGTACGCCAAGACCGTGGGACAGGCCGACACCGGCGCCGTCACCCATGACGGCGGCGCGCAGTGGCCCGAACCGGCGGCCCCTCCGCTTGAACCGACACGGCATTCGAAGAAAAGGAAGCATCATGAGTAGTACGGCACGATTGGGATATCTGGGCATGGGCCTGATGGGCCTGCCCATGTCGCTGCGGTTGCGGGCGGCGGGTTGCGAGCTGGCTGTCTGGAACCGGTCGGCGGCCAAGGCCGAGCCTGCCCGGGCGGCTGGCGCGCGCGTGGCGGCCAGCCCCGCCGACGTGGCGCGCGAGGCCGATATCGTCTTCATGTGCCTGACCGACGCCGCCGCGGTCGAGGACGTGGTGTTCGGCGCGAACGGGCTGGCATCCGTGCCCGGCCAGGGCAAGGTGGTGGTCGATTTCTCGTCCATCACGCCGGCCGCCACGCGCGACATCGGGGCCCGGCTGGCCGCCGCCAACGGCATGCGCTGGATGGACGCGCCGGTGTCGGGCGGAACCAAGGGCGCCGAGGAAGGTTCGCTGGCCATCATGGCGGGCGGCAGCCAGGAAGACTACGACCGCGTGCGGCCCTACGTGGCGCACATGGCCCAGCGCTTCACGCTGATGGGGCCGCTGGGGGCGGGGCAGACCACCAAGCTGTGCAACCAGATCATCGTCGGCGGCACGATGGCCATCCTGGCCGAGGCCACCCGGCTGGCGGCGAACTCCGGCATCGACCCGATGCTGCTGCCGCAGGCCCTGGCCGGCGGCTTCGCCGACTCCAAGCCATTGCAGCTGTTCCTGCCGCGCATGGCGCAGGGCATTCATAATCCCCCCATCGGCCACACCTATACGATGCTCAAGGACCTGGACAGCGTGGTCGAACTGGCCCGCCAGACCGGCACGCCGGTGCCGATGACCGCGGTCGCCTCGCAGATGTTCCGGCTGGTCAACGCCACGCGCGGCCCCGAGTCCGAAGCGCTCGAAATCTACAAGCTCAGTGAAAGTCGATGACCCCCCGAGCATCGTGGAACTGAAATCCGATCGTCAATCTGCCAGGAGTCATTCATGAAGAAAATCGCAGCGCTTGCCCTGACCGGCCTCATCGCCGCATGGTCCGTTCCCGCTTCCGCGCAGCAGGTGATCCGCGTGGGTTGGCTGATTCCGGCCGAGGAAGCCAAGTACTGGATGATGAAGCGGCCTGCCGAGTTCCCGCAGCTGGGTTCGAAGTACAAGATCGAGTGGGTGCAGTTCCAGGGCACCTCGCCCGTCATGCAGGCCTTCGCCGCCAAGGCGGTGGACTGCGGCACGCAGACGCCGCTGTCCGTGGGGCAGGGCCTGATCGAGGCCAAGGTGCAGACCTCGATCATCGCCCAGCACGTGTTCGAGACGCCCACCAGCTTCTCGGTGTACTGGGCCGTCAAGGACGATTCGCCCATCAAGTCCGTCAAGGACTTGAAAGGCAAGCGCATCGGCGTGTCGGTGCTGGGGGCGGGCGTCTATGCGCCGCTGGTGCAGATGCTGGAGAAGAACGGCCTCGACCCCAAGACCGACGTGAAGCTGATCGAGACCGGCTTCGCGCCGTCCGAGGACGCCATTCGTTCGGGCCGCGTGGACGCCGGCGTGCTGAACCAGCCCTTCGCGGCGCGCGCCGAGGCCAAGGGCGGCCTGCGCAAGCTGTTCTCGGTGGCCGACCAGCAACCGAATTTCGTGCACATCCTGGAAGCGTGCCGCAAGGACTTCGTGGACCAGAACCCCGAGCTGGTGAAGGCCTACATCCGTGACCTGACCTCCGCCATGGGCAAGGTGCTGGCCAACCGTCCCGAGACGCTGAAGGTCGTGTCCGAAGTGACCCGGGCGCCCGTATCCGTGCTGGACACCTACCTCCTCAAGGGCAACGACTTCGCCCGCGATCCCGGCATGGCCCCCAACTTCCCGGCCATCCAGAGCCTGCTCGACAGCTTCACGCAGGCGGGCCTGATGTCGCAGAAAGTGGACGTGGCCTCGTTCAAGAACGGCGACATCCACGCCCCGATCAAGTAGCGCCCCGGCGCCGATGCAAGGACAGGCCCCGCGCAGGCGGGGCCGCGCTCTGGAACCTTTCCATGATTGCCATCAAGCACGTTTCCCAGGTCTTCGCCGTCGGCAAGGGCGAGCGGCATGTCGCGCTGTCCGACATTTCCCTGGACCTTCGCGACGGCGAGTTCATTTCCATCCTCGGTCCCTCGGGCTGCGGCAAGTCCACGCTGCTGTACATCGTGGGCGGATTCGTCAAGCAGACCTCGGGCTCGGTCGAGATCGACGGCCGGCCGGTCACCGGTCCCGGCCCGGACCGCGGGCCGGTGTTCCAGGAGTTCGCGCTCTATCCATGGAAGACGGTGCTGGGCAACGTGGCCTACGGCCTGCGCCAGCAGGGTGTGGCGCGGGCGCCGGCCGAGGCCCGGGCGCGCGAGCTGCTGGCCATGGTGGGCCTGTCGGGCTACGAGAATTTCTACGCCAAGCAGTTGTCGGGCGGCATGAAGCAGCGGGTGGCCATCGCCCGCACGCTGGCCTACAACCCCGCCGTCCTCCTGATGGACGAGCCGTTCGGCGCGCTGGATGCGCATACCCGCAACCGCCTGCAGAACGACCTGCTCAAGATCTGGGAGCGCGACCGCAAAAGCGTCCTGTTCGTCACCCACAGCGTGGAAGAGGCGGTCTATCTGTCGGACCGCGTCGTGGTGCTGACCAAGTCGCCGGGCCGCATCAAGGAAATCGTCGACATCGACCTGCCCCGGCCGCGCGTGCGCGCCGAACTGCTGCTCAATCCGCGCTATCAGCAATACGTCATCGACATCGAGGCGATGATCGACAACCAGCCCGAGCAGGAGGAAGCGGCGTGAAGAAGGTGCTGCGAGCGCCGGGCGTTTCCGCGCTGCTGGTATGCCTGGGGCTGCTGGTGGCGTGGGAGCTTGCCGCGCGCCTGTACGACAACCCCGGCCTGCCGACGGCCGCGCAGGCGCTGGCCGAACTGCCGCGCATCTTCGCCGATCCGCAGGCGGCCTTCGACATCCTGGATTCGCTGCGGCGCATGCTGATCGGCTTCGTGCTTGCCTTGATGGTGGCGGGCCCCATCGGCCTCCTGATGGGCCGCTCGCCGCTGGTCGAGACGCTGATGAATCCGCTCTTGATGGTGGTTTATCCCATTCCCAAGGCGGCGCTGATGCCGCTCATCATGCTGTGGCTGGGCGTGGGCGATGCTTCCAAGATTCTGGTCGTGTTCCTGGGGGTCAGCCTGCCCCTGCTGTACCACAGCTACCAGGGCGCGCGCGCGGTCGAGGAAAAGATGCTGTGGTCCGCCGCCGCCATGGGGATGAACGGCGCGCAGCGCATGTTCCGGATCGTGTTGCCGGCCGCGCTGCCGGAAATCCTGACCGGCTGCCGCACCGGCATCGTGATGGGCCTGATCACCATGATCACCAGCGAAATGATCGCGCGCCAGACCGGCGCGGGCAACATCCTGTTCAACGCCATGGACATGGCCCAGTACGAGACCGTGTACGCCATGATCATCGTCATCGGCGTCCTGGGCATCGTGCTCGACATGTGCTTCGAGGCCGTGCGCGCGCGGCTGACCCGCTGGGCCGACCGGCAATCCGATGCCACCGTGGAGGCGCTATGAAGCCGGCCCGCCGCATTTCCCCGCTCATCGGCATCCTGCCCCTCATCCTGATCCTGGCCGCGTGGCAAGGGCTGGCCATGTCGGGCCGGGTCACGGAAAACCAGCTGCCCAGCCTGTACGTCGTCGTCATGCGGCTGCTCGAGCAACTGGCCTCGCCGGCCTACCTGTCCGACGTCGGCATCACCTTGTTCCGGCTGTTCGTGGGCTTCTTCATCGCCCTGGTGCTGGGCGTGGGCCTGGGCATGGCGGCGGCCCGGTCGCGCGTCGGCGCCGCGGTCGTGGTGCCCGTCGTCCGGGTGCTGGGCCCGATTCCCAAGGTGGCGCTTTATCCGGCCTTCATCCTGCTGCTGGGCTTCGATCATTCGTCCAAGATCGCGCTGGTCGTGGCCGACGCCGCCTTTCCCATCCTGCTGGCGACGCTGCACGGAGCACGGTCGGTGGAACCCAAGCTGATCTGGTCGGCGCTGGCCGCCGGCACGCCGCGTTCGCGCATCGTGACCGCCATCGTCCTGCCCGCGGCCATGTCGTCCATCCTGACCGGCTGCCGCATCGGCCTCGTCATTTCCTGCGTGGTGGTGTTCCTGGCGGAGATGATCACGTCCACCGACGGTCTCGGCCACCAGCTCGTGATCGCCTCGCGCAGCTTCCTGACCGTCGACATGTTCGTCGCGCTGATCGCGATCTCGCTGCTGGGCCTGGTGCTGAACTTCCTGTTGGGGCGCGCCCGCCGGTTCTTCCTGCGCGGCTTTCCCGAAGAATCCTGAAACCGTGCCCGCCCTTGCACCGAACCCGACCTGATCCCGCCATGATCCGATTCTCGGCCAACCTGTCCATGCTGTTCCTCGAGGTGCCCGAACTCGAACGGCCGGCCGCCGCCCGCCGGGCCGGCTTCGATGCCGTCGAGGTCCAGTTTCCCTATGGCCACGAGGCCGGACAGTGGCGCGACGCGCTCCAGGCCGCGGGGGTCGACCTGGCGCTGTGCAACGTGCCCGCGGGCGACCTGATGTCGGGCGGACAGGGCCTGGCGGGGGTGCCGGGAAGGCAGGCCGCCTTCCGCGAGGCGGTGGCGCAGGCCGCGCAGGTGGCGCAGGTGCTGCGGCCCCGCCACATCAACGTGCTGGCCGGCTGCCCCGGGCCCGAGCACGAACGCGAGCGCTGCCTGGACACGCTGGCCGGCAACCTGGCCCATGCCGCGCAGGTCCTGGGCGACTTGGGCATAGGCGTGGTGACCGAAGCGGTCAACACCGTGGACCGCCCCCGCTACCTGATCGACACCACGCGGGCCGCGCTCGAGGTCATCGACCGCGCGGGGCATCCGAATCTGCGCATCCAGTACGACCTCTATCACATGCAGATCATGGAGGGCGACCTGATCCGCAGCCTGCGCACCCACTGCGCGCGCATCGGCCACATCCAGTTCGCCGACACGCCGGGGCGCCATGAACCGGGCACGGGCGAGATCCATTTCGCCAACGTGTTCGCCGCGCTGGACGAACTGCCGTATGACGGCTTCGTCGGCGCCGAGTACGTGCCTTCGGGGCGGACCGAGGACACGCTGGGCTGGATGCAGGGGCGCCGCCGCTGAGGCGGTTATGAAAGTCGATGCCTTTTATCGGCTTATGGCGGGATGACGGTATGCTAGGATTCGAGCCCTGTGCCGCCTAGCGCCAGGGGGGAGCAGCGCGGCACGCTACCGGGGGGAACCGGGTGGTTTTCAAGCAGACTGCGCCGCGAGCCAGGAGCCGGCGATGACCGTTCCGGCAAGCGTGCGCGCATCGATCATCGTGCCGGTCAGGAACGGGCAACGCTTTCTGGCGCAGGCCCTGGCCAGCATCGTCGGCAATGCGTCGGCCGTCGACGAACTGATCGTCATCGACGACGGCTCGACGGATGGCACGGCCGGGATCCTGGATGCCTTCCTGCAGGACCACGCCTGCCTGTGCCTGAGGTCGGACGGCGTCGGGCCGGCCGCTGCCCGCAATCTGGGGCTGGAGGTGGCGGCGGGACGCTTCGTCGCGTTCCTCGATCATGACGACCAATGGCCCGCGGGCCGTCTCGATGCGCATTGCCAGGAACTGGAACGGCATGATGCCGCCGTGATCATGGGCAGGACGCAATACCTGATCGAGGATGCGGCGCAAGCGTCGCGCTTCCGGTTTCCCGACGGCCAGCAAGCCGGCCATTTGCATCACCTGGGCGCCAGTACCTTTCGGCGGGAGGTCTTCGCGCGGCACGGCCGGTTCGATCCGGCCCTGCGTTTCAGCGAGGACCAGGACTTCTTCCTGCGCCTGATGGACGCCGGCTGCGATATCCGCCGGGTGCCGGAAATTGGCCTGCTGTACCGGGTCCACGAAACGAATATGACCCGTGGCGTTCCGACGCGCAACCTGGGCCTGTTCCAGGTACTGCATGCCTCGATCCAGAGGCGGCGCGCGGCGGGATCCCGGGCAGTTTGATCCTTCACGTATTTGGAAAGCGCAGCATCATGGATTTCTCCAGCTCGTACACGCTACAGTCGCCGCCGTGCATCGCCGAGGTGGTCGGCAATGAAACCATCGTGATCAACCTGGACGTCGGCAATTACTACAACCTCCAGGGTACGGCGGTCGAGGTCTGGCAGGCCCTGATGAACGGCGTCACGCCGGAGCAGCTGGCCAGCGCCAACGGCTGGAGCGACGCCGCGCGCGACGCGTTGGGCAAGCTGGTGCGGCAGGCGCTGGACGAACAGATACTGGTCGCGGCGCCGAGTCCGGCCGATGTCGCCGTGCCCGCCATCCAGATCGCCGATCCCGCCGAACTGACCATGGCGGTCTACGCCGACATGCAGGAAATCCTGGGGCTGGACCCGATCCACGAGACCGACGTGGTGGCGGGCTGGCCGCAAAAACCCGCCTGAGGTCATGGCGTACCGGCAATGGTTCGATGAACTGGCTGACCGGCTGACGCCGTTCGGCCGGGCGCAGGGGGACTGGGTAGTCCATGCCGTCCGTGCCGGTCCGGTTCGTTTCGACGTGATCGCGGATGCCCGGTCGGGCTTTGCCGACATCGTCCGCGCGTTCTACGCGGCAACGAAGCTGGATCGCCCCGAGCCCGGTGTCTTCCAGGTCTGGTGCCTGGACGGACGCCATGAGCGCACCCTGCCCAGGTTGCGCCTGTCGGGCGCCGAGACCCGTGCCTGTTTCGAAGCGGCCAGGCAGGGGGCGACGCAGCAGTTGCTGTTGCCGGATCCCGAGCGGGGATTGATCACGGCTTTCGACGCCTCGCGCGGCCTGGGCGTGTTCCATGCCCCGGATTGCGCGCGGCTGCCGCCCTGGGAACGCTATTCGCCGCTCAAGTGTTTCGTCCATCTTCTGGCCTTGCAGGCGGGTGCGTGGCTGGCGCATGGCGGCAGCGTGGCGGATGCCCGGGGGCGGGGCGTGCTGCTGGCGGGGCCGGGCGGCTCGGGCAAGTCCACCACGACGCTGGACCTGCTGAGGCAGGGCATGCGTTCGGCGGGCGACGACTATGCCGTGCTCGCGCCTGGCGGGGACGCCTGCCAGGTCCATACGGTGTATCGCACGCTCAAGCTGCATCCGAGCGCGCCGCTGGCAAGCGGTTCCGGCCTGGGAGGCGAACCCTGGGAAGTGGACGCCATGACCGGCAAGCAGGTGCTGCTGGCCAACCGCGCGGGCGAGGGCGGCAGGCTGGTTCCGAACTTTCGCCTGGCCGCCATCGCCGGGCTGCGATTGGCGCCGGAAGCGGGCGCGGCACCGGCCCGCGCGGCGCCCGGGTTCATGCATTTCGCGCTGAGCAGCGTGCAGCAGGCGCCCTACTGGGCGGACCGCTCGCTGGCCATGGCCAAGCGGGTCTACGAGGTGGCGCCCTATGTCGACGTGCCCATCGCCCGCGGGGCGGCGGGCCTGTCGGGGGCCGGCCGTCGCATTTTGGAAATCTTGGAGAGGTGATGGTCGTTTCCGGTCTTTCGGTCGTGATCCCGGTGTTCAACGGTGCCTGTTTCGTGGAGGAAGCGGTCGACAGCGTGCTGGCGCAGTCGGCGCCGCCGCGCGCGTTGCAGGTCTGCCTGATCAACGATGCGTCCACCGACGGCAGCGATGCCGTGTGCCGCCAATTGGCGCAACGCCACCGCGCCGTCGAATATGTCGCGCTGCCACGCAACCTGGGCGTGGCCGGGGCGCGCAACGAAGGCATACGCCGCGCCCGCCATGAGTACCTGGCATTCCTGGACCAGGACGACCGCTGGATGGCCGACAAGCTGGCCTTGCAGGGAGCGGTGTTCGCCGAACGTCCGGACACGAGCCATGTGCTGGGCATGCAGAAGTTCTTCCTGGATGGCGTGAGCGACTATCCGTCCTGGTGCCGTGACCATTGGAAGGAGGGCCCGCAGCCGGGCTATCTGCTCAGCGCCTTGCTGATCAGAACGGAGCGCTTCCGGCAGATCGGGATGCTGGACGAGGCCTACCTCTACAGCGACGACGTGGACTGGTTCGCCCGCGCGCGGCAGGCCGGCGGCACCGAGGTCATGCTGCCCGACATCGTGCTGGACCGGCGCCTGCATGCCCATAACGCTTCCGCCCTGGCCGCGCGCGCTAGCCACGAACTGCTGCACGTGATCAAGGCCAAATTGGAGCGCCACCGATGAAGACCAGCGTGATCATGCCCGCCTACAGGGCTTCCGCCTACATCGCCCAGGCGCTGCGCTCGGCGCTGGATGAACTGGCGCCCGGCGACGAAGTGATCGTGGTCGACGATGCCTCTCCCGACGACATCCGGGCCATCGTGGAACAGGTGGACGACCCGCGCATCCGCTATCGCCGCCTGCCGCGCAACGGTGGCGCGGCCGCCGCCCGCAACGCAGGGCTGGCGATGGCCGGGGGCGACCTGATCCAGTTCCTGGACGATGACGACCTGTGGGTGCCGGGCCGGCAGGCCGTGGTGCTGGACTTGATGGCGGCGCCGTCGGTCGGGGTCGTGTCCGGTTGGGTCGAACACTTCCTGAGTCCCGACATGCCGCCGGAGGCGCGCCAGCGCTACGTGCTGCCGCCGCCCCAGGCCGCGGTCCTGGGCGGCTCCACCGCGATACGCCGCGAACTGCTCGAACGGGTGGGGGATTTCGACACCGGCCTGGTCAGCGGCGAATTCATCGACCTGGCTTCGCGCCTGATGGCGACGCAGGCCGGCTGGGCGCGCTCCGACGCGCTGTTCCTGCGCCGGCGCATACATGGCGGGAACCACACGCTTTCCAGGGCCGGGCACGGCGCCGCCTATCTGGCGGTGGTGCGCGCCCATCTGCAGCGGCAGCGGGGGCTGGCATGATCTCCCTGTTCGGGGTTGCCGATCCGACCGTCCAGCGAGCGCTTCTGGAATTGTCATTCGCGGCCCGGCCAGCCGAACGCGACCTGGCCGTGCTGGAACAGGCCATCCAGGCGGATGCGCTGACCGATGGGCAAAATCGCATGCTGCCCGGGATCTCGCAACGGTTGCCAGCGGGAGGGCTGAGTGTCTTCGCCGAGTCGCGGGTGCGCGGCGCCTTCAAGCACACCCTGTACCGCAATCACTTGCTGTTGGACCGGGCCCAGCGCCTGCGCCAGGCATTGTCGCGGGCGGGGCTGGGCGAATGCGTGTTCCTGAAAGGGGTGGCCGCCTCGCTGACCAGCCCGCATGGACTGGGCGGCCGGCCCATGGCCGATATCGACCTGCTGCTCAATGGCATCCAGCGTCGGCCCCAGGAAGTCCTGGCGTTCTTTGCCGAACAGGGCATGACCAGGAAGGGCAACACGCTGCGCTCCATTACCTGGCTCAGCCCGGAGCGCTTCGAGTTCGACGTCCACTGGTATCTACACAACTGCGCGCTAAGGCAGTCCAGCGTCGATCGCCTGTGCGCCCACGCGAGGGTCGTCGAACACGCCAAGGGGCGCTTCACGATTCCTTGCGTCGAGCACAACCTGGCGCACGTTCTTGCTCATGGCGTGCTGGCGCCGTCCGTGCAATACGATGGACGCTGGGCCGTCGACGCGCTGGCCATCCTGGTCCAGCGGCCCGCGCTCGATGCCGGCCGCTTTCTGTCTTTCGTCAATGAATTCGCGGTGCCCGATGCGGTGCGGATCGCGCTGCGGGTACTTGCGGAACAGACTCCCGCATCCATCGAATTCGACCGCGAGTCCGTATCGGCGCTGGCCGCCGGTGTCCGGCGAGGCCGGCCCGGCTCGTTCTGGCTGTACTACCGCGCGCCGGGTCCATGGGACGTGCCGGGACGCGAGGCGCACAGGCCCCTGCGGTATCACCTGAAGACGCAGGTAAGGACGCGGTTGATCGAGCCGGCGCAGGTGGCTCGCCACAACGGCGCGCCGTTCTGGACCAGCGTCGGGGCATCGATCGACTTTCCCTCCGCTGGCATGATGAATTTCTGTCGCCTGATCTGGCGCAAGACCCGGCGCGTGCTGCGCGAGAGCCGCAGCGCGCGCGCGAGTGTCAGAAACCGGCCATGAACCCGCGTTCGTCCGCGTCGGCGCAGAGCACGCTGCAACTGGCGCAGCGCCTGTGGCGCTGGCTGCCCGGCCCGCATCGCCGCAGGCTGGCGCGCCTGCTGCTGCTGGCCTTGCTGGTGTCGGCCACCGAGGTACTGACCATCGGTTCGGTCGTCCCGGTACTGATCATGCTGGTCGACCCCGCCGGCCTGTCCATGTGGGACCGGCTGACCACGTGGGTGCCCGCGCTGGCTTCCATGGACCCGGCACAGGTGCTGGGCGCCGGCATGGCCACGCTGGCGCTGGCCGCCCTGGCCACGGGGGTGCTGCGGGTATGCCTGGTGGCGCGCCTGCAGCATGCGGCCCAGCGTATCGGGCAAGATCTGGCGCTGGCTTGCCTGGACCGCACGCTGCACCTGCCATTCCCGGCGCATACCGAGCGCCATTCCAGCGATACCCTCAGCATCCTGTCGTACAAGGTGACCGTCGTGGCATCGCAGGTCGTGGTGCCCTGCATCCTGATCTGCACGTCCTCGATCATCGCGCTGGCCATCGTCGCTTTCCTGCTGATGGTCAGCGCGCCCATCGCGGGCGGGCTGGCGCTTGCCTTCGGGCTGATCTACGGCGGCATCGCGGTCCTGTCCAGACGCCGCCTGCTGGACTCGGGCCGGCGCATCGCCGTCAACCATGGCCGTGCCCTGCAGGCGGCGCAGGAAAGCCTGGGGGCGATCCGCGACGTGCTGCTGTCCGGCCAGCAGCGCAGCTACGTGCAGGCCTATGGCCAGCACGAGGCCGAGTTCAGGAAGGCGCAGGCCGAGAACAATACGCTGGTGCAGTCCCGTCGCTACGTGGTCGAGACCATCGGGCTGCTGCTGGTGATCGCGTTGACTTATGGGCTGACGCGCACGGCGATGCCCTCGGGCATGATCATCCCGGTGCTGGGCGTGTTCGTGCTGGCCACCCAGCGGCTGTTGCCGGTGCTGCACCAGATCTATTCGGGTTGGGCCACCCTTAACGGCGCGGCGCCCGTGCTGTGGGACGTGCTGGAAGCGCTGCCCGCCGTGCCAGGCGATCGTTTGCCGGATCACCGGCAACTGAGCCTGCACGACAGCTTCGGGCTGGTCGAGGCCAGCTATTGCCATCCGGGGCGCGTCGAACCGGTGATCGACCGGCAGACGTTGATGATTCATCGGGGCGAACGAGTGGGCGTGGTAGGAAGCAGTGGCGCCGGCAAGAGCACGCTGCTGGATCTGCTGTCGGGCCTGCGGGTGCCGCAGTCGGGCGCGCTGTGGGTCGATGGGCGGACGTTGCCGCCGACGGATCTGCCGCTGTGGCAGCGCAAGATCGCGTACGTGCCGCAAAGCATTTTCCTGTCCAGCGCCAGCATCCGCCAGAACATCGCCTTCGGCGTCGATCCGGCCGCCATCGATGAAGACCTGGTGCGATGGTCGGCGCGCCTGGCGTGCCTGGACGACATGATCGACCAGCTGCCGCAACATTATGAGACGCCCTGCGGCGAAGGCGGCGTCCGGCTGTCGGGCGGCCAGCGCCAGCGGCTGGGCATCGCGCGGGCGCTTTATCAGCGCAAGGAGGTGCTGATCCTGGACGAGCCGACCAGTGCCCTGGATGCCGCCGTCGAGGCAGAGCTGCTCGGCGTCATCCGGGGGCTGCCTTCCGAGACCACGGTGATCGTGGTCTCACATCGCCCCAGCACGCTGGATTTCTGCGACCGCATCCTGCGAGTCGAAGCGGGACGGATCCGGACCGTCGATTGACCGGACGCCAGCCTCGCGCTGACGATTGTCGGCGCGAGCCAGCCCGATCGCATCCCCGACGAGAATGATCGCGGGACTGCCCAACCCCGCTTCGCGCGCATCATCCGCGAGCCGGTCCAGCCGGGTGACCAGCCTGGTCTCGCGCGGTGTCGAGGCCCACTGCACCACCGCGGCCGGCGTGCTTGCCGGCAGGTGCGCCAGCAGGCTGGCCGTAACTTCTTCGATGCGCCGCATGCCCATGTAGATGACCAGGGTGGTCCGACCGCGCGCCAATGCCTGCCAGTCCGGCGGCGAGCCGTCCTGGGTGTGGGCGGTGACGAAGCTCACGCCGTGGCAGTGGTCCCGGTGCGTGAGCGAGATGCCCAGCGCCGCGGCGGCGGCCATGCCCGAGCTGATGCCGTTCACCAGTTCGACCTCGATGCCGGCGGCTTCCAGGAAGGCGATTTCCTCGCCCGCGCGCCCGAACATCAGGGCTTCGCCACCCTTGACGCGGACCACCGTCCGGCCTTGCAGCGCATGGCGGCGCATCAGCCGCTGGATGAAGGGCTGGGGCGTGGAGCGGCAGCCGCCGCGCTTGCCTACGCGCAGCACGCGTGCCCGCGGCGCGAGTTCGGCGATGTCGGGGGGCACCAGTTCGTCCAGCAGCAGCACGTCGGCCGACAGCAGGGCGCGGACCGCCTTGCGGGTCAACAGGTCCGGGTCGCCGGGGCCGGCGCCCATCAGGATCACTCGTCCTGGCTTCATGTCATCGTCCTCGTCGAGGCGGAGTCATGCCGACATCCGCGAGTTCCCGCACAGGCGGGACAGTTCCGGCACGCAGGATCCGCATACGGTCCCGCAGTCCAGCGTGGCTTTCAGTGCCGCGACGTCGGCGCCGCGCGCGATGGCGGCGGCAATGGCCGATTCCGGCACGCCCTTGCATTGGCAGATCGTGCGGTCACGCGCGGGGGCGCTGCCGTCCGGGGTGAACACCCGCAGGCGCGAGCCGCTCCACGGCGCGTCGGACAGCAGGCGCTCGATCAGCGGTTCCGCGTGACTGGCGTCGCCGGCCAACAGGAAGGCGCGCAGCCGGCCGGTTTCCCAGCGCGCGCATTTGCGCACGCCCTGGCCACGGTCGCGGTACTCCAGGACGTCGGGACTCGCGCCCATACCTAGCGCGCCGGCCAGCGCGTTCAGCCAGGCTTCGTCCGGAGCCGCCATCGCGGCGGTCAGCGCGAGTACGGAGCGCGCGGCGTCGCCGCGCAAACCCAGCGCCGCATAGCCGCACGGCGCCAGCAGGGGCTGCAGGGCGGCGCGCAGCCGCAGCGCGTCTTCCTGGTCCGTGGCCTCGATCGCGGCGCGTATCCGCCATCCCAGGTCCGCCTTCTCGACCCGGACCGCGCTGTGCTTGAGCTCGGGCTGGAAGGATTTGTCGTCCACGGCGGCATTGCAGACTTCGTTGATGCCGCCGCTGTTCAGGAACTGTGCGTTCCAATGCATGGCCGCGAACAGGCTGCCCGGCGGCAGGTCGTCCGTCAGCCGCAGCGGCAGCACCATCGCGCCGTCGCGGCTGGCCACGCGCACCAGGTCGCCGTCGGACAGCCCGCGCCGGACGGCGTCGGCCGGATGCATGTCCAGCGTGGGGTCGGGCGCGTGCGAGAACGCCTGGGCCAGGCGGCCGGTGCGGCTCATGCCGTGCCATTGGTCGCGCAGCCGGCCCGTCGTCAGGTGGAAAGGATGGCGCGCGCTGGTCGCCACCGCCACGGGCCGGTAGGAAACCGGCTGGAAGCGCGCGCGGCCGGATCCGGTCGCATAGCGGCCATCGGTGTAGCGGCGCGCGAGGCCCGCTTGCCGGCCGGCGGGGAAGGGCCATTGCTGGGGACCGCGCGCCTCGAGCAGATCGTAGTCCAGGCCGCCGATGTCCAGGTCGCGCCCGCGCGTCAGTGCCCGGTGTTCGTCGAAGATCTCGCGCGGCGTCCCGTAGGGGAACAGGTCCGGCGCGCCTGGGCAGAGCAGCGCCTGCATGCGCCGCCCGACCTCGGCCGCGATGCGCCAGTCGGCCAGGGCCTCGCCCGGAGGCGCCACGGCGGGCCGCACGCGCGAGATGCGACGTTCCGAGTTGGTCACGGTGCCGTCCTTCTCGCCCCAGCTCGAAGCCGGCAGCAGCACGTCGGCGTAGGCGACGGTGTCGGTGTCGGCATAGGCTTCCTGCACCACCACCAGCTCGGCCTGGCGCAGCGCGCGGCGCACGGCCGGGAGATTCGGCAGGGAGTGGGCCGGGTTGGTGCAGGCTATCCATATCGCCTTGACCTTGCCGGTCTCCAGGGCCTGGAACATGTCGACGGCGGTCAGTCCCGGCCGGTCGGAAACGGCGTCCACGCCCCAGAAGGCGGCCACTTCGGCCCGGTCCGTCTTGCTGGCGATGTCCCGATGGGCGGCCAGCATGGTGGCCATGCCGCCGACCTCGCGGCCGCCCATGGCGTTGGGCTGGCCGGTCAGCGAAAAGGGACCCGCGCCCGCGCGGCCGATCTGGCCGGTGGCCAGGTGCAGGTTGATCAGGGCCAGGTTCTTGTCCGTGCCATGGCTGGACTGGTTCAGGCCCATGCAGTACAGCGACAGCGTGGCCGGACTGCGGGCGAACCACTCCGCCGCCTGGCACAGGTCGCGTTCGCGGATGCCGCACAAGGCCGCGGCCACCGACGGGGGCGTGTCGCGCACCAGGCGCTTGACGGCGTCGAAGCCTTCGGTGCTGTCCGCGATGTGCGCGGCGTCCAGCCAGCCTTCCCAGATCAGGTGGTGCAGCATGCCGTTGAACAGCGCGACGTCGGTGCCCGGCTGTATGGGCAGGTGCAGGTCGGCCATCGCCGCGGTGTCGGTGCGCCGCGGGTCCACGACGATCCAGCGCGTGCCCGGCCGCGCCTCGCGCGCGGCTTCCAGCCGGCGATACAGCACGGGATGCGCATAGGCCATGTTGCTGCCCGCGATCAGCACCGTGTGCGCGTGATCCAGATCCTCGTAGCAGGTGGGCGGCCCGTCGGCCCCCAGCGACAGCTTGTAGCCGGTCACGGCGCTGGACATGCACAGGCGCGAGTTGGTGTCGATGTTGTTGGTGCCGACCAATCCCTTGGCCAGCTTGTTGAAGACGTAGTAGTCCTCGGTCAGCAACTGCCCGGATACATAGAAGGCCACGGCATCGGGGCCGTACCGCCGCACGACGTCGGCCAGCCGGGTGGCCACGTGGTCCAGCGCGGTATCCCAATCGACCGGCGCGAGCGGCGCATCGCGCCGCGGCCGCCAGGCCGGACGCAGCGCGCGGCCGGCATCGCTGTGCGCGGTCTGCGCCAGCGACAAGCCCTTCGAGCACAGCCTGCCGGCATTGGCGGGGTGATCGGGGTCGCCGCGCACGCCCGTGATGCGGCCGCCCTCGCTGTCGATCAGGACGCCGCAGCCCACGCCGCAGTAGCAGCAGGTCGACGCGGTGGTTCGTGGCTCGTCCATGACGTCCTCCCGTCCTCAATCCAGGCCCAGGTACACCACGCCCTCGTCCACGCGCACGGGGAAGCGCCGCGCGCATCCCTCGTCGGGGGCCCGGGCGCGGCCGTCCTCCAGCCCGAGCTGCCAGCCGTGCAGCGGGCAGGTCACCGATTCGCCGTGAACGATGCCTTGCGACAGCGGGCCGGCCTTGTGGGGGCAGCGGTCCAGCAGCGCGAAGACCTTGTCCTGGGCGGTGCGGAACACCGCCAGGTTGCCTTCCTCGCGTTCGACGACGCGGCTGCCCAGGCGCGGGATGTCGTCCACCCGGCACAGGCGTATCCAGGGGGGGGCGGCGTTGGCGTTCATCATGCGATTTCCTCGGAGACCAGTTTCAGCGGGATGTATTCGCGGGCGGCCTTGCCGTCCACCCGTTCGGCCCAGGGGTCGCGCAGGCCCTGCAAGGCATGCAGCAGGCGCTCGTGCAGCGCGCGGCGGCCGTCGGCGTCCTCGACGATCCGGCGCTTGACGTAGTCCAGGCCCACGCGTTCGATGTAGTGCACGGTCCGGTCCAGGTACCAGGCCTCTTCCCGATAGAGCTGCAGGAAGGCGCCGGCATATTCCTTGACCTCGTCCGGCGTCCGCACCTTGGCCAGGAACTGCGCCACCTCGGTCTTGATGCCGCCGTTGCCGCCCACGTAGATCTCCCAGCCGCTGTCGACCGCGATCACCCCCACGTCCTTGATGCCCGATTCGGCGCAATTGCGCGGGCAGCCCGACACCGCCAGCTTGACCTTGTGCGGACTCCACATGTTGGCCAGCATGGTCTCCAGTTCGATGCCCATCTGCGTGCTGTTCTGCGTGCCGAAGCGGCAGAACTCCATGCCCACGCAGGTCTTCACGGTGCGGATGGATTTGCCGTAGGCATGGCCGGAGTTCATGCCCAGGTCGCGCCAGACGGACACCAGGTCTTCCTTCTTCACGCCCAGCAGGTCGATGCGCTGTCCGCCCGTGACCTTGACCATGGGAATGGCGTACTTGTCCGCCACGTCGGCGATGCGGCGCAGCTCGGCGGCGTTGGTCACGCCGCCCTTCATCTGTGGCACCACCGAGAACGTGCCGTCCTTCTGGATGTTGGCGTGCGCGCGTTCGTTGATGAAGCGGCTTTGCGGGTCGTCCACCGCCTCGTGCGGCCAGGTCGAAACCAGGTAGTAGTTGATCGCGGGCCGGCAGGTGCTGCAGCCGTTGGGCGTGCGCCAGTCCATGAAGTCGTGGACCTGGGCGTGGCTCAGCAGCCGGTGTTCGCGTATGGCCTGGCGCAGCGCCGCGTGGCTGTGGTCGGTACAGCCGCACACGGCCTTGGTCTTGGGCGCTTCCTGGAAATTGGAGCCCAGCGTGTTCATCAGGATCTGTTCCACCAGGCCGGTGCACGAGCCGCAGGAACTGGCGGCCTTGGTGTGTTTCTTGACGTCGTCCACGGTGAACAGGCCCTGGTCCTGGATGGCGCGCACGATGGTGCCCTTGCAGACGCCGTTGCAGCCGCACACCTCGTCGGCGTCCTGCATGGCGGCCGCGCGGCTCTGCCCCTGCACGCCGGCGTCGCCCACGCTCGATTCGCCGAACATCAGGCGATCGCGCAGTTCGCCGATGGCCCGGCCGTCCCGCAAGAGCTTGAAGTACCATGCGCCGTCCACCGTATCGCCGTACAGGCAGGCGCCCACCAGCTTGTCGTCCTTGATGACCAGCCGCTTGTAGACGCCGCCGGCCGGGTCGGACAGCACGATGTCCTCGGTGTCGGTGCCGCCGGTGAAGTCGCCGGCCGAGAACAGGTCTATGCCCGTGACCTTGAGCTTGGTCGACAGCACCGAGCCCTTGTACGCGCCGTAGCCCAGCTCGGCCAGGTGGTTGGCGGCCACCTTGGCCATCTCGAACAGCGGCGCCACCAGGCCATAGGCGGTGCCGCGATGATTGACGCATTCGCCCACGGCGTAGATGCGCGGATCGAAGGTCTGCAGCACGTCGTTGACGACGACGCCGTGGCGGCAGTGCAGGCCGGCGGCCTCGGCCAGCGCCGTGTTGGGCCGGATGCCCACGGCCATCACCACCAGGTCGGTGTCGATTTCCGAGCCGTCCTTGAAACGCACGCCGCGCACGCGGCCGGCCTCGTCGCCCAGGATCTCGCTGGTCGAGCGGCCCAGCAGGAAATCCAGTCCGCGATCGGCCAGCGAGGCCTCCAGCATCTTGCCCGCCGTGCGGTCGAGCTGGCGCTCCAGCAGCCACTCGCCCAGGTGCACCACGCTTACGTCCATGCCGCGCAGCTTCAGGCCGTTGGCCGCCTCCAGGCCCAGCAGGCCGCCGCCGATGACGACCGCGCGTCGCTGGGTGCGGGCCGCCGAGATCATCTTCTGCGTGTCGTGGATGTCGCGATAGGTGATGACCCCGTCCAGGTCCTTGCCCGGGATCGGCAGGATGAAGGGGGTGGATCCGGTGGCCAGCAGCAGGCGGTCATAGGGCGCCTCGGTGCCGTCGGCCGCCACCACCACGCGGCGCCGCCTGTCGATGCGCGCGACCGGCGTGCCGGTGCGCAGGGCGATGCCGTGCTGCTCGTACCAGGACAAGGGGTTGAGCACGATGTCCTGGAAATCCTGCTCGCCGGCCAGGACTGGCGACAGCAGGATGCGGTTGTAGTTCGGGTGCGGCTCGGCGCCGAAGACCGTGATGTCGTAGCGGTCGGGCGCCAGCGCCAGCAGCTCTTCCAGCGTGCGTATGCCCGCCATGCCATTGCCCACCACAACCAGTTTCGCTCTGTTCATCATGTTCGACTCGGTCAGACTGTTCCGGAAGCGACAACGGCGTCCCGCCGCAGCGGGGCTGCGAGGGGACGCCGTTGTCCGGGTTCGGGCCGCGCAAGCGGCCGTATCCGGTATTAAGCAAGGGGCGTGCCGGCCCGGCGCAAGAGCAGGGATGCCCGGTGTATGCGGGCGGGATGCAGGATGGATGGGGGAAGCGGGCCTGGCGCGGTGCACCGGCCTTGTGCATGCCGGGCATGGGCCGCACCCTGGCGGGGCGGCCCATGCCCGATCCCGCGCGCGGGGTCGGCGGCGTCAGGCCCGGATATCGAAGCCGCGCGCGTAGCCCGCGGCATGGCCCCCGTCCCAGGTCCGGCCGTCGATGAGCCGGCTCGAACGCATGGTGGAGACGGGTACCGCCACGCCCAGTTGCGCGGCCGCCTCGCGATACAGGTCCAGGCGGTTGATGGACTGCGCGACGCGCAGGTAGTCCGGGTCCTCGCGCAGCATGCCCCACCGCCGGTACTGGGTGGCCATCCACATGCCGTCCGACAGATACGGAAAATTCGCTTCGCCGTCGGCGAAGAAGCGTATGCCCGGCGCGCTGCTGTCCATGGCCTTCTCCGGCAGCAGGCGCGAAGCGATCACGTCGCGCGGCGCGTCGACGAAATCGGGCAGCGCCAGCCACGAGGCCGCTTCCTCCCGGTGGGCGGGCACGTCCAGGTAGCGGCACGCTTCGAGCAGCGCCATGATCAGGGCCCGCGCCGTGTTCGGATGGCGATCGGCGAAGTCCCGGGTGCAGGCCAGCACCTTCTCGGGATGGTTGGGCCACACTTCGGAAGTCAGCGCGACGGTGATGCCCTTGCCCTCGCTCTGCGCCAGTGCGTTCCAGGGCTCGCCCACGCAATAGCCGTCCACGTCGCCGCGTCGCAGCGCCTCGGCCATCTGGGGCGGCGGGATGACGGTGCTGCGCACGTCATGCAGCGGATGGATGCCGTGCGCGGCCAGCCAGTAGTACAGCAGCATGGCGTGGGAACCGGTCGGAAAGGTATGGGCGAAGGTCGGACGCTCGGGCGACCCATGGATGACGCGGGCCAGCGCCGCGCCGCTGCGCGCCTGGGAACCCAGCGCACGCGACAGCGTGATGGCCTGTCCGCCCTGGTTCAGCGACATCAGCATCGCCATGTCGCGCTGCGGACCGCCCAATCCCAGCTGGATGCCATATCCCAGTCCGTACAGCGCGTGCGAGGCGTCCAGGTCGCCCGACAGCAGCCTGTCGCGCACTGCCGCCCACGAAGGCTGCCGTTGCAGGACGATCTCCAGCCCGTACTTGCGGTCGTAGCCTCGCGCCACCGCGATGACCAGCGGCGCGCAATCGGTCAGCGCGATGAAGCCCACGCGTAGCTGGGGTTTCTCGGGCGCGTCGGACCCCGCGATCACGTGGCCCGCCTGCGGCGTTGGAGGAGAGGACATGGTGGTAGCTCCGTTCATGGGCCCGCCTGGCCCGGCATCGACAGCAGCTGCCGCGCGACGTCGCCCAGCCTGACGCCTTGTTTCATGGCCTGGCCGCGCAGCAGCTCGAACGCCTCGGCTTCGCTCAGCCCGTGCCTGTCCATCAGCCACCCCTTGGCGCGGTCGATGTCCTTGCGGTCGGCCAGTTGCTGCTCGACCTCGGCCAGGCGCCGCCGCAGCTTGTCTTCCTCGTCGAAGCGGGCACAGGCCACTTCCAGGATGGGCGCCAGCTTCGCGGGCGCCATCCCGTCGACCACGTAGGTCGTGACCCCGGCGCGCACCGCGGCCCGGATGACGGACTGGTCGGCGGTGTCCGAGAACATGACCACCGGCCGTGGCGCCGCGGCGTTCATGACCGCCAGTTGTTCCAGCGTGTCGCGGGTGGGCGACTCGGTATCGATCAGGATCACGTCCGGCCGCTGGGTCTCGACCGCGTGCAGCAGCGCGCGGGCATGCGCGACGTCGGCCAGGATCTCGTAGCCGGCCCGCTGCAAGGCCTCGCGCAGTTCGGCGATGGGCTTGTCGGTGTCGTTGACCAGCAGGACTCGGGGCATGGGAAGACGGTCAGGCCGCCTCGCGCGCGGGATGGCTCTGCTTGCGGTACAGGAAGTCGATGACGGCCGTGCGGCAGGCATGGTAATGCTCGTCGTCGGTCAGTTCGACCCGGCTGCGCGGCCGGGGCAGGCGCACGTCCAGGATCTCGCCCACGGTGGCGGCCGGACCGTTGGTCAGCATCACGATGCGGTCCGACAGCAGCACCGCCTCGTCCACGTCGTGGGTGACCATGATCACCGTGCTGCCCGTCTTGGCCACGATCTCCAGCAGCTCGTCCTGCAGGTGCGCGCGGGTCAGCGCATCCAGCGCGCCGAAGGGCTCGTCCATCAGCAGCACGTCGGGTTCGATCGCCAGCGCGCGGGCGATGCCCACGCGCTGTTTCATGCCGCCCGAGATCTCGTGCGGCAGTTTGTGCTCGGCGTGCGCCAGGCCGACCAGCTGCAGCGCGGCCAGCGTGCGTTCGCGCAGCCGGGCCTTGCTTTCGGTGGCGCCGAACACCCGTTCCACGCCCAGGTGGATGTTCTTGTAGCAGCTCAGCCAGGGCAGCAGCGAATGGTTCTGGAACACCACCGCGCGCTCGGGGCCGGGGCCGTCGATCTCTCGCCCCGCGCAGATCAGCGCGCCGGAGGTCGGCCGCGTCAGGCCCGCCACCAGATTGAGCAGCGTCGACTTGCCGCAGCCCGAATGGCCGATCAGGGAAATGAACTCGCCCTTGGCGACGGTCAGGTCGATGTCGCGCAGGGCCACGAAGCTGCCCTTGCGGGTCTTGAAGACCTGGCCCACGTTTTCGATGCTGAGGAACTTGTCCATGGCGATTTCCTTGGGATGTCAGTCGGCGTAGGTGAAGCGCTTGACCAGTTGCGTCAGCAGGGCTTCCAGCACCAGGCCGACGATGCCGATCACGAAGATGGCGATCACGATGTGCTCGACCTTGAGGTTGTTCCATTCGTCCCACAGCCAGAAGCCGATGCCCACGCCGCCGGTCAGCATTTCCGCGGCGACGATCACCAGCCAGGCGGTGCTGATGGACAGCCGCACGCCCGTCAGCATGTAGGGCAGCACGGCGGGAAGCAGCACGCGGGTCATCACCTTCCATTCCGACAGCTTCAGCACCCGCGCCACGTTCATGTAGTCCTGCGGCACGCGCGTCACGCCGACGGCGGTGTTGATGATCATCGGCCAGATGGAGCAGATGAAGATGGCCCAGATGGCGGCCAGGTTGGCCGCCTTGAACAGCAGCAGGCCCAGCGGCAGCCACGCCAGCGGCGATACCGGGCGCAGCAGGCTGACCAGGGGCGAGACCACGGCGCTGACCGCGGCGAAGCGGCCGATGATGAAGCCGGCGGGGATGCCGACCAGCGCCGCCAGGCCGAAGCCGATGGCCACGCGGCGCAGCGACGACAGCAGGTTCCAGCCTATGCCCTGGTCGTTCGGGCCGTTGTCGTAGAACGGATCGGAGAACAGCGCCAGCGCCGCCTTGCCCGTCACGGCGGGGGTGGGGATCTCGGGGATGGCGTTGGACACCAGTTGCCAGACCAGGATCAGCAGGGCGAAGCCCAGGCAGGGGCCGGCCACCGTCCTGACCAGGGTTTCCCAGACGCTGCGCCAGTCGACGCGGGCGAGCAGGGGCGGGCGGGGTGGCATCGCGGCGGCCGGCGGCACCGCCGCATGCAGGTCGATGACCTCGGCGACGGGCGGGGCGGCGGCGGGGTCGGGGGAAAGGGTACGTGCCGTGGCGGTCATGGCGGGGCTCCCGGGGCGGCGCTCAGGCCGCGTTGATCTTGAAGCCGTCGGCATAGGCGGCGGGATTCTTCCCGTCCCAGACGACCCCGTCGACCAGCTTGGACGAACGCATTTCGGACTTGGGCAGCGAGACGCCGGCCGCGCTCGCTGCCTGTTTGTAGACGTCGATGCGATTGACTTGCCGCGCCGTCGCGAGATAGTCGGGATGGCTCTTGAGCAGGCCCCAGCGCTTGTGCTGGGTCAGGAACCACATGCCGTCCGACAGATAGGGGAAGTTGGCGGCGCCGTCGTTGAAGAATTTCATGGCGTCGGGGTCGTCCCAGGTCTTGCCCAGCCCGTCCGAGTAGCGTCCCAGCATGCGGTCCAGGATCACGTCCACGTCGGTGTTCACATAGGATTTGGCGGCGATGGTCTCGGCCGTCTTGCGACGGTTGGAGGCCGAGGCGTCGATGAACTTGCCCGCCTCCAGCACCGCCGCCGTCACGGCGCGCGCGGTGTTCGGATAGCGCTGCACGAACTCCGCGGTCGTGCCCAGGACTTTCTCGGGATGGTCGGTCCAGATGCCCTGCGTGGTGGTGGCGGTGAAGCCGATCCTGTCGATGATGGCCCGCGCATTCCAGGGTTCGCCCACGCAGAAGCCGTCCATGTTGCCCACCCGCATGTTCGCCACCATTTGCGGCGGCGGCACGGTGATCACCTTGGCGTCGCGCATGGGGTTGATGCCGTAGGCGGCCAGCCAGTAGTAGATCCACATCGCATGCGTGCCGGTCGGAAAAGTCTGCGCGAAGGTGTATTCGGCCTTCTCGCTCTTCATCAGCTTCGCCAGCGAGGCGCCGTCGCGGGCGCCCTTGTCCCGAAGCTTGTTCGAGATGGTGATGGCCTGGCCGTTGTTGTTCAGGCTCATCAGCACGGCCATGTCCTTGCGCGGGCCGCCTATGCCCAGCTGCACGCCGTAGACCAGGCCGTACAGCACGTGGGCCAGGTCCAGTTCGCCGTTGATCAGCTTGTCCCGCACGCCGGGCCACGACGCTTCCTTCACCGGCGTGATCTTCACGCCGTACTTCTTGTCCAGGCCCAGCGTCGACGCCATCACCACCGAGGCGCAGTCGGTCAGCGGGATGAAGCCGATCCTGACCTCGGCCTTCTCCGGCGCGTCCGAGCCCGCCGCCCAGGCGCCGGCGCGTACCAGCGGATCGACCAGGCTCATGAGGCCCGTGGCGGCACCGGCGGCCAGCAGCCTGCGCCGCCCGCCATCGGGCGTGGCGGCTACGGGGGAAGGGTCATGCGTAGGGGTGGGTTTCATCCGGCGCTCCAGGCAAAAAAGCGTTCCGCGCGAACAAGGCCGTGCCTGGTCGCTGCGGAACGCCGTTGTTCCTACCGCTGAGTTGTCTGCCGGCCCTCATTGGCCGGTACATCGATCAAGCAATAGGCGTGCCACCACTCGTACGCCAGGGAAATCCGCGAATGGCGCCCGGTGCGCACCCCAATCTTGTGCGATGCACCACAGAAGTGCCCAGAAACGAGGCGGGGCCTCGATTCGACAAATGATGATAAGAATGATTACTATTCGTGTGTTTCAGCTTGTTGTAAGTCAGCTTTTTGTCAGGTTCGTCCAAGGCGTTCTGCGGCGCCTGGGTCGGATCTCCCCCTTCACCTGGAGAATTTCAAGAATGGCTTTAGCCAACCGGGGCGTTCCTTTCCTGCTTTCCACGTCCCATCTTGCCGTCCTTGCCGCGCTCGCCTCCGGCAAGGTCCTGGCGCAGGAACCCACGACCGAACTCGCGCCCATCGTCGTGACCGCGACGGGATATGAACAGGAAATCAAGAACGCTCCCGCCAGCATCACCGTGATCGGGCAGGAAGCCCTGCAGGAGAAGCGCTACAACAACCTGGCGGAGGCCCTGAGCGAGGTCGAAGGGGTGGACGTGCGGGGCAACACCGGCAAGACCGGCGGCCTGAACATCAGTATCCGCGGCCTGCCCAGCGACTACACGCTGATCCTGATCGATGGCCGGCGCCAGAATGCCGCCGGCGACGTCACACCCAACGGCTTCGGCGAGACCAGCACCAGCTTCATGCCGCCGCTCTCGGCCATCGAGCGCATCGAGGTCATCCGCGGGCCCATGTCCACGCTTTACGGCTCGGACGCCATGGGCGGGGTGGTCAACATCATCACCAAGAAGGTCGCCACGGCCTGGGGCGGTTCGGTCACCTTCGACAAGGGCATCCCGCAGAACAGCGACTTCGGCGATACCTCCAACGCGAACTTCTACGTAAGCGGTCCGCTGGTGCCTGAAGTGCTGGGCCTGGCCGTGCGCGGCGGCATCTTCAACCGCGGCGCGACCGACATCGACCTGCCCGAGGGCACCGGCAGCATCAGCAAGCGCGGTCCGGCGCCGGTGGAGTCGCGGATCTACACGGCCGGCGCCAAGCTCACGCTGACGCCGAACAAGCAGCACGACTTCTGGCTGGACGTCGACCGTTCCCGCCAGTGGTACAACAACGACGAGAGCCAGCTCGGCACGCTGGACGACCCGTCCACCAACACCTACAACGGCTATAGCCGCGACCTGCGCTTCAACCGCGACCAGGTGGCCGTCGGCCACACCAGCCGGTTCGAGTTCGGCACCGTGCAATCGAGCCTCATGGTCAACAACACCGAGACGCTGGGCCGCACGGTGCCCAACATCGCGGCCAATTCGCCGCTGGCGGCGGTGCTGGTGCCGGGGGCGCCCCGCAAGCTGGAAACCACCAACATCGTGCTGGACACCAAGCTGATCAAGGCCATCGGCGACTCGCACATGCTGACCGTGGGCGGCCAGTACTGGGACGCCGAGATGACGGACGGCCTGGCCACCAAGCGCTACAAGCAGGCCACCAAGTCGCTGTTCGCCGAAGACGAATGGCGCCTGCGCGAGGACCTGGCGCTGACCACCGGCGTGCGCTACGACCACCACGACGCCTTCGGCGGCCATTTCAGCCCGCGCGGCTACCTGGTGTGGAACACCACGCCCAACTGGACGGTCAAGGGCGGCGTCAGCCGCGGCTATCGCACGCCGCGCCTGAACCAGCTGCATGACGGCATCAACGGCATCAGCGGCCAGGGCCGCACGCTCACCATCGGCAACCCCAACCTCAAGCCCGAGGTCAGCACCAGCACCGAGGTCGGCGTCAACTACGACAACCTGGCCGGCCTGACCGCCAACGCGACGCTGTTCCACAACCGCTTCAAGGACAAGATCTCCGCCGCGGCCAAGGGCATACCCAACTGCGACTACGCGGCCAACCCCAACCAGCCGGGCTGCATCTCGATCGGCGCGCTGCCGACCCAGGCCGAGTTCGGCCAGCAGGTCAACCTGGAGCAGGCCACCACGCGCGGCCTGGAACTGGGCACGCGCGTGCCGCTGGCCCCGCGCTGGACGCTGGCGCTGAACTACACCTTCACCGACAGCGAGGTGAAGAATGGCGGTGTCTACGGCGGCAAGCTGGCCGACACGCCCAAGCACATGGCCAACGCCAACCTGCGCTGGCAGGCCACCGACAAGTTCGCCATGTGGCTGCGCGCCGAGTTCCGCGGCAAGAGCCGCCGTTTCGACGGCGATCCGGGTTCGCTTACCGGCGACAACCTGCGGGCCCAGCAGGCGGTGGGCGACCTGAAGGCCTATTCGCTGCTGCACCTGGGCGGGTCCTACAAGGTCTCGAAAACGGTGACCCTGACCGGCACCGTCTACAACCTGCTGGACAAGGATTTCATGAAGTTCAAGTCCTACGTGAACGGCGCGGGCGACACGGTGTACCTGAACGAGTACATCCATTCCTCGCAATCGACCCGGGGCACCATCCAGCCGGGCCGCACGTTCTGGCTGGCCGCCAACATCACGTTCTGATGCGGGCCACGGTCCGGCTCCAGCCAGGGGCCGGGCCGGCCGGGGCAAAGGCGGTAAACTGCCGGCCATGCGCATACGTCCCGACTCCGCGGCATTCGTCCTGCTTCTGGCCTCATTGTCCGCGTTGCCGGCGCTCTCCACCGACATGGCACTGCCCGCCCTGGCGGCCATCGGCCTGGACCTGCACGTTCCTCCCTCCAGCGCCGCCCTGACCCTGAGCCTGTTCCTGGCCGGCTTCGCCATCGCGCCGCTGGCCTATGGTCCGTTGGCCGACCGCTACGGCCGGCGTCCCATCGTGCTGTTCGGCGGCGTGCTGTTCTCGCTGGCCAGCGCGGCGTGTGCGCTGGCGCCCAGCCTGGCTTCGCTGCTGGTGTTCCGCGTGCTGCAAGGGGTGGGGGCGGGCGCCGGCTCGGTCATGGCGCTGACCATCGTGCGCGACCTGTTCCAGGGCCACGTCGCGCGCGCCCGGCTGTCGTACGTCGCCAGCATGCGCATCGTCGCGCCCATGATCGCGCCTACCTTGGGCAGCTGGGTCATGTACTTCGCCGGCTGGCGTTCGATCTACTGGGTGATGGCCCTGGCGGGCGTGGCGACGACCCTGGCGGTGTACCTGGGCATGGCCGAGACCCGGCCCGCCGGCGCCGAGCCCGTGCGCATCTCGGTGGGCGCGCTGCTGCGCACCTATGCGCGGGTGCTGGGCAATCCCATCCTGCTGGGCAACACCCTGGTCAACGCGCTGACCTTCGGCTGCCAGTTCGCCTACATCACCGGGTCGCCGCTGTTGATGATGCAGTTGCTGGGCATGTCGCCGCAGGCCTTCGGCGTCGTGTTCGCGATGACGGCCTTCGGCATCATGGCGGCCTCGCTCATCAACGGCCGCCTGAACGCGCGCGGCATCGCGCCACACAAGCTCTTGTGGACCGGGCTGATCCTGTCGAGTTCGACCAGCGTGGCGCTGGCGGTGCTGGGGTTCGCCGATGCCTTGTCGGCGTGGTCGCTGGTGCCGCTCCTGATGCTGAACACCTTCTCGTTCGGCATGATCGCGCCGAATGCCTCGCACGCGGCGGTGGAGCCCCTGCCCGAGGTGGCCGGCATGGCCTCGGCCGTGGTCAGTTGCGTGATGATGGCGGTGGGCGCGCTGTCGGGGTCGCTCGTGACCCTGCTCTATGACGGCCACAGCGCGCGGGCCATTACCGGCATCATGGCCGTGTGCACGCTGTCGGCCCTGTCCCTGTATGCGTTCTGGGTGCGGCGGCTGCCCGCGGCCGCGCCCAGGCGGGCCTGATCAGCGCAGCACGAAGCCGCCGACCTTGCCGCCCTGCAGGTTGAGCGTGCCGACCAGGTCGTCGCCGCCGTCCTTGAACGTGATCTTCCACAGCGAGAACTCGTAGGACTGCTGCCGGTAGTCGCCCAGGCGCTGCACCTGGTAGCCGGCGTGCAGGCGCGGTCCCAGCTGCGTGGCCACGGCGTCGAACTGGGCCCGGTCCAGCTTGGCGAAATCGGTGCTGCCCGAGGCGACGAACTGCTGGTAGTTGCCGCCCTCGATGGCGGTCAGCAGCGTCTTGAGCATCTGCGTCTCGGTCTCGATGGCGGCCGCGTCGGCGGCATGGCCCGGAGCATGGAGCGCGGCGGTCAGCGCCACGGCCGCGAGCGCGTTGCGCGTGAGATTCATGATGACTCCTGGTGGGAGGGAGAGGCCGCGTGCGCCGCGGCGATGGCTTGCAGGCAGTCGTCGGGGCCGCCCTGGACCAGGGTGACGCTGCAGGCCAGCATCAGGTTCAGGCCCAGCTCGAAATTCTCGACCAGATGGCCTTGGCCGTCCACCGGGTTGCCTGCGGCGTCCGTGCCGGTGGCGATGCGCCGCGCCATCGGCCGCGTATCGTCGGCGTAGCCCCAGACGGGCTTGCCCCGCGCGGCGGCATAGCCGATCTCGAACGCGGTGCCCGAGTCCGGCTCCTGCCCGCGGAAGGGCGCCAGGTTGGCCATGACCACGTCGGCCCGCTCCAGCAGCGCCAGGTTGGCCTGGTAGATGCTTCGCGCGATGTCCTGGGGCGCGGCGTGCGGCGCCGGCTCATCCAGGGGGAACAGGCCCTCGTAGCCGTGCCGGGCGCAGGAGGCCTTCAGCCGTTGGCCATGGGCGCGGGCGTCGGGCCGGAACACGTCCGGCCCGGCAAGATAGATCCGCATGGCCCGGCCGGTTCCTGCTCAGGCCACGACGCCGGCGTCCGCCAGCAACTGCTTGAGCTCGCCGCTTTCGTGCAGCTCGGCCAGGATGTCCGAGCCGCCGATGAACTCGCCCTTGATGTAGAGCTGCGGGATGGTGGGCCAGTTGGAATATTCCTTGATGCCCTGGCGCACCGCGTCGTCTTCCAGCACGTTCACGGTGGCCAGCTGGCGCACGCCGTTGGCCTTGAGCAGCTGGATGGCGCGCCCCGAGAAGCCGCATTGCGGGAACTGGGCGGTGCCCTTCATGAACAGCACGACAGGGTTGTCGGTAACGGTCTGCCGGATGAAATCTTGCACGTCGCTCATGGCGATCCTCGTACAGAGTGAAAGGTGATGATGTCGATTATAGGTATCCGCCGGAAATCCGCTCGATGCCGGCCAGGTCGCGGCGGCTTTCGACGCGGACGAATCCGGCGGCGTCCAGCAAGTCCCGCACCTGGCCGGCCTGGTCCCAGCCATGCTCCATCCACAGCGCGCCGCCCGGTTTGAGCCAGGCCGGGGCGCCGCGGACGATGGCGCGCAGCGCCTCCAGCCCATCGGCCCGGTCCGTCAGGGCCAGCGGCGGTTCATGGCGCAGGTCGCCTTGCGACAGGTGCGGATCGGCGGCGGCGATGTAGGGCGGATTGGAAACGATCGCGTCATAGGTGGGGGCGGGCGCGGCGCCGTTCAAGGCCCCGTACCAGTCGCCCGGCAGAAACGCGACGGCCGCGCCCAGCCGCCGGGCGTTGGCGGCGGCCACCGCCAGCGCGTCGGCGCTCAGGTCCGTGGCCTCGACCACCGCGTCGGGGCGGGCCAGCGCGATCGAGACGGCGATGGTGCCGCTGCCGGTGCCCAGGTCCAGCACACGCGGGGTGGCCCGGCCGCGCAGGTGCTCCAGCGCGGTTTCCACCAGCAGCTCGGTTTCGGGGCGGGGAATCAGCACCGCCGGCGACACCTGGAAATCGTGGCCCATGAACTCGCGCTCGCCCACGAGATAAGCCATGGGCTCGCCATTGCCGCGCCGCCGCGCCCAGTCCCGGAAACGCGTGACCTGGTCCTCGGGCAGGGCCTCGTCGTCGTGGGCGATCAGCCAGGCGCGGCCGACGCCCAGGGCCCGCTCCAGCAGCATGCGGGCCTCCAGCAGCGGCAGGCCGCAGCCGGCGATCAGCTCGCGCGCGGTGGCCATGGCGCTCAGTCGTCGCCCAGCGCGGCCAGCAACTCGGCCTGGTGTTCCGAGGCCAGCGCGGAGATCAGCTCTTCCAGGTCGCCGTCCAGCACGTTCTGCAGCTTGTACAGCGTCAGGTTGATGCGGTGGTCGGTCACCCGGCCCTGCGGGAAGTTGTAGGTGCGGATGCGCTCGGAACGGTCGCCCGAGCCGACCAGGCTCTTGCGGTGCGCGGCTTCCTTGGCATGGCGCTCGCGCTGTTCCTTGTCCTTGATCCGGGCCGCCAGCACCTTCATCGCCTTGTCGCGGTTGCGGTGCTGCGAACGGTCGTCCTGGCATTCGACCACGATGCCCGTGGGCAGGTGGGTGATGCGCACCGCCGAATCGGTCTTGTTGATGTGCTGCCCGCCCGCGCCGCTGGCGCGGAAGGTATCGATGCGCAGGTCGGCGGGATTGATCTGCACCTCGGCCACTTCGTCCGCTTCCGGCATGATCGCCACCGTGCACGCCGACGTGTGGATGCGGCCCTGCGTTTCCGTGGCCGGGACCCGCTGCACGCGGTGCCCGCCCGATTCGAACTTCAGCTTGCCGTAGGCGCCGTCGCCCGCGATGCGTGCGATCACTTCCTTGTAGCCGCCCAGCTCCGACTCGCTCATCGACATGATTTCCACCTGCCAGCGATTGCGCTCGGCATAGCGGGTGTACATGCGCAGCAGATCGCCCGCGAACAGCGCGCTCTCGTCGCCGCCCGTGCCGGCGCGCACTTCCAGGAACAGGCTGCGGCTGTCGTCGGGATCGCGCGGCAGCAGCAGGATGCGCAGCTCGCCCTCAAGCTCTTCCAGCCGTTCCCTGCCCGCGCGCAGCTCTTCCTCGGCCATGGCCTTCATGTCGGGATCGCCCAGCATCTCCTGGGCCGTCTCGATGTCCGCCTCGGTGCCTTCGTACTGCTTGAAGCCATTGGCGACCGGCTCGATCTCCGCGCGCTCGCGCGACAGCTTGCGAAAGGTGTCCATGTCGCTGGCGGTTTCAGGCGCCGCGAGCAACGCGTCCAGTTCGGCAAGGCGTCGAGACAACTGCTCGAGCCGGGCCCGCATCGATGCTTTCATGAAAGGCTAATGGTTGCGCTCGGAACGCGACGAGAACAGGCGCGGCAACCAGGCCAGCAGCTGCTGGCGGTCGGCGCCTTCGCTATGGTTGAGGGCGGACAGCGGGCCGTGCAGGTACTTCTGCGTCAGGCCGTGCGCCAATTGTTCCAGGACTTGCTCGGGTGCATCGCCCCGGGCCAGCGCCTTGCGGGCGCGATCCAGCTCGGCCTGCCGCATCGCGTCGGCCGCCTGGTGCAGGTCGCGGATGACCGGCACCACCGTGCGTGTATCCATCCAGTGCATGAAATTCTGCACCCGCGTCTCGATGATGGCTTCGGCCTGCACCACCGCCGCCTTGCGCGCGTCGGACGCGTTCTGCACCAGCCGGCCCAGATCGTCCACCGAATACAGATACACGTCGTCCAGCCGGCCGACCTCGGGTTCGATGTCGCGCGGCACCGCCAGGTCTATCATCACCATCGGCCGGTGGCGGCGCGTCTTGGTGGCGCGTTCCACCATGCCCAGCCCCAGGATGGGCAGCGAACTGGCCGTGCTCGACACCACCACGTCGAAATCCGCCAACTTCTCGGGCAGTTCCGACAGCCGAATCGCGCCGGCCGAGAACTTCGAGGCCAGCGTCTCGGCACGTTCCACCGTGCGATTGGCCACCACCATCTTCTTCGGATGATGCGCGGCCAGGTGTGTCGCACAGAGCTCGATCATCTCGCCCGCGCCGATCAGCAGCACATTGACCTCGGCCAGATCGCCGAACACCCGCTCGGCCAGCCGCGCCGCGGCCGCGGCCATCGACACCGACTGCGCGCCGATCGCGGTTTGCGAACGGACTTCCTTGGCCACCGAGAACGTGCGCTGGAACAACTGGTGCAACAGCGTGCCCATCGCCCCGGCTTCCTCGGCGGCGCGCACCGCGTCCTTCATCTGCCCGAGAATTTGTGGCTCGCCCAGCACCATCGAATCCAGCCCGCTGGCCACGCGGAACGCGTGCCGCACGGCGTCGTGCTGGATGTGGCGATAAAGATGGGGTTGCAGCGACCGGTCGTCGAACTGCCGATAGCTCGCCAGCCAGGCCGGCAGGTGCTCGGCCACGCCCGGTTCGGCCGCACAGTAGATCTCGGTGCGATTACAGGTGGACAGGATGGCCGCCTCGCGCACCGCGCCGCCGAACGCCGACCGCAGCCCCGCCAGCGCCGGACTGACCAGCTCCAGCGGCAGCGACACCCGTTCCCGCACCGAGACCGGGGCGGAGACGTGATTCAGGCCGAATGTAAGAACGTCGACGGACATGGGGCAGGAGGGAAAAAGGCCACGGATGAGGAGGGCCACCCGCCATTATAAAGGGTAGGGAGGAGGGAGGGGTGCGACGTGGGGTCGCCAGGGGGGGCACTGGGGGATTGGGCGGGGCGTTTTGCCAACGGTCCAAAAAGTGTGTAATATCCTGCGTTCTTTACGGGACGCGCGTAATTGACGCGCAGCCGGTGAAGCTTCGTTGCAGCGTTCGTTGCGACACGGCCTGGTAGCTCAGTTGGTAGAGCAGCGGATTGAAAATCCGCGTGTCGGTGGTTCGATTCCGCCCCAGGCCACCAAGAATATGCCAAGCAATGCCCAGCGTTGCCCCGAAACCCGCAAAGCCTAGCTCTGCGGGTTTTTTTGTGTCCACTGAGCAGCGCCAAGTGAATCAGTCGATTGAGCCAAGCAGCGAGGCGTTCTGCTTCAACAGGCTTTGGATGCGCTGAAGCGAGAGGGCCAGTTCTTCGGCGGTGTTGACTGCGCCGGTGGCAATGCGTATCGCATTGGGGGCCTGTGCCGGATCTACTGCGAACATCTTTCCTGGCGCCACCAGGACGCCTTCCTGCCGTAATCGATCCGCGAATTCGGACGCGTCCCACTGGCCGGGAAGAGGCAGCCAGAGAAAGAGGCCTTCCTCTGGAATGGCCGCTGCTTGTCCGGCCAGCAGCCGCTGCGCCAGTGTCTGGCGCACCTGCGCTTCGGTGCGGACCTGGGCTATGAGTTCAACCAGCGTCCCTTGGTTAATCAAACGCGTGGCCAGTGCGGCTTCCAAGGGGGGCGCCGTTTGCATCGTGGCGCGCAACACGTCGGTCAGGCGTCCCGCCTTCTGTGGGTCGGGCGCCACGACGTAGGAGATCCGCAAGCTGGGCGAGATCAGCTTGGCCAAGCCGAACAGGCTGTAAGTGATATCGGGAGCCAGCGCCCCCAGTAGCGGTGGTGGCGCTGTTTGCAGGCCGCCATAAGCATCGTCTTCGATGATGGTCAGGCCGCGCCGCTTGGCGACCGCGAGGATTTCGCGCCGCCTCTCCAGGCCCATCACGGCGCCGGTCGGATTCTGTACGGTGGGAACGCAGTACAAGGCGGTCGCCTGGGATGCGTCTGCCGCCTTTTCCAGTGCCTGCGGCACCAATCCTTGCTCATCCAGTTGCACCGGTACGAGCTTGATGCCCAGGAGCGCCGCCACTGTACGGATGGTGGGCCAAATCATCGCTTCCACCAGCAGACTGCCGCCGGTGCCCACCAGGCTGGACAACAAGGCTATCAGCGCGTTGCGCGTGCCGGCAGCCATTGCCACGCGTCTAGCAAGCGGCGCGTCGAAACGGGGCTGGAGCCAGGCTTCGCCCGCGGCAAGATCCAGGGCGGGCACCGTGCCTCCTCGGCGCGCCAAAAAGTCAAAAGTCCGCTCTTGGGCAAGGAGCCGTACTTCCGTGGCCAAAGTCGCCGCGATTTCAAGGTTGGGTGGCCAGGTTGAAGTGAGATCGATGGCCTCTTGAGCCTTGCCGGGCGCTCGAGGTTCCACGCCGGTCTGCGCGATTTCCTTCTCGCCCGCCACGAACGTGCCCTGGCCATGACGGGACTGAATCAGGCCCAAGCGCTTGGCCTCGTCATAGGCGCGAGTGACCGTCGTGAAATTGATCCCCAGCTGTCTTGCCAACTCCCGCTGCGAGGGCAGCGGGTCGCCGGTCTTCAAGCGGCCTTCCCGCACATCCTGCAGCAGCAGTTCGACGATGCGCAGGTAGGTTGGGCCGCCCAGATCGTCGATGGATGCGCGCCAATGGGTTGTCCCTTTTTTGCTGTAGGGTTGTTGTTTGCGTACAGATGACATACACTTTAATCGTAAATGTAGAACTGTATGGTATCTCATGCATACAGTTAAGTCAACCCACAAGCAAGAAAGAGAGAGGCATATGAAAGACGGATCCGCGGTTGTGGTTGGCGGCGGCATCATGGGGCGAGACATCGCCGCCATTTTTCTGAGGGCCGGTTGGGCTACTCAGGTAGTGTCGCCCGCCACACACGAATGGCCCTCGGTGTCTGCGCACGTCGCGCAGTCCGTTGCACAGTTGGACGGACAGCTTTCCGGCGAGTTGTTGCACCTGCGTCCCTCGCTCGCGCAAGTCGACTGGTCCAGCGTCGATGTCGTGATTGAAACCGTTACCGAAAACCTGCAAGTCAAGCAGGAGGTGTTTCGTCAGCTTGATGCATGCGTGCCCAGCCATGTGCCTATTGGGTCCAACAGCAGCGGCATGCGCATCACGGATATCGCCGCGTCATGCGGCAGCAAGGCCCGAATGGCCAATGCCCACTTCTTTCTGCCGGCCCATCTGGTGCCCCTGGTGGAGGTCGCCAAGGGGGAGTTCACGAGCGATGAAACGGTGCATCAACTGATCCGGATCTTTGCCGCCGTGGGCCGTATTCCCGTGCGTGTCAATCGCGACGTACCGGGTTTTCTGGCGAACCGCATCCAGCATGCGCTCATGCGAGAGGCTTTCGCAGTGATCGACGACGGACTGGCTTCGCCCGAAGACGTGGATGCGGCCGTACGTTTCGGGTTCGGGTTTCGCTATGTGGCGGCGGGGCCGATCCTGCAGAAGGAGTTCGCGGGACTGGACACGCAACTCGCGGCGGCTTCCTCGATCTACCCGAGCCTGTGCAACACCGCCGTGCCCAGCCGGACGCTACGCGAGAAAGTTGCGGCGGGCCGTTATGGCACCAAGAGCAACCATGGCTTCTGGGAGTGGACCGACGAACAGATCGTGGCCGAGCGCGCGCGCTATGAGCGAGCGCTGCAGCAGGCCGCGCAACTGCTCACGCCCACGCTGGTACCTCGCGCGGCCGTGACGACCCCGGTGGAAGGTGTGCAATGACATCGGCAATGTTCGTCGATACGCCGCTGAAGTCGGCGGCTGACGTGGATGCCGTGTTCCGCGCTGCTGAAAGGATTCGTGACCATGTCGTCACGACACCATTACTGCGCTCCGGAGAATTGGATGCGCATTCCGGTGGGCGAATCTTCCTCAAGGCCGAGAATCTTCAGCGAAGTGGTTCCTTCAAGTTCCGCGGGGCTTGCAACCGCATGCTGGCGATGTCCGCCGCAGAACGGGCTCGCGGTGTGGTGGCCTACTCATCGGGAAACCATGCCTTGGCAGTCTCGGAAGCCGGGCGTCTCTTGGGCGTGCCGGCCGTGGTCATCATGCCGGCGGATGCGCCAGCCATCAAGATCGAGGGCTGCCGCCAGCGCGGTGCGACCGTGTTGCTCTATGACCGCGAGCACGACGACCGCGAAGCCATAGGCCGCCAACTCGTCGAAACCCAAGGGCTGACGCTGGTGCCGCCATTCGACGATGCGCTCGTCATGGCCGGCGCGGGAACGGGTGCGCTGGAAGCCCTCGGGCAGATACCGGACGTGCCGATCGACACGGTGCTGGTCTGCTGCAGCGGAGGGGGCTTGGCCGCTGGCTGGAGCCTGGCGGTGCGCGCTTCCTGCCCGCGTGCGCGGATCGTGGTGGTCGAGCCGGAGGGCTTCGACGATACCGGGCGTTCGCTTCAGGCGCGCCAGCCATTGTCCAATCAACGTCGAACCGGCTCGGTTCTTGATGCGCTGCTCGCTCCCGCGCCCGGCCGGCTCACCTTGCCTGTTCTCCTGGCGCAGGATGCCTCGGGGGTGACCGTGTCGGATGCAGACGCGCTGGCGGCGATGTACTTCGCCTTCAGCACGCTCAAGCTTGTTCTCGAGCCAGGCGGCGCGGCGGCGCTTGCGGCCGTTCTGGCGCGCAAGACGCCACTTGAGGGCCGCAATGCGCTGGTGGTCTGTTCGGGCGGCAACGTCGATCCGCAGCTTTTCGCGCGGTGTCTGGAGTCTGGAATCTCCAAGGGGGAAGGGCCGCCATGAGTGCATCGACGGCAGAATCGCGCGTGCGCCAGCTTGGTTTGGACATTCCCGAGACTCTGGCGCCGGCGGCCAACTACGACTTGCTGACTTCACACGGAGGCTTGCTGTACGTGAGTGGGCAACTGCCCCGCGTGGGTGACCAGGTGGCCGTGACCGGTCGGGTCGGCAGCGACATTCCCCTGGCGCAGGCTCGCCATGCCGCGCAGCTTTGCGCTCTCCGGGCGCTGGGCGTCTTGCGGCAGGCCCTGGGTTCGCTGGACCTCGTGGAGCGCATACTCAAGCTCCAGGTCTTCGTGCAGTGCACGCCGGAGTTCGACCAGCACAGCGAAGTGGCGGACGCGGCCACCGACCTGCTGATCCAGGTGTTCGGGGCGCTCGGAAAGCCGGCCCGCACCGCCGTGGGCGTATACCAGCTTCCCAAGGGCGCGAGCGTCGAGTTGGATCTGATCGCCGTGGGGCCGGCTGGCCTTCGTTTCAGGGAGTTCCATCATGCAGCAAGCCGCTAGCGCCTTTTCACCCCCAGCGCCGGCCCTGACCCCGGCCCCCAGTGAACGCCGGGGTTGGCAGGCACGCTTCGACGCCTTCAAGGCACGCCGCGTCGTCATCGACATGACGCGCGGGAAACCGTGCACCGAGCAGGTCGCGCTGTCGGACGCCATGCTCGAATGGCCCGGACTCGGTGGCTATCGCACCCAGGAGGGAGGCGATGCCCGCAACTACTATGGCAGTCCTCAGGGCCTGCTCGAGGCACGCACCCTGTTCGCGGCGATGCTGGACGCGCCCCCCGAGCAGGTCGCGGTGGCCAACAACTCCAGCCTTTCGCTGATGCACGACATGATCGTGTATGCGCTGCTGCATGGGGTGCCCGGCGGCGATGCCCCGTGGCAGGCGAAGCGAACGAAGTTCCTCTGTCCTGTGCCAGGCTATGACCGGCACTTCGCCATCTGCGAGGCCTTCGGCATCGAGATGGTGCCGGTGCCAATGACGGGGCGCGGGCCTGACATGGCTGTGGTCGAGACTCTGGTGCGCGACCCGCAAGTCAAGGGCATGTGGTGCGTACCGGTCTATAGCAACCCCACTGGCGAGACCTATGCGCCCGAGGTCGTGGAGCACCTGGTGCGCATGGCGACGGCAGCGCCCGACTTCCGGATCTTCTGGGACAACGCCTACGCCGCGCACCACATCACCGACCAGGAAGAATCGGTACCCGGCATCCTTGCGCTGGCCGCGCAGGCTGGCCATCCGGACCGGCCCCTGGTCTTCGGCTCGACCTCCAAGATCACCTTCGCGGGCGGCGGCCTGGGCCTCATGGCCGCCTCGCCGGCCAACATGGCCTGGTACGTTCGTCACGCAGGCATTCGCTCGATCGGGCCGGACAAGCTTAATCAACTGCGCCACGTGCGGCTGCTACGCGACCGCGACGGGCTGCGTGCGCACATGGCCCGGCACCGTGCCATCCTCGCGCCCAAGTTTGCGCTGGTCGAGGCCGTTCTGCAGCGCGAGCTGGCTGGCCGCGGCCTCGCGAACTGGACCACGCCGCGCGGCGGGTACTTCGTGAGCCTGCAGGTGCGCGAGGGCTGCGCGCGCCGCGTCGTGGCGCTGGCCCGCGACCTAGGCATCGCGCTGGTGCCGGCCGGCAAGGCCTTTCCTCTTGGGAACGACCCGCACGACAGCCATCTGCGCCTGGCGCCAAGCTTTCCCACGCTGCAGGAACTGGAGCGCGCGATGGAGGGTATTTGTCTGAGCATTCTGCTCGCCACGACCGAGGAGCCACTGCCATGAAGGGTCATTTCATCGCCTTTTCTCACTACTTGGAGCGTACTGCCCAGCCCGTGGGCCAGCCCGCGATCTGGCGCAAGCTCGATGTGGAGGCCGCGCTAACGGCCCAGCCACTGAGCAGCCAGCGGCTCACACGGGCCATGGCGCTCACGCGCAGCGACGAGTCCGAGGCCTTCGCTCTGAATGGAAGCATCTCGCTGATCGTCCAGGCCCTGGGACCGGGCGAACGGGGGCGCATGCACAGCCACTCGTTCTGGCACCTGTATTTCGTGCTCAAGGGGCAGGGCGCTTCCCTGATCGGCGGCGAGCGTATCACCTGGTCGGACGGCGACAGCTTCTATGTGCCAGCCTGGGTGGAGCACGACCTGCAGAATCTTAGCGATACGCAGGATGCCATCGTCTATTCCGTGCAGAACCTGCCGGAGCAGGCCTCCAACGGATCGCTCATGCGCAAGGAGCCAGGTGGTGGCTACGTGCATATTGCATCGGATCTTGCGGAGGACGTCGCCGCTGATGTTCCCAAGGGCTGAACGGGCCTGCACCTCTCGTTCACGTTTTTCCACGTCTTTCAACGTTCTTCAGGAGTTCCCATGCACCCCGCCAGATTCCTGCGCGCGGCCGCAGCCGCCCTCGGCTTGCTCGCGTCTCTTGCTGCACATGCCCAATCACTCGGCGACCGACCCGTTCGCATCATCGTTCCGTTCGCCGCCGGAGGCGCCACCGACATCGTGGCCCGCGCCGTTTCCGACGCGCTTGCCAGGGAACTGGGCCAGCCGGTCATCGTCGAGAACCGCCCAGGCGCGGGCGGTGCGGTCGGCGCCAACTTCGTCTCCAAGGCGCCACCGGACGGTAACGTGCTGGGCTTGGCCACCGTCTCCACGATGGCGACCAACCCGGCCATCAATCCCAAGAATCCCTATGACCCGGTCACCGGGTTCACGCCGATCATCACGCTGGCCACGGTGCCCGTGGTGCTCGCGGTCAATGCGACACGGCTGCCGGTGAACACCTTTGACGAGCTGGTCGCGCAAGTCAAGCGCTGTCCGGTGCCTTGTACCTTTGCCTCCGCAGGCATGGGTGGCGTGGGCCATCTGGACGGTGAGCTGTTCAAGGCGCTTACCCGCACCGAACTGGTCCATGTCCCCTACAAGGGCGCCGGACCTGCAATCGCGGACCTGCTTGCCGGCCAAGTCGACATGATGTTCGACAACCTGCCGTCTATGCTGCCGCACATCCAGTCGGGCGCCTTGCGCGGCATTGCCGTCATGAGCCCTCAGCGCAGCCCCAGCCTGCCGCAGGTGCCGACGTTCACCGAGGTTGGCATGCCGGAGATGGACAACACGGCGTGGATGGGGCTGGTGGCACCGCCGCGTCTGCCGCATGTGATCCGCGACAAGCTTCATGCCGCTGCGGCGCGCGCGCTGGAGGACCCCGCCGTGCGGCAGCGCTTCGAGAAGGCCGGTATCCAGCCCGTCGGTGGCACCTCGTCCGCGTTCGCAACACTGATCGAACGTGAACTCGCGGTGCGTCGCAAGATCGTCGCCGAACGCCAGCTCAAGCTCGAACCGTGAGGGCCGGTGTGATGCGCACGAAACCCGCGCCTCCCTATCCGTTGTCGCGCGACTTCCGGATCCAGGTGACTGAGCTGAGGCCGGCCTTTGACGGTCTCAAGAGTCCCGAGTGCATCCTGTCGAACCAGGAGGGTACGTTCCTGATGTCGGACCGGCGCGGGGGCTTCACGGTGATCGGGCCGGACGGCCGCGCCCAACTGGTTCGCGGTGTTACGTCGACCGGCGGCGCGCTGCATGCCAACGGGATTGCGCTGCGCGGCAACGGCAGGGTGCTGGTCGCCCACCTGGGCGACACGGATGGAGGTGTCTACGAGCTGGGCGTCCGCGGGCCGGCCGTGCCCATCGTTACGCAGTTGGAAGGCCGGCCGCTGCCGCCGACCAATTTCGTGCTGGAGGATGCCTCCGGCACCGTGTGGTTCACGGTCAGCACCCGCCTGATTCCGCGCATGCAGGCCTGGTACCCGGACGTCGCGGACGGCTATATCGCGGTGCATGATGCCAGAGGCACCCGGATCGTGGCTGACCGCCTGGGCTACGCGAACGAGTTGGCGTTCTCGCCGGACGGGCAGTTCGTATACATCAACGAAACCCACGCACGGCGCCTGACGCGGTTTCGCCTGCTGCCCGGTCCGGAGCTTGCCGATCGCGAGACGGTATGCAGCTTTGCCCCTGGCGACCAGCCCGATGGCGTGTGCTTCGATGCGTTCGGCGGCGTTTGGGTCACATGCATCGTCAGCAACAAGGTCTATGTCGTGCGTCCCGATGGTGAATGCCAACTCGTACTTGCCGACACGGACGACGCTCACGTGCGGCGCTACGTGCGCGATTTGCAGGAGCGGCGCTTGCAGCGCGACAGCATCTGGACCTGTGGCGCGAGCGCGCTCGGAAATGTGTCCAGCCTGTGTTTCGCAGGACCCGATCGCAAGACTGTCTACCTCGGCTCTCTGCTGGGCGAGCGCGTCCTGCGCTTCGACAGTCCCGTGCCTGGAATGGTGCCGCTGCACTGGAGCCGGCGCTTCGCGTCGGGTCCCGCTCCGGACCTGCGGTAGGTCTGGTAAGCGAAGTAGGCCGTGCGCGCCCCGATCTTTTTTTGGAGAAATCCGATGCCACGTCTTTCTCAGTTTTTTCTTGCATTCCTTACGGTCGTCGGCGCGTTGATCCCAGGCGCCAGCCGAGCCGAGCAGGCCTGGCCCCAAGGCACCATCCGCGTCATCGTGCCCTTCGCGCCCGGCGGGTTGACCGATGTGATCGGGCGTACGCTGGCCAACGAGTTGGGGCAGTCGCTGAAGGTGCCAGTGATCGTCGAGAACAAGTCTGGCGCGTTCGGCCTGGTCGGCACCGAGTATGTGGCGCTTGCCAAACCGGACGGCAACACGCTGCTCGTCGGTGGCGGCATCGTCGCGCTGGCGGATGCCCTGTACCCGAAGCTGCGCTTTGATCCACGCAAAGACCTGACGCCGGTCTCCATGATCGAGCGCAACGGGCTGTTGCTGGTCGCGACGAACGCCGACGAACAAATGCGAAACGCCAAGCTGGCGGATCTGCTTACCGCAGCGCGAGAGCGTCCGGCGAGTCTCGCGGTGGCCAGCTTCGGTTCGGGCAGCATCAGCCACATGGCGCTCGAAGCACTCGAGTCCAGTCAGCGCGTGGACTTGCTGCACGTTCCCTATCGCGGCACGGCGCCGGCCATGCAGCACTTGATCGGCGGCCAGGTTCCGCTGATGTTCGACAACAGCGTGACGGCGCTCCCCCAGGTCCGGGCGGGTAAGATCCGCGCGCTCGCGTACACAGGCAGTCAGCGGCTGCCCCAGTTGCCGGACGTGCCGACGTTCCTGGAGCTTGGGATGCCCGAGATGAATGTCTACAACTTCTTTGGCTTGTATGTGCCGTCTGGCACTCCGGTGGCCATCGTCGAACGCCTGAATGCCGAGGCCAACCGGATCTTCAGTACGCCGCAGGTGATCGCCAAGTTCGCCGAGATGGGCGCCGAACTGCATCCTGGTTCGGCGGGGGATTTCGCGCGGTTCCTGGAGGGAGAGCGTTCCCGCTGGGGAAGCCTGATCCGGACGCGGGGGATCCGGCCCGAATGATGACGAGGGTGCCGGCGTCGGTAGGGCGGTCTACAAGCTGAAGCCTGGAGCAAGACATCACGCCCCAAGCCGCAGCAGCCGCCTGGCGTTCCCGCTTTCGATCGCCGTGCGGTCCTCCGGCGGCAACTCGAGCCTGTCCACCTGCTCTGCCGCATGCCGCAACGGGAACCGATCGTAGTCGCTGCCGAACAGGATCTGGCTGACGGGAACCCGGCTCATGAGCAGCGCCATCTGTTCCGGCGAATAGGCCTGCGCGCACTCGAAATACAAGCGGCGGAACTCGGCGGTGATGCCTTCGGGAAACAGTTCGGCCATGCGCTCCGGTCCCACCTTGACCCAGCCCGAGAAGCCTTCCAGGCGCGCGATCAACGGAGTGAAGGCGCCTCCACCGTGGCAGAACACGAACTTGATGCGCGGGTGCTTGCGTAGTGTTCCGGTCACCATCAGGTGCAGGATCGTCCGGGCCGTGTCGAAGGGATATTCCAGCCAGGCATCGCTCAGGTGCGGCGCCTGGTAGTCGAGGATGCCGCAATCGCAGGCGCCCGCCCATCCTTGCGGATGCACGAACACCACGGCCTCGCGGCGATCCAGCTCGTTCCAGACAGGTTCGAAGGCGGCGTCTCCCAACCACGAGCGCGAGTAATGGGTGATCAGGCCGATGCCGTTCGCTTTCAATACGTCGAGTGAGTATTCGATCTCGCGCAGTGCGCCGTCCACGTCCGTCAGCGGGGGCGGCGATGCGAACAGGCCGAAACGTTTGTGCCGTCCCTGGACGATCTTCGCACCGAATTCGTTGAGCATGCGGGCGCGATCGCGCGCCGCCTGCACCGTCTCGGCGGCGACCGGCCCGGGCCACCCCATCGCCATTGCCACGCCCGCCGCGTCCATCTCGCCGATCGCCTTCTCGGGTGTCCAGTCAGGCTGGCCGCGCCCGCCCGGTGCGTTGAAATGATGGTGCACGTCGATCTTGCCGGACGCGGTCGTGTCCTTCTGCTCAAGTGCGCTCATGATTACTCCTTGGGAATGACCCCACTGGCCACGAGCGCCTTGTTGCTCTCGGATTCCGCACGGATCAATTTCGCCATCGCATCCGCGGTCCCGACGCGCACCTCCATGCCTTGCTCGGAGATACGTTCGCGAACGGCAGGCTTGTCCATCGCCTTCAGCAGATCGGACTCGACGCGGCGCGCCACCGCGGGCGGAATGGCGGCCGGCGCGACGATGCCGAACCAGTTTTTCAGGTCGAACCCCGGATAGCCGAGTTCGGCCGCGGTCGGGACGTCGGGCAGAATGCTGGCGCGCGTGCGGGTGCTGACAGCCAATGGAATCAGCTTGCCTTGCCGGATGAGCGGATAGGCCCCGGAGATGCCGGACCACATCGCGTTCACCTGGTTACCCGCCAGGTCCACCAGCGGCGACTTGTTGCCGTAAGGTACATGCAGGAGGCGGATGCCCGCCATCTGCTGCAGCCGGAGCATCGACCGGTTGTGCACCGATGCAGGTCCTTGCGACGCATAAGTCAACCCATCCGGAGCCGCCTTGGCCTTCGCGACGAAATCCTTGAGGGTGCGCACGCCCAGTTGAGGCGGCACGACAAGAACGACGGCTGCATCGACCGCCTGGGCGATCGGCTTGAGGTCGGCCATCGGCCGGAACGGCAGCTTGTCGTTGACGTAGGGCAGCATGGTCAGCAGGGAGTCGGACGCCAGCAGGAGCGTGGTCCCGTCGGCCGGCGCACGCACGACCTGGCTTGCCCCGACCACGCCATTGGCACCGGGTCGGGATTCGACGATCACCGCCGTGCCCCCGCGGACTTCTTCCAGGCTCTGCGCGATGGTGCGCCCCAGGAGGTCGGGCACCGATCCCGGAGGGCCGGTCACCACCAGCTTCACGGGCTGGGTCGCGTAGGCATCGTTCGGCGCGGGCTGTGCCACGGCCGCTAATGCGGCCAGCGCGGAACACGCGCCCATGGCCATCTTGAAGATCGGTGTCATCCATGTCTCCGGGGGTTTTTTAGAGGTGATCGGCGGGCCGGACAGGCCGGACGCGTCAAGCGCGCCAGCGCGGAAACAGCTGCGCTGCGTTTCCTGAGCGTAGTTGCTGTTTGCGGTCCTCGGACCAAGGCAGTGCGGCAATGCCGCGCGCCGCGGTGGTCATCTGGTCCTTGGGGCCGAATGGGTAGTCGCTGCCGAACAGCAGACGGTCCATCCCGACTTCGGCGACGAGCGCATCGAGCGTGGTCGGCGACAAGGACAAGGCGCAATCGAAATACAGTTTGCGCAGCTCCGCCGAGAACCCTTGCGGGATTCGCTCCCGCAAGGCGGGCTTGTTGGTGGTGAGCAGCTCGACCCGCCCCGCCAGGTAGGGAATGGCGCCCCCCGCGTGCGAGAAGATCCAGCGGATGCGGGGATAGCGGGTCAAGACGCCGGCAAGCACGATGTCGGCCACCGCGCGGGTGGTGTCGAACGGAAATTCGAGCGTCGACGGCGACAGGCCGGCGACCAGCTGCATGCTGGCCGGCGCCGTGGGATGGACGAACACCACCGCGCCGCGTCGATCCAGTTCCTCGTACAGGGGATCGTAGAGGGCGGATCCGAGGTAGTGCCCGCCGTGATGGGTCAGCACGCACACGCCATCCGCGCCCAGGCGGTCGAAGCCATGCTCCACCTCGCGCAGGCTGGCGTCGATATCCGGCAACGGCAGCGCGGCGAAGAAGCCGAACCGCCCCGGGTGGTCGGCGCCGATCTGCGCGGCCAGCTCGTTGCACCAGCGTGCCAGCGCGGCGGCCGGTGCTGCGGCCAGCGGAGCGAAGCCGGGCGCCGAGATGGAGTTGATGGCCGTGCGGATGCCCGCCGCGTCCATGCCCTGGAGGGCGCCTTCCACGCTCCAGGGCGGCAAGCGCGTCGATGAACCTTGCGCGGTGATGTAGGCCTCTCCAACTTCCTGGACGTACCGGGCAGGGAGGATGTGCTGATGGACGTCGATCATGTTGAGGTCTATGCCTGGAGCCGAGTCGGTTCAACTAGGCATCTTTTGAGTTTCTAATTCTGAGATTATTGCATCAATAATTTTGATTTTTCAAGAAAAAATATCTAAATTTGATATTTCATTGATTTGGTCGGGGCCGATGCGGTGAGCAGACGCATGGGCTACGGGGTCTCTGGACGAGAGCGCAGGACGAGCCGGGTCCCGCAGGACGGGACGGTCTGCGTGCAGGGCACCTGATCTGGAAAGATGTCGCGGCTCGGCCGGGGCCGGGCGAACCGCCGTTACGCCGGTGTCTCTACCGCGGCGGCCTCGTCCGCTGTCCTCGGCGACTGGGCGAGGCGGCCGGAGATCTCGCGCGCACGCTCCATCACCAGGTTGCCGAGCCGGTCCGTGTCCAGGAATTCGCCGTGCGGGAGTTGCAGGAGAAGAGTCAAGGCGCCCGCCACCCCGCCCTCGGCGTTGAAGAGGGGGGCCGCCACGCCGGCTACGTCGCTGTCGACCTCGCCTTTCGAGACATAGAAGCCGCGCTGGCGGATGGTTCGGAAGTATTTGCTGAATTCGGGCCAGTCCTGCCCCAGCGCCTGCACGTCCGGCTCGTTCCCGTGGTCGTCGAAGAGCCGCTTCAATCTGGCCGACCCCAGGTGCGCGAGAACGACCTTGGACGCGGCGCCGCGAAACGGCGGCAGCGCGCGGCCTCTGCCGAAGCTGGCGGAGACGTGCGCGCGATGTTCGTCCTGATGGATGTTCACCACCTTGTCGCCGAAGACGCCCGACAGCATGGCCGAGCATTGGGTTTCTTCGGTCAGCCGGGCCATGACATCACGTGCGGCAAGCAGCAGCGGGTCTGATCGCCGGCTGCGGTAGTCCAGTTCCATGATCCGGGCACCGATCGCGTAACGGCCCGACAACCGCGATACCAGGCCCGTTTCGGTAAGCCATCTCAGGTAACGAAAGGCGGTGGGTCGAGAAACCGCCAGCAGATCGCTGACCTCCTCGGCACTCAATGTGGTTCGCTCCTCGGTGAAGAGGTCGAGCACGTCGAAGACTTTCTGGAACTGGGACATGGCCGCAGTTTACTTGAGGCTCATGGGCTCAGTCGGACTAAGGGTTAAGTATTGAAATTTGATACTAAAAGTCTTTTTGTTTTAAATTTACAAATGATAGTATCTATTTTTGATACTTAATGGCAGTAAGTCTACCCATGACGCAGCCTACCCGTGCCGCCCCCGCCACAGGGGATAGCGACCTGCATCGGATCCCGCCGCTCGGCGCCGACCTGTTGGCAACCCATCCTTTCACCCCTCCGCCGGAACTCGGCGGCCGGGGGGCACCGCATCCACACCCCGTCGTGATCGTCGGTGCCGGGCCCGTCGGACTCACGCTGGCGCTGACGCTGGCGCGTGCGGGCGTGCGATCCGTGGTGCTCGAGAACGACGATCGCGTCTGCGGCGGCAGCCGCGCCCTGGGCCTGTCACGGCGGACGCTGGAAATCTGGGACGCCTTGGGGGCGGCTGAGCCGGTGGTGGCGTCCGGCAAGCAGTGGAACGGCGGGCGCAGCTTCTTCGCCGGGCGGACCATCCTGCAGTTCGAGATGCCCGACGACCCCGCGATACGGCATCGTCCGATGCTCAACCTGCAACAGTGCTACTCCGAGCACTTCCTGGTGTCCAGGGCAGCGATGTCGCCACTGATCGATCTGCGCTGGCAGAGCCGCTTCACGGGTCTGCACCAGGAAGGCGACACGGTTCGGCTCGAGGTCGAGACGCCGCAGGGTAGCTACGCGTTGCAGGCGAGCCATGTCGCCGCTTGCGATGGGGCACGCAGCGCCGTGCGAGCGGCCATGGGGCTCAAGCTGGAGGGGACCTCCTACGAAGCGGATTACGTCATCGCCGATATCGAGATGGATACCGATGCCCCGACCGAGCGGCGCTGCTGGTTCGACCCCCCTTCCAATCCGGGGCTGAGCGTGTTGATGCATGGCCAGCCGGGTGGAGTCTGGCGCCTGGACTATCAACTGGGCGCGGGAGAAGATCCGAAGGGTGCCGTCGAGCCCGCACGTGTGCGACGACGCATCCAGGAACACCTGGACTACATCGGAGAGAACGCCGCATGGCGTCTCGAGGATGTGAGTCACTATCGCGTTCACAGCCGTTCGCTGCGCAGCTTCCGTCACGGCCGCGTGCTGTTTGCCGGCGACGCGGCCCATCTCATGCCCATCTTCGGCATCCGCGGCCTGAATTCGGGCGTCGAGGACGCGTGGAATCTCGGTGTCAAACTGGCGCAGGTGGTGCAGGCCACGGCCCCGGAGGCGCTGCTGGACGTGTATTCGCAGGAGCGGCTTGCGGTCTTCGAAGAGAATGCGGCGGCGGCGAACCGCAACGCTGCCTTCATGACGCCGCCTTCGGCGGGCATGCGGCAGGCTCGGGACGCGGCCCTTGTACTGGCGCTTGGCGATACGCCCCTGCAGGACCTGCTCAATCCGCGGCAGGCCGCCTGCGTACCGCTGCGGCAGTCTCCCCTGTCCACGCCGGATTGCGACGAATGGAAGGGCGGACCCGCTCCGGGCGAAGTGCTTCCCGATCTGCAGTTGCCCACGCTGCCGCAAGGCCATCTGCTGGCGGCGATCTCGACCCGTCCGTGCGCGATATGGTTTCGGGATGCGGCCGGCACTGGTCTGACCGAGGCAGCGCTGCAACGACTCGGCCTGGACGTCATCGTCGTCACGGAGCACGCGCCGCCTGCGGGCGGCGAAGGGGTTCATGACCCTGACGGAACATTGCGTGACCGGATGGCGGCCGATCCCGGCACCCTGTATCTGGTCCGGCCGGACCACAACATCGCGGCGCGTTGGAAACGGCCGGACCTTCGCAGCGTGCGAGAGGCGGTGAATCGCCTCGTCCTGGCCAAGATACCGAACCAGGAGTCGACATTGCCGCAGCCTGCGCTCAGCGCGGCCGAGCGGGTGTACAACAGCTTGGGCGAGCTGCTGGACCGTGCGTCGAACAAGCTGGAAACCCTTGCGGCCCTGGCGCTGCGGCTAGGCGCGGACTTGGGCGACGCCGCGGTCTTCGAGCGGGCGGTGCAGGCGGTCGAGACCGCACAGGATGCGCGCCAGCGCGCGCGGCCTGCGCCGGGCGCGTCACACTGATTCACGCCGCCATGGTGACCGGTTCACTCACGCCACCGGGCCCTTCCAATTCCAGGAAGCGCTGCGCGTCGAGCGCGGCCATGCAGCCGCTTCCCGCGCTGGTGATGGCTTGGCGGTATATGTCATCCTGGACGTCGCCGGCCGCGAATACGCCGGCGATGCTTGTCATGGTGGCGAACCCATACCGGGATGTGCCGGTCACGACATAGCCGTTGCGGGTTTCGAGCTGGCCGCGAACGATGTCGGTGTTGGGATGGTGGCCGATGGCGATGAAGCAGCCTTTCAAGGCCAGTTCCTGTGTCTGGCCATCGACGGTGCTTTTGATGCGCACGCCCGTCACGCCGCTCTCGTCTCCCAGGATTTCGTCGACGGTCTGGAAGAGCTGAAGGCGGATCTTTCCGCTCGCCGCTTTCTCAAGTAGCTTGTCGACCAGGATGGGCTCGGCCCTGAATTTGTCCCGGCGATGGATGAGCGTTACCGTGCGGGCGATGCCGGACAGGTAAAGAGCCTCTTCCACGGCGGCATTGCCGCCGCCCACCACGCACACATCCTCGCCCTTGTAGAAGAACCCATCGCAGGTTGCGCAAGCCGAAACCCCGCGGCCGGCAAACGTTTGCTCGGAGGGCAGGCCGAGGTATTTCGCCGATGCGCCGGTTGCAAGGATCAGCGCGTCGCAGGTGTAGGCGCCGTTGTCGCCGTGCAGGGTGAAGGGGCGGCTTCCCAGTTCGACGCCATGGATATGGTCGTAGGCCATGGTGGTTCCGAAGCGTTCGGCGTGCGTCAGGAAGCGCTGCATCAGTTCCGGCCCTTGCACGCCGGCGTGGTCGGCCGGCCAATTGTCCACGTCCGTGGTGGTCATCAACTGGCCGCCGGGGGACATGCCGGTAATGACCATCGGCCGAAGGTTCGCGCGTGCCGCGTAGACGGCCGCCGTGTAGCCGGCGGGGCCGGCCCCCAGGATGATGACGGGGGCGTGTCTTTTTTCCATGGCGTGTCTCGGTTGGTGAGGATGTTCTTCCTGGTCACTTCAGGGCATTGGCGGCGCCCGAGATCCGGACGAGTTCCGCGGATTTCCTGATTTCGGACTGAAGGAACTGGTCGAATTTCGTATCCGTCAGAGAGGAGGGCGCTGCGCCCTGGGCGGCAAGCTTCTCCTTCACGTCTTGCGACTGCAGGGCTTTCTGGATATCGGACGCGAGGCGTTCGATGACCGGTTTCGGGGTTGCCGCGGGCGCGACGAGGCCATACCAGAAGTCGTACTGAAATCCGGGCAATCCCGATTCCGCGACGGTGGGCGTGTTGGGAAGCGCGGGCGAACGCGCCGCGGTGCTGACCGCCAGGGCCTTGACCTTGCCCGTGTTGACCAGCGGCAGGGTGGCGCCCAGCGGAGCGAAAAAGTACTGGACGTTGCCGCCCATGAGATCGGTCAAGGCTTCGGGCGTGCCCTTGTAGGGGACGTGGGTCGCTTCGACCTTGGCATCGAGATTGAAGAGTTCGGTGGCCATGTGGCCGGCACTGCCTACGCCGGGCGAGGCGTAGTTGTATTTGCCCGGATTGGCCTTGAGCAGCGCAATCAGTTCCGACACGTTCGTGGCCGGCACGCCTGGGGAGGTGACCAGCACGCTGGGCACGACCGCGACCAGGCTGACGCCCCGGAAATCCTTGGCGGTGTCGAAGCGCAGCTTGTCATACAGGGCCGGGTTGATGGCGTGCCCATTGGCGGTCATCAGCAGCGTATAGCCGTCGGGCGCGGCGGCGGCCACGAACGCTGCCGCCAGCGTGCCGCCGGCGCCCGGCCGATTGTCCACGATCACCGGCTGCCCCAGGCTCTGGCCCAGCTTCTCGCCGACCAGGCGGGCCAGAATGTCGACCTGGCTTCCGGCGGATAGCGTCACGACGATTCGTACGGGGCGCGACGGATAGGTGTCCTGCGCCGATGCGGTGCCTGCGGACAGGCCTGCAACGGCAAGAAGCGGAATGAAGCTGCGGCGGAACGGCGACATGGTGGCGACCTCTTCAAGGTTGGCTGGGGGATTCCGCTCCTGAAGCCAGTTCAGGGTGGTCCAGCAGGTCGTGCACTCGCTCGACGTGGCGGTGCACTTCTTCGACGGCATCGTCGATCCGTTCGGCCGTCAGCAGGTCGACGATGCGCCGATGTTGGGCAAGTGCGTCATGGACCCGCTGGCGGCGGGCGGGCAGGCGATGGCGCAGCACGCGCACCTGGTCGGAGATTTGCCGATAGGCCGCGACCAGCCGGGAGTTGCCGCACATCGCCACCATCGTTTCGTGGAACTGGGTGTCGAAGGTCTCGATCATGCGGAAGTCGCCCGCTTCGATGGCGAACGCCATGTGCGCGACAGCCTTGTTCAGTTCCATCACCAGGGACGTCAGGCCGGCAGCCGCCGCGACACGCAGGGCGCCGGCTTCGAGCAGCCCGCGCATCTGGCAGATCTCGGCGATGTCTTTCGGCGAGGGATCGAACACATAGGTGCCGCGTTGCGGATAGCTCACGACCAGGCCCGCGGACCGCAACTCCAGAAGCGCCTCGCGCACGGGCGTACGGCTTATCTGATATTCCAGTGCCAGTTCCTTGTCGGACAGCATCTGCCCCAGCCCGAGTTCGCCGCTGACGATGCGGGCGCGTATCAAATCCGCCAATTTTCCCTGTTGAGAGGCCGGCGGAGTGGCGGTGGAAGTCGTGTCGGATATGGTCATGGCGCGGTGCTTGTTGACGTCTGGTGGATGTGAATCTAGTATATCAGTTGGAAGCCGTCAATACGTGATTTTGCGAAACAACAGGTACTGAGCAGGTGCCATCCGAGGAGTCGCCATGTCTGACATATCAGAAGCCAAGCATTTTGCACACGAGGCCGTGGAGGACGGCTACGTTCTTTTCGTCAAGGAGGCCTGCGAGACCTGCGCCATGTTGCGCCCGGTATATCAGCAGCTCCTCTCCGCAGGGTTCAACCTGAAGGTCTTCGTACAGGACGATCCGGCGTTCTACGAAGGGCTTGCGCCCATCGACGACACCCGCCTGGAGTCCTCGTTCCGGTACGACGTGGAAACCGTGCCGACCCTGATCAAGGTCGAAGGCGGCAGGGAGGTCGGACGCGAATTCGGCTGGCAGCGCGATGCGTGGCAGGCGCTGACGGGCCAGCCGGACCTGGGGGGAAGCCTTCCCGCGTGGCAACCGGGGTGCGGCTCCAAGAGCCGCGAGCCGGGCGTGTACGAGCATCTGGTCGAAGCCTTCGGCGATCCCGGGCTGCAGGCGCGCCGCATCGAGGTGGACCACTGGGACGATCCGGTCGAGCGCTGCTACGACCGGGGCTGGAGCGATGGCTTGCCCGTGGTGCCGCCGACCGACGCACGCATCCTGCGCATGTTGTCCGGGACCTCGCGCCGGCCGGATGAAATCGTGGGGCTGGTGCCGCCCAACCTCGCGCCCTGCAGCGTTGAAAAAGTCGCCATCAACGCGGTCCTGGCCGGCTGCAAGCCCGAGTACATGCCCGTGCTCCTGGCCGCGCTGGAGACCGCGCTGGAGCCCGTCTTCACCATGCACGGCCTGCTGTGCACCACGTGCTTCTCCGGCCCCATCGTGGTGGTCAACGGCCCGATCGCCAAGCGCATCGGCATGAACTGGGGCATCAATGCCCTGGGCCAGGGCAATCGCGCCAACGCCACCATCGGCCGGGCCCTGCAACTGATCATCCGCAACGTCGGCGGCGGGATTCCCGGCGAGCTGGACCGCTCCACGCTGGGTGGCCCGGGCAAGTACACGTTCTGCTTCGCGGAAGACGAGACCGATCCCAGCTGGGAACCGCTGTCCGTCGCGCGCGGCATCGCGCCGGGCAAGAGCGCCGTGACCCTGTTCCAGGGCGACGGCATCCAGGGCTTCATCGACCAGCGTTCGCGCACGCCGGAGGAACTGACCCGTTCGTTCGCGTCCGCGCTGGTGGCCGTCGGCCATCCGAAACTGGCCCAGTTCACCAACGCCATGCTGGTGCTGTCGGCCGAGCACTACGAGATCTACAGGAAGGCCGGCTGGGACCGCCAGCGCATCACGGCCGAACTGCACGCCGCCTGCGTGCGTCCCGCCGAAGACCTGGTGCAGGGCGCCCACGGCATCGGCGAAGGCATCCATCCGAGCCGCAAGGACGAAGGCGGCGTACCGAAGTTCTGGGACGACGGCCTGCTCATTGTCCGGGCCGGGGGCCAGGCGGGCCTGTTCTCCGCCATTCTCTGCGGGTGGACCGGCGGCCGTTTCCGCGACGAGTCGCAACCCGTCACCCGTGAAATCAAGGAGTAAATGCCATGTACGAAAGCGTTCTGCGGGACCCTACCCCCGAATTGGCGTCCCTGCTGCGGCCTCGCAAGGCCCCGCCCGCGTCGCTGGAAGGCAAGACCGTCGCCTTGATGGATATCGGCAAGATGCGCGGCGACGAATTCATCGACCGGCTGGAGCAGCTTTTTGCCAGCGTGGGCGTGGCCACCCGCCGCTACAAGAAGCCGACCAATACCCGCACCGCGCCGGTGCCGATGATTCAGGATATCGCCCAGAACTGCGACCTCGTGGTCATCGCGCTGTCCGATTGCGGCTCCTGCACCTCGTGCAGCACGCATGACCTGAACGACCTGGATCAGCGGGGGCTGCCGGGGGTAAGCGTGCTGACGACCGAGTTCCGCGATGCCTTTGCCAAGCAATGCGCGGCAATCGGCTTCGAAGGGGCGTCGCTTTATGTGCCGCATCCCATGCAGAACCGCACGACCGCGGAACTGCACGGTCTGGCGGAAGAATCGTTCGAAAGCATTCTTGCCAGCCTGACCGCTAGTGCCTAAGGCCGCATGCTGGCGGGCGCGGAAGCTGACTTTGCCCGCCTGCGCGATATTCGCTTGCGCCGCCAGACCAGGACGCCCGTCACGCTCAGCATGGCGACCACCAGCCCCGCCACCGAAACGAGCGCCTGAAGCGGCCAGCCCCACCTCGCGGCCATGTGCAGGCCGGCCAGCCAACTGGTGATCGTGTCGCCGCCGGCGGCGCCGGTGGGAAGCCAGGCCAGGCGCAGCTCGCCCGTGTTGCCATCGAAGGCGACGAGGGTGCGGCCCACGCGCTCGCGCACGTCCAGGCTGCTGCGCACGTAGTAGCTGAACAGCGCGCGCCGCGGGTCGTAGTACAGCAGATCTTCGCGCAGCACGGAGAATCCCCCTGACGAGGCCTGCTGTTCCATCAGCAGCCGGCCGGTCTCCAGTGCCTGGTGCCAGCTCAGGCCGGGCTGATCCTGCGGCACGGCCCGCATCGGCAATGAGCGCGTGGTGGCCTGGAACGACAGGCCGGCGCGTGCCATGACCGTGTCGTACGCCGGTGCCAGGTTGAACGCCACGCTGCTCCACGCGAGAACGAAGAGCATGGCCCAGATCCAGAGGCCGCCCGACCGATGCAGGTCGAACGTGAGCTTGTAGCTGCCGCCATGCCAGCGTACCCACCAGGAAGGCATCCATCGCCGCAGCCAGGACTTGCCGGCCGTGCCGCCGGTCCGCCGCTGCGAGGCCACGGCGGCGGGCAGGGTCAGCCACAGGCCGATGAAGCAGTCCACCGTCCAGAGCAGCGCCGCGGCGCCCAGCATCAGCGTGCCAGCCAGGTCCAGCGCCAGCGAATGATGCAGGCGATAGATGAAGGGCATGACGTACCGGGCCCCAAGTGCGGCTTGCCCGAGCACACGATCGCCCAGTACCTGCCCGGTATAGGGCTGGACCAGCACCTGCGCCACCGGCGAGGCCGGCTTGCCGGTGGCGCCGGGAGCGGGCGCGACAAAGAACACCGCCGATCGGCCTGGAGGCTGGCTTAGCGGTACATGGTTGACCTGCCGCTGCGGGTAGGCCTGCACCACCCGCGCACGCAAGGCCAGGGCATCCAGCGGCTGCGCGGCGCCAGGAGACGGGTGCGCCGTCAGCAAGCTCGGTGCGAGCAAGGCATCCAGTTCGTCGTACCAGGCCAACAGCGCACCGGTCAGGCCCGCGACCAGCAGGAAGCCCGCGGTCGCCAGTCCGATCCAGCGGTGCAGCCGCCCGATCACCGGCCGTAGACGCACGTCGGGCTCAGAAGTCGATCGTGGCCGAGAGGTAGACCGTGCGCGGCGCCGACAGTACGATGCCGCCGGAGCCCGCGCTGCCTTCCCAATAGCTGCTGTTGGTCAGGTTCAGCACGTTCGCGCGCAGGGTGACGGGGTACCCAAGCGCCCTTGTCCGGTAGCGCGCGCCGGCGTCCCAGCGGGTCCAGCCGGGCAGCCGCAAGGTGTTCGCGGCATTGACGTATTGCTTGCCAGTGGCCAGCACGCGCGTGGTCAGCGTCAGGCCGGGCAGGAAGGGGGCGTCCCACTCCAGGCCGACGTTGGCGATCCAGCGCGGCGCCACGATGGCGTCCTTGCCGTCGTTGGTGCCGCCCTGCGTGCGCATCTGCTTGGCCTGCAGGTATGTCATGCCTCCCAGCAGCCGCACGCCGCGCGCCAGTTCGCCGAAGGCGCTGAATTCCACGCCGCGGTTGCGCTGCTCGCCATCCATCACGTAGCGATAGGCCAGCGGCGTGCTGCCGGGCACGGTGATCGCGTTGGGCTGCCTGAGTTCGAACAGGGACACCGTACCGATCACGCGTCCGAAATCCATCTTGGCGCCCAGTTCCTTCTGCCGGGTCTTCACGGGGGGAAAGATCTCCCCGCTGTTCTCGGCATCGGCCGGTGCCGTGGTGCCGGGACTCAGTCCTTCTATGTAGTTGGCATACAGCGAGACGTTGTTCCAGGGTTTGACGACCAGACCGACAGCGGGCGAATTGACCGTGCGTTCGTAACCCGACGTGCGCGGATTGACCGGTGCGGTGGCCGCATAGTTGTCCACGGTGATCTTCTGCCGGCGCACGCCCAGAACGAGACGCACCGTGTCGTCGTTCCAGGAAATGCTGTCGGAGATGCCCACCGACGACAATTGCGTCTCGGAGGCCTTGCGGGTGTCGAGAAAGCCTGCGAACGGCGCGCCCGTACGCAGCGGGTCCGGGATCGTGGCGGGCGCGTACAGGTTGGAAGCGACGCCCGCCCACTGCGCAAAGCCATAGCCGGCCGTGGTGTCCAGGGAGGATGCCGCCACATTGAGTTCATGTAGCGCGTTCAGCGCCTCGAACTTCATCCGGGCGCCCGCCAGGAACGATTTGGATTTTGACGTTTCCGGATAATTGACGGGCGACGTGGCGAGATCACCCGCCGGGTTGAGGATGCGCGACTCGGTGCGGTAGTTGCTGTGCCGGTGGTCGCGCGCGCCCACGGCGCCGTAGACCATCAGCGCGGACGACACGTCGAACTCCGCCTGCGCGACCTGGTAGTCGTCCACATACTTGCGGCGTTCCCAGTCCTGGGCGAAGCGCGCCCCGGTCTTCGGTGCGGCGGGCACGGCCGTGAGCGTGGGAGCCAGGCGATAGCCCACGGACGCGGCGCGCGCGTCGTCGGACTGGTACCCGAGATCCAGCGAGGCACGAAGCCGTTCGCCCCGGTAGTCCAGGCCCACCGATGCCGCTCCCAGCTTGACCGATTGTCCCGACGTCGCGGTGTCTCCGCTGCGATAGACCCCATTGGCTCGCACGCCGAACTGGTTCTGTTCGCCGAAGCGCCGGCCCAGGTCCACATGCGTTCCCCAGAGCGAATCGGAGGCATAGCTGGCCGTCAGCCGCGTGATGGGGGCATCGGTCGCCCGCTTGGGCACCACGTTGATGGCCCCGCCCACGCCGCCACTGGGGGCCATGCCCGTCAACAGTGCGCTCGGACCCTTGAGCACCTCCACCCGCTCTATCGTTTCCAGCGACAGCGTGCCATAGGGCAGTACGCCATACAGGCCGTTGAGCGAAATATCGCGGTTGCCCAGCCCAAAGCCGCGCAGGAAGAAGTTGTCGCCGCCGCCGACGCTGGTATTGCGTCCGCGTGAACTCATGCGCACGGCAGGGTCGTTGTCCAGTACATCGGCCAGCGTGGCCGATTGCTGGTTCTGCATCAGCTCGCTGGTATAGCTGGCCACGTTGAAGGGCGTGTCCATCACGTCCTGGTTGCCCAACAGGCCCAGCCGGCTGCCGCGCGCGACCTGTCCACCGGCGTAGGGCGGGGGAAGCTCGGCCTCGGACTCGCTGCGGGCCGTCACGGTGATGGTCGGCAGCGTCGTATCGCTGGTCGACGGTTGGAGAGGGGCGGCGCGCAGGACATAGCCACCACCGGCCGTGGCCACCGCCTCCAGCCCCGAGCCGGCCAGCAGGTGCGCCAGGCCGTCACGCACGCCGAAATTGCCCGACAGGCCCCGGCTGGTCTTGCCGGCCGTAAGCGCGCCGTCGATCGACAGCGTGATGCCGGCCGTGGCGGCGAAGCGATTGAGTGTCTGGTCCAGCGTGCCCGCGGGAATCTCGTGCCGCAGTACCGTATCGCCTCGCGCCGCGGCCTGAGCCCGGGTGGCGAGGGGGTGCGCCAGGCTGCCCGCCGCCAGGCAGAGCATCAGCGCGGCGCGTGTCAGCGGCGTACGCGGGAATGGGGACGAAGTATTGGATCGGCTGCGGGTGCGCGAAGGCATGGTCTTCCTTTCCGTGGGTTGCGCGGCGGCCTCGTATTTGCGCGAGGGCCTTTCCTGATATCCCGGACGAAAAGGAAAAAGTGCTACGGCAACTGAAAGAAAAATCCGGCCCGGCCCGGAAGGCGCGTGTGCCGGCACGGTCTCTAGCCCGCCCGCGCGCGTACGGTTACCCAGTATCGCGTCACGCTGTCGATACGCACCGGCAGCGCATGGGCCAGGGTTGACAGGGCCAGATCGGTATCGTCGAGCGGGTACACGCCGGAGACGACCAGGTCCTGCACGGCCGGATCACAGCGCAGCACGCCGTTGCGATAGCGGCCCAGCTCGGCCAGGAAGTCCCGCAGCCGCATGCGTTCGGCAACCAGCAGACCACGTGTCCAGGCGGGATCTCCGGGAATGGAGGCCGTCGGCGGTTCCACCGCCGCCTCGGAGAACCAGGTACGCTGCCCCGCTTCAAGCCGTACCGGACCAGCGGAGGCCAGACGCGGCTGGACCCGCACCGCGCCTTCGTCCACCGACACCATCGATTTCCCGTCGGACAGCCGCACCGCGAACCGCGTGCCGATCGCTTGTACGGCGCCATGCCGCGTATGCACGGAGAACGGACGAGAGGGCAGTCCCTGGGCGCCGCGCGGGTCCGGCGCGGTCGCGATGAAGACCTCGCCCGCGCGCAGGAGCACGTCGCGCGCTTGCGCGGTGAATCGCAGGTCGATCGCAGTGTCGGTGTCGAGCACCAGGCGCGTGCCGTCGGGCAGCAGCAAGTTCCGGCGCTCGCCGCGGCGCGTGCGATGTTCGGCCAGCATCGATTGGACCGGCGGTGTGTTTCGAGCCGTGTAAACGGCCACGCCGGCCGCCGTGAACAATCCCATGGCTCGCAGCAGGGTGCGGCGGGTGCCGGTTCGGCGAGCCGCATCCGCCGCGCGCAGCGCCTCGCCTTCCACCGGTCCGGTCAGCGACCGGACGCGCTGGCCGGTGCGTTGCACCTGGTTCCAGGCCCGCGCATGTCCAGGGTCCTGCGCCAGCCAACGGTCGAAGGCGGCGCGTTCGCGCGGCGTGATTTCGCCCGACCAGAATGTCACCTGCCATTCCAGCGCCCGCTGCACCGCGGATTCGGAGACGCCGGAAGACTCCGGGGCCGGTGAAGCATGCGCGGCACTCACCGCCCGTTCACCCCTTCAGAGGCCAGCATGGCCGCGTGCAGCGATTGGGCCGTCCGCAGCATGTATTTGCGCACCGTGGCGAATGAAATGCCCAGGGTTTGGGCGATCTGGGAATAGGTCAGTCCATCGAGTTGCGACAGCAGGAACGCTTGGCGCACCTTGGCCGGCAGGGCACCCAGCACGCGGTCCACCAGCAACAGGTCCTCGATGATCAGCGCCCGCTGCTCAGCCGACGGCGTCTGCGCCTGGGGCAGGTGCGACAGGGCGTCCAGGTAGGCGGCCTCCACCAGGCGGCGGCGGTGAAGGTCGATCACCAGGCCTTTGGCGACCTGTGTCAGGTGGGCGCGCGACTGCTCGGCTTCCGGTGTCCTCCCCGTCAGCAGAATGCGCAGGAAGGTGTCATGCGCCAGATCGGCCGCATCCCCCGCGTGGCCCACGCGCCGGCGCAGCCAGCCCTGCAGCCAGCCGTGGTGGTCGCTGTACAGGGCGTGGAATTTGAGGGTGGTGTCGCCGGAGGACATGTGGGCCCGCGCGGGTGCGGAGGAAATTGATGAGAACGATTCTCATTATATACGTTGATCAGGTTGTGGCAATGGGGACGTCGAGGCCAGAGGTCCCAGCATGCCATCGGCGAGCCTCTGTGCGGTATTGACCGAGTCGGTCATGCCGAGATGGCCGTGTCCCACGGCCAGCCAGAGCCCGGGCTCGGCGGCTGGGCCGATGACGGGCAGGGAGTCGGGCATGCAGGGGCGATGGCCCATCCAATGCGTAGCCGTTGCGGCAGTCAGGCCGGCGAAGGTTTCGCGCACGATGCGTTCGAGCAGGTGCGCGCGGCGCATGTCCGGGGGGCGGTCGAGGCCCGCGATCTCGACCGTGCCGCCTACCCGCAGTCCGTCCTCCATGGGGGCAAGGAATATCTTCCGGTCGGCCAGCACCACCGAGCGCGAGACCAGCCCGGCGCAGCCCGAGAACTGTGCGTGGTAGCCGCGCTGGCTTTCCAGGGGCAGTCGTATGCCGAGCGGACCCAGCAGGCGCGTCGACCACGCGCCGGCGGCCACGACGACCCCGGAAAAGCGTTCGCTGCCGCGCCTGGAAACCAACTCCCACCGTTCGCCGTCGCGCTTGAGCGCCCGCACCTCGTCGCGCCGGACCTCGCCGCCGCGCGCGGCGAATGCCCGTACGATGGCCTGGACATAGCGCAGCGGATTGAGGATGGTTCCGTCCTCGGGCAGGAACACGCCGACGGTGTAGCGCCCGCCTACATGGGGTTCCAGTTCGAGGATGCCTGGGCGGTCGAGAAGGGTGAAGGGCAGGCCGTGCGAGGCACGCAGCCGCCACGCGGCTTCATCCTTGGCTTGGGCGCGGCTGTCGGGGTAAAGGTGCAATTGGCCGCGCTGCAGGATGAGTTCCGGGACGCCGACTTCGTGGGCAAGGGCCTGGTGCGCCGTGACGGCGCCGGCGTGCAGGCGTGCCAGCATGCGCGACGCTTCCGCGACCTTCGCCGCGCGGGCCGATGCCAGGAACCTGAGCAGCCAGGGTAGCGCGCGAGGCAGGTAGGCTAGCGGCAGGAAGAGCGGGCTTTCGGGATCGCGCAGCATGCTCGGCAGCGAGGCCAGGACGCCGGGCATGGCCAGCGGGGCGACGGAGCTCATGCTGATCGCGCCCAGGTTGCCGAAGCTGCAGCCGCGGCCCGGTTCGTCACGGTCGATCAGCACGACGTCGGCGCCACGGCGGCGCAGTGCATGGGCAATACAGGCGCCGACGATGCCGGCGCCTATTACCGCAATGCGCTGCTCCGGGCCGGGAGATGAGGCGGCCGCTAGCCGCATATCTCGCGGAATACCCGCAAGTAGTTCGCGCCGACGATCTTGGCGACGGTGGATTCGGCCATGCCCCGACGCAGCATGGCCGCGGTCAGGTTGGGCCACTTGTCCCAGGTTTCCATGTCCAGGGTCTGCGCGTTCGGGTCGAAGCGGTCCTGCGGGCGCCAGCCCACCCAGTTGAAACTGCCGCTTTCGGGCCGGATCATCGATGGTGTCCACGCCAGCGCGTTGTAGTAGGGCTTGCCCCAGTCGGTGCCGAGGCCGACGTGGTCTTCGCCCATCACGTTCACCAGGTGCTGGAGATGGTCGACGACGGTGTCGAGCGTGGCCCAGTTTCGCGGCTTGCCGTATTTTTCGGCACGGCCGTCGCCCTCGGCGGGCAGGATGAAGGCCGGCAGGATCACCACGCCGGCGTAGCCTCCGCCGTTGGCAATGCCCTTCAGGACATCGTCGGGCAGGCCGCGCGGATGGCCGCTGAGCGCGCGGGCGGCGGTATGGGTGGCCACGACCGGTGCCTTGGACGCGGCAACCGCGTCGCGCGCGGTGTTCGCGCTGGCGTGCGAGAGATCGACCATCATGCGCCGCGCATTCATCCTCTCGACCAGCGCGGCGCCGAAACGGCTCAGGCCGCCGTCGTTCGTCTCCAGGCAGCCGTCGCCGAAGCGGGTACGCAGGTTGTACGTGAGTTGCATGCTGCGCACGCCAAGTTCGTGCAGGATCTCCACCCGGTCGAGGTCGGCCCCGACGGGCTCGGCGTTCTGCAGGTTGTACATGACCGCGTGCCGGCCATCGCGGTGCGCGGCTTCGATTTGCGCGGCATCGGTGGCCAGCGTCACCTGCCCGCCCAGCGACGCCATGAGTGTTTCGGCGCGCCGCGCGCTGGCGATCGTCGCGTCCAGCGCGGTGTCGGGCGGACCGGATGCGTACAGGGTGTGGTTGCACGCCGTGACACCCGAGCGGCGCCAGTACGAAAGATAGGCTTCGCGCGTTTCAGGATCGTGCGCGCACTGGGCGATGAGATGTTCGGCCATGGCCTTCTTGATGGCGGGGCGCGAGCCGCCCTGGGCCTGCAAGGCCTTGCCGATCTCGATCATGGCGGGCGTCAGCGCCCATTCGTCGACGAAGCTGGGCGCGAGCGAATCGATGACGATGTGCTCGGCGTGGATGCGGCGGGCGGTCTCTTCGGCTTGCACCGCCGTGGGAGTCGGCTTGTTCATGGTTGCCCTCGCGTTATTGCGGCTGGATGCCGGCCAGCGAGACCAGCTCTTTGAGCTTCGCGATGTCCTGCTTGATGATCGCCGCGTACTCTTCCGGCGTGCCTCCCAGCGGGCGGGCGCCCGCCGCCTGCATTTGCCGGATCGTCTCGGGCGACTTCAGGATCGCGTTGATCTCGCGATTGAGCCGGTCCACGATGTTGCGGGGGACGTTGGCCGTCGTGAGCACGCCCTGCCAGCTCCTGACCGCGTAGCCCGGCAGGCCCGTTTCGTCGCAGGTGGGGGCATCGGGCAGCAGCGTGCTGCGCCGGACGTCGCCCAGGCAGACCACCTTGAGGCTGCCGTTCCTCAGGTAGGGCAGGTAGGCGGTGACGGCGTCGACGCTAGCCTTGATCTCTCCGGAAACGATGTCGCGTATGGCTTCGCCCGTGCCTTTGTAGGGCACGTGATTGACCTTGATGCCGGCCATGCTGGTGAACAGGACTTGCGCCATGTGGCTGGACGAGCCGATGCCGGTCGAGGCCATGCTGACGCCGCCAGGGTTCGCCTTCGCGTAGGCGATGAACCCGGCGGCGCCGCGCACGGGCAGGGATGGGTGGGCGATCAGCGCATTGAGGGTGGTGGTCACCGTGGTGACGGGCTGGAAATCGGTTACGGGATCGAAAGGCAGCGACTTGTAGAGCGCGGCGTTGATGGCGTGAGCCGCCGAGGTGTACAGCAGGGTGTAGCCGTCGGCGGGGGCCTTCGCCACGGCGCTGGCCGCGATGCTGCCGCCCGCGCCGGGACGGTTCTCCACGACGACCGATTGTCCGAGCCGCTCGGACAACTGCAGCGCGATCATGCGCGCCGACAGGTCGGTGGCACCGCCCGCGGAGAATCCGACCAGCATACGGATCGGCCGGTTGGGATAGTCGTCCGCAGCGCGCGCGCCGGGGGCGAAGGCCAGTACGCCGGCCAGGGCGGCAATCGGTGCCTCCAGAAAGAACTTCAAGCCCCACGCTGTTGCATGTTTCATGACTCGTCCCCCGGTTTCGAGCACTATCATTTCTGTGGATGCGCTACGGTCCCCAGCATAACGATGCCGAAATCCTCGATCCAATCCTGTTTTTCTCTGAATCCATAAAAATCACCTATACCCTGTCCCGCCATGTTCAAAGTGCGTCAGCTCGAAGCTTTCCACGCAGTGATGGTCGCAGGAACCGTGACAGGCGCCGCCGTCCGGCTCGGCTTGTCGCAGCCCGCCATCAGCGCCCTGATCGCGGGACTGGAGTCCGACCTCGGCTTTGGCCTGTTCGTACGCGAAAAGAGCCGTTTGCAGCCCACCGAAGAGGCCAAGTATTTCCACGGGGGGGTGGTGGCCGCGCTTCAGGGGCTGGGCAGCATCGAGCAACTGGCTGCCGACATCCGCGACGCGAAGGCGGGCAGTCTGCGGATCGCGGCGCTTCCCATGTTGGCGCTCGAGTTCCTGCCGCGCGTCGCCGCGCATTTCCTGCGGGACTATCCCGGCGTCAACGTCACGCTGCAGGCACGCAGCTCGCCCACGGTCGTGACCCTGGTCACCACTCAGCAGTTCGACATCGGATTTTCGGAGACGGCGTATGACCCGGGCTGGGTCGACGCGGAAAAGCTGCGCCTGCGCTGTGTCTGTGTCCTGCCCGCGCAGCATCCGCTGGCGGGCAACGAGGTCATTCGCCCGGCCGACCTGAGCGGACTGCCCATCGTGACCGCGCCGCGCGACCACATCCGCACGCAGCGCCTGCAGGAGCTGTTCGCCGAAAACGGCGCCACCTTGTCGATCAAGGTCGAGACGCCGCTGTTCGCGTCGATGTGCGCGTTCGTGGCCGAGGGCGTGGGCTACAGCATCGTCGATTCCGTCACCGCCCACGATTTCTCGGGCCGGGGCCTGGTCGCGCGCCGGTTCGAGCCGGCGTTCTTCAATGATTTCGCGATGCTGTTTCCGGCGGGAAAACCCCGGTCGCTGGTCACGCAGGCGTTCGTGCGCCGGGTTACCGAGTTCCTGGAGGACTACGACTAGGGTGTCGCGCCAACCGGTACACGGACTGGCCCGGTCAGGCAGAGACGCCCGAGGCAGCAAGCACGATCCTGCCCATCATCGACACCCCCTGCACCACGAAGATGCCCGCGACCGTCCGGTTCGCCACCGCCAGCAGCCCGCTCCCCGGCGCCAGCCTCCGCCCCGCCCGCGCCAGCATCGAATAACCCATCAGCGCCGCGAACGAGAAAATCGACAGGACCGAAGTCAGTGCGGCGAACTGAGGCAGCAGGGCCCGGTCGCCCTGGATGAACTGCGGCAGCAGCGCCAGGAAAAAGAGGATGGCCTTGGGATTGGACAGCGCGACGAGCAGGCCCTGGGTGAACAGGCTGGCCGGCGGCGGCATGTCGCCAAGCCTGGCTGCCTCGGGCCGCATGTCGGCCGCACGCCACTTTTTCACGCCCAGGTAGACGAGGTAGGCCGCGCCGGCCAATTGCAGGATTGCGTAGGCGACGCCGGAAGCGGCCAGCACCCCGCCTATGCCGATCAGGGCGGCCACGGCCAGCGTGACCAGGCCGGCAACGTTGCCCAGTGTGGAGAAGACCGAGGCGCGGCAGCCCCAGGCCGCGCCGTTGGACATGGCAAGCAGGACGGCGGGGCCCGGGCTCAGGGTGCTGGCCAGGACGATGGACAGGTACAGTCCCCAGTGCGCGGCGGTCATCGGCGGCCTGGGGATGCGGGGATGGGGGAACAAGGCATCCCCCGGAGTTTACTTGCCCCGGCTGGCCTTGCTCACATACAGCGCCAGGGCTTCGATGTCCGCATCGCTCATCGTGGCCTTGAACGACGGCATGCTGCCGATGCCGTCGCGCAGCGCGCGGGCGACGCGGGGGGCGTCGGGTTGCAGTTCGTCGAGCACGGGGCCGATGGCGCCTTCGGCGCCGGCGTCCTTGAGCGTGTGGCACACGGCGCAGGCCGGGGTAGCGGTGGTGAACAGCTTCTTGCCGCGCGCCATTTGGGCGGCGTCGTCGGCGGCATGCGCCGCGGTGGCGGCCAGGGCCGAGAAGGCCAGCGTACAGAAGGTGAGGACGTTCTTCATTTCGGGAGTGGTTGGCTTGAAGGGAGACGTGCCCGGGGGAAGCCCCCCGGGGCGTACCGTTGCCTAGGCGACGGTGATGGTGACGGCGTGGTCGGCCCAGCTGGTGTTGTTGTAGCCGCTCTGGTTTTCACCGCGCGTCTCGGGCTGGACGTTGCCCCGGTCGTCGGTGGCGCGGCTGGCCAGCACGTGCTTGCCCTTGGGCAGGGTGGCCTGCAGCACGAACTGGCGCCAGGCGTATTTGCCCATGTCGGGGCCCACCAGGCGCGCCGCGCGCCAGGTCTTGCCGCCGTCCAGCGAGACTTCCACGCCCTTGATGCCATTCAGGCCGCCGAAGGCCACGCCGTGGATCTGCACGGTGCCGGCCGCCTGGGTGCCGTCCTCGGGGACGGGGCTGTTGATCCAGGACTTGACGCTCATTTCCTGCACCGACGGCTGGCTGGGGTCGCCCTTGCCGCCGGGGGGCGTCATGCGGTAGCCGTGCGACATGATGCGCGCGTCGCTTTCCTTGGGGGTGAAGGCGAGCTGCTTGACGTACTTGATGTTGTTGACGCCGGTGTAGCCCGGCACGATCAGGCGCAGCGGGCCGCCGTGGGCCAGGGGGATGGGCTCGCCGTTCAGTTCCCAGGCCAGGATCGCATCCTGCATGGCGGCGACGGGCACCGAGCGTTCGACGATGACGGTCTTGGGGTCGATGCCGGCGGGCAGCACTTCGCCGCCGGTGCCGGTCATGTAGGGCACGCCGTCCATCAGGCCGCCCAGGGCCTGGACGACGTCGCGCACGGGCACGCCGCTCCAGGTCACGCAGCCGGCGGCGCCGACGGTCCACGGGGTGCCGCTGGGCTTGCTGGGGAAGAAGCCGCGGCCGTTGCCCGAGCATTGCAGCACCATGGTCACGGTTTCCAGTCCCATGGTCTTGAGTTCGCGCAAGCTGACCGTCCGGGGTTGCTTGACGCCCGAAACCTGCAATTGCCAGGCGTCGCGATCGGCCACGATGGTGTCGGCGGGCGTGGGCAGGTTGTTGCGTACGTAGAGCTGGTTGGTGGGCGTGACCACGCTGGTGCCGAAGGCGCTGCGCTTGGTCTCGATGGTGGTGCCGCTGTGCACGACGACGGCGTCGGCGTTCTTCCAGCCGGCGTAGCCGGGCAGGGGTTTGGCCGCGGCGGGCGCGGCGGCGGCCTGGGCCAGCGCCTGGCCGTGCAGGCCCGCCAGTCCGGCGGTCGCGGCCACGGTGGCGCCGCCCGCGAGCAGGCGGCGGCGGGGCAGGGAGGTGGGGGGGGTGTCGTGCATGGTCTCTCCTTGTTGTTGTGGACGAGAACGGGAAATCAGGAAGCGGGGGCGGCTTCGGGCTGCCCCAGCGCGCGCGAGGCCACGGACAGGGCCTGCTTCTTCTGGGCGATGAGTATCAGCGGACGGCCTTCGTGCGAGCGCACGACCTTCCAGTAGGTGTTGGCCCACCAGCCCTCGCCGTCGGGGATGCGCTGGAACTGCTCGAAGGACAGCACGGTGACGATGCCGCCCTTCTCGAAGAAGGTGGTCAGGTGGTAAGCGCGTTCGCGGTCGATGTCGCAGGGACGCATCAGCTGGATATAGCCGGGCAGCGCCTGCTGCGGCGGCAGGTCCAGGTGGCGCGCCATGTCGGTGGCGGAAATGAAGCTGCCGCGCAGCGTGCGCTCGTAGTATTCGTGCTCGATGGCCGAGCGCACCAGTTCGGGCGGGCGCATGGCGAAGACGGCACCCGCCGCCGAGCAGCCGACCAGCAGGGTGGCCAGCATGCCGCGCAGGCCGCGCCGCGCGTGCCAGGGGGTATGGCGCAGCAGGTGCGCCGGCGGATCGCCCGGTTCGAACGCCAGGGCCAGTTCGGCGCGGGCGCGCAGGTCGAATTCCGTATCTTGGGGACTGTCGTCGCGATTCATGGGGTCTGTTTCCGCAGCGGGATGACACTGGCCGCCGTTTCCGGCGCGGCACGGCGCGGGGGAGCTTGGAGGGCGGCCTTCAGGGCATCGCGGGCGCGCGCCAGGCGCGACAGCACGGTGCCGGGCGCGATGTCCAGCGCTTCGGCCATCAGGGCGGTGGGCATGTCGTCGAAGTAATAGAGCACCAGGACTTCGCGGTGGATGGGGGCGATGCGGGCCAGGGCCTTGACCACGTCCAGTTGTTCGTCCAGCGCATGGGCGCGGGGATCGGCCTCTTCCTCGACCTGGCCGTCCCCCTGGGCGGCCGTCTGGGCCGGATCGAGATTGCGGTACGCATGGCGCCGCATGATCTGGAACAGCCAGGCGCGTGCCATGGCGGGATCGCGCAACTGGTCGCGAAAGCGCCAGGCGCTGGTGAAGCAGTCCTGTACCACGTCCTCGGCGATCGCCCGGGAGCCGGTCAGGGCCCAGGCGCTGCGCAGCAGGAAGCGGTAGTGTTCGCGCACCCATTGGTTGTAGCGCGACTCGGCGGAAGAGATCATGTTGTAGAAGAGCGCGTTGGGCGGGGTTTCATTCCATCCGATGTGGAACCAAGGGTATTCCCTGTATTGGCCGTCACGACCCGGGCACCACCATGCGGGCCCCTTTCCAGGTGCCATCGGCCACCAGCGTCTCGCACTGCGTCCGCAGCATCCGCAGGAACTGCCACAGCCCGGGCGTCATCGACCGGTTGTTCGCATAGGCGATGACCAGCCGGCGGGACAGGTCGGGCTTGCGGATGGGCAGCGCCGCGAGCCGGCCGCCCTCGACCTCGTCGTGCACACCGGAGAACGGCAGCACGGTGCAGGCGAGGTCCGTCAACGGCATCTGCTTGGTCAACGTCAGCGAGGTATCGAACTCGTGGCGCACGTCCAGGCGTACCCGGTGCACGGCCGCCTGGTCTTCCAGCAGTTCGCGCAGGCCGTGGGGGCGGCTGGGCAGGGACAGGGGAAAGTCCCCCAGTTGAGAGAAGCTGACGGATTTCTTGTTGCGGGCGCGCGCGGGTGCCATGACCAGGCACAGTTCCTCGTCCATCAACGGGTCGGCATGCAGGCCCGCGATCGGGATCATCGTGTAGAGCAGCGCGAAATCGAGATGCCCCCGGTGCAGGGAATCGACCAGGGCGCGATGGAAGCCCTCGACGACATGCATGCGCAGCGTCGGCAGCGTGGTCCGCACGGTATCCAGCAGCCGGGGGCCCAGGATGTTGGCGATCGACGGCGGCAGGCCCATGGTGACCTGGCGCAGGCCGGCGTCGTCGACTTCCGCCATGGCAAGCCGGCGGCCGTTCAGGAGCTGCTCGAAGCCCGGCAGCACGGCCTCGTAAAGGCGCCGCCCCGCCACCGTCAGCGTCACGCCCCGGCCCACCCGTTCGAACAGGCGGGCGTGCATCTCGCGTTCCAGCTTCAGGACGTGGCGGCTGAACGTCGGCTGGCTGACGCCGGCGCCCAGGGCGCCGCGCGACAGCGATCCCGCCTGCGCGGCCAGCACGAAGAAGTGCAGCGAGGTGAAGTCGGCATTCTGGAGTTCTCCGAATTTCACGGCCGGCGCTCCTTATTCGATTATGAATAATAAGTATACGAACTTGTATGCATGACTGGAGTGCAGCCCAGTAGAGTGGAGCCACAACACAAAGCACAGGAGACATGCCATGGCTTTCATCCGGGTACTCGTCATGCTTGGCGCATGGGCCGTGTTCCACCATCCCGCGCAGGCCCAGGACTACCCGGACCGGGCCTTGCGTCTGATCGTTCCGTTCTCGGCCGGCGGCGTTACCGACCTGGTGGCGCGGATCTATGCCAGCGAGCTGGCCAAGGGGCTGGGGCAGACGGTGGTGGTGGAGAACAAGACAGGCGCGGCCGGCGCGGTGGCGATGGATGCGGTCAAGCAGGCGGCGCCGGATGGCTACACCCTGATGCTGGCGACGATAGGCACCCAGGCCATCAACCCCGCGCTGCTGCCGAACCTGCGCTATGCCCCGGGCGACGTGGACTACGTGACCATGCTGACCACCGTGCCGCAGTTGCTGGTCGTGAACGCGAAGTCGCCGATACGCACGGTGGCCGAACTCGTGGACCACGCGAAGAAGAATCCGGGCAAGCTGTCCTACGGCTCGTCGGGCATCGGTTCGGCGCCGCATCTGGCGGTCGAGATATTCGCCGCGCGGGCCGGGTTCCGGGCGGTGCACGTGCCCTATCGGGGCAGTTCGCAGTCGATCACCGACCTGATCGCCGGGCAGCTCGATTTCATGATCGATCCCGTGACGACCACCCTGCCGTACATCCAGTCCGGGAAGCTGCGCGCCCTGGCGGTGTCGACGCCCCAGCGCCTGCCCGCGCTGCCGGACCTGCCGACCATCGCGGAATCCGGATACGCCGACTACGACGTGGGCGTGTGGAACACGATCGCGGTGCTCAAGGGCACGCCGCGTCCCGTCGTCAAGCGCCTGGCCGCCGAGTCGGCCCGCATCCTGGCCTCCGAGCCGGTGCGCAAGCGGCTGCTGGATGTGGGCGCGGTGCCGGTCCCGGCGTCGCCGGACGAGACCCGCGCGTTCGTGGAGCGGGAGCAGGCCAAGTACCTGCAGATCGTCCGGGATGCCAACCTGAAGGTGGAATAGGCATGGATCTCGGTCTTCAAGGACGCCGCGCCGTCGTGTGCGCGGCCAGCAGCGGCCTCGGACTGGCCTGCGCCGAGGCGCTGGCCGGCGAGGGCGTGGAGGTCACCATCGTGGGGCGCGACCAGGCCCGGCTGGAGGCCGCGGCGCGGCACATCGCCGGCGTGGCCGGCGCGCGGGCGGTGGTGAAGACCGTCGTCGCCGACCTGTCGGATCCGCGGGCGTGCGGCGAGCTGCCGCGCCGCACCGGCGTTCCGGACATCCTCGTCGCCAATGGCGGCGGACCGCCCGTGCGGCACGACGCGACCGGCATCGAAGGCGAGGTGTGGGAAGCGGCCATGAACGGCCTGTTCCATGGTCCGGTGGCCCTGATCGGCGCCTGCGTGGGCGAGATGCGCGCGCGGGGCTTTGGCCGCATCGTCAACATCTCGTCCGCCGCGGTGCTGAGCCCGCGCTCCGGGTTCGCGTTGTCGGTGTCGCCGCGCGCGGCGCTGATCGCCTTCTGCGATCTGCTCGCGCGCGAGGTCGCGCCTCACGGCGTGACGGTGAACCATCTGCTGCCGCACAGCATCGAGACGCAGCGGCTGCGCGAGAACCTGGCGGCCGAGGCCGCCAACCTGGGCATCGGCGCCGACGAATTGCGCGCGCACCGGGTGGCGTCGATTCCCGTGCGGCGGCCGGGACGTCCGCAGGAGCTCGGCGCCTTCTGCGCGTTCCTGTGCGGCGCGCAGGCAGGCTATGTGACGGGGCGCAAGCACGTCATCGACGGTGGGACCCATATCTGATGGAGAAGAATGCGATGAACGAATCCGCGACGGCATCGCCGAGCGGCGGCGAGCTGCTGGTGCGCTGCCTGATCGAGCAGCAGGTGGACCTGGCTTTCTGCGTGCCGGGCGAAAGTTATCTGGATGCCCTGGATGCGCTGTTCGAGCAGCGCGAGCGGCTGCGCCTGATCGTGTGCCGCCACGAGGCGGGGGCTGCCAACATGGCCGAGGCCTACGGCAAGCTGACCGGCAAGCCGGGCGTGTGCTTCGTCACGCGCGGGCCCGGCGCAACGCATGCCAGCATCGCCGTGCATACGGCGCACGAGGACGAGACGCCGCTGGTGCTGTTCGTCGGACAGGTCGCGCGCGGGCACATGGGGCGCGGCGCCTTCCAGGAGGTCGATTACCGCGCCATGTTCGGCAGCATGGCGAAATGGGTGGCCCAGGTGGACGACCCGGCCCGGCTGCCCGAGATCGTCGCCCGCGCTTTCCAGGTCGCGGCCGGCGGCCGGCCTGGGCCGGTCGTGGTGGCGCTGCCGGAAGACGTGCTGGAAGCGCGTGTTTCCGGTCCCGTCGCCGCGACGCGGACGTGGTCGCGGTTCGACATCGAACCGACGGCGGCCGCCATCGCCGACGTGTACGGCGAACTGGCGCGCAGCCGCAAGCCCCTGCTGGTCGTTGGCGGCGGCGGGTGGAGCGCGCCGGCCTCGCGGGCGCTGGCCGATTTCGCGCGCGCCTTGCAACTGCCCGTGGTGGCCGAGTTCCGCTGCCAGGACTATCTGGACAACCGCCACGACAGCTATGCCGGGGACCTGGGGCTGTCCACCAACCCGTCGCTGGCGGCCCGCGTGCGCGACAGCGATCTGCTGCTGGTGCTGGGGGGCCGGCTGTCGGAAGCCCTGACCGGCGGCTATCGGCTGGTCGACGTGCCTCGGCCGAAGCAGCGGATGATCCACGTGCATGCCGACGTCGATGAGCTGGGCCGCGTCTACCAGGCCGACGTGCTCGTGCCCGCGACGCCGGAGTCCTTCTTGCGCGCGGCGCTGGCGGCTCGCGAAGCCTCGTTTCCGGATGCTCCGCCCTGGCAGGACTGGACCCGGGGGGGCCGTTCCGACTATCTGCGTTTCCTCGCGCCCACGCGCGAAGGCGGCACGGTGGACATGGCCCAGGTGGTGGCGGCGCTGGATCAGGAACTCGCGCCGGATGCCATCGTGACCAACGGTGCCGGCAACTACACGACGTGGCTGCATCGGCACTATCGGTACAAGCACTTCCGCGGCCAGCTCGCGCCGCTGAACGGCGCCATGGGCTACGGCCTGCCCGCGGCCATCGCCGCCAAGATCCACGAACCGGGGCGTCAGGTGGTGTGCCTGGCCGGCGATGGCTGCTTCCTGATGAACGTCCAGGAACTGGAGACGGCCGTCCGGCACAACGCCGCCATCGTCATCGTGGTCGTGGCGAACGGTTCGTACGGCACGATCCGCGCCCACCAGGAGCGCCGCTTTCCCGGGCGGGTCTACGCGACCGACATCGGCAATCCGGACTTCGTGGCGCTGGCCCGTTCGTTCGGCCTGGCCGCCGAGCGGGTCCTGCGCCACGAGGACTTCGCGCCGGCGCTGCGGCGCGCGCTGGAAGCCGGCGTGCCGAGCCTGATCGAACTGCCCACGGACATCGAGCACCTCAGCGCCCAGAGCCGGCTGTCCGCCGTCTGCGACCGCGCGCTGGGCGCGGCGCGGCAGCATTCTTCCCAACCCTAGATTCCAAGAGCGTCACCATGATTCCCAATCCTCTTGTCAAGAAACTCGCCGCCTCGCAGACCGTGCTGGGTGTCGCGGTCCGCCAGGCCCGCACCGTGGACATCGCGCGCATCATGAAGACGGCGGGCTACGATTTTCTGTTCATCGACACGGAACACACCCCCGTGCCGGCGGACGTCGTGAGCCAGATCTGCCAGGCCGCCCTGGGCTCGGGCATCGCGCCCATCGTGCGCACGCCCAACCTGGAGCGCGTCCACGCCATCCATGCGCTGGACAGCGGTGCTCAGGGCCTGGTCTTTCCCCACGTGGAGAACGCCGACGAGGCGCGGCACATCGTCGACATCTGCCGCTATGCGCCGGCCGGCCACCGCTCCATGGCCTATGGCCTGCCCCATGTGGAATTCGCCAGCCACGATCCCCGCGAGCTGATGGATTTCGTGAACCGCGAGACGCTGATCGCCGTCATGCTGGAGACGCCCCAGGCCATCGAGCGATGCGAGGAAATCGCCGCCGTGCCCGGCATAGACATCCTGCACGTGGGTACCCAGGATCTGTCCGCCGAGATGGGCATTCCGGGCGAAGTGGGCGCGCCGGCCGTCGCCCAGGCCATCGCGCGCGTGTCGCGCGCCTGCGCCGCCCATGGCAAGGTGCTGGGCGTGGGCGGGTGCTACGAGCCGGAGTTCATCCGGCGCTACGTCACTCAGGAGCAGGCCCGCTTCTTCGTGGTGGGCAGCGACCTCGGCTATCTGCTGGGCGCCGCCCGCGCACAGGCCGCCAAGGTGCGCGCGTCGCTGGAACTTCAGGGCTGAACGACCATGGACGAGGAGAAGAACGCCATGCAGGACATCCATCAGCGCCTCCGGTCCGCCGGCGCCAGCACCGTGTGCGCGGTGCTGGACATGCTGGGCGTGGCCGGCACCATTACCGGGCTGCCCGCCATCCGTCGCGGCGCTTCGTTCGCGGGCCCGGCCTTCACCGTACAGGCTTCGACGGGGCCGCTCGGAATCTATGACCCGGGCGATTTCGACATCGCGCGGTATGCCGATCACGCCGGCGCGGGGCAGGTGATCGCGATCGACGCGGGCGGCGCGCGCGTCTCGGTGGCCGGCGGCATCGCCGCGCTGGCCAGCGCGCGGCGCGGCGTGGCCGCCTGGGTGGTCGACGGCGGCATGCGCGACGTGGACGAACTGGGGGAAGCCGGCATTCCCATCCACGTCCGCCACGGCGTGGCCGTGACCGGCCGCACCCGGGTCCGCATCGAACGGGTCAACGGCCCCATCGCCATCGACGGCGTTGCCGTGGCGCCCATGGACGTGCTCGTCGGCGACGCCAGCGGGATCGCCTGCGTGCCGGCGCACCGGCTCGACCGGGTCGCGGCCATGGCCGACTGGATCGCCGGCCGGGACCGGATCGCGGGCCGGCTGGTCCGGGAAGGACTATCGTTTTCCCGCGCTTTCAAGGAAGCGACCGCGGAGTACACGGCCTTGCACGGGCCGCTGGAAAACTGAGCCCGCTCAAACTTTTCACTCATCGAAAACTTCCAAAACTCGCCTTGATGGCGCGGGACGCCGGGGTGCATCCTCTTTCGCGGAGACGGCATGCATGCCTGCCGCGCCCGGCGACACCGGCAAAGTCTTTCCCGTCTCCAGCGCTGCGCGTCCGACAGGTCGGACACGCAGCGCCTGCATTCATCGAAAAAAGCGGAGCCCGCTTTCCGCGGGCTTCTCGACACGCTGAACACAGCACATGGAGACAACGATGAAGCCGTACCCATCCCCCCGCGCATGCGCCACCCTGGCCGCGCTGATACTTGCCCTGCAGGGGGCCGCCGCGCAGGCGGACGGACCCTGGCCCAGCAAACCCGTCCGCGTGATCATGCCCTTCGCCGCCGGCGGCAGTTCCGACCTGGTGGGGCGGCAGGTGGCACAAAGCCTGAGCGCGCACTACGGCCAGCAGTTCGTGGCCGAGAACCGCTCGGGCGCCGGTGGCAACATCGGCGTCGACGCGGTGGCGAAGTCCGCGCCGGACGGCTACACGCTGGGCATCGGCACGTCCGGCCCGCTGGCCAACAACAAGTCGCTCTACCACCCCATGCCGTTCGACGCCGAGAAGGACCTGACGCCGATCGCGCTGGTCGGCGAAATCCCGGTCGTGATCGCGGTCAACCCGTCGGTGAAAGCGAACACGCTGGCCGAGTTCGTGGCCTTGAGCAAGTCGTCCGCCAACGCGGTGACGGTCTCCAATCCCGGCAACGGCACCATCGGCCACCTCGCCACCGAGTACCTCAGCATCCAGACCGGGGCGAAGCTTCAGCCGGTTCCGTACAAGGGCGATTCGCCGGCGATGGTGGATGCGATGAGCGGCTCGGTCTCGGCGGTCGTGGCGCCGGTGACGTCGCTGATCCCCAATATCCAGGCCAACAAGCTCCGGGCGCTGGCGGTGATGTCCAAGACCCGGTTCCCGGGCCTGCCCGACGTGCCGACGGCCAACGAACAGGGCGTCAAGCTGGAAGCCACGGTATGGAGCGCCATGGTGGGGCCCGCCGGCCTGCCGAAGTCGGTCGTGTCGTCGCTGAATGCCGAGATCAACAAGTACACGGCGTCGCCGGAAGGCAAGGCCAAGCTGAACTCGCTGGGCATGGTGCCGCTGTCGGGCACGCCCGAGCAATTGCGCGAACTGATGAGGAACGAGGCGACGAAGTGGCAGGAAGTCGTCAAGTCGGCACGGATCTCGATCGAATGACCATGGATGCGTTGAAGTTCTATATCGACGGCGCCTGGGTGGACCCGCTGGAGCCGAATAGCCTGGAGGTCATCAATCCGGCCACCGAGGAAAGCTTCGCGCTGGTCAGCCTGGGCGCGCCCGGGGATGTGGACCGGGCCGTGCGCGCCGCGCGGCGGGCGTTCCCGGCCTATGCCGCGACCAGCGTGCAGGCGCGCCTGGGCTGGCTGGAGAAGATCGTCGCCGGTTTCCGCGCGCGGCTGCCGGAGCTGGCGCGCGCGATGACGCTGGAGATGGGCGCGCCCATCACGTTCTCCACCGAGCGCCAGGCCACCGTCGCGCTGTTCCACTTCGAGGAGGCGTTGCGCGTGCTGGCCGACTACCCGTTCGAGGAACGCATGGGCAGCGGCATCGTGCGGCGCGAGCCCATCGGCGTCTGCGGGCTGATCACGCCCTGGAACTGGCCGCTCAACCAGGTGGCGTCCAAGGTGGCGCCGGCGCTGGCGACCGGCTGCACCGTCGTCCTCAAGCCCAGCGAGATCGCGCCGCTCAGCTCGCTGCTGTTCGCCCGGATCGTGCACGAGGCCGGCCTGCCGCCCGGCGTCTTCAACCTGGTCAACGGCGACGGGCCGACCGTGGGCGAGGCGATCGCCAGCCATCCCGAGGTCGATATGGTGTCGTTCACCGGCTCCACGGGCGCGGGCGTGAAGGTGGCCAAGCTGGCGGCCGATACCGTCAAGCGCGTGGCGCAGGAGCTGGGCGGCAAGTCCGCCAACATCATCCTGCCCGACGCCGACATCCGGGCCGCGGTGATCGCGGGCGTGCACGCGTGCAACACGAACGCCGGCCAGAATTGCCAGTCGCCCACACGCATGCTGATTCCGCGCGACCGACAGGGCGAGGCGTTCGCGGCCGCGCGCGAGGCGGTGGAGGCGATACGCCTGGGCGACCCGATGGACCCGGCTTGCACAATGGGCCCGCTGGTCAGCCAGGCGCAGTTCGACAAGGTCCAGCAATTGATCCGGTCGGGCATCGAGGAGGGCGCCACGCTGGTCGCCGGCGGCACCGGCCGCCCGCCGGGGCTCGAGCGCGGCTACTACGTGCTGCCGACGGTATTCGGCGACGTCACGCCCGACATGCGGATCGCGCGCGAGGAGATCTTCGGCCCGGTGCTGTCCATCATGGGCTACGACACCGAGGACGAGGCCATCGCCATCGCCAACGACACGCCGTTCGGGCTGGCGGGGTTCGTGCAATCGCCGGACCTGGAGCGGGCGCGGCGCGTGGCCAATGCGATACGCGCCGGCCGCGTCTATCTGAACGGCGCGCCGTTCGATCGCAGCCTGCCCTTCGGCGGCTACAAGCAGTCCGGCAACGGACGCGAATTCGGGGTCTTCGGATTCGAGGAATATCTCGAGGTGAAGGCCATACTCGGCTACGGAAACTGATACATGACGACTGTTGCAACGCCTGCTTCCCCGTCCGCCGCGAACGGCGGGGAGGCCCGCTGTTTCGAGGATTTCCAGGTGGGCGAGCGCTGGACCAGCGAGCCCACGGTGATCACCGAGGAGGAGATCATCGCGTTCGCCCGCGCCAACGATCCCCAGCCCATGCACCTGGACCCGGAGGCGGCGCGGGCCGGCCCTTTCGGCACGCTGATCGCCAGCGGCTGGCAGATCGCCGCGCTGTCGATGCGCGTCTTCCTGCAAGCCGGTGGCTATGGCAAGACGCCCATGGTGGGCATGGGCCTGGACGAGTTGCGCTGGACGAAGCCCGTGAAGGCCGGCGACACGCTGGTGGTCGAGCGCGAGGTGATCGAGACCGTGCGGTCGAAGTCGCGTCCTGGCATGGGCATGATCCGCACGCGCGTCACGGTGCGCAACCAGGACGGCGATGCGGTGATGTCGCTGGTGTCGCTCGGCAGGGTGCCGGCGCGCGCGCCGGCCTGACGGCTTTTTCACAAGGGAGTCGTCATGGTGGTTCTCGACCGTCCCGCCGATTTGAAGGCGTGGATAGGCAAGGAAATAGGGGTCAGCGAATGGCTGGCCATCGATCAGTCGCGCATCGACGATTTCGCCCGGATCTCGGGCGACGATCATTGGCTGCACGTGGACGTGGAACGCGCGCGGCGCGAGATGCCGGATGGCAAGACCATCGCGCACGGCTTCATGACCTTGTCCCTCATTCCCTATCTGGTCCGCTCGGTCTATGCGATCACGCACCGGGGCCGCGGGCTGAACTACGGCACCAACAAGATCCGCTTCGTCAATCCGGTCCAGGTCGGCGACCGCATACGCCTGCGCCAGCGCATCAAGGCGGTCGAGCGCGGCCAGGGCGGGGGCCAGGAGGGCGCCACGCGGGTGGTGTCGGACTGCACGATAGAGATCGAAGGCAAGGAACGCCCGGCGCTGGTCGCCGAGTTCCTGATGCTGGTCTATGACGAGTGACGCCGCCATGACCCAGAACGTGCGTGACATCCTGGCGCGGCAGGCGCAGCAGCCCTTCGTCGACTTTCCTTCCCTGATCGCCCGGCATGCGGGCGAGCGGCCCGGCGCGCCCGCCTTCGCGTGCGGCCACGAGACGCTCGACTGGGCCGGACTGGCCCGGCAGGCGGACCGCGTCGCCGCCGCATGCGCCGCCATGGGCGTCGGCCCCGATGGCAAGGTCGCCCTGCTGGCGTCGCCCGGCCTGCGCGCGATCCAGGCTTTCTTCGGCGTGGTGCGGGCCGGCGCCTGCGTGGTGCCGCTGGCCACCTCGGCGACCGCGGCGACCCTGATGGGCATGCTGGGCGATTCGGACGCCACGGTGCTGGTGGCCGATGCCGACGCCCGCGAGACCTTGAAGGACGTCGAGACCGAGTTGATGGCCGCCTTTCCCCGGCGCCTCGTCGCCCTGGATTTCCAGGCGCCCGGCTGGCTGGACTGGGCAGACTGGCTGGCCGGGGGCGGCCAGCCGCCTGCTGTCGATTTCCGGGCCGACCAGGCCTTCAACCTGATCTACAGCTCGGGCACCACCGGCAAGCCCAAGGGCATCCTGCATCACCACGGCATGCGGTCGCGGCAGGCCAACCGCCGCAGCTTCGGGCTGGGGCCGGACAGTGTCATGCTGCTGTCCACCCCGCTGTATTCGAACACCACGCTGCAGCCCATGCTGGCTACCGTGGCCAACGGCGGGCTGACGGTGTTGATGCGCAAGTTCGATGCCGCCGCATACCTGCGGCTGTGCGCCGCGCATCGGGTCAGCCACACCATGCTGGTGCCCGTGCAGTACCAGCGCCTGCTCGCGCACGACGATTTCGCGCATACCGACCTGTCGTCCTTCGTGCTCAAGCAATGCACCGGAGCGCCGCTCGACGCCCGGCTCAAGTCGCAGATCCTGGCGCAGTGGCCGGGCGGACTGCGCGAGATCTACGGCATGACCGAGGGCGGATGCAGCTGCGTGCTCGACGCCCACGAATTCCCGGACAAGCTCGGCACGGTCGGCCGCCCGGCGCCGGACCACGACATGCGCATCGTCGACGACGACGGGCGGGTGCTCGCGCAGGGCGAGGTCGGCGAGATCGTCGGCTGGTCGCCGTACATGATGGCCGGCTACTACAAGCAGCCGCAAGCCACCGAGGCCTTCTACTGGCGCGACGAATCGGGTATCGCCTTTCATCGCAGCGGCGACATCGGCCGCTTCGACGAGGAAGGTTTCCTGATTCTGCTGGACCGCAAGAAGGACCTGATCATCTCCGGCGGATTCAACATCTACGCGACCGACCTGGAGTCGGTGACCGCGGCCCATCCCGAGGTGGCCGACGTGGCGGTCATCGGCATCCCCAGCGAGCAATGGGGCGAGACGCCGTTGGCGCTGGTCGTGCTCAAGCCGGGCAGCGCGCTGGATCCGGAGGCGCTGCGGTCATGGGTGAACGGGCAGGTCGGACGCACACAGCGGCTGGCGGCCGTGGAATATCGAAGCGAGTTGCCGCGTTCCGCGCTGGGCAAGCTGCTCAAGCGCGAACTGCGCCAGCCTTACTGGACATGAAAGGGGAAAGCATGGAGCAAGTCTGCCTGGTGACCGGCGCGACCGGCCGCAACGGCGCGGGGTCGGCCACGATCAAGTTCTTCGCCAGGCAGGGCTGGCGTGTCGTCGTCAATTACTCGCGCGACGAGGGAGCGGCGGAGGCGGTCGCGGCCGAGTGCCGGGCGCTGGGCGCGGCCGACGTGCTGGTGGCGCGGGCCGACGTGACCAGCGACGAGGCCTGCCGCGCGATGGCGCGCGACATCGAGCAGCGCTGGGGGCGCCTGGACGCGCTGGTCAACAACGCGGCCGTCACCACCTTCAACGACCACAAGAACCTGGACGGCCTGTCGTTCGACGACTTCCAGCGCGTGTTCGCCATCAACGTCTCGGGGGTCTATGTCGTCACGCGGGCAATGGCCGATCTGCTGCGGCGGACCGGCAATGCCTCGGTGGTCAACATGTCATCGGTGGGTGGACTGCGCGGCACGGGGTCCAGCATGGCCTACGCCGCGTCCAAGAGCGCGCTCAACGCCATGACTTTCTCGTTCGCGCGCGTGCTGGCGCCCGAGGTCCGCGTCAATGCATTGCTGCCGGGCTTCATCGAGGGCGACTGGCTGATCAACGGGATGGGGCGCGAACGCTACGAAACCGTGCGCGCCGCGCTGATCGCCAAGAACCCGCTGAAATCGGTGCAGACGCCGGACGAAATCGCCGAGGCGGTCTGGTGGCTGGTGCACGGGCCGGCCGCGCTGACCGGCGAGCTGGTGCAGCTGGACGCGGGAGGGCGCCTGGCGGTGTAGCCGTGCGCGATCAGTCCAGCTTCCTGGCAAAGCCGCGCTGCACGGCGGGCCGTCCCATCAGTGCCGCATACCAGCGCGCCACGTTGGGATAGGCCGCCAGGTCGACCTGATGGCGCTCGTGCCGCCAGGCCCAGCCCAGTATGGCGAAGTCGGCGATGGACAATTCGCCCGCCACGTAGTCGGTCGCGGCCAGGCGGGTGTCCAGCACGCCATACAGGCGGTGCGTCTCGACGCTGAACCGCTGCAGGCCGTAGCGGCGGTCGGTCTCGTCGGCCACCGCGCGGAAATGATGGACTTGCCCCGGGATGGGGCCGAAGCCGCCCATCTGCCACATCAGCCATTCCATGACCGCGGTCTGCGCGCGCAGGTCGGCCGGCAGGAACTTGCCGGTCTTGCGCGCGAGGTAGAACAGGATGGCTCCGGATTCGAACACGCTGATCGGCTGGCCGCCGGGCCCGTCGGTGTCGACGATGGCGGGAATCTTGTTGTTGGGACTGATGCGCAGGAAGGACGCCTCGAACTGCTGCCCGTTGCGGATGTCGACGGGCACCACCTCGTAGGGCAGTTCCATTTCTTCCAGGGCCACACTGATCTTGCGGCCGTTGGGCGTGTTCCAGGCGTGGAGCTCGATGGTCATGGGCGCGGTATCGGTTGGTGGAGGTCGGGGCCATTATCCTCCACTGGCGGCCGGTGCTCCATCGTGTCCCGGACCTAGGACGAGAACGCCGCGCCGGCATCGGCCAGCGTCTCGCTCAGCTTCACCGCCTCCGCGTTCATCATGCCCACCACTTCCTCGCGCCTGTCCCCCCGCAGCCGATGGTTCAGCGCCACGATGCTGATCGCGGCGTAGTGGCTGCCCAGCAGCGTCGGCACGACCACGCCCAGGCCCGTTACCTCGGGCAGGATGTCGCCGTCGTTCAGCGCGTAGCCCAACTGGCAGGCGCGCTCGACCATGTGGTCGAGCACGGTCTCGGACAGTTTTCCGTAGCGGTTCAGCCGGTGCCGGTTCCTGCGCATCACGTCGTCGCGCTCGGCCGCGGGCATGGCGGCCAGCAGGGCCAGGCCGCCGGCCGTGCTGCCCAGCGGGCGCCGCTCGCCCACCATCTGCGTCAGGGCCTTGACCGGATAGCTGCCTTCCGCGCGTTCGATCACCACGCTGTCGGTGCCGCTGCGCGTGGTCAGGAAGACGGTATCGCCGGTGTCGCGCGCCAGCCGGTTCAGCACCGGACCGCACAGTTCGCGCAGGTTGAAGTGGCAGTTGGCCGCCAGTCCCAGCTCATAGGCCAGCATCCCCAGGAAGTATTCGCGCCTGGTTCCCCGCTGCATCAGCAATCCCTGTTCGACCAGGCAAGCCAGGATGCGATGGGCGGTGGGGGACTTGAGCCCGGTCTCGCGCGCCACCTCGGCCAGCGTGATGCCGGCCGTATTGCGCGCGGCCACCTTCTTCAGGACCAGGATGGTCCGCTCTATGCTTTGCGTGCCCGATGAGTTGGCCTGATTTTCCATATTATGGACTCGTATTGACAGTGATTTACTGGATAAAACACACTGGATTCACTCTAAACGAGTAAGTAAGTGGGAATATATTCCATATTATGGAGTATGGGGTTTATTTCACCCGAACACACCAGCCTGCTATCCAGGGAGACAGGAAGATGGCGCAGCAACTCAATCAGGCGCACTACGACGTCGTCGTGCTGGGCGGAGGCGCCGCGGGCGTCGCGGCCGCCGCGGCAGCGGCCAGGAACGGCCGCAAGACGCTCATCATCGAGGCCAACCCCATTCTGGGCGGGGAGCTGCTTAGCGGCATGTCGCTGGACGGCGTGCTGAACGCGCGCGGCGAGTACGTGGTGGGCGGCATCTCCGACGAACTGTTCGACGAGTGCAAGCGCATGAACGGTTTCATCGGTCCGGTGCACGACCATCGCCTGATCTGCTATGTGTGCGTCGATCCCGAGATCATGAAGATCGCCGTGATGCGCGTGCTCGACCGCCATGGCGTAACGGCCTGGGTCAATTCGTTCGCCGAGGACGTTGTGGTCCGGGACGGCGTGGTCACCGGCCTGGTGGTGGTCAACAAGAGCGGCCGCACGCTGGTGACGGCGGACCATTTCCTGGACTGCTCGGGCGACGGCGACCTGGCTGCCCGCGCCGGCGCGCCGTTCGAAATGAGCGACGACAGCGGCGACCTACAGCCGGTGTCGCTGATGTTCCGCGTGGGCAACGTGGACAGCGCGACGCTGCTGCGCTTCGCGCGCGAGAATCCCGCGTCGATGGCGGTGGGCGAAAGCGATTACATCCGCGGCGACAAGACCGACGAGCAGTTGCTGGACCTGCTGGTCGAGCAGGGCCAGCCCTCGGTGTTCTTCAAGAGCGAAGGCCCGTTCCTGGGCGATGCGATCCGCCGTGGCGACCTGGCTCCCACCGCGCTGATCATGATCCAGCCGACCTCCGCTGCCCGCAAGGAGGTCTGCGTCAACGCCACCCGGGTAGGGGGCAACATCGACGGGACCGACACGGCGGCGGTCAGCGCCACCGTGGGCACGTTGATGGAGCAGGTCTGGCAGACGTACGAATTCGTCAAGGGCCACCTGCCGGGTTTCGAGAACTCGGTGTTCGCCGGGCTGGCCCCGCGCGTGGGCGTGCGCGAGACGCGCCGCATCATGGGCGACTACCTGCTGACCAGGGACGACGTGGTGTCGGGCCGCAAGCAGCCGGACTCCGCCGTCGCCAAGGGGGCGCAGCACGTCGACATCCACCAGTCCGGCACGACCCAGATACGCATTCCCATCGCCAACGGCGGTTCCTATGACATCCCGTTCGGCTGCCTGCTGCCCAAGGGACTGAAGAACGTCATGGTCGCGGGCCGCTGCCTGTCGGCCACGCGCGAGGGCATGGGCACGGCGCGTACCATGGGCCCCTGCATGGCCATGGGCCAGGCCGTGGGCACCGCGGCGGCGATGTGCGCCGAACGCGGCGATGCCGACGTGCGCGCCCTGCCGGTGAAGGAATTGCAGGCCAGGCTGCGGGCGCAAGGGGGCGTGATCGACGGCGTGTATTGAACGCCACGCCGCCCGGCGCCACCTTCCGGAGACAAGCGAGGGGGCGCCGGGCGTTTTGCCGACAACGAGGAAGGAGACCAACCATGCATCGTTATCTTGCCAAGTTTTCCCTGGCCCTGGCGCTGGGCTGCACGGCTTTCGCGGCCTGGGCGGGAGCCTATCCGGACCGGCCGCTGAAGATGATCGTGCCTTTCGCCGCCGGGGCGTCGAGCGACATGCTGGGGCGTACCGTGGCCGACGGCCTGGCCACGCGCCTGGGGCAGCCCGTGGTGGTCGAGAACCGGGCCGGCGCGGGCGGCAACATCGGCGCCGATCTCGTCGCCAAGGCCGCCCCGGACGGCTACTCGCTGGGCATCGGATCCATCGGCACCCATGCGACCAACAGCCTGATCTACGGCTCCATGCCGTACGACACCGTGAAGGACTTCACGCCGATCACCCTGGTCGCCGCGGTGTCGCTGGTGCTGGTCGTGCATCCCTCGGTGCCCGCGCGCGACGTCAAGGAACTCATCGCCTACCTGAAGGAACGGCCGGGCAAGGTCAGCTATGCGTCCGGCGGGGTCGGCGCGTCCCAGCACCTGGCCGGCGAACTGTTCAAGTATCTTGCCAAGGTGGACATGGTCCACGTGCCCTACAAGGGCAGCGCGGGGTCGGTCCCCGACCTGATCAGCGGCCGCGTTCCGGTCATGTTCGCCGACCTGCCGCTGGTGCTGTCCTACATCCAGAACGGTTCGCTGCGCGCCCTGGCGGTGGGCGATCGCGAGCGCAGTCCGGTGCTGCCGTCGGTGCCCACGCTGGCCGAATCGGGCGTGCCCGACTACCAGGCCAACGCCTGGTACGGCTTGTTCGCGCCCGCCGGTACGCCGCTGGACATCGCCAACCGCCTGCAGCGCGAGGTCGCCGCCATTCTCCAGCAGCCCGACGTGCGCAAGCGCCTGATCGCGCAGGGCGCCAATCCCAGCGGCATGGCGCCGGATGATTTCAAGGCGTTCCAGCGCAAGGAGATCGATCGCTGGAAGACGGTGGTGCACGCGGCGAACATCAAGATGGATTGATTCCTAGGGTAAACCCTAGGTTTGAGGTAGAATAATTCCTGATCGCGCCTGTGCTTCGCCGCAGGCGCCGACGCGCTGAACGCTCCGCCACGCAGGCGGAGCCGTCCCTTTCGCGGTCCCCCTCGCCTCCGCCGGTCCGGTATCCGCCGTTCCGGCGCGCCCGCGTTGTTCCGCCGCGTTGCTCCGGCAGGTCCGGCGTAACGCGCGTTTTTTCAGGATGCCCATGATTGACGAAGACGATCGCCGTCCGACCGCGCCTGCCCGGCCGCGTCGAACGACGCGCGCCACCGCGGCGCGCTACCTGCTGACTCCCGCCCAGTTGGAAGAAAGCCTGGCCATGGCCGCGCCGCCGTCCGTGCGCAACGCCGTGGTGGCCGGGATGCAGGCGACCCTGGCCGTGGTCGCGGCCCTGGCGTGCTTCCACTATTCGCCGTGGCCGCAACTGGTGGGCTTCGGCGCACTGGGAGCGCTGGCCTCGCTGTTCGGCCGCTACGCTTCGCGTGCCCGCCGCCGCCGCATGGTCTTCCTGAGTGCCTTCCTGCTGGTCGCGGCCACCTTCGTGACGTCGGTGGCGGCCCATGCCGGGGCCTCGCCCACGACGATGGTACTGGTCCTGGCGCTGGTGGCGGGGGTGTCCACGGTCGCGGTGTCGAGCTGGAGCCTGGGCGGCCCGGGCGCCGTCATCATCGTGTTCGCGGCGGGCGCTGCGCTGGGCGCGGCCGGGTCCTGGGAGGCGGTTTTCGCGCGCGCCGCGGCCGCGGCGGCGGGCGGCGCGCTGGCGTGGGTCATCTGCGTGCCGACCGACCGCCTCAGGCACGAAGAGCCCGCGACGGGCGCCTTTCCCAGCGAGCCTCCCCGCCCCATGCGGCACCGGCTGATCGCCGCCGGCCGCATCGCCACGGGCGCCGCCGTGGCCGCGCTGCTGGCGCACGCGGCCGGCTGGCAGCACCCTTCGTGGGCGGCCATAGGCGCGACCGCCGTCATGCAGGGCGGGCACCTGCACATCACGATGAGCCGCGCGCTGCAACGGATGGCCGGCACCGTCGCCGGCGCCTGCGTGGCGGGCGCGATCCTGGCGCAGTCGCCCTCGTTCTGGATCGTGGTGGCCCTGATCGCGCTCTTCCAGTTCGTGACCGAGATCATCATCGGCTACAACTATGCGCTGGGACAGATCACCGTGACACCCATGGCCCTCCTGATGACGCACCTGGCCGCGCCCGCCGTGGCCGGCAACATGGCGCTCGAGCGCGTCTTCGACACCATGGTCGGCGCGGCGGCGGGCATCGTGCTGGCGGTGCTGTTCTCCAGCCTGGACGACCGGGCCTACCTGGCGCGCCACCGCCGCGCGGCCGCGCTGGGCTGACGCGATGCCCGATCCCCTGGACCCGCTGTTCGATCGCCTGTCCCGCTCGGCTTTTCGCCGACGCTTCCGGCTGGGCCGGCAGGACCGGGACTATCTGGAGGACCGGGGCCTGGAGTCGGTGCTGGCGCACGCGGCGGCGTTCATCGCGACGCGGCTGGCCCCGGCCGAGCCCGCCAACGACGGCAGGCAGACGCCCATGCGCGGCCATCCGGTGTTCGTGGCGCAGCATGCGACCGCGACCTGCTGCCGGGGCTGCCTGGCCAAATGGCACCGCATCGGGACCGGCCGGGCCTTGACGGCGGATGAGCAGGCCTATGTCGTGCGCGTCATCGGACGATGGCTGCAAGGCCAGGAGCAGGGGCCGGAACGGGGTGCGCCGCCGCGCCAGGGGCGGTTGTTCTAAGGCCCGGCGGTGCAGGGCGCGCCTGGGGAACGGGCTGGAAATGCTTTATCATCGGGCGGCTCTTACGCGCAGGCGCCCATCGCCGCGCGGATTCCTGCAGCGTGCCATGCTAGACCCCATCAGCGTCATCTTCGTCACGATTTTCTCCGCCATCATGAGCACGGCGGTGCTGGGGTCGCTGCTGCCCACCGCCATCCCCGGCGTCAGGCGCTGGTTCAACGCCAGCGTGATGGCCATCGTGGCGCTGGCCCTGTTCCTGCTCCAGAACATCGGCCCGCGCTGGCTGACCATCCTCGTCTCCAACCTGTTGCTGGCCATGGCCATGCTGGTCATCCTGCAAGGGTGCAGGCAGTTCGTCGGGATGCAGCCCGTGCGCCGCGCGGAATACGCGGGCTGGGCGGCGCTGCTGGCGGCCATGGCCTACTGGACCTATGTGGTGCCCGACATCGGCACCCGCATCGCGCTGGTGTCGGCGTTCTATACCTACGCCTATGTCGTGGTCGCCGTGATCGTGTTCATGGCGCGTCCGCTGTCCCGTCCGCATTACGCCTATTGGTTCGTCAGCATAGGCGCGTGCCTGGGAGCGGTCGGCCATGTGGGCCGGGGGCTCGCCTACGGCGTGGGATGGGTCCGGCAGACCGAGCTGCTGCAATCGACGCCGGCCAACATCGCTTTCCTGGCCCTGGGCGTGCTGGCGCTGCCCTGGCTGTCGATCGGCATGGTGCTGTTGACCCATGACCGCCTGGCCCACCGGCTCGAACGCCTGGCCAACCTGGACGAACTGACCGGCATCCTGGCGCGGCGCGCGTTCCTCGCGCAGGCCGACGCCGCCGCGCGCACCGCGTCGCGCTCCGGACGGCCGCTGGTGTTCGCCATCGTCGACATCGACCATTTCAAGAACATCAACGACACCCATGGGCATGCCGCGGGAGACCGGGTGCTGGCCCATTTCACCGGCGTGGTGGCCAGCAACCTGCGCGCCGGCGATGCGTTCGGCCGGCTGGGCGGCGAGGAGTTCGCCATCCTTTGTCCGGACACGTCCATGCGGGATGCGGTCAAGCTGCTGAACCGGCTGCGCGCCAGGATCGCGCAGGCTGAAAGCGCGCTGCCGGGGCGCAAGCTCAAGGTCACGTTCAGCGCGGGGGTCGACCAGTACCGCCCCGGCGAGGAACTGAGCAGCCTGATGGCGCGGGCGGATGCCGCGCTGTACACGGCCAAGGCCATGGGGCGGGACCGTGTCGTCACGGTGGCCGCCGACGAGGACCCGGTTCCCGCCGAAGGATCGCCCCGCCTGGCGGAGTAACGGGCCGGCCGCGCTCAGTCCGCGGGCGCGCCCGTCTGCTGCATCAGCCAGCCGCGAAACGCCTGCAAGGCCGGCAGCGTGACGTTCGCCGGCGGATAGACCAGGTAGTACGAAGTCGGCGAGCGCACCACCGGCCCGAAGGGCGACACCAGCCGGCCGTTTTCCAGTTCTTCCTCCACCAGCAGGCGCGGCACCACGGCGGCGCCCAGGCCCGCCACGGCCGCCCGCAGCACCAGCGAGAACGATTCGAACCTCATTCCCCCGGCCGTGCCTTCGGCGGGCAGGCCGCTGGCGGTCAGCCAGTCGTGCCAGGCGTGCGGCCGGAACGTCATCTGCAGCATGGGCACGCGCGGCAGGTCGTCCGGCGAGCGCAGGGTGGTGGCCGCCATCTCCGGCGTACAGACCACGATCATGTGCTCGTCCATCAGCCAGTCCGACCGGGCGCCGGGCCAGCGCGTGTTGCCCAGGTTGATGGCGGCGTCCAGGCTGTTGTTCTGGAAGTTGAACGGCAGCCGCGTGACCAGGGTGAGCGTGATGCGGGGATGTTCGCGCTGGAAGCGGGGCAGGCGCGGGATCAGCCATTGCGTGGCGATCGCGGGCACCACGCCCAGGCGCAGCACGCTGGAGGCCGGTTCGGTCGACACCGTTTCGATGATGGCCGACTCCAGCGCGTCGAGCGCCGGCGTCAGCCGCAGCAGCAAGATCTCGCCCGCGGAGGTCAGTTGCAGGCGCTTGCGCACGCGCTCGAACAGCCGCACGCCCAGGAAGTCCTCCAGCGCCTGGATCTGGTGGCTTATGGCGCTCTGCGTCAGGTTCAGCGAGTCGGCCGCCTGCGTGAAACTCAGCGTGCGCGCCGACAGCTCGAACGCCTGGAGCATGACGGGCGAGGGGATCTTGCGGCGCATGTCATTAATCCTGCTAATGAATTCATGATGAGACGTCGCTTGTGGGCAGGCGGGCGTCTCCGATAACTTAGTCCCGCGTTTTCGTGGTTGCGGCACCGGCATTGTGCAGGAAGTCTGCTTGCATGGGAGTGAGTCGATGAATCGTCGCGATGTACTGCGTCTGGGAATGGCCGCGAGCCTTGGGGTCGCGGGCAAGGCATGGGCGCAAGAAGCGTTTCCGAACCGCCTGATGAAGGTGGTCGTACCGTATCCCCCCGGGGGCATTACCGACCTGCTGGGGCGCGTGCTGGCGGATATCCTGGCCAAGGAGTTTCCCGCCAAGCCCGTGATCGTCGAGAACAAGGGCGGCGGCACCGGCACCGTGGCCCAGCAGTACATCCTGCAGCAGCCGCACGACGGGCACCTGCTGCTGTCCGGCGGCCTGGGCGGCCTGATCCTGCCGACCATCCTGAACCCCAGCCTGCCCATCAACCCGCAGGAGAACTTCGTTCCCGTGGCGCAACTGGCCGAGCTGATGAACGTGCTGGTGGTGGGGCGCGACGTCGAGGCCCGCACGCTGCCGGAACTCGTCGCTTACGGCAAGACGCGCGTGGGCAAGCTCAACTACGGCTCCAACGGCGTCGGGACGCTGGCCCATTTCACCTCGGTGTTGTTCAACCAGCGCGCGGGCACGCATTTCGTCCATATCCCGTACCGCTCCAGCGGCGAGATCATCACCGGCCTGAAGAACGGGGACATCCAGGTGTCCTTTGCCAACCTGCCGTCGGTGGCGGCGCTGGTGCGCTCCGGTTCGCTGCGCGCGATCGCGGTGACGGGGGCCAGGCGCGCGCAGGCGCTGCCCGACGTGCCGACCCTGGTGGAACTGGGCATGGAGGACTTCGTCGCGACGGGATGGCTGGGCGGCTACGCGCCGGTGGGCACGCCGCAGGCCAACATCGACAAGTTGTCCGATGCCATCGTCAAGGGCGGCAGGCAGCCCGAGAACATCCAGCGGCTGCAAACGGCGGGCTTCGAAGTGACGGTGCGCGGCCATGCGGACTTCGCCGCCTGGAACCGCAGCGAATTCGTCAAATGGAACGAACTGGCCCGCCGGGAAAACATCCGGCCCGAGGCCTGACCGGGAATTGTCAACGAGGACTGCACATGCTGCCCACCGCAAGAAAACTGGTTTTTTCGGAAGTGCCCATCGTCGATCTGGGGCCGGCCTGGCGCGATGACGCCGGCCGCGCCGAGGTGGCGGACGCCATTGCCGCCGCCGCGGGAACCGTGGGCTTTTTCTACGTCAGGAATCACGGCCTGGCCGAGCAGGATGTCCGCGACATCTTCCAGACCGCCGTGGATTTCCACAGCCTGCCGCTGGAAGCCAAGATGGAGGTTTCGCTCAAGCTCAACGACCATGCGCAGGGCTACCTGCACGGCATGACCAAGGGCAACGACGCGAACATCAAGGAGAACCTCCAGGAGGCATTCCAGATCCGCCGCCCGCTGGCCGACGACGATCCCGACCTGCTGGCCGGCAAGCCGCTGCACGGGCGCATTCCCTGGCCGTCGGCCATGCCGGACCTCAAGCCGCGGATGATGGCGTACTACGACAAGATCAACGGCCTGGGCTATCGGCTGCTGGAGCTGTTCGAGCTCAGCCTGGGGCTGGCGGCCGGCACGCTGAAAGCCAGCTTCGCCAAGGACATGAACTCGCTGCGCCTGCTGCACTACCCGCCGCAGCGCCCCGACGAGTCGGGCGAGCACCTGGGTGCCCGCGGACACACCGATACCAACGCCTTCACCATCCTGGCGCAGGATGCGAACGGCGGGCTGGAGGTGCGCAACCGCGACGGCGAATGGGTGGCCGTGCCGCCGGTCGAGGGGACACTGGTGGTCAACGTGGGCGAGGTGCTGAAGGTCTGGACCGACGGCGTGTTCACCTCGGCGGTGCACCGGGTGATCAACCGCTCCGGCAACGAGCGCTATTCCATTCCGTTCTTCATGTATCCCAGCTTCGATGCGTGGATCCAGCCGCTGATCCGCAATCCCGACCCCGCCAACGTCGCGCCCGAGGACCTGCCGACGTCCTTTCCGCGCGACCGGCCCTTCGTCTACGGCGAACTGAAGGCACGCAACGTCGCGCGCATCATGCCGCAGAAGAGCGCGGCCTGAGAACGACGATCGATCATCGAAGGACTCGGAGGGAAGGACATGGCGGCCTACGTCATCGGCGAAGTGAAGATTCTCAAGCCTGCGGAAATGGGCGAGTACGGCCGCATGGTGGCCGAGGCGGTGGCCGCGCATGGCGGGCGCTATCTGGCGCGCGGCGCCGAGCCCGTCGTCCTGGAAGGCGGGCCGGCCCACAACGTGCTGTTGATCGAATTCCCGGATAAGGACGCAGCCCTGGCCTGGTATGCCTCGCCCGCCTACCAGGCGGCCAGGAAGCTGCGCGAGGGCAAGAGCAACCTGAGGCTGATCGTGATCTGAGGCGTCAGCGCGAGGACGCGAGCGCCGCGGGATAGAGCTTGCGCAGGATCTGCTGGCAGGCGTCTTCCAGCACCTTCGTCAATTCCTCGATCGCGGGCTGCGGCTCGGCTTCCTGGCGGGCGCGGGCCCAGATGCGCTGCAGCGCGGCGTCCCGGGCCTGGACCACGTCCATGACTTCGTCGCGCCAGAACGCCGGCGCCTCGCCTTCGACGTAGTCGCCCCGGCCCCGGCCGAAGTGGATGATGGCGAGATAGCGCAGCAGGTCGGCCACCACCAGCGCGTGCAGGAATTCGTCGGTCAGGCGGGCCGTGGCGTGGTCGGCGCCCTTGGCCTTGTTGATCCCCCATGCCGCGCCGGCGAAAGTAGCCGCGCCGACGACGGCGCCCACCAGCATGCCGCCGCCCAGGGTCAGGCCGCCGGCCAGCAGGTCGGCCGACGCGCCGGTGGCGGCGCCCGACGCGATGGCGCCCAGCAGCCCAGCCTGTTTCACGTCGACCGGCGCGCTGAAGGCGAAGTTCTCGCGCAACCGCTGGTTCAGCGGGGCCGCCGCGCTGCCCTGGAGTCCGTGCAGCGCCAGCAGCCGGGCCGTGGTTTGGGCGCCGGCGCGCGACAGGCGCGTGGTGATGGCGGCCATGGCCGCTTCTCGCGAGCTTTCCGACGCGGACCGGGCCAGACCCAGGGTGCCCAGCGCCGACCGGATCGCCGAGGCAGCGCCCACGGCTTCGGCATCGCGGGCCGCCTCGACGATCTGGCGGGCGATCAGATCCATGGACTGCTGGAAGCGGTCGAGATTGCGCTTGTCCCAGGCCGCCGCCAGCCGGGCGCTGCCGGGCTGCGCGGCCGCCGGCAGGCAGGCGCGGATGGCGTCGAACAGCACGCGTTCGTGTACCCAGCTGCGGGCGAAGGCGTCCAGCGGCACGACGTTGCGCACCACGCCGTAGGGCCGCAGGTGGTCCGTCCAGCGCGAGACGTCCTGCTGTTCGCGGGCCGCGGGGCGAGGCGGGCCCATCTGGTTGAGCAGCACCACGACGGGCTTGCCCAGCCACTGGAGGATCTGCATCTCGGGCGCGACGTAGCCCGCGTCCTGCGGATCTTCCGAGGCGTTGACCAGATACAGCACCACGTCCGCGTTGTCGCGCGCGGCCTGCAGCGCGCGCTGGCTGAGCCAGAAGGCGCGGTCGCTGACCCGGTCCCACACCTCGGTCAGGAACCAGCCGACCGGGTTGCCCGCCATCTCCAGCCGCTTGGCCAGCCGCGCGGAATCGCCGAAGCCCGGTGTATCCCACAGGTACAGTTCGTCGCCGTCGGCGGTCGCGAGCAGGCGGTAGGCGTCGGCGGTCTGGGTGACGTGGGCCGCGTCGCGGACCTCGCCCACGTCCGCGCCCAGCAGGGTGCGGGCCAGCGTCGTCTTGCCGGCGTTGGTGTGGGAGACCAGGCAGAGCTGTATGCGGACGGGTTTGTCAGGCATCGGGGGGATGGAGCAGATCGACGAAGGTGACCGGCACCTTGTGCAGCGTGCCGAAATCCTGCCACAGGCGCCGGCGTTCTTCCAGGCGGCGGCCGGCGCCGGCCTGGCCGTCGAGGCGCGCCGCATAGGCCGACTGGTCGACGGCCAGCACGATCTTGCCGGGCAGGGCGCGCGCCAGGTGATCCAGGAAGGCGCCGTGGTTCTCGGCTTCGGGCGTGGCCGACAGGTTCACCAGCGCGGCGGTGACGGTCGCGCCTTCGTCCGTCGCGTCCGGCGCGGGCATGTCCTGAGGATCGGCACCGTAGTCCCAGCCGGGCATCACCGCCGCCTGGGCGGTGTCGCCCAGCATGGAGCGCGCCACCGCCTGCAATGCCTGGCCGCGCGCCGCGTCGACGGCGAAGCTGTAGGGAATCACGCGCAGGCGCAGCGGCACGGGGCTGAGCGAACCCAGCAGCTTGCGGTAGTAGGGCAGGCCCATGTCCAGGGGAAAGTCCGCGCGCAGGCGGGTTTCCTTCCAGCGGGCCATCGCCGCCAGCACCAGGCGGGGGATCACGACCACGATGGCCAGCAGCGCAGCGTACAGATGGACCCAGCGGGCGCCGCCCGGGACGAAGCCGGCGGCGTCGAAGCGCAGCGCGGCGATCTCCGCGGGCGTGAAGCCCGGCAGGCGGAACAGCCACGTCGCCGGGGCGAACAGCACGCTCAGGATCGCGTGCACCTGGCCGGCATCGAGGAAGGTGCTTTCCCAGCCAACGCGGTATTCGACGGTCAGGCCGCGCGCGTACAGCGACAGGGCAACGCCGGCGCCGAACAGCGCGGCGCACAGATGAAGAACGCGCTTGCCCCGCGCCTGGTGCAGCGGCGCCGCCAGCCGCTGCCAGTCGAGCGCGAAGCGCGCGCCGGCGGCGGCCAACGCGGGCGAGCCCCGGCGCCGGAGCCAGCCTTCCGGCAGCCTGGGCCGCGCGAACAGCGCCGCGCCCCGTCGCCGCAGCGGCGGTACCGCGAGGGAGACGGCCAGGATCGCGTACATCAGCAGATTCCAGCCCAGCACGCCCAGCAGCGGCGGCGACAACAGGTCCATGCGGTGGGGATTGGCGATGCGTTCGGTCAGCGCGCCGGCCAGGAAGGCCGCCAAGGGAAGCAGCCAGCCGGCCAGGGCGGCCAGGCGAGGAGGATGGCGTATGGCCTTGAGCGCCGGCGCGCGCCGTTCCAGCCCATCCAGCAGCAGGGCCGCGCGGGTTTGCAGGAAACTGCCGGCCGGGTCCCGTCCGGCGTCGCGGCCGCCTTGCAATCCGCACAGGTTGCGGGCGCTCAGGCTGGCCTCGCGGCGATCCTCGGCGCGCAGCAACTGGTGTTCGTCGTCGGTGGTTTCCAGGGCGTGGGCTAGCACCACGTCCCTGGCCGCTCGTTCGTCCATCGGCGTCCTGATCGGTTCTCCAAGCCGACAGACTATATAGGAATCGGCATCCGGGGGCAGGGCCCTAGTGCGACGTGTCGGCGGCGGACATCGCCTGGGCCTTGCGCCGTGGCGGCCGGTCCAGCGTCGCGCGCAGGGAGGCGTACTCGTGTTCGATGCGCGTCAGCCGCGTCTGCCGCGCGGCTTCGTCGGTCCAACTGCCCTGCAGCGCGCTTTGCCGATCGAAGCGGTACACGAGGCTGGCGTTGTCCAGCAGCGCGGCGTCGCCCGCGGGCTCGAATCCGGCAAGATCGTGCCGGGCCAATTGTTCCTGGCCCGGACGCGTCTGTTCCAATGAAGTCAGGTGGGCGGCCAGGCGCGCCCGCACGGATTCCGGCAGCGCGCGCCGGGCCACGACCAGCGGCGCGGGCAGCGGGTCCGATCGCCACAGCACCGCCAGCCGGCCGTATTCCATCGGAAAACGTTCCTTGAAGCGCGCCAGGTCGGAGCCGGTGGTCAGGCCCACGTCGGCTTCGCCGTTGGCGACCGCCAGCGCATTGGTCTGGTGGCTGCCCTGGACCTCGGTCGCGAAGAAGGCCTCCATGCGCAGCCCGCGCGGCAGGAACAACTGGAGCTGCGGCACCAGATAGCCCGAGAAGGACCGCACCTCGCCCCGCGCCAGGCGCCACTTGGCCGACAGGGCCAGCATCTGGTCCAGCGTGGCGGGCGCGGCGCCGCGCCGGGCGATGAGGACGGTGCGATGGCGGTCGGAGTCGGCGGGCAGCCCGCGGGCGATCACCGTCATGCCATAGCGGGTGACGGCGTCGATGGCCAGTTGGCCCGACAGCACCGCGAGGTCGATGTCGCCCCGCCGCAGGGCCGAGGCCATGGCGTCATAGGACGTCGGCGCGAGCAGCCGCGCCGGCTGGCCGAGCGCCCGCGACAGGTCCGTGACCAGGGGCACCCAGTCGTTGCGCGTTTCCAGCGGACCTTCGACCGGCAGCACGCCCAGCCTGAGCGACTGGCCGTGGACGGCGGAGGCGGCGGCCACCAGCCCCAGCGCCGCCAGGCGCAGCAGGGCGGGCGCCACGAACCGGGAAAGGCGCCGCGGCGGACGGCGAAAAACAGGCATGGGCGCGTCCTGATGAATCGGATCTGTGCTTATGGATTTATTTTTGGTATCTTGTTTTGCTGTAATTGGATTCTTTTTTTGTGTCCATTGCAAGGCGCGTCACAATATTCCCCTTCGAGCCCCTCCTGCCCATGCCCCTGCAAGCGCCCGCCCCGGCCGACCCGGTATTGGAGTTGCTGCTTTCGCGGCTGCGCCTGCACGACACCGTCACCACGCCGTACTACATCCAGTTGCAGCGCCAGATCCAGGCGTTGATAGACGGCGGCGACCTGCGCCCCGGCCACGGGCTGCCGTCCGAGCGCGTGCTGGCCCAGGCGCTGAACCTCAGCCGCACGACCATCAAGCGCTGCTATGACGCGCTGCGCGACGCCCAGGCGGTGGCCAGTTCGCAGGGGCGCGGCGGCACCGTGGTCAAGGCGGCTCCGCGCGTGTCGCCGGCCATGCAGCGGCTCAAGGGCTTCACCGAGGAAATGCGGGAACTGGGGTTGGAGCCCTCGGCCCGGGTGCTGGAGCGTGCCGTGGTCCAGGACCGCATGGTGGCGTCGATCTTCGGGCGGCCCTCGAATGCCGAGTTCCTGAAGCTGGTGCGCGTGCGCCTGGCCGACGACGCGCCCATGTCGCGCGAGGTCGCGTGGTACGACCTTGCCGTCGCGCCCGCGCTGGCGGCATGGGACGGCAAGGGCTCGGCGTACGCCTACCTGCGCGAACATTGCGGCATCGAACTGGCCTGGGCCGACCAGTCGGTCGAGGCCGTGCTCAGCTCGCCGCAGGAAGGCGAGGTCTTCGGTTTTTCCCAGCCCGGCCCCTGCCTGCTGCTGAAGCGGCGATCCCATTCGGTCCACAACACGCTGGTCGAATACGTGGAAGGCACGTTTCGCGGCGACGCCTACGTCTACCGGCTCAAGCTCCGGTCCTGAGCATGGCCTGGAGCCCGGCGTGATCGGGCAGCGAGGCCAGGATGCCGGCGTGGGCGACCGACCACGCACCACAGGCGCCGGCTGTTTTCAGCGCGTCCGCCATGTCCCTTCCACCGGCCAGCGCCCAGCAAAGGCCGGCGCTGAAGGCGTCGCCCGCGCCTATGGTCTTGACCGCGCGGGCGGGAATGGGCGCGGCCACGTGGTGCGTGCCGTCGCGATGCCACGCCGCGCTGCCCTGGTCTCCCAGCGTGACGACCAGCCAGCTCCCGGGCCAGCGCCGCCACAGCATGGGCAAGGCCGCCGCGATTCGGCGCAGCCGCTCGTTCCGGCCGGCTGGCAAGGGGCATTCCAGCAAGGACTGCGCTTCGCCGGCGTTCACGACCAGCACGTCGGTGCAGGCCAGGAGGTCGTCTGGCAGGGCCTGCCAGGGAGACGGATTCAGCACGGACAGGATCCCGTGCGCGCGGGCTCGCGCCAGCGCCGCGCACACCGTGTCGAGGGGGACTTCGAGCTGGGCATAGAGCAGCGCGGCCGAAGCGATGTCGCCTTCCGCCGCGGCGACCTGGTCCGTTCCCAGCGCCTCGTTGGCGCCGGGATGCACGACGATCTGGTTGTCGCCGTTGGCGTCGATGAACCCCGCGCCGTGGCCCGAGGGCTGGCCGCAGCGCAGGACCCGCCGGGTGTCCAGTCCTTCGCCGTGCAGCCATGACAGCAGGCGGTCGGCCGGGGCATCGTTGCCGATCGCCATCAGCAGGTCGACCCGGGCGCCCAGCCGATGGCATCCCACCGCCACGGCCAGGCCCTTGCCCGCCGCCTCGGCGACGAAGCCGCGGGCCCGCAGGGTCTCGCCCAACCGGGGCAACCGGTCCATTTCCCAGCAGCAGGCCTGCATGAAACTGCCCAGGACGACGATGCGCGGCGGCGTGTCGGACAGGCTCGGGGCCTCGTGTCGCGGGTGGCCTTTCATGGTCGAGCAAACCCCTCCTGCGCCGGCGAGCGTCTTGCATTACGACTTCGTAATGGTCTTTGGCGCCCGAATCGCGCGCATGGCGGGCGTGAGCGCCAAATGGCCCCTTTCCGGATAGTAACCGTCGCGACGGTTACGGCGGGGGTGCCGCCACTAGACTGGAAGTTCTCAATAGGAGGACTCGCCATGGCAACATTTCTGGTCTTTATCGGCATCATCGCGGCAACGGTGGCCGTCATATACATCCTGGTCAAGCTCCTGATGATGTTCAACGGCTCGGACAAGGATGAAGAGACCCGGCAGGATGCCACCCCCTCCAACCACCATCACGGCAAGGTGGAAACGGCCCGGAAATAGCGCGGGCCGCGCGCGGCCTTACTTGTCCGAGAACTCGTCGAAGATGAGGCCGCGCAGCCACTGGTTGGACGGTTCGCGGTGGAACTTCGCGTGCCAGAATAGATTGATGCCGATCCGGGGCAGCGCCACCGGATGGTTTACCGCGGTCAGGTTGAACGGTTCCAGGCACTCGTCCGCGTAGCGCTCGGGCACGGTGGCGATCATGTCGGTCGACCGCAGGATGTGGCCGACCGCCACGAAGTGCGGCACGGTCAGGCGCACCTTGCGCTGCACGCCTTTCTTCTTCATGAATTCATCGACGATGCCGTGCCCGGTGCCGGCCGATACCGCCACCACGTGGTCGGCCTTGCGGAACGCGTCCAGCGTCAGCTTGCGGCCGTCCAGTTCGTGGCCGCGCCGGAACATGCAGACGTAGTTCTGCGTGAACAGGCGGCGCTGGAAGAACCCGGCATTGAGCTGCGGCAGCAGCCCGATGGCCAGGTCCACGTGGCCGGCTTCCATTTCATCCCTGAGGTTGACCGTGGTGTTGCGTACCGTGTTGATCGACACGCCGGGCGCGATCCGGGCGGTAGCCTCCATCAGCCTGGGCAGGAAATAGATCTCGCCGATGTCCGTCATGCCTACCGTGAAGGTGCGGCTGCTGCTGGCCGGATCGAAGCTGCTGCGGAAGTTCAGCGTGTCCTGGATGGTGCCGAGCGCATAGGCGATCGGCTCGGCCAGTTGCCGCGCATAGGGCGTGGGTTCCATGCCGCGGGTGGTGCGCAGGAACAGGTCGTCGCCCAGCAGCTTGCGCAGCCGGTTGAGCGCGTTGCTGACGGCAGGCTGCGTCAGCCCGAGCTTCTGGGCCGCGCCGGACACCTTGCGTTCCATCAGCATTTGGTTGAAAACGACCAGCAGATTCAGGTCGATGTCTTTCAGTTCCATGGGGCCACCATTCACGCTGGTGATTGAGTCTATTCACGATATTCTATATATAAATAATTGACCCGTTCCTATACTTTCGTCGACGAAACCAACTACTCCAAGACGCGAGACACACATGGAATTGGTCGTTCAGCCCATGGGCCGCTCGCTGGCGGTGGAGCCAGGCGCGAATCTGCTGCAGACCCTGCGCAGCAACGACGTGCCGGTGTCCTACAGCTGCATGGCCGGCCGTTGCGGCACCTGTCGATGCAAGGTGCTGGACGGCGGCGTGCTGGAGTCGGGCCGCGAGGCCAAACTCACCAATCCGCACGATGGCCGCTACGTGCTGGCCTGCATGAGCGTGCTGACGGACAACTGCACCATCGAAATCCCCGAGGTCGACGAACTGGTGGTGCATCCGGCCAAGGTGCTCAAGGCTTCCGTGGCCAGCGTCGAGGCCGTCACCCACGATATCCGCCGCGTGGTCCTGCGATCGGCCAAGACGCTGGAATTCTCGCCCGGCCAGTACGCGACGCTGCAATTCACGCCCGAGCACATCCGGCCGTATTCCATGGCCTGCCTGAGCGGCAACGAACTGGAGTTCCACGTGCGGGTGGTGCCCGGCGGCCGCGTCTCGGGCTACATCGACACCCAATTGAAAGCAGGCGACCAGGTGCGCGTCAGCGGCCCGCTAGGCACGGCCTACCTGCGCCGCAAGCACGCCGGCCCGATGCTGTGCGTGGCCGGCGGAACCGGGCTGGCGCCCGTGCTGTCCATCGTGCGCGGCGCGCTCGAGGCGGGCATGCGCAACGACATCCACCTGTACTTCGGCGTGCGTTCCGAGCAGGACGTCTATGGCAAATCCTGGCTCGACGAGCTGGCGGCCCGGCATGACAATCTGCACGTGCACGTCGTCGTGGCGGCCGGGGCCGAATTGCCGGGACACCGCAGCGGCCTGGTGACGGACGCGGTCGACGCCGACTGGGCCGGCCTGTCGGGCTGGCGCGCCTACCTGTGCGGGGCGCCGCCCATGGTCGACGCCGCCACGCTGGTGCTGGCGCGCAAGGGGCTGTCCGCCGACCACGTCTACGCCGACGCATTCTACGCAAGCAGCGATTGACCGCGCCCGCGCGCGATCCCAACCATCACGACAAGGAGGCAAGCATGGGCGAAACCACCGTTTTCCCGCGCGAACTCGAATGGAAGGACAGCGGTTCCAGCCGCATCCCGTTCTGGGCCTATACCGACGAGTCGCTCTACAAGAAGGAGCTGGAACGCTTCTTTTATTCGGGCCATTGGAACTACATCGGCCTGGAGGCCGAGATTCCCAATCCGGGCGACTTCAAGCGCACCGTGGTGGGCGAGCGCTCGGTCATCATGACCCGCGCCGAGGACGAGACCATCCACGTGATCGAGAACGTCTGCGCGCACCGTGGCATGCAGTTCTGCCGCGAACGCAGCGGCAACCGCAAGGAACTCGTCTGTCCCTACCACCAGTGGAACTACACGCTGAAGGGCGACCTGCAGGGCGTGCCGTTCCGGCGCGGGGTCAAGCAGGGCGGCAAGGTCAATGGCGGCATGCCGGCCGACTTCAAGACCGCCGACAACAACCTGAACAAGCTCAAGGTCGCCACCCGGGGCGGCGTCGTGTTCGCCTCGTTCGACCATGACGTGCCGTCGCTGGAGGAATTCCTGGGGCCGGTCATCCTGGGCTACTTCGACCGCCTGTTCAACGGCCGCAAGCTCAAGCTGCTGGGCTACAACCGCCAGCGCATCCCGGGCAACTGGAAGCTGATGCAGGAGAACATCAAGGACCCGTACCATCCGGGGCTGCTGCATACCTGGTTCATCACCTACGGTCTCTGGCGCGCCGACAACAAGTCCGAGCTGAAGATGGACGACCGGTTCCGCCACGCCGCCATGATCTCCACGCGCGGCTCGGCGGGCGTGAAGTCCGAGGTCACCGCCGGCGTGACCAGCTTCAAGGAAACGATGGAGATCAACGACAAGCGCCTGCTCGACATCGTCCACGAGCCGTGGTGGGGCGAGCCCACCGCCGTGATGATGACGATCTTCCCCAGCGTGATCTTCCAGCAGCAGGTCAACAGCGTTTCCACACGGCACATCCAGCCGAACGGGCATGGTTCGTTCGACTTCGTCTGGACGCACTTCGCCTTCGACGACGACACGCCGGAGATGATCCAGCGCCGCCTGGTCCAGGCCAACCTGTTCGGCCCGGCGGGTTTCGTGTCGGCCGACGACGGCGAGGTCATCGAGTTCTCGCAAAGCGGTTTCGAGCAGAAGCCCTACCACCGCGCGCTGGCGGAGCTGGGCGGAACCGGCGTCGAGAACACGGACCACATGGTGACCGAGACGCTGATCCGCGGCATGTACGAATACTGGCGCAAAGTGATGGATGTCTGAGGGGCCTGGAGAAACGAACATGAACGATTTGCAGACCTACCTGGAAGTGGTCCGCCTGCATGCCGACTACGCGGCGGTCGTGGACAGCCGGCAATGGGCGGAGTGGCCCGACTTCTTCCTGGACGAGTGCGAGTACAAGATCCAGCCGCGCGAGAACTTCGACCGCGGGCTGCCGCTGGCCACGCTCTACCTGATCAGCAAGGGCATGCTGAAGGACCGCGTCTACGGCATCAGCGAGACCCTGTTCCACGATCCCTATTACCAGCGGCACGTGTGCGGCCTGCCCCGCATCCTGAAGGACGAGGGCGGCGAGCTGCACGTGGAGGCGAACTACGCCGTGTTCCGCACCAAGCTGACCGGCGAGTCCACGGTGTTCAACGTGGGCCGCTACATCGACCGCATCCGGCGCACCCCCGAGGGACTGAAGTTCGCGTCGCGCGTGTGCGTGTTCGATACCGAGATGATTCCCAATTCCCTGATCTATCCGATTTGAGGTGACCATGGCAGACTGGACCGATGTGGCGGCGACGGATGACGTGCCGGAAGACGACGTGATCGGCGTGCAGGCGGCGGGCAAGGACCTGGCGCTGTACAGCGTGGAAGGAGAGTTCTACGCTACCGACAACATTTGTACGCACGGCCACGCACGTTTGTGCGATGGCTTCCTGGAGGGCGCCGAGATCGAATGCCCGTTGCACCAGGGCCGCTTCGACGTGCGCAACGGCAAGGCGATGTGCGCGCCGTTGACCGAAGACATCAAGACCTACCCTCTCAAGGTCGAGGGCGGACGCATCTGGCTGCAACTGAGCTAGCCCGATGCGGTACTTGCGACAAGGAGACATGCATGCAGGAGCCTGACCAGGCCGGCCGCCCGCTACGGGCCTATACCGATCCGGCCTATCGCCCGCTGTGCGCGACGCTGGCCGAGGTCCGCGCCAACATCGACCGGCTCGACGACGAGATCGTGGCGCTGCTGGCGCAGCGCGCCATGTACGTGAAGGATGCCGCGCGCTTCAAGAAGGACGCCTTCCAGGTCAGCGCCCCGGCGCGCCAGGCCGAGGTGTTCGCCAAGGTGCGCGCGCTGGCCACCCGCCACAACCGGGGGTTCGAGGGCCTGGAGGACGTGGTGGATGCCGGCTACCGGGCATTGGTGGCTGCGTTCATCGCCGTCGAGCAGAAGTATCACGACAGAATGACCAGTACGGAGGACGGACATGCATAAGGAATGGAAGCGCGCCGCGGCGCGAGGAATGATGGCCGCGCTGGTGGCCTGCGCGCTGCCGCTCGCGGCCCAGGCGCAGGCCTGGCCGGCCCGTCCGCTGAAACTGATCGTGCCGTTCGGACCCGGCTCCAGCCCCGACCAGGTCGCGCGCGTGGTGGGCGATCGCCTGGGCGGCCTCCTGGGCCAGACCGTGGTGGTCGAGAACCGCCCCGGCGCCAGCGGCAACATCGGCACCAACGCCATCGCCAAGGCGCCGCCCGACGGCTACACCTTCGGCGTGTCGATTACCGGCCCGCTGGTCAACAACACGGTGCTGTTCGACTCGCTGCCCTACGATCCCGCCAAGGACATCGCGCCGCTGACGCTGGCGGTGCACCAGCCCAACGTGCTGGTGGTGCCGGCCGCGTCGGGCATCGCCAACGTGGCGCAACTGCTGGATACGCTGAAGAAGAACCCCGACAAGTACAACTTCCCGTCCACCGGCGCCGGCACGGTCTCGCACCTGTCGGTGGAGCTGATGCTGCAGCAGATCGGCGCCAAGGCGGTGCACGCGCCTTATCCTTCGTCTCCGGCCGCGCTGACCTCGCTGCTGTCCGGCGACACCCAGTTCGCCGCGCTGCCGCCCATCGCCGTCATGCCCATGGTGAAGGACGGCCGGCTCAAGGCCCTGGCGGTGACCTCGTCCAAGCGTTCGGCCCTGCTGCCCGACATCCCGACCCTGAGCGAAGCCGGCGTGCCCGGCATCGAGGGGTCGGCCTGGATAGGCTTCGTGATTTCGTCCAAGGTGCCGGCCGACATCCAGAAGAAGCTGTCGGATGCGCTGATCACCGCGCTGAAGGACCCCGAGGTCGGCAAGAAGCTCGAGACGCAGTACATGGAGCCCGCCGCCACGACGCCGCAGGAGTTCCGCCGCTACATGGACGACGAGCTCAAGCGCTGGGCGCCGTTGATCAGGAAGCTGGGGTTGAAGGGGCAATAGCGGTCATGCCGTCGGGCTGGACAAGGTCAGGGGAACATCTGCGCCGTATGCTTGAGCCTCAGGATTTCCGCGATGCGAGCCTTGGCCTGTATACGGTAAAAAACGATGTAGTGCCGATGCACTACCAGTTCCCTCACGAAGCCAGGCAGGCCCGGCCTGCCGGTACGGCCGCTCTTGGGGTGCTGCGCGAGCAGCAAGGTCTTATCGCGTAGTTCCCGGCCGAACGCCAACGCTTCGGCCGGACTGTCCTGGGCAATGTAGTCGATGATGCTTTCGAGGTCTGCCTCGGCCAGGGGGCGCCAGAGGATTTGGTAAAGCGGTGTCGTCTTCGACATTGGTTCAGGAGCGTTTTGCTGCTGCCGTCTTGTGGCGGGCGACGCGGGTTTCCATCCTGGTCATGATGTCATCGTGCGGGGTGCTCGGCCGCGGATCGTCGATGGCCGCCTGGATCTCGTCGGCTATCCATGAGTTATAGGCGGCCGCTTCGTGGGCCTTGCGCAGCGCTTGAGCGCGGCCGTCGCTGGAGCGGGCGACCGGTTCGCGAGCTGCTGGATCCCATTCGCTGGCATCGAAGCGGCCCATAGTAATGCCCGCGATGCGCAGGACGTTCAATGCTGCGGCCAGGTTGCTGAAACGCCGGGGTTCGCTGCTGCGCGCCTTGGTCAATACGGCGTCAGATCCGTTGCGTGTCGATATCTGGACAAGGAAGGCGCCGCCTTGTCCTTTCAGTGTCACGTCGGTAACGCCGCCGACCTCGCTGACAGTGCGAAGCTGCTCAAGGGTCATGCTTAGCATGGCGTTCTCCTGAAGTGAAGGAAATCAATAACTATTGTGCAGAGTTTATTGATTTCATGCAATTTCAGGACGAGAAGTATCACCCGTGAACTGGCGGGCATGTTGCAAAATAGGAGCCGGCATCACACAAGCCGGCCCGCCGCGCATGCCGGGGATCATCAGGATGGCTCATCGCATATGAAGAACGAGACTGGAACGAAGCGCAAGCCTCAGGCCGAGCCGGAGAAGGCGGCAAACCCGAAGCCGGGCCGGCGCACGGCGTCGGCGCGAGGCGTCAAGACCGACCTGCAGCGGGCCGATTGGGTGCGCGCAGGCCTGCGCGTGCTGGCGCAATCCGGGGTGGACGCCGTGTTGATCCCACGCCTGGCCACGGATCTGGGAGTGACCAAGGGCAGCTTTTATTGGCATTTCGAATCGCGCGACGACCTGCTGCTCGCGCTGATCGAGGAGTGGAAGCAGCACGCCACCCTGCGCGTGATCGAGATCGTCGAAAGCGCGTCTACGTCCGCTCAGGAAAAAATCCGCCTGATCGCCTTCATCGGCACCAACTCGCCCATCGACGAATTCGGCGGCGCCATCGAACTGGCCGTGCGCAACTGGGCCCGGACGAATCCCGCCGTGCGCAGCGCCGTGGCCGACGTCGACCAGCAGCGGCTGACCTACCTGACCAGCTTGTATGCCGAGATGGGCGCCAAGGTCGATCCGGAACTGCTGGCCTGCCTGCACTATAGTTTTTCGACGGGCCTGCGCCTGATCTTCGCCTACCCCGAGCAGCAGAAACTGGCGATGCGGCAGGCCGCGCTCGACACCATTTTCTTCCCTTCGCCCGTCAAGTAGCCCGCCCGGCCAAGCGTTCGAGATCAGCCAGGGCCTGGGCATATTCGGCCGCCAGTCCATCGACGATGGCGGCGGTGGATGCGATCTCAGCGACCGCGCCCACGCCCTGGCCGGCGCTCCAGACGTCGCGCCATGCCTTGGCCTCGCCGCTGTCCGCCCGCTTGCCGAATGAAAAACTGCGGCGTTCGCGTGACGCCAGCGTGTCGATGTCGACTCCCGCCGCCTCGAAACTGCGGACGAGGTAGTTGGCGGGCAGCCCCGTGACCGCATCGCTGCAGACGATGTCGGCCGCCGTCGCATCCACCACCATGTTCTTGTAAGACGACTGGGCGTTGGCCTCGTGCGAGGCGATGAAGCGTGTGCCGATGTAGGCCAGGTCGGCTCCCATTGCCTGTGCGGCCAGCACCTGGCGGCCTTCGGCGATGCACCCCGACAGCACGATGAGCCCATCGAAGAAACGCCTCGCCTCCGCGGTGAACGCCATCGGATTGATGCTGCCGGTATGTCCGCCGGCCCCCGCGCAAACGAGGATCAGGCCATCGACGCCGGCATCGACGGCCTTGCGCGCATGGCGCAGCGTCGAGACGTCGTGCAGCACGATGCCACCGTAGGCGTGTACGCGCTCGACCACGTCGCCGGGCGGATTCAGGCTCGTGATGACGATGGGGACCGCGTGCCTGCATACGACGTCCAGATCGTGCGCGAGGCGCGGATTGCTGGGGTGGACGATGAGATTGACCGCGTAGGGGGCAGCGGGCCATGGCGGCGAGCCGCGGTTCCATTCATCTATCTGCGCCTGCACATGGGAGAGCCAGAGCGACAGCTCGCTTTCCGGGCGCGCGTTCAAGGATGGGAAGGCTCCGATGATGCCCGCCTTGCATTGCTCCGCCACCAGTTCCTTCGACGAGACGATGAACATGGGTGAGCCCATCGCGGGGATGCGCAGGCGCCATGGATGAGTAACGCGGTGCGATCGCGGACGGGGCGTGTTCAAGGGTTTCTCCCAGGGTTGACGGTCATGGGGGCGTTCAATAGAGTAGCTTCCATACCGACCAGTATGGAACGGAATCCAGTTCAAGGCAAGAAGCGATGACGAGCTCCGACCACTCCTTTGGCCCAGCATCCGGTCACGCGTCGATCGGCGAACGCAGCGTTGCGCTGCGCTCGCTCTGGTCTCGCGGCGCGCGTCTGGCGCAGGGCCTGCGCGAGGGAGGCGTCAGGGAAGGCGACGCGCTCGCGATACTGATGCGCAACGACCTCTGCTTCCTTGAGTCCATGATCGCCGCCAGCCTGCTCGGGGCCTATGCGGTGCCCATCAACTGGCACCAGAAAGCGGACGAATCGGCATTCATCCTTGCCGATGCGGCGGCGCCGGTACTGCTGGCCCATGCGGATCTGCTGGCGGGGATGGGCGGGGCGATACCACGCGGCGTGCGGGTCATCGCCAGTCCCACGCCGCCCGAGATCCAGCGGGCCTACGGGTTGGACGCCGGATGCTGTGCCGTGCCTTCCGGGGTGGAGAGCCTGGAGCAAGTGATCGCGGCCCATGGCGAGCTGGAGGATCGCTCCGCGGCGGGTACTCGCGGCAGCATCATCTATACCAGCGGAACCACGGGGCGGCCCAAGGGGGTGCGGCGCGCGGCGCTCGAGCCGGACGCGGCCCGCCGCTTCGCGGCGCTGTCGCAGCAATGGTTCGACCTGCGTCCCGGCGTGCGTACCGTCATGGCCGGCCCCATGTATCACAGCGCGCCCAACACCTATACCCGGTCGGTCCTGAATTCGGGAGGCAGCATCGCATTGATGCCGAGATTCGATGCCGAGGAATTGCTGGCGTTGATCGAGCGCGAGCGCATCACCCACCTGCACCTGGTTCCCACCATGTTCGTGCGGCTGCTTCGCCTGCCCGAGGCGGTCAGGGCGCGCCATGACCTGAGTTCGCTGGAGTTCGTCATCCACGGCGCGGCGCCCTGTGCCCGCGAGATCAAGCAGGCCATGATCGATTGGTGGGGGCCGGTCATCCACGAGTACTACGGGGCGACGGAAACCGGCATGGCCAGCCGCAGTTCGTCCGAGGAGTGGCTGGCCCGGCCAGGAACCCTCGGCCGGGCCTGGCCGGGACGGGAGCTGCGTGTCTATGGCGAGAATGGCGAGCGCCTTGGCGCCGGGCAGATCGGCGAGATCTACGTGGGACTGCAAGGGGTGCCCAACTTCACCTACCTGAACGCCGACGCGCAGCGGGTCCAGGTCGACCGCGACGGGCTGGTTACCAACGGCGACATCGGCTATCTGGACGAAGACGGCTACCTGTTCCTGGTCGATCGGAAGAAGGACATGGTCATTTCCGGTGGCGTGAACATCTATCCCGCCGAGATCGAATGCGCGCTGGCCGAGCACGAGGGCGTGGCCGACAGCGCGGTGATCGGCGTGCCCGATGCCGAGTACGGGGAAAGGCTGGTGGCCTTCGTGCTGCCGTCCGATGGCCTTGCCCTGTCGGAAGACGCGCTGCGCGGCTTCCTGAAGAGCAAGCTGGCGAATTTCAAGGTTCCCCGGGAGTTCGTCTTCGTCGATGAGCTTCCCCGGGACGACTCCGGCAAGCTGATGAAGCGCAAGTTGCGCGATCCCTATTGGGCCGGGCGGGCGGCGGCCATCTGAACGAGCACGCACCGAGGAGACGACGATGCGAACTATTGCGGTCGCGGCGGCCCTGTCGGCCGCCTTGGCGGGATTCCCCTGCTGGGCGAAGTATCCGGAACGCCCCATACGGCTGATCGTGCCGTATCCGGCGGGCGGCACCACCGACGTGCTGGCGCGCCTGGTGGCCAAGGTCATGGCCGAGGCATTGGGGCAGGAGGTATTCGTCGACAACCGGGCGGGCGCGGCCACCATCGTGGGCGTGGACGCGGCAGCCAGGGCTCCCAACGATGGCTACACCATCCTGCTCGCGACGGCCACGTCGTTCGCGGTCAATCCCCACATCTACAAGAAGCTCCCTTATCGCCTGGACGAGTTCATTCCGATCGGGTTCATCGGCGAAGCGCCCATCCTGCTGGTTTCTCCCGTGTCGTATCCCGCACGCAACCTGCCCGAACTGGTCTCCAGACTGAAGGCCGATACCGCCGGCACGGCCATCGCGACTACCGGCAAGGGCGGCTTCTCGCATTTGACGGCCGCCATGTTCTTCAACGCCATCGGCGCCAGGTACCGCGACGTGCCCTACCGTGGGGAAGCTCCGGCCATCCAGGACGTGGTGGGGGGCCAGGTGAACCTGTACTTCGGCAGCATGCCGGGCACGCTTTCCCATGTCAGCGCCGGACGACTGCGCGCCTATGGCGTGACGTCGGAACAGCGGTCGCCGTCGGCGCCCGCCATCCCCTCATTCGCCGAGCAGGGACTGCCCCAGGTGGTCGCCACGTCCTGGTTCGGGCTGTCGGCGCCCAAGGGAACGTCGTCCGACATCATCGCCACGTTGGGGGCGGCGCTGGCGAAGGCGATGAAGGAACAGAGCATGCGCGACAGGCTGGCGCAGGAAGGCGCGGTCACGCGCGAGATGTCGCCGGCCGGGTTCGCCGATTACATTCGCCGCGACAACGAGCGCTGGGGCGTCATCGTGCGGGCGGCCGGCGTGGAAGCGGAGTAGGCCATGAGCGGATACATGCTGGAGCAGGTGCTGTACGACCTGGGAACGCGCCGCGATGCGCGTGAGGCTTTCGCGGCTGATGCCGCGGGGTTTCTTGCACGCTACCGCCTGGAACCCGCCCAGGCCAGGATGGTCGTGGAATTCGACGTGGCGCAATTGCAGCGCGAGGGCGTCAGCCCATTGCTGACCTATGGCTATTGGATGATGAACGCGCCGTCGCGGACGAGGGCCTCCTATCTGGCGAGGCTGCGCGAAGCGCGGGAGGAGGGGGCATGGCAAGCATCGTAGGCGGCTTCGTCATGCCGCATGAACCCGGCATCTTCTACATGCCCAGGGAGCGCTGGACGGAAGGCCAGCACCGGGTCATGGCGGCCTATGGCGAGATCGCGCGCCGCATAGGCGAACTGGAAGCCACCGCGGTGGTCGTGGTCGGCGCCGACCACTACGTGCTGTTCGGGCCGGGATGCCTGCCGAGCTATCTGATCGGGATAGGCGAGGTCAGCGGACCTTATGAGAGGTTCGCCGGCATCGACCAGGGCGCGATTCCCAACCATGCGCCGCTTGCCGGGCACATCGCGCGCCATGGCCGGGACCATGGATACGACTGGGCCGTGGCCAAGGTGCTGCGCGTGGACCATTCGATCGGCCTGCCCGCGCGCGTGTGCGCGCTCGTCAATCCCTCGGTGCGCGGCGTGATACCGGTCTACCTGGCCAGCGGCGTGGAGCCGGTGATATCGCTGCGGCGGGCCCACCAACTGGGCGGCGCCCTGCGCGCGGCGGTCGAGGCCTGGGACACCGACGACCGCGTCGTGGTGATCGGTTCCGGTGGCATCAGCCATTGGGTCGGCATGCCGCAGATGGGACGGGTGAACGAGGCCTTCGACCATCGCGTGCTCGATTGCGTGGCGCGAGGCGATTCCCATGGCCTGCTGGAGATGAGCGATGCCGAGATCCTGGAGCAGGGTGGCAACGGCGCTTTCGAGATAAGGAATTTTCTTTGCATGATGGGCGCGCTGCCGGGCCGGACCGGACGAGTGCTGTGCTATGAGCACGGCGAAGAATGGGTGACCGGCCTGGGGTTCGCCGAAGTCCTGGAGCCAGCATGACGACTGACGTTATTCAACCCGGTCCGGACGAACTCCGCGCGCTGGTGGATCTGGAACGTGGCGCGATCGACCGCCGCGTGTATTGGGACGAGGCCGTCTACCGGCTGGAGCTCGAACGCATCTTTGCCCGTTGCTGGCTGTTCGTGGCGCACGAGAGCCAGGTCGCGGAACCCGGCGACTTCCTGACCACCTACATGGGCGAGGACGGGGTGATCGTGGCCCGGGACGGCAATGGCGCGATCAACGTCTTCCTGAACTCCTGCACGCACCGCGGCAACCGCATCAGCCTGGCCGAGGTCGGCAATCGCCGGCGCTTCACCTGCAACTATCACGGCTGGACTTTCGGGCTGGACGGCGCGCTGGTGGCGCTGCCCCAGGAGGACGTCTATCGGCAGACCTGCCCTGGCTTCGATCCGGGCGATCTCGGCCTGCACCGGGCCCGGGTCGCGTCCTACAAGGGACTGGTGTTCGCGACCTTTGACGAGGAAGCGCCCGGCCTGGAGGATTACCTGGGCGACTATCGCTGGTACCTGGACGTGCTGCTGGACAACGATGAGGACGGTACGGAATTTCTGGAAGGCAGCATCAAGTCGCGCATGGCATGCAACTGGAAGTTCCCGGCGGAGAACTTCGCCGGCGATTCGTACCACGCCGCCTGGACGCACAACTCGGGCGCGATGGCGATGCTGGGGATGGGCGTGGGCAAGTCGAACCAGGAGAACAGCTACCAGATCAACGTCAACGGACATGGCTGGCAATTCGGCCTCGACATGGTCGGCAACGCGATGGTGCTGGGCGAACAGGACATCGTCGACTACCTGCGCGAGCGCGAGGAGAAAGTAGCCGCCCGCCTGGGCAAGCTGCGATCGCGCATGGTGGGGTCCATCAGTTCGGCCAACCTGTTTCCCCATATGTCCTTCCTGCCCGGCCAGAGCACTTTCCGCACCTGGCATCCCAAGGGGCCGAAGGCAATAGAACTGCATACCTGGGTGCTGGTCAACAAGTCCGCGCCTGAAAGCCTCAAGAGCCTGTACATGAAGGGGGTCATGAGGACTTTCTCGCCGTCGGGCACCTTGGAGATGGACGATGGCGACAACTGGGAGAACTCGACGCAGACCAACGATGGCGTGGTGACCCGGCGCCAGAAGCTGCACTACGCGCTGGGCCTGGACAGCGGCATCCAGCATCCCGAGCTGAAGGGGGCGGTGCATCTGCGCAAGTACAACGATTCGAACCAGCGCGCCTTCTACCGCCAGTGGCTGAAGCTGATGTGCGACGAGCGCGCGCACGCATCCAGGAGCTGAGCACATGCCCGTGAACCTAGGCGAGACCCCCATCCTGCGCAAGCCGGTCGCGCCGCCGCCGCCGATGCTGCCGCCGCGGGACCTGGTGTTCGAAGTGGAGCAGTTCCTGTATCGCGAGGCCCGCCTGCTGGACGACGAACGCTACCAGGAGTGGCTGGGACTGATGACCGAGGATGTCCATTATTGGATGCCCGGTATCCAGTCGCGTCACCGGCGGGACAAGAAGCCCAGGCTCGATCCCCGGCGCATGGCATTCTTCGATGACGACCTGCTGAACATGCGGCGGCGGGTGACCCGCTTTCTCGATCCGACGGCATGGGCCGAGGATCCGCCGACCCGCTCCTGCCACATCATCTCGAATATCGAGGTCGAACTGACCGATGCGCCCGGCCAATACCGGGTGTACTCCGCCTTCGTCAATTGCCGGGGCAGGGGCGAGGCGGAAGAGTACTGGTTGTCCGGCCGCCGCAACGACGTGCTGCGGCGCGTGGAGGACGGCGGCCTGCGCCTGGCGTCGCGCGAGATCGTCATCACGCAGACCGTCCTGCTGGCCAAGAACCTGAACGTATTCCTATGAATACACGGGCTCTCGAACGCGGCGCTTCTTCCTCGTCCGGCTGGCTGGCGGGGCAGGTCGCGGTCATTACCGGAGCGGCCAGCGGCATCGGCCGCGCGGTGGCCGAACGCTACCTGGAAGAAGGCGCGCTGGGCGTGGTATGCGTGGATGCCGACCGGGCTGGCCTGGACGAGTTGGCCCGGGAGCACGGGAGTCGCGTCGAACCGGTGGTCGGCGACGTACGCGACCATGCGGTCCACGAACGGGCGGTCGAACGCGCGCGGGCAAGCTACGGCGGCCTGGACGTGCTGGTGGGCAACGCGGGGCTGTTCGATTTTCGCCGGCCCTTGAGAGGCTATACCGCCTCGGCCCTGGCGGCGACGATGGACGAGTTGTTCGCCGTCAACCTGCGCGGCTATCTGTACGCGGCCATGGCCGCGCGCGAGGCGCTGGAGGCAGCCGGTGGCTGCATGATCTTTACCGCCTCGGTGGCCAGCTTCCATGCGGGGGGCGGAGGCGTGCTCTACACCATGGGCAAGCACGCCGTGGTCGGCCTGGTGCGTCAGTTGGCCCTGGAGCTGGCACCCAGGGTGAGGGTGAACGGCGTCGGGCCGGGCGGCACGCTGACGGGACTGCGGGGCACGCAGACGCTGGGACACGGCGGCCGCCAGATCGATGCCGATCCGCGCGCCTTTGACGAACGCGTATCGGCGGCGGTGCCGCTGGCGTTCGCGCAGCGGCCGCGCGACCACGCCGGCCTTTATGTGCTGCTGGCCAGCCGCGACAACGCGCGCGCGGTCACCGGCGAAATATTCATGAGCGACGGCGGCGTGGCCGCCCGCTCGATCTGAGGAAACGGGCATGGACATTTCCGCGAGACATCCGGCCGTGGGCAAGACCGTCGAGGCCAACGGATTGCGCACGAACTATCACGAGGCGGGCGACGGGCCGCCGGTCATTTTCCTGCACGGTTCGGGGGCAGGGGTCAGCGGCTGGGAAAACTGGCATGGCGTCATGCCCGCGTTCGCGCGCCGGCACCGGGTGCTGGTCCCGGACATCGTCGGCTTCGGCTTCACCGAGCGGCAGCCGGGTGCGCGGTACAACATCAAGGTATGGGTCCAGCATCTGCTGGGATTCATGGATGCCATGGGCGTGCAGCAGGCCGATCTGGTGGGCAATTCGTTCGGCGGCGCGCTGGCGCTGGCCGTGGCGCTGCGCAATGGGCATCGCGTCCGCCGGATGGTGCTCATGGGCACGCCGGCCGGAGAGTTCGAGCAGCGCGCCTCGTCGGCGCGGTCCTGGTACTACCAGCCGTCGCTGGAGAACATGGCGGAGCTGCTGCGCACGTTCCCCCACGATCCGGCCGTGATCACCGACGAGATGGTAAGGCTGCGCCATGAGGTCAGCCTGCTGGCGGGGGGAATGGACGCCTACCGCAAGCTGTTTCCCGAGCCTGGGCAGCCGGGAGAAATCAGGATGGTCAAGGGCATTCCGGAGCCGGACCTGGCGTCGATCGAGGCCCCCGTCCTGGTGCTGCACGGCCGCGACGACCAACGGGTGCCCGTGGAATGCGGCCTTCGCATCGCCAGGCGGTGTCCGCGCGCCGATCTGCACATGTTCGGCCAATGCGGCCATTGGGTGCAGATCGAGAGGCAGGAAGCCTTCGTCCAACTGGCCACGTCATTCCTGGCATGACCGTCATGCCCTTCGCGTGAAACGCATTCACTCTCCGACAAGGAAATCCCGTGCTGGATCCCGATACATCATTGCGGCTCGCGGTGGAGCTGGAGGCGGCTCAGCTCAGCCGCGTGCCGGTGCGGCAGTTTTCGCTGCGCCACCCCGACATGACGGTGGACGACGGCTATGGCATCCAGCGGGCCTGGATGCGCCTGAAGCAGCAGAGTGGCCGGACGCTGCGCGGGCACAAGATCGGACTCACCTCGCGCGCCATGCAGCAGTCCAGCCAGATCGACGAGCCCGACTATGGCGCCCTGCTGGACGACATGTTCCACGAGTCGGGCCATGACATTGCGCATGACCGCTTTCTCGTGCCGCGTGTGGAGGTGGAGCTGGCCTTCGTGCTCGGCCGGCCGCTGCGCGGACCGGGGGTGACAGTCTTCGACGTGCTGCGCGCCGCGGACTACGTGGTGCCCGCGCTCGAGATCATCGATGCGCGCATCGAACAGATGGACAGGGAGTCGGGCCGGCCGCGCAAGGTTTTCGACACCATTTCGGACAATGCCGCCAGCGCCGGCGTGGTGTTGGGAGGCCGGCCGGTACGGCCGGATGCCGTGGACCTGAGGTGGTGCGGCGCCTTGCTGCACAAGAACGGAATCATCGAGGAGTCGGGGCTCGCCGCCGCCGTGCTGGGCCATCCGGCCACCGGCATCGCGTGGCTGGCCAACAAATTGGCGCGGCATGACGAAGCGCTGGCCGAGGGCGAGATCGTCCTGGCGGGATCCTTCACCCGGCCCGTGGCGGGCGCGCGTGGAGACACCTTCCATGCGGACTACGGGCGGCTGGGGTCGATCAGCTTCCGTTTCGCTTGACGAGGGCCACCGCATGAATCTGCCCGAGAATGCCTTCAAGCGCGCGTTGACCGAACGCCGGCGGCTGATCGGCCTGTGGGCCGCGATGGCCGATCCCTACAGCCTCGAGATTTGCGCCCAGGCTGGATTCGACTGGCTGTTGCTGGACGGAGAACACGGCCCCAACGATCTGCGCACCGTCCTGGCGCAGTTGCAGGTATTGGCGGCCTACGCGCCGGCACCGGTCGTCCGCGTGCCGGAAGGCGATGCCGTGCTGTTGAAGCAATACCTGGAGATCGGCGTCCAGAATTTCCTGGTTCCCATGGTCGAGTCCGCCGCGCAGGCGAGCGCGATCGTGGCGGCGACGCGATATCCGCCGCACGGCACGCGTGGCGTGGGCAGTTCCATCGCGCGGTCCTCGCGCTGGGCCCGCTATGCGGACTACCTGCACGCGGCGAATGGGCAGATATGCGTACTGGCCCAGGTCGAGACCGCGGCGGGCGTGGAGCGTGTCGCCGAGATCGCCGGGGTGGAGGGCGTGGACGGCATCTTCATCGGTCCGGCCGATCTGGCCGCCTCCATGGGACGGCTGGGGGATCCGGGCCATCCCGAGGTGCGGGCAGCCATCGACCTGGCCCGGCGACAGGCGCTGTCGCAGGGCAAGGCCGTGGGCACGCTGGCCACCGATCCCGCCGTGATCCGGCAGCATCTGGAGCAGGGCGCCAGCTTCGTCGCGGTGGGCGTGGATGCCGCGTTGTTGGCGCGGGCCACCCGCGATCTGGCCGCCGCCTGGGTCAATCCAGCTTGACCTTGGCCTTGCGCACGACCTCGCCCCACTTGGCGCGGTCGGCCGCGATGAACGCCGCGAATTCCGCCGGCGTGTTCCCTTTCAGTTCTCCGCCATACGAGCGCCATTTCTCGGCCAGCTCCGGCGACTGCGCGGCCTTGCGCATGGCCTCGCTCAGCTTGTCGACGATGGCCTTGGGGGTGCCGGCCGGCGCCAGCAGCCCCTGCCAGGCAATGGGCTCGAAATCGGCGATGCCCGATTCGGCGAAGGTCGGCACGTCGGGGAAGGTGGGATGCCGCTGCTTGCCGGTGATCGCCAGCAGCTTGAGCTTGCCCGCGCGGATGTTGCCCGCCGCGGCCGGGAGTCCGTCGAACATCAATTGCACCTGGCCCGCCAGCAGATCGGCATAGGGGCTGTTGCTGTTGTACGGCACGAAATTCAGCCGGGTGTTCGCGCTGAATCCGAACCATTCGCCCGACAGGTGGGAGTAGCTGCCCGGCCCCTGCGTAGCCACGTTGACCGCGTCGGGCTTGGCCTTCATCAGGGCCAGCAGGGCGCGGACGTCGTTGGCGGGCAGCTTGGGCGTGGCGATCAGGCCGGTGTTCAGGATGCCGAGCAGGCTGACCGGCGTGAGGTCCTTGGCCGCGTCGAAGGGCAGCTTGGAGTACAGGTGCGGCACGACCGACAGCGTGCTGGTGGTGCCGATATACAGGGTGTAGCCGTCGGGCGTGGCGCGCGCGGCCGCCTCGGTGCCGATGATGCCCGAGGCCCCCGGCCGGTTGTCCACGAACACGTTCTGCCCCAGGACCTTGGTCAGCTCGGCCGCGATTTCGCGGGCATTGGCATCGGGCCCGGTGCCGGCGGCGAAAGGGGCGATGATGCGGACCGCCCGGGCGGGGTAGTCCTCGGCCTGGGCGCCGGCCGAAACGAAGGCCGCCAAGGCGATGGCGGGCAGGCCGATGCGGCGTAACAGCGAATTCATGGGTCGTCTCCTGGGATCATCACGTTCCGTGATTTTTGTAAGTCTATTATCAAATTAAGAGAATTCGTATATATTAAAAACACACGACAACCAAAAAATCAACTTTTATTCTCTTTTAAAGAGAACGAAAGGAGGAAAAATGGCAGTGCAACCCTCCCATGCTCCCCAGGCCGGCCTGCCGCTCGCCTTCAGCCATCTGGGGCTGTATGCGCGCGACATCGATGCGATGGCGCAGTTCTACCGGACCGTGCTGCGGTTCACCGAGACGGACCGCGGCAACCTGGGCCATACCCGCCTCATCTTCCTGAGCCGCGACCCGGCCGAGCATCACCAGATCGTCCTGGCCTCGGGGCGTCCCGAGGATCTGCGGTTCAGCGTCGTGAACCAGATCTCGTTCCGGGTCCCCGACCTGTCCACGTTACGGCGTTTCCACGAACGCCTGGTGGCGGCCGGCGTGGACGACATCCAGCCCGTCACCCACGGCAACGCGGTGTCCATCTATTGCCGGGATCCGGAGGGCAACCGGCTGGAACTGTTCATGGACACCGACTGGTACTGCGAGCAGCCGCTGCGCGAACCGGTGGACTTTCACGACAGCGACGAGGAGATCCTGCGCAAGGCAGAGGCCATCGCCCGCCGCTACCCCCGCTTCCAGCCGCGTGCCCAATGGCAGGCCGAGGTCGCCCGCCGCATGGAAGCCGACCAGCATGCGTGAACGTCCATCGATGACGGCCGACGTGGCGATCGTCGGCTACGGGCCGGTGGGGGCCATGCTGGCCAACCTGCTGGGGCAGGCGGGATTGTCGGTGCTGGTGCTGGACAAGGAGCGCCAGGTCTATCCCTTGCCGCGTGCCATTCATTTCGACGGCGAGGTCATGCGCATCTTCCAGAGCGCCGGCCTGCGGGAGGCGGTGCTGGAGGCGGCGCGGCCGGGCAGCCAGGGCATGCATTTCGTCAACGCCGAAGGCCGGACCCTGCTGATCCGGGGGGGCACGGCCGACGACGGGCCGCACGGATGCGCCAACAACTACTACTTCCACCAGCCCGAACTGGAGCGCGTGCTGCGTGAAGGCGTTGCCCGCCACGCCGGCGTGGCGGTCCGGCTGGGCTGCGAAGTGACGGCCTTGTGCGAACGCGGCGACTGGGTCGAACTGAACTTGTCGGACGGCGGCACCGCGCGCGCGCGCTATGCGGTCGGCTGCGACGGCGCCCGGTCGCTGGTCCGCAAGACCATGGACAGCAGGATGGAGGACCTGGGCCTGCACCAGCCGTGGCTGGTCTTCGACGCGATCCTGAAGGACGACGGCTCGTCCTTGCCGGCGCACACCGTGCAGTATTGCGACCCCGCGCGGCCCATGACCTATTGCAACGTGGTCGGACGCCGCCGGCGCTGGGAGATCATGGTCATGCCGGGGGACGACACCGCGGCCCTGGTCCGGCCCGATACGCTGTGGAAGCTCGTGCGCCGCTGGGTCACCCCCGAGCAGGCCGACCTCGAACGCGCCGTGGTCTATACCTTCCACTCCGTGCTGGCGCATGGCTGGCGCAAGGGCCGCATGCTGCTGGCTGGCGATTCCGCGCATCAGACGCCCCCTTTCCTGGGGCAGGGCATGTGCGCCGGCATGCGCGACGCCGCCAATCTGGCCTGGAAGCTCGAGGCGGTGCTGCGCGGGCGTGCCGGCGATGCACTGCTGGATTCCTACGAGTCCGAGCGCGCACCCCATGTGCGGGCCTTCGTGGAACTGGCCGTGCGCCTGGGCGCCATCATCCAGGCCACCGATCCCGATGCGGCTCGGGAACGCGACCGGCGCTTCTCGGCCGGCCAACCGGAGATCTTCGAGTTCCCCTCGCCCGCCCTGGGGCCGGGACTCCAGGGCGATGCGCCCGCGCCCGCGGGGCTGCCATTTCCGCAGCCGCGCCTGGATGACGGCAGGCTGCTGGACGAGGCGCTGGGCAACCGCATGGCGATCATCGGCGAGCCCGACGTGGTGGGCGGGGTGGGGGAATCCACGCGCGAGCGGTGGCGCGCGATGGACGCGGTGGTGCTCGACCGTCCGGGCCGTACACTAGCGGCCTGGCTCGACGCGCACGGCGCGCGGGCCATCGTGCTGCGTCCCGACCGCTACGTGATGGGCGTGGCGCACACTTCCGACGAACTCGAGCGCATCACGGCCCGCCTGCCGGCGGCCGAGCTGGCTCTGTCCCGATGACCGCATGGAAGAAAAATCCGCCACCAGCCTGGAACGCATGCTGCGGGTGCTGGACCTGTTCGACGACGAGCACCTGGTCCGCACCGCCGAAGAGATCGCGTCGCTGCTGGACGTGTCCCTGCCCACCGGCTATCGCTACGTGAAGACGCTGGGCGACGCGGGGCTGCTGCAGCGCGCCGGCGATTCGCGCTATGCACTGGGCCCGCGCATCGTGGTGCTGGACTACTACATCCGGCGGGCCGATCCGCTGCTGCAGGTCGCGATTCCCCACATGGCCGAACTGGTGGAGAAAACCAGCTTCGATTGCGTGACCTCGGCCTGGTTCGGTTCGCAGATCCTGGATACGCACCGCGAGATGGGCAAGGCACCCGCGACGCTGTCCTACGGACGCGGGCGGCCCCGCCCCCTGTTCAGCGGCGGCGCGCCCAAGGTCATCCTGGCTTCGTTTCCGCCGGCGCAGCTGCGCAAGCTGTTCGATGCGCATGCGGCCGACATCGCCCGGGCCGGACTGCCCACGGAATGGCCGGCGTTCCGGAAGTACTACGCCGCGATCCGCCGGGCCGGCTACTACGTGTCCCGGGGTGAACTCGAGCCGCAGCTGGCCGCCATCGCCGCGCCCATACCCAAGGCCGAAGGCGTTGTCTGGGGCGCCTTGTCGGTAGTGATAGACATGCCGCGCATCGACGTGGTGGACGTGCCGCGCGTGGTGCAGCTGGTCAGGCAGGCAGCGGGCAGGATCGCCGACGAACTGGCGGCCTGAGGGCCGGCCTCAGGATCGGTCCGCTTGCGTGGCGCGCGCGGTCTTGCTGGCGTGGGCCTCGATTTCCGCGACGAAGGCGAGCAGGTGCGCCTCGGCCAGCCGCCCCGCGGTCGCCCCGTCCCGTTGCGTCAGGGCCTCGATGATCTCGTCGTGCTCGTCCAGCGCGGCTTCCACGCGTTCGCCGAAGCGGACCGTGCCGACGCCGGCGCTGATCAGGAACTCGCCCCGGTCCCACAACGAAAAAGCCAGTTCGTTCAGGTTGGTCGCGCGCGCGATGGTGTGCAGCATCAGGTGGAATTTTCGATTGCCGAGCCGATAGGCCTCGTCCCTTCCCGATGCGGACGAGGCCCGGTTGAAGGCCTTTCTCATCCGGTCGTTGATCGACTGCAGTTCGTCGATTTCCTCGGGCAGCGCCCGCTGCGCGGCCAGCCGGGCGAAATAGCCCTCGATCACCGCGAACAGGCCCAGGAAGTCGGTGACGTCGGACAGCGACGGCGTGGATACGCGGCAGCCCACCTGGGGCGTGATCTCGACGAACTTCTCGATTTCCAGGCGCTTGAGCGCTTCCATGACGGGGAAGCGGCTGCTGCCTATGGCGGCCAGGACGGCGTCGATGTCGACCAGCGCACCCGCCGGCAGCTCGCCGTTGAGCATCTGGGCTTTCAGGTAGTCGTAGGCCTGGTTCGCGAGCGGTTGCTTGCCCCTTGATTCCATGCGTATCTCGTATTCGTGATAGGCCCGGCACTGCAAGCTCCGGAGCAGTGCTGCGCCTTCCTGTGACGCGGCTGGCGGGCATTATAGCCGCGGGGTCATGACGAACGACGCCGCTTGCTCAGGCGTGCGAGGCGGGCGCGTCGCCGGAGAAACGGCCGAAGCGGCCACGATAGTAGACAAGCGGATCGGCATCGCCGCCGGACTCCACCGCCACGACGCGCCCGACCAGGATGACGTGGTCGCCGGCGTCGTACTCGCATGCGGTGTCGCACAGCATGGACGCATGCGTGTCCGGCAGATGCGGCGGTTCCAGGCCGGCTTGCGGCGCCGCCGGCTGGGCGAACTTGGCCACGCCGCGCTTGGCGAAACGCACCGCCATGCCGGCCTGCTCCCGCGCCAGCACATGGACACGGAATTGCCTGCTGCCCGAGAAGGCCTGGCGGGACAGCGCGTGCTTGTCCAGGCAGAACAGGATCAGGGGGGGAGTCAGGGAGACGGAGGTCAGGGAACTGACCGTCACGCCCACGGGCGTGCCGTCCGCCGCGGTGGCGGTGACCACCGCGACCCCCGTGGGAAAGCTGCCGATGCAGCGCTTGAATTCTTCGGACGAGAGCATGTCGCTGGCCTTTCAGAACGTATTGACATGTTAACATGTTAGTCCTACGATGCGGACAAATCAACAAGGCTCAAGGAGAGCGTCGATGGGTGTGCGCAGCGGATCGGAATACCTGGACCATTTGCGGTCCCATCCTCGGGAAGTGTGGGTCGAGGGGCAGCGGGTCGAGGATGTGACGCGGCATCCGGCCTTCGGCCGCACCGCCAGGCAGGTCGCCCGGCTGTACGACCTGCAATCGGATCCGGAGCACGCCAAGGTCCTGGCCGCGGCCGTCGATGCCGGGGGCCGGTCCTGCGCCACGGCCTTTCTCGTGCCCAAGAGCCAGCAAGACCTGCGGGTCAGGCGGGCGGCCTTCGAAACCGTGGCCGAACAGACTTTCGGGCTGCTGGGCCGCTCGCCCGATTTCATGAACACCATGCTGGCCGCCTTCCTTGACGGCCGGGACTATTTCCGCAAGGCGGGCGCGCGGTTCGAGGACAACCTCGTGCGCTACGTCGAGCACGTGCGCGACAACGACCTGTTCCTGACGCACGCCCTCATCACGCCGCAGAACGACCGGTCCAAGGCCTCGCACGAGCAGGCCCAGTCCGACCTGCACCTGGGCGTGGTCCGCGAAACCGACGAAGGCCTGATCGTACGCGGCGCCCGCATGCTGGCGACCATGGGGCCGGTCGCCGACGAGGTGCTGATCTACAGCCTGCCCATGCTCAAGCCGGGCGACGAGCGCTACGCGGTCGCTTTCGCGCTGCCCCTGTCGACGTCGGGCCTGCGCCAGATCGCCCGGCCGCCGTTCGAGAAGGGGCTGGTCAAGGACCATTACGAGCATCCGCTGGCCAGCCGCTTCGAGGAGCCCGATTCCCTGCTGGTGTTCGACGACGTGCTGGTGCCCTGGGACCGGGTGTTCATCAACCAGGACGTGGAACTGTCCAACGGGATGTACGGCGGGACGGCGGTGCGGCAGTTCACGGCGCAGCAGACTTCGGTGCGAGGCCTGGTCAAGCTGAAGCTGATCACCGGCGCGATGATCGCCGTCGCGCGCGCGATCAAGGCCGACATCCACCTGCACGTGCAGAACATGATCGGCGAATGCCTGGACGCGATCGAGATGGTCGAGTCCTGCATCGTGCGCGCCGAGCTGGAAGCGCAGGCCGCGCCCAACGGCACCTTGCGTCCGAACCTGCGGCCCTATCACGCGATCCGCACTTTCCTGCCCACCATTTATCCGCGCGCCGTCGAGTACCTGCAAAAGGTAGGCGCGGGCGGCCTGCTGATGATGCCGGCCGAGTCCGACTTCGGCAGCCCCGTCGCGCGCGACGTGATCAAGTACTACCAGGGCGCGGCCACCGGGTCGGTCGACCGCATCCGCATCTTCAAGCTGGCGTGGGATCTGTGCGGCGACGCTTTCGCCAGCCGGCAGATGCAGTACGAGCGCTATTACGTGGGGGATCCCGTGCGCCTGCTGGCCAGCTCCTATCACGAGGGCAACCGCTCGGCCTGCACGGCGCTGGTCGATCGCGCCATGGAACTGGCCGGCGAGCCGGCGGGGATGAGCGGCAACTAGCACGAGGCCACAGGCCAACATCCAATCAGAACAAGAGGGGGAGACATGCATTGCAAGAAATCTTTCATGGCCCTGGCCGCGGGGCTCGCCGGCGCGGCCGTCGTCGCGCATGCCGCGCCGGGCGGTGCCAGGCCCGAACTGCCGGCCGCGTATCCCCAGGGGTGGGACGTGACATTCACGCAGCGCGCGCCGCTGAAGGTTGGCGAAGGCTTCTGCCAGCCGGCCGCGTCCGGTGCGTCGGGGCTCTGCTATGGGAAGTACCACGGGTTCGATCCGAAGAAGATCATCTACGCCAAGGGGACGCGTCTCTTCGCTTCCACGCTGCCGCTGGCCTGTGACATCGAGATGGACCAGGACGTCGCCATCACCCTGCGCGACGGGGTGAGGATCTACGCCGACGTGTTCCGCCCCGCAGGCCAGGGCAGGCTGCCCACGATCATGGCCTGGGGGCCGTACACGAAATCCGTGCCCCAGGATCCGGCCTGGGTCTATCCCAAGGGGATGCTGGATCCGGCCTGGATTTCCGGCCTGGCGGCATTCGAGACGCCGGATCCCGGCTACTGGTCCTGCCATGGCTATACCGTGGTCAACGTCGATCCGCGCGGGGTCGACATGTCGGAAGGGAACATGCAGTCCTTCGGCCGGGTGAACGCGGCCGATGGCTACGAGGCCATCGAGTGGGCGGCCGGGCAGCCCTGGAGCAACGGCAAGGTCGCGATGCATGGCAGCTCGTGGCTGGGGATGGTCCAGTACCAGATCGCCGCGCTGAGGCCCCCGCATCTGGCGGCCATCGCCCCGATCGGGGTCCATATCTCGGACCTGTACCGCGACCGTCTCATGAAGGGCGGGATCCCGAACACGCGGCTCAACACGTTCCTGCTCAGGAGCATGCGTGGATCGAACCTGTACGAAGAGCCGTCCGTCACGGCGCAGCGGCATCCGCTCATGAACGCCTACTGGGAGGACAAGATCGCCGATATGTCCCGGATCGAGATCCCGATGTACCTGGTCGGCAGCTATGGCCTGGAGATCGCGGCCGCCGAACTGGACGGATTCCACCGGGTGGCATCGCGCGACAAGTGGCTGCGCATCACCGAGAAGGGGCTGTGGAACGACCAGTACACGCCCGAGAACGTGGAGGACTACCGGCGCTTCCTGGATCGCTACCTGAAAGGGGCGGGCAACGGTTGGGAGCAAACCCCCCGGGTCCGCATGACGGTGCTCGATCCCGGCGGCAGGAATCAACGGCATGTGCCCGCGGGCGATTGGCCGCTGCCGAACACGCAATACCGGAAGGTCTACCTGGACGCGGCCAGGGGCTCGCTGTCGCCCGCGCCGGTCGGCACGGCATCGGCGGCGAGCTACGACGCCAGGGCCGGGACGGCCGTGTTCGTTCACCGGTTCGACAAGGATACGCGCCTGATCGGATACCTGAAGCTGCGCCTGTGGGTGGAGGTGGCGGGTGCCGATGACGGGGACTTCTTCGTCACGGTGCAGAAAACCGGTGCCGACGGGAAAGTCCTGGAGACCACCGAGGGATACAAGGAAACGGGTGGCCGTTTGCGGGCCTCGATGCGCGCGCTGGACGCAGGCCGGTCCAAGGACTTCATGCCGGTCCATGCGTTCCGCAAGCCTGAGCGCCTGCGGGCCGGGCAGGTCGTGCCGCTGGACATCGCGATCGCGCCGACGGGCATGGTGTGGCGCGCGGGCCAGGAGCTGCGGCTGACCGTGGCTGGCGACGCGTTGAAAGGTGTCACGGCGCCCAGCAACGCGGGCCGCCATGTGCTTCACACCGGCGGCAAGTACCAGGCCTACCTGCAGCTTCCCGTCATCGACTGAAACGTAGTTTCTTCGTGCCGTGCCTCGCATCCGCGACGCGTGGCCAGCAACGTGTATCTCAGGAGAATTGGATGAACCAGGCTTTCGTGGCAGCACCCGTTTCCTCGTCCCCGCTGCGTCGCCGCCTGTCTGTCGTGGCCGGCGTCCTGCTGCTTGCCGCATCCGGCGCACAGGCCCAGACATGGCCGGCGCAGACGGCTTCCATCGTCGTGCCCTATCCGCCGGGCAGCGCCCCGGACGTGCTGGCCCGCGGCCTGGCCGAGCGGCTGGGCGCCGCGGCGGACAAGACCGTCGTGGTCGAGAACAAGCCCGGCGCCAATGCCATCGTCGGCAGCGACGCCGTTGCCAAGGCCGCGGCCAACGGCAATACCTTGCTGCTGGTCGACCGTCTGACGCTGTCGGTCAACCCGGTGCTCTACGCCAAGCTGCCGTATGCCGCGCGGGACCTGACCGGCGTGTCCGACGTCGCCAGCGTCGACCTGGCGGTCGTCTGCCGTGCCGATGCACCGTTCAAGACCTGGGGCGAGATGATCGAGCACGCGCGCAAGCATCCGGGGGCGCTGATGGTCGCCACGGGCGGCCAGGGCAGCGTGCACCACCTCAGCCTGGAACTGATCGAACGTCACTACGGCGTGCAGATCACCGACGTGCCGTACAAGGGCATGGTGCCGGCGGCGGCCGCCGTGGTGGGCGGCGACGTGCCCTGCGTGGTCACGGGGCCCGAGACCGTGCTCGAACACATCCGCTCGGGCCGGCTGCGCGGGCTGGTCGTGGGCAACGCCAGGCGCTCCCCGCTGATGCCCGACGTGCCGACGCTGGCCGAGGTCGGCGCGCCCGGCGATCTGCTGATCCCTACCCATTTCACCCTGTTCGCTCCCGCGAAGACGCCGCCGCAGGTGATACGCGGCATCAACGCCGCGGTCGCGCGGGCCCAGGCCGATCCAGGCTTCATCTCGACTTTCGCGGCACGCGGGCTGGTGATCGCGCCCAGCACGCCCGAGCAGGTGAACGCGGGCGTCGAGGCCGAGACGGCGCGGCTGGGCAAGCTGATCCGCGACGCGAACATCCGGCTGGAATGAGATGCGGCCCGAAGCGCCTCAGGCCTGCGCGCCCTGCGAGATCCGCCGCGTGATTTCCTCGGCGGCCTCGCGCAGCCGTTTGGCCAGGTATTCCTCGTTGAATGCCTGGAAGCGGTCCACCGATCCCACGGCGGTGATGCTGCCCAGTATCCGCTTGCGTTCGTCGAAGATCGGGGCGGCGATCCCCGCCTTGTCCGGGTCGAGGTCGCCCACGGACAGGCAGTATCCCGCGCGCCGTATCTCCAGCATGGCGCGCGAGAAATCCTTCCAGCTCGCGCCCAGCCGCTGCATGTCCGCTTCCTGCGCGTGCTCGTCGTACAGGCGGCGCAACTGGCGGGGCGGCAGGCTGGCCAGCACCACGCGCGCCGTGGCGCTGCGCAGCAGGGCCATGGGGCGGCCGCGGCCGAAGCGCAGCGGCTCGGCGTCGCGGCCCGGGTGGTGGTGCACGGTGATGACCGTGCTGCCGTACAGCTCGCTCAGCAGCACGTTCAGGCCCGTTTCTTCCCCCAAGGCCTCGATCAGGTCCCGGCTCTCGGTAAGCATCGGGTCGTATTCGCGCATCTGCAGGTCGAGCTGGATCACGCGCGGCCCCAGCGCATATCCCCCCGGAAGCCGCACCAGGAGGCCCACCGCGCAAAGCTCGCGGATGTAGCGATAGGCCGTGGCGGGCGCGTAGCCGAGCTGGTTGCAGATCACGTCGACGTCGACGGCAGGCTGGTCGGGCCTGAAGAGGTCGAGGACGTCGAGCATGCGGCGAAGGCTGTTCATGAGAGGCGGAGGGCAGGGGAAAACGAAGCCCGCCAGGGTGCCGCAATGGCGCCGCTTTGGCAAGCCGGGGCCTTTCGTTGCCTCCTCTGGTTATGCAAATTTATCAAATAAGCAAATTTCTATCGAAATAATGGGGGCAATATTTTTATTGAATTTACGTTTTTATCGAATAGCGATAATACTGAAAAAAAGGAGTTCGACATGACGACTGGAGCGCAAGCCTTGCTGGCGGCCTTGCAGGTGGAAGGCGTGGAGGTATGTTTCGCCAATCCCGGCACGACGGAACTGGATGTCGTGCGGGCGTTCGATGCCGTGCCGGGCATGCGCTGCGTGCTGGGCCTGCAGGAGAACGTCTGCACCGGCGCCGCCGACGGCTACGGCCGCATGCGCGGCATGCCGGCGGCCACGCTGCTGCACCTGGGGCCCGGCTTCGCCAACGGCATCGCCAACCTGCACAACGCCCGGCGCGCGCATACGCCCATCGTCAACCTGATCGGCGACCACATGAGCTGGCACCTGCCTTTCGATGCGCCACTGACCTCCGACATCGAGTCGCTGGCGCGGCCGGTGTCGGGCTGGGTGCATCGGGTGACCAGCGCCGGGGACGCGGCGCGGGCCGGGCGGGACGCCGTGCGCGCCAGCCTGGCGCGAGGCGGGCAGGGCGCGACCGTCATCTTCCCCGCTGATTTCCAGGTGGGCGAGGCTGGCGGCGATGAGGCCGCAAGTGCCGACACCCGCGAGGAACCGGCGCCCGCCCCCGACCTGGCGGCGTGCGCCGCGCGGCTGAAGTCCGCGCGCAAGGTCCTGTTCCTGCTGGGAGGCGGGGGGCCGGCCAGCGGCCTGGGCGCCCGCGGGCAGCGCGCCGCCGCCCGGCTGTGCGCCGCGCTGGGCGCGTCGGCCTATGCCGAGACCTTCCCGTCGCGCGCCGAACGCGGGGGCGGCCTGCCCGATTTCGATCGCCTGCCCTATTTTCCCGAACCCGCCCGCGCGGTGCTGGACGAAGCGGAAGTGGTGGTACTGGCCGGCGCGCTGCCGCCCGTGACCTACTTCGGCTACGAGGGCCATCCCAGCCAGATGGTGGAGCCCGGCCGGCTGCTGCCGCTGGGAGAGCCGGGCGCGCCGGTGGCCGACTATCTGGAGGCGCTGGCCGGGATGCTGGATGCCCCCGCCTGGGAAGCCGCCGCGCCGGCGCTCCTGTTGCCGCAGCAGGGCCGGCTGACCCCCGCCGCGATCTCGGCCACGGTCGCGCGCCTGCTGCCCGAGGACGCCATCGTCTCGGTCGAGGGCGGCACTTGCGGCTATCCGTTCTATGCCGCCTCGGCGGCCTCGGCCCGCCACACTGCGCTGACCAACACCGGCGGCGCGATCGGGCAGGGGCTGCCGGTGGCGCTGGGCGCGGCCATCGCCAGCCCCGGACGCCGGGTGGTGGCGCTGTTGTCGGACGGCAGCACGCAGTACACGGTGCAGACGCTCTGGTCGCTGGCGCACGAGAACCTGCCGGTGGTGGTGCTGATCGCCGCCAATCACCAGTACGGAATCTTGCGCAAGGAGCTGGCGCGCGGCGAGCAGCCCGGCCCGCAGGCCGAGGCGCTGACCAGCCTGGACCGGCCGCGCATCGACTGGACGCGGCTGGCCGACGGCTACGGCGTGCCGTCCAGCCGGGTCGAGACGGCCGAGGAACTGGCCGAGACCTTCGCCGTCGCCTGCGCGCGCCCGGGGCCGACCCTGATCGAAATGCAGCTGTAGTGCCGCCGGCCCTGGGGGCCGCGCCGACAACGATTCATTGGAGAAATGATGGACCTAGAACTGAAAGGCCGCGCGGCGGTCGTGACGGGCGGCAGCCTGGGCATAGGACGGGCGACCGCCGAGGCCCTGGCGGCCGAAGGCGTGAACGTGGCGATCGTCTCGCGCAACCAGGCCCAGCTCGATGCGGCCGCGCGCGAGATCCGCGCCGCGCACGGCGTGGACGTGCTGCCGGTGGCGGCCGACGTGTCCGACACCGCGCAGGTGGCGGCGATGATGGACCGCGTGGCCGCGCACTTCGGCCGCCTGGACATCCTGGTCAACGGCGCGGCCCATCCGGGCGGGCTGGTGCGCAGCGAGATCGAACTGGCCGATCCCGAGGGGCTGCTGCAGGACATCAACATCAAGGTCGTGGGCTACATGCGCTGCGCCAAGGAAGCGGCACGGCACATGAAGGCCGGCGGCTATGGCCGCATCGTCAACATCGGCGGCCTGACCGGGCGCGGCAGCAAGCAGCTCTCGGGCATGCGCAACGTGGCGGTCTGCCACATGACCAAGACCCTGTCGGACCAGCTCGGGCCCCATGGCATCACGGTCAACGTGATCCATCCCGGCGTGGTCGACACGCCCCACATCCGCGAACTGTACGAGAAGGAAGCCGCCAAGCAGGGGCTGAGCGTGGACGAGGTCGAGGCCAACTACATCCGCGCCACGCCCATCCGGCGCACGCTGACGCCGGCCGAGATCGCCGACACCATCCTGTTCCTGGCTTCCCCCCGGGCGGCCGCCATCACCGGCGAGTCGATAGGCGTGGACGGCGGCATCACGCGCGGCATTTTCCTTTGAGCGGGAGAAACACCATGCAAGGCACGCTACTGGTGGGAACGGCCGGACAAGGCATATTGCGCAGCGTCGACGACGGCGCGAGCTGGCACCGGCTGGGTCTGAAGGAAGCCATCGAGTTCGACGGCGTGGTCCGCTGCCTGGCGGTGGATCCGGCCGATCCGAGCCGCGTGTTCGCCGGCGCCGATTGCGGCATCTGCCTGAGCACCGACGGCGGCGCGCATTTCTCGCGCATCGATTCGCCCGCGGACGGCATGACGGTCTGGGCCTTCGCCATCGATCCGCGCGATCCCGCCGTGATGTACGCCGGCACCGGCGCGCCTTCGCGCGCGGCCATGTTCCGGTCGCTGGACGGCGGCGCGAACTGGACCCGGCTGCCGCCGGAGATACCGGAGTTCTGCCGGGGCGTGAACCGGCCCCGCATCCTGGCCATCTGCGTGGATCCGGACGCGGCGGGCGAGGTCTGGTTCGGGGTGGAAGAGGGCGGCGCCTGGCGCAGCGGCGACCGGGGCGACAGCTGGACGCGCGTTGACCAGGAAGGCGCGCGCGAGGGCGCGATCGCCAATCCCGACATCCACGGCGTCACCATTCTTGCGTCCGCCGGCGGACAGCCCAAGAAGACGCTGGTGCTGTCGGTCAATACGGTCTATGCCAGCACCGACGAAGGGCAGACCTGGGCGGGCGAACCCTCGCGCCTGCGCTTCGACGGCATGTACTACACCCGCACCGCCCAGCCTTTGGCCGACGGCAGCGCATTGCTGCTGGCCATCGGCGACGGCACGCCGGGCACGCGCAGCCACATCTACCGCTCGGCCGACCGGGGCATGACCTGGGAACGGGCACAGCTGCACGCCGCGCCCAACTCGACCTTCTGGGCCTTCGGCACGCACGCGGCCGATCCGGGCTTCGTGCTGGCCGGCACCAAGTACGGCCACCTGTTCCGCTCCATGGACGGCGGGCGCAGCTGGTTCAAGGACTGGCGCGATTTCAGCGAGATCACCTCGGTCGCGTGGACGCCCCACGTGGCGCCGGTGCACGCGCATCCGCAATCCATCGCCTGAGGAGACCCGCCATGTCGCACACCGCACAGGACATCAAGCCCCGGATCACGCGCACGCATCTTTCCCTGTTCGTGGCCGACCCGTTCAAGTCGGGCCCCTGGTACGAGGACGTGCTGGGCATGACCGAGACCGCGCGCGGCGAGAAATGGGTGTTTCTCTCGTTCGGCGTCAAGCACCACGACATCGCGCTGATACGCGCCGAGTCCGCGGACGGCACGCCGCTGTCGCGCGGCCAGATCAACATGCAGCACTACGGCCTGGAGATAGACGGCGACGTCGACGAGCTGCGCCGCCTGTACGGGATGCTGCTGCGCAAGGGCGTCGAGGTGGTCAAGACCACCGACCACAAGGTCGGCTACGGCGTCTATTTTCAAGATCCCGACGGCCACCGCCTGGAGTTCTTCTGCCACACGGTGCACGACGACGAAGAGGGCAAGCGCATCCTGCACCAGTATCACGCGCCCAGCGATCCCATCGACCTGCAGCCGCTCTGAACCATCATCGAATCACGGAATCCATCATGAAATCCCCCAACTTCGGCCCCTACCATATCCGCAAGTGGTACCTCCAGATCGAGGACACGCTGGCCACCGAATCGGGCATGCCCGCCGACGGCGCCCCGCTGCGCAAGATCGTCGTGGGCGCGGTGCTGCACAACCCCTACGCCGGCCGCCACGAGGACAACCTGGGCGCCTACATCGAGCCCTCGAACCTGCTGGGCGCGGAGTTCGGCCGCCGCATCCAGGAGGCCGCCGCCGGCACGCCCATCGAGAGCTACGGCAAGGCCTGCCTGGTGGGCGCAGACGGCGAATATGAACACGGCAACGCGCTCCTGACCACGGTGTTCGCCAATCCCGTGCGCGACGCGCTGGGCGGCGGCCAGTCGTGGGTGCCGTCCACCGGCAAGCGCGGCGGCCCCGGCACGGTCATCGACATTCCGCTGGCGCACAAGGACGCGCTGTACGTGCGCTCGCACTACGACACGGTGTCGGCCCTGTTCAACGACGCGCCCAACCGCGACGAAGTACTGATCGCCTTTGCCTTCGCCACGCGCGGCCGGCTGCATGCCCGCCTGGGCGGACTGAAGGCCTCGGAAATCATCGGCGACGGGCTGAACTGACATGGACCGCCGCGACCATACCGTCCGCTGCGGGGACCTCAAACTGCACGTCGCGGACTGGGGTGATGCAGGTGGCTGGCCGGTGCTGATGCTGCACGGCATACGCAGCTTCGCCGACACCTTCGAGGGACTGGCCGGCGCGTTGCAGCCGGGCTACCGGGTGCTGGCGCTGGACCATCGCGGCCGCGGGCAGAGCGACTGGGACCCGGGGCGCAACTACTACACCGATGCCTATGTCCAGGACGTGCGGGCGGTGGCCGAGCAACTGGGGTTGTCCCGATTCGACCTGCTCGGGCACTCCATGGGCGGCATCAACGCCATCGTCTATGCCGCCGCCCACCCGGACCGGGTGCGCAGGCTGGTGGTCGAGGACGCCGGACCCGGCGCCTTCGACGACAGCGACGGCGCGCGGCGCATACGCGCCGAACTGTCCCGCACGCCCGAATCCTTCGCCGATTGGAGCGCGGCCGAGGCCTTCATGCGCGAGATCCGGCCGACCGTGACCCCCGATGCCATCGCGGCCCGGCTGCGCCACATGCTGGAGCCGGACGGCGGCCGCCTGCGCTGGCGCTACGACCATGCGGGCATCAAAGCCGCCCGTCTGGATCCGGACCCGGCACGGGTGGTCGACCTGTGGCCGCCGGTCCAGGCGCTGCGCTGTCCCACGCTGGTCCTGCGCGGCGGCCGGTCGGACTACCTGAGCGTGGCGACCGCCCAGGCCATGGCGGCGCGCAATCCGGCGATCGCCTGGCGGGAGATTCTCGACGCGGGCCACTACGTCCACGATGACCAGCCCGAGCGGGTCGCGCGGGCCGTCACGGAATTCCTGGGTACGGCGCCCACGCCCTGAGGAGATGCACATCATGATGGTGGAAATGCGGACCTATACGCTGGTGCCGGGCGGCGGCGCGGAATACCTGCGCCTCTACAACCCGTCCGCCCGGGCGCTGCAGACGCGCATCCTCGGCAACCTGGCCGGCCTCTTCCAGTCCGAGACCGGCGAACTCAACCAGCTCGTCTTCCTGTGGGCCTACGAATCGCTGGACGAACGTGCCAGCCGCCGCGCGGTATTGGCCGCGGACGCCGAGTTCGCCGCCTTTCGCAAATCGGTCCGGCACCTGCTGGTGCGGCAGGAAAGCCGCATCCTCGCGCAGGCCTGAGGCGCATCGGAGAACAGCGATGAACAAGTCTTGCGACGTGCCCGTGCTGGTCGTCGGCGCCGGGCCGGTGGGCGCGACGCTGGCCAATCTCCTGGGGACCTACGGAGTCGGCACGCTGCTGGTCGACCGCAGCCCGGCGATCCTGGAGTATCCGCGCGCGGTGGGCCTGGACGACGAGGCCATGCGCACCTTCCAGGCCGCCGGCCTGGCCGAGGCGATGCTGCGCGACATGATCCAGAACGTGCCCATGCGCATGTATGGCGCGCGCAAGCAATGCTTCGCCGAGATCCTGCCCGCCACCCGCGAGTTCGGCTGGTACCGCCGCAACCTGTTCTCGCAGCCGCTGGGCGAGCAGACCCTGCGCGACGGCCTGTCGCGTTTCCCGCACGTCGCGCTGGAGCTGGGGGTCGAACTGGTGGCGCTGGAGCAGGACGACGGCGGCGTCACCGCGACGCTGCGCCGTGCGGACGGCACCGAACGCCAGGTACGCGCCGCTTACCTGCTGGCCGCCGACGGCGGCCGCAGCACCGTGCGCGAAGGGCTGCTCAAGCTGCCCTTCGGCGGCCAGACCCATGCCCACAAATGGGTGGTGATCGAATGCGACCGGGATCCCCTGGACGCGCCCTATACCGCGCTGCATTGCGAGCCCGCGCGCCCCTATGTCTGCCTGAAGCTTCCGTATGGCCTGCGCCGCTGGGAGTTCATGCTGTTCGACGGCGAGGACGAAAGCCAGATCCTCGATCCGGCCAAGGTACGCGAACTGCTGGCGCCGCACGTGCCGGATCCGGACGCGTTGAACGTGATCCGCGCGCGCGTCTATACCCATCACTCGCGCATTGCCGGATCCTTCGTGGCCGGACGCGTCTGTCTGGCGGGCGACGCGGCGCACCTCACGCCGCCCTGGATCGGGCAGGGGCTCAACGCCGGCCTGCGCGATGCCTGCAATCTTGCCTGGAAGGTCGCCTGGATCGTCGGCGGCCGCCTGCGTCCGGAGGCCTTGCAGTCCTACCATGACGAGCGGCACGCGCACGCCAAGGCGATGACGGACCTGGCCGACCGGTTCGGCGCGGTGCTGTCGCTGCGCAACCGCTGGCTGGCCGCGCTGCGCGACGCATTCTTCGGCGCCATCCGCGGCATACCGGCGGTGCGCGACTACGTCCTGCAGATGAAGTTCAAGCCCATGCCCCGGTATCGCGCCGGGGTCGTGCAGGATAGCGGCCAGGCGGCGCGCGACGAGCGCGTCGGCCGCATGTTCATCCAGCCGCTGGTGGAGAAGGACGGCGGCGGTTTCCAGAAACTGGACGATGCGCTCGGCCCGGGCTTCGCGCTGCTGGTGCGCGCGCCGGCAGCGCCGCTGCCGGCGGGGCTGGACCAGGGGCTGCGGCGCATGGACTGCCGGCTGGCCGCCGTCGCGCTGCCCCGCAGCGGTCCCGCGCCGGGTGCGCGTCCGCCGTCGCCAGCCGGCATGAGCCTGCTCGAGGATACCGAGAACGCGCTGCACCGCTGGTTCGCGGCGGCGGGCGCCGATTGGGTGCTGCTGCGTCCCGACCGCTACGTGGCGGCGGCCGGCAGGCACGCCGACATGCATGGCGCGCTGGAGCGTTTCGTTGCCCGGTTCGTGCCGGCCCCGGCCGCGACGGCAGCCGCCACGCCCGTCCTGGAGGCCGCCGCATGAGCGCGCTGAACGACACCCCGACCCCCGCGGCGCGCAACGTGCTGTTCATCATGTGCGACCAGCTGCGGGCGGATGCCTTGTCCTGCTACGGCGGAGGCGGCGCGCTGCGCACGCCCAACATCGATCGGCTGGCGGCGATGGGCACGCGCTTCGAACGCGCCTACGTCAGCTCGGCGGTGTGCGGGCCGTCGCGCACGTCGTACTACACCGGCCGCTATCCCGGCTCGCACCGCGTGACCTGGAACCGGGTGCCCATGCCGGCGGACGAGTGGAGCCTGGGCGACTACCTGGCCGAGGCGGGCCGCGACTGCTGGCTGCTGGGCAAGACCCATTTCGTGCCCGACCGGCGGGGGCTGGCCGCGCGCGGCCTGTCCGCGGCGGGCGCGGCCGGCGAGCGTCTGATGGAAGGCGGCTTCAAGGTGCTGGAACGCTATGACGGCCACTTCGAGATGGATGCGGGCAGCGGCTATCGCCGCTACCTGATCGAACATGGCTACGACCGCGACCGGCCCTGGGAGCGCGACGTGATCGGCAGTACGGGCCCGGACGGCGGCTTCGCCACGGGCTGGCTGCTGCGCAACGCGGGCCTGCCGGCGCGGGTGGCCGAGCGCGACTCCGAGACCGCGTATCTGACCGACCGGGCGATCGATTTCATCGCCGGGCAGGGCGAGCAGCCGTGGGTGCTGCACCTGTCCTACATCAAGCCGCACTGGCCCTACAAGGCGCCCGCGCCCTACCACGACATGTACTCGGCGCAGGACGCGGCCGCCCCGATGCGCGGCCAGGCCGAGCGCGAACGGCCCCATCCGGTGCACGGCGCCTACCAGCGCCACGAGGAATCCCTGTCGTTCGCGCAGGACGAGGTCTGGCGCGCCGTGCGGCCGGTCTACATGGGGCTGGTCAAGCAGATCGACGACCACGTCGGCCGCCTGCTCGATCACCTGGAGCGCGCGGGCCGCCTGCGCGACACGCTGATCGTCTTCTGTTCCGACCATGGCGACCTGCAAGGCGACCACTGGCTGGGAGAGAAGGAGTACTTCTTCGAAGGGGCGGTGCGAGTGCCGCTGATCGTCTACGACCCCTCGTCCGCCGCGGATGCGAGGCGCGGCCGCGCCGTGGCCGAGACGGCCGAGTGCGTGGACGTGGTCCCGACCATCCTGGATGCGCTGGGCCTGGACGTGCCCGCGCACCGCGTCGAGGGACGGTCGCTGCTGCCCTGGGTGCGCGGCCAGTCGGACGAGCCTGTGCGCGAGTTTGCCGTCGGCTTCCTGGATTACGCCTATCGCGAGGCGCGGCTGTTCCTGGATCGCGGCGTGACCGAGTGCAACGGGATGATGCTGGCGGACGGCCGCTACAAGTTCCTGTACTGGCAGGGCTTGCGCCCGCAACTGTTCGACCTGCGGGAGGACCCCGGCGAATTGCGCGACCTGGCCGAAGAGGCCTGGGCCGCGCCGGTCCTGCGCCGCATGGGCGATGCGCTGTGCGACTGGAACTGGCGCCGCCAGCGCCGCTGCACCGAGACCTTCGAGCAGGTCGCCGCCCGCACGCATGCGCACGAACGCATGATGAACATCGTCATCGGGCGCTGGTAGGCCCGCTTCCTCGTGAGGCCGGGGAGTCCCGGCCCCGTCGTCATCGGAGAGCATCATGGCAAGTCTGAAGTCCCTTTGCGTCTTTCTTGCGCTGGCCTGCACGCTGTGCCTGCCGGTCCGGGCCGAAACACCCTGGGGGCCCGAGCAGGTCCGCATCGTCGTTCCCTATCCCCCCGGCACCGAACCCGACGTGCTGGCCCGCGACCTGGGCAACCAGCTGGCCAAGCGCACCGGCAAGGTTTTCGTGGTGGAGAACAAGCCCGGCGCCAACGCCATCATCGGCGCGGGCAACGTGGCGAAGTCGGCGGGCGACGGCTCGGCGCTCCTGATGGTCGACCGGCTGGCACTGGTCGCCAACCCCTTCCTGTACGCCAACCTGCCCTACGACTGGCGCAAGGAGCTCAAGCCCGTGGCGGACGTCGGCCACATCGACCTGTACGTGGCCGTGCGCAGCAGCCTGGGCGTGAACGACTACAAGGGCTTCATGGAGAAGGCGCGCGCCGGGCGCGGCGGCATCAACGTCGGCACCGGCGGCAACGGCCACGTGACCCACCTGGGCATGGCCATGCTGGCCGCCTCCGAGGGCGTGGACTTCACCTACGTGCCCTTCAAGGGCGTGGCGCCCGCGCTGACGGCACTGCTGGGCGGCGAGGTCGACGCCTTGATGGCCGGCGGCCTGGTGATGAGCCAGCAGGTACAGAGCGGCAAGATCAAGGTGCTGGTGAGCGGGGCGGACAAGCGCAGCGGCTTCATGCCCGAGGTACCGACGCTGGCCGAGGCCGGCGGCAAGCCCGGATCCATTCCGTCGACGGTGTTCTCGGTGTTCGCGCCGGGCACGATGTCCGATGCCCTGGCCGCGCACATCAACAAGGAAATCCGTATGGCGATGGACGATGCGGCGCTGCGCGGCAACTACGGCAAGCGCGGCGTGGAGATCCGCATACCGGCCCCCGAGCAGACCCGCGCCGAGATGGAGCGGGATGCCGCCGTGTACGGACCGCTGATCAAGAAACTGGGCGTGACGGCGCAATGATGGAACTTCGGACCGGGAGCACGGACATGTACCGCAAGCTGGCTTTCTACATCGACGGCGAATTCTTCGAGGACACCGGCGGTCCCGGCGGCGAGGTCGTCAACCCGGCCTCCGGCCAGGTCATCGGCCGCCTGCCGCACGTGGGCGCCGCCGAGCTGGACCGTGCCATCGCCGCCGCCGAGCGCGCGTTTCCAGGCTGGCGCCGCACCTCGCCCCTGGCGCGGTCCGACCTGCTGCGGCAGGTGGCGGCCCTGGTCCGCGCGCGCGCCGCGCGGATCGCGCGCGACATCACGATGGACGAAGGCAAGCCGCTGGCCGAGGCCCTGGTCGAGGTAGAGTCCTGCGCCGAGCACGTGGAGTGGCACGCCGAGGAATGCCGGCGCATCTACGGCCGCGTGATCCCGCCGCGCCAGCCCGACGTGCGGCAGTTCGTGGTGCGCGAGCCGATAGGCGTGTGCGCGGCTTTCTCGCCGTGGAATTTCCCGTTCGCGCAGGCCATCCGCAAGGTGGCCGCCGCATTGGCGGCCGGCTGCACGCTGATACTGAAGGGACCCGAGGAATCGCCCAGCGCGGTGGTCGCGATCGCCGAGTTGTTCCACGATGCCGGCTTCCCACCGGGCGTGCTCAACATCGTCTGGGGCGATCCGGCGGCGATTTCCCGCCATCTGATCACCGCGCCGGCCGTGCGCAAGATTTCCTTCACCGGGTCGGTGCCGGTGGGCAAGCAGCTGGCCGCGCTGGCGGGCGCGCACATGAAGCGGATGACGATGGAGCTGGGCGGCCATTCCCCGGTCCTGGTGTTCGCCGATGCCGACATCGACCGGGCGGCCGCGATGCTGGCGCGCTTCAAGCTGCGCAATGCCGGCCAGGTGTGCGTGTCGCCGACCCGCTTCTACGTCCAGCGGGCCGCCTATCCGCGCTTTCTGGACGCCTTCGCGCAGGTCATGGCCGAGACGCGGCTGGGCGACGGCCTGGATGAGGGCACGCAGATGGGGCCGCTGGCCAACCCCCGCCGCGTGGCCGCCATGGCGGGGCTGGTCGAGGATGCGGTGGGCCGGGGCGGCCGCATCGTGACGGGCGGCGGCCGGCGCGACGGCCAGGGGTTCTTCTTCGCCCCGACGGTGCTGGCGGACCTGGCCGACGATGCGCGCATCATGCAGGAAGAGCCCTTCGGCCCCGTGGCGCCGGTGGTGCCCTTCGACACCGAGGACGAGGTCCTGCGGCGCGCCAACGCGCTGCCGTTCGGCCTCGCCTCGTACGTCTTCACCGAGTCGCTGAAGACGGCTACGCGCGTGGCCGACGGGCTGGAGGCCGGCATGGTGAACATCAACCATTTCGGCATGGGGCCGGCGGAAATCCCCTTCGGCGGGATCAAGGACAGCGGGGTGGGAACCGAGGGCGGCACCGAGACTTTCGACGGCTACCTGGTGACCAAGTTCATCACCCAGGTCTAGGCTCCCTCGCGGCCGGCGCGCAGCATCTGGATGGCGAGTTCGCAGGCCGGGTGCCGCTCGCCCGCGCGCAGCAGGATGGCGCCTATTTGTTGCGGCGGCAGCGCCAGTCCTTCCACGCAGGACACCGTGCCCGCCTCCACCAGCCGCCGCGCCTCGCTGCGCGGCGCCAGCGCCAGCACCGGCTGGGTTTCCACCAGCCGGACATCGCCCGGCCCCAGCGTCGAGACGATGCCGGGCGCGGGCGGGGTCAGGTTCTCGGCCAGGAAAGCCTGTTCCACCAGATGGTGGGCGAAGGTGCCTGGCGGCGGCAGCACCCAGGCCTGGCCCGACAGTTCTTCCAGGCTGGCCGCCTTGCCCGCCAGGGGATGATGGCGGCCGCACACGACCGCATAGCTCTCGGTGTACAGCGGGTGGTATTCGAAGTCGGGCAGGCGGAATCCCGCGTCGCAGCGCCCGAACGCCACGTGGATGGACTTGGCCGCCAGTTCGCTGTGCATCTGTTCGCGCGTGCCGTGGCGCAGGCTGACGCACACGCCGCGTTCGGCCAGGGCATAGGGCAGGGCCGTGGCCACTACCGCTTCGGCGATCCGGGTCAGGCCCAGGCCCAGCGGCGCGTCGCCGGCGCGGCCGCGCCGGGCGGTGTCGCGCTCCAGGTCTTCGACGTTGCGCAGGATCGCGCGCGCCCGTTGCAGGGCGGCCTTGCCGGCCGGCGTCCAGGCCAGTCCGTCGGGCGTGGGCTCGAACAGCGCATCCTGCAGGATGTCGCGCAGGTCGCGGATGGCCTTGGAGACGGCGGGCTGGGTGATGTGCAGCAGTTGGGCCGTGCGGGTGACGCTGCCGAGTTCGCCCAGCATGACGAGCAGGCGCAGGTGACGCAGGGTGAGTCGGCGGATGAGGTCGCTCATGGGCATAAACCGCGGGTTATGGGCGGCACTGCGCTTTTCATTATCCGGGCGGCGGAGGGGTCCCTAGAATGAGTGCTCCATCCCGCTTTGGAGACGACGATGCTCACCCGGCGCCACTTCCTCAGTGCTGCAGCGGCATCCATGATGACTTGCCGCGCGGCACGCAGTCAACCGGCCACGCGGCTCAGGCTGCTGGTGGCGGGACCTGCCGGCGGCGCGGTCGACGTGGCCGCGCGCATGGCCGGCGAACAGTTGCGCGGCGCCGGCTATCTGGCCATCGTCGAGAACCACGCCGGCGCCGCCGGACAGATCGGCGTCGAGGCCCTGCTGCGATCGCCCGCCGACGGCGGCGCCGTGCTGATCACTCCGCCCGGCGTGTTCACGATCGCGCCGCACGTCAACGCGGGCCTGGGCTACAGGATGAGCGACGTCGCCGGCCTGACCACGCTGTGCGGCTACCAGTTCGGCTTCGCGGTCGGCGCCACCGCGCCGGCGCGCACCATGGCCGATTTCCTGGCCTGGGCCAAGGCCCACCCGGGCGAGGCGTCCTACGGCACGCCCGGCGCGGGCACCGAACCGCATTTCATCGGCACCGAGATCGAACGCCTGTCGGGTGTGCCGCTGATCCACGTGCCCTACCGCGGCGGGGCACAGGCCTTGAACGACATCTCCGGCGGCCACCTGCCGGCCGTGATCTCCGCGTTGCCCAACCTGGTCACGCCCTACAAGTCGGGCAAGGCCCGGGTGCTGATGATGACCGGCACGCGGCGCAGCGCCTTCATGCCGGACGTCCCCACGGTGGCGGAATCCGGATTCCCCGACCTGGCCAGCGACCTGTTCTACGGCGCGTACACGCAGGCCGGGGTGCCGGCCCCGGTCCGGCAGGCCCTGGCCCAGGCCCTCGTCAAGGCTTGCCAGGCGCCGGCCTACCGGGAAGGGCTCGAGCGCATGTCGCTCGATCCGCTGTCCTTGTCCAGCCAGGAGCTCGATGCCTCCATGCGCGCGATGGACGCCAAGTGGGCGGCGGTGGTCAAGCGCACCGGCTTCTCGCTGGAGAAATGACGCCATGGCCGAACCCACCAACGTCCTGGTGCTGCTGTCCGACGAGCACAACCCCTGGATAGCGGGCTTCGCCGGCCATCCCTGCGTGCGCACCCCCAACCTGGACCGGCTGGCGCGCCGCGGGACGGTGTTCGAGCGCGCATGGACGCCCAGCCCGCTGTGCGTACCCGCGCGGGCCAGCCTGGCGACGGGAAGATACGTGCACGATCACCGCTATTGGGACAACGCCATCGCCTATGACGGCCGCGCGCGCTCCTGGATGCAGGAGGTGTCCGAGGCCGGCCTGCTGGCCGAGTCCATCGGCAAGCTGCATTTTCGCCGCGCCGAGGATCCCACCGGTTTCCAGCGCCAGTGGCTGCCCATGCACATTCCCGGCGGCATCGGCCAGGTCTGGGGATCGGTGCGCAACCCGCTGCCGGCAAGCTCCATGCCGTCGGGCATGTTCAAGTCCCTGGGCGCGGGCGAGTCCACCTACAACGAATACGATCGCACGGTGGGCGCCACGGCCTGCGAGTGGTTGCGCACGCATGCGGCCGACCCCGCGCCGTGGGCCTTGTTCGTGGGCATGGTCGCGCCGCATTTTCCGCTGGTCGTGCCGGAACGCTACCTGCGCCGGGTGCTGGAGGATCCGCTGTTCGACGGCTGCCTGCCGGAGCCGGCCGCCGCGCGCCACCCCTGGGTCAGGCGGTCGCTGGCCTACATCGACCACGCGGCGGCGCTGGAAGGGCCCGAGCGCGCCCGGCTGGCGGTGGCGGCCTACTTCGCGCTGGTCGAGTTCATGGACGAGCAGATGGGCGCGGTGCTCGACACGCTGGACGACACCGGACTGTCGGCGCGGACCACGGTGATCTACACATCCGACCATGGCGACAACCTGGGCGCCCGCGGCCTGTGGAACAAGGGCACGCTGTATCGCGAGGCCTCGGGCATTCCCCTCGTGCTGGCCGGTCCCGGCGTGCCGGCCGCGCACCGGTGCCGCACCGATGCCAGCCTGGTGGACGTGTATCCCACCGTGCTCCAGGCGATGGGCCTGCCGCCGGCCGCGGCCGCGCTGCCGGGCCGTTCGCTGCGGGACCTCGCCGCGGGCGCGGACGAATCCGATCGCGTCGTCCTGGGCGAATACCACGGCGTCGGATCGCCCAGCGCCGCCTACTACCTCGTGCGCGGCCGCTACAAATACCACCACTACGTGGACTATGGCCCCGAGCTGTTCGACATCGTGGCCGATCCGCACGAACGCACGGATCTCGCCGCCCGTCCCGAAATGGCCGCCACCGTGCATGCCATGCGCACCGCGCTGTGCGCGCGGCTCTATCCCGAAGAGATCGACCGGCTCGCCAAGCGCGACCAGGACGAACTGGTCCGCCGGGCCGGCGGCCGCGAAGCCGCGCTCGGCACCGGGCATCGCGGCGCCACGCCTGTTCCTCAATCCGCCACCGAAGGCCTGCATTCATGAGCGCATCGATTTCCAACCGGCACACCGTGGGCGATGCCCTGGTCCAGTACCTGCACGAACTGGGCGTGCGGCAGGCCTACGGGGTCCTGTCCATCCACAACATGCCGCTGCTCGATGCGCTGGGGCGCGACGGGCGCATCCGCTACATAGGCGCGCGCGGCGAAGCCGGCGCCGTCGGTATGGCCGATGCCTGCGCCCGCGCCACGGGCGCGCTGGGCGTGGCCTTCACCAGCACGGGCACGGGCGCCGGCAATGCGGCCGGCGCGCTGGTCGAGGCCTGGACCGCGGGCACGCCGCTGCTGCACATCACCGGGCAGGTCGCGTTGCCCTACCTGGACCGGGGCCGTTCCTACGTTCACGAGGCCAAGGACCAGCTTGGCATGCTGCAAGCCGTCTCCAAGGCGGCGCTGCGGGTATGGTCGGCCGAGACCGCCCTGGCCACGATCCAGGAGGCGGTGCGGCTGGCGCTGACCGTGCCCATGGGACCGGTCAGCGTGGAGATTCCCATCGACCTGCAGGGTGCCCTGGTGGACGTGCAGCCGCCGCCGGCGCCGCCTGTGCCGGCGCCGGTCGAGCCCGACGAGGCGGCCGTGGACCGGATGGCCGACATGCTGGCGGATGCACGGCGGCCGGTCCTGTGGATAGGCGGCGGCGCCCGCCACGCGCGCGCCGAGATCACCCGTCTGCTGGACCTGGGCTTCGTGGCCGTGACCACCTTGCAGGGCAAGGGCGCGGTGTCCGAAGACGATCCGCGCACGCTGGGCGCCTTCAACGGCCAGCCCGCGATCGAGGCCTTCTACCAGGGCTGCGATGCGATGCTGGTCGTGGGCTCGCGGCTGCGCGTGCCGGAAACGCTGACCCATACGCTGCAGCTGCCGCGCAGGCTGATCCAGATCGACGCGGATCCGCTGGCCGAGCAGCGTGCCTATCCGACCTCCTTGTTCGTGCGGGGCGATGCGCGCCTGACGCTGGCCAGGCTGGCCGACCGGCTCGCGGGGCGCATGCGGGCCGATGCCGGCCTGGCGGACGAAGCCGCCCGCGCCAGGCAGCGCGCCCAGGCCACGATGCGCGGCGCCATCGCGCCCTACGACCGTATCGCCGACGCCCTGCAGGCCGTGTGCGGCCGCGACTTCGGCTGGGTGCGCGACGTCACCATTTCCAACAGCACCTGGGGCAATCGCCTGATGCAGGTCTTCGCGCCGGGGCAGGGCATCCACGCCGTGGGCGGCGGGATCGGTCAGGGGCTGGCCATGGCCATCGGCGCGGCCACCGGCCGGCCGGACCGCAAGACCTGGCTGCTGGCCGGCGACGGCGGGTTCATGCTGAACCTGGGCGAACTGGCCACCGCGGTGCAGGAGCGGACCGGCATCGTCATGCTGGTGATGAACGACGGCGGCTACGGCATCCTGCGCAATCTCCAGGACGCGGACTACGGCGGACGCCGCTATTACTGCGACCTGCACGGCTTCGAGCTGGGCGCCCTGGCGCAATCGGTCGGCATGGACTACATCGCGGTGCGCGACCTGGACGGCCTGGAGCGCGTGCTGCGCGATGCGGCCGGCCGCGATGCGCCGGCCGTGCTGGTGGAGTTCGACATGCGCGCCATCGGGCCCTTCGCCAAGCCGTTCGCGGGGCCGCCGCTGGCGCGTGGCTGACGCCCCGCGGCGGGTTCAGTCCGGCGTCAGCCGCGTGCTGCTCGGCTGGCGCCGCTCGATGCTCCACTTCAGCAGCGCGGCGCATCGATAGATGCCGTGCGCGAACTTGCCGTAGGGCAGGGTCAGGAACAAGGCCATCACCACGCCCAGGTGCACGGCCAGCAGCAGGCCCATGGCGCTGGTCTCTCGCACGGCCAGCAGCGCGAGCCCGGTCAGGCTGGTCAGGAACAGCAGGCAGATGAAGCCGCGGTCCATGGGACGCTGGTCGGGATCGCCGTGCTCCGGGTGGCGGCGCAGGTTCAGCCACAGCAGGCCGGCCGGTCCGATCAAGAGGCCGATGCCGCCCGCGGTGCCCAGCAGCACGGGCAGGCTGGTCAGCGCATACGGCGCGTGCAACCCCAACGCGTAGTGATAGAGCGTGGCCACGCAGGTGGCGGCGAAGCACAGCATGAAGCCGTAGAAAGTGAAGTGGTGGAACCGCCGCCGCGCCAGCGTGAACGCGTCGTTTTCCTCGTTGCAGCCCTTGCCGTGTCCGCCGTCCAGGTACTTCAGGCGCAGCGCGTCGTGCGCGGCCTCGGCCACGGCCGGACCGCTGGTCGAGCCGGGGGACACGTTGCGCCAGAAGCGCGTCACGCCCACCCCAAGCGCGACGATGGCTAGCACGAACACCGTGCCGAACAGCGCCACCAGCAGGTTGTGCGGGAAGATGGCGTAGAAGTTGCCGGCCAGCGGTTCGTGCCAGATGCCGCCGTTCATGCCGGCGGCCAGCACCAGGAACAGCGCCAGCGCGAACGCCGTCGCCAGGGCCAGCGTGACGCCGTTGTGCCGGTACAGGCGTCCCAGGACACCGGGCCAGGCGTAGTCGCCATAGGTCTGCACGCGCACCTTGGCCATCGCCCGGGGCACGTTGACGCCGAATTCGTTCGGCGGCGCGTACTGGCAGGCGTGCAGGCAGGCGCCGCAGTTGTGGCACAGGTTGGCCAGGTAGTGCACGTCGGCCTTGCCGAATTCCAGCCTGCGCATCATGGCCGGGAACGTCGCGCAGAACCCCTCGCAATAGCGGCAGGCATTGCATATCTGCAGGACGCGGGCCGCTTCGCTTTCGTCGGCGGTCAGCGCGGTCGAACAGGCGCCGCCTTGCGCGGCGGCCTGGGTCCGCCATTGGACCGGCACGGCCTGCACGCCGGCCGCCAAGGTTTGCGCGTCGTGCGCGAGGTCCTCAAGCTGCTTCAAGATTGGATGCTCCGTGAGTACGGGGGTGCCGCGCGGCCTCGGCGGCGCGGGTGCCGGCGATGCGGCCGAAGGCCGTGCCGATGGACATGCCGACGCCGGCCGTATAGCCCTTGCCCAGCACGTTGCCGGACATCATCTCGCCGGCGCAGAACAGGTTCGGACTGGGTTGCCCGCCGAAGTGCACGGCGGCGTTCTCGTCGACCCGGGTGCCCAGGTAGGTGAAGGTGATGCCCGGCCGCAGCGGATAGGCGAAGTAGGGCGGCGTATCCAGCGGCCGGGCCCAATGCGTCTTGACGGGCGAGATGCCCTCGGTGCGGCAGTCGTCCATGACGGTGTGGTCGAAGTGCTCGCCCCGGCAGGCCGCGTTGAATTCCTGCACGGTCTGCATCAGGCGGGTTTCGTCCAGCCCCGTCAGCCGCGCGAGCTCGGGCAGGCTGTCGGCCCGGATGCCGGTGAACACCGGCGGCATGAAACGCCCGACCGCCTTGGCGTCGATGATCGAATAGGCGATCTGGTCCGGCTGGAAGGCGACCAGGCGGCCCCAGATCGCATAGCGCTTGGGCCAGAAGTCCTCGCCCTCGTCGTAGAAGCGCTGGGCGTCGCGATTGACGACGATGCCCAGCGACACGCAGTCCAGGCGGGTGCAGATGCCGCCGTCGTACAGCGGCGAGCGCGCGTCGATGGCGACGCAGTGCGATTGCGTGGGATCGCCGATCATGTCGGCCCCGGCGTCGATCATGAACTTCAACAGGGCGCCCTGGTTGTAGCGGGTGCCCCGCACCAGGAAGTTGTCCGCCGGCCATTCGCCCCGCTCGTTCTGGCCCCATGCCTCGCGCACCCATTGCAGGTTGGACTCGAAGCCTCCGGCCGCCATGACGCAGGCGCGGGCCGGAATGCGCTCGTTGCCGGCCAGCGCCGCCACGAAGCGGTCGCCGTCCAGTTCCAGGGCATGCACCGGCGTGCCGTAGCGGATCTGCACGCCCAGGTTCTCGGCGCTGCGGTAGTAGGCGTTGACCAGTGCCCGGCCGCCGCCCATGAAGAAGGCGTTGGTGCGGGCGATGTGCAGGGTTCCGGACAGCGCGGGCTGGAAGTTCACGCCATGCTTGCGCATCCAGTCCCGGCAGTTGGACGAGGCCCGGATGACCAGGCGCGCCAGCTTTTCATCGGTGATGCCGCCGGTGACCTTGAGCAGGTCCTGCCAGAATTCCTCTTCCGGGTAGCTGTCGACCAGCACGTCTTCCGGACCGTCGTGCATGCAGCGCAGGTTGCGCGTGTGCTGCGAGTTGCCGCCGCGCCATTCCTTGGGCGCGGCTTCCAGCAGCATGACGCTGGCGCCCGCCTCGCGGGCCATCAGGGCCGCGCACAAGGCGGCGTTGCCGCCGCCGATGACCAGGACATCTATCATTCCGCTTTCCTATCAGTGAGGAATCACTGTAGGCGGAGCGGTCCGGCCGGGCTAGACGGCGCGCGGGCAATGGGTATTCACGATTCGTGAATGGTGGCTCCCGGCCAATGGCCGTCGCGCACCAGCGTGCGCATCAGGTCCGCCAGGACCACCCGCGCGGCCAGCGCCGCCGGGGACAGCTCGTCGTCCGAGACGCTGGTCACGACGTTGCGCCGGAACAGATAGGGATCGTCCAGCGGATACAGGCACAGGCGCCCCTCGTGCATCCCGCCGGCGGCGACGCCCGGCTGGATGGTGGCGATGGGGGTGTCGATCACGGTGTTCATCAGCGTGGTCAGGCCGTCGATCTCCAGCGCGATGTCCGGTTCCACGCCCGCGCGGTCGAACGCGGCATCGACCAGGATGCGCAGGCCATGCGTCTTGCTGGGCATCGCCAGCGGCAGCCGCGCGGCCTCGGCCACGGTCATCGGCTGGCGGGGCTGGCGGTCGGAGACGAGATCGGGCCGGGCCACCACGAACAGCTTTTCGTCCAGCAGCGGCAGGACGCTCCAGTGCCGGCCGCTGTCGGTCTGGAACAGCACGGCCAGGTCCAGCAGGCGAGCGTTCAGCATGCCGGCCAGGTGGCCGGACAGGCTTTCCACCAGATGCAGCCGCACGTCGGGGTAGCGGTCATGCATGGCGGCGATGAAAGGGCGGGCCAGCAGCGAAGCCGTCGACGGCGCGAAGCCTATGCTGACCGCGCCAGACAGCCGGGCCTCGCGCGCCGCGACCACGGCCTGATCGGCGTGCCGCAGCGCCATCTGCGCCTGCCGCCAGAACGCCAGCCCGGCGTCGGTGGGAATGACGCCGGTGGCGGTGCGCTGCAGGAGGCGCGTGGCCAGCTCGCCTTCCAGGCGGCTGATCTGCTGGCTCAGGGCGGAGGGCACCAGCCCCAGCTCGCGCGCGGCGCGGCCCATGCTGCCCAGTTCGACGACGCGGACGAAATAGCGGAGTTGGCGCAGTTCCAAGATGGGGGATCAGTCCTCTGTCAGCAGGCGGTACAGCGACGACCCCGATCGCATCTGCGGCTGGCCGTCCACGGTCGAGAACTCGAGCTCGACCAGGTCCCGCCCGTGATTGACGGGCACCTGTATCGTCATTCTGGCACGGTCGTCGCCATCGGGCCGCAGCAACTGGCCATCGCTCCACATCACGTACCCTGGCAGCTCGGCCAGCTCGTCCAGCGTGGCGATGCCGCCGCCCAGGGCCAGCGCCACGGACTCGGGCGATTCATTGGTGGGTTCCCAGCGCGTGCCCAGGCGGGCCTGCCAGGCGGCGGACAGCGGGGGCAGGGGCGCCAGGCGCTGGCCCACGGACATCGTCAGCCGGTAGTGCCCCCAGCCGGCCGGTACGCGCTGGATCATGTAATGCTTGCCGTCCAGCGTCAGCCAGCGGTAGCTGTTCCCCGACGGCGCGTCGTTCCACCACCAGCCGTCGGCGCGCAGGGTCAGGCCCGGAGCGACCGGATCCCAGGCGTCGCCCTTCCTGTGCAGCACGTCGATCGTGCCGGCATTGACGGCCTGGACCTTGTACGGTCCTTCGAAATTCGCATAGATGCCCGCCAGCCCGGCGGCATCGACGGAGGGCGCCGCCGCCGCGGGGATGCCTTCCAGCGCCGCCGGCACGGCGGGAATCGCGCGCGTGGTGGCCAGGGCCCGCAGCAGCACGCCCTCGGCGATGCGCAGCGGCCCGTAGGTGGTGCCGGCCCCCGTCAGCAGCAGGGCCATGCGCTGGTCGGGCAGCACGAAGAACTCGGTCGAGAAGAAGCTCGTGCCGCCGTTCTTCTGCCAGGCCTTGATGCCGACACTGTCCAGGCCGGGATGCAGCGCCGAGTCCCAGCCCAGGCCCCAGCGCCATTCGGGGCAGGGGTTGATGCGCAGGCCCTTGGTCTGGTCGGTGCCCATCTCCTGCACGGCCGCCTGCGACACCAGGCGCTTGCCCTGGTACATGCCCAGGTCCAGGAACATCTTCGCCAGCCGCATCATGTCGCCGGGCGTGGAGGCCAGGCCGCCGGTGGCGTAGGCCGACACGAATTCCTGTCCCATGCGCCGCCCTTCGTAGACCGGGTGCACGAAACTGCCTTCGGGAAAGGCCTGCACGGGATAGGCGGAATGGCTCATACCCAGGGGTTCGAGGATCTCGCGCCGGACGAATTCGGCGTACGACTGGCCCGTGACCGCGGCCACCAGGTTCTCGACCATCGTGAAGCCGTCGTTGCAATAGACGGCCAGTTCCCCCGGCTGGTGCTTCAGGTGGAAGTAGGCCAGCCCGTCCTGGGTGTCCTGCGCGTAGCCGGCAATGGGTTCGAACGCGAAGATGTTGCGCCAATTGGTGCCGGGCAGCCCGGACGAATGGCTGAGCAGGTGGCGCAGCGTGATCCGACCGTACTCGCTGGACAGCATCGAGAAGCCGGGCAGATAGCGGGTGATCGGCGCGTCCAGCGCCAGCTTGCCCCGGTCGCACAGCACCATGGCGGCCAGCGCGGCCAATACCTTGCTGACCGAGCCGATATTGAAGCGGGAGTCGACGGTGGCGGCGACGTTGCCCTGCGGATCCGCGACGCCGAAGGCTTCCTGCCAGATCACGCCTTCGCTGGTCATCAGCGCGACCGAGACCGCGGTGGCCTGGTTCTTCTGCACGGCCTGGCGGATGGCGTCGCGCCCCCACTGGATGGCCTCGGACAGCCGGCCGGCGTCGGGCGCGGGATCGTCGCCGCCGCCGCAGCCGGGCAGCGCGTGGAGCAGGGCGCCGGCGCCGGCGAACTGCATCCAGTGGCGGCGCGACGGGGAAATCAGGGTGGCCGCTTCGGCCGGTCGGGCCCCGGTGGGGCAATCCAGATTCAATTTCGTTGAATGCATCTCGATTACCCCTTCGTGGCCGAATATCGGGAAAATGATTCTATCCTGGCTCGACCGTACGCGGGGGATGCGCATGTCTTATATAAGATATAAGACAGTTGCAGCTCGCCGCCGCTAGTCCTACAATCCCGGCGATCGCCCTCAATCCCTTCATACCGGGACACTTCCAATGCTTGAATCCTACCGTCAACACGTTGCCGAGCGGGCCGCGCTTGGCATCCCCCCGCTGCCGCTGTCGGCGCAGCAGACCGCCGACCTGATCGAGCTGATCAAGAACCCGCCCAAGGGCGAAGAGCAGACCCTGGTCGATCTGCTGACCCACCGCGTGCCGGCCGGCGTGGACGACGCCGCCAAGGTCAAGGCGTCCTACCTGGCCGCCGTCGCCCTGGGCAAGGAAGCCTGCCCGCTGATCGACCGCGCCAAGGCCACCGAGCTGCTGGGCACGATGCTGGGCGGCTACAACATCAGCGCGCTGATCGAGCTGCTGGACGACGCGCAGGTCGGCACCATCGCCGCGGAAGGCCTGAAGAAGACCCTGCTGATGTTCGACGCCTTCCACGACGTGAAGGAAAAGGCCGACAAGGGCAATGCCAACGCCAAGGCCGTGCTGCAAAGCTGGGCCGACGCCGAGTGGTTCACCAGCCGCCCCGAACTGCCGCAAAGCCTGACGCTGACCGTGTTCAAGGTCACCGGCGAAACCAACACCGACGACCTGTCGCCCGCGCCCGACGCCTGGAGCCGCCCCGACATCCCGCTGCACGCGCTGGCCATGCTCAAGAACCCGCGTCCGGGCATCGAGCCGCAAGAGCCCGGCAAGGTCGGTCCGCTCAAGCTCATCAATGACCTGAAGGAAAAGGGCCATCCGGTCGCCTACGTCGGCGACGTGGTCGGTACCGGCTCCTCGCGCAAGTCCGCCACCAACTCCGTGCTGTGGTGGACCGGCGAAGACATCCCCTTCGTGCCGAACAAGCGCTTCGGCGGCGTCTGTCTGGGCAGCAAGATCGCTCCCATCTTCTACAACACCATGGAAGACGCCGGCGCGCTGCCGGTCGAGCTGGACGTCTCCAAGATGGAAATGGGCGACGTCATCGAGCTGCGCCCCTATGAAGGCAAGGCGCTGAAGAACGGCGAAGTCATCGCCGAGTTCGAGATCAAGTCCGACGTGCTGTTCGATGAAGTGCGCGCCGGCGGCCGCATTCCGCTGATCGTGGGCCGCGGCCTGACTGCCAAGGCGCGCGAGACCCTGGGCCTGCCGCCCTCGACCCTGTTCCGCCTGCCCAACAACCCGGCCGACACCGGCAAGGGCTATACGCTGGCCCAGAAGATGGTCGGCCGCGCCTGCGGCATGCCGGAAGGCAAGGGCATCCGCCCGGGAACCTACTGCGAGCCGCGCATGACCTCGGTCGGCAGCCAGGACACCACCGGCCCCATGACCCGCGACGAGCTGAAGGACCTGGCCTGCCTGGGCTTCTCGGCCGACCTGGTGATGCAGTCGTTCTGCCACACCGCCGCCTATCCCAAGCCCGTGGACGTCAAGACGCACCACACGCTGCCCGAGTTCATGAGCAATCGCGGCGGCATCTCGCTGCGCCCGGGCGACGGCGTCATCCACTCGTGGCTGAACCGCATGGTGCTGCCCGACACCGTCGGCACCGGCGGCGACTCGCACACCCGCTTCCCCATCGGCATCAGCTTCCCGGCCGGCTCGGGCCTGGTCGCCTTCGCGGCGGCCACCGGCGTCATGCCGCTGGACATGCCCGAATCGGTGCTGGTCCGCTTCAAGGGCAAGCTGCAGCCCGGCGTCACGCTGCGCGACCTGGTCAACGCCATTCCCTACTACGCGATCCAGCAGGGCCTGCTGACCGTCGAGAAGCAGGGCAAGAAGAACATCTTCTCGGGCCGCATCCTGGAAATCGAAGGACTGCCGGACCTGAAGGTGGAACAGGCCTTCGAACTGTCCGACGCCTCCGCCGAGCGTTCGGCCGCCGGTTGCACGGTGCGCCTGAACAAGGAACCGATCATCGAGTACATCAACAGCAACATCACGCTGCTGAAGTGGATGATCGCCAACGGCTATGAAGACGAGCGTTCGATCGGCCGCCGCGTCAAGGCCATGGAAGCCTGGCTGGCCAATCCGGAACTGCTGCAACCCGATGCCGACGCCGAGTACGCCGCCGTCATCGAGATCGACCTGGCCGACGTGCACGAACCCCTGGTGGCCTGCCCGAACGACCCGGACGACGTCAAGACCCTGTCCGCCGTCGCCGGCGCCAAGATCGACGAAGTGTTCATCGGCAGCTGCATGACCAACATCGGCCACTTCCGCGCGGCGTCCAAGCTGCTCGAAGGCAAGCGCGACATCCCGGTCAAGCTGTGGGTTGCTCCGCCCACCAAGATGGACCAGCAGCAGCTGACCGAGGAAGGCCACTACGGCGTCCTGGGTTCGGCCGGCGCCCGCATGGAAATGCCGGGCTGCTCGCTGTGCATGGGCAACCAGGCGCAGGTCCGCGAAGGCGCGACGGTCATGTCGACCAGCACCCGCAACTTCCCGAACCGCCTCGGCAAGAACTCGTTCGTGTACCTGGGTTCCGCCGAACTGGCCGCCATCTGCTCGCGCCTGGGCCGCATCCCGACCAAGGAAGAGTACATGGCCGAGACCGGCGTCCTGGCCGAGCACGAGAAGACCATCTACCGCTACATGAACTTCGACCAGATTCCTGACTTCAAGGATGTGGCCGATTCGGTCGGCGTGTGATCGACAGGTGAGAAAGGACGGCCCGTCCGGGCTGTCCGGCAGTGTTGAAAGGCGCTCCGAATGGGGCGCCTTTTTTGTTCATGCCGATCGGCTGCGCGCCGTATGGCGAAAGCGCGTGAGCTATCATTGCCTGGGCCCAATGATGTTCACGATTATGCGCACTCAAGACTATCCCATCGATCGCAGCATAGGCTTCCTGCTCGGCAGGACCTTCCGCCGCCTGCGCCCGATCATGGAACAGCAGATCAACAGCGCCGGGATTTCGTATGGCATGTGGTTCTTCCTGCGCGCCCTGTGGGAAAAGGACGGCGTGAGTCAGCGCGAGATCGCCGAGATGGTCGGGTTGACTCAGCCCACCGCGTGGGCGGCGCTGCGCAAGCTCGAGGCGCAGAAGATGGTTACCCTGCAGCCCGATTCCGTGGACAAGCGCAAGGTGCTGGTGTCCCTGACCGAAAAGGGCAGGAGCCTGGAGGAAGTGCTGCTGCCCCGGGTCGAGAACATCAACGAGGTCGCCTTGCAAGGCATCACCAAGGCCGACCTCGCGACCTTCATGCGGGTGCTGGGCCGGATCGAGACCAATATCGGACCCGGGGAGTGAGGCCCGGCCCGCGGGCCTCGCGGGTCAGATGGCGTTGATGACGCCGCCGTCCACCTGCAGCGCCGTGCCGTTGATGTACGAGGCGCGTTCGGAGCAAAGAAAGGCGACGGCGCCGGCGATGTCCTCGGGCTGCCCGAAGCGGCCCACGGGGATGCCGGCCAGCTTGCCGGCCGTGTAGGCCTGGCTGTCCGCCGCCAGGTCCTGGCCGCCCTTGAAGCGATCGGTCATGATGCGCCCGGGTACGATGGTGTTGAGCAGGACGCCGTCGGCGGCCACTTCCTTGGACAGGTACTTGAACAGTCCGTTGACGCCCGGCCGGGTGGACACCGAGGTCACCAGGTCGGGAATGGGTTCGCGCACGGCCCGGGACTGCACGGTGACCACGCGGCCCCAGCCGCGGGCCCGCATACCGGGCAGCGTGCGGTTCAACAATCGGAAGGCGGCGATGACCGACATCTCGAAGGCGTCGCGCAGGTCCTGTTCGGTAATGGCATCGAAGCCGCCGCGCTTGGGCGAGCCGCCGATGGAAACGAGGATGTCGATGCCGCCGTGCCGCCGTTCGGCGGCCTCGACCAGCGCGTCGATGTCCTGCGCCGAGGTCAGGTCCGCCGGGATGGCGGTGACTTCGCCGCGTGCCACGGCCCGGACTTCCTCGGCGGCCAGTTCCAGTTGCTGACGTCCGCGCGCGCACATGACGATGTTGGCGCCCTGGCTGGCCAGTTCCATCGCGCAGGCCTTGCCTATGCCCTTGCTCGAAGCCGTGATCAATGCCGTGCGTCCCGCGATTCCCAGATCCATGGTGTCATCCTTGCGATGGGGTGGTTGGCCGCGTGCCCGTCATGCCGACAGGCTGCGGTCCAGAAACGTGCGATCCCAGACGTCTTCCAGCCGCAGCGGCGGGCGCGAGCCGTCGGCATACAGGTCGATGACCCGCTGCAGGCCGGCTGCGGACGGATGGGGCTGGCGCTGGAAGCGCCGGGAATAGAAATCGTGGACGGCCAGCGCCTGCGCGTGATCCAGGAAACCCAGGTGGCGCCGCATGCTGGCCAGGACGCGCTGCGGCTGGTCGATGAACAGTTCGATGGTGCGCACGTAGGCGGTCACGGCGCGCTGCACGCGGTCGGGATGCGCCCGCGCGTAGCGCCGGGTGGTGGCGACGATGGGGCCCTGGAACCGCAGTTCCTGGCCCAGGTCGGCCAGGCGGTGCAGGCCGAAGGCGACCGAACCGGCAACGCCGTAGTCGGCGGTCAGCACGCCGGCGGCGATGCCGCCGTCCTGCAAGGCGCGATAAATGGCGGGATAGGTGCCCAGTTCCACCAGTTCCACGTCCTGGCGGGGAAGCGCCCACTTGTCCAGCATGGCGGCGGCGCTGACGCCGGTCTGGCCGGCAATGCTGAGCACGCCGATCTTCTGTCCGAGCAGTTCGCCCGGCGCGCCGATGCGGGCGGAGCCGAGCAGGTACATGGCATTGGTCTGTTCGGCCGCCAGCAGGATGACCGGGTCGTGTCCTTCATAGACCGCCTGCACCAGCGGCACGGCGCCGAATTCCGCCAGGTCGTATTCCCCGGCGACGAGGCCGCGCACGCCCTCGGGCCCGGCGGTTTCCTCGCGCGCGATGACCAGGTCCAGTCCCTGTTCGCGGAAGACGCCGGCATCGCGGCCGATGACGCCCAGGCTTTGCGCCGTCGAGCGCAGGCCGAGCGCCAGCCGCACGGTGGGCAGCGGCGTCATCGTCCGGCTCCGTCGAAGATCGCGACCGCACAGCCGGTGTCCCAGGCTTCGATCGGCTCGTAGGCCAGCGTGCGGGGACGGCGGTCGTGGGCCGCGCCCATGGCGGCCACCCACAGCCGCACCTCCCAGGCGCCGAAGCCCGCCTCGTCCAGCCGGGCGGCGGGAATGGACAGGATCGCGTCCAGGTCGCCCCGGTCCAGCATGGACAGAAACTCGCGGTCGAACGCCTCGTCCAGCCGATCGGCCTCGGCGGCGCCGGGCGCGTGGGACAGCCCGCCCGAGCCCAGCACGCCCACGCGCAGGCCGCTGGCATCGATGGCGGCGCGGATGGCGCGGCCCAGTTCGTGGCAGCGGGGCAGGGACATCAGCGGCGGGACCTGGCAGTTCATCATGACCCAGACCACGGGGATGTCGAACGCGGGCGTGACCAGCGAGAGCGGAACGATGACGCTGTGTTCCAGCTCGGTCTGCGCGGCGCCGGCGGGTTCGATGCCCCGGCCGTAGGCGTGCCGCATGATCAGGTCCGCCAGGCCCGGCGCGCCGGGAACGTCCATTCTGGGCACGCCCAGCCAGTCTTCCACCGGGCCGCTGTAGCGCTCGTTCAGCGAGACACAGCAGGCGGGCATGTTGGCCATGAAGAAGTTGGAGAAATGGTCGGGCGCGATCACCACCATCGCGTCCAGCCTGGCCGCGGAGGCAGCCGCTTTCAGGGTGCCCGCGGCGTCGAGGAAGGCCTGCCGCTGCGCGGCGGGGGCGGCCTGGGTGAAGGCGGCGATGCCCGGAGCATGGCTCATTGCCGCGGCGAATTCTAGGGATCCCATTCAAGCCTCGCTGTGGCCGTCGAGCCGGTAGTCGCTGGAGAAATGGCGGGCGCCCTTGAGGGGGGCCAGCGCGCGCTGGTAGTCGTTGCGGGACAGCCCGGCCATGCGCGAATACGGCGCGAGCAGCAGGGGGTGGACGCCCATCAGATAAAGCCCGGCCAGGTCCCCGCGGGCCAGGGCGTCGCGCTCCGCCTCGGTCAGGCCGGCATCCCGCAGCGCGGCGTGGGGGTCCGTGCGCAGCAGCGCGGCCCGGGGCTTGTCGTGCTTGAGTTCGAAGATCACTCTCTGGACCGCGTAAAGACTCATGGCGCCATCCTGAAATTAATTAGATAGCAATCTAAATTGTTTGGTGTATAGTGTCAATCAACATCGGAGCCGGGAGGTACCGTGAGCGCGATTCATCCAGAGGGCCATCCATGGCCGCCAGGCGCCAGCGAAAGCGCCGCCTTGTTGCGGGCCGGCCGGCTGGCCAGCGTGGATCTGATCGAGTCCGCCCTGGAGCGGATGCGGTCGTGCAATGCGGCGCTCAATGCCATCGTCGCGCAGGTCGATGCGGAATCCCTGCTGGCGCAGGCCCGCGCCGCCGATCGGCGATACGCGGCGGGCAATCCCGGCGGCGCGCTCGACGGCATCCCGCTGACGGTCAAGGACAACCTCTGGGTGCGGGGGCTGCCGGCGACCTGGGGTGTGGACGCACTGGCCACCTTCGTGCCCGATCATGACGAGCCGGTGGTGGGCCGCGTGCGCGAAGCGGGCGCGATCATCCTGGGCAAGACCAATGTCCCGCCCATGGCCCTGGCGGCCACGACCGGCAACGGCGTGTACGGCCCGACGCGCAATCCCCTGGACCCGGCCATGACGCCGGGCGGCTCCAGTGGCGGTGCCGCCGCCGCGCTGGCAGCGGGCATGGGCGGGCTGGCGCTGGCGACCGACGCGGGCGGATCGATACGGCGGCCGGCGGCCTATACCGGCACCGTCGGCTTCAAGCCCTCGGCCGGCGCGGTGCTGTCTTCCTCCGGCTTCCCTCGCACGTCCCTGGATTTCCAGGTCGTCGGCCCCATGGCGCGATCGGTGGAGGACTGCGCCCTGCTGGCCACGACGATCGCCGCCGGCGCGTCGTGCTTTCCCGGGCAGGGGCAGGCGGCCCGGCCGCAGGCCTGGCTGCGCGAGCGGGCCCAGGCGCGGCGCGCGCGCATCGTGGCCGTCGTGCCGCCCGACCAGGGGCAGGAACCCGTGGTCACGGCGGCGTTGAACGAATGCGTGGAACGCCTGGCGCGCGCGGGCCATCGGGTCGACTGGCAGCCGATGCCGTACTCGGTCGCGCAGGTCGACGCCTTCTGGCTGGAACTCATTCCGCATGGCGTGCGCGCCGCCGTCGAGGAATTGGGCCTGGACGAGTCCGCGCTGCCGGCCGCCTTGCGCGATCTGGCGCGGCGCTCGTCGGAGCCGTCGGCCGTGGACGTGTACCGCACGATCGCGCGCCTGCTCGACTGGCGGCAGCGCACGCGGGCGCTCTGGGCCGAGGCGGACGTGGTGCTGTCTCCGGCTTCCCCCTGCCTGGCCTGGCCGCTCGATGCACCGTATCCGGCCAGCATCGATGGTTGCCAGGTATCGCCGCGGGCGGGCGCCCTGTACGCGACCTTCGCCAACGCGGCGGGGGCGCCGTCGATCTCGGTGCCGGTGCCGTGGCATCCCGGCATCGGCATGCAATTGACCGGAGCGCCCGGCGACGATGCGCAGTTGCTGGCCTGGGCGTGGGAATGCGAGCAGGCGATGCAGGCATGAATGGCTTGGAGTTTTCTTTTAATAAAACGTTAGCTATCTAATTGATTGAGATGGCCGGCGTCTTGCCCGACAAGGAGGAGAAGGTGAGCGACAAGCAGGATGGTCCCGAACTCGTCCGCGGCGTACCGCGAGGGTTGGAACGGGGATTGAGGAACTACTGGTATCCCGTGATGCAAAGCGAGGAGCTGCCCGCCGGCAAGCCGGTCGGCGTGCGGTGCCTGGACGAGGACCTGGTGGTGTTTCGCGACGGCGCCGGCGTGCCCGGCGTATTGTTCGACCGGTGCCCGCACCGGTACGTGCAGCTCTCCAGCGGCCGGGTGCTCGATGGCCAGTTGCAATGCGCCTACCACGGCCTGCGCTTCGACGGCACGGGGGCGTGCACGCTGATTCCGTGGGATACGGAGGCCAGCGCCGGCCAGTTGGAGAAGGCGCGCGCGCGGTCCTATCCCTGTGCCGAACTGGGCGGCTATGTCTGGGCCTACATCGGGGACACCGACCGCTTCCCCGCGCCGCCCATCGAAACGTGCGTGCCGGAAGAACTCCTGCACCCCGATCGCTTCGTGCATTTCCGGCTGCCCACCGAAGAGTGGGACGCGAACTGGCTGCTGGTGATCGACGGCAGCGATGCCTATCACGCCGTCACGCTGCACATGGAGTCGCAGTATCACGAAGCCGTGGCCCGCTATCTGGGGGACGAAGAAGGCGGCGCGGCGCAGAAGCTGACGCCGCTGGAGGACCGGCGGGTGAAGATCGTCGAGACCGACGGCCACGGCCTGCGCGGCATCTCGGTGGACCTGGAAGGGAACATGCTGGACCACGGCCATGGCCTGGACAGGATCCAGGGCGAGCGCTTCAACCTGCCGGGGCTGGTGTCCAACGTGCTGCGGCCCAAGGCCGACGCCGCGCCCTATGTGTCGCGGCTGTTCCAGGTGCCGATCGACTATCGCCGCACGCGGCTGTTCCGCTATGCGGCCTGGCGCGCCGACACGCCGGAGGCACGCGAGCAACTGGCGCGGCATTTCGAGAGCGTGGTCAAGCCCAGGCAGCTCAAGACCGCGGCCGAGGACCGGGAAATGGCGCGCGTGGCGGGCGATCTGGTGGAGTCCCGCGCGAACGAGATCCTGTTCGGCCCGGACCGCGACATGATCCGGATCAGGCGGCGTATTGCCGCGGCGTTCGAGGCACAGCAGACTGACGGTCTTCGCGCGCCCGCCGACGAGCCGACACCCGCGCCGGCCTCATTGGTGTTTCCGGTCTGAGCAAGGCCGTGGCGGTACCGTCTGGCGGCGGCGGTCCGGGCGGACCGCCGGCCGTGTCTTCCGAAGTTCACCCGGCTGCCCGCAGGGGAGCCGCATGGCGTCTAGCAGAGGTGGAGCATGAAGAAGCTTGTGACAGTCCTGGGGATGGGAATCGCGGCCGTGCTGGCCTGTCCGGCGCAGGCGCAGGGGCCTGCCGACTATCCCGCAAGAGCGGTGACCCTGGTCATGCCCTACAGCGCGGGGACGGGCATCGACACCGCCACGCGGGCGCTGGCCGAGAAGCTGCGCGTGGGCATGAAGGCGCCGTTCATCGTGCAGAACAAGGTGGGCGCGGGCGGCAACATCGGCAGCGAGTTCGTCGCGCGCTCGGCGCCTGACGGGTACACGCTGCTGGTGGTGGCTAACACGTTGGCCATGAACCCCAGCCTGTACAAGAACCTGCCCTACGACCCGGTCAAGGATTTCGCGTCCGTGGGGCTGCTGTTCAAGGGGGCGATGGTGCTGGTGGCCTCCAGCAAGGTGCCGGCCCGCAATCTCGCGGAGTTCATCGCGGCCGCGGCGAAGGCGCCGGGCCAGTACAACTACGCGTCGTCCGGCGTCGGCACGCCGCAGCACCTGGCCATGGAGCTGCTCAAGGAGGCGACGGGCATGAACATCGTGCACATTCCCCACAAGGGGGCGGGCGAGGCCGTGACGGCCATCGCCGGCGGGCAGGTGGAAGTGGGCTTCGTGCCCATCCAGTCGGCGCTGGCGCAGATCGAGGCCGGCAAGATGCACGCGCTGGCGGTGTCGAGCCCCGTGCGCCAGGAGGCCCTGCCCAGCGTGGCGACGGTGGCCGAGTCGGTGGGCAAGCCCTTCGACGTGGATCTCTGGTACGGGCTGTTCGCCCCGGCGGGCACGCCCCCGGCGGTCATCGACAAACTGCACCGCCAGATGCAGGCCGCGCTGGCCGAGCCGGACATGCGGCAGAGCCTGAAGGCCCAGGGCATGACGGGCGCGGTCAGCACGCCAACGGAGTTGAATGCGCTGGTGCGCGCGGACCTCGCGCGCTGGGCCCGCGTGATCGAGGCCCGCGGCATCGCTGCAAACTGAGGATCCGCTTGCGCGCCCATCGTCTCAATACGTGAGAAATTCCGTTGACGCCGGATATCCGGCGCGGGATAGTTCGCCCAACAGGAACGAAACGCCATGGGTGGAACGAAACAATGGAATTGGGCGCATCGCTGCATCATCTGCATTTGACCTCGCCGGACCCGCGGCGGCTGGCGAACTTCTATGCCCGCACCCACGGACTGGCCGCCAGCGAGCAGGCCGGCCGCTGGGTGTGCGCGGCGCCGGGGCGCACGCTGGTGTTGTCGGAAGGGCCGGCCAACCGGCTGGAACACGCGCTGTTCGGCTTCGCCGACGCCGGGCGCTGGCAGGCGTTCAAGGATCGAGTCGGCGCGCGGGCGACGGCCGAGGTGCCGCCGCTGCCGGTGGCGTGCGACGACGCGCTGGCCGTGCGCGACCCCGACGGCAACCTGGTCGTCTTCGCGCTGCGCCCCGGCACGCCCGTGGGCGTACCGTCCCGCGACACGCTGCCCGAGGCCCATTTGCAGCACTTCGCGCTGCGCACCCTGGACCCGGCGCCCATGCTGGCCTTCTACGAAGGCGTGCTCGGCTTCACGCTGTCGGACCGCGTGCAGGACGACGAGGGCGTGCTGCGCGCCTGCTTCCTGCGCACGGAAAACCTGCACCACGCGCTGGCGCTGTTCCGCGCCCCGGTGCGCTGTTTCGACCACCAGTCCTTCGAGACCACGTCGTGGGACGACATGAAGGCCTGGGGAGACCGCATGGCCGCCATCCGCGAGACCATCGTCTGGGGCATCGGCCGCCATGGTCCCGGCAACGACGTTTTCTTCATGGTGCGGGATCCGGACGGCAACCTGGCCGAGATCTCGGCCGAGATCGAGGTCTGCCCGCCGGACCGCCCCGCGGGGGTGTGGGTGCACGAAGAGCGCACCCTCAACCTCTGGGGCAAGGCCATCATGCGCGATTGAGGCCATCGTGTCCGAACGCCTGCTGCGCATACTCGAATCCTTCGATCTCAGCCGCCCGGTACGCAAGCCGGCCCAGCTCATGGACGAACTGGGCGTGTCGCGAGCCAGCATCTACCGGGACCTGAAGGCGCTGGAAGAGGCCGGCCTGCTCGAACGGGTGGCCGACCGGGGGTATGCGCTGGGCCCGCTGATCGTCGAGCTGGATCGCCAGATCCGGCTGGCCGATCCGCTGCTGCAGGCGTCCGGCAAGCTGCTGCGCAAGCTGGCGGCCGAGACGGGCGGTACCGTGCTGCTGTGCCGCGTGCATGGCGACAAGGTCCTGTGCATCCACCAGGAAATGCCTTCGGACCCGGTCACGCCGGTCAGCTATGAACGCGGCCGGGCGATGCCCTTGTACCGGGGCGCGACCTCCAAGGTCATCCTGGCGCACCTGCCGCGCGCCGAGCTGGAGCGGTTGTGGCATCGCGACCGCGCCACCATCGTCGCGGCCGGTTTCCCGTCCGGCCTGCAAGGCTTCCTGGCCGAGCTGGAACCGCTGCGCGAGGCGAAGGCCTGCGTGACGCACAGCGAGGTCGACGCGGGCATGGCGGGGCTGGCCGTCGCCTTGCTGGACGGGCCGCGGGTGCTGGGCAGCCTCAGTGTCGTCATCCCCCTGGCCCGGCTGCCCGCCGCGCGCAGCAAGACCGTGCTGTCCAAGGTCTTCTCGGTCGCGTCCTCCATCGAATCGACTCTCGAAAACGAACGTCTGCGGGCTCGCAGCAAAAGATAGCAATCATGCACGCAACCTCCCACTATCCGGTCATCGTCCTCGGTGCCGGCCCGACCGGCTTGACCCTTGCGAACCTGCTCGGGGGCTACGGCGTCCGCACGCTGCTGCTGGAACGCAATGCGTCGACGGTGGACGAACCGCGCGCCGTGTCGATCGACGACGAGAGCCTGCGGACCGCCCAGTCGGCGGGGCTGATCGATCAGATCCTGCCATCCATCGTCCAGGGCTATGGGGTCCACTACTTCTCGTGGTCGGGGCGCGAGTTCGCGCGCATCGAGCCGCAATCGACCGAGTACGGCTACCCCAAGCGCAATGCCTTCCGACAGGCCGTGCTGGCGGCGCAGCTGCGCGACGGCCTGCGGCGCTTCCCGCACGTCGAGACGCGGTTCGGCCACGAGCTGCGGCGCTTCGAGCAGGCGGGCGACAGGGTGGTCCTGGACGTCGACCATGCCGGCACGCCGGTCACGCTGAGCTGCGACTGGCTGGTTGCATGCGACGGCGGCCGCAGCGGCGTGCGCGAGCAATTGGGCATTCCGTTGTCGGGCAACACCTTCGCCGAAAAATGGCTGATCGTGGACCTGCTCGACCGCAAGACGCCTTTCCGCCATACCCGGACCTATTGCGACCCGGTCCGTCCGGCCATCCGCCTGCCGGGTCCGCAGGGCACGGTGCGCTACGAATTCATGCTGAAGGAAGGGGAGACCGCCGAGTACGTGCTGGACGAGGCCCGGCTGCGCGGCTGGATCCGCGAGCGCGAGCCGCTGGACGAGGACCTGCCCATCGCCCGCAAGGTGGTCTACACCTTCCATGCCCGCCTGGCCGAACGCTGGCGCGAGGGGCGGGTGCTGCTGGCGGGCGACGCCGCCCACCTGACGCCGCCGTTCGCGGGCCAGGGCATGAACAGCGGCGTGCGCGATGCCACGAACCTGGCCTGGAAGCTGCATGCCGTGGTGCAGGGGCGATGCGATCCCGCGCTGCTCGATACCTACGAGATGGAACGCAAGCCGCACGCCTGGGCGCTGATCGAGATGGCGATACGCATCGGCCGCTACATGCAGCCGAAGTCGCGGCTGGAGGCCATGGCCGCGCAATGGGCGCTCAAGCTATGCAGCCTGTATCCGCCGGCGCGGGACTATGTGCTGCAACTCAAGTTCAAGCCCAAGCCGCGTTTCGGGGAGGGTTTCTTCGTGTCCTGCCAGGCGCCCGATACGGCGATCAAGGCGGGGCAACTGTTGCCGCAGCCCCGCGTGGAATGGCCTGGCGGGCGCAGGCGCTTGCTGGACGAAGCGCTCGGCCCCGGCTTCGCCTGCCTGTGCCGGGCGGGCCAGCCGCTGGATCCGGAGGTCGAAAGCTGGATGGCCGCGATGGACGTCCGCCGGGTCGAGCTGGTGGCCGCCCAGGACGATTTTCCCTGGCCCGAGACGCCGGAGCGCCTGGTCGTGCGCGACTGCGAGGGCGTCCTGACGCGGGTGATGGCCGAGGCCGGCGCGCAGGCCATGCTGGTCCGGCCCGATCGCTACGTGCTGGCCTTCCTGCCGGGCGGCCAGGACGACGCCGCGCCGCTGCGGGCGCTGCTGGCCCGCTACCGGGCGTAGCGGCGGGCCCCGCCGCCGCGGGGCGGTCTACCAGGCGATCTGGCTCATCGGATCGCCGTCTTCCTCGCGTCCGGCCATCAGTTCTTCCGCGATCTGGTCCCGCACCCAGCGGTGCAGCGGGCTCAGGTGCGTGCGGACGTGCCAGGCCATCGCGAACTCGAACTTGGGCAGCGTGTAGGGCAGCGGATAGCTCTTGAGCGTGGACATCATGCCGCGCGCCAGCGAGGTCGGAAACACCGAGACGAAGTCCGTGTTGCGCAGCACGCGCTCGGCCACGAGAAAGCTCGGCACCGACACCACGGTCTGCCGCGACAGGCCCATTTCCTTCAGGATTTCGTCGGTGACGTCGTCGAACTCCCCGCCCAGGGGCAGCACGATCACATGCCGCATGGCGATGAAGTCCTTGAGCGTCATCTGCTTCTTCCGATAGGGATGGTCCCAGCGCATGGCGCAGACGAAGGTCTCGTCATGCAGCGGGCGCACGTGCAGCCGGTCGGGAAAGGCCGAGCGGCGCGAGATGACCAGATCCACCTGGCCCGAGGCCATGTGCTGCTCGACGTCGGGCACCGTCGAGCGATTCGCCGTGACGAAGCCTATCTGCACGCCCGGCGCCGTATTGGCGAGATTGCCGAACCACTTGGCCAGCCGGCACTGCGTCGCGTCGTTGGTGCCGATCAGGATGCCGCCCTGCGCGGTCCTGGGGTCGAAGTGGTCAGGCTGGACCAGCGTCCGGAAGCCGTCCAGCAGTTCGGATAGCCGCGGGGCAAGCTCCAGCGCCCGCGGCGTGGGCGTCATTCCCCGGGCGCCGGGGATCAGCAAGGGGTCGTCGAACATGCGCCGCAGCCGCACCAGTTGCGCGGATACGGCCGGCTGGCTGCTGTTGAGCTTGACCGCCGCCTTGGTGACGTTCAACTCGTTGAGCAGGGTCTCCAGGGTCAGGAGCAGGTTCAGGTCCACGCGGCCAGCCATAATCCAATCCTTATGTCAATAATTCGACTTATTGATTTCAATTATGCCTTCAAAAGGCGCAATATTCCTACACAGTCAATCAAGCAATTAGCACATACCCTTGATTCAGGCTGAAAGATCAACGAGAAAAACGGAGTTCATCATGAAGACCTTTGCATATACCGCCCTGATTGCCGCTTCCCTCATCGGCGCCGCTGCCCATGCCGACCAGGGCAACAACTACGGCAACGATTTTCCCCCTCCCGGGATCTCGGCCACGCATGAATTGACCCGCGCGCAGGTGCTGGCCGAGCTGGCCGAGGCCAAGGCCAATGGCGGCATCGTCTACGGCCAGGAAGGCTTCCCCGACGAAACGGCCCAGAAGGCCGCGCCGGTCAGCCGGGCCCAGGTGGTCGAAGAGCTCAAGCGCGCCGAGCTGGCCCGCCGCGCGGGCGGCCCGGGCGAATACCCGAACAACCTGTAAGCCGCGCCGCGAGCCGGCCGGGGCCGCATCCCCGGCCCGGCCGCGCGCCTGACCAGATCCTGGAGTACCCGTCATGAAAGTCCAAGTCTTTTCCTTCGTCGCCGCGGCGCTGATCGGCCTGGCAAGCGTCTCGGCCCATGCCGCGTCGGTCCGCCCGGATCTGCTGGGTTCGCCGGTCACCGTCGAGAGCGCCGAACGCGCCATCGCGTTGAACGACGGCACGCGCTACATCAACGTGCAGTACGGCGAAACCGTGCGCTTCGACGTCAACGGCAGGAGTTTCGCCGTGAAGTTCAACGGCGTCCGTGGCGCGTTCGACCTGAACGACCTGGCCCCCGCGGGCGTGCTGAACCACACCATCAGGGCCTACGTCAGTCCCTCCCCCCTGGACGAGCGCGGTCTCTAGGGAAGCCCACCCCCATGCGGCCTTCGGCCGCTCCCCCTCAAGGGGGCGGCGCTGGCGGACCGGCAAAGCCGGATCCGCGGCGCCCTGGGGGGCGCCCGAAGGGCGTAGGGGGGCTATTCATTCAAAGCGGTAGCCGATGTTCGTCAACAGCAGCGTGTCCGACTTCTTCACCCCCGGCTGCGGATTGCTCATGTAGCGGTTCGACAGCGTGACCTTGAGCTCGATCTTCTTCGTGATGGACGTGGTGATGCCGGCGTCGAACTGGATGCGGTACTCGCCGCCGTCGCTGATGTTGGGGTAGAGCGCCAGGCGCTGGTTGAGCGAGGTCGTGTCCGAGATCATGTGGGTGGACTCTTCCCCCAGCAGCAGTTCGGTCGAATTGCGGGTCTCGGTGGTGAAGCGTTCGTGGTTGTAGGCCAGGCCGGTGAACAGGTCGAAGATCGTCTTCTCGGTCTTGATGATGTGCCGCCCGACGCCTGCCGCCGCGACGCCGCGCATGTCCAGTTCCTGCAGCTTGTCGTGTTCGATGTCCAGCGAGCCGAAGCCGAAGGTCCGGTCGGTGATGTCGCGGTCGTACTTGCCGCCCATGCGCAGCAGGTTGGCGGTTTCGCTGCTGCTGCCGTTTTCCTTCTTGGTGCCGTAGAGCGCGGTCAGCGTGAAGTTCAGGCGGTCCAGGTCCGTGGCGCGGCCCGCGTTGGCGCCCAGGTTGAACGACGTGGAGTCGGTGTTGCCGGAAGCCAGGCTGGCGCCGGCATTGATGGAGCCGCGCCACTTGCCGTCGGTTTTCAGCGGCGCCTGCGCCCAGGCGGGAGCGGCTGCGAGGGCGAAGGCGAGGGGAGCGATATGACGGGTCTTGAACATCGATGCGTTCTCCTTATTGCACCAGGCCGCATGGCGCGCATGCGGCGGGACATCCTCAATGACGGGTTGCCATTCGGAGTGGGGTTGGACGAGTCCGCCGCCGTTTGCTGCGTGGCCGCGAACGGCCGGGGCGGGGCTCGAAGGGAGTGCGTCGCGAGACGCGGTCGGGCACGGGAGAGCGGCGCGGCCGCTTCCCGGGTGGGGCACGCCGCTTGCAGGGCGCACCGCCTGGGCGACGATGCGCCCAGGCGTCACCATACACCGCGCATGTGGCCGGTGCCAACGTAGAATGGCGTGATCGCTCATTCAGGCGCATGCCTTTTCGCTTCATGGATGTCATCGTTTCGCTCTGGGACCGGCTGGTGGCGTGGTTCACCGCCTCCGACACTCCCGCCCAGCTCGTGGTGTCGCTGGTGGTGCTGTTCGCCGCCATGTTCGCCACGCGCGCCACCACGCGCTATTACCGGGGCAAGGGCTCGGGCTCGACCGAAGAGCGCCGCACCAGCTACCTGACCGTGCGCAACTCCATCGTCATCGTGACGATGCTGCTGATGCTGTTCATCTGGGGCGGCCAACTGCGCCATTTCGCGCTGTCGGTGGCGGCGCTGGCGGCGGCGGTGGCCATTGCCAGCAAGGAATACGTGATGAGCGCCCTGGGCTCGCTGATGCGTGCGACCCAGCGGACCTACTCGGTGGGCGACGTGATCGAGATCGGCGGCATGAAGGGCGAGGTGCTGACCATCGATCTGTTCACGACCGCGCTGCTGGAGCAGACGTCGTCGGGCCTGGTCACGGGCCGCGTCTGCCGCTTCCCCAACATGATGCTGCTGCTCAATCCCGTGCGCACGATCTCGGCCATGGGCACCTTCGTGCTCGAGTCGGTGCGGGTGCCGCTGGAGCCGGGGGACGACATTCCGGCGGCCCAGGAGCGGCTGCTGCGGGCGGGCAGGGAAGTGTGCGAGCCCTGGCTGGAACAGGCCGACGTGCATTTCCGGCACATCGAGGGCGCCTACCTGATCGCGCTGCCCGCCAGCGAGCCGCTGGCCGTGATCGAGCCCGTGGATCCCAAGCGGCTCGACGTGGTGCTGCGCTTTCCCTGCCCCAGCAACCGGCGCGTGCGTACGGGCCAGGAAGTGCTGACCCACTACTACCGGCAATTGCAGGACCAGGCGGCGGAAGGCTGAGTCCGGCGCTGTACACTGGCGCCTGTAACGTCGTTCCAGCCATGATCCAAGCCACTTCTTCCCAAGCGGACATCCTCGTCGTCGGCACCGGCATCGCCGGGCTGGCCGCCGCGCTCGCGCTGGTCCGCCAGGGGCTGCGCGTGGGCCTGCTCGGGCCGCGTGCGCCCTTGCCGGCACCCGAGGCGGGCAGCTTCGATCCGCGCGTCTACGCGCTGTCGCCGGCCAGCCGCGACCTGCTGGCGGATCTCGGGATCTGGGATGCCCTGCCGGCCGAGCGCATCACCGGCGTGCGGCGCATGGAAATCCTGGGCGACCGGCCCGCCTGGGGCGATCGCCCCGGCCGGCTGGATCTGTCTGCGTGGCAGGCCGGTTGCGACCACCTGGCCTGGATCGCCGAATCGCGTGAACTGGAGCGGGTCCTGCGGCAGGCGGTGCAGTGGTCCGGCATACGCTGGACCACGGAAGATTTCGTCGGGCTCGAAGCCGGGCGCGACGGAGAAGGCGTGACCCTGCGGACCTCCGGCGGCCAGGCCCTGCGGGCGCGGCTGGCGGTGGCGGCCGACGGGGCCGACTCGACATTGCGCGAGGCCGCGGGGCTGTCCGCCCAGCGATCGGCCTATGGGGCGACCGGCGTCGTCACGCACCTGAGCGCGGAGCTGCCGCACCAGGAATGCGCCTGCCAATGGTTCACGCCCGATGGCATCCTGGCCCTGCTGCCCATGCCCGACACCCAGGATGGGCCGCAGGTCTCGATGGTATGGTCGATGCCAGCCGCACAGGCCGCCGCCTTGCTGGCGCTGCCCGAGCCGGACCGCGCGCATGCGCTGCAGGCCCGGCTGGCCGCGGCCACCGGGGGCCGGCTGGGCGCGTTGCGCGTGCGCGGTCCGCTGTTCGGCTTTCCGCTGGTCCTGCAACACTGCTCCCAGCTCGCCCACCGGGGCGTCGTCCTGCTGGGCGATGCCGCCCACGTGGTGCATCCGCTGGCCGGGCAGGGCCTGAACCTGGGCCTGGGAGACGTGAAGGCGCTGGCGCAGGTGCTGGGCGGCCGCGAGCCGTTCCGGCCCGTCGACGATCCGCGTCTGCTGCGCCGCTACCAGCGGTCGCGCGCGGAACCGCTGCTGGCCATGCGCGCAGTCACCGACGGGCTGTTCCATCTGTTCGGTACCCAGGCGGCGCCGGTCGCGTGGCTGCGCAACGCCGGGCTGGATCTGGTGGACCGTATGCCCCTGCTCAAGCGTATGCTGGTGAATGGCGCTTCGGGTACAGGAACTCGCGCCTGACGGGCGCGGTCCGATTGTTTAGGAGATTCGATGAAACGCATGCTGACTTCCCTGTTGCTGACCGCGGCCATGGCCGCGCCCGTGTCCATGGCGTGGGCGCAAGCGGCGAACAAGAACGCCCCCACCACCGAGGAAGCGGTCAAGCAGCGCTTCGTGCAGCGTTTCGGCGAAGTGGGCGTCGAAGGCGTGTCCCGCACGCCCTACGGGTTGTACGAGGTGCGCATCGGCGGCGAGCTGGTCTACACCGACGAGAAAGTCAGCTTCGTGCTGGACGGCAACCTGATCGACGCTTCGACCCGCAAGAACGTGACGCGAGAACGCAAGGAACAACTGCTGGCCGTGAAGTTCGACGAGCTGCCGCTGAACCTGGCCATCAAGCAGGTGCGCGGCAACGGTTCGCGGCGCATCGCGTTGTTCGAGGACCCCAACTGCGGCTATTGCAAGCAGTTGCGCCGGTCGATGGAAGGCATCGACAACGTCACCATCTATACCTTCCTCTATCCCATCCTGTCGCCCGATTCCACCGTCAAGTCGCAGGCGGTCTGGTGCGCGCCCGACAAGGGCAAGGCGTGGGACGAATGGATGCTGAACGGCAAGGCGCCCAAGGCCGGCACCTGCGACGCGCCGCTCAAGGAATTGCTGGCGCTGGGCAAGAAGCTGCAGGTAACCGGCACTCCCACCATCATCTTCGGCGACGACACCCGGGTGGGCGGCGCGATTCCCGCCGAACGGCTGCGCCAGAAACTCGATTCCCTGGGCAAGGCCAGCTAGCATCCGCAGGCCAGGCCGGCACCGGCGTTCAATTGGGGCGCAGGCCGGCCTTGGCGATGAACCGGGTCCAGGTGTCCAGCTCGGACCGGATCAGCGTCCCGAATTCCGCCGACGTGTGAGGGTCGGCGGGCGTCATGCCCAGTTCGCGAACCTGCTTGAGCACCTCGGGCTGCGCCATGATGCGGGCCAGTTCGTCATGCCACTTGGCGATCACCGCGGCCGGCGTGCCGGCCGGTGCGACCAGGCCTTCCCATTCCTTCATCCTGAAGCCGCGCACGCCGCTTTCCTCCAGCGTGGGGACGTCGGGCAGCGTGGCCAGGCGCGTGGGGCTGGTCACCGCCAGCGCGCGCAACTTGCCCGCCTTGACCAGCGGCACGGCCACCGACGAGGTCGCGAACATGGCCGAGACGTCGCCCGACAGCAAGCCTTGCACCGCCTCGGCCGGCCCCTTGTAGGGCACGTGCAGCATCTGCGCGCCGACGAATTGCGCGAAGCCTTCGCCGATCAGGTGCGCCGGAGAGCCGTTGCCACCCGATGCGTAGGTGACGGTGCCACGGGCATTCCTGGCCCGCGCGATCAGCTGGTCCAGCGTGGCGATGTCCGATCCCTGCGGCACGGTCAGCACGTTGTAGATCCAGACCAGGTTGGAGATGGGCGCGAAGGCGTTGGCGGTGTCATAGGGCACCTTGCCGAACAGCGCGGGCAGCACCGTATGGGTCAGGAACATCATGCCCATGGTGTAGCCGTCGGGCTGGGCCTGCGCCACGGCCGCCAGTCCGATCATGCCGGTGGCCCCGGGCCGGTTCTCGACCACCACGGGCTGGTGCCAGGCCGCCTGCAGGCGTTCGCCCACCAGGCGCGCCAGCACGTCGGGCGGACTGCCGGGGGGCAGGGGCACGATGATGCGCATCGGCCGGGACGGGTAGTCCTGGGCACAGGCCGGACCCGCGGCCAGGGCGGCCGTCAGCAGGGCCGCGAATACGCTACGTAACAGGGGCATGGCTGGGCACTCCGAGGAAGAGGCAACCGGGGTGGTTTCAGGCGGCGGCCGAGACCGGCGGCAGGAAGACGACGTCGTATTCGCGGGCCGTCTGCACGACCTCGGCCGGGTTCGACATATTGTGGATGCGCTGGTAGAGCTCGACCAGCTTGCCCGAGGGGGCCGCCCAGAACAACGCCGTCGCGGGGGCGCCGGAGTTGTTGTAGAAGGCGTGCGGGATGCCGCGCGGCATGCGCACCAGGTCGCCCGCGCCGGCGGTCTGCTTCCTGCCGTCCAGGATGAGGTCGATGCGGCCGGCCAGCACGAAGATGTACTCGTCCTGGTGGGGATGCATGTGCGGCGGCACGAAGGTCTCGACCGGGAAGGTGGCGTGCCACGAGAAGCTGTCCTCGGACATCTGCTTGGGCACGTACACCTGGCCGAGGATGTTCCACGACACGCCGTCGATGCCGGTGTGGGCGCGGGTGATGTCGGGCGTTTCGTTTCTCATTGCGGGGCTCCCTGCTTGCCCGTCAGGCGGTCGAGAGTCGACCGGACGAGCGGGTTGGTGGACGAGAACCGGGGCTTGAACGACTGCCGGGCGCGGGCCAGATCGTCCTCGTCCCAGTAGCCGATCAGGATGCCGCCCTCGGAAATGCGGGGCTGGACTTCCACCGATTCGATCGCGGCGTCCGGCACGGTCACGCGCTGGCGGGGCCGCAGCGCCCATCGGAACAGCGCCTCGTGCAGGCGCCGCCGCGCTTCTTCGTGTTCGGGCGCCGGCGACGCGCCCAGGTCCATGAACTCGTCGGGATCGGATGCGAGGTCGAACAGCATGGGCCGGTAGCCCTCGAACAGCACGTATTTCCAGCGCCCGTCGAAGATCATGCGCATCCACGCGTCGCGCGGGGCGGTGCCCAGTTCGATGCGGGCGTCCTGGAACGCGTAGTCGTACTCGCACACCACTTCCCGCCGCCAGTCCGCCGGGCGCTGGCCGAACAGCAGCGGGCGCAGCGAACGGCCGTCCATGACGTGCGGCACCGGCGCGCCGCCACAGACGTCAAGGAAAGTGGGGGCCAGGTCCACCGCCTCGACCAGGTCGGCGCAGCGGGTGCCGCGCGTGGCGTCGGCCCGGGCGTCGGGGTCGTACACGATCAGCGGCACGCGGATGACGGGCTCGTGGAACAGGTCCTTTTCCCCCATCCAGTGATCGCCCAGGTAGTCGCCGTGATCGGACGTGAACACGATCATGGTCGAGTCCATCAGGCCCGCTTCCTCCATGAACGAGAACAGCACGCCCATCTGATCGTCGATCTGCTTGATCAGTCCCATGTAGGCGGGAATCACCGCCTCGCGCACGCCGTCCTGCGAGAAGGTGCGCGACACGCGGTGCTTCATCATGGCGGCGTACACCGGATGCGGATCCTGGCGCTCGGCCTCGCTGCGCGCTACCGGCGGCACGTCCTGCGGACCGTACATCGAGGCGTAGGGCTCGGGCACGATGTAGGGCCAGTGCGGCTTGATGTACGACAGGTGCAGGCACCAGGGCTGTTCGCCGGCCTCGCGCATGAAGTCCATGGCCCGCCGGGTCATGTAGGGCGTTTCGGAGTGCTGCTCGGGAACGCGGGCGGGCAGCCGCGAGTACTTCAGGAACCAGCCCGAGCGCGCCTGGCCATCGCTGTCGGTGCCGGTGTTGGCCCAGGCTTCCCAGGGGTTGTCGCCGTCGCAGCCGTTGCGCCGCAGGTAGTCGTTGTAGGCGGGGTCGGGGTCGTGGCCCGAGTAGGGGTGGATGCCGTCGTCGCGTTCGTAGGGATCGAAGCCGCATTCGCCTATCCGCACGCCCACCGTCGAGTCCGGGTCTATGCCCAGCCGGGACATGCCGGCCAGGTCGGCCCGCATGTGCGTCTTGCCCACCAGCACCGAGCGCACGCCCAGCGGCCGCAGGTGATCGCCCAGGGTCATCTCGCCGGCCTTGAGCGGCACGAAGTTCCAGCTCGCGCCATGGGACTGGACGTAGCGCCCGGTGTAGTAGCTCATGCGCGAGGGGCCGCAGACCGGCGATTGCACGTAGGCCCGCTCGAACAATACGCCGCGCGCGGCGAGGCGGTCCAGGTTGGGGGTCATCAGGCGCTCGTGCCCGTAGCACGACAGGTAGTCGGCCCTGAGCTGGTCGCACATGATGAAGAGAATGTTCTTCACGCGCTTGGACAATTGCGACTCCCGGAGTAAGGTTTGGCCGTTCTCGTTACGGACAATCCTAGGCTTCGCGGCGCGGACAGGCTCTTCGCTTTTTTTGATATCGATTACTTGGGGTTATCACCCTCCGGACGATGCGCCTCCAACAATTGCAGCTCCTGCTCGTGCTGGCCCAGACCGGCAGCCTGCGCGCGTCGGCCGAGACGCTTCACGTCTCGCAGCCGGCCTTGACCAAATCGCTGCGACAGTTGGAAGACGAGTTCGGGACCACGCTGGTGCTGCGCACGGCCAAGGGCGTGCGGCTGGCGCCCGCGGGCGAGATGCTGGCCGCCCGCGCGGCCACCGTGATGCGCGAACTGGGGCGCGCGCGCGAGGAGATCGCCTGGCACACCGAGCATGCCCAGGCCAGCGTCACCGTGGGCTTGTCGCCCGGCGGCGCCATCCTGCTGGGGCCCGGCGCCCTGGCGCGCTTCCGGGCGCGCTGGCCGCAGGTGCGGATCCGGCTGGTCGATACGCTGTATCCGCGCATGTTCGCGCAATTGCGCGCCGGGGAACTGGACCTGGCGATCGGGCCGCTGCCGGTGGAAGGCGCGCGCCGCGACCTGGCCATCCACCCCATCTTCACGAGCCGGAACCTGATCGCCGCCCGCCGCGGCCATCCGCTGGCGGACCGTACCCGGCTGGCCGACCTGGCCCAGGCGGCCTGGGTACTGACGGGACCGGCGGGCGGGCCGGGCGACCCGCGGCGGATGGACTTCGAGTCGCGCGGGTTGCCCGCGCCCGACGTGCACCTGGAGTGCGAGTCGTTCTCCACGCTGCTGGCCATCCTGCCGGACCTGGACATCCTGGGCGTCGTGCCCGAGGGATTCTTCCAGCGGCATGGTCCGGCGATGAATCTCGTGGCCCTGCCCATCGCGGACGATCTGCCCGCGACCACGATCCACCTGGTGGCGCGGGCCGACGCGCCGCTGACCGTCCCGGCCCAGCGGCTGTACGAAGCGTTCGAGCAGGAGGCGCGCGGCCTGCGCGCCGACGTGCAGCCGGCGCGCGCCCGGCGGCGCAAGAGTTAGCGCGCGGGCGCCGGCACCCCTTCGTTCTTCGGCCACAGCACCCACAGCCGGGTCGGCTGCTTCATGCGGCCGGCCATTTCCCCGGCCTCGTCGCCGAATCCCCAGAACAGATCCACCCGGGCCGGGCCCTTGATGGCCGTGCCGGTGTCCTGGGCCAGGGCCACGACGTTCATGGGTTGGCGCGAGGCCGGCTGGGTCGTCGACAGGAACACCGGGCTGCCCAGCGGCACGATGGACGGATCCACGGCCAGCGAACGATGGGGTGTCAGGGGCAGCCCCATGGCGCCGCGCGGGCCCTCGGACGGATCGGCCACGGCTTCCTCGCGGAAGAACACCACCGCCGGGTTGGCGTTGAGCATTTCCTTGACGCGCGCCGGGTTGCGCTGGGCCCAGGCCCGTATGCCCTGCATCGAGGCCTGCGCCAGCGTCAGTTCCCCCTTGTCGATCAGCCACTTGCCGATCGACACGTAGGGATGGCCGTTGTGGTCGGCATAGGCCACGCGTATGGTGCTGCCCTGGCCGGGGCCGGTGTCCAGCACCGCGCGGCCCGTGCCCTGCACCTGCAGGAAGAAGGCGTCGACCGGGTCGTTGACCCAGACGATGGCCGGCGGCTGGCGTTCGGGCCGCTCGATCTCGCCGCGGGTGTCGTAGGGAACGACGCGCTTGCCGTCAAGCTTGCCCCGCACGCGCTTGCCCACCAGCTCCGGATACAGGCCGCCCAGGTCTATGGTCAGCAGATCGGCCGGGACCGCGTACAGCGGCCACTGATAGGCGCCGCCGCGCTCGCGCGAGGCGTGGACCAGGGGCTCGTAGTAGCTCGTGGCCAGGCCGGAGGCGACTTCGCTGCCAGGGCCGCGCACCGACCAGGGCTGCAGCCAGTGTTCCATGAACGCGCGCACCTGGTCGGCCGAGGGCGTGGGCGGCAGGTCGCGCGCGGCGGCGCACGCCTGCTGCCAGGCATACGGATCGGCCATGGGCGGGGCGGTATTCGAGACCGGCCGGCCGGTGCGCAGGATGATGGACCGGCAGTTGGCCAGGAACGGCCGCCATATGGCCTCGACCGTATCGGTCCGCCAGCCGGGCAACTGCTGCCAGGATCCTCGCACGAAGTGCTTGCTGCTCTGCAAGGCCGGCTTGCTGGACGGGCGGGGGACCGGCGGGGGCAGCGGCCGGGCGCTGTCGGGTACCGGCGCGGGTGCGGCCGTGGCCGGCGGGGCGGTCACGGCGGGCTGGGACGGCGCCGCGCCCGCGTCCTGCTGGGGCTGCACCGTGCCGGCCGGCTGCGCGCAGCCGGCCACGGCCGCGGCCAGGGCAAGCGCGGGCAGGGGGAAGCGGTTAAATTGGCGGCAATGCCAGTTTCTGGCAATGAACTCGCGAAGGGACATTATGTGGTTGCTCCTGCTGGAAGCGCTCCTGGCGCTTTCCATACTCGTCTTCATCGTGGTGTGGACCATGCGAGGTAGGGTCAATCCCCCCCCTACGCGCTCCGCGCGCCCCCCAGGGGGCGATGCGAGCGGACCGGCAAAGCCGGATCCGCTGCATCCTGTGTCCCCACCGTTGCGTTCTGGGACAGATGCCGGCGAGGAGTAGGGGCGCTCATCAGTGCAGCGTACGGGGCATGGCCAGGACGAATTCGGGGATGTCGACCTCGAAGGGCATGCCGTTCTCGCCGACGCAGTGGTAGGTGCCGCGCATGGTGCCGACCGGCGTCGAGAGCGGGCACCCGCTGGTGTATTCGAAGCTTTCTCCGGGCTGCAGCAAGGGCTGCTGGCCCACGACACCCAGGCCCCGGACTTCCTGTTCCTGCTGGTTGCCGTCGGTGATGATCCAGTGACGGCTGATCAGCTGGGCGGGTTCGGATCCGCTGTTGGTGATGCGGATGGTGTACGCAAAGACGTACTGCCGCTTGCCCGGATCGGATTGGTCGGCCAGGTAGCGGGGCTGTACGGTAACCGTCAGTTCATGAGATTTCATGCGTGCGCCATAGGGGTCTGACAAGCTTCTACAATGGGAGGCATCCGGCCGGGCCGGCATCCGCGGGCTCGGCGTCCGCTGGGATGTCCCGCGGCTTGCTCCTGTAAACGGAATATCTTATGCCAGCCTTCACCATTTCCGGGCCCGCTTCCACGCGTATCGCCCCCAGCATTCTATCCGCCGATTTCGCCCGCTTGGGGGAAGAGGTGCGCAATGTCGTGGCCGCCGGTGCGGATTGGATACATTTCGACGTGATGGACAACCATTACGTGCCCAATCTGACCATTGGCCCCATGGTCTGCGAGGCCATCCGCCCCCACGTGCAGGTGCCCATCGACGTGCACCTGATGGTGGAGCCCGTGGATGCGCTGATCCCCATGTTCGCCAAGGCCGGCGCCGACGTCATCACCTTCCATCCCGAGGCTTCGCGCCACGTCGACCGCACCCTGGCGCTGATCCGCGACCACGGCTGTCAGGCCGGGCTGGTGTTCAATCCCGCCACGCCCCTGGACTGGATGGATTACGTGATGGACAAGCTGGACATCGTGCTGCTGATGTCGGTCAACCCCGGCTTCGGCGGCCAGAGCTTCCTGCCGTCCACGCTGGACAAGCTGCGCCAGGCGCGCGCCCGGCTGGACCGCTGGCAGGCGGAAACCGGCCGCGCCATCGCGCTGGAGGTCGACGGCGGGGTGAAGGCCGACAACATCGCCGCCATCCGCGCGGCGGGCGCCGATACCTTCGTTGCCGGATCGGCGATCTTCGGCAAGCCCGACTACGCGGCCGTCATCAAGGAAATGCGTGCGCAGATCGCCAAGGGCGACGCGTCCTACGCCTGAGCCCGAACCCGGGAAGCAAGGAGCCAGCATGAGTTTTCGCGCCGTACTGATCGACCTCGACGGGACCCTGGTGGATTCCGTGCCCGACCTGGCGCGCGCCGCGAACATCATGCGGGTCGAGTTCGGCCTGGTGCCGCTGCGCGAGGACGTCATTGCCACCTTCGTCGGCAAGGGCATGGAGAACCTGGTGCACCGCGCGCTGTCGGGCAGCCTGGACGGCCGCGCCGAGCAGGAACGTTTTCCCGAGGCGCTGGACGTCTTCCGCGATGCCTACCAGGAGGTCAACGGCGAGACCGCCCGCATCTTCGACGGCGTGCTCGAGGGCTTGCAGGCCATGAAGGCGCAGGGCCTGCGCATCGCGGTCGTGACCAACAAGCCGGCCGAATTCACCGGCCCGCTGCTGGAACGGATCGGGCTGCGCGCCTATTTCGACGCCGTGGTCAGCGGCGACAGCGTCCCCCGCAAGAAACCGGATCCCGATCCCGTGCTGCACGCCTGCGAACTGCTGGGCGTCACGCCGGCCGAGGCCGTGGTGGTGGGCGACTCCATGAACGACGCGTCGGCGGCCAAGGCGGCCGGCTGCCGCGTGCTGCTCGTGCCCTACGGCTACAACGAGGGGCGGGATGTGCATGCCATCGAGTCCGATGGTATAGTTTCCACGCTTGTCGACGCGGCGCTGTGGATTTCCCAGTCGCAGGTCCTGTCCCGGACCACGGTGGTTCCGCCGGCGTCGTTCTAGTTCGTTGCTCCAGATACTCCCAGGGTCTTTCCCCGTACATATGGTTGCCATGATCCGGTCGTCCGCCCAACCCCGCGCCTGGTGGCGCTGGTGGCGTTCGTCTGCCGGGTGGTGGTGATTCTCTCCGGCCGTCAGCCAGCGCGCTGACCGGCCCCTAGCAAAAAAACCCGATACGAATCTCCCCGCCCGAGTCCTGCCGGACCGTCGGGGCATGTCTGCTCGTGCGTTCCGGACAAGGTCTCCGGCGGAACCGCAACATTCCACGCGATACGAGGCAAGCATGACCGAAGTCGAATTCCAGGCCCTGGCCTCCCAGGGATACAACCGCATCCCGCTGGTGTCCGAGACCTATGCCGATCTGGATACCCCCCTCGGGCTCTACCTGAAACTGGCCCAGAGCGGGCCCCGGCGCGGCGCCATGAGCTGCCTGCTGGAGTCCGTGGTGGGCGGCGAGCGTTTCGGGCGCTATTCCTTCATCGGCCTGCCCGCGCGCACCTTCATCCGGGCGCGCGGCCGCAACGTCGAGGTGGTGACCGACGACCAGGTGGTCGAGCGCCACGAGGGCGACCCGCTGGCCTTCATCGCCGAGTACCAGAAACGCTTCAAGGTGGCGCTGCGCCCCGGCATGCCGCGTTTCGTGGGCGGCCTGGCCGGCTACTTCGGCCACGACATGGTCCGGCACATCGAGCCCCGGCTTGGCCCTTGCACCAAGCCCGATCCCGCCGGCATGGGCGATCCGGTGCCCGACCTGCTGCTGCTGTTGATCGACGAACTGGCCATCATCGACAACCTGAGCGGGCGGCTCTACCTGATGGTCTACGCCGACCCTGGCCAGCGCGAGGCCTATGCCCGCGCCCGCACCCGCCTGCTGGACTTGCGCACGCAGCTGCGCCGCCCGGCCGAGATCCCGTACAGCCAGGCCAGCATGGTCACCGAGACGCGCCGCGACTTCCAGAAGCCGGACTACCTGGCGGCCGTGCTCAAGGCCAAGGAATACATCGCCGCCGGCGACCTGATGCAGGTCCAGGTGGGCCAGGTCATCGCCAAGCCCTTCCGCGATTCGCCGCTGTCGCTGTACCGGGCGCTGCGTTCGCTCAACCCGTCGCCCTACATGTACTTCTGGAACTTCGGCGACTTCCACGTCGTGGGTTCCTCGCCCGAGATCCTGGTGCGGCAGGAGGCGGTGCAGGAACAGGGCGAGACCCGCAGCCGCGTCACGATCCGGCCCCTGGCCGGCACCCGCCCCCGCGGCGGCACGCCCGAGGAAGACCTGGCGCTGGCCGAGGAACTGCGCGCCGATCCCAAGGAAATCGCCGAGCACGTCATGCTGATCGACCTGGCCCGCAACGATGTCGGCCGCATCGCCGAGATCGGCTCGGTGCAGGTGACCGACCAGTTGGCGATCGAACGCTATTCGCACGTCATGCACCTGGTGTCGAACGTCACCGGGCTGTTGCGCCGGGACATGAGCTCCATGGACGTGCTGCGCGCGACCTTCCCGGCGGGCACGCTGTCCGGCGCGCCCAAGGTGCGGGCGCTGGAGCTGATCGACGAACTGGAGCCGGTGCGGCGCTGCGTGTACGGCGGGGCGGCGGGCTACCTGAGCTACGGCGGCGAGATGGACCTGGCCATCGCCATCCGCACCGGCGTGATCAAGAACGGCATGCTGTATGCGCAGGCGGCCGCCGGCGTGGTGGCCGATTCCGAGCCCGAGAAGGAATGGGCGGAAACGGAGGCCAAGGCCCGGGCGGTGCTGCGGGCGGCGGAGCAGGTGCAGCTGGGGTTGGATGATCCGGTCTGATAGGATCCCCGTCGTACTTGGATACAAGATCACCAGCGGCAGGGGCCGCACCTGCCCTGTCCCAACTCGCCAACGGTATGCCCATGCATCTTCGCCTTGTTTCAAGAGTCCTGAGCCCCTGTATCACCGCTTTGGTACTTACAGGCTGCATGTCAATGCAGAATATCGAAAGAAGCACAGTCTTTGGATCGAATTCGCCCGAAGCCGTTGTAATCATGGGCGTCAGTCCAGCCTATCGGATTGCAGTCAAGCCAGGCGTTGTCACGCCGACGACTTTTCAAAATTCGGATTGGCGTGTCGGAGAGTTCAATGTCCGGCCTGAAAACGGTTACATCGTGGCTCGTGTGTCGGCAAACCAGCCGAGCGAGGCACATGCCATTGTTCAGGTGCTTGGAGAGGGCCTCATCGGACCGGCGTTCAGGCCTTGCAACGGCCAGGACGTCATTACCTTCCAGGCGAAACCGGGCGAGGTCCTCTATCTCGGGGATTTTCAGTACCTCATTTCAGAGAAGAAATTGATGTTCGCTCGTTCGGAGAGGCTCGAGCAGGCTCAGGCGTACTTGAAGGCGTCCTACCCGCAGATAGCACCGGACGCCAAGGTTGCGCAGTTGATGAGTCGGACGATGACAGGATATACCTGCAATCAAACGCTGCACTTGGCGATACCCGTCCCGCGTTGACCTGCCTAGCTGCGCGTTCGAGTCAATCCGCCGGCGCCACCGATACGCCCTCGATCCGGTGGCGTTCCAGGGCCTCGGCCACGAAGCCGGAGGCCTTGGCTTCTTCCACGTAGGTCCGCAGCACCCGGGCGGCCGCATCGCCGCGGCCCTTGGGCAGGCCCATGGCCTGACGTATTTCCATGAAGCGTCCGGGCAGGAGGCGCAGTCCTTCGCGGTTCGCCATGTCGGCCTCCAACTGCTGGCGCACGCCGGCGGCGACGTCGGCGCCTTCCTTCACGAAGACCTCGACCACCGATGGCGAGGTGGGCGCACGCAGCAGCGTCGCATGCTGGAGCGCGCGGGTCAGGAACAGGTCGTAGGCGCTGCCTCGGCCGACCACGACGGTGGTGCCGGCGGCGTCGACTTCGTCGTTGTCGCGCAGCGGCGAGTCATGAGGCACCAGGTAGCATCCCTCGATGATCACGTAGGGCGCGGTGAACCCTATGCCCTGGCCGCGTTCGGGGTCGATGGCGAAGAAGCCGACGTCGGCCGCTTCATCGGTGACCGCGCGAACGGATTCGCCGGCGCTCTTGAAGACCTTCAGTTCGATGGGGAGGTCCAGCCGGCGCGCCAGTTCCCGCGCCAGGTCGACCGATACGCCGCGCGGCGTGTCGCTGCCTGCATCCAGCGAGGCAAGAATGGGATTGCCGATGTTGATGGAGGCGCGGAGCACACCGTTGGGGGCGAAGGCGGCGCGTACGTCGGGAGTGATGGGCATGGTCAGTCGTTCGCGAGTTCAGAGAAATCGAGCCGGGGTGCGCAGCAGAGGTCGATCCTGGCCTGTTGCAGCGTTTCGCTGAACCAGACGCCGATTTCCGCGGCGCGTTCGCCCACATAGACAGGGCGGCCTTCGGCGTCCAGGCGCATGCTCAGGTCATGGCCGGGGACCAGCAAGGTGCCGGGCCGCTGTTTCCAGAGCTGCCAGATTTTTTCCAGGCTGCGGGCGCTGGCCCGCGCGTCGTCGGTGTCCGCCACGCTCATGCTGAGCAGTTCGGCGCGGTTCTTGGCCGCATCGCCGGTGAACAGCACCGGTTCTTCCGTATCGGTCAGGTAGAACAGGAGATGGCCGGGCGTGTGGCCGGGGGCCGCGATGGCCTGCAGTCCGGGCAGGAAGGTTTCGCCGTCGCGCACGCGCCGCACGCGCGGCGAGGCGCACAGCTCGCGCACGTAAAGCTCGGGAATGGGGTTGAAACCCGGCGGCTGCGCGGCGGCCCAGCTCAGTTCCTCGTCGCCGATCCAGACGGTGGCCCACGGAAACAGCGTGAAGTTGACCGCATGATCGTAGTGGGCATGGGTCAGGACCACGTCGGTGACGTCGGCCGGCTGCACGCCGCGTTCGGTAAGCGCCTTCAGGATGGGCTTGCGGGCGCCGAAGGCGCCGACGTCGACGAGGACGTTGCGGCCGCCCGTGCGCACCAGCGTCACCGTGCTCCAACCCAGCCCGCCGTGATGGGTCGCGCGTCCAGGGTAGCCCTGGACCAGGACATCGATCGTGGTCATGTTCATTGCATCCTGATGTTCGCGTCGTGGATCAGACGCCGGTACATGTCGAGTTCGGTCGCGATCAGCCGGGCGAAATCCGCCGGGGAGCCGGCAACGATCTCGTAGCCGCCTTCGTCGGCCAGGCGCTTGACCACGTCGGGTTCCCGCATGGCGGCGCCCACCGCGTCGTTGAGGGTTTTCACGATGGCCGGATCGGTGCCGGCGGGAGCAAGCATGCCCTGGAACTGCGTGATGTGAAAGCCCTTGTAGCCGAGCTCTTCCATGGTGGGCACGTCGGGCAGCGCGGGCGAGCGCGCCGGGCCGGACACCGCGAACGCGCGCAGCTTGCCGGCGCGGATGTGCGGCACGGCGGTCACGATGGTGTCGAAGGTGAAGGACAATTGTCCGCCCAGGATGTCGGCCAGGGCCTGGGCGTTGCCCTTGTAGGGAACGTGGGTGAGTTCGGTCTTGCTGATCAGCGCCAGCAGTTCGCCGGCCAGGTGGCCGCCGGCGCCGATGCCGGCCGACCCGTAGCTGAGCTTGCCCGGCTGCGCCCGCGCGGCGCGGACCAGGTCGTCCAGGCTGTGCAGCGGCGAGGCCGCGGGCACGACCAGCGCGTACTGGTAGCTGGTCAATTGGCTGACGGGTATGAGGTCCTTCACCGGGTCGTACGGCACCTTTTCGTACAAGGAGGGGTTGACGACCAGCGGCCCGCTGGCATCGGCCAGCAGGGTATAGCCGTCCGGTTTGGCCTTGGCGACGAAGTCCGTGCCTATCATGCCGTTGGCGCCGGGCTTGTTCTCGACGACGAAGCTCGCGCCCAGGCGGTCCGACAGCTTCTGGGCGACCACCCGCGTGGTGATGTCGGCGGCGCCGCCTGCGACGTAGGGCACGATGACCCGCACGGGCCTGGATGGATATTTGTCCGCGGCGGGCGCGTGCCCGGGCAGTGCCAGGGCGAGCATCGCCAGCGTTGCCAGTGTCTTCATGTCTTCCTCCTTGGTCTGGCCGTGGCCTTAACGAGGCGCGGCGTAGGCGGCCAGCAGGGCGGCCGTGTCGGCATCCAGTTCGATGCCCTCCGCGCGGCTGCGCGCCAGCCGGCCCAGTTCGATTTCCCCCGGGACGATGACGGGGTGGGCAGGATCGATGGGCGAGCTGCCGTGCAGGATGGCGGCGAAGTCCTTCATCCTCTCGGCCAGCCAGGCGGTGGAGCCGAGCCGGCGCGTATCGATCAGGATGAAGAAGTGCCCCAGGTTCTGCGGCTCGTCCGGCGCCTCGACCCACGACTTCACGTGGGTCAGGTAGGCGGCGTTGGACAGCAGGCCGGCGAACAGGTCCACCATCAGGGCCAGGCCATAGCCCTTGTGCCCGCCGATGGGAAGCAGGAAGCCGTCCAGCGCGGCGGCCGGGTCGGTGGTGGGGCGGCCGGCCTGGTCGGTGGCCCAGCTATCGGGGATGGGCTGGCCCTGCTTGAGGGCCCGGCGGATCTTGGCGCGGGCGACGACGCTCATCGCCATGTCGAGCAGGAAGGGATCGCCGCCGGGGTTGGGGACGCCGAATCCGATCGGGCTGTTGCCCAGCCTGGCGTCGCTGCCGCCCCAGGGGGCGATGGTGGTGGTGGCGTTGCTGCCGATGATGCTGGCGAAGCCGCTCTGGGCGGCGATCAGCGAGTACGGCGACACCGGGCCGAAATGATTGCTGGCGCGGGCGAACGCGACGCCCACGCCGCATTCGCCCGCGGCCTCCATGGCGGCGCGCAGGGCATGCATGCCGACCAGCGGGCCGACGCCGTTGCCGCCGTCGACCAGGCGCAGCGCGGGGGCCACCGTGCTCACCGTTACCTGGGCGCGCGCGGCGATACCGCCGACCTTCAGGCGATCGCCATACGATTCGAGGCGGCTCAGGCCGTGGGTCGACAAGCCGAACATGTCGGCCAGCACCAGCACGCGGACGACGTCCTGGGCGTCCTGCTCGGGCAGGCCGAGCGCGCGGAATGCCAGGATGCCCAGGCGGGTCAGTTCTGCTTCGGAATATTTCGGGGGCGGGACAACGGTGGCGGGCATGAGGCGTTCCTGCGTAGGGAAAGAAGGCTATGGAACGCATCTTGGGCGACGGACAAATGGGAGTAAAGTGCAAAAATTGGATGGATTCTTGACAAAAACGCATGAAATTCGACCTGGCCGATCTGCGAGCCTTTCTTGCCGTGGCGGACCTGGGAAGCTTCCGAGCCGCTTCCGAGTCCCTGCACGTGTCGCAGTCCGCGCTGTCCCGGCGAGTGGACAAGCTGGAGGATGCCCTGGGCGTCAAGCTGTTCGAGCGGACCACGCGCAAGGTCCAGCTGACGACCATAGGACGCGGCTTCGTGCCGCGCGCAAGAAACGTTCTGAACGAGCTCGAGAGCGCCCTGATAGGGATCCAGGACGTGGCCGAGAAGCTGTCGGGCGAGGTCACCATCGCCTGCGTGCCGTCGGCGGTGGCCTATTTCCTGCCCGAGGTCATCCACCAGTACCACCAGCAATATCCGCGCATCCGTATCCGCATCATCGACGAGTCATCGTCCGAAGTCTTGACGGCGGTGGCGCGCGGCGATGCCGATTTCGGCCTGACCTACATCGGCACGCAGGACGCCGAGATCACCTACCAGCCCCTGCTGAACGAACCCTTCGTGGTGGCGCTTCGGCGCGACCACCCCCTGGCGGCGCGGCGCACGCTGACCTGGGCGCAGCTGGCCGATCATCACTTCATCCGGCTGGCCCAGGGCAGCGGCAACCGCTTCCTGATGGACCAGGCGCTGGCGCATAGCGCGCAGCAGCCGCGATGGTTCTGCGAGGTCCAGCACGTCCCCGCGCTGGTCAGCCTGGTGGAAGCCGGAGTGGGCATAGGCGTCGTGCCGAAATTGGCCATGCCCAAGGGCCGGCATGCGGCCCTGGTCAGCAAGCCCCTGCGCGAGCCGGCCGTCAGCCGGGACATCGGGCTGATCCACCGGCGCGGCAGGCAGCTCAGTCCGGTGGCGCAGTTGCTCTACGACATGTTGATGAAGACGCGGCGCACGGTTTGAGCCGCATCTGCTCGCGCAGGAAATCCGCCAGGGCGCCCACCGTACGGTGGACGGGAAGCGAGGCCGGCGACACGATGCCGATCTCGATGTGCCCGGCCGGCGCGAGCGTCAGCACGCGCAGCGGATCCGCGCCGAAAGGCGGGACGCTGATGCGGCTCACGATGGCGGCACCCGCGCCGCCGCGCACGAGTTCGATGGCGGTCCAGGCATCGCGCACCTCGATGTCGAAGCGTGGCGTGACGTTCGCCGCCGAGAACCAGCGGTCGACGATGGGGCGGATCACGCCGCTGGGCTTGAGCCCGATCAACGGGACGCCCGCCAGGTCGCCTGGGGTGATGGTGTTCGGCCGGGGCGGTTCGTGGTGCGCCGGAAGAACGCAGACCAGATCGCTGGTGAAGACGCTGGTCGCCACGATCCGATCCGTTTCCACCGGCAGCGACAGCACCGCCAGGTCGGCGTGGCCCGACAGCAGGCGGCGCAGGATCGTCGCCCGGTGCGCGGTATCGATGTCCAGGCGGATGCCCGGGTGCCGCGCCGCGTAGCGGCCGATGGCCTGGACGCAGGCGCCCGTGGACAGGGCGGGGGTCAGCAGGATGCGCAGCACCGCGCGCTGGTGATTGGCGATCAGCCGCGCCACCGCCTCGACCTCGTCCACGCTTTCGTACAGGCGGTCGACCTCGTCGATGAGCTGGTGCGCCTCGGGCGTGGGAATGAGCTTGCCCTTCTCGCGCCGGAACAGCGCGAAACCCACGGCGCTTTCCAGCGATCCGATCAGGTAGCTGACGGCCGGTTGGGTGATGGCCAGCGCCGAGCTGGCCCGCACCATGCTGCCTTCCCGCATGACCGCCCGGAAGGCTTCGATCTGCCTGAGTTTCAATGCCAAGGTCTATCGTCCGCCTGGAAGAAAACCGGAGACGATGATCGGGCAGAAACGCCGGCTAGTCCACCGAAATCTGGGCAGTCCTGCGGATGGCCGCGATGCTGTCCATGTCGCGCCGGATGGTCGCCGCGAACTGCTCCGGCGTGCCCAGGGCGGGAAACACGCCTTGTCCGCGGTACTTTTCCCGCAGGCCGGGGTCGTCCAGCGCGGCCCGCATGGCGGCCCGCAGCGCGCCGCGCGTGTCCTCGGCAAGGCCGGCCGGTCCCACTAGGCCGTACCACGTCGGCTGGTTGTTGTCCGGCCATCCCGCCTCGGCATAGGTCGGCACCGCGGGCAGCATGTCCAGGCGCCTGGGCCAGCTTACCGCCAGCGCGCGTACCCGGCCGTTCCGCAGATAGGGCATGGCCGAGGCGACCGAGGTGAAGGTCGAATCGACCTGGCCCGCCACCAGGTCGGCCAGGGCCTGCGAGGCGCCCTTGTACGGCACGTGCAGCATGGCCGTGCCGGTCGAGTGCTTGAACTGTTCGCCCCAGACGTGGCCGATGGTGCCGTTGCCGGGGGACGAATAGGTCAACTGGTCGGGATGGCTGCGCAGATGCTGCACGAATTGCGCCAGCGTCGTGGCCGGCACCTTGCTGTTGACCAGCAGGATGCCGGGCGCCTGCGCGATCTCCCCCAGCAGCGTGAAGTCGGTCAGGGGATCGTATCCCACCTTGCGGTAGACGACGGGGTTGACCGCGTGGGTCGATTGCGTGGCGAGTCCCAGCGTGTAGCCGTCGGGGGCGGCGCGCGCGACTTCCGAGGTGCCGATCGATCCGCCCGCGCCGCCGCGGTTCTCCACCACCACGGCGGCGCCCAGGTGTTTTCCCATCAGCACCGCGATCTCGCGCGCGATGACGTCGGTCGCGCCGCCGGGGGCGAAGGGGACCAGCAAACGGATCGGCCGGCTCTGGGACCGGGCCGTGGGCATCGCGGCGGCCGCCGCCAGGCCAAACAGGAATCGTCGTCGTTCCATGAGGGTTTCCTTGCAGGGTAGGTGCGAACGGCGCCGCGTCAGGTCGCGGCCAGCTCGGCCGCCGCCGCGGCCAGGGCCAGGGCCCCGGCCTCGATGGCGCGTTCGTCGCAGAAATAATCGCTTTGGTGCAGTTGTGTCGAGGGTCCCGCGCAACGGGATCCGATGCGCAGGTGCGCGACGGGGACATGTTGTCCGTACCAGGCGAAATCCTCGCCGCCCATCGACGGCGCATCGAGTGCGACCAGGGCGCCGGCGCCCAGGCCGCGTTCGATCGCGCGGATGGCCCGCTCCAGGGTGTCGCGGTCGTTGACCAGCGCGGGGGCCAGGGTACGCCATTGCACGTCCACCGCCGTCCGCGTGGCCGTGGCCGTGCCTTGCGCCAGCCGGCGCAGCGCGGCCTCGACCTCGCCGCGCACGGCGTCGTCGAGCGTCCGGCAGGTGCCTTCCAGCGTGACCGCGTCGCAGATGACGTTGCGCGCGCGGCCGCCCTGGATCCGGCCCACGGAAAGGATCAGGGGCTGGTCGGCGGCGACTTCCTTGGCGCGTATCGCGTTGAGCCCGGTCAGCAGCATGGGCAAGGCCTGCAAGGCATCCACGCCGGAGCGGGGATGGGCGGCATGGCCGGCCGCGCCGCGAACGTCGATGACGAAGGCGCTGGACGAGGCCATGGACGCCCCGTGCCGGTAGCCGATCCGGCCCGTGTCCAGCTGCGGTGAATTGTGGCAGCCCAGCAGCACGTCCACCGCCGGCGCCTCGAGCACGCCCGCCTCGATCATCGCCCGCGCGCCCTCCAGCGTTTCCTCGGCAGGCTGGAAAAGGAACTTGAAGCGGCCGCGCAAGGTGTGCCGCCGCTCGCACAGCAGCGAGGCCGCGCCCAGTCCGATGGCGCAATGCACGTCGTGGCCGCAGGTGTGGGCCGCGCCCGGCACCTCGGACTTGAACGGCACGTCGGCGGTTTCCGTCATGGGCAGGGCGTCCATGTCGACGCGCAGCCCGACCGTGCGCCCGGGGCGACCGGTGTCCAGCACCGCCACGACGCCGGTGCCGGCCACGCCGGAAACGGCATCGAGCCCCAACTCGGCCAGGTCGTGCCGGACGATGGCCGCGGTGCGCCGCTCCGCGAACGCGAGTTCGGGATGGCGGTGGATGTCGCGCCGGATCCGGACCAGTTCGTCGTATCGCTTGGGCTCCAGGGAGAACGGGGTCATCGCGCCGTCTCCGCCAGGATCCGCGCGAACGCCTCGTCCGTGCCGTTGAGCGCGGCCAGGCGCCCGCCCGCGCGGACCCGGGCATAGCGTTCCGCCTGCGCGGACTGCCGCGCCTTCGCCTCCGGCGCGCATGCCTGCAGGCGGGGGCCGTCCACGAAAAGCACGCCGTTCTCGTCGCCCAGCGCCAGCATCCCGGGGGCGATGTCCATGCCATCGATGGAGACGGGCTCGCAGAATGTGCCGCCTTCATAGTGGCGCTTGCAGGTCAGCGCGGTCAGGCCGACCGCCCAGACGGGCAAGGCCAGTTGCCGGAGTTCCTGCACGTCCGTGACCGGGCCGTCCACCAGGATGCCGGCGCAGCCCGCTCGTTCGGCGGCCAGTGCCAGACCGCCTCCCAGGCAGGCCTCGGGGCGGTCCGGGCCGCGTGCGATGACCAGGAAATCGCCGGGCCGCAGGCGGGAAACCGCGTGATGCACGATGGCGTTGTCAGCGCCGGGGCTGAAGCAGGTCACGACCATGCCCACCGACGGCTCGCGGCGGCCCGCCAGATGGCGGTGGCGCGGTCCGGTGAAGCCTTGGTCCAGCAGGTGGCCCAGCGCGGCGGGTTCCAGGCCGTCGGCCAGCGCGCGCAGCTCGGGCGGCAGGGGCGCCGGCAGGTCGCCGAAGCGGAAGGCTGCCTCAGGCATGGGCCAGCTCCGCCGCGATCGGCCGCTCGCCCTCGACGGTGGTCCGATGCAGGCGCCGCACGGATCGCGGGTCGAAGGCATCGCGCTTGTGCAGCAGGCAGCGGTTGTCCCACATCATCATGTCGCCGGGCCGCCATTGCTGCGCCCAGACGTGGCGGGCATCGGTGGCCGCCGCCCACAGGGCCGCCAGCAACGGCGCCGCTTCGTCCTGGGGCATGCCGGGGATGGACTGGTGCGGACGATCGCCGCCCAGGTACAGGCATGGACGGCCGGATCCGGGATGCCGCCGGACCAGCGGGTGATCGACGCCGGCCCAGGCGGCGTAGTCGTCGGATGCCGGCGGCGTCTTGCCCAGCCTGACCTCCCCGCGTCCGTCGACGACCGACTGGTGATGGATGGCGAGGCCGTCCAGGCGCGCCTTCATTGCCGTGTCCAGGCTCTGGTAGGCGGCATACATGTTGGCGAAATACGTGTTGCCGCCCTGGTCGGGCAGTTCGACCGCCCGCAGAATGGCGGCCGACGGCGGCTGTTCGACGAACCAGGTGTCCGTGTGCCAGCGCACTTCGCCGTCGCCCAGGTCGCCCGCCGGCGAACCGTCGGCCTTCTTCTTGTTGCTGATGACCAGGATTTCGGGGAACTCGGCATTCCTGCCTTCCTGGAGCTGCCGAGGATGGAACACCGCCGGGCCGAGCGCACGGCTGAAGGCCACCTGCTCCCGATCGCCGATCCGGACGCCGCGAAAGCGCAGGACCGGGTAGCGGAACCACGCCGCTTTCAACTGGGCAACGACATCCTGGTCGATGGCATCGAAGGGGAAGTCCTCGATTTCGCCCACGAAGTCCTCGACTATCTCTGTTACCGCGAATCGCATCGACACGTCTCCGATTGGCCCCGGATGCGTCCGGCCGCGCCGGGGCATCGAGGTGGGATGATTATGCGAACGCGAGCGGCATCGGCGCCAATCGAATCGAGGCGGTGGGCGATAAAGGGATTTGATAGGGCCGGTCAGGCGTGGGCGGTATCGACTAGGAAATCCACGAAGCTGCGCACCGTGGCGGGCACATGGCGATTGCCGGGCCAGACGACGGAAACCGGCTGGGCTGGCGGACGCCACGCGGCCAGGACCTCCACCAGGCGGCCGCTGCGCAGGTCGTCCTCGACGGTGAAGTCCAGCAACTGCGCGAGGCCGGCGTCGCTCAACGCGGCCGCTAGCGTGCCCAGCGGATGGTCGAAGTTCATCGCGGGCTGGAGCCGGACCTGCGTGGCCATGCCATCAGCCGACGGCGCGAAGGTCCAGGGCATGGCGCGGCCGCTGTCGGGCATGATCAATCCCAGGCAGGCGTGGTTGGCCATGTCCTCTGGCGTGGCGGGCGTGCCGTGCCGGCGCAGATAGGCCGGCGAGGCGACGATGCGCGGGCTGGCCGGGTGCAGCGGCCGCGCGACCAGCCGCGAGTCCGCGACCTCGCCGATGCGTATCGCCATGTCGACGTCGTCCATCACGAAATCCGCCACGGCGTTGCTGACCGAGACGGTCACCTTCACCTGCCCGTGATGGTGCGCCACGTAGCGTGGCACGAGCGGGATCAGCCGCTTGATGCCGTAGCTGGCGGGAGCGCTGATGCGCAGTTCGCCGCGTGGCAGCCGGTGTCCCGTCAGCGAACGCTCGATGTCGTGGATGTTTTCCAGGGCCTGGCTGCACGTGCGGTAATAGGCCTGTCCGTCGTCCGTCAGCCGGATTGCGCGGGTGGTTCGCGCGAACAGCTTGACGCCCAGCCTGTCCTCCAGGCGCCGCACGGCCTTGCTGATCGCCGAAGGCGTCGTACCCAGCACGGTCGCGGCCGCGGTGAAGCTCCCGGCCCGGGCCGCCGCGCAGAACATCTCCACCGTGTCCAGTTTGCCTGACGCTTCGTTCATGCCGTTCGCCCCGCATCGTCCGACGAGCATTGTGCGCGCATTCGTCCGCGCGATCCATGGATTGATGCCGGCTGGGCACAAATGAAGTGCCCGCCGTCCCCTTCATCGGCATCGCCCCCAAGCCTAGAGTAGGGCTTCTCGGGCCGGCTACCGCGGCCTTCCATCATCCAGGAGCGCCATTATGGCATCGCAAGCACTCGTCACCACTTCCGAAGCACTTCAAGCTGCCGTGCAGGACGCCGGCAGGCAGGTCATCGCCGTAGGCGGGCTGCTGTCCGGCCTGCCTTCGATCCGGCTGCTGCCGGGCCAGTCCCTGGTCGGCGGGGAAGCCGGCGCGGTCCTGGCCTTCGCCGCGGGCAGCGATGGCGTGCAGCTGAGCGAGGACAACGAGATCCGTGACCTGCGCATCGAAGCCTCGCCCGACCGGCGAGCCATCTTCAACGATACCGGGGTGGACGGGCTGGGCCGCATCCGCCTCGCGGCGGTGACCACCGTCGGACAGGTCCAGATCCTGGCCCGCGACAAGGTCCGCGCGGGCCATGTCGAGGTCGACGGACTGGACATCGTCGCGGCCGATGCGCGGGCCCGGGCCGACCGGCCGCAAGGCTATGGCGTCTACGTGACCCAGGGCGCCTTCACGTTGTGGAACATGCAGGACGATGCCGCCGTGACCATCAGCGCACGCCTGACCGGCCTGTCGGCCGGCCGGCCCACCGCACCCGTGCTGGGCAGCGGGATCTTCGTCAGCGGCATGGCCGGGGGAGGGCGCCTGGCTGTGTCCCTGCTGGAAACCGGCGCGGTCCATAGCGACGGCCGGATTCCCGCCGGCACGCCCGACCAGATCACCGGCGGCGTGTTCACCGTCAGCAACGCCTTCGTCGACGTGGTGCGCAACCTCGGGCCGGTCGTGACTTACGGCGTCAACGACATGGTGCTCGACAACTGGGGCACGGTGGATCGCTGGGACGCGCGGGAAAAGCTGACCTCGTATGGCCCCAGCGGTATCGGCTTCGTCAACTTCGGCGTGGTCAACGAACTGCGCGTGCACGCGCCCATCGAAACCTTCGGGCAGGGCGCGCGCGCCTTCAACGTCTACGACGGTACCGTCAACGTGGCGGAGTTCGACCGGCTCGTCACGCATGCGGACGGCGCGGTCGGGATCCAGATCAGCCAGCCCATCGGCCGCCTGTCGGTGCGCCGCGGCATCGAGACCTTTGGCGGCACCGGCGATTCGCTGGTCAAGGGCGTGGTCGTGAAGCTGTCGGCCATCGCGCTCAGCGTCAAGTCCGGCGGTTCGGCGCGCGAGATCGAGATCGCGGGCGGCGTGGTGGTCCACGGCAAGGACATCGCGCCGATCGAGATGCACGGCGCCGTCGGGACGCTGCGGATCGACGGCCTGGCCGCGGCCGGCGCCTGAACGACGACAGGAGAATCTTCATCATGACCGAACGCCTTGTATCCGCCGTGCTGCCCGCGCAGCGCGTCATCGATGACGGCGACATGCTGCTGTGGCGCGCGTTGCCGCAGCGGGACCGGATTTCGCTGGGGCCTTTCGTTTTCATCGACCACTATCGCCATCGGTCCCGGCGCGGCATCGGCGATTCGCCGCATCCGCACGCGGGCATAGAGGTGATCAGCTACCTGCTGGAGGGCGAGGTCGAGCACCGCGACAGCGAAGGTTTCCGCGACCGCCTGGGCGCGGGCGACGCCCAATGGATACGGGCCGGCCGGGGCATGCTCCACGCCGAGCAGCCGGCCGGCGGCCGCCATGGCCTGCAGCTCTGGACCAGTCTGCCACCCGGACAGAAGCTGATCGAGCCCGCCTATGCGTCCTTCCGGCGCGGCAGCATTCCCGAATTCGAACAGGGCGGCGCGCGCGTGCGCGTGATCGCGGGAAACATCGGTGGGCATGCCGGCCCCATGGCCACGACCATGCCCACGCTGCTGGCACATGTCCGGCTGGCTTCGGGAGGGCGTACCGTGCTGCCGGTGCCGGAAGAGGAGCTGGGCCTGGTCGTGCTGGACGGCCAGTTGGATCTCGGCGATGGCAGGACGCTCGGCGCCGGCGCGCTGGCGGTCCTGGCGCCCGGCGACTCGGTCGAGCTGCGGGCCACGGCGCAGGGCCCCGCAGACGTCGCTCTGCTGGGCGGGCCGCCGGCGCAGGGGCAGATTTTCTTCGGTGGGCCGTTCGTGATGGACACGCCCGAGCGCCTGCTGCAGGCCAAGCGCGACTTCGCCAGCGGCAAGATGGGGCGGTTGGACGGGGTGCCGTTTTAGGGAAGAAGGCGGTGGGGACGTTCTTGTTCCGTCCCCATTTCTTCCGTTCGACAAGCGAAACGCGGACGCGCTAGAATTCCCGCCGGAGCTGAAACGCGCACATGGCCGCGGCTCCCGACTCACTTCAAGACATGAACCGCATCGTTTCGAACCAAGCAGCTCAGTGGTGGCGCTTCCGCTAGGAAGCGGCACGTTGTTGCGGTTCGAGAACTGCACCCTGCCGCCGTAACCGGTGGCAGGTCGCGAATTCACACAGCTCCCCCGGCACGGCGGCTCCCGATCCAGGAGATTGTCCGTGTATCCAGCAGTATCCCCCCTTGCCAGCCGAACCCCCGCACACGTGCATCGTGGCTCGTCGCTCGCGTGGTGGCGCCAGCTCCCGGACGGCGCGATCGCCGACGTGTTCCCGGCCACCGGCCTGTTCGATTCCACGGGGAGAGCGGCATGCTGCTGATGCTCGACAATTACGATTCCTTTACCTACAACCTGGTCCAGTATTTCGGCGAACTCGGCGCGGACGTGCGGGTGTATCGCAACGACCAGATCACGCTGGACGAGATCGCGGCCCTGGCGCCCGAGCGCATCTGCGTCTCGCCCGGGCCGTGCTCGCCCGCCGAGGCCGGCATCTCGGTGCCGCTCATCCAGGCCTATGCCGGCAAGGTGCCCATCCTGGGCGTGTGCCTGGGCCACCAGTCCATCGGTGCCGCGTTTGGTGGCAAAATCGTCCGCGCGCGGCAGATCATGCACGGCAAGACGTCGGCCCTGACCCATACGGGCAGCGACGTGTTCCAAGGCTTGCCGTCTCCCTACACGGTCACCCGGTACCACTCGCTCGCGATCGAACGCGACAGCCTGCCCGACTGCCTGGAGGTGACGGCGCAGACCGACGATGGGGAGATCATGGGCCTGCGCCACCGCAGCCTTCCCGTCTACGGGGTGCAGTTCCACCCCGAATCCGTCTTGAGCGAGCATGGCCATGCCTTGCTGCGCAATTTCCTGCAGTTGAACGCATGAACCAGCGGCAACGATTTCCCAAGGAGTCCATGGTGTCCATTACCCCGACCGAAGCGCTGGTGCGTTGCATCGAACACCGCGAGATATTCCACGACGAGATGCTGTCGCTGATGCGCATGCTGATGCGCGGCGAGATGTCGCCGGCGACCGCGGCCGCGCTCATCATGGGCCTGCGCGTCAAGAAAGAGACCATAGGCGAGATCACCGCGGCCGCGCAGGTCATGCGCGAGTTCGCCGACGGCGTGCAGGTTCCCGATACCGACCGCCTGGTCGACCTGGCCGGCACCGGCGGCGACGGCGCGCATACCTTCAACATCTCGACCGCGGCCATGTTCGTGGCGGCGGCCGGCGGCGCCAAGATCGCCAAGCACGGCAATCGCGGGGTCTCGTCGTCCTCGGGCAGCGCCGACGTGCTGGAGGCGCTGGGCGCCAACGTCATGCTGCCGTCCGCGGCCGTGGCCGAATGCATCGAAGCCACCGGCATCGGCTTCATGTTCGCGCCCGTTCACCACTCGGCCATGAAGAACATCGCGCCCATCCGCAAGGAACTGGCGGTGCGCACCATCTTCAACCTGCTGGGGCCGCTGACCAATCCGGCCGGCGCCGCCAACCAGCTCATGGGCGTGTTCCATCCCGACCTGGTCGGCATCCAGGTGCGGGTGCTGCAGCGCCTGGGGTCCAAGCACGTGCTGGTGGTCTACGGCAAGGACGGCATGGACGAGGCCTCGCTGGGCGCGGCCACCATGGTGGGCGAGCTGCGCGACGGCGAAGTGCACGAATACGAGATCCATCCCGAGGACTTCGGTCTCCAGATGGTGTCCAACCGCAGCCTGAAAGTCGCCAATCGCGACGAATCCCGTGAACTCGTGCTGGAAGCCTTGTCCAACGTACCAGGCCCCGCGCGCGACATCGTTGCGCTGAACGGCGGCCTGGCCATGTATGCCGGCAATACCGTGTCATCGGTGGCCGAGGGTATACGCAAGGCCTTCGAGCTGATCGCCAGCGGCGCCGCGCGCGCGCGGCTGGACGAGTTCGTATCGTTCACCAGGAAGGCGGCGCAATAAGCCGCCTTCGCACAGGAATCTTGATGGGTGGGTCATGAGTGACATTCTCCAACGCATACTGGAAGTAAAGGCCGAAGAGGTCGCCACCGCGCGCCTGCTTCGCAGCGAGTCCGACCTGCGGCGCGAAGCCGAGGCCCGGCAGGACGTGCGGGGCTTCGCGCAGGCGATCGAGGCCAAGGTGGCGGCGGGCCAGTCCGGCGTCATCGCCGAGATCAAGAGGGCCTCGCCTTCGAAGGGTCTGCTGCGCGAGAACTTCCAGCCCGACGAGATCGCGGCCTCGTATGCCACGCATGGCGCGGCCTGCCTGTCCGTGCTGACCGACGTGCAGTTCTTCCAGGGATCGCAGGACTACCTGCGCCGCGCCCGCGCCGCGTGCGCGCTGCCCGTGCTGCGCAAGGATTTCATCGTCGATGCCTACCAGGTGGTCGAGGCGCGTGCGATGGGCGCCGATTGCATCCTGCTGATCGTGGCCGCGCTGGCGCCCTCGCAGTTGCGGGACCTGGAAGCGCTGGCCCTGGAACTCGGCATGGACGTGCTGGTGGAGGTCCACGGCGCGGCCGAGCTGGATACGGCGCTGGAATTGCGTACCAGCCTGCTCGGCATCAACAACCGCAACCTGCGGACTTTCGAGGTCTCCTTGCAGAACACGATCGACCTGCTGCCACGTATTCCGGCCGGCAAGCGCGTGGTCACGGAAAGCGGCATCCTGGGCCAGTCCGAGGTCCGCCAGATGCGCGAGTACGGCGTCAACGCCTTCCTGGTGGGCGAGGCCTTCATGCGGGCGCCCGATCCCGGCGCCGAACTGTCGCGGCTGTTCGCATGAGCGCGCCCGCCCGGCCGCCCGAAGGGCGCGCGACCTCCCTCGGGGAGGATGTCGCGCAGCGACAGGAGGGTAGTCCAGTGAGCGCGCCCGCCGATCTGTTCGCGGCGGAGCCGGGCAACCGCCTGGCCGAACCGCTGCAAGGCCACGTGGATCGCCTGCCTGCCGGCTGGCGCGAATTGCTGGCCGAGGCGTTGGCCAGCCCGTCGTTCGACGCGCTGCGGCGCTTCGTCGACCTGCGCCGGGAAGCGGGCGCGGTGATCTATCCGGCCTTGCCGTTCCGCGCGCTGGATCTGGCCACGCCGGAGTCCACCCGGGTCGTGATCCTGGGGCAGGATCCCTATCACGGCCCCGGCCAGGCCCAGGGCCTGGCGTTCTCGGTGCCGGACGGCTTCAAGCGGCCGCCCAGCCTGCGCAACATCTTCAACGAGATCGCGGCCAGCTTCGGCGGCAATCCCGCCGCTTTCGGCAACGATCTGCAGCGATGGGCCCGGCAGGGCGTGCTGCTGCTCAATACGTCGCTGACGGTGGAAGACGGCGCGCCCGCCTCGCACGCGAAGCAGGGCTGGGAGGCGTTCACCGACGCGGTCATCGCCGCGATCGCGCGCGAACCTTCGCCCAAGGTCTTCATGCTGTGGGGCGCGCACGCGCAGGCCAAGCAGGCATTGCTGCCGCCCGGCGGCAGACACCTGGTGCTGATGGCCAATCATCCTTCGCCCCTGTCGGCCCGGCGCCCGCCGGTGCCGTTCCTGGGGTGCGGGCACTTCGAAACCGCCAACCGCTGGCTGGCGGAGCAGGGGCGGGAACCCGTCGCCTGGTGAGGGCCGGCGGCCGGGTCAGGCCGCCGCGATCACGCACTCCGTTTCCGGCGCCGGCTCGAGCTTCACCGTGAACCGGCGCAGTTCATCGCGCCGGAACGCATGGATCTCGACCAGGTCGCCGGGCCGGTAGCGCGCCAGGAGCTTGTCCAGGTTGCCGTTCTGCACGCGCAGGCCGTCGATGGCCACCAGCACGTCTTGTGCCGACAGCCCCGCCCGGTGGGCCGGGCCGAGCGTGTACACGGTGGCCAGGCGCAGGTCCTCCCCCTGGCGCGCGGTCTTCACGCCCAGGGAAGGAAGCGGCGACGAGGCCTTCCAGGTCAGGGCATAGCCCTGCTGCGCGAGCAGTTCCGCCAAGGGTACGTCCTCGCGGCCGTAGGCGTGGCGGCGCAGGAAATCGCGCGCGTCCACGCCGGTGGCTTCCCGGATCAGGTCCGGCATGGCGTCTTCCTCGACGCCGCGCGCGCCGCCCCGGTAGAAATCGCGGCCATAACGCGCCCACAGCTGCCGCATCACGTCGTCCAGGCTGTGGCGCCCGCCGGTTTCGTGCCGCAGCAGCAGGTCCAGCCCCAGCGCGACCAGCGAGCCCTTGGTGTAGTAGCTGACGATGGCGTTGGGCGAGTTCTCGTCCTGGCGGTAGTAGCGCGTCCAGGCGTCGAACGAACTTTCCGCCACCGATTGCTTGAAGCGGCCGGGTGCCGCGTGCACCAGGGATACCGTCCTGGCCAGCGTGCGCAGGTAGTCCGGTTCGGTGATCACGCCGGCCCGCAGCACGAACAGGTCGTCGTAATAGGACGTGAAGCCCTCGAACAGCCACAGCAGCCGCGTATGGTTCTCACGGTCCAGGTCGTAGGGCGCGAAGGCCGCGGGCTTGATGCGCTTGACGTTCCAGGTGTGGAAATACTCGTGGCTGACCAGGCCCAGGAAGTTGCGGTAGCCGTCGGTCTGCTCGGGCCGTCCCTGCACGGGCAGGTCCGAGCGCGAGGTCATCAGCGCGGTGGACGAACGGTGTTCCAGGCCCCCGTAGCCGTCGCCGGTGACCATGGTCATGAAGACATAGCGGTCCGAACTGTCCAGGAACGGCGCCCGCCGCGTCCGCGGTTCGAAGAAGGCGATCTGCTTCTCGCAGATCTTGCGGATGTCCGTCACCAGCCGTTCGAGATCCAGGTTGGGAATGTCGCCGGTGAAAACCAGCTCGTGCCGCGCGCCGTAGGCCTCGAAACTGGCGACCTGGGGTGTGCCCATCTCGATGGGGTGATCGGCCAGCGCGTCGTAGTCCGGCGCGCGGTACATGCCGAAACCGTGGCGCGGCGCACGCTGGGGATGCCCCTCGGCCTCGGGCAGGCTGGTGTAGACCTTCCAGTCCAGGCCGCGCGGCGCCACCAGTTCCAGCAGGCAGGGCACGCCGTCGTGGCCGGCCGCGCGCAGGAAGACGCTGGTGCCGTTGAAGAACCCGTGGCTTTGGTCCAGGTGCGCGGCGCGCACCGACAGGTCCCAGGCGTAGATCTCGCAGACGATCTGCAGCGGCCCGCGGCAGGGCGCGGCCTGCCAGGTCTGCTTGTCCAGCTTGCTCAGTTCGATCTTGCGGCCCCACGCCCGCGCCTCGATGCTTTCTATCTGCCGCGCGAAGTCGCGGATCATGTAGCTGCCGGGTATCCAGGCGGGCAGGCTGACGCACTGCCCGGTCGGGTCGGGGTCGGGAATGGACATCGTGACCCGGCAGCGGTGCCCGGCCGGATCGATGAGTTCCAGGCGGTAAGAGATGGCTTCGGCCATGGGCGTGTCCGGCTGGGACGCGCGCCGGCGAGGCGCGGGGCGATTGGAAACGGCGGTCCGTTGCATAGGTTCCTTCATGTTGGTCATCCATGGCGCTGCGCGTCAGCGCCTAGGGGGCTCCTCATCCCAGGAGCGTCGGGCCCGGCGCCAGGTCGTCCGGCGTGTCGACGTCGCGAACGCAGCCCGGATCTTCCACGGCCAGGGGGGTGACCTGGCCGGAGATCAGGGCGCGGGCGCCTTCGTCGCCTTGCAATTGCGCCAGCGCCGCGGCCCAGTCCGGTCCAAGCAGGACCGGGTGGCCACGCATCTGGCGATAGGTGGGCGCGAGCACCGCGCGTTCGCGCCGGGACGGAGGCAGCGCCAGCCAGGCGTCGCGCAGCGCCGCTACAGTATCGGCATGCACCCAGGGCATGTCGGCGGGCATGATGCACCAGGCGGGCGCTTCGTTGCCGGCCGCCTGCTCCCGGGCTGACAGCCACGAGACGGCCTGCGCCAGCGTGCCGCCCATGCCTTCGGCGGCGCGGTCGCACACGATGACCTCGCATCCGGCCTGCCGCAGCGCCTCGCCCACCCCGGGAGCCGTGGGCGAGACCGCCGCCGCCACCCGGGGCAGCGCCCCGCGCAGGGCCTGGGCCGCCCCGGCGCAGACCGGCCGGCCGTCGACGCGGGCCAGCAGCTTGTTCGCGCTGCCGTCCGCCGAAAAGCGCGATCCCCGGCCCGCGGCCAGCAGCAGTCCGATGATGCTGCGGCCGCTGCTTGCTCCTCCAGCCATGTCCTTTCCTCGAGATACGGAACCGAAGATGGTGCGCCATGGCGGGGGGAAACTCAAGCCGCGGGTGCCGCGGGTGCAGGTATGCTTGAGGCGCCCCCGGGGTACATCTATATATAGGAAGGAGTGTGGACGTGAGCGAAGCTCTGGTTTTGGTCGAAAATCGTGGCCGGGTCGGCCTGCTGACCCTGAATCGTCCCAAGGCGCTCAATGCGCTGAACGACGCGCTGATGGACGAGCTGGGAGCGGCGCTGCTGGCGTTCGACGCCGATCCCGATATCGGCGCCATGGTCATCACCGGCAGCGAAAAGGCCTTTGCCGCGGGCGCCGACATCGGCGCGATGAAAGACCTCTCCTATATAGAGGCCTACGCCTCGGACTTCATCACCTGCAATTGGGAGACCCTGCGCCGCATCCGTAAGCCGGTGATCGCGGCCGTGGCCGGCTATGCGCTGGGCGGCGGCTGCGAGTTGGCCATGATGTGCGACATCCTGGTGGCGGCCGAGACGGCGCGCTTCGGGCAGCCCGAGATCAAGCTGGGCATCATTCCCGGCGCCGGCGGCACGCAGCGCCTGCCGCGCGCGGTGGGCAAGGCCAAGGCCATGGACCTGGTGCTGACCGGCCGGCTGATGGACGCGGCCGAGGCCGAACGCGCGGGCCTGGTCTCGCGCGTGGTGGCCGCGGACAAGCTGCTGGACGAGGCGATCGAAATGGCCACCGTCATTGCCTCGATGTCGCTGCCCTCGGTCATGATGGCCAAGGAAGCGGTGAACCGCGCCTTCGAGACGCCGCTGGCCGAAGGCATGCAGTTCGAGCGACGCCTGTTCCATTCGCTGTTCGGCACGCACGACCAGAAGGAAGGCATGGATGCCTTCATCGCCAAGCGCCCTCCGTCGTTCCAGCATAAGTAGTAGTGGGGCAGGAGCCTCTGCCAGCGAGTCGTAAAAATTTTTTTTGCCCATGCCAAACGGCGATACAGCGCGCTTTGCGCGCTGTATCGGGGCCTGAAAAGGCCCGATTCCGGTCACGAAACTGACAAGAAAGCCTGGATCGATTTGCGTGCCGATTTCAATGCGTGCTATAGTCTCTTTCTCGATGCAAACAACGCAACGCGAACGGCGCAGCGAAGCAAGCGAAGGGTGAGGAAGGCAGTTTCAGCAGCGGTTACGCATAAGCGGGCGCAGCGAAGCAGCCGACCAAAAGAAGGGGCCTTGCGGCAGGGT